>DATHMH010000023.1:0-169494 GCA_035487295.1 Terriglobales bacterium
TGCTGCTGGTATGAATCGCGGAGGTGTTGAAAGTCGAACCATTGAACTGGAACTGCCGCAGGAAGTCGTTTTCTCCCCACACATAGACCATCGGACCGGCGCTGTTGCTGTCCCAATACACCGGGCCGCCGTGAATGTGCAGCGTGGCGCATCCGTTGTGCACGAACGTGGCCTGGAACTTCTGCACGATTTGCGTATCGTTGGCGACCTCGTGGCCCATGTTATTGGTATTCAGGAGAAAGAAGATGCCGTCTTTGCCCCCGCCGACGATCAGGCTGGTGTTCGGTATCAGCAGCGCTCCGGCAGAACCTAAGTCGCGGTCACCGCCGTTCAGGGTAGCAAAGTCCGAAGGCGTAAACCAATCCTGCACTCTGAGACCATTGCTTGGGTTCAGCTTGACGAAGCTTTCTCCGAAGTTGGCGTTGTTGTCAAAGGTTCCGTTGCCGGTCATGTAGTAGAGGTCGCCATTGAAATCCACCGTGGCGCCCTGTCCAGCCTGCCAGATGCCTGCCTGGGTGCCGCTGGGGGTGTCGTTGAAAACGTGGACCTGCTGGAATGTCGAGGCGTCATAGCCCATGACGAAGCCGTGATAACCCCCGAAGTCGCAGAACGACGACCATGCAATATAAACAAGGCCCTGGGAAAGGGTCAGCGCCGGGCGCTGATTCTGGACGACAGGATTAAATCCGTTCGCCTGGATGACGACCTGGGCCGTCCCCGCCCGGTCATTGCCGGTGGTGATATCGATTGCCCGCAGCCTCTGTACCGTGCCCGTACCCTCAACCGTGCGGGCCACGAAGTACATGGTATTGGTGGAGGCATCAATCACCGGCGTGCCAACAATTCCGATATGTCCGGTGTAGTCGGTGTACACGTTGCACAATCCGCCGGTCCCGACCTCAGTGTGGTTGGTGGGACGGCCGCCATTGTTGAAGTTGCGCGTCCAGAGCGCGGTGCCACCCCTATCAGCGTCGAAGGCATACACGGTGTTGTTTACCGTCGCCACGTAGACCACGTTATGCACGACCCCGCCAATGTTCAGCCCAGCTACGTATAGCGGTGACGCATACACTTGATCATCGACTGCCAGCTTAAACAGCAGACCAAACTGGTTTACGTTGACGTTGGACGTATTGAGTATGGTCTCGTTCAAATTGGCGCCGGTCCGCTGGTTGTCATTGTGCTGGGTTAAAACGCTTACCTGCGCTGATGCATATATATTCAAAAGTAACACGGCCAAACTCAAGAACCGCACACACTTCCACGTTTGTGTCATTTTCACTGTTTTGCTGCCTCTCCCGTTGATTTACTTGATTTGCGCTTCTTTACGAGACGATCAAAGCTATCGAGGAACTCTAGAACGGCGGGAATTTTCTGCCTGGAACCAAGAAGTGTCAAGTTTCATTGGGTTAATCTAACAATTTTAAAAGTTACTTAACAGCTGGAAATCATTGAAAAAACTAGAGGTTACCTCGATGCCGACGCTGACTCGGTTGATAGCTCCGTTAAACTTTTCGGCGGGCTGGATTCGCGGGCTCCATCAAATCACGGTCGCTGTATTATCCTAACAAAACCTTTTAAGGAAGGCAGAAGGCCGAGGACTTATTCTTCAGTAACCTCGATGGCGCTTACCAGGGCATAATTCACAGTGGGAACAAACGTAAGGTTGAGCTTGCCCTGTGCCGAAGCGGGAATGTTGTGAAAGACCTTTACGACGGCCCGGTTGCCTGCTCCACCGGATTCTTTGAGAATGTCAAAATCTTTCAGCAGGGTTCTACCATTGCAATAGACATCAAAAACGCGGCTGCCCACGCCGCCAAGCGATTCCGGCGAACTAAACCAAGTCTCCGCAAAATGCAATGTAACGGTATATCGGCCGCCTTCGGCCACGGGAATGGAATACGTGAAGTTTCCAAAGCGATGTGTGGCATATAACGCTGGATCTGCCGTGCCTTCGATAGGCGCCTTTACGGTGGACCTACGGCCACTTAGGAAGTACTGGTCAGGCATCCAGATTTGACCGAGGTGGTCGCGATAGGAGCTGTCCTGCATTGTCAATCGCACCGGAAGCATCTTTCCCGGAGCACCAGGCACAATCTCCAAGGCGTTTACGAAGCCAGCGGGGCCAGACCCTTGAAAAGTCAGATGCAGCAGGCCGTCTTTTGCGGGTGAAATATTCTTAAATATCTTCTCCGTAGCTATGTTCGCTCCACCGGCATCGGAAGCAACGTCCAGAGTTGAAACCGGCAACTCGTTGATGGAAAGACTGACAGTGCGCAGGCCTTCGCCGTTCACCTGCGTTTCGGCAAAGTAGATGTGAAGTTCGTACGTGCCAGGAGTGAGTGGGATTTCATAAGCGAATTGTCCCTCCCGGCCGCTTCGAAAAATATCGGGGTCTTCTGTGCGCACTATCTCTCGCGGACCGTGGTTAAAGGTTGTGCCGCCTCTGAAGTAACGGTCAGAGAGCCAAACACGGCCCGCTTTATCGACGTAGTTTGCGTTGCGATCCCCAGCCAGAATACGTATCGCCCCGGATTCTGCAGTCAACGAAGCAGGAGGAACTTCTGTATTTCGGGCCACATTTACATGTGAAGCAGCCGCCCCAATGGTTCCATTTTGAACTTTATTTTCATTTTTGGCAGGGTGCTGCCACGGGCGTGCAATTGTCATCCATAGCAGGGCACTTACAGTAGCCGCAGCCAATCCAATGGCCAGCCAACGCCGATTTGGCATTTGAGTGGCCGGGCGTTCCCGGCTGCGATCCCCTGCTTCCCTCAGACTCTTATCCGTTACCTCTTCCTCATCCTCCTCCGTGGGCTGTAGCTGCGGAGACATCCCAGACTCTGGACGCAACAAAAATTGCGGTATGTATTGCCCCTTGGGAATAACGATCTGGACCCTGTGATCGTATGCCTCCCTGGCGTAGTAATCCTTTAGCCGTTTTCTCAGATAGTGGGTATCGACGCGCACTGCGGCGTCCAACTGCGGATCAAATTCGGAATCGCGCCCCAGCACATCCACCGCGATGCTGTACTCTTTAAGTTCATTTCCTTCGCCGATAAAATATTTATCACAAAGATAACTCAACAGACGGGAAAGCTTCGGAGAACGCTTGAATGTCTCCGTTGCAAGCACTGCCGCGAGTTCGGCCCTTTCTTCCTGGTTTGTTGGCCGACCCAGGATTTCCGCATTCGAGGAGGTGATCTCATCTAACCCGGAAACTGTCTGGTCCTTTGTCCAATGACTGGTAGCCGTTGAAGGCTGATGATTAAGTTTGTGTGTCGCGCTCAGGCCTGTGTTCGGGTGCTCATTCTTGTAGTCCTGGTGGGCCTCTTCCGTGTGATTACCTGACTGGCTGCTATCCTTATACATGGCTACCCTGTTATTGCGTGACAGAGCATATCACAGCTCAAATTCTGCGTTAAAGCCAGTTTGCCAGGATGAGGTTTCCCGGCTACCCCACAATCGTCGATGACTTTCGCTATTTACTGGCGGCCTGTAATTCGTTGCTGGTCCACTCCGTATGAAATACGCCTTCCTTGTCGGTCCGCCGGTAGGTATGCGCACCAAAATAATCGCGCTGTGCCTGGGTCAAATTCGCGGGCAGGCGCTCACTGCGATAGGCATCGAAGTAGGCCAGCGACGAACCGATCGCCAGGACGGGAATTCCCATCCCCACTGCCGTCTGGACAACCAAGCGCCACGATTCCTGGCGGCTGGCAACTGCATCGCGAAAAGCTTCATCGAGCAGCAGGTTCGTCAAAGAAGGATTGCGGTCGTAGGCCGCCATAATCTGGCCCAGCACGGTGGCGCGGATGATGCATCCAGCGCGCCAGATCTTGGCAATATTTTTCGGACGCAAATCGTACTTGTATTCTCCGGATGCGATTTGCATCAATGCCATACCCTGAGCGTACGAGGTGACCTTGCTGGCATAAAGCGCGTGTTCGACCGCTTTGATCAGTTTTTGCTTGTCGCCTTTGAACGAAATAGCCGGCCCGCGCAGCACCTTGCTGGCGGCAACGCGCTGCGGTTTGAGCGCAGATAAAATGCGGCTTTCTACCGCAGCGTTGATGGTGGGGATAGGCGCTCCCAGGTCGAGAGCGTTCTGGCTGGCTAACTTTCCCGTGCCTTTTTGCTGGGCTTCATCGAGAATCACATCTACCAGAGGTTTGCCGGTTTTCTCATCTTCCCGGGCAAGAATGTTCGCTGTGATCTCAACCAGGTAGGACTTGAGTTCTCCCTTATTCCATTCGTTGAAAATGTCGTGCAGTTCGCCGGCGCCGATTCCCAGACCACGATGCAGCAGGTCATAGCATTCGGCGATCAATTGCATATCGCCATACTCGATGCCGTTGTGCACCATCTTGACGTAGTGGCCGGCGCCGCGCGGTCCCATATATTCCACGCACGGCTCGCCGTCTTCGGCTTTGGCAGCGATGGCGCGGAGAATCGGGGCCACAGCCTCCCAGGCTTCGGGTTGTCCGCCGGGCATGATGGCCGGTCCCCAGAGCGCGCCTTCCTCTCCCCCAGAGACCCCGGTACCGATATAGAGAAACCCTTGAGCTTCAAGCGCCTTGTTGCGGCGGTCGGTATCGAGAAACGCGGAATTGCCGCCATCCATAAGGATGTCACCAGGCTCAAGGTGCGGCTTCAGGTGATCAATGGCGCTGTCAACCGGTGCGCCGGCAGGCACCATGATCAGGATGCGCCGAGGCTTCTCCAACGCTTCCATCAGGGCGGTTGGTGAATCTACGCCAGCGACCTTCTTGCCCTTCGCCGGGCCGTTCAGGAAGGCGCGCATTTTGTTTGCGTCCAGGTCGTATCCCACAACGGGAAACCCATGGCGTTCCATGTTCAGGGCCAGGTTTGAGCCCATTACTCCCAGTCCCACCACTCCGATTTTTGCTGCCACGTCCTCTCCTACGGCGCAGTTGCGCCCTTCTGCCTCAAGCGATACAAAGTTTCACCGGCGCGCGGGACAACCAATACACCTTCGGCTTCCCGATTACGCCACTCATCTATCCTGATGGTTGCCGGATCAATGTAACCCAGATTGATGCGGCGGCAGCGCTCTTCCGGAATCCGTGTCGCCAGACTGACCTGGATGCGGGGCTTTTCCACGCCAGTTGCGGCATCATAGGTGCCCAGGCCTTTCACGTGGGTGGAGTGCGCCAACACTCCGCCCGGATAGCGCTTGAACTTGTCCCACTGCTTCAAGAAATAATCGCGGCAGTGATAACCAATCTCGTCAATGATCTTGCCGTGCGTGTAGCTGACCTCATCGATATGCGGACTGTAGATCACCACTTCGCCGCCATCAGCCACGGCCGGCTCCATTTTGTACATGCCCTTGGCCGCGGTCCAGAGATCGTCATACATCTCCGGCATCACCGAAAGCACGCGCTTGTAGGGCTTATCAACCCACCGGATGTGGATCCTGGCTGAAAGCGCCGCCGCCGCCTTCCACGCCTCGGGCGCGGTGTCGTAGTAGAGACCGGCCAGACCATCATACGTGACCACAAGCGCCAAGCAGGTGGTGGGCACCGGAATCAGCGATGCCGCCCGATCGATAACCGCGCGCACCGGGGTATAGCCGGCGCCGATGACCTCATAATTCGTGATGACCGCGCCCAACCAGTGCGTGAAATTGATAATTTCGGCGCCTCCAATCCCGGGGAAAAAATACTTGTTGCCTCCGGAGAAGCCAACAACTTCGTGGGGAAACACCGGCCCACAAATAATGATGTGGTCATAGTTGAGAATCAGCTTATTGAGAGTGACCGGCACATCTTGCGACATTTTGCCGTCTGTTAGTTTTGCGATCTCGGCGGCAGGGATGCTACCGAGGTTGGCAAAGGTGGCCGGGTTTTCCCAGTGATGATTGAAAATATTGGTGTCGCCGACTTTGCCATTGACCACGGTGTGGCCCACAAGTTTGCTGAGCTGCTGGTCGCTCATGACAGGGTGCGTGCCCAGCGCAACCAGATAGTCCAGGGCCTTCACACGCGGCCGCAGTATTTCCTGGAACAGAGCGAACATTTGCGGCATGGGCATCGTGCGCGTGCCGTCAGGAATAACGACGACAATGCGCTTGCCGTCTAATTCCCGCGATTCGAACGCCTGGGTAATAATCTGGCGCACGTCGCCAGCGGCCAGATATGTATTTTCCGCTCCTCTTCCTATCGCCACGGCTAACGGCTCCACGGCGGAATCGACGGCAAGAGCTTGTCAAATTCAGAGATCAGCTTATTTTCGTATGCGCCGGCAAACTCGCCGGCGAGGAACTTCTTGAAGCCCTCCTTATAAAAGCATTCCCATGATTCTTCTTCGTGACCAGGATTGATGGGGAAAAAGAGCGCGTTGCTGCTGCGAGCGGCATCTAAATCGCCGGGAGCATCGCCGATCATCAGCAGCCGGTTAGCGGCATACTTTCCAGCGGCGGCCATCTTAAGATGCTGCTTTTTTGTGCCTAACTCCTGGCCGGCGATGACCCGAACATATTTGTCAATATTATTCTCTCTCCATTCCTTGAGAAGAGCTTCGGTTGGTGTAGCCGAGACGACTACGGTATCAGCCTGCTTCTGTATCATTTCCAGGCTCTCGCGCACGAAGGGAAACGGGGGCAGGTTATGAACGATATCGGCCACGGCTGCGTTCACCGCTTTGCTCCACTGCAACGCATGCTCAAGTTCCGGATCAGGGTGCTCCGCCATGTAAGCTTTGAGCCCATCATTGCTGAGCGCTTTCCCGGAAGCGATAAAATCACGCACCCTGGGCGCTTCCGGAATGCTCCATTCTCGCTTGATCACCTCAGGACGCTGGCGCAGCAGGTCTAAAGTCAAGATCAGCGCCGGCCAGCGGTTGGTTCCCCGCCATTTGGAATAGAGGTTTATAAATTCAACCACCTCGCGGGCGTACTTAGAGACCGCTTGCAGGTCCCAATACTTGATGATCTGCGGACAAAAACACTCTTTATGCTTGATCTCCATACTGTCGAAAGCGCAGCCATCGGAGTCAATGCCCACAAAGAATTCATGTTTTGGCGCGAGTTCGGCCAACTCCTGCATTGACACGGAAACGGTTGCCATAGGGTCTCCCTCTCATTTCTCGCAAGAACGCGTCATGCGTTGTTCCTGTCTTGCTAAACGCCGCTATATGCGGCAAAACCGCCATCCATCGGTATGACTGTTTCGGTCACGAACTCCGAAGACGGCAAGAGCAACCAAAGGTTGGCGCGGACCTTCGGCGAGTGTAAGCCATCGCATAAAGTTGCTGACAGCGGTTTTTGCCGCTGAATAGGCGGGAATTCGAGTTAACCGCCGGATAATGCTCATCGACGAAACATTCAAAATCCTACCATAGCCCTGCTCCGCCATGATCTTACCAAACGCATGGCAGGACAAAAAATGGCCCAGCCTGCGTGGAAACGTTTCCAGCAGCATCTGCATTCACAAGCGATTGATCATCGCCGCGAAATAGGCCGCGCCAAAACCGTTGTCAATATTCACCACGGTTACGTTGGGCGCGCAGGAGTTCATCATCGCCAGCAGGGCCGTGATGCCCTGGAACGAGGCGCCGTAGCCGACACTGGTGGGCACCGCAATTACAGGCGCTCCAACCATGCCTGCAACTACGCTGGGCAGCGCTCCTTCCATGCCCGCGCAAACAATGAACACGCGGGCGGTGGAGAGTAGCTCCTGTTGGGCAAGCAACCGATGCAAGCCGGCGACGCCAACGTCGACCACCAGTTCAACGCGGTTTCCCATCACTCGCGCCGTTACCGCAGCTTCTTCAGCCGCCGGCAAATCACTTGTGCCGGCGCACATGACGGCAATCACGCCCTTACCGCGCTCAGTCCCGTCTCGCACCAACGCGATAGTGCGAGCCCGCCGGTTGTATTCGGCGGCGGGTACGGCGGCAAGCACGGCGCTGGCATGTTCGGGCGTGGCGCGGGTTGCGAGCACGTTTCCATCGTGCGCCGCCATTCGAGCAAAGATGCCGGCAGTTTCCTCGGGACTTTTTCCTGCCGCGTAAATCACCTCGGGCATGCCATGCCGCAACGGGCGATGATGATCGAGCTTGGCGAAGCCTATATCTTCGAACGGCAGGGTGCGCAGGCGCTCGATGCCTTCGTCAGGAGAGATGCGCTGTTCGCGGATATCTTCTAATAAAGCCTTTACCGTGTCTCTGTCCATAATTTCGACTCAGCCGCCGCGGCCTGCTCCTCGCGGTAAAGGCGTATAACCTCCTGCAGCACAATCTTGAGCGGGATTTTGTATTCTTCCGCGATGCTGCGGCAATCTTCGAATTCAGGAGAGCTGTTGGTCAACTTGCCGTTCAGATAGGCGAGTTTGACCCGGACATCCCCCCATTTTGTGCTCACGGTCGCGAACTTTCGCTGCATGCACCGCCGTTTCTCTTCGCGCAAGCGAACCCCCAAAGTTGTGGTCTCGCGCAGCAGCAGATCGCACAGGCCGTTTGCCTTGTCGCGCTCGCACAAAACCGTAAACAGCTGTCCAGGACGGTTCTTCTTCATCAGCACGGGCGTCAGCGTTACGTCGAGCGCGCCGAAAGCAAATGCCTTTTCCATTACATAGCCGGCAAGCTGCGGCGAGAGATCGTCCACAGCGGTTTCGATCACAGTGACAACCTCATCACTCGTACTCTGTTCTTTGTGCGCCGTTTCGCCAATGGTGATGCGCAGCACGTTGGCGATTCCGGGCAAATCGTGGCCTCCAGCGCCATAACCTGTGCGCTCAATCGTCATCGCCGGCGTGGCGGCAAACTCCGCACCCAGCGCCCGGATGATGGCTGCGCCGGTTGGCGTCACCAGCTCCGCCTGGGTTCCCGAACTATATATGGGAGCGCCTTTCAGCAGTTCGGTTGTCGCCGGCGCCGGTACTGGGAAAAGCCCGTGCGCGCATTTCACCATGCCGCCGCCGACATTGAGCGGCGAACACACCCAGCGCTCTACGCCAAGCGACACGCACCCCACAGCGGTACAGACAATATCCACGATGGCATCTACCGCGCCGACCTCATGAAAGTGAATCTGCTCGATTGGAATGTTATGGATCTTGGCCTCCGCTTCGCCCAGCAGACGAAAAGCACGCAGCGCAATCGCGCTTGCAGCGGGGTCGATGCGGGCGCCGGATATCAACTCGTGGATCTCTTTCCAAGACCGTCCGGGTTGATGACCGTGAGCGTGCTCGTGATGATGCTCATGCTTTTCCGGATGTTCCCCCTGTGTCTTGTGCTCGTCCGAATCCGCGTGAGAATCGTGCGGGTGTTCATGGGAATGCCGATCGAGAACAACGTGAGCGTCATCCCGTTCCCCTTCTGCAGTGAGGACATGGACCTTTTTGGAACTGATTCCACCCATGTCAACCGTTTCGACTTTGATCTGAACGTCGACAGCCAGAGCAGCTATGGTTTGCCGAAACAGCTCGGCATTCACTCCCGCATCGAGCAGAGCGCCCAGCATCATATCTCCGCTCACACCGGAAAAGCAGTCGAGATAAGCAATTCTCATATATCTTTATGACGTTTCACGACAAGCTCATCCGCGGATAACAGTGCATTCATTGAGCCTGAACGGTAGCCTTCCATATCAAGGGCTACGAAGCGGAACCCTGCCTTCCTGACCTCACGTACGATCTGATCTGCCATGCCACCGCTGAACACAGAAGACATCTCTTCGCGCGCAATTTCGATGCGCGCAATTTCGCCGTGGTGGCGAACCCGGAACTGACGGAAACCGAGTTGGCGCAGTCCATTTTCCGCTGCTTCAACCGCCCACAAAGCCTCCGGTGTGACCGGACGGCCGTATTCAATTCTTGACGCCAGGCAGGCAGAGGCGGGTTTATCCCAAAGCCGCAGACCGGCTCGGCGCGCCAATTCGCGCACCTCCGCTTTGCTGAGCCCGGCTTCCGCCAGTGGCGCAATTACATTGTGCAGTCCGGCAGCGCGTTCCCCGGGACGGAAATCCGCAGCATCATCGGCGTTTTTTCCGTACGCAACAGCAGTAAACCCTTCCCGCACCCGAATCTGCTCCAGAATCGTAAACAGCTCTTGCTTGCAATGAAAGCAACGGTCGGCCCCGTTGCGCGCATACTCCGGATTTTCGAGCTCGGCCGTCTGAACCACACGCAGAGGTATTCCCTGCTCCCGCGCAAATTGGAGCGCATCGTCATACTGGCTTCGTGCCAGTGATTGGGAGTCTGCAATCACCGCCAGCATTCGGGTTCCGAGCGTCCGATGCGCGGCATAGGCGAGGAAAGCGGAGTCAACCCCACCCGAATACGCCACGAGCAGATTACCCAGCCGTTTGAGCCCAGTTTCGAGATTGTTATCTTTTGATTCGAGAGCCCCGTCCATTGTAGTTACCTCGCGGCGGCCACCTTGCCCGTCAGCAGTAGCAATGAATTAAGTGTATCGCAAGGCGCCCCTTTCAGATAATCCGTTGGTGATGTGGATTCGTCGAAAATTTGGACAATCACGTCCTGCGGTGCGATAACACCTGGCCCTTCCCTGATGCAATCTGGATGACCGAAGCGCTTCAGGGTTCCCTCGGCCCCGCTCCGAAGGCCGCTTTGAAACGCCAATCTCCGTCTGGGAATTCCGAATCGCGGCCAGATTTGTATTGTTAGAATCCTTGCGGGCGCAGGCCGAATCCAACATCGTATGAATACGCCGAATGCAGCAGCAGCCGGAACGCTTTCGATTGGAGAACTCACCGTAAACCGTTTGGGATTTGGCGCAATGCGCCTAACCGGCGAAGGCATCTGGGGCGATCCCAAGGACCCAGCAGAGTGCAAGCGTGTGCTGAAGCGCTTGCCCGACTTGAACGTGAATTTTATCGATACGGCAGATTCCTACGGCCCCGAGGTCAGCGAAAACCTGATTGCCGAGGCGCTTTACCCTTATCCCAAAAACCTGGTCATCGCCACCAAGGGCGGATTCACGCGCCACGGTCCCAACCAATGGGCTGAGGTGGGACGCTGGGAGTACCTGCGGCAATGCGTTGAGATGAGCCTGCGCCGCCTGAAGGTGGAGCGCATCGATCTCTACCAGCTTCACCGCTTCGATCCCAGGGTCCCAGTCGAGGAATCGTTAGGCGAGCTCAAAAAAATGCAGGAAGAGGGCAAGATTCGCTACATTGGAGTCTCGGAAACTACCGTGGCCGACATTCAAAAGGCGCAGCAGATCGTCGGGGTAGTGAGCGTACAGAATAGGTACAACATCACCGACCGGGCTTCCGAAGATGTAGTTGAATATTGCACGAAAAACAGGCTTGCTTTCATCCCGTGGTTCCCACTCGCGGCCGGAGAGTTGACCAAGCCGGGTGGAGTCTTTGATAAGCTCGCTCAAGCTCACAACGCCACTACCTCGCAAATCGCGATTGCATGGCTGCTTCGCCGTTCGCCGGTGATTCTGCCGATTCCGGGCACGTCGCGGGTCAAGCACCTGGAAGAGAACGTCACAGCGGCAGAGTTGAAGTTGAGTGAAACGGAGTGGCAATCACTCGAGGAGGCAGTAAAAAAAGCGGCCTGAGAGAGAACTCTCCGTTTATAACTATTCACCAAGTTTGTCGCCACATCCAAACGGTTTTCCGCAAGCCCTGAAGTCGTGCCCTGATACAAAGCACAAAGAAGGCAAGTGGGCAGTTTTAAGTTGTACCTGGCGTCTTCACTTCGAGCGCAGATTTTTCCGCCGCCTCCCCTGCCCCGCTCTTCACGGTGAACTGGCCATGGAGCCGGATATCGCGCGAAGAGGAGCCTACCATAATCTGGTAAGCGCCGGGAGCTACGATCCAGCTATGGCTCTTGACATCCCAGTAAGACAAGGCACGGGTATCGAGCACTAGATGCACGTGGGCTGGCTTGCCGGGCTTCAACGTTACCTTCTGAAAGCCTTTCAACTGTTTGGGCGGCTGCGGAATCGCGCTGGTGGAGGGCAGGCCCAGATAAAGCTGCACCACTTCCGCGCCCTCAACACTGCCCGTATTCGTTATATCAAGGTCCACGCTTACGGTCGGCTGATGCTTACTGTCAAATGAGACCTGATTGGGGGCGACCTTCAAATCTTTATAGGAAAAGGTGGTGTAAGAGAGGCCGTGGCCGAAGGGAAAAAGAGGCGTAATTCCTTTGGCATCATAATGGCGATAGCCAACAAAAACCCCTTCAGTGTAGTGTGCAACTCCGCCAATGCCGGGGGCCGCTTTCTTTTGCATGTCGTATTCGTACCCTTCTATATAAGGCGCGACTGGGCCCGACCCCGGATATTGTTCCGGCGTATTGGCGGGAACATCTTCCAGGCTCTTTGGAAATGTAATAGGTAATTTTCCAGAGGGATTGTAATCGCCGAAGAGCACATCGGCCACCGCGTTCCCATCTTCCTCACCCGGAAACCATGCTTCCAGGATAGCGGCTACCTGGTCGGCCCAAGACATCAGAATGGCTGATCCACTCTTGAGGACCACGACGGTGTGCGGATTGGCGGCGGCAATGGCCTGCACCAACTGGTCCTGGTTTCCACTCAACGTGAGTGGGTGGTCAAATCCCTCGGTGCTCATATCGCCTACCATCAGCACAACCGCATCTGCTTCGCCGGCTACGAAGAGCGCCTGGGAGATATCACTGCCATCGATAAAGTTGACTGCAACTTTTTCACCGACCCGGTTCTTGATGCCATCTACGGGATCGACAGTGTAGAGTGGAACAACATGTGAGCTGCCTCCGCCGCCGCTTACCGCCTTCACTGCCATGGGGCCGATCACCGCAATGGACTTGATGTGCGAGGCGTTGAGGGGAAGCACTCCTCCTTCATTCTTCAACAGCACCATTCCCTGCTCAGCCAGACGCCGGGCCGAAGCGCCGTTGGGCTGCGCCGGAAGGTCTTTTACCGTGGGTGGATGATCGAAGACGCCAACCCGCATCATAATGCTGAAGCGGCGGATTAATTTGTCGTCAACCACTGAAACCGGCACCTGGCCCGACTCTACCGCGGCCTTCAGGTCATCCCCAAAATATTTTCCAGTGGGCATTTCCAGGTCGAGGCCGGCCATAGCCGAGGCGACGGTGCTGTGGACGGCGCCGAAGTCGGAGGTAACAAACCCTTCAAACCCCCACTCCTTCCTGAGAATCTGGTTCAGCAGCAGGTCGTTCTCACAACAATAGGTGCCGTTGACTCTCGGGTAAGCGCACATAAGAGAGAATACGTGCCCTTGCTTAACCGAAGCTTCGAAGGCAGGCAGATAAATTTCACGCAGCGTGCGTTCATCAACTTCCTCGTTGACGTGAAACCGATTCGTCTCCTGATTGTTGGCGGCGTAGTGTTTGACGTTGGCAATCACGCCCTGGCTTTGCATTCCTATAATGTT
This sequence comes from Terriglobales bacterium, assembly GCA_035487295.1. Taxonomy (GTDB): domain Bacteria; phylum Acidobacteriota; class Terriglobia; order Terriglobales; family Acidobacteriaceae; genus QIAW01. Next base: position 13,385 of record DATHMH010000023.1, read on the forward strand.
GTTGACCGAAATCTGACCGGCGAGATAAGGATCTTCTCCATAGCCCTCGAAGGTGCGTCCATTCTGCGGAACGCGCGCAATGTTGATGGTTGGCGCCTCGACGAAGGCACTGCCCAAGTCTCTGGACTCGGCGCCAATGATCGTACCGTTAAGGTTGGCCAGCTCGGGGTCCCAGGTTGCAGCCAGCGAGATGGGAGCAGGAAGCGCTGTAGCCTTGGCTTGGGGACGCGTACCGCCGGGGCCGGCTCCGGCGGGGCCATTGGTAATCTGGAAGGCTGGAACGCTCAAACGTGGAACTGGCGGCACATAACGAAAGTGATTAGGTTCACGGATGCCGTGCAGTTGCTGGATCTTTTCGTCCAAAGTCATGCGCTTGACGAGGTCTTTCGCACGCGTCTCTGGATCTTGCGCCCAAGCCGTGGTACTAGCTGCGGCGAGCACGGCAACTAAGGCGCAAAAAAAAGGTTTGCGGAACGATCTTATGAAGCAGTGGCGGGGTAGCGGTATTACTTTGAGTAGTCCATGCCGTACTATCCGGCTTATATTCAATAACATGCGGGCATCTCCCGAGTAATCTTCATGTAATGCTCTTGCATCCGTTCTCCTGTGACTTCAAAGCCTCAAACAGGCTGGCTGTGCCCCGAGACACACCTCGGGCAAAATGATAAGTGAAATTCCTGGAAGACCAATCATTTTGATATCACTTATGCGTATTCGAGAGTTACGGGTCATGGCACAGCCGGGGCAGGCTGCGCGACACGAGCTGTGGCCCGTGACACCCTTTCTCCGGCTTGCAGGGTGAGCTTTCCCTGAAGATTAATCTGCTCCGCAGAGCTGGCTACATAGACATCAAAATCGCCCGGTTCCGCCTTCCACTGCTTGCTGTTCACGTCGTAGAACGACAAGGCCCGGCGATCAAGGGTCACGCTTCCCCTACGGGTTTCGCCGGGCATGAGGTGAATCTTGGCAAATCCTTTCAATTCCTTGATGGGGCGCGGAACACTGGCGTGGCGGTCGCCCACATAAACCTCGGCAACCTCAGAGCCTTCGCGCTCACCTGTATTGGTCACATCAAAAGAAACTGTGACTGTGTCGCCTTCTTTTATGACGTCGGGCGAGACAGTCAGATTGCTGTATTTGAATTTTGTATATGACAATCCGTAACCAAAGGGAAAGAGCGGTTTCGTCGAAGACTTATCGAAGTGCCGGTAGCCCAGAAAAACACCTTCTTTGTATGCCACTCTCTTGGTGTCACCCTGGGGATAGTAGCTGTCAAAAACCGCGCTGTCTTCCCAGCGGCGCTCAAAACTGACGGGCAGCTTTCCCGACGGGCTGAAATCGCCGAAAAGAAGCTGGGCCAGTGCGGTGCCGCCTTCCTGTCCCGGATACCAGGCGTGCACCAGTGCAGGAACATGGTCAACCCATCGTGACATGTCAACGTTACCGCCAGCGGTCACGACGACAATGGTGTTCTTGTTGGCGCTCAGGACCTGATTGATAAGCTCATCCTGGCCGGAAGGCAATTGGAAGGTGCGGTCGGAGCCCTCTTTTTCATTCGAGGGATCAAACCCTACAAAGACCACAGCAACATCTGCCTGCGCCGCCAGAGTTTTGGCGGCCGGGTCGGCGAAATCTTGAGAGCTGATAATCCCCATGCCGATATTGGCGTCACTGCCTTTCTCGAAATATTCCAGGGTGATTTTGTAGGCCCGGCCCGCGTTCAACATTTCGTGATAAGTGCGAACGGTTTCGCTTTCCTGCTGCTTCCAATCGTCGAGAACCGCTCGATTATCTATATACAGCTTAGAGCCGCCTTTGGTAGATACATAGAATTGGTAATCGCCTGTGCTTTGCGGCGTGTAATAGCCGGTCCAGCGCACGGAGAAGTTGGGGGCTGAACCGGCCCCGAGGCTGCCATGAAAATTAACGTGCCGGTCGGTCCGCGTCATGACCGGCTCACCTTGCAGATTGATATTGTCGAAATATTCCCGCCGCAGCCCCCTCTGACCATCGCTTTCTGCGGTCATGAAATCGGTGGTGTCAAAGGCGTCGTCTAATTTGGGAATGCCACGGTTGTAATAAACCTTTATGCTGGCGGCCTGATAATCGCTGAGTCCTTCCAGGTAACTGACAGCCTTGAACGGCACCACGCGCGAGCTGCCCCCACCGCCGGGAACTGCGGGATAGGCATCCGGTCCAATCACTGCGATAGATTTGATCTTATTTTTGTCGAGGGGCAGAAGATTGCCTTCATTCTTGAGCAGAACCATGCTGTCTTTGGCCGCTTCCAGAGCAAGCTGGCGGGCCTGCTGATTGTAGCGTGGTACGGTCAGATCGGTCTGATCACGATCGAGAAAGCCAAACTGGATGGCCTTGCGCAGTATTCGCCTGATTTTGTCGTCGACCGTCGCAACCGACAGCTTCCCTTCCTGGATTGCGGGAAGCAGGTTCTTGCGATTCATGAATTTACCGGAGGGCATCTCCAGATCGAGCCCCGTGGCCGCGGCGGCGACGCCGTCATAGGTGGAATCCCAGTCTGACATGATGATCCCATCGAAGCCCCACTCCTTCTTTGCAATCTGGTTGTTGAAATAATCCTGCTGGGTCATGTGGATACCGTTGACCAGATTGTAGGAATCCATGATGGCGCCGACGTGCGCCTCTTTCACCGCAGCTTCAAAGGTCGGAAGATAAATTTCGCGCAGGGTCCTTTCGTCAATATCTGAGCTGACGTTGTGGCGGTCGTACTCCTGGTTGTTGCCCAGGAAATGTTTGACGGTGGCAATGACACCCTGGCTTTGGATTCCGTTGATATAGGCCACCGCGGTGCGGGACGCCAGGAACGGGTCCTCACCGTAATATTCAAAATTTCTGCCCGCCATGGGCGCGCGATAGATATTCACTCCAGGCCCCAGCATGAAATGGACCCCGCGCGCGCGGGCTTCCTGGCCAATCATCGCGCCCACGCGGTTGACCAGATCGGGATCCCAGGAGGCGGCCAGCGCAATGCCCACGGGATAGGCGGTTGAAGGGCCATAATTTCTGACCCCTACCGGTCCATCCGCCATTTTTAAAGGCTTCAGGCCAAGGCGCTCATAGCCGCGAATGTAAAATGAATTCTGGCCCCCGATCATGTCAATTTTTTCTTCGAGGGTCATCTTGCTGAGAATCGAATCGACTCTCTGTTCGATCTCAGACTGGGAGCGGGGAGAAAAGGATAAATTATTTTGCGCAAAAACGTTGGGCGCGAGCAGCAATATGATTGCGAGTAAATAGCAGAGTCTTCTCATTATTTGGGCCCCTTAAATCTTTGACTTTCTATCGCGGTTGCCCGTTGCCGCTTCACTAAGCTGCTTTTGTTTCTGTTTTAGCCGACCAATAATAATGAACAAAGCCCAAAATAGTTTCAAGGACTTGCGGCATGATCCCGATACTCGGGCCTCGAGTTCCGCAAGTTTAAAGGTTTCTATACCGGCGCTGCGATCCGGAACGTTCCAATACGAAACCGCTAACATGGGAACTCTGTTGCGAGAACCGGCGGTTCTCGCAACAGAGCTTCTCCCATAGCTTAGAAGTTGAACTTCAAAGCGAATTGCAGCTGACGTGGAGGCGCAGATGTGGTGATGATGCCGAGACCGCTGGCAGCATTTGTGCCCGGATTGCCCCAATTGGTGTGATTGAAGATATTAAAGAGATCTAACTGAAGCATCAGATTCATACCTTCGTGGGGCAGGTTAAACCTCTTGCGCGCGGAAACATCCCAGTTGAAGTATCCCGGACCGATGACGTTCCCCACCGGGGCGTTGCCGATCTGAGTGGCGATGGTTGGATCCGCCGCGCCCGTTGTCAGGAAAGCAGGTATGTTATTGATCGTCGCTTTGGTGATAGGGTCCTTGACAACCCCCGGATCGAACCAGCACTTGGTCACCGACGGGCAGGTAAATCCGGAATACAGGGGAGCCGCCGGATTGAAATCCGCGCGCCGAGTGAATTGCAAGGTACCAACCGGGAGATTGCCGGCCGTTACGGTCAGGGGTTGGCCGGTCTGGAAGCGGGTGATGCCGCCTAACTCCCAACCTCCAAGAGCAACCCCGAGAGGACCTTGCTGGGCCCGGAAGAACGGGAATGCGTAGTTGTAGGTAAATACCAAGATGTCCCGCCGGTCAAAGGTCAGCGGGCCGTAATCGAAGCGTCGCCAGTTTACAGTCTGACCATTCGCCAGAGTGCAGGTGAAGGCGCATTCCGGTTCAGGGTTGTCATTGATGCCGCTGGTATCGCCCAGCGCTTTCGACCAGGTATAGCTGACGCTGGCCAGCAGGTTGCCTTTCCGCTTGGTGGCAAAAAACTGCAGGCCGTTGTAGTTCGAGTTGCTGTCACTGCGGAATTGCGTGATATCCGTATATCCCAGGAAAGGACGTAACTGATTCGTGCTCATGGTTGGATTCGCATCGGTCACAGTCAGTGATGGTACGTTGATATTGGGCTGGCGAACCTCATGCCGTCCCTGGTTGCCGACGTAGCTAACCTCTCCCAGCACTCCATACGGAAGCTCATGCTGTATACCAAAGCTGTACTGCATGGAATAAGCGTTCTTGAAGTTCGGGTCGACCGCGCTCATGCCGAAAATGGTCGGAGGTTGCCCAAGCACATTGCTGCCGTTAAAGGTTGAGAGACTGCCATTGTTGAATTGCACCGACGACAGAAAGGGCACTACCCCGGTTTGCCCGAAGATAACGTTGCCCTCGGGCTTATCGTAGAAGATACCGAAGCCGCCGCGAATCGTTGTCTTGTCGTCGTTAAACGGCGAGAAGGAAAAACCAAAACGGGGCGCAAAGAGGTTTTTGGGAGCATAGAGCCCGCGGGGACCTCCCGTGGTAGTAGCCAAAACGATAGGGCTGTTTCCGCCAGGCACACGAACCAATTGGTCTGGAGGCACAGCTCCCGGGACCACTAATCCGTTGAGCAAAATTGGACCGGTTGCTGTCATGAAGACACCAGGACTAGTGGCGGTAACGCTGTTGTTATTTGCGGCCGGGTTCAAGGTCACGCCAGGAACATAAAGGGCAGGGTCAAAGTTGCCGATGTTATTCCCCTGAACGTAAGTCGCCCCGATGTACTGATAACGAAGACCGATTTCCAGGCTCAATCTCCGAGCAACCTTCCAGCTGTCGTTGACATAGCCCTCGGTGTTATCGAAGCGGAAATGGCCGACCGGGTCCGCTGACGGCTGTGAGAAGGTTTGGTAGTTTCCCAGGAGCGCATCGGCTACAGGATCACCCGTAGAATTTGTGATGCCAGCTTTGGGCGCAGTGGCCGCAAAAACTATTCTGCCATCATAAGAGTCCGTGCGCGAATTCTGGTCCTTACGATTGCGGGCAAACATCACCCCGAACTTCAGAGTGTGGCTTCCCAGCGTCCATGTCAGGTTATCGGTAGGGCTGATATCCACGGTAGGAGCGAGCAACGAGAAGAATGGACCCGGGATCCCGGCAGGTCCTGACGTGGGGGAGGCCGCAACCCCGTTAAAGGTTATGTGAGGAATTCCATTGGGGAAGGTTCCCACGAACCCGAGCGGCGGCGTGAACTGGAACCCATAGGTTGCCCGTTGCCACAGGGTCCCCGAAGGCGGAATGCGCTGTTTGTTCCAGGAAACGTTGAACTTCGCCTCGTTGATGAGATGCGGACTGATGGTCCATACGTCTGAAGCCTGGATGGAATATCCGGGACGTATGCGGTTGGTGGGAGTGGTAGGCAGGCTGTTGCCAGGCACAAACGTTCCAAACGCATCAATCAGGTTCAGATCGTCGTGAATGTAGCGGCCAAAGATGGTGTGGGCGCTGTTTAGCTGATAGTCAACACGGGCGATATCTTCCCGCCAGTTTTGCGGATTGTTGGGTTGAAAAATGGCGTTGGAAGCCGAGTCCGTATTACTGAATGTAGAAGCCACCGACGACAGCTTGGTAAAGACCGCGGCAATGGCAGCCCCATCGGGCGTGATGCATTGCGGCGACAGCACGTTGGCGGTGATGGTGCAACCTGCCGGGACACTTCCCGGCGCTGTCGGCAGCTTGAGCGTCACTCCTGGCTGGCCAGGTGCTGGTGGAAGTATGGCGCTAAAGTTGCCCGCCAATTCGGCCGTAGTTGGCAGCGTGAGGTTTTGCGTAGCAGCCAACTGACGAATCCGCTTCCACTCTTGCCCAACAAAGAAGAACAGCTTCTTGTGCTTGATGGGCCCACCAAGGTTCCATCCGAAGTCGTTGTAGCGCAGAATGCTCTCCAGGCTCTTGGTAGTCGCGCCCGCAGGTATGTTGACTTTGTTGATCGAAGGAATGGCGTCAAACTGGTTGTTCCGCAAATACTCAAACAAGCCCCCGTGGAACTTGTCGCCTCCGCTGCGGGTCACCACGTTCACCGAGGCCCCGTCATTACGCCCGTACTCGGCGGAAAAGTTGGAGGTCTTAATGGAGACCTCTTCAATAAAATCTATGCCCACATTGTTGAGTTGGGTGGTATTGGAGCCCGCATCCATGTTGAAGCCGCCATCCACAGTAAAGTTGTTTCCATCGGCGCGGCGGCCGTTGAGGCTGGAGGCGGTGACGGACATTCCGGTGGTCAGCGCAGTCTGGTCAAAGGCTGTAAGGGCGGCGCCCGGGACAAGCGAGACCAACTGCACGTAGTTGCGCTCATTCAAGGCGAGCGTCTGCACTTGCGACGAATCCACCGTCCTGGCCAGCTCGCCGGAGACGGTATTGACGGCTTCGCCAGCCGCATTGACCTCTACAATATCGGTCGTGGCGCCGACTTCAAGCTTCATGTCAACCGTCAGGCGCGTGCCTGCAGTTAAATCATTGCCCGTTTTCTTGAATGCCTTAAATCCGTGTTCCGCGGTCCCTACTGTATAGAGCCCCACGGGCAGCTCTTCGGCAACATAGAATCCGTTGGCATCGGTCTTAACGGTCCGTGAGAGCTTGGTTTGCTCGTTGGTAATCGTGACGCTCGCATCGGGAATAACTGCGCCTTGCGTATCTGTCACTGTTCCGGAGATACGTCCGAAGACGTCCTGGGCAGCGGCAGGCTGTACAAATGCAGCCAGACAAAAGGCTGTCACTATGACCGCGAAGGCCGCCAGCGCAAACCAGCGAGTTTGTTTTCCTGTTTGTATAAAGAATGAGGTATGCAGCCGATTGGAACTGCCTTGTTTTGACTGATCTTGATTCGTCTTCATGACTTTCTCTCCTCCAGAGCTTTGCAAAGTTTTTTTAATGGTCTCTAATGTTTATGTCTTCCTTTTACTTCATGCAGCCATCCACGCCAAGACCTGCGTGGCTAACTTACTGAATTTCTTGTCCGCTGGTTGCGGGTTTGTCGTGCTCGGAACCGGTGTGCATCTTAGCACTGGCAAAGGCTCCCGACCACTGAAAAGTTACGCTGGTACGTACCAGCAGCGTATAACGGAACACGCGCAAGTGCCAGCGTATTTTGAAGGGCTGTGCCTTGGTGGTTAAATAGGCTCCGCCACCCTCCACTTTTTGGAAGGTTTTCCTGTCGTCCACCTCAATAGCACCCGCATTGTGACTGGCATCGGGGGCAAATCTCACGTCGGGATGCTGCTTCAGCCCAGCCGTACCCACTGTGGTGCTGGAGGTCGTAATCCATAGCTGAACAGGAATTGTCTGGGCCCGCAGCACGGTTCCGCGGGAGGCGCTGAGCGCTACAAACAGAGCGCCAGATACAGATTCAGAGACAGATACAGTGCAGAAACTGCACATCTGCTTCATTTCTCCCCCTTACGACCCCTTCATCAAATAATTATTGCTTTGTCTAAGTAATTAATAATGCTTGCTTTACATAACTAAAAAGCAGCCTAACCAAATCCAGCGAAGGAGTGTCTGCTGCTTCCAGAGTGGAGTCAAGTTTCACGCAGTTAAATTTAACGTTTTTAGAATGTTAATTCAACAACTTTCCGGGCTTATTTTTCTATCCTCCTAAATTCCCCCCTCCAATTGGAAAGCTCCTACTCAAACGTATAGCAAACCAAAAATGGGAGCTTGGGGGAGAGCTCGCCCCCAGGCTCGGAAGCGTGACTGCTACTGAACTTCAATCCCGCTCACTAAGGCCTTGTCTTTCACCGCGGTAAACGTAATTGAATACTGGTTGCTGGAGTTTGCCTTCACCGTAAACTGCTTGATGACTGCCTTGTTCTTGGCGCCGGCCGCGGCAAAGATATCGAAATTGGTCAGTACCGGCGTCCCGTTGATGGCCACGTTGAAGATTCGGCTTCCTGCCGTTCCCCAGTAGATTTCGGCAAAGTGCAGCCGTACGGTATGGCTTGAGCCCACAGTAAAGCCCGGAATCGTATACGTGAAAGTGCCAATGCGCGCCGTCTGGTAGACGGCCATAGGAGCCGGATTGGTTACTCCGCTCAGGTTAATGGTGTTGGCGTGATTGATAGTGCTGCCACCGGCGAAGTCTTTATCGGCCGTGAATGGACTCACGGCTGGACCGCCGGCATTGATCTGAACAGGCGCAACCATACATGCCTGAGTCGTTGCGCCGGCCTGATTCGAAGGCGACGAAGTGCCGCCCGAATCTGCCGCTTCCACCAGATAGAAATACGCGGTGTTACAGGTCAGCCCCGAATCTGAGAATGCTGTGCTTGTCACCCCACTTGCAATCTGGTTGCTGGTCGAAGGGGTGAAACCAGAGGTCGTGCTGCGAAAGACATCGTAGGTAACCCCGGAAGCCGGCGACGCTTTCCAACTGAGGTCGATCGCAGAGCTGGAAATCACGCTCGCCGCCAGGTTTGAGGGTGGCTGCGGCGGCGCGCCCGTGACCGTCAGTGTCACGTTGGCAGGATGCGACAAGCTGCCGCTGTTGCCCGAGATGGTGAGCGTATAGGTCCCTGGCGGTGTCGAGCTTGCGGTCGCAACTGTGAGCGTGGATGTGCCGGAGCCGCTGACCGAAGCGGGATTAAAACTGGCACTCGAGCCGGAGGGCAATCCGCTAACGCCCAGCGCCACGCTCCCGGTGAACCCATTCTGCGCACTCACTGAGACTGTATAGGTGGTGCTATTCCCCTGCGCTACGCTCTGCGAACCTGGTGCGGCTGCGATAGTAAAGTCCGGGGTTCCGCCCGTAGAGAGCGTCAGGTTAGCCTGGAAATCATGCAGGCGACTCCCGCTATAGGCAGTAATGAGCGGATAATAAGTCTTCTTTGTCGCGGTAGACGAACTGGCGATGGTAAATTTTGCCGTCTGGGAACCGCCCCCGGAAAGGGTAACCGTTGCCGGATTGAAGGTTGCTGTTCCCGGAACGGTAACGAACGAAGCCAGGGTGACGGCGCCGCTGAATCCGTTGACTGGGGTGAGGGCCAGGTTGTAGGTAATCGAGCCGCCCGGCTGGATTGTCTGCGACGCATTCGGAGTCACCTGAAGCGTATAATCCGGCGCCGAAGGATCGGCGACTGTAATTTGCCCTTCCCAAACATTCTGCAAAGCGCCACTCTGCCCGATGACCTCAATGTTGCTGGTTTGCAGGATGGGTGGCGTGGTGGCGCTGGTTTTGATGGTCATCGTCACAGGCACCACCGCATTCGGCGTCAACGAGACTGACGTTGCGCTGAAAGTTGCGCTGGATGCCGCGGTTGTACACGCTGATTTTCCGCCGGACCAGGTGCAGCTTTGCGGCAGGTGGGCGACGCTCAGTTTCACCGTCCCGGTGAAGGTGCTGCTGGCCGCGACATTCAAGTTGTAGGTCACGGAGCTGCCCGGGGTCACTGTCTGTCCGTCATTGGTGGCCGTAATGGTAAAGGTAGGATTCGTATTTGGATTGGCGTTGGGAACCGCCGAATCCGGACAGAAGGTGATGGTGTAACCGGTTGTGGGAGGCGGCGAGCAATTGAAATCGCTCGACGGATCATCATAAGCATAACCGTAGACGGAGTTGCAGTAATTCTTGACCGCCGTTCCGCGGAAATTTGTATTCCATGAAACGTTGTTGCACGAACCGGGAGCGCCATACAAGCCGGCGCAGCAATAGTTCGGCGTCTGGTATTTTCCACACAGGCTCTTGCATCCCACCACGTTGCCCGCTGAATCTTTGTTCTGCTGATCGCCGGTACAGAAGTTTCGCAGGTCTACCTGGCATGCGGCGTTAATACAGTGGGATGGGCTGGGGTCATTGAGCTGGACCGAAACGGGAAAATCGAAGGCATCCACCAGGCTGATGTCATAGTTGTCGGCGCCGGTGGCGGCGCCGGTCAGGGTCCACTCTGTGATGGTGGTGTTGCCGGCGCCGGCATGAGTGCAATTCAAAAGGCCGCCGCAGTCTCCGGTCGCGCACGAGCCGTGGCCGGTGCTGTCGAAGGTGCACTCCCGCCGTCCCCATATCCTTCCCGCGGACCATGGGGTCGGAACAGTTGTAGTCGCACTCGCGCCGGGGAGCAATTCTATGCCCCCGGAAGAAGATCCGTTGAAAACGGGTACGGGAGTGCCAGCCGCCGCCGCCCAAACGGTTTCGGAGCAATTATTTTTAACCGTGAACGTGCGTGTTTGAGCCGCTACCGGAGCAGCAACCATGGCGATGATGAGCAGAAGCAAACCCGCCCGCTTCGTGGCGCCGCAAGAACCAAACTGTGTTTTCATGCACTTCTCCAAAATTGAGTTGGCTTGTCACTGCTACTGAATCTCGATCCCGCTGACCAGTGACTGGTTGACTACCGAAGTAAACGTGATCACGTATTGGCCACTGGAGTTGGCGTTTTCCATAAACTGCTCGATCACAGCCTTATACTCGGCGCCGGCAGCAGCAAAGATATCGAAGTTGGTTAATACCTGCGTGCCGTTGATGCTCACGTTAAAGACTCGCTTACCGGCGGCGGTGAAAAACGGCTCGGCAAAGTGCAGCCGCACGGTATGGCTTGATCCCGCGGTATAGCCGGGAATTGTGTAGGTGAAATTACCGGTGCGCGCGGTCTGATATACCGCCATGGGCGCCGGATTGGTCACCCCGGTCAGATTGATTGGATCGCTGTGGCTGACTGCACCCCCGCCGCTGAAGAACTCATCGGCCACAAACGGAGCCACCGCCGGTCCACCCGAGTTGATGTGGAGCGTGGACCCACCACTACAAGCCGGGGTGGTAGCGCCGGCCTGGGCCGAGGCTGCAGATGCAGCCGCAGAATCTACCGCCTCCACCGCGTAGTGGAAAGTGGTGCCACACGCCGCCTTGGTATCGTCATAGAAGGCGTTGGTCACCCCGCTGGCAATCTGGTTGCTGCTCGAGGGTGTGAACCCGGCGGTTGTGCTGCGGAATACATCGTAGTAACCAACCGTGCAGCCGGAGGGTGCTGTGCTGGCCGTCCAGCCCAGGTTGATCTGGCTGCTGGAAACTGCGGTCGCACTCAGCCCGCCTGGCGCGGTAGGCGCACCAGTACAACCGGAGCTTCCACCCCGGGTCAGCGTCATGGCGTCAACGCGGGAAACACCGTCATCCGATACGTTGAACATCTGAATAGTATTGGCGCCAACATTCAGAGGAACCGAGATACTGGAGTTTTCAAAGGTCTCAAAACTGCCCGTGATGGGGAAATGCATGTCGGTGGTTATGACTGTTCCGTTCACCATGATCCCTTCGGGCCGATCCGTAATCCCAGGAAAGAGACCCGAGGCATAGGCATAACGGACAGTGAGCGTATATATGCCGCTCTGTGGCGCTGACACGTTAAAGAACGTCGCTGTTCCTGCAGTCGCATAAGCCATGTCTACAAGCACATGTGTTGGGGAAATCGAGCTCGAGGAGGTGAAATACGAGGGGAACCAGGAACTCAACTGTGCGAAGCAAGCGAAGCCGCCGAGCAGGGCGTCTTTGAAATAATATTGAGTCCCGCCTGCCACGGCCACTCCGGCGACCTGGCCGTTGCCGCGCGAGGTCGGCGGCCCCGGAGGACAGGTCCCGGCCATTGCGGTACCCAGTCCCAGAAATAACAACATCAATAAAAGACAAAATGTTTTTTTCATGCGAACCCCCTTCATTGTTCACGAGCAAAGAATCTTGCAGACCCTTTGCAACGAAACCGTAATGTTGGTCTTGCAATTGAATTTCGCGCCGACTGGAAAAATCCCTGGATCTTCCCCACGTGCGCTCCTCATTCATTGCGGCTGGCTGTACCTCCATTCCGTTCATGACCCTGGTTAACTGCTTGTTTGTTGCCGTGTGGACCGCTCGAATGGCACATCCGCATCAGTTGATCGAAATTTGGCCCTGCAACCGGATGTCGCGCGAGGAAGCGCCGACCACGATCTGGTAAGTACCCGGAGCGACTTTCCAGCTATGACTGTTCACATCCCAATAAGCAAACGAACGCATATCCAGAAGCAAATGGGCGTGGCCGGTTTGCCCCGGCGTCAGCGAAATCCTTTGGAAGCCCTTCAGCCACTTCGGCGGCTCGGATACGGCCACCGAGGGGATACCAACGTAGACTTGCCCGACTTCAGCCCCGGCGACCGGACCGGTATTGGTGATATCAAAATCCACCGCAACAGTCTGGTTCGGATTGCTGCTGAAAGAAGTTGAAGCCGGCGTGATAGCCAGGTTTTGAAACGAGAACGTCGTGTAAGAAAGCCCGAAGCCGAATGGAAACAACGGCTGCAGGTTGTTCGCGTCATAGTAGCGATAACCCATTTTTACGCCTTCCGAATAGGTCTCGACGCCGTTGACGCCGGGATATTGCGAGGGCGTGTTTGCCGCAATTTGCGTATTGCTCACGGGGAAAGTAATGGGAAGTTTTCCCGAAGGATTGAAATCACCAAAGAGGACCGCCGCTACCGCGTTACCGTCTTCCGATCCCGGGTACCAGGCTTCCAGAATGGCAGGAACGCTGTTCACCCATGGCATCAGAACCGGTGATCCGCTCTTGATGACCACGATGGTCTTGGGTTGGGCCGCGACCACTTGCTCAATCAAGGAGTCATCCGTGCCGGGCAGCGCCAGGGTTGTGAGATCGGTTCCTTCCGATTCGTCCACACCAACCATCACGATGGCAACATTGGAACTTGCAGCCAAAGAAACCGCGCTGGAGATATTGCTTCCATCATTGAGAGTGACGGTCACACCCGAGCCGACGCGGCTCTGAAGGCCCGCTTGCGGGTAAATGGAGTAAATCGGATTGACGGTTGCGCTGCCACCCCCGCCGGTCTTGGGATGCGTGGCGAAGGGGCCGATCAAGGCAATCGAATGCAGTTGTGTTGCTTTCAACGGCAAAATTCCGCCTGTATTTTTCAGCAGCACCATGCCCTCTTCGGAGATGGGGCGCTCGGCGGCGCCATCCTGTTGCGCCATGGGAGACGGGATGAAGCAGTTGGTGGGATCGGGACATTGATTGACGGGTGGGGTATCCCATATACCGAAATCCATCATGGTGGCGAAGCGCCGCACCAGGATGTTATCCACGGTGGAGACTGCTACTGTCCCATTCTGAAGATCGGTCAGCATCGCTGAGCCGTAAAAGACTGGCTGTGGCATTTCGAGATCCGTGCCGGCATTCGCAGAAGCTACCGTGCTGTGCTGCGCTCCAAAGTCTGTGGTCACAAATCCCGTGAAGCCCCAGTTCCCTCGCAAGATTTGGTGCAGCAGGACGTCGTTTTCACAATTGAACGTACCGTTCACCTTGTTGTAAGCGCACATGAATGCGCCTACATGGCCTTGCTTGACCGAAGCTTCGAAGTGCGGCAGATAAATTTCGCGCAGCGTGCGCTCGTCGATCACCGCGTTGATGGAGCCGCGATTGGTTTCCTGGTTGTTAGCTGCGTAATGCTTGGACTCGGCAATAATGCCGTTGCTCTGTATACCCTGAATGTCGTTGACGACAATCTGGCTCGCCAGATAGGGATCTTCGCCGTAGGCTTCGAACGTGCGTCCGTTGAATGGAACGCGGGCCATATTAATGTCGGGGCCTTCGACCAGGCCATTGCCGAAGAATTTGCACTCCTTTCCGACGAGAGTTCCATAGGTGTGGGCGGCTGCCGGATCGAAGGTTGCCGCAAGAGATATCGGCGCCGAAAAAGCGACGGCCCTTCCACCATGTCCTGGGCCTGCACCAGCCGCGCCCGCAGGACCGTTGGTGACATTCAGGTCAGGAATGCCCTCGCTGGGTATGCCCACCACGACGCGGTAATGAGTGGAATCAAATGTTCCGTGAAGTTGGGAAACTTTGTCGGTCAGCGACATCTTGCTCACGATGCCCTGCGCCCTGGCCACATTGCCGGTGCCGCCATTGACATTCAGTGTCACCGAGTCTGTGTGGGTCAGACTGCCGCTTTTTCCAGTAATGGTCACGACTGACGATCCGTCTGGGGTTGAACTTGATGTGGAAATCGTTAGCGTTGAAGTTCCTGGAGCGCCGATGGAAGCTGGATTAAAGCTGGCAGTCGCGCCGGCAGGCAGTCCGCTGGCGCTGAGACTGATCGCCCCGCTAAAGTTGCCACTTGGGGTGGAAGTAATGGAAACGGTGGCGCTGGCGCCGGCATTGACGGTCACGCTGGTTGGGCTGGCCGCCAATGAAAAATCAGGGGAAGGAGTTCCCTGGCCCAGAACTTCGATTCCGCTCACTAGTGAGTTGTCTTTTACCGCGGTGAACTGCAACACATACTGGCCGCTGGAATTTGCGTTCACCGTGAATTGCTCGATCACGGCCTTATTTTTGGCCCCGGCCGCGGCGAAGATATCGAAATTGGTCAGCACCGCGGTGTTGTTGATGGTCACGTTGAAGATCCGGCTCCCCGCCGTTCCCCAATAGGTTTCGGCAAAGTGCAGCCGCACGGTGTTGCTCGAACCGGCCGTGAAACCGGCAATCGTGTAGCTGAAGCTTCCAATACGCGCCGTCTGATAGACCGCCATGGGCGCCGGGTTGGTGGCCCCACTCAGGTCAATGGTGTTGGCGTGGTTGATGGTCGTGCCGCCGCTGAAGTCCTGGTCGGCAACAAATGGAGCCACGGCGGGCCCGCCGGCGTTGATTTGTACCTGCGCCCCGGCAGGAAGGTTGAACAACATCAAAGCGATTATTACCAGCAGCAACAGCGAGGTTCTTATCTTCACCGGTCATTCTCCTTTGAGTCGCTTACTCGTACCGCTACTTACCGCCTGTGGACCCAAACTAGCGACGGATCTGACTTGCCGATGGGGAGGTTTGAAGACCTCCCCATCTCAGGCATGCTCGTGCTGTCATTTGCTCTTATTGGATTTCGATCCCGCTCACAAGGGAGTTGTCTTTCACCGGTGTGAACTTGATCACATACTGGCCGCTGGTATTGGCATTCACTGTGAACTGTTCGATGACTGCTTTGTTCTTGGCCCCCGCCGCCGCGAAGATATCGAAGTTGGTCAATACCTGCGTGTTGTTGATAGTTACGTTGAAGAGTCGGCTCCCTGCCGTACCCCAGTAGGTTTCGGCAAAGTGCAGCCGTACCGTATGGCTTGAGCCAGCCGTAATACCGCTGCTGGTGATCGTGTAGGTGAAGGCGCCGATGCGCGCCGTCTGGTAAACCGCCATGGGCGCGGGGTTCGTGACCCCACTCAGATCAATGGTGTTGGCGTGATTGATGGTGCCGCCGCCGGCAAATTCTTCATCGGCAGCGAACGGACTCACCGCCGGTCCGCCGGAGTTGATCTTGACCGAAGTCGGCGGCGGGCAAATGAAATTTACGGTGGCCTGGTTTGACGGGGCCGAGGTGCCGGCCGAGTTGGAGCCTTCCGCCAGATAGAAGTACGTAGTGGGGCAAACCACCCCGGTATCAGAGAATGCAGTGGCGGTTAAGCCGCTTGCAATCTGGTTGCTGCTCGAGGGCGTGAATCCGGAGGTCGTGCTGCGGAATATGTTGTAGGTTGGCGTGCAGTTTGCCGTGCTTGCCGTCCAGCTCAGGTTGATCTGGGTGGCGGAAACTCCCATCCCGCTCAGGCCGGTTGGCGCCGAGGGCACAGCGCAAGTGGAAGACGTTGTCGCGCTGGCCGAAGCCGGCGCGGAGGCCCCCGCGGAATTCACCGCTTTTACGGTGTAGTTGTAGGTAGTTGAAGCAGCCAAGCCGGTATCCTTCAAACTGGTTGCGGATAGCCCGCTCGCAATCTGGACGCCGTTCCTGGTCACGGTATAAGTAACCGCGCCGCCGCATGCTGGACCGGTGACTGCCGCCCAACTCAGGTCAATCTCACTGCTGGAGACGGGGTTTGCACTAAAGTTTGCCGGAGTGCCCGGAGCTGCGCAACCGCCCTGCGGAATGATTTCAATACCCCTGATGCTGGGGTTCTTGTGGGGCGCAGCGCTTGTACCAAGAGTGAAAGCGATCGTGATTGTGCCAGTGCTGTCGGCTTTTACGTTGAACTGCTGAATGTTAGCGATGAACTCTCCGCCGGCAGCGGCGAAAATATCAAAGTTCGATAGCACCGTCGTGCCATTGATGACGACATTGAATGCGCGTTGACCGGCAGCGGCGAATGCAACTTCGGCAAGGTGCAGCCGGACGGTGTAACTGGCGCCGGGTGTCAAATTGGGAATGGTATATGTCGTCGGTCCCCAGCGCTCGGTGCGATAGACTCCCTGGGGAGCGGGGTTTGTGACCTTAGAAACATCAATCACATCGGGATAAGCATTCGTGGCGCCAAGATTGAACCCGACATCTTGAACGAAGTTATCGCTTCCCACCAGGCTTCCCGAACTGATAGCAATGGCCTGAACGTTGGTTCCAGTCGTGGGCAAGGTGACAACAGCCTGGTTGGAAAGAGGAGATTCTCCCGACTCCTGGCCTGTAGCTGTGACCACGTAATAGTACGTGGTGCCCGGTTTCAGGAGCACATCGGTGAACGTGGTCCCATGAACTCCGGTGGAGATCATGTTGGCCATGTTGGTATTCGAGATGTTGTGCGCCGCTCCCGGCGTGGTGCTGCGGAAGATGTTGTAGGTGATGCCGGGATCGCCGGCCGCCGTTGAACTCGCGCCCCAACTCAACTGCACCTGGCTGTTGGAAACAGCCGTCGCAGTCAAAGATGTCACCGCAGCCGGCGCGGGCGTCTGGTAAACATGAACGTAGTCAATATTCATGAATTGCGGCACGACCGTGCCCGGGCCCGGAGGGCCGACGAATCCGCCGCCGACCGCGACATCGTAGACGATAAAGAAGGGATGTCCAAAGAAATCCCACTGGCCCAATGTCGATGCGCCGGTGGTCGGGTCCGAGCCGACGCCCATGATTTCACCCGGCGTGTAGCTGGCGTAGACGTTGGATGGATTGTCAACATAGAACTGGACCAAAAAAGGCGACCAGATCACGCCGTATTTATGAAATCCGCTGGGAAGAGGCGTCGTGGATTTGAATTGTGCGCCGAGCCCGACGTTTGCATAACCGATGCCGTGAATGGTGCCCTTGCTCTGGTTGGGCTGGGCCCCATTGTTTTCCATGATGTCAATTTCGCCGCAGCCCGGCCAGGTGACGCCGTTGTCGCCCAGCATCCAGAAGGCAGGCCAGATGGCCTGGCTGGTAGGAATTTGAAAGTTGGATTCAACCCTGCCGTATTGAAAGTCAAAGCCACGGCCGCCGGTGAGCTGCGACTTGAAGCGGGCAGAAAAATAGGTGCCGCCCGACAAGTAAGTCTTGATGACCAGATGGCCGTTGCCGTCGAGATAAGACGTGGTGCCATCGTCAATCATGTCTTCGATCTCGCCGGTACCAAAGACGCCCTGGCCGGTATTGAAAGTCCAAAACCGATTGTTGCCGCTGGCGGGTGTGAACACTCCGGCCCCCCCGTTGAACTCATCGGCAAAGACCGGCGTTCCCCAATTTGTTACCTGCGCGCTTGCAATCGGGGCCAGAGCGAATAACGCTGCCATCGTGAACAGCAGAAATATGCCTGCTCTTGAAACGAACAGATTTCTCATTCCTCCGAATCGATGGGAACGGAACCTTGCCGGGTTGAAGTCTTCTGGTTCCTGCGAAGGCGATAACTTGATCATGAATGGTCTCCTTGTTAAAACTGCTGGTAAACCTCGCTTTGCTTTTCCGCAATTCGATGGTGTCAAAATTTGGCCCGAGTAGTCGTACGGAATCTACTCGGGCCTTGCAATCTAACCCTGGTGGCTCTCGTGTTCACGAGGGCCGTTTACTGGATTTCGATCCCGCTCACCAGAGATTTGTCTGTCACGGTGGTGAACGTGATTACATATTGGCCGCTGGCATTTGCGTTTGCCGTAAATTGCCTGATCACTGCCTTGTTCATGGCTCCCGCGGCCGCGAAGATATCGAAATTCGTCAATACCTGCGTGCCGTTGATGCTCACGTTGAACACGCGCTTTGCCGCCGCCGTCCAGAAGGTCTCGGCAAAGTGCAGCCGCACCGAGTGGCTGGAGTTGGCAGTGAAGCCGGGAATCGTGTAGCTGAATGTGGTACCTGCGCCGATGGTCGCCGCCACCCGTGCCGACTGGTACACCGCCATCGGCGCCGGATTGGTTGCTCCGCTCAAGTCGATCGTGTTGGCATGATCGATCGTCACCCCACCGGTGAAATCGGCATCGGCCACGAAGGGACTCACCGCCGGCCCACCCGCATTGATCCGCACTGCCGGCGTGCAGATTTGCGTGGTTGCGCTCGCCTGGTTCGACGCTGCCGAAGTTCCCGCCGAGTCAGAGCCTTGCACGAGATAGAAGTAAGCAGTGTTGCACCCCAATCCTGAATCGGAGAAAGTCGTGCCGCCTACTCCACTGGCAATCTGGTTGCTGCTTGACGGCGTAAAGCCCGAGGCCGTGCTGCGGAAAACCTTATAACTGATCGTGCAGCCTGACGCCGTGCTTGCCCCCCAGCTCAGGTTGATCTGGGTGCTGGAGGTTGCCGTAGCGCTCAGTCCGCCGGGAGCGGTCGGCACTGTGCTGCAAGTGCTCGCACCGGGGACAATCTCGATGCCGCTGATCAGCGCGTTGTTCACAACCGTAGTCGTGGTGATGGTGTAGATGCCTTTGGCATCAGCATTCTCGGTGAATTCTTCAATTACCGCTTTGTTGGTTGCGCCGGCGGTTGCGAAGATATCGAAGTTCGTCAACACCTGCGTGCCGTTGATGCTTACGTTGAAGGTCCGCGACCCGGCTGTGGTAAAGAAGGTTTCAGCAAAGTGCAGCCGCACCTTCTGGCTCGACCCGGGAGCAAAGCCCCCAATCGTGTAGGTGAAATTCCCAATGCGCGCGGTCTGGTACACGGCCATGGGCGCCGGGTTGGTTACACCGGTCAGATCAATCGTGTTGGCGTGAGTGATGGTGGTGCCGCCGGCAAAGTCTTCGTCGGCCAGGAATGGGCTGACTGCCGGACCGCCGGCATTGATCGCAATGCTGGTGATGGCTGGTCCGCTGGTAGCGCTCGCCTGGTTCGAGGGAGACGATGCGCCAGCCGGATCAAGGGCCTCCACCACGTAGAAATAAGTGGTAGAGGGCGTGGCGGTCGTATCAGAGAAAGTAGTGCCAAATATGCCGGTGGCAATCTGGTTGCTGCTGGAAGGAGTGAATCCAGACGTTGTGCCGCGAAACACGCTGTAGCTGGGAGTGCACGTGCCCGCCGTGCTAGCCGTCCAGCTCAGGTTAATTTGACTGCCGGAAATTGTCGTTGCGCTCAGCCCACCAGGCACCGTAGCTATGGGGCAACTGGTATTGAACAGACCATAAACGCACAATTGTCCGCTGCCTGCGTTGGCGGTGCCGAAGCTGCCGAGATATACCTTGCCGTTGGCAATCGTGGCATAACCGTCTTTGGCAAAGTTGTTGCAACTGTCACGACCGGCATTCTGCTGGTTGTTGTAAAGTTCCGTGGATATCTTGTTGGCGTCATATGCCCGCAGCACGCCCGGTACCGTTCCGTGGTTGGCATCGCCGCTGAGCACAGCGTTGGCCCACACAATTCCGTTGGTGTTGCCGTTCGCAGAAAGCGAAAGAAAGGCACCCGGCTCACCACCAATAAAATCGGGCCCCGTCTGGAAATTCGGCAGGTTTAAGTCATTGCCATTGAATTGAAATGCCTTGAGGTTGTCGCCCTGGGACCACATGTAAACCTCAGGACCATTGAGCGCGCTATCCCAATACACAGCGCTTCCGTGAAGCGCCGACCCGAGCTTAATGGTCTGAACGGCGCTCCCGTCGCCCAGATGTCCGAGGCTTGCGCTGTCAACCACATATCCTGTCGAAGATTTGCCAACCATGACCAGGCGGTTGCCCGGCGGGATCAGCATCGCCCCGGAGGTATCGAGATCCAGGTCGGCGCCGTCGAGGTTGGCATGATTCGCGGCGGTAAACCAATCCAGAAGCCCGAGGCTGGGGCTCAGTTTAATGAAGCTTTCACTGAAATTCGAGACTCCGTCCCAAGTCCCGTTGCTGGTTCCGAAATAAATGTTGCCGGAGGCATCGACCGCCGGTCCTTGCCCTGACCCCCACAGGCTGTCGCCGTTTCCTGTTGGAGAAGTGTTGAAGACCGCCAACTGGGCAAGCGTCGTAGGATCGTAGGAAAAGAGGAATCCGTGATAAGTCCCCATGTCGCAATGGGAACTGAAAGGAATCAACAGATGGCCGCTGGCCAGCTGCAATCCTGCGCGCTGGTTTTGCGCCGTGGCGCTGAACCCACCATGGGTAATCTGCACTGGACTTCCGGCTTTGTTGGCCCCCGTGCTGATATCGAGGGCGTGCAGCATGAAGGAAAAAGCGCCGCCGTTGTTCAGCGAATTCACTACATAAAGCGTTCCGGTGGAAGGATTAATCACCGGCGTGCCCACAATTCCCGCGTTGCCGTTGATGTCGACGCAACCGGCGCCATAGTTAGCATTCGAGATGGGTGTTCCCAGGTTGACATGCCAGTACTGGGTCCCGTTCTCGGCGTCGAACGCATAGACGCTGTTGTTTGTCGTCGCGACATAAACCACGTTGTGCGTTCCGCCTGCAATACTCACATTAGCCGCGACCAGCGGTTGCGAGTAGACCTGATTGTCGACCGCAAGTTTAAACTGCAGCCCGAAATTGGTGGGATTCACATTCGATGGCGTTAAGGTGGTTTCATTGAGGTTTTGCCCGGTTCGCCCAAGGTCGTTGTGCTGGGTAAGCACACTGACCTGGGCCGACGCGAACATGTTGGCCAGCAGTAGAAATAAAGCCAAACCGAAAAATAGCAAGGTCCCTCTTCCGTTTTTCACTTCGTATATCCTCCTCATGCTCTCGTACTGACAATGGGCTTAGGTTGTGATTTGTTTTGCTTATGCAGGTCAATTTGTCTTGCTTATTCGCGGCATTTGTTTCTCAAATGGCACAACTCTCAATCAGGAGCGGCAGTTTGCTCTGCTTTCCACGGGGAATCAAGTTTCATCGGGTTAAATTAACGGGTCGAAACGGTTAATTTAACGAAGTAGTAAAGATTGAAAACTGGAGCAGCCAGCCATCGATCGAACCAAATCGCGTGTGCGTTGCCGGGTCATACTTAGCAACGGCGGATGACTTTACTACGGTAAAGGACAATTCACAATTGAAAAAACCAAATTTTATGTGGACTTTCCGGTCTGGCGGGATTCTGAACCGTTTTTTCCCAAGAACGGAGGGCGTGCTGTACTAGTGGACATAAACTTCATGCCCACTAGAGCAATCCCACAAATGGGGTATCACACGCGGGCACGGGCTGAAAGCCGCAATAGTAATCATTGGAGCCCTTTGTGGCGAATATGGAAAAGCAGCAGTTGTTCTGCTGGCCTTTGAAAAGCGTTGGAGGGACAAGGCCAGACAGTGAAATTTACAAGGTTAGCTTAACTGGAATTGCCTGGAACGAAAAGAACCGGCTATTCCTCCGCGACCTCGATGGCGGTCACCAAAGCGTAGTTATTAATGGGAACAAATGTGAGATTAATTTTCCCCTGAGGTGAAGCCGGCATCTTGTGGAAAACCTTGACCACGGCCCGGTTTCCGACGCCGCCAGATTCCTTGAGAATATCGAAGTCTTTCAAGAGCGTGGTGCCGTTGCAATAAACATCAAAGACCCGGCTTCCAATCCCTCCCGCCGACTCGGGAGTGGCGAAGTAGGTCTCGGCAAAATACAGCGTGATGGCATAGTGGCCGCCTTCGGCCACCGGAATGGAATAGGTGAAATGTCCGAACCGTTGCGCAATATACAGTTCCGGGTCTGCCGTCCCTTCGATAGCCGTCTTTCGGGAAGACCTTCGGCCGCCGAGAAAGTACTGGTCTGGCACCCAGACATGGCCGCGTTGGTCGCGATAGGTTGTGTCACGCGCCGCTATCCGGACAGGTAGCATCTTGCCGGGAGTGCCCGGCAGAATTTCCAGGGCGTTTACGAAACTCGGGCCGGTGCCCTGGAAGGTCAAATGAAGTATTCCATCCTTTGCCGGAGAGATGTCCTTAAAAATTTTCATGGTGGCCGTATTCACACCCTCGGCATCGGAAGCCACATCCAGGGTTGAAACCGGCAGGCCATTAATAGCCAGACTGACGCTTCGCAGGGCCTCACTCTCAAAACTGGTCTCGGCGAAGTAGAGGTGCAGTTCGTACGTTCCCGGGCTCAGGGGAATCTCGTATACGAATTGGCCTTCCCGTCCGCTAAGAAAGATTTCCGGGTCTTGTGTGCGCGCAATCTCGCGAGAGTCGCGGCGAAAGGTTTCACCGCCTTTAAAATAGCGGTCTGACAGCCAAAGATGGCCGGCTTTATCCACATAGTTCCCATTATGATCGCCGGCTAATATGCGTATTGCTTCAGTCTCGCCAGGCAAAGCGCCGGCCGGAGCTGTTTTGCTCTGGGTGGCATCTTCTCCGTGGGGAACAGTGGCGGCTGTAGCGCCACTCTGGGTGGCGCCTTCCTTCTCGGCCAGGCGTGGCCGGCTAAACGTTGTCCACAGCAGTGGGCCCGCCACGGCAGCTACAGCCAACCCGATAGCGAACCACAGCCACTTGCGCGAAGAAGCTCTTAGTTTCTCCTCCGCCCTTTCTGCTTCTGCAGGCCTTTTCTCAATCTCTTCGACCGCCGGCAACGAGGCTTCATCCGTTAGCTCTGCCTCCTGGGGTTCGGCTGGCCGCTGGATGGATTCCGGAATCGGAACAAATTTCGGCGTGTACTGTCCCGTAGGGACAACAATCTCGATCTGATGACTGCTTCCTTCGGCCGCATAATACTGCTTGAGCCGTTTTCTCAAATGGTGGGTATCAACCCGCACCACGGCATTAAGCTGCGGATCGAACTCGGTATCGCGTCCAAGCACATCCACCGCAATGCTGTACTCTTTAAGCTCGTTACCTTCGCCGTTAAAATACTTATCGCAGAGGTAGCTCAGCAGACGGGAAAGCTTCGGCGAGCGTTTAAACATTTCAGAGCCAAGCACGCGCGCCAGCTCCGCTCTTTCCTGTTCATTGGTGAGTTGGACTGAGGCTTTCACATCCGGCGTGAATGAATCAACAACGTTAGCTGTTACTTTCGCCGAGGTCCCCATAGATTGATGGTCAGGCTCGTGTAGCGCAGCTCGTTCGGCGCTGGAGCCCGCTTTTTTGCTGTTCTGACCAGCATTGCCGCTCTCCTGCGCGGCATCGGTGGATTGATTATTAGCAAGCTTTTCCATACCCAGGCAGCTTTCTAATGAGATGAGCATATCACAGCAGATCACGCTGATTTAACAGTTTTAACGTCATTTTTCTTTGATTTTAACTCCGATTTTCCGGCATGGAGCACGTTTGCTTCCACTCTCCAATTTACCAGAAACGTGCTGCATCGCTTTTGCCTCTTTATGGACAAACCTCCTTTGCCCCAGCGGGCTTCCCACCACGACAAACAAGACAGATTCTTTGATTTTTAACTTTCAGACAACTCGTATTCGAAGAAAAACCTCTGGGCCTCTCCGCTGACGAGTTCACAAAAAGAAGCAATCGTTTCGAAGCAGCATGCCATCTCTGGCTCCTGAGCCAGAGACGGCAACTCCAGACGAACTTACTTGGCGAGAGACCTTAATTTTGCTCTTCGCATCCTAGCCATGATTATCACAAAGAGAGGTCGGATTTATGAATCAAGCTGCAAGCATTCATTCACGGAATGCCGGGATGGGCGATGCTCGATCGATTGCATTCCAGCGTTGGGGTGCATTGCTCGGCGGTGGCGCACTGGTAGTGTTCGGTCTTACCCGAGGCTCGGACCCCTGGGCTGATGGAGCGAAAGGCGCGTAATTCTATGAAGCCAATCGCTGTGGTTTGCGAAGCAAAGGTTTGAATTTCTTAACGGCGAGGCCGGCGTCTTTGGCGAGCAGGTATGCTTTTGCCGGTAGGCTCCGCGCAATCGCCAATGTCGTGGTCCTCTTGACTTCACGGGCAAAATGGAATTTGTATTCTTCGGCGCCACGGAGAAAATCGTAGCAGAGCAGCCCTTCCTCGATGGCTCGCTGTATCGCATGCAGGATAAGAAGCGTACCGGGACTATGCGGCGCCAGCTCGCAATCCGGATCGAAACCATTCTGAAATTGCAACGCGCTCACCCCATAATGAAAGTTAAGCATGGCAGCGATCGGCGTTCCCTGCAGTTCCATAATGTACAGACGAAAAGAATCGCCCACTGCATCCATCTTGCTCAGGTCTTTCAGGAACTTGCGGAAGCCGGGCTGGCCCAGAGTGCCCGATTTGCCAACCGACCTCCAGCGCAATAAATGCAATTCGATCAATGTGTCGATGGCCATCTCCAGTTCATCTGGCCGGGTATATGTCCTGATCTCGACGCCGTGCTCCTGGAATATTCGACGGGCGCGGGCCAGATTTTTTCTCTTCTTCTTGCCGAGAGCAGAGAAATATTCATCAAAGCTGGCGGGGAGATTGGCGAATGGCGAGATCCTGTCGCTTTCAGCTCTCAACATCAGGCCTTTATTCGCGGCCCAGTTCTGCGCCTCATGGCAGAGATTGCTCTGGGCAGGGGTGGCGCCCAGCACCAGCAAATCCCAACGTGATTGCATTTTGTCGACCTCGCTCCAGACGGCGCGCACTACGGCAACTCTGTAATCAGGAAGCGACAGAATGTCGAGATATTCCCCACATGCGATATCATCTCCCCCAAAGGTTAAAGCCCAGAGACAGGAGTTGTATCGCAGCATGCAGAACGGCGCGATGCCAACGACCTTGCCGGCATCGCGCACAACAATGACGAAAGGCCTGGCATCCGGACGCAGATTTTGAATCCAGGAGAGATACCAGGAGGCGGTGCGAAAGAAGCCTTCCACGGTATCTCGTTTCGCCAGTTGCTCCCATGCAATCACAATCTCGTTCAGGGAAGCGACCGTAGTTAGTGTTTCGGTCGCCAGAATCGGTAATTCCAGCGTGCAGGTCAAAGCTAGCCGGCCACTTTCTTTACGCTCGCCAGGCCTCGAAACAGGCGATGCTTGACTGTGTCCTTCCACGGTGAGAGACCAACCGGGGTGGGCGAGAGGCCAAGGCGGCGCAGATGAGCATTGATCCAATAGACGTTTTGCCGCCGGCGCGTGGAGGAACTCCGGAAAGTGATGCTGAAAGAAATAGAGACGTTGGGGCCGTTCTTGACCCAATGCGGCGCCGTTACCGGACAGTGCACACCTACCCCAGGAGAGAGGTTCGCTACAAAAGCGTGCTTCTGGAACTCTTCTTTGTATTTCACCACCCCCAGGTCCTCAGCCAGCGAAAATTGCTCGAGATCGCGCTCCGGCAGGATGTTGCGGTCGGCCGAATCAAAAATGCTCATGGATTTCGACCCGCGGACCTGCAGCAGAAAATTGATTTCCGGGTCAATGTGGAATGGAGTAACGGAATTGGCTGAGCTGATGAAAATAAAGGCGCGTGCATCGCACATTCCAGGCTCCATCGGCTCAGAGTAAGGCTTGAGCTCATCAAGACATTGCATGAGCAGCTCCCGATATTCTGGATCATCGTGAACATTCTTCAATACCATCCATGAACACTGTTCCTCGATGCGCCGGATCGTCTCCTCAACGGAAAGCCCGTTGGACGGCACAGCTTCAAGGTTTTCGGCAACCGCCAGATTACCGTCGTTGTATTTCACACTCTTCTCCGGCAAACGGCGCGAAAGCTCAACCAGCTTTGACAGGGTAAAGAGCGGATGACCGGCGAGGCTGTGGCGAACGAGAAAGGGGCGGCGATTGAAGTGCTTGTGAAATTCGCCGATGTCGAACGATAGCAATCGCTCCCCGGCGGTGTTCGGCGTGGTCTGGTAGTTCAAGGATGTCGGCATGGCGCTCATACAGTGTCCTTCATTTCAGTAGTGTTCTTGATCTCGGCTGGAGGCGCGGCGGGCATTAGGGTGCGCTTTGCCCATTTCAGCAAGGGGAATGCCGCAAGCAGCAATCCGCTGAGGCGTCCGCGGACGGCCACAGCCGTGGTTTGTATGGCTCGACTATCGCTCCATAGATGGTTGGCCATAAAGTGGTCGGGATCGGCACAGGAATCCATCCATTCCATTCCGGGCATGGCATGGAAACAGCGGACGTTTTCCAGCTCCAGGTGCACGCCCGGCGAGTAGCTGCTGTACTCCTCGTCATACGCAATCTTGAAAGCGAATGCTCCCCGGCCACTCAGAAAATTGCACTTGTAAGCGATTGCGCGGCCGTTAAGGCGCAGCCTCATCATCATGAGCCGGCCGCGGGCAAAGGCCGCACGCGCCGACTCCAGAAAAAATTGGCGCTTGCCTTCAGTAGAAGCAAGAGCCGTTCCGGCTCCGCCCTTCCAGCCGCGCGCTTCCAGCGCGAGGAAACCCTCAAGCCACTCCGTAAGATTTCCCGCAGGGGTAAGTTCTTCAAAGGAGAGTGTTCCTTTTTCGGCCAGCCGCCGCCGCACGCGATTCAGCTCTTTCAGCCGGCGGCCGGGCAGCGCGCGCCGGATGCACGTCTCAGCGTCACCTGCCCGCCGCAACAGAGCGCGAGTGTAAAGCTCCCAAACGTATCGCTGAAGCTTGAGTTCGTTGACCACGTCGATCAGCGCGCGCGCCATGGGACCCTCTGCGGGCATCGACCCGAATTCGATCAGAGAACACGGAGTCTGTTCTGAACGCATCCACTCAAACAGCGCTCGCAAGCTCTGGTGCTCGCATCCTTCTCTGATCAATGGTGGACACCAGTAATAATGTAAGTAGGTCCATAGTGTTGCTGTACGCACTGGAATGCCGCGATGACGTTCCGTTATTTCCAGGGGAAAGAAGCCGCAAAGCAAAGGTGGCTTGCCGGCCTGCTGGCCGAAAATCAGGACGAAAGCAAACGAACGCTCCTGGCCAAAGGCCTTCAGGGATGGCAACAACATCCAGGGCTCATAGAATATGTTAGGTTCTGACGAGGAGCGGGCAAGTTCATCCAAAGCGCCGGAGTAGTCAGTGAGAGCCGCCGAATCGGTGTGAACCGTAACGGAGAATGACAGGTTCCGCCAGGAATGCGGGAAGCCAATGTTATTTTCAGGAACACGGTGAGCAGAAGAAGTGGGAGCCTTGCCGCTCTCTGTGGAGCTTTGAGAATTGCAACGTGCGCCCGAGAGCTGTGCAGCGTCAGTAAGAGAATGAGAAAGCATCGGGGCCCGCGTTCCATTGCCTCCTGGACACACAAATGGCAACAGCTACTTGGATTACGAATCCGGGCGTAGTGTTGCACAGCGGGCAAATCCCAGAATTTTGCTGGGCGCGTCGCCGTTTAGAGTACCTCGTACCCGGCTTCGTGGCGCTTCCTGACGCAACCGCCAGCCCGCTCAAGCCGGTGCACTTTACTGAATAGCACCAATCCATACACTGACTTGCTCGCCGCGGGGAGTTTAAATCGCAGCAGGCGAAGTGCGCTGCGGTCATTCGTTGTCCGGTGGACCGGCAGCGCCTGCCAGGTCCTGGGGCTTGATCTTCTCTACGTTGAATTTGCCCGCCCGCTCGCGCATGGTTTGCAGCACCTCTTCGAGGGGTGGAGGCTCGTCTTTGATCCAGCGCAGCGGATTGATGCGTGCCACCACAAACGAACGCAAATAGGGGCTCACCAAGCCGCGCTCCTTCAACTTCTTCACTACTGCCGCCACCTTCTCTTCGAGGTCGAGCACCAGGGTTGCGCGTTTTTCGTGATGCTTGAGCGCGGCGCGCAAAGGCTCATCGGAGAAACTCTCCAGCCGCCGCAGAATGGAATGATACGCGCCGCCGCCGAATCGCGGCGCCCGTTCGTAGCACACCCCGAGCGTGACCAGGGCGGCTTCATCGAGATAAAAAGCAAAATCGGATTCCGGACGCGAAGCCTCCTCGCCGACCAGGCCGCGGCAGATGCGGATGACCTCCAGCGAGCGCTCCTTCAGGTTATGCGCCTTCTCGGTATTCAGCGCCAGTATCTGCCAGGCCACTTCCCGATCTGGAACCACTAATGCAGTAATCGCTTTGGCGCCCAACCGGCGCATGGCCGCAAGCCGATGACGGCCGTTCGGCGTCCAGAAGCCGCCCTCGGGAGCAGTGACTGCAATAATTGGATCAAGAAAGCGGCCTGTCTTATTGATTACGTCTGCCAATCGCTTGTGGTGGGTATCAGAGAGATCACGCTGAAAGGGCGTGGGTTCGATGGCATCGATGGGCAGCACCGAAAGCAGCACCGGATGTCCGCCCAACGGCTCTTTATACATTCCGGCCACACAGCCGCCAACGCTGCTTACAAGCGACGCGACTTCAGCAGCAGCTCCCACCGGCTCTTCCAGCCTGCACTCCGCAGGTGTAAAACCCTTCGTGCCAGGCTTGGCCTTCCGAGGACGTTTGCGAGCAGGTGCGCGTTTTACCATGGTGACGTTTCTATTCTAACTATAAGGGTTCGAACTATGACGCGATTAGATCATTGGAAGGCTATGCTTCACGCCAATCCAGAATCACCTTGCCTGAATTACCCGACCGCATGACGTCAAATCCCTTCTCATATTCGCGCCAGGGAAAACGATGGGTAATCACCGGGGAGATATCCAGGCCCGATTCCAGCATGACGCTCATCTTGTACCAGGTTTCAAACATCTCCCTGCCGTAGATGCCTTTGATGGTCAGCATGTTAAAGATCACCTGCTTCCAGTCGACGCTGATAGGTGAAGCGGGAATTCCCAGCATGGCAATCTTGCCGCCGTGGCTCATGTTCTCCAGCATCTCGCGGAAGGCGTCAGGCGAGCCTGACATTTCAAGTCCAACGTCGAAGCCCTCTTTCATGCTAAGCTGCTGCTGCACTTCTTTAAGCCGCGTCGTCTTCGCATCTACAGTGACAGGAATTCCCGCCTTCTTAGCCAGCTCCAGGCGATAAGGATTGACATCGGTAATCACAACATAGCGCGCGCCGGCAAACTGCGCCACCGCCGCCGCCATGATTCCGATAGGGCCGGCTCCTGTGACCAGGACATCTTCACCAAGCACAGCGAACGAGAGCGCCGTGTGCACCGCATTGCCGAACGGATCAAAGATGGCGGCGATCTCCAGTGGCACCGGATGCGTATGCTTCCATACGTTCATCATGGGCACGACGATATATTCGGCAAACGCGCCCGGACGGTTCACGCCCACGCCTTGAGTATGAGCGCAGAGGTGCCGCCGGCCAGCGAGGCAGTTGCGGCAGCGTCCGCAGATCACGTGGCCCTCGCCGCTGACGATATCTCCGGGATAGTAGTCGGTCACATTCGACCCCACTTCGACGATTTCGCCAACAAACTCATGGCCGATGACCAGCGGCACGGGAATGGTGGAGCGCGCCCACTCGTCCCATTCGTAGATGTGCAGGTCGGTGCCGCAAATTCCCGTGAGCAGTACGCGAATCTTGACGTCGTTAATGCCCACTTGGGGCTCGGCCACGTCTTCTAACCACAACCCGCGAGCATCGCGGCTTTTAACAAGAGCCTTCATTTCATCACGATAACATTTCTCTGGCTTTCAGGTTGTTTGGCCTACCCGCGATCCAGCCATGCAAAAGGGGCCCACGAGACACGCCGGCTTTTAGGCGTGCTGTGGGGAAGGGCCTGGGTGCAAACTCAATTTACGCTGGAACAAGAGAGAACAGTTCGCAAGGGACGGGCGCTCTTTCCTGAGCCCTCATATTACACGGAGCTATGGTTCCCATTTTTTTTCATATCGGGAAGTTCCATAATGGAACGTTGTGATGACAAAAGTAATATTGTCAAATATGTCTGCGAGAGAAATACTAACGGTGAGCATGAGAGGAGTAAGGAAGGCGCAATAAGGATCTTTAACTTCACCCACCCCCAGTACAAAACCTCCCCCCACATGTTCATCAGGCGCCATCGAGTGCAAAAACTATGCGCAAACAAAGAGGATTTTCGGTAATTGAATTGCTTCTTGTGGTGGCAATCATCCTGATCATTGCGGCGATTGCGCTTCCCAACCTGCTCCGCGCCCGCATTGCCGCCAATGAGGCATCTGCCGCCTCGGGAGCGCGAACCATGATGATAGCTCAGATGCAATATCAGACTTCGTATTCGTCGGTCGGATATGCGCCCAGCCTGGCGGCGCTCGGAGGGACATCGTGTGCAACCCCGACGGCAAACGCCGCTTGCCTGATCGATAACTCAATTGCCAGTGCTACGATCTTGAGCGCCGCCAAGGATGGTTATCTGTATGGCGCCAGCGGCAACGCATCGGGGTTCAGCGTAGGCAATTACCCGGCAAGCCTGGGCAGCACTGGCAACAATTCGTTCTGCGCTTTTGAGGATGGAGTGCTACGCACCGATGCGACCGGAGCCAACAACAGTTCGTCTTGTCAATCTCTGGGTGTACCTCAAGTGCTGACCCACTGACCGCATTCCTTTCAGCCAAAGCTATATCCAGCAGAAACGTTCAAGGTTCCGAATTTTTTTTAAATTAATACGCACTTTCGGCAACCTTTTCTTGCCACGCTGTTTGCCGCTCAGCACCATCGAAGAAATTGCGAGTCTCTGCTGATCCACGCGCCTAACTTAAGCATTTTCAACAACATAATCTGGAACCAAACTTGCATATCTATCTGGGTCCCCTGGCGTGAAAGGAGGGAAAACAGTGGGCAACAAAAATACTAAACGCGAGAGCAATTTGTACAGGTTCAACATTGACCCACAAATTATTATGAAAGAGCTTCAGAGCAGCGGACAAGCAGCCTTGGTTTCAGGGATCTATCGGGTAGAGGACCATAGTCATTTTCCCGAAAGAGAATTTTTTGTGCACGAAGGCATCGTCTTGCCGCTTTGCCCAGTGTGCGGTCTGGCAATAAGGTTTCGGCTCTTGCAAAAGGTCATTCATATTGCTGAAGATCCTGATTTCAGCCTGTAGCTACTTCGCACGGTGAACCCCGGCTTTTAGGCCGGAGGTAAAGCTCGTAGAGTTTGGGATAAGAAGACGGGCGAGAACTACCGTGCTTTCAGCCATTCCAAAAGACGGCGGCAAACAGTTCGATTCCAACGTGCGTTGTATAGTTAAAGATGTAGCGGTTTGCAAAAATTTGCCGTCTGCGAAGCGGCAATACGACCCAAGGAATGACTGCCATTGCCGTCGAAAGAATCCACTCCCAACGCCTCCCGATTCAAGTTTGCGCTTCGCGCCCTGAAGCACAGGAATTACAAGCTGTTCTTTGGCGGGCAGAGTTTATCGCTGATCGGCACCTGGATGACGCAGATAGCCACCAGTTGGCTGGTCTATCGCGTCACCCACTCTGCCCTGCTGCTTGGCCTGGTAAGTTTTTCCGGACAGCTTCCCGCGCTCCTACTGTTGCCCTTTGCCGGCGTGTGGGTAGACCGGTGGAATCGCCACAGCGTGCTGAAAATCACGCAAGTTCTCTCCATGCTGGAATCGTTTGCTCTGGCGGCGCTGGCGCTGAGCGGAAACATCGCTATCTGGCAGATCATTGTTCTTACTATGTTCCAGGGCGCGGTCAATGCGTTCGATATGCCGGCGCGCCAGGCTTTTCTGGTTGAGATGATTGAAGACCGCGCCGATCTGGCCAATGCCATCGCCTTGAATTCCACCATGGTCAACGGCGCCCGTCTTGTAGGACCTTCCATTGCCGGCATTATCATTTCCATCGCTGGCGAGGGTTACTGCTTCCTGATCGATGGAATCAGCTACCTCGCCGTGATTGCATCGCTATTCCTGATGCGCATCCGCCCTTCCGGCGCTCGCCGCCCGCAACACAACGTGATATCCGAATTGCGGGAGGGTTGGAGCTATGTCATGAATTTCGCCCCCATACGCTCCATCCTGACTTTGCTTGCGGCCATCAGCCTGATCGGAGTCCCCTACATGGTGCTGATGCCGGTCTTCGCCAGCACTGTGCTGCACGGAGGCCCTCACACCTTAGGCTTCCTGACCGGCGCCTCAGGCGTGGGCGCGTTGATCAGCGCAATTACTCTGGCCATGCGAAAGAGCATTGTTGGATTGGGAAGAATGATCGCAATCACCGCTTTCACCTTCGGTGCTGGACTGATCGCCTTCGGGTTTTCCCGTTCTTTATGGCTTTCGCTTCTCCTGATGCTGTTCATCGGCTTTTCCATGATGCAGCAGATGGCCGCGGGCAATACCATCCTGCAAACCATTGTCGACGAAGATAAGCGCGGCCGCGTGATGAGTTTTTACACCATGGCATTCATTGGGGCTGCCCCCTTTGGCAGCCTTATCGCCGGCGCTCTGGCCAGTAAGATTGGAGCTCCGCTGACAGTAGTTTGCAGTGGAAGCTTATGCGTCCTGGTTGCATTCTGGTTCTCAACTCAACTCAAAGAGATCCGCCGGATCATGAAGCCAATCTATGTGGGGCTCGGCATTCTGCCTGAGGTCGCAACCGGCATGCAGGCTGCAGCCGTTCTTCAGACACCGCCGGAGTAGTCGTGACCGAAACTTTTGCCTACCGTAGAAGAGCACGGCACTTCGCTCGCGCCCATCGTGTATAAAGAAATACTGTTGGCGAGGCACTCACAATGCAAGGTCATCTGACGGTAAAAAACGGATTGCTTCTGCTGCCCGGCCCCTCCGGAGAACGGTTCGTGAAACTGTTCGAACGCGGCTCCCTTTCAGTTGAACTCTATGCTCCCAGAGGTGTAGATCCTCAAAAGCCTCATACTCGCGATGAACTTTATGTCGTGATGAGTGGCCGCGGCCGCTTCTTTGTCAGCGGTGAAGAAGAGCCATTTGGACCGGGCGACGTTTTATTTGCACCGGCAGGCGCAGAACATCGTTTTGTAGACTTTGACGACAGTCTTACGGTG
The DNA here is from genome assembly GCA_035487295.1 of Terriglobales bacterium. Taxonomy (GTDB): domain Bacteria; phylum Acidobacteriota; class Terriglobia; order Terriglobales; family Acidobacteriaceae; genus QIAW01. Next base: position 46,620 of record DATHMH010000023.1, read on the forward strand.
TGGGTCATATTCTATGGTTCCGAGGGCAGCGAGCTTCCAGTACCAGACTACGGCGATGAAGCCGCTATTAACGACACAAAATAGCCCCATGCATCCTTTCAAAACCATTTGCACCAACCCATAAAGCCGGCACTGGACTCTCTGCCTTGAGACCATTTGCCGTAATTGTCCGCAGAGACGCAGCTTGCCGCGTCTCTGCGGCGAGACGTGCTCTACCTGTCGTCCTCAGATTCATCATTCCTGTTACGGGAAGTTAACAAATTATCAACCACAAAGTCGGCCACTTTGTGGCCAAGCCGCTGCCCCCTGGTGAGGTCGAAACGGAAGTGAACTCCCGCGAAAATACGGCTCAGTGTCGCCTCCTCGGCCGCAGCCGCAAAGTCCGTGAAAGAACGTTGCACTTTCGGCATCACTTCGGAGGTTACGTTAAAGTCGAAACGCCGCCTGCCGAAGAACGAAACCAGCACGTCGGCTGCGGCTGCGCTGATGACCGCGTGTGCGCCGGGATACGATGGGTCGGGAGTGGTGTTCCCAACCTCGGGCAGCCAATTGGGGTCGGCCGCCGTTTCAGGATTGCCATCACTGTCGCCTGCGCGGACCGCGGTGACGGGTCTCCACAGGTTATAGGTGTACTTGGCATCGTAAAAAGCGATCACACTGTCGGCCACCGCTATATTCAACAGGGCAAATAGACGGGCGCTCTGCGCCGTGGAGAGATGGTGCGCCAAGGCCGCCGTCTGGGTGATCTCGTTCCAGTAGTTCTGGATAGCTCCATTCCAAAAACGTCCGGTGAGGGCCTGGTCTGGAGAACTGGCTGTGCCGTTGGCAATTCCCAGCGACTTCACCTCGTTAAAGGCATCGCTGTAGGCGTCGCTGCTAAGGGCCGGCGGAGGGGCCGGCCGAAACTGGCTGGCGCGTTCCAGGGCGAATGGAGTGACGTGCGACCAATGGGTGAATTGAGGTTGTTTGGGAAAATTAGGCGGTGTTGACTGATAGTCTCCCGGGGCGTTTCCAAAGACAAAAAGAATGGGTTGCGCATCTGATCCGTCATGGCTGCGCGACGCCAGTATGCGGGCCGCTACGGTCTGGCCTATACTGATTCCCTCAGCCTGATCTTTCCCATCGGTAATTTGAGCCAGAAGCTGCTGCAGTTCGGTATCGAGCGCCACCTGGAAGCCTGGATATAACGCAACCAGCACGTCGTGAGCTGCCGCATCGGCTGCGGCCTCTTCAGAAGCATCCCGGGATGGCGTGGAAAGGTGGACCAGATAGGATTTGTGCGTCCTGTCGATAGAATTGACGGCATCGTAAATCGCGGCGTGCATGATGGCAAAGCTGCGGGTCGGGTGGACCGTGCTCGGTTGCGCGCCCGGAGTGCGAATAATTACAAGAAGGGTTTTGTTCCATTCAACAACCGGATTACTTGCCGAAGAAGCAGAGGCCGACGGTTGCTGATTTGTATCATCTTCGGGAGCCGGAGTTAACGCGCTCAGCGGAAGAGACAGGCTTCCGCCTAAGAATGCAAGCATAACAAGGACCTTTATCATGGTGAATATCTCTTTCTGAAGTTTTAGCGGAGTAACAGGACAGGACACAGGAAACCGTTCCCCTGCACACTCTCAGCGCTGTTTAAAACCGGAAATAAAATGAAATATTCCAACTTGAATGTGGGGGAGTTGAGCGGCGCGGCCGATGTCCACGCGCCCAATCGCAACCTGGCGACTGAGTTCAACGGCAAATCGGCCGCTATCCGAATGGATGCAGTTCGGCGATGCGCGCGCTGAGAATACCGGCGCTACCGTGCCCTCAGGGCTCCTGCGACTTGATATCCGGCGATGCTTCGCCTTCTTTCATGGCTGCGCGGAACCCGCGGATGCCTTCGCCAAGCCCCTTGCCCAATTCGGGAATCTTTTTAGGACCAAATACCAGCAATGCAATTCCCAGGATCACGATCAGATGCATAGGTTGTAACAGACCTTCAAACATATACTTCCTTTCTTATGGCAATCATGCGCGGCAGGCGAAGCTTCCTGCTGCCCACAAATCCGTGTTTCTTTTCAAGGTGTTTGCTGAATCTCTTGCGAAGCTGCTGGCGTGCCCGAAACAGGCAGGTCTTGACCGCGGAGGCTGTGAGCCCGAGAGTGTCGGCAATCTCCTCCATGGAAAACCCTTCCATGTCACGCAGCAGGAATACCATTCTCAAGTTCGGCCGCAGGCTCTGCAGCATCTCAGAGAGCGCATCCTGCAATTCAGAGGCATAACAAAGTTGCTCGGGATTATGGTTCCACTCTCCAATGTCCCGAGTATGGGTCTCCTCCGGGTCATCGGGTTCTTCATCCAGGGAGAATATGACGGTCTTGCGCTGCTCGCGCAATTTCATGAGCGCCTGGTTCACCGTAATCCGAACCAGCCAGGTCGAAAACTTCGATTTTTTCTGGAACTGGTGCAGCTTGCGGAAGGCATTCAGGAATGCCTCTTGCATTACGTCTTCCGCATCTTCCCGGTTTTTCATGATGCACTGGGCTGCGCGGAAGACTTTGCCATCGTGCCTTCGTATCAGTTCATCGAAGGCGCTCATATCGCCGGCCATGCTGGCCTCTACAAGTTCGAAGTCGCTGGTCTCGGCTTGGACCGGATTGGGAATCACATTGCTCATTCGAATCTCTCTTCACTATTGCTAACAAAGCCAAGCTGGCTTTATTCCGGAAATGAACCGGAACTTGCCAATGAAGCGCTGCGCTGCACCTGGGACAAAATATCTTCATTGGCTTGCTGTCTGTTCGTAAGCGCACTGGTCTTTAATCCTTATATGCAGAGAGTACGTTCTCACGCACAAGCGTTTGTCACCGCTTCATCGTTTGTTTGTAAAACATTTGTTTGTAAACAATTGTGAAGAGAGCACAATTACCTGAATGGGAACTCTATATTTGGGGGCGGAGGACGAAAAAGAACAGCTCCAAGGGGGCGTATTATAGCCCAACGCTTCCAGCTCTGGATACCAATGCCAAAATGATTTCAGTCCCGTAGGGACGGCGCTTTGACTGCAGATTCTCACACAGACTCGTTTCCGTGCCGCATATATCCTGCCAGCTCCCCCCGGAAAATATTGCCTTTTCCCCTGGAATATTCCCCCACCCCCCTTGTTATGACCATAGCCACACAAACTGAGGAGGAAATTCATGGCTGATCCAAAGAAAGACGAAATTTTGTTCAACCATAACGATGACGGCATTGACCGCAGGGGCTTTTTGAAATGCATGGCCTGGGCGGGTACAGGAGCTCTCTGCGTGCTGCAAGGCGGGGTCTTGAAGTCCTACAGCCTTGGCCGCCCGTCAGAAATACCACAGCACGCGCTCAAGGGAGAGCTGAGCTTTGTGCAGATCAGCGACAGTCACATGGGCTTCAACAAGCCCGCAAACCCTGACGTCGTGGTCACTCTGCAGGCCGCAATTGATAAAATCAACGCCTTGCAAACCCCACCAGCATTTTTGCTGCACACCGGCGACATAAGCCATCTTTCCAAGCCCGAAGAGTTCGATAACGTCGATCAGCTATTGAAATCCGCCAGCGCCAAAGACGTGTTTTTTGTTCCCGGCGAGCACGATGTCCTGGGTGACGATGGCAAGCAATACATGGAACGCTATGGCAAGCAGGCAAAAGGCGGCGGCTGGTACAGCTTCGACAAAAATGGCGTGCACTTCATCGGCCTGGTCAATGTATTGAACCTGAAGGCCGGCGGACTGGGAACCCTCGGCAAAGACCAGCTTGAATGGATGGAAGACGACGTAAAACATCTTTCCAAGAGCACTCCGATTGTTGTGTTCGCCCACATTCCTCTGTGGACCGTTTACCCCGATTGGGGCTGGGGAACCGAGGACAGCGCCCAGGCGCTCGGCTACCTGAAGCGCTTCGGTTCGGTTACGGTCCTGAATGGTCACATTCATCAGACCATGCAGAAAGTGGAAGGCAATGTCACCTTTCACACCGCCATGTCCACGGCGTTTCCGCAGCCTGCACCCGGCTCGGCGCCCTCGCCCGGCCCCATGAAGGTGCCGGCAGATCAACTGCGCAATGTGCTCGGCATCACCGATGTGAATTACATCAAGGGCAAGCATTCCCTGGCGATTATCGATTCGACATTGCACTCTACCGATGGAGCCTGACGCCCGGCAGGTAATGGAAACGAACGGCTGAAGTATCCAACAATGGTTTTTCAGAAACCGTAAACTATCATTTTGTCAAAACACCGGATAAAAAAGGAACGCAACTACTATGAAAAGAACTCTACAGATTTTCGGGCTGACCGCGTCGCTTGTGCTTTCATTCACACTGCTGGCTTGCGGCCAGAAGGCACAGAGCGCCGGGGCAGGCGACAATCAACCCGCATCCGCCGCTGCCGATGATCAATCCGCATCTGCCACGCAGGTCAAGATTGATAATTTCAGCTTCACGCCTCAAACCCTCACCGTCGCCGCGGGAACTACCGTTACATGGACGAACCATGACGATGTGCCGCATAACGTCGTGAGCACCGACAAAGTTTTCAAGTCGAAGACTATGGATACGGACGAAAAGTTTTCCTATACGTTTAGCAAACCGGGAACGTACAACTACTACTGCTCCATTCATCCCCGCATGACCGCTACGGTCGTGGTGAAGTAGGAGGGCTGCATTGGACCCGTTCGACATTAAATCCGCGCTGCTCGCAAAACACGCGCAGCACGTGGTACTGATCCACTTCCCCATCGCGTTGCTGATCATTGGCATTGTCTTTGATTTTCTTGCGTTGTGGAAACCGCTCGCCAAACACAGCCGCGATCTCGCAGTCGCGGCTTATTACAACCTCACGGTGGCGGCGCTCTCAGCGGTGCCGGCGGTGGTCACCGGAGTTCTGGCCTGGCAGTTGCAGCTTGGCGGCGAATCGCTGAAAGGAACCCTGCGGCTCCACTTGATGCTGGGGATTATTTCCAGTCTATTGATCTGGCTGATATGGTGGCTGCACTTCCGGGCGCATCGCCGCCCGGAGCGCACCTTGCCGGCTTATCGATTGCCGATAGAAGTCCTGGCGGTCTGCCTGATCGCACTGACCGGACACCTGGGAGGGTTTCTCAGCGGCGTGAATGGCGCTAACTAGGTTCCATTTGGGATGGAGCCTTGGGGGGAAGAGCGAGACCCTTTACTGCTGGGTTCCGCCCGTTGGACCTGGTTGGCTGGGCCCGGCAGGTTTATCTTTCAGCGCGTCTTTAAAACCGCGGATGCCTTCGCCCAACCCTTTGCCCAGATCTGCCAGTTTAGAAGGACCAAAGACCAGAAGAGCAATCACCAAAATCACGAGCAGATGCATAGGCTGTGCAATGCCTTCGAACATACTACCTCCAGAAAGTAATGAGTACGTTTCAGTCTACTACAATAAACCCTAATTCTTACCGGTTGTTGCTGGTTGAAGGTATCTCAATTTACAGCTTGCTTTTTCCAGGCACTATTGCCGCAAGTATGTTCCCGCATGATACGATTTCTTTCCATGCGCCCAATATCCTTGCTTTTGTCCGTACTTCTGCTGGCGACAACCGCTTTCGCCGCGCCCAGAAAATCGCTTGATATTTACTCGATTGACGTAGAAGGCGGGCAAGCCACGCTTATCGTCAGCCCTTCCGGCCAGTCCATGCTGGTTGATACGGGGTTCCCCGGCTTTCAGGGCCGCGATGCCGACCGCATTGCCGCCGTCGCCAAAACTGCGGGTCTGAAGCAAATTGATTACGTCCTGATTACCCACTATCACCGCGATCACGTTGGCGGGGCGCCACAGCTTACCGATCGCATGAAGATTGGGACTTTCATAGATCACGGCCCGGCCAAGCTCGACGATCCTGATGTTGCCAGCGCAGACTATAACGCTTACATGGGCGTCTTGCCTAAGGCAAAGCATCTTGTGGTAAAGCCGGGCGATAAAATTCCACTCAAAGGCGTGGATATCAAAGTTCTGGCGGCAGCCGGGGAACACCTTACCAGCCCTCTGCCGGGAGCTGGCCAGTCCAATCCGTTTTGCGCTTCGGAACCGGCTGCAATCCCCGACTTGGGTGAAAATGCCCGCTCAATCGGCATGTTGTTCACATTTGGGAAGTTTCGCTTCCTTGATCTCGGCGATTTGACCAAGAAGAAAGAATTGGAATTAGCGTGCCCTGAGAACCTGATCGGGACGGTTGATCTTTACCTGGTCACCCACCACGGTTTGGACCTGTCAAACGCCAAGGCCCTTGTGCACTCACTGCATCCCAGGGTGGCGATCATGAATAATGGCGCCCATAAAGGGTGCCGGCCGGCGGCATGGCAAATTGTTCATGATTCTCCCGGCCTTGAGGACCTGTGGCAGTTGCACTATGGCCTCGACGCCGGCAAAGATCACAACGTCTCTGAGCAATTCATTGCCAACCTTGACGAAAAAAATGATGCCGGCAATTACATCAAAGTCACAGCTATGCCAGACGGCAGCTTTACCGTCTTGAATACCCGCAATAACTTCGAGAAGAACTATAAGAAGTGAAACAGTTGTGCGGCATAGCCGTCCCCGGCCGTGCTTCCGTCATCGGGCTGGAGTGCACGAGCATATCAAGATACCTGCGAATGGTGGAACCAATTCCACGTGTCGTCAACCTAGAAAATGCATGTATTATTATTGAATTTATTGGGTTTATTCATTCTCTGGACCCACCTTATGGCTCAGCTTTATTAGGAGTGCTAAACTTCCCGGCATGGCTGACAAATCAAATGCAGGTTTGACCAGGACCTTGATTGGGGTCCTGAAAAATCTGATGTCCGATGGCAGCCTGGTGTTGGGCTCTCGCCTTCCGCCCGAGCGGCAACTGGCTGAACAATTCGGTGTGCACCGCAGTTCGTTGCGGCAGGCGCTCAAAGCGCTTGAGACCATGGGTGTGCTGACCCAGCGGGTTGGCGATGGCACTTACCTCACCAATGATGCGGCCAGCATCCTGAGCGCCCCCATTGAGTTCATGATCATTGTGGATGGAATTTCTTTCAATGAATTGATGGAGGCCAGGCTCATCGTGGAACCCGAACTGGCGGCGCGCGCCGCCGAGCGCGCCACTTCCAACGACCTGACCGATCTGCGCACGGCGCTCGACGCTATGAAAGCCACCCGCAACGACCGTACGGTTCGCGCCCAGCACGACCTGACATTTCATGAAACCATCGCTCGCGCCTCGGCCAACCGGGTTTGCCACCGCATGTTCAGCGCTATCCATAAAGCCACCATGAAGAGCATTCTTCTGGCCACGTCGGTGGATAACAACTACAAAGAGACCATCCGCTCCCACGAGGCGATCTACAAAGCAATCTGGCGGCGGGAATCTGAAGACGCACGCCAGCAGATGACGGAGCATCTGCTGAATGCCAAAGGCCTGATCTCTTCGGTCACTGAAAACCGTCCGCGCAACGAACCGCGCCAGGCCTCCGCAGGAGGCGTTTCAAAAATCGCTCCCGTGAAATCGCCCGTAAAATGAAAGGCACAACCGGCTATCTGCCGGGTTGAACTCCAGAGTGCACTGCAGGCACGTTAATCCACTCGCAGATAGTATCCATATCGAGCGCGCTCTCCACCCAATCTGCCAGCCTGTCAATCCTGCTTTGCCGTTCCGCGGCAACAAAGGCATAGTCCGCGCGGGGCTCAAGCTGACATGCCATTCGGGCATTTCTTAAAAATGCATGACGGAAGCTGTCAGCGTCGAAGAGTCCGTGAACATAAGTACCCCAAATACGTCCATCCGCGCTTTGAGCGCCATCGTAAATGACTGGGTGGCTTGCATGAAAACGCCGTAATTCAAATAGAGGTTGCGCGCCGGCGTGGTAACTGGTTTCGCCCAGATGAATCTCATACCCTGAGGTTTCTCGTTGCTCGCTCGGGATGCCGAACATCTTGTCTGAAATAAGCCTGGCGCTCACCTGCGCCGTAATTTTATCTTTGCTCATGACGGTGCCGATTGCCAGCAGCCCCAATCCTCTTACCTCGCCGCCACTTTCCATACCATGCGGGTCTTCTATCGTCAGGCCCAGCATCTGCATGCCGCCACAGATGCCAATAATCGGCTTGTGATGCTGGTGAGCAATCATTGCATTCGCCAGCCCTGAATCTTGTAGCCAGCGGAAGTCCTGAATCGTCCGCTTGCTTCCCGGCAGGATAATTACATCCGCCCTTTCCAGTTCCGGCGGTGTCTGGATAAATCGCAGCAAGACGCCAGGCTCAGCCGCCAACGCGTCGAAGTCCGTGAAATTCGACAGGTAAGGCAACGCGACAACGGCAATACGAAGCTTGCGGCCCTTGTCTTCTCTTTCTTCCTGTTCTCTCCACTCTGCCGATCGTGAAGTTCCATATCTCGATTCCAGGCTTACACTATCTTCTTCGTCCAGGCCCAAATCAGGAATATAGGGGACCACACCAATACAGGGTATCCTGAGCCGCTTCTCCATCTCCACGATGCCTGGGGTCAGGAGCTTCATGTCTCCGCGAAATTTGTTGATGACGAAGCCGTGTATCCGCTGCCGTTCTTCGGCCTCAAGCAGCTCCAGCGTGCCGAGCAGCGAAGCGAAGGCGCCGCCGCGATCAATATCGGCCACCAGCAGGCAGGCTGCATCAGCCGCGGCGGCCATCTGCATGTTCACAATATCGCCATCTTTTAAATTGATCTCTGCCGGAGACCCAGCGCCTTCCAGGATGACAAGATCGCTATTCTCCGCCAGCCGGCGGTAGCTCTGGACCACAATGGGAAACAGCTCCTGCACTCGCTTCAGGTGATAGTCCCCGGCCGAGAGTTTGTTCCAGATACGGCCCTGCACAATCACCTGGCAGCAGGAATCAGACTCAGGCTTGAGCAGTATCGGGTTCATGTCTGCCGTGGCAAACAATCCCGCAGCCTCTGCCTGCAGCGCCTGCGCGCGGCCGATCTCAAATCCGTCAACCGTCGCCGCCGAGTTGAGCGACATATTTTGGGCTTTAAATGGCGCCACCCGCACGCCTGCGCGCGCAAAGATGCGGCAAAGCGCCGTGGTGAGAACCGATTTGCCGACGTGCGATGCCGTGCCCAGCACCATCAAAGAACGTGCGCTCATAGGTCAGGAACCACCGATTCTACATGATGGCCGGAGAGCGGTTAGGAGTCTGTCAACTGCGAGAGCCTGCGTTGAAGATAGGCATCCTCGACCCGGTTTGTGACTAAAGCAATGGCTTTTTTGTAGGCATCTATTGCCTCTTGCCTGCGGCGGAGCCGGCGCAACAGATCGGCGCGCGCGGCGTGGAACAGATAATATTTTTCGAGCTCGCCCGAAGCTCCCAACTGATCGATAAGTCCCAACCCTTTCTCGAGCCCTGCGCTCATGGCAACTGCGACTGCGTGGTTCAGCGCCACCACCGGGGTTGGTGAAATGCGCGCGAGCTCCCGGTAGAGGGCGGCGATTTCATGCCAGTCGGTATCTGCCGCGGCCCTGGCATGGCCATGCACGGCCGCAATGGCCGCCTGCAATTGATACATGCCAACCCTCTGCATGCGCAGCGCTCGTTCCACCAGTTCCTGCCCCTCGCGGATATGCTCTTGATTCCACAGCGAGCGGTCCTGATCTTCCAGCGGCACCAACTCTCCCTTTGGATTGATGCGGGCTTCGCGCCGTGAATCGTGAAGCAGCATCAGCGCCAGCAGTCCGATATTTTCCGGCTCTTTGGGCAGCAACTCGCAGAGCGTCCGGCCCAGGCGAATTGCTTCCATGCAAAGTTCTTTCCGAATAAGGCTATCGCCCGCGGTCGCGCTGTAGCCTTCATTGAATACCAGGTAGATGACTGCTTGCACCGATGTCAGCCTCTCGGGCAGCATGTGAATCGGCGGGATCTCGTAAGGAATTCGCGCGGTGCGAATCTTTGACTTGGCCCTCACCAGGCGTTGCGCCAGGGTAGGCTCGGGAAGCAGGAAGGCGCGGGCGATCTCAGTGGTGGTTAAGCCGCCCAGGGTCCGCAGAGTGAGCGCGACTTGCGCTTCCAGATTCAGCGCCGGATGGCAGCAGGTGAACATGAGGCGCAGGCGATCATCCGAATACATCATTGAAACGTCTTCAGCCAGATCAAACTCTGGGATATGGGAGCTTTCAGTCTCGTACGAGATTGCCTCCTGCTTGTCACGTCTGGTGTTCTCTCTTCGCAGCGAGTCAATGAGCTTGCGGCGGGCCACGGTGGTGATCCAGGCGCCGGGATTATCAGGGACACCATTTGCCGGCCAACTGGATACAGCCGAGGTGAAAGCCTCCTGCATGGCTTCCTCGGCCAGGTCAAAGGAGCCCGAGAGCCGGATCAATGTAGCGATGATCCGGCCGGACTCCTGCCGAAAAACCGACTCCACCAAAGCTCTGGCATCCACCGTCAAAGGTCTTGCGTCAGCCATTCATCTGTTAACCATTGCTCCGCCAGCTACCTGACAGAAGTTGCATACTGGCCACTCGCCGGCTGCTCTGCCCTGACCGGAAGCGGGCGGATGGGTCGAACTTCAACGCATCCCCGCCCGCTCCAGCAGGCGATGGGAATCCTGGACGCCCAGGCGATGGCTTCGTCGAGGTCTTTGCAATCCAGAATGTAATATCCGGCCAATTGCTCTTTGGTTTCGGCGAATGGCCCATCAACGGTCACTACTTTACCTTCCTGCATGCGAACGGTAGTGGCCGTGCTGGTGGGCTCGAGTGGGTCAACACCTTTGAGTATGCCAAGCTTCTTGGTCTCGTCGATCAAAGACCAGTGAGCTTCCATGGCCTTTTGTCTTAGCTCGTCTGACTGCGTTATGGTGTTCGTCTCCGAGTAAATCAGCAGCATGTAACGCATTGTCAATCTCCTGAATTGGTGGTTGGATTGTTTGTGTTCGAGGAGGAGAGCCCTTTGCCCTCCTCCTGCCGGGGCCGCGCAAACTCCGATTACTCTGATACTAACGCGGTGGCGATTATTTCGCAGCCAGCGCTCCCATCCTTTTTTCCATCTCGGCGGGCGTCACATCCTCTTTATGTGTCGCCAGCATCCATTTGTGCCCGAACGGATCGGTCAGCTTGCCAAAGCGGTCGCCCCAGAACATGTCCTGCACCGGCTGTGTCTCTTTGGCGCCGGCTTTGACGGCCTGTTTGAAGCTCGCATCAACATCTTCCACATACAAGAAGATGCCAGTGGCGGTGCCGTTCAATGACGTTGGGGCCTGTGTCCCCTGGACCGCGCATTCATCCGCCAGCATGATGCGGGAATTGCCAATCGTGATCTCAGCATGCATGATCTTGCCGTCAGGTCCAGGCATGCGGAAGAGCTCGGTCGCGCTAAGAGCCCGCTTGTAAAAGTCTATGGCCGCGGCTGCGCCTTTGACCGTCAGATATGGCGTCGCTGTGTGAAAGCCATCGGGAATCGGTTTTACACTATTTTTCATTGCAATCTCCTTGGATTCTAATTGCCCTTTTTCTGCCGGGCACAAGTACGACGCTCCAACCGCCGGAATTCGACAACAAGGCGATTTTTTTCGGCGTTGAGTAGTGCTACCCCCTCCCCATTACTTCAAGTAGTCAATTTTCTGTTAAGTCATTCATTATCAGATATATACAGGAGACGCCGGAGTAGTGTTCAGAGCCCAGGCAGAACAAGGGTTTGCTGACTCGCGCTCCCCGCGTGACGGATTGCCAAAGACCTAAGGGGCGCCGGCCCGGCATTCTTGAATGCTGTCTTCGCTCTCTTGCGGTTGTTTTTCGCTGGCAACCGGCAACTGGTAGCTGGCAACTGCCTTTCAATGATAGGCCACCATCGTAGAGAGTCAAAGGGTTTGGAAGGATATTGCGGCGGCTGGCTGGAGAAACCACTAACGTGCAACCTTTTGCCGGTTTTTAGCTTCTAAATGTACTCACCCTTAAGCCGAGAAGGAAAGCTCCGTACAGGAGGCTCCTTTGAAAGCATCGCTATTGTTTTGCAAGAACCAGGTATTCGCGGCAGTTCACATTCTTACCTGCTGCCTTCTGCTGTGCGCAGCGGCCACAACGTCGTCCGCCCAAACCCCTGACGCCAAAACCCCTGACGCCAAAACCCCTGACGCCAAAATTCCCGGGGGCGCTCCCAGCGTCCGCGCCGGCGGAAACTGGAGGGCATTTGACTCTGAAGACAAGATGACCGCTGTCCACAGGGTCACGTTTGAGCTTCTTTCAGACAATGCCCCGGCCGAGAATGACGGCTTCCAGTACAAAATTGACTTTACCTGCGAGAAGGGCAAACTCAAATACAGCGAATTCACGCCCAGCAAGCGGCTCGGCCCGCCGGATCATCCTGGTTTCTGGGGACAGCCCCAGATGGAGGTCACGGTCCGCGTAGACAGCAGCCATAGCAATCACGGCTGGAACTGGGACGGCGACTCCCTCTCGATGGATAAAGGAACAATCCGCGAGCTGATCGGGGCCCAGATATTCAAAATCGAATTTCAAGGACGCCGTGGTTCACAGATCGCAGAGTTTTCGCCTGACGGCCTGGATTTGTCCAGAGTGTCGCAAGCGTGTGGGCTGGCGCCTAAGCAGCCATGAGCAGGACGAGGTCAATTACAGTGCTGGATTAACCATTTTTGCGCCGGAAATAGTTAACCCCTCACTACGGCCGCCAGCTATCATCAATTAGTGTGAAGCAACAAACGGAGACTCGGCAGCTTGACTCGGTGGCGAGGGAACGTGTGCCGCGTGCGAGGGCGACGGTATACGAGTTCTATTCCGGCAAAGTACCGCTTCGGCCTATTGAACGCGCTGGATTACTGCTGTTGAACGGGGTCCCTCTCCCAGTGTGGGCCTTCTTTGAGGCAAAGGCAATTTCCTCCCTTAGGGACGCTGCAAGCACAAGCATACTAGCTACGTGTCTGATGCTGCCGCTTACCTTATTCTGGTCCCTGCTTGTGTTGCCCATGGGCCGCATGATCTGGGCCGCGCTCACCGCACCCTCGCAAGGGGATGAGGGGCCACCCAACTTCAAGTCCTAACCACACCTTCTACATAGCGCCCGTAACGGTGCTCACCGTCCCTCACTGAGGTTCACTACTTTGGAATGCTTTCTCTGGAAAGTGTCATTTTCCACTTGTCCTTAGGCTGGCCATCAACGACAACAGCGCCGCGTAGCAGCTGATCTCGTACAAATCCCAGGCGCTCGAACAGTTTGAGCGCGCGCTGGTTATCTGCTCTAACCATCAGCCATACCGTTTTCAGGCCGAGAGTATCGAAGGCATGACGGAGGAGGAGCATGGCTGCCTCGTGGGCGATACCACGGCCCTGAAATCGACGCTCTCCAATGACGATGCTAAACTCAGCGGATTCGCCGTCAATGTTCCTGAGCCCGCCGCAGCCGATATACTCGCCTTCTGCTTCGATACTGACGGCCTGCTCTGGCCTGTCGCTGCCACTGACACGCGCAATGAACTCGCGAATCGCATCCATCGGCAATTTGCCTTTGCCCGCCAGCGGCAGATACCTGGTAATCTCTGGATCAGCAAACCACTTATAGGAACGATCGGCATCCTGAAATTGCGGCGTACGCAGCGTAACCCGCTTACCACAAAGGACCAATCTGGGTGCTTCTGTAGCCGACATTATTCCATGCTAGCCCGTCTGGGCCGGTGGCAGCAAAGTTGGCGAAGAGTGGTGCAGAGCGGACGCTTAATTTAGCAGAATTCCCAAAAGCAAATGGCAACGCCATGCCCCCCTTTATCAAGTTAAAACGGCATTCGACCCTAACAAACCGCAAAATATAGGGGATTTTACCGATTCAGGTGTACAATCACTTGGTTCTTTCAACGGTTATTAACGTTATAACGGGGATTTCAGGCACGCCATTTTTGGCTTTTTCCCGATTTACGTTTTTGTCAATGAACAATCCTGGCTCAACGATTGTTTTAGCGGGAATCGCCCGTTGATTTGAGCGTATGAGGCTAAAACCAGGTTCTGGAAGTATCCTGAAGATTTAAAGGGTAATCACTCTTTTTATGACCGCGCCACATCGTAAAACCAAACGCCAGAACAAGTCACCGTACCAGATTCAGGTACTGGATCGCGCATTAGCGGTCCTTAAGGCGCTTTCACACGAAGGCCCCGACCTTACTCTGGCCGAGCTCTCGCAAATGCTTCATTTGCACAAGAGCACGGCGCACCGTCTCATCATGGTGCTGGAAGGCCACAAGCTGATTGAGAGGAATTCCAAGACGGGCACGTATCGCCTGGGAATGAAACTCTTCGAGCTGGGAACGAGGGCGGTCTCGCAACTCGATCTTCGAGAACGCGCACGGCCCATTCTGGAGCGCCTGGTGCGCGAGACCGACGAGACGGTGCACCTGTGCGTCTACGACAACGGCGAAGTGGTCTACGTGGACAAAGTCGAGCCGGCGCGCAGCGTACGCCTGGCTTCGACTGTGGGCCGCCGGATGCCGGCTTTTTGTACGGCTGTGGGAAAAGCCATCATGGCGATCTTGCCGGAAGAACAAACCGAAGCCGCGGTGCAAAAATATGGCTTGAGGCCGCTGACGCGGAAAACCATTGGATCGCTGGCCGAGCTCAAGTCCGAGTTAGCGAAGGTCCGCAAGACCGGTTACGCGGTTGACGACGAGGAAAATGAGGAAGGTGTATGCTGCGTGGGCGCCGTTGTTCGCGGGGTCTCGGGAGATGTGGCTGCGGCCATCAGCGTCTCAGGACCTTCATTCCGCATTCCGGCATATAAGATCCCGATTGTCGCCAAGGTAGTGATCAACGCAGCCGCCGCTCTGTCGGCCGAGCTTGGCTACAATCCCTCTGCGGAAGAGCGCAATGCAAGCGAAGAAGACGAAAAGCGCCCAAAAAATGGCCGGCCACAGTTGGTCAACGCGTAATACAGTTTAACCACCAAGGGCACAAAGGTACACGAAGGAAATACTGGTTCGGCGGTTCCTGCATGAAGATATTTCTTCTTTCCACATCTGCCAACGTTGTCAGCAACCCCCAGGACAGTGCATAATTGCAGCAACAAAGAACTTGGGCTTCTCGAGCGATGGCGTTCCCCCCGCCGTACGCGAAGAGCGACAGAGTTCAACAAACGACGTTATTTGCTTAACAAATCTTAAAATTTCATTCAGCAATTTCGCTTTATTAGAAACCCGAGTTTCTGGTGTAATGTCTAATTGAGCATTTTCAACAACAACCCCACGGGCACATGAATGACATTTATTAACGAAGACTTTTTGCTGCAGACCGAATCCGCACGCCATCTGTACCGGCGATTTGCAGAGACGCAACCCATTATTGATTACCATTGCCACCTCTCGCCCAGCGATATCGCAGAGGACCGGCGGTTCAAGAACCTGGCTGAAATCTGGCTGGGACACGACCACTACAAATGGCGGGCCATGCGCGCCAATGGCATTGACGAGCGCTACTGCACGGGAGACGCCGAGCCTTACGAAAAATACCTGGCCTGGGCAAAAACCGTGCCCCAAACGCTGCGCAATCCGCTCTATCACTGGACGCACATGGAGCTGAAGCGCTATTTCGAAATCGACGAACTGCTGGATGAGACGACAGCTCCTTCGATCTGGCGGCGCGCCAACGAATTTCTGGCAAGCAAAGAGTTCAGCACGCAGGGCCTCCTGAAAAAGCTCAGGGTCGAACTTGTATGCACGACCGATGACCCGACCGACGACCTCGCGCCGCATAAAAAGATCGCCGAGCAGAAAGTGACGCCGCGCGTGTATCCGACCTATCGTCCCGACATGGCGCTGGAGGTTGGTAAACCGGAAAAGTTCAAAGCCTGGGTTGGGCGCCTGGAAAAAGCGGCGAACGTGGACATCCGCAATCTGAAAGATTTCCTGGAGGCCTTGCGCAAACGTCACGATTATTTCCATAGCATGGGTTGCCGGCTTTCCGATCACGGGCTGTGCTTTTGCTCCGCAGACTTGTGCCCGGAGGCCACGGCGGCGGAAATTTTTGCCAAAGCCTGCGCCGGAAAAGCGGCTACTCCGCAGGAGCAATCGCAGTTTGCCTCATTCATGATGATTTTCTTCGGCCATCTCGACGCCGAAAAGGGCTGGACCAAACAACTTCACATTGGCGCTCGCCGGAACAACGTTACGCGAATGTCGAAGAGACCCGACGTTGGCACGGATTCGATCGGCGACTGGTCCCACGTCGAGTCGCTGGCAACTTATCTGGACCGGCTCGATCAAGAGAACGCTCTTCCCAAAACGATCTTGTACAACCTGAATCCTGCCGACAACTACCTGTTTGCCACCATGGCGCAAAACTTCCAGGATGGCACGGTCCCAGGCAAGATCCAGTTTGGCACCGGCTGGTGGTTCCTGGATCAGAAAGAAGGGATGGAGTGGCAAATCAACGCGCTCTCCAACACCGGTCTGCTTTCCCGTTTTGTCGGCATGGTGACCGATTCGCGGTCGTGCATGTCGTATCCGCGGCACGAATACTTCCGCCGGATCTTGTGCAACATTCTTGGCAACGACATGGAAGCCGGCCTCATCCCCGACCAGGAAGAGCTGGTGGGAAAAATGGTCGAGAACATCTGCTACTTCAACGCCAGCCATTATTTCGGCTTTAAGCTTCCTGCCCGTGAAAGCGTGCGCGAAGAGGCGGTTTCCAAGGGGGTGTAAAGCCAAGCTGCCAGCTCCTAGCCTCCGGCTGTTTTTGGGAGTGGATCATGCAAGCAGCTTCGTGCCCAAAAACAGCTAGAAGCTAGTGGCTAGAAGCTTGCCCAACCTCACTCGATCCTTTTTTTCCTGATTTCTTATGGCTGCTGGAAGCAGTTGACCGCAACGCTGCGGCAATCGCTTTTTCCGCCAGTGGCCCCATAACCTGATAGCCGGCATCATTCGGATGCAGCCCGTCATTGGTCAGCTCCTGCTTGAACATCTTTTTGTCATCGAGCAAAGACGAGTAGTAGTCCAGGTAAACCAATCCGTTTTTGGCAGCGTAATCTTTCATCCAGTCATTGAGCGCAACGATTTGCTCCGGAGGACGCCTCGCCGTCTGCGGTTTGATGTAATCGCATACCGGCAGCAGCGAGGCCAGCACCACGCGAATCCCATTCACCCTGGCCAACTCCGCCATTGAGGCCAGGTTATTTTCAATCGCCTCCAGCGTGCTGGGCCCGGTGTTGCCGGCAATGTCATTGGTGCCGGCAAGAACCACAACCACCTTGGGCTTGAGCGCGATGACGTCAGGCCGGAAGCGGATGAGCATTTGTGGTGTTGTCTGGCCGCCGATACCACGATTGATATACGGCTTGCCGGGGAAAAACTTGCCGAACTTGCGCCCCCAGTTGTCGGTGATCGAATCGCCCATGAAAACCACGCGATTCTCGCCGGCTGCGGGCGGCTGGATTTGGGCGTTAGCATCCTGATAGCGGCCCAGGTTCGGCCAGTCTTTTAACTTATCCTGCGCCATCTTTAAATCAGATCGCAGCTTCGAAGAGTCATCTTGCGGCGCGGGCGTAGTCTGCGCCGTGGTCTGCGGCGCTGGCTCTGGCGAGGTCTGAGCCTGGGCCAAAACCAGCCTTTCGAGACTGCCGGGACCCTGTGCGAGCGCCCGGGTCAAAAGCAAAACCAGGACCCCTACAACCAAACTGAGCTGACGAAACGATGCCATCCCTCTTCTCCTCCGTCCCGCTTCGCGGGAAGACTTTCCCGATAGGTACAAATTGTGCGCCGTACATGTTGACACGTCCGTTGCATGCGTGACAATCTCTCATCGCATAACATAAAGCGATATTTCAATATGTAAAATAACGAGATTCACATCCTATCTCTTCCCGGCAGCGGCTGCATTATCATCAAGATATGCCGGTATGTTTGCCGAAGTCCGGTGGATAGGAAGAAACTCTCATAGCTAAAGCAATCCAACTCGTTCGTGACGTCATGCCCGCAGCCAAGGCGGCGCAGGCCAAAGTGTTGAAGATCCACCCTGAAGATAATGTTCTGGTGGCGCTCACTGATTTGAGAAAAGGCGAGACTGTCGCTACGTCCGATAAAGAATTTGTCGTGCAGTCCGATCTCCCGGCCAAGCACAAATTTGCCGCCCAGGAGCTGAAAGTTGGCGATGCCGTAATCATGTATGGCGTGCGCGTGGGCCGCGCGGTTGAGACTATCCGCGAAGGGGAGGCGATTACCACCCGCAACACGCGCCACGATGCTGCCGCGATTGAAGGCAGGACCGCAACCTGTCATTGGACGGCGCCCGATGTCTCCCATTGGAAGCAACAAACGTTTATGGGATACCGCCGCCCTGACGGCCAGGTAGGCACGCGCAATCACTGGCTGGTGATCCCACTGGTGTTCTGCGAAAACAGGAACGTCGCGTTTATCAAAGAGGCATTTGTGAAGGAACTGGGCTTCGCCGCGCCCCAGCCCTACCGCAACCAAGTCGCGGACATGGTCAAGCTCTATCAAGCCGGCAAAATCAAAGACATTGAAACGTTCCACAGTGAACCCGCGGTCAAGGCAGCCCGTAGCCGCAGAGTTTTTCAGAATGTCGATGGAATTAAATTTCTAACCCACGAAGGTGGATGCGGCGGCACGCGCGAAGACTCGCAAGCTCTTTGCGGCCTGCTGGCCGGGTATATTCACCATCCCAATGTCGCCGGAGCCACGATTTTGAGCCTGGGCTGCCAGCATGCCCAGGTGCCGATCTTGCAGGAAGAGCTGAAGAAACGCGATCCTAAATTCAACAAGCCACTGTTGATTTTCGAGCAGCAGCAAAGCGGTACAGAATTTGAGATGCTCTCGCAGGCCATCCGCCAGACCTTTTTGGGTTTGGTTGAAGCCAACAAAGCCGAGCGCACACCGGCCCCGCTGTCGGCGTTATCCATTGGGTTGAAGTGCGGCGGGTCGGATGGATTCTCCGGCATCTCCGCCAACCCCGCCATTGGCCACGTGGCCGACATAATGGCTGCCTTGGGCGGTAAAGGAATTCTGGCGGAGTTTCCCGAACTGTGCGGCGTCGAGCAGGAACTGGTAAATCGCAGCACCCGCGATGAAGTGGGCCAACGTTTTCTGCAGTTGATGCGCGCCTAC
This sequence comes from Terriglobales bacterium, assembly GCA_035487295.1. GTDB lineage: Bacteria > Acidobacteriota > Terriglobia > Terriglobales > Acidobacteriaceae > QIAW01. The sequence continues at coordinate 65,702 of DATHMH010000023.1, forward strand.
GAAGCGCGGGCTGAGGCTGTACATTCAGGGTTCGATATGAATCCTTCGCCCGGCAACATTCGCGATGGGCTCATCACCGACGCGATGAAATCTGCCGGAGCGGCCAAGAAAGGCGGAACGTCGCCGGTGAGCGCGGTGCTTGATTATCCTGAGTACGCAACCGAACCCGGATTGAATCTGCTATGCACGCCCGGCAACGATGTTGAGGCGGTCACCGGCAAGGTCGGCTCCGGAGCCAGCGTCGTGCTGTTCACCACAGGGTTGGGAACCCCGACCGGCAATCCAATAGCGCCTGTAGTCAAGATTTCCACCAACTCCCGGCTGGCGCAGCGCATGCCAGACATTATCGATATTGATAGCGGTCCGGTCATCTCCGGTGAAACAACCGTCGAGCAAATGGGCGAAGCTATTATGGAACTCGTGGTTAAAGTTGCGAGCGGCGAGATCCATACCAAAGCCGAGCAACTCGGGCAGGATGACTTTATTCCCTGGAAGAGAGGAGTTTCCCTCTGAAAGAGCACGCGCATAGCAACGGAACATTCAGGCTTGAAGGCAAAGTGGCTGCCATCACCGGGGGCGCCAGCGGCATTGGCCGCGCCATAGCTGAGACTTTTGCCGCGCACGGCGCGCGCGTCTGCGTTGTTGACCTCGATGAAACGCTGGCCAAGACGGTCGCTGCGGAGATCACGAAAGCCGGCGGCGTGGCGAGCGCATATACCTGTGATGTCACCCAGCGCGACAGCGTTAAGAACGCATTCGATAAGATCAGGCAGGAAGGGCCCATTGAAATCCTGGTGAACAGCGCCGGCATTGCTCATATCGGGAAGCTGGAAAATACCAGCGAAGAAGACTTCGACCGCATCTTCCGTGTGAACGTAAAAGGTGTTTACAACTGCATGTTCACCTGCATCGAAAAAATGAAAGAAGCCCGCAAAGGCGTGATTTTAAACCTGGCGTCCATCGCGGGCACAGCCGGGCTCTCCGACCGTTTTGCCTATTCCATGAGCAAAGGCGCGGTGCTCTCCATGACGCTCTCTGTGGCGAAAGATTACATAAGCTACAACATTCGCTGCAATTGCATTTCACCGGCGCGCGTCTTCACGCCATTTGTAGACCAGTTTGTGAAAAAATATTATCCCGGGCACGAGAAAGAGATGCTGGAAGAACTCTCCCGCTCCCAGCCCATGGGCAGAATGGCCCAGCCGCAGGAAGTAGCCTCGCTGGCGCTGTTCCTGTGCTCGAACGAGGCTTCATTTATCACCGGGACCGATTACCCGATCGACGGCGGTTTCTTCAACCTCCGCTGACGCATAAGACACGTAGTTCGCGCGCGCTTCACAGGATTACCGGCCACAGCGCCCGATCATCCGCAGACCACCATCGTCATCAAGTGCGCTAGCGGAAGTACAGGTAGTTTGAATCCGTGCAATCCGCGGTAAGGTTTTGTTCTGACATTGTTCTACTCTGGCTATTGCCGAATTTGACGCTTTGCCGACATTAGGACATCTGTCGTTTGATATATCATCGGAAGAATCGGGATAAACTCGGCACGAGAGTTTTTATCAAATTTTCATCAGGAGAATCTACCATGGACCCTCGACAATCGCGGCATTCGAACAGCCCGACTCGGGGGCATCAGTCGCTCAACCATGATCGAGAAGACAAATGAATACAAGTTCGAAAACGCAAATGCTAACCCGCGAAGGCTCTCAGCCGGCCGGCGCCGAGCGGCGGCTGCAAGAACTTGGCATCAAGCTCCCGGCGCCGCCTGAGCCGTTCGGCGCCTATGTGGAAGCAGTGCAGACGGGCAACCTGCTTTTTCTGAGCGGGATGCTTCCCACCGAAGGCCACGCGGCGAAATTCATTGGGCGCGTCGGCGCGGAGTTCGATGTGGAAGCGGGGCGCAAGGCGGCTCACCTTGCGGCGCTCAACGTGCTCGCTGTGGCGCGGCAGCATTTGGGATCGCTCGACAAAGTGACGCGCATCGTCAGGCTCGGCGTATCGGTGGCCACTGTGGGTGACGTCCGCGATCAACCCAAAGTCGCTGATGCCGCTTCAGAGTTGCTGCAAGACGTCTTCGGAAAAGACAAGAGCCCTTGCCGCCTGGTGTATGGCGTCGCCAGCCTTCCGCTCGGAACCCCGGTTGAGTTGGAAGTCATTTTCGAGGTGACCGGGTAAGAGCTCCCGCTGGGAGCAGCGCAACGCGGCGGGCAGGCTCGAATCAAATCCATTACCGAAACTCAAACGCTTAAGGAGAATGCTATGACCAAACTCGAAAAAGTACTCTACACTGCCAAGGCTCACACCACTGGTGGCCGCGACGGCGGAGCATCCCGCACCGACGACGGCAGGCTGCAGATTACGCTGACGCAGCCTGGCACATCGGGCACTGGCACCAACCCGGAACAATTGTTCGCTGCCGGTTGGTCGGCTTGCTTCTTATCGGCGACCAAGCTTGTCGCCGGAAAAAGGAAGATAGCGCTTCCCGCGGAAGTGGCCATCGATGCCGAGGTCGATCTTGGCACGACCCATGGTGGCTTCGGCCTGGCGGCCAGGCTGAACGTGAGCCTCCCGGGCATGGACCAGGAAACGGCCCAATCGCTGGTGGAAGCCGCAAGTCACGTGTGCCCGTACTCGTTAGCAACAAGCGGCAACATCGAGGTGAAGTACAACGTGATTACATCTGAACCTGCGGATCGCGTCAGGGAAACACAACATGCTTGAAGCGGGCAGCAATAGTCGCCGCAGGTCTTTGCGCAACGCGGCGGTAGCGGTCGCCGCCGCGGAACTCGGCGGGGTCGCAGACACCACCTTTGAGATTGAATTCCCTGACTCCGGGAAAGACAAAAGTCCTTGCCGCCTGGTATATAGCGTCGCCAGCCTTCCGCTCGGCACGCCGGTCGAGTTGGAAGTCATTTTCGAGGTTGCGGCATAAATGCGCGAGAGTAATAGTCCATCGCATAGTTAACACCAGAAACTGCCTATCAACCACAACTGAGAATTCACAAGGAGGCATTTATGGCAACGACAACAGTCGCAGTAGCAACCATGAAAGTGGCCCAGGTTCCCAAACCGGGAGCGGATTTCCAGATCGTCGAGCGCGACATTCCTACGCCGGACGCGGGACACGTGCGCATCAAGGTGCAGGCCTGTGGCGTCTGCCACAGTGACGTGCTCACGAAAGAGGGTCTTTGGCCTGGAATTCAGTATCCCCGTATTCCAGGACACGAAGTCGCCGGCATCATTGATGAAGTGGGCGCGGGCGTTTCCACGTGGAAGAAGGGACAGCGTGTCGGCGTTGGCTGGCACGGCGGCCAGGACGGCACGTGTCCCCAGTGCCGGCGCGGAGATTTTCGCAATTGCCAAAATCTGAAAATCGCGGGCCTCAGCTATGACGGTGGATACCAGCAATACATGATCGCTCCCATAGAGGCGCTGGCGGCCATACCTGAAACTCTACGTGATGTCGACGCAGCGCCGCTGCTTTGCGCCGGCATTACCACCTTCAACGCGCTGCGGCACAGCGGCGCACTCCCCAGTGATCTTGTCGCAGTCCAGGGTATCGGCGGTTTGGGGCACCTGGGAATTCAATTCGCCAGCAAGTTTGGTTATAAGGTCGCGGCCATCGGGCGCGGCCCCGAAAGCGCCTCCCTTGCAAAAAAACTTGGAGCGAGCGTGTACATCGACAGCCAGGCGACGAACCCAGCCGAGGCATTGCAAAAATTAGGTGGCGCGCAGGTAATTCTTGCGACGGCCCCAAGCTCGAAAGCGATGTCGGCACTGATCGACGGTCTGGGGCCGAACGGCAAGCTCATGGTCATCGGTGCGGCATTCGAGCCCATTGAGGTCACGCCGATACAGCTCATCAATGGAAGTCGGGCCATTCAAGGCTGGTCCTCGGGAACACCCACCGATTCCGAGGACACATTGCGCTTCGCCGAGATGACAGGCGTGCGTCCCATGATTGAAACCTATCCGCTCGAAAAGGCGGAGGAGGCTTACGCGCGCATGATGAGCGGCCAGGCACAGTTTCGCGTCGTTCTGACCATGTGAGGCCGGCAAGAATGAGAAACACTGCGAGCACTGGGTTCGAGGGGCTTGCATGATTGGAGATAAGCCGTGCGTCTTTTCCCATTGCCCCGTTGCGCCCAGCGCTCACAGCTTTCCTGCGTCGTCATGGCGATTTCTGTAATGCTCACATCATTTCAATTTCTTCCCCAAGCCTGCGGAAAGGGAGATCAAGTGGAACACCCGACTTTCTATCGGACCATACAGATCGATGGGCTTTCCATCTTTTACAGGGAGGCCGGTCCCAAAGATGCGCCCGCGATTCTCCTGCTGCACGGACTTCCCTCTTCATCGCGAATGTTCGAGCCTCTCTTCGCACGGCTTTCCGATCGCTATCACCTGGTCGCGCCAGATTACCCGGGCTTCGGACACAGCGACTGGCCGGACCCGAAAAAATTCGCCTACACGTTCGATCACTACGCCGAGATCATGAATCACTTCACCGAAGCGCTCAAGCTCTCGCGCTACACACTCTATATGCAGGATTACGGCGGCCCTGTGGGTTTTCGCATGGCCCTGGCGCATCCGGAGCGGATCGAGGCTCTTATCGTCCAGGATGCTGTGGCGCATAACGAAGGACTGGGGGCGAATTGGAAGACGCGGCGGGCCTTCTGGGCCGATCGCGCCACCAACGAAAGCGCGTTGCGCACCAATCTCCTGTCGCTGGCGACCACGCGTACGCGCCATGTTGGGAACGATCCTAACGTGGAACGCTATGACCCGGACCTCTGGACCGATGAGTATGCCTTTCTCAACCAGACCGGCCAGGCCGACATCCAAAGCGACTTGTTCTACGACTATCGAACCAATGTGGACTCCTACCCGAAATGGCAGGCATGGATGCGCGAGAAGAAGCCGCGCCTGCTGGTGATCTGGGGTAAGTATGACCTCTCGTTCGATCCCGGCGAACCGGACCGCTACCTGAAGGATGTACCGACCGCTGAAGTTCATGTTTTCGACGCCGGTCATTTCGCGTTAGACACAGCCGCAGATGAGATTGCCGCATTGGTCCAAGGCTTTGCCGGTCCTTCACGTTGAACAATTTCTGGCGCGGCCAAACACCTAAGGTGCGCCGTCCCTAGCTCTACCAGGGCGGGGGCTAAATTAGAAAATCTAGTTGAAGCGCAGTAGACTCCTGTTCATGCCATGGGGGCTTACTTATTTTTTGGCCTCCCGCAACGATTGCGCCCGCTGCATCCACTTCCACGCAGTGGCCACGCATTCTTCCAGTGACCGCTTGGCCTTCCAGTTCAGCACCTTCTGGGCTTTTGCCGGGTCTGCGACAAGCATAGGCGGGTCGCCTGGGCGGCGGGCTACGATGCGCCTGGGCACAGGGCCGCTTACTTTCTCGACTGCGCTTAGGATTTCTTTTACGGAAGAGCCGCGCCCGGTTCCTAAATTGAGAAAGATCGAGCTTCCCTGGTTGGCCAGGTATTCGAGCGCCAGCGCGTGGGCCTCGCCCAGGTCGTTCACGTGGATGTAGTCGCGGATGCAGGTTCCATCGGGAGTGGGATAATCGTCGCCAAAGACTTGCAGCTCGGGCCGCATGCCGGCCACGGCTTCCAGTGCGGCGGGAATCAGGTGATTTTCCGGGATGTGCAGTTCGCCAATGTCGCCGCTCTCATCGGCTCCGGCGGCATTGAAGTAACGCAGCGATGCAAAGCGCAGAGCGTAAGCCTGATCGTAGGCCTGCAACGCATATTCGAAACACGCTTTGGAAGAGCCATAGGGATTGATGGGCTCGCGCGGCAGGTCTTCAGTAATCGGCATCTTGGAAGGCACTCCGTATACCGCGCAGGTCGAGGAAAAAACAAAATGCTTGATTTTAGAATCGATCAGAGCATTGAGAAATGTAAGCGCGGCCCTGACGTTGTTTTCAAAATATTTGCGCGGGTTGCGCACCGATTCTCCGGCATCGGCACTGGCGGCAAAATGCATGACCGCATCAACCCGCGCCAGGGCAGGCGTGAGGCGAGACAGATCGGCAAAGTCTGCCTGAATGAGCTCAAAGCCATCGGCCAGAAAAGCATGGCCGGTGGATAAATTGTCATAGACCAGCACTTCGTGCCCGCGGCTGCGCAGTATCCGGGCGGTGTGGCTGCCGATGTACCCTGCCCCGCCCACTACAAGAACGCGCATTACGCCTCCTGACTTTTTGAGTAGTGAATTCCTACGCCGGCGTGGGCAAGATGCCCACGCGACTCCATTTATCTAAAGGTTTCGCGGTAAACCCGCTTCACCCTCGCTTTTGATTCCCGCTGCCACGGCGCTCATCAAAAGCTCACCCGCAAGACGCCGGCGCTACGGCGAACTGAACCACCAGCCATTTTATTTTTCTTTGACTTTGATCTTGGCCTCGCCCTGCAGCCGGATATCGCGCGAAGATGAGCCCACCATGATCTTATAGTCGCCCGGCACTACGGCCCAGCCATGGCGCTTCACATCCCAATATGAGAATGCGCGCGCGTCGAGCACTAAATGTACATGGGCCTTCTGGCGGGGCTTCAGAGTTATCTTCTGAAAGCCTTTCAACTGTTGGGGGGGCTGCGGAACGTCGCTGGTTGAGGGCATGCCAAGATAGAGCTGCACTACCTCGGCGCCTGCAACGCTGCCCGTGTTGCTTACATTCAGGTCTACGCTCACCGTGCGGTCATTGTTCCCATTGAGAGAAACATTAGCAGGCGAAATTTTAAGGTCTTTATAAGCAAAACTGGTATAAGAAAGGCCGTGTCCAAATGGAAACAGTGGAGCGATCCCCTTGGCATCGTAGTGGCGATAGCCGACGAAGATTCCTTCCGAGTAATGAGCGACCTTATCTACTCCGGGATATTGCTCCGCTGTGCCGGCGGGAACATCGGCGAGATTTTTGGGAAAGGTAAGGGGCAGTTTTCCGGAGGGATTGTAGTCTCCAAACAGCACATCCGCTACGGCGTTGCCATCTTCTTCCCCCGGATACCAGGCTTCGAGGATCGCAGGCACGTTGTCTGCCCAGGGCATAAGAACCGCCGATCCGCTCTTGACCACGACGACCGTGTGCGGATTGGCGGCCGCTACCGCCTGCACCAACTGATCCTGATTCCCATTCAGGGAAATAAGATGATCGCGCCCTTCCCTTTCGTTGTCGCCCACCATCACAATGGCAATATCGGCGGCGCTGGCCGCGGAAACGGCCTGCGGAATATCGCTGCCGTCATTTAAATTGACCGCAACTTTTTCACCGGCATGGCTGCGCAGACCATCGAGTGGATCAACGGCATAAAGAGGTATGACATGGGAGCTGCCGCCGCCCCCGGTCATGGCTTTGACCGCAAAAGGCCCTATCAGCGCAATGGACTTAAGTTTTGCCGCATTGAGCGGCAGCACGGCGCCATCATTCTTGAGCAGCACCATGCCTTCTTCCGCCAGGCGACGGGCCACGGCGCCGTTGGGTTGCGGCGAAAGCGGCTTGGCTACCGGGGGATGATCGAAGATGCCAAAGGCCATCATGGCGCGAAAGCGGCGAATCAACTTGTCGTCAATCACCGACATTGGCACTTTTCCCGACTCGACCGCGGCTTTCAAATCGTCTCCGAAATATTTTCCGGTCGGCATCTCCAAATCGAGCCCGGCCAGAGCAGAAGGAATTGTGCTGTGGACAGCGCCGAAGTCGGAGATGACAAAGCCATCGAATCCCCATTCTTTCTTGAGAATCTGGTTCATCAGCGGATCGTTTTCGCAGCAGAACGTCCCGTTCACCTTGTTATAGGCGCACATCACCGAGGCCGAGTGCCCCTGCTTGATGGAGGTTTCAAAAGCGGGCAGATAAATTTCGCGCAGCGCCCGCTCGTCAATCTCTTCGTTAACGCTGAGGCGGTCGGTCTCCTGGTTGTTGGCGGCATAGTGCTTCACGTTGGCAATTACGTCCTGGTCCTGGATGCCGATAATATTGTTGACGGAAATCTGCCCGGCCAAATACGGGTCTTCTCCATAGCTCTCGAAGGTGCGCCCGTTCTGCGGCACGCGCGCGATGTTAATGTCGGGCGCTTCCAGCAAGCCGCTGCCAAGCTCTTTTGCCTCACCGGCGGCCACCGCTCCGTTAAGATTCGCCAGCTTGAGATCCCATGTCGCCGCCAGTGCGATGGGCGCGGGCAGCGCCGTGGCCTTGGCCTGAGTCGCAGCGGTCGGGTTACCGCCCGGGCCCGCTCCCGCCGGGCCGTTGGTGATATGGAAGTCCGGAATACCCAGGCGGGGAACGCCGGGCACCACGCGATAGCGCTCGGCGTCCCTGATTCCATGCAGCTCCTGGATTTTTTCATCCAAAGTCATTTTGTTGACCAGCTCCCGTGCACGGGCGTCCGGAGATTGGGCTTGAGCGGTGTTCGCCATCAAACCGGCGGTTAGAAGAGAAAGAATGATTTTGCGTGCGGTTAACAAAAGTGCCCTCCAGTTTGGTTTATATTCGCTTGCGGTGAAGCTTGTTTTTCAAGAGTTTGGGAGAACTTGAAGGGCGTCGTCACTACGGGGCTAACATCAATTCTTATGCGTACCCAGCGGTGAAGCGCTGGGCTATAATGCGTCAGCCCTTCGGGGTTGTTCAATCCTTCACACTCCAAAAATAGAGTTCTCATACAGACTCTAAAGCCCGACACATTATAAACAGCTTGAGGCACGAGTAAACTCGCGCCATGACACAAGTCTTCACACGACGGTTTTCGCAAACTCTTAAGCCATGTCCTTCAGAAAATGCCCTGATGCTGCATGGAAGCCCGCGACATTCTCGGGATCCCTTCGGCAGGCTCAGGGCAGGCTCTTCGACTCGGGCATTCGACGACCTCAGGATGACAAATGCAATTGGACTCTATGCAATCTGATTGACCAGGGTGCCGACGCGCTCGATCTCAACTTCCATCCTGTCGCCCGACTTCAAGAACACGGGTGGCTTGCGCGCAAAACCTACGCCCGGAGGAGTGCCGGTCAGGATCACGTCTCCGGGGTTCAGGGTAATGCTGCGGGAGATGTATTCGATCAGAGCGGGTATGTCAAAGACCAGATTTGACGTAGTGGAATCCTGCATCACATTGCCGTTCAGACGCAGTTGAATACGCAATCCGCTGCCATCACCGATCTCGCGCTGAGAGACAATCCACGGGCCGATGGGGCCAAAACTGTCCGCGCTTTTTCCGCGGTACCACTGATTATCGGCAAACTGAAAGTCGCGGGCGCTGATGTCATTGCCGCAAGTGTAGCCCGCAACGTATTTGAGGGCGTCGGCCGCCGCAACCCGGCGGCAGGTCTTGCCGATCACAACGGCAAGCTCGGCTTCATAATCCACTTGGGCGCTCTCCGGCGGCAATGGAACCGGACGGTTGTGCGCATGAATGGCGTTGGCCGTTTTGGCGAATAAAAGCGGGGCCTGGGGCAGCTTCATGTCCGATTCTTTGGCGTGATCGCGATAGTTCAAACCGACACAGATAAAATTTTGCGGGCGCACCGGCGGATTGAACTGGATGGAGGAATCGAGCGCCGGCGCTCCTTCCAGAGCTTTCCCGTCGTGAGAGAAAAATTCCTCTACGACCGGAAGCGCCGCGCAAAAGCTGGCATCGCCCGCATCTTGCATGGCCTTCCCCGCGGCTTCGCGCACCGGGGCCGGCACCGCAGGACTTTGGAGAACACTCCAGTCCAACAATGGCTGCCCATTGCCCGCCAGGAACAGCCCTGTCTTTCCATTTAAGGCGTATCTGCCTGCTCTCATCTATATTAGTTCCTTTTCCGGTTCAAACATTCAAACCTCAGAGGCTCAAGCCCGCGATTTTGTTAAGCCTTTGCGGCACTGACGAATCCGTGCCCCCGACAGGTTTGAAAGAACCAACATTTTAGCGTAACACCGGCTCACTTCGTGCCTGGCGCGCTTCAGCGGCGGCTCTTGCCGCCGTCTCCCGCAATCTGCCGGCGGCGGTCTCAGGAGTGATGTCGCGCTGGGGACTGCCCAGCATCTCATATCCAACCATGAATTTTTGCACGGACGGCGAGCGCAGCAGAGGCGGATAGTAATGGGCGTGCAGGCGCCACTCGGGCTGGCTCTTGCCATCGGCGGGATGCTGATGGAAACCTATGGAATATGGGAACGAAAGCTCGAAGAGCTTGTCATATCTCGCGGTCAGATACCGGGACACCGCGGCTTTATCTCCAGCCCAACGCCGGGCAGTTGCCCAGCGTTGGGTTGGAACGATCTTACGGTGCAGGCGTGCAGCCTGGCAGCAGATTGGCGGGCGAAAGCGCAGTCAAAGTAGTTTCGTCGGGGAAGCTGTAAGCTCCCAGGTGCGCCTGGGAAGGCGACTGGAATGCGAACCAGGAGAATAGCGCTTCATTCTGCGGGTGATAGGTGCGGCCGTTCATCGAAATCGGAAACACCGCATCGCTGCTCAGTATTTCGATCACGTCGCCGCTCTCAAGGTTGTTCTGGCACTGAGCGGCTCCCTTGCGGAAGGGATCTGTCACCAACCACCAGGGCGTCGCATTGTTGACGAACGGGTCATTGAACGTCTCAGACATTTCGTGGCTGATGGCGGTGACATCCTGGAAGCCGCCGGAAAAGAAATTTGTGCTGACCCAACTGGAGTAATTCAAGACGAAGCGGCGTTCGCGGTTCCCATTGGTGTTGTCTCCGGCTTCGAGGTCGTAACTGTGAAATCCGATGATGCAGCAGTCCTTGGGATTACCGTTGCCGTAAAGAAAAACGTTGTTGAAAAGGAAAGTCGAGATATCGTGCGTGGTGATGTCGCCGGCGATCTCGGCAGCTCCGACAGGCGTGGTATTGTCGGGTGCGGCGGGCGGGAACAGCAGGCTGGCAAAGGCGTTGACATCAACATTGGCCGCCACCGGAACCTTATTTTTGTCGACGAAGAAGGACCAAAAACCAAAAGGTATCTGCATGTGCCGTCCGGTTTTAACCCTTGGCCTCAAATTGTTGTGCCAGCCGTCATCGCGATCGGCATCGGCATCGGCACTATGATGGTTGATGCGGTTCCAGAACTCGGCGCGCATCATCTGGTCATTAAACTGTCCGACACCCGATGTGTAGAACCAGGGCTCAAAGATAGGAGACTCAAGGACGTTATCGACAATAGCAGGCGTTGCGACGAAGGTGAGCGGGTGGCCGTTGGAAACCGCCACCGTACCGTCAGGAGCAAGCAGGTCGAGAGTCATGGGAACGACGGGCGCGTTGAAAGTGGTAGGTCTGTTGGATTCCGGCGGATTTCCAACCATGGTATAAGGCCAAACCGATTGCGGGTTGCCGTTCGAATCGAAGCCGGGCTCGGTGAACTGGTCTGACCAGTTCGTAACGCTGTCGACTCCCGGCAGTCCGGAGGTCGCCGCGTCCTGGATGATGCCGGTACCACCGTGCTTATTGGCTGCGATACCGACAGTTCGCGGGGTCACTTGCTGTAGATCACTGATTGGGTGGCTTAGACTTTCTACGGCAGAGTTGTTAGGGGTCTGGGCAAAACCGATACTAGCTGATCCGCAAAGCAGAGCGGCCAGGACGATGTGGTGGGTTAACTTCCGCATGGTACTCCTCCTAATGATTAAATAAAGCCGTTAAGAAAAAGTAAGAAGCAAGCTGGTTCAAAAAGCGCGCTGAAGGAAAGCTCCTTCAGCGCTGGTTATGGTTGTTATAAATTCTTTAATTTGCAGGAAAGCCGGCTGACGGCTCATCATCCCCATCATCAGGCGGACGGGTCAGTTTCAGGGCGTTGATCGCATCAATCAATCCAAAACCATCATAGATCTGATATCCAAAATCCAGATCGTTTCGGAAGATACCGGTTAAAGTATCGGAATCTTTGTCACGGTCTCCCTTGGCAGAAAGCGTTGCGGTTAGTTTGGCCCCTGCCATTTCGTCGCCGGAATTGCCGCCGAATTCGACCGCCTTGCCGTGCACGTCGGCGAAGTCGCGATCAATTCCAAAGGTGAGAGACTGGCCCGAGGTAAATCCGCTGAAGTTCAGCGTCACCGTTGCCGATTGCGTGCCTGGAGTGGAAGAAACGATGGCCGGACCGGTGGTCGTACCAACATGCACAGGATGGGCAACAGGATCGAACAGCAGGCCTGTTCCGGTCAAATCAATGGTAAGCGAGTAGAGCGTCTGGCCGGGCCTGCGAGAGCGGAACGTGACCTTGAAGAAGTTATCGCTGAGTCCAACCGCCCTTAAATCTTCGCCGGTTGCCGTCACCGAGACATTGGCATCATTGTTCGTAGCAACTGCTTCACTGAAGAACAGGTCGCTGTCGCGCCGCGGGGCTGATGCTTTTAATATCGTGCTTACACGTCCGGGTGAGATAGACCCCGGGCCTCCTGCCTTCTGTATGAGCAATGCCGCGACCCCGGCTGCATGGGGAGCGGCTGCGCTGGTCCCGAAGAAGTTCGGAAAACCATCGGGCGCGCCAACGAGGGCCTCATAATCGTTCCCAGGCCCTTCGGGAAAGAACGTCGTGTTGACGCCGTCCACAGCGGCGATGTCCGGTTTTTTGCGGATCTCGGCATGAGCCAGCCGATTTCCATTTTTGTCGAAGACAATCGTGGCCGGGCCCGGCGAGCTGAAGCCTTCGTACGCCGGCAGGAATGTGGGGAATGCCGGATCGGTCGTGTAGACGTAGGCCGCAACGCCATTGGCGCCGCGCGCACAAGGATGACCGAAGGTAACAGGTGTCTGCGCTGTGATCACACCATTGAAGTCAATGACGGTGCCAAAATCCACGTACTTGATCCTCTTGGCGAGGTGTGCGCCTTTGCCCGTTCTGGCAACCACCATGAGGACCTCAGCAAAGGTGCCCGGGCCGCCCCCGGTATTGAGCTGAAAGAGCTCGATAGGCTGATTGGTCATGAAGTTGTCGTCATCGAACGCGAAGAGAAACTTTCCCGTGACCGGATCAAAAAACAGCACGTTAAGATCCGTCGTGATTCCGGAGGGGGTGAGATTGAAAGGATCATCCCACTGGAACGAGATAGGCGTGCCATCGGCGTAGGCAAAATCCTGGACGATGTTCAGACCACCGCTGGCGTCGAAATTGTGAAAACCGCCGGTGGTATCGATGGTAGCCGGAATTGTGCTCAAGTCCACGCCCAGCGTTGCCGGCGTAATGCTGCGAGCGACCGTATCGGAAATAATACGCAGGTCGGAGGCATAGCCCTGCTTGGCTTCGTTGCCGGCGGAGGAGAAGTAAGCGACTTTGTGTCCGGGCAGGGTCTCACTGCTGGCAACATCATCAACCGCCTGTGCCAGGATGCCATCGGAGAAGAACGGCTCGTCAAAGTACGCCACGTCATCTGCGATTACATCGGCATTGCATGCCGGATTGGTCCGCAGCGAGCGGATGTTATTGGCAAAATCGACCTCGCTGCTAAAGGCGGTAGCAAAGCAGAGCGAGGCATTGGGCGCGATGTCATGCACGATCTGTGCCATGCCCCGGCCTTCATCGGTGCCCGGTCCGAATATTGTTGGATCAAGCTCAATCAGGAACTTAAGACCCTCGCCTCCGGGGATGGCCGTGGTGTTCGGCAGGTCCCCTGTATGTACATCGGTCAGGGCCGTATCGGTCGCGCCACTGGTATTAAAGCTGTCGGAGAGAATGCCCACTGTGACGCCATCGCCGTTGAAGCCTCTCTGGTTGGCGAGGTCGGAGCGCAGCACCGCCGCTCCCTGGGAGGTGGTTAAACCAACATGCGTTATGGCGCGATGCTCCAGATGTATTGACGACACGCCGATTGCGTGTGCAAGGGTTTCTGCGGCTGGTACCGGTAGATACGCGGAAATCAGGCCGTTGTTCTCATCGGAAGCGACAAAAGCTCCACCCAACTCGCCTACCATGTTCTTCACGGTAGCCAGCGAGACAGTGCGATCGAGATTGGCGGTCACCAAAACGCGGTTCTGCTGATCGGACTGAAGGCGAAACAGTCCTGTGGCATTCTTGCCACCTGTCGCGCGGATTACGGGTTCGACGGCGCTCAGCCTGACGCCTGGCTGCCCTTTGGCCAATGCTTCATGATTAAGCCGGATGAGTTCATTCAAGCCGCCTTCGATGTTAGAGATGTTAGGAGAGTTATCTGCGGACTGTGCGGAAACAGGTCTGCCGGCAAACACAATCAGAACCATAGCGGCCAGCGCCAGGATCATTCTCAGAGGAAACTTACACACGCTGTGGGGGGTAATTCGCTTCATGGGTGCTTCTCCAAATAAAGAAATCAAGAACCAATAATTAGGTTTTCGCAGGAGAGATTTCTCCCCCCCGGTAACTCGAGCGGTTGTAAGGGTCTGAAGTTTGCTATGCCGGACACACTATTCCGTCCATCCTCACAAACGTGAGCTGAACAGAGTCACAAGTATAACCGAAAATATGGCTCGTTGAAACCATTAAGTATTACCTTTAGTTTCAACTGTTTCCGCTTGGATCAAAGGAGCTTTGTCGCTCCACTGATTCAGCTGCGGGATAGGCAGCCTAAGAGCGTTGTGGTGGATTGGCTTGCAGTCTGCCGGTATAAACTGCCATGCCCGCGACCGCGTCAATCTGCATGGCATCGAGCTGATCAATTTCCTGCTGGCTGGTGATGCCGCCGGCAACAATCAGATGGCGCTTTGTGGCGCGCCGTAAATTACGGATTGGCTCCATCGGAATTCCCGACATGAGCCCTTCTGTATCCACGTGTGTATAGAGAAAGCCTTCGCACCAGGGCTCAAGCGCCTGGATCGCCTCTTCGGCGGTGTAAGGCGTGGCCTGCTTCCAGCCATGGACGACGACTTTGTTGTTGCGGCTGTCAATAGCGAAGAGCAGCTTTTCTTTTCCAATTTCTTCGGCCAGGCAGCGGGCGAGATCGGAATTGATTTTCCCATTTTGGAAGAGCGCCGAGCCGATGATTACTTTTTTCACGCCGAGTGCAATTGTCTCGGAAGCAATCTTCGCATCCCGAATGCCGCCGCCCACCTGGCAAGGCAGCCGCCTGGCGATCTGTTCGATGCGGCTGCGATTGGAGCCGCGATTCATGGCCGCGTCCAGGTCAATCAACTGCACAATGGGAAACGCGGAAAAGCGTTCGATCCAATAATCGAAGTCGGTAAACTCCAGGGCCTTGCGGCTGCCTTGCACTAGCTGGACAATTTTGTCTTCCATCAGGTCAATGGCGGGAATCAGCATGGCAGCCTCACCGGGATTCCAGATGTCTGCAACTCTTTCTTCAACTCGCGGGCATTTTGCAACCCAAAGTGAAATATGGAAGCCGCCAGGGCGGCATCGGCCTTGCCTTTGGTAAATACGTCAATAAAGTGCTGGCCAGTGCCCGCTCCTCCGGAAGCAATTACGGGAATGGAAACAGCTTCGCTCACCCGCGCGGTCAGCTCGCAATCGAATCCGCTGCGCATGCCATCCTGATCAATCGAGGTCAGCATGATCTCTCCCGCGCCATATTCCTGCGCCTCGCGCGCCCAGCTTACGGCATCGCGCTCCGTGGGCTCGCTTCCGCCCTTCACCCAAACGCCGTAAGAGTTCCCCGCCCTTTTGGCATCAATAGCAATCACCACTGCCTGGCTGCCAAAGCGATTCGCAATGATGGAAATAAGCTTGGGATTAGAGACTGCGGCCGAGTTGATGGTCATCTTGTCGGCGCCGCAATCGAACAAGGCGGCCGCCTCTTCAAACGAGCGCACTCCTCCGCCCACGGTAAACGGCACAAAAATCTGCGACGCCGTTCTGCGCACCGCATCCAGCAACGTGGCGCGGTTCTCGCGCGTGGCCGAGATATCGAGAAAGACCACCTCGTCGGCCCCGCCTTCCGCATGAAAATGCGCCAGCTCGGCCGGGTCGCCGGCGTCGCGCAGGGCCACAAACTTTGTGCCCTTGACCACGCGGCCGCCACTTACGTCAAGGCAGGCGATGATGCGTTTGCTCAGCAAGGCAGCTCTCCGAAATTCTTCAGGATGCGCAAGCCGGAATCGCTTGATTTTTCCGGGTGAAACTGCACGCCAAAGACATTTTTCTTTTCCAGCGCGGCGGCAAATTCGGTCTGGAAGCGCGAGGTAGCGCAGCTCGAACTTTCTATCGGACACCAATACGAGTGCGTGAAATAAAAATAACTGCTGTCAGCAATCCCCTGGAACAACCGCGAGGCGCCGTTGCGAAAGCTGATCTGGTTCCAGCCTACGTGCAGCGTGCGGGGAATTTCCGTAAAGCGCGCGCATCTTCCCGGAAAAATCCCCAGGCCTTTGACTTCGGGCGCTTCCGTGCTGGTCTCAAACAGCCATTGCATCCCCAGGCAGATGCCGAGGAAGGGCACGCCGCGCGCAATGCTCTCTGCAATGGCCGTGCGGATGCCCGTCTGTTCCAGTTTTTCCAGCGACTTGAAATTTCCCACTCCGGGAAGAACGAGTTTTTTCGCCTTGATAACCTGCTCAGGCTTGTCAATAATCTCTGTCGCCAGCTCCAGATGCTCGAATGCCTTGCGCACAGATGCCATATTGCCGGCGCCGTAATCAACGAGAGAAATCATAGTAATCCTTTCGTGGTGGGCAGCAGCTTGCCTAATTGTTTGTCGCGCGAGCAGGCAAAGCGCAGCGCGCGGGCAAAAGCCTTGAACAGAGACTCCAGCTTGTGATGGTTTGAGCGCCCATAGAGCACCTTGGCATGCACGTTGGCATTGGCTCCGCGGGCAAAACCCTCGAAGAAATCCGTGACCAACTCGGCTTCCAGGTCGCCGACGTGCCGCACATTGACTTTTGTTTCCACCACTGCGGCGGCGCGTCCGCTGAAATCAACCGCTACCAGGCCCAGGGTCTCATCCATGGGCATCACGAAGTAGCCGGCGCGCAAGATTCCGCGCTTGCTGCCCAGGGCCTTAGTGAAAGCTTCGCCGAGTGCGATACCGACGTCTTCTACCGTGTGGTGCTGGTCTACGTGCAAATCACCGGTTGCGTGCAGACGCAAGTCAAACGCTCCGTGCCGGGTGAAAAGCTCCAGCATGTGATTGAAAAAACCGATGCCAGTGGAAATGTCGTAACTCCCCTTACCCTCGACTACCAGCGATAGATCGATCGAGGTCTCGTTGGTCTTGCGCTGAATGGTTGCCCTTCTTGCGCTCATGCTTCACGCCTCCAGCCGATGCGTTTGAGCACCTTGGGCAGGCGCCCGATCACGCGCTGCATCTCTTGCGGATTTCCAATTGTGATGCGCACGCAGCCCTCGCACAAAAAGTCGCTACCGCGATCGCGTAGAAAAATTCCCTCGCGGGCCATCTCTTTGAGGAATGCCGCCCGGCCTTCGCCAATCTCAACCAGCAGGAAGTTTGCCTGGCTGGGCCAGTAACGAAGTCCTATTTCCTCGAGTGCGCTTTGCAGCACCTGGCGCTGGCGCTTGACGTTGCCAATATAGCTGCGCACAAAGCCCTGATCCGCAAGCGCAATCGGCAGGATGGTCAAAGCAATGGTGTTGACGCTGAACGGCGAAGAAATTGCTTGCAGCCGCTGCATCGGTTCGGCATTCGCAATCAGCACCCCTACACGCATGCCTGCCATACCGTAGGCCTTGGAAAACGTTCTGGTAATGTGCAGATTGGGAAAGCGATGCAGCTCAGGCAGAAGCGTCTGCCCATAGAATTCAAAATAGGCTTCATCCACCAGGACGGCGCTCCTCGGCGCGGCTTGCGCTGCGGCTTCGAGAATACGAAATATGTCTTGCGGAGGGACCGTCGTCCCCGTCGGATTATTCGGGTTCCCGATAAAAATCAATCCTGTCTTGTCGTTCAAAATCGTGAGCACGTCCCGGGTAGGAAAGCTGAAATCCTTGCTCATCGGAACTTCGACGATGTTTGCCCCGGTGGCCATCGCGTAATGCCGGTACATGCCAAAGGAAGGAACGGGAATCACCGCTTCGAGTTTCGGATTGAGATACAGCTCGCACAACAAATGAATGCCTTCATCGGCCCCGTTGGTCAGCATGACCTCTTCCGGCTTCATGTCCAGGTGACTGGCCATCAGAGGCTCGTACATGCTGCGCTCTGGATAACTGGCGACCTCTTGCCCCAGCAGGTTGCGCAATCGCGCCAGAACGCGCGGAGAGCATCCGCCGGTATTTTCGTTCTGGTCGAGGCGCAGCTCCTTAGGATTGACCACGCTCTTGGGAACCTTCGGCTTGGCGTTCTTGCGTAATATGGCTGCCCGCGCGCTAGGCATTGGCGCACCTCACAGCGACTGAATTGGCATGCGCCGCCAGCCCCTCGGCCTTGGCCAGGGTGATGGCGCTGGCGGCGACCGAACGCAGCCCGTTTCGGGAAACCTGCTGCACGCTGATGACTTTCAAGAAATCGCAGACGCTCAATCCGCCGCGATAGGTGGCCGAGCCGGAGGTGGGCAACACGTGGTTGGGTCCGGCGATGTAATCGCCCAGCGTCTGCGCGGAATAATCGCCGACAAAGACCGACCCGGAATTCTGGATCATCGGCAAATCTTCCTCTGAAATACTGATGTGCTCAGGAGCCAGGCGATTGGCAATCTGCAGTGACTCGCGCCGCGACGAGGTTACAAAGATCACACCATACTCGCGCAACGACTGCGCTGCCGTGGGGTTATCTGCCGTCATAACTTCGATTTCTCGCTCGACCTTCTCTGCCAGCCCTGCCGACGATGTAATAAAAATGCCCAGCGCATCGGGATCGTGCTCGGCCTGCGCTACCAGATCGGCGGCGATGAACTTGGGATTTCCCTTGTCGCTGACCACGACTGCTTCGGTCGGTCCAGCAAGAAAATCAATGGAGCAATCAAAGGCCACAAGTTTCTTGGCTGTAGTCACGAATATATTTCCCGGTCCAACGATCTTGTTGACCTTCTTCACCGATTCCGTGCCATAAGCCAGTGCGGCGATGGCCTGCGTTCCGCCGATGCGGTAAAACTCCTGCACTCCGAGCAGCGCCGCCGCGGCCAGCGTTTCGCATGCCGGTTTGGGCGAAGCCACCACAACTCGCTCAACCCCAGCGACCTGTGCAGGGATCACCGTCATGAGCAACGATGAGGGCAGCGGATATCTTCCTCCGGGAACGTAGCAGCCAACCGCATCAATTGGCCGGATAATCTGCCCAACTCTAATTCCTGGCTGAATATCGCGGAAGAACTCCGCCGGCTTCTGCCACTTGCAGAACTGGCGAATGTTGGCCGCGGCTTTTTCCAGAGCTGTGCGAAATTCGGGACTGACTGAGCCCAGCGCCCGCTTCAACTCTTTCTCCGGCACTTTGAAAGAGCCCTGTTTTTTTAACCCATCCCAACGCATGGCGTACTTGCGTAGCGCCGAATCGCCATTGCGGCGCACATCGTCAATCATGGCGCGCACTTTGCGGTCCACATTCTGCGCCAGCTTTTGCCGGCGTGCCGCCACCCGCTCCACTTCTTTGTGCAAGGCGCGCCCCTTGACGATCTGCATTACATCACCACCTTGTTCAGCGGATATTCAACAATGCCCTGCGCCTTCGCGTCTTTCAATTTGGGAATGGCCTCGCGCACGACCGTCTCTTCCAGAATGGTGTTGACCGCCACCCAATCAGGATCGCTCAACGGCGAAATCGTCGGACGCTTCAAGGCCGGCAAAACCGCCAGGACGCCATCCAGATCGCGTTTCATGACGTTCAGCATTAATCCCACGCGTCCCTGCGCGGCGAGCGCGCCGCACAGCATCAGGGCGATGTTCTCGATCTTTTTGCGCTTGGCGTTGTCCTGCCAGGCGTTCTTGTTGGCAATTAACTTCGTATTCGATTCCAGAACCGTATCAATGATGCGCAGCTTGTTGGCGCGAAGAGAGCTCCCCGTCTCGGTAACTTCGACAATGGCGTCAGCCAGGACAGGCGGCTTTACTTCCGTAGCGCCCCAGGAAAACTCCACCCGCACCGGAACATTTTTCTTTTCGAAATATTGTTTGGTCACACTGACGAGCTCAGTAGCAATGGTGCAATTCTTCAGGTCTTCCGCCGCGTTGTATGCCGACCCCTCCGGCACGGCCAGTACCCAGCGCACCTTGCCGCGGCTTTGCTTGGCGTAGATAAGATCGGCGACGGAAACCACTTCGAGGTTGCTCTCGATGATCCAATCGTGGCCGGTGAGCCCGGCATCCAGAACACCGTGTTCGACGTAGCGCGCCATCTCCTGCGCGCGAATCAGCATGCACTCCAGTTCAGGATCGTCGCTGGTGGGAAAATACGAGCGGCCGTTGCTGTAGATATTAAACCCGGCCTTGGCAAAGAGCTGAAACGTGCCCTCCTGCAGGCTGCCTTTGGGAATTCCTAGTCGGAGCTTCATGCTTTCACCCCTGCGGCTGGTTTTGCGTCGGTAATCGAAGCAGCTCCGTTTTTACCCGCTGCCAGTGGTTTAGTGAAACATGACCGGGTGCCTTCGTGGCAGACCAGGCCATCGCCTTCCACGTTGACGCGCACCAGCACAGAATCGTTATCGCAATCGGTGGAGGCGCTGATCAGCTTCAGCCGGTTACCCGAGGTCTCGCCCTTCATCCATAGCTTCTGCCGGGTGCGGCTGTAAAAAGTGACGTAACCGGAGCTCAAAGTGAGTTGCAGGGCCTCGCGGTTCATAAAGCCCAGCATCAGCACCTCGCCGTTGGCCGCATCCTGCACGATGGCGGGGGCCAAGCCTTGCATTTTTTCGAAATCAATTTCCATATTTTCCTCGCGTGTTTTGGCGGTAAAACAAAAAGCCTGCTGAGCTTTTGCGCATCAGCAGGCCGGATTTATGATTGCTTTACCGCTTTTATCCGCACACCCTCGCTGACACGCTCGCCACGTGATGATGATGGTGATGATGGATCAGCAAAGTCATGCAGTTAGAATTGAAACACAAAGCCATAAGTTTGTCTAGTAGTACCAGGATACTTCGAAGGAACAGAATACGGTGCAGCATATGCCCTCAACAAGCAACATATCAGAGCTGGCCCTGCTCGCTCTGCAGGCGTTTCAGGTTGTCTTTCTGTGGGTTCACGACTGGATTCCGCTCGGACGCCTCAATGACGTTGCCGCTGTGCGCAGCCAGGACACGCTGTCCCGTCTTGTGACTGTGACTCTCCTGCAGAGCGTGCCATTTACCATCGGCCTATTCTTCAGCGCGTGGTACTTCGGCCAGCCGCATCCGGCCTGGCTTGGCAGGTGGCTATGGATCAGCTACGGCATACTCTTCGTTGGCCAGATGCGCGCCTGGTGGGCGCCGTATCTTTTTAAGGCTGAACCAAAGCGGGCCGAGCGTTATGAAAAGATGTTCGGCAATACGCACTCGTTCTTGCCGAAGCGCAATGGCATGGTCCCCAACACGGCGCATATCCTGCTTCATCTGTCTACGGCCGCCACGTTGCTCGTCCTTTTTATGAGAGGATTCATGGCAGCAAGGCGTTTATAGCAGGAGTCGAGAATAGCGTGAATACAAATTGTCACTTCGCCTAACGAATTGCCGCTTTGATGATGCTGACCCTCTCCGCTAGACTTCCTCGCTCGACTGAGACCAGTTCGAAGCCGAAGTTTTGGTAAATCTCCTCGTGGATTTTCTCAAAACGCACCGTTTCCTCAAAGCTGATTCGCCGCGCTTCGGTCGGCGTGATGAAGCCAAGGTTGCGAATGAAGAAGACCCGGTTTTGGTAGATCGCTTCTTTTTGGATGCGGTCCAGTTCGCTGGTAAGAAAGGGAGAAAAAGAGTACCCAAGGTGGACTGCCAACGCCGCGGTACAGATAAGGCAACGGTCGTGAAACTGAACCTCATCCGGTTGATAAGACGCTCGAATCTGACGGTCCCTTTGCAGGTGAGCGATTGCATCAATGAACGAAGGATGTCTCCAAGGTTCAACCGTCCCTTGCGCACGCGCGGCAGCGATAACGTCAGTAGCCGCCTCTTCGACGATGCTGAACCCGTCGAGTTCTAACTGACGGATGATCGCTGTCTTCCCTGCACCCGGCGCGCCAGTGATGATGAACCTTTTCATGCGGTTTTCTTCTTCGGCGAACTGTGGCCTAAGTCAGAAGTCGGAAATACGTTTAGCAGTCATGTGAACAAGATCAGACCGGCATCTGGGCTCATTTTCTTCCCGACATACTTGACCTGTGCAGCGCCCCGTGGCACCGGTGTCGCGCCAACCGGTGGCTGGCTAATCGAAAACTCAGTCATGCTCAAGGTTTTTCTCTGTGTCTCCGTGTCTCCGTGGTGATAATTGCGGTTAGGTTCCTCTCTTCGAGGCCTCTGCCTCCGCCGTCACCTCATCGGCCGGCCGCAGCATTCTCTTCATCGCCGACTCGGCCAATGAGGGCCAGAGTCTGTAGAGAGCAATCGTGAAGCGGTCGCGCCAGGGGACAACAATCTCGCGCTTGTGATTCAGATATGCCTTGAATACCGCGTTGGCGACCCGTTCGGGGCTGATGCCGCCTGCCGCCCGGTTCAATCGTTGGCGGTCCTTTCCCTTTACGGAATTGGCGGCAAAATCGGTGGCGATGTAGCCGGGGCAAACCGTCATCACGTGCACTCCCGTGCCCAGCAGTTCCACGCGCGCCGCTTTGCCAATGGCATTGAGCGCGTGCTTGGTCGCGCAATAAGCCGCCATGTAGGGCACGGCAATATAACCGGCGATGCTGGAAATATTGATGATGGTTCCCTTCCCCTGCTTCTGCATCACCGGAATGACCACCTGCATCGCTTCCGTCGCGCCGAACAAATTCGTATCGAACATCTCCCGGCATTGCTGCATGTCCATATGCGCCACCGAATCCTGCAAACCGTGGCCGGCATTGTTCACCCATATATCCACATGGCCGAATTGGTCGAGCGCTGCCTGCAGCAACTGTTCAATCTGCTGGCGATACCGCACGTCGCAGGCGGCGGCCAGCGTGCGCTCCAGGTAACCGACCCTGCCCCGCGCCGCTTCAGCCCGGCTGCGATCGCGGGAAGAGAGCACAACGCTCGCGCCCTGCTCCACAAATTTTTTTGCCAGCGCCTCGCCAATGCCCATGGAGGCGCCCGTAATGACCACAACTTTTCCGATAAGTCTCATTCTCTTGCTTGTATTCTCTGAACGGGTCTGGCGTCAAGGGTACAATGTCAAGGTGGCGATTTTGCTGCCCATCTTCCCGCTGCCGCTGGTCTTGTTTCCCAGCATACCTCTGCCACTGCATATCTTTGAGCCTCGTTACAAAGAGATGGTCGGTGAATGCCTGGAAAAAAACGCGGTATTCGGCATCATCCATGCAAAGCAGGAAGAAATGGCCGAGGTTGGCTGCACCGCCAGGATTCTCGATGTAATCAAACGCTACGACGATGGCCGGCTCGATATCCTCACCCAGGGCCTGCGCCGCTTCGAAATCCTGCGCGTGAACGAGGAGCGCTCTTTCCTGCGCGCGGAGGTGAGCTTTTTCGATGACGAAGGCGGCGCCGCCGCCGAGGCCGCCCGCAAACAGCTCGTGCACCTGCACAAACAGCTCCTCGCGCTCAGCGGAGAACAAAATCCGGAGATCCCGACCGAAAACTCTCCGGCGCTCGCCTTCGAGGTGGCGGCAAAAGTGCCTTTGGACCTGGAATTCAAGCAATCCTTATTGGGCATACGCTCCGAGGCCGAGCGCGTCGCAACCCTCATCGCGTACTACGAAGCCCTTATCCCCAAAATCAGCCGCGCTCTGCACATCCGCACGAAGGCGGGAGGCAACGGCCACGCTCATTAGGACGTAAGCTCGTATGGCCCACCTTCAGGGTCTCGGGCAAACGCTCGGCGACGACACGCTCCATTACGATCTGCCACAGGACGAAAGTTACAGACACATATTTATTCTTTGATGTGCCTGCCGAAACATCCGTAAGGAAACGGCAAGGCATGTCTTGCGATATGCCTTGCCGTTTTTTCTGGAAGGTTGTTGATGCAGGTGCTTAGAGTGAATTCAGGAATGTAAAGAGCTCTTGCTTGTCCTCGGGGCTTAATTCACGGAAGCGTTTCCTTACATGTTCGGCCTCACCCCCATGCCGTTCGATAGCATTTTCCAGTGTCAGCGATTTCAGATCATGCATGTGCCGCGGATGCATGCGCAATCCCCACAATGGCACTGTCCGCAGTTTGTTGGCAGTATCCTGCGGCGGGTTTTGCACAATGCCGTCGCCCGTCTCAATGTCATGCAGCAAAAAATCGCCATAAGGATGAATGATTTTATTGCCCAACGCATCTGGCACTCTGAACGCTCCGCCATTAATCGCAGTTCCCGGCGGGGCTGTGACCATGGTGCTCACATGGCAGACTGCGCAGCCGATCTTTTCAAAGATCTCTTCACCCTCACGGGCTTCGGGTGTCGCTGCCAGGGCTGCGTCGCGCGGAGGCGTTTTTGTGCCCCTGATAAACTGCGCGAAGTGGTCAATATCTGCCAGGTCAAGATTGTCAGGCGTGTCTTCCGGATCTGAGGTAATCTTGCCGATCGTGGTCACGTCTTTCGGGCGCAAACGGTTTGTAACTCCCATTTCATTCAGGTAAGCATCGCCAATGAATGAAAGCAGGCTGCTGTGTTGGTCCTTCCAACCAAATCGTCCAATGCGCGTCTGACCTGGCGCTTCCAGGACCGGGACCTCGATTGCCTCGCCATGGATTCTGCCGTCGCTTACCTCGATCTGGCGCTGGGCGATCGCTTTCAGCGTGCTGTCGTCTACGGCTTCAACGAATCCGTCTCCCAGGGTGTTGAGCGCAGCTCGTAAGGCGCGAATGTTTTCAGTGGCCGGCACATGCTCCTGCGCCTGCGGAATCAGCGCGCGATCGTTGATGATCGAGCGGTTAGCGATGAGGTTGGCGCCATCGTTGATCGGTACGGTTGCGGCTACGAAAGTTCCGGTCGCGTCTTTGTGGCCCGCACGGACCTCCGTAAACTGGCTGGAGCCGCCGGTCACCGGATTCTGATGGCAATCGGCGCACGCCCGCGCATTGAAAACCGGCCCCAATCCTGTGCTGGCATCGTGATCCAGCTCAAAAGCCGACTGGTCGAGCGCGTAGGTATCGCCCGGCGGTTGTGCAATGCCATTGCTGGTGCTTTGCGATCCGGGGTTCTGTGCCAGCGTGGGAGTATCAAAACCCGCAGGCGCTTCGGTTGCAGACTGCTGCGCCACCCCGGCGAGGCGGATGGCAAGCATTCCGAGTAACACGGCAAAAACACAAATGTATATGCGTCTCATAGTACGAGTCACCTCCTAGGCAAAGTTTGGAAGACAGATCAAAAACAGATTGAAACTTTCCAAAGCGCCCCACGATCTCGAACACAAGAGATCGAGAGCACTCGGCAAGTTTTAAAACCTGTGTGAAAATGCTTTATTCCCAGATCATTGTTAAAAGTCCGTGAAAAAAGAAAACTGTTTTGAAGGGTACGTCTTGAGGGAGCGAAGACGGCCGTCACATCAAAGAAGTGAATAAAAGCGGCGTAGCGCCGGCCGCCATCAATCTAGCCTCCCAGATGGCAATCGAGCGCCGGCGAACAAAAGAGTTACAAACAGAACTTGAGCGCAGACAGGCCAAGACTCTCGATCATTTGGCCAACGACCATAACGTGAGCATTCCGTATCACCAGGCTTAGGAGCTTCTTTCAAGCGTATAATCGGTTCAAAGAGACCTGTTTTTGTTTACAACAGGAGGTATTCTTCCCCTATGAGTCTTCCTCGTACGCTCGGCGAACTGCGCCGCAGCGAATTTTCTCCAGAGCGGCTGACCTGTCGCCGTGTTAAAGATGAACTCCGCGACAATCTGTTGAAGCGGCTGCGCAATCATAAATCGGACCCCATTTTCCCCGGCATTGTTGGATATGGTGACACCGTGATTCCCCAGATCGTGAACGCGGTGCTGTCGCGCCATAACTTCATTCTTCTCGGGCTGCGGGGACAGGCCAAGAGCCGCATTCTGCGCGCCCTGACCGGGCTGCTCGATAAGCACATGCCCTATGTTGCCGGATGCGAAATCCATGACAATCCCTACGCTCCCATATGCGCGCGCTGCATCGAGATGCTTGCGGAAAAGAAAGACGAGACCTTCATTGACTATCTCGCCCCCGAGCAGCGCTACGTAGAAAAGCTGGCGACCCCCGACGTCACCATTGCCGACCTGATTGGCGATATTGATCCCATCAAAGCGGCGCGCGGCGGCCACGACCTCGCCAGCGAGCACACCGTGCACTACGGCCTGCTGCCCCGCGCCAATCGCGGCATCTTCGCCATCAACGAACTTCCCGACCTTGCCGGAAAAATACAGGTGGGCTTGTTCAACATCATGCAGGAAGGCGACGTGCAGATTAAAGGCTATCCGATCCGCCTGCCGCTGGATGTGGCCCTGGTCTTCAGCGCCAATCCCGAAGACTATACCGCGCGCGGCAAGATCATCACCCCTTTAAAAGACCGCATCGGCTCCGAGATTCGCACTCACTATCCCGCGACCGTGGAAGAAGGCATGGCCATCACATCGCAGGAAGCATGGGCGCAACGCAATGGCATGCCGCTGACGGTCCCCCAGTTTGTGCGCGAAGTGGTGGAGCACATCGCCTTTGCCGCGCGTGAAGATAAAAAAATCGATAAGCGCTCGGGCGTGAGCCAGCGGTTGCCCATCAGTTGCATGGAAAACGTGATCTCGAGCGCCGAACAACGCACGCTGCGCAATGATGAAAAAGTTGTCGTGCCCCGCATTGGCGATATCTATGCGGCGCTTCCCGCCATTACCGGCAAATTGGAGTTGGAGTACGAAGGCGAGATGCGTGGGGCAGATAACGTCGCGCATGATCTCATCCGCGCCGCCATTGCCAAGACCTTCGATGGCTACTTCGACGGCGCCAACATGCAGCAGATTGTGCAATGGTTCGATCTGGGAGGCGAGATCAAGGTCTCTGATACCGCGGCTGCGGCTGAGGTCTTCAGTACTCTGAAGAGTATCCAGGGACTCAGTGAAAAACTGACCGCGTTGGGCGTGAAGACCAAAGACATGGTCGAAGAGCAGGTGGCTGCGGCAGAATTCGTTCTGGAGGGGCTCTACGCCCATAAGAAGATCAGCCGCAGTGAAGAGCGCGTCTTCAAAGCCAGCGCCAAGCAGCCGCGCCCGGAGCCGGAGAATCGTCCTGACTTTCCCGGAGGCAGAGGCAGAAGGTCGTTTAACTGAAATTGAAGTTCAAAAGGGTTTGAAGATTTCTGAGAAATGAGAATTGTGATATCAAAAGCTTGGCTGTTTTGGAATTTCAGGCGATCATTTGGTTGGGCGTGCCCGAAGTTAAGGATATGATTTGATGACGGACAAAGATAACCAGCTTATGTCCCGCATGTCATTGGACCTTAAAAATGCTGAGGTTACTTGGTGTCCCGTATGTCCTTGAATCTTAAAGGCTGAGGTTACTTAGTAACCCCCCACCCCCCACTGCTGGGGGATGACCAACGCAAGGGCGGGTACTGAGAACTGAGAACTGAGAACTATTTATGAAGTTCACCCGCTACGGCAAATACGTTCCTGACCCGGCTTCGGAGATGAGCATGGAAGACCTGCTCAATGCTCTCTCTGACTATCTGCTGCAGAGCGGATTTCAGAACTCCTACATGGATTTCTACCAGTTGCCCGGCGAGCACACGTTAGACGATCTGCGCCGTGCGATTGAAGAAGCCCTGCTGAACGGTGAATTGCTCGACGAGCAAATGCAGGAGCAGATCAACCAGATGCAGATGGATGGAACCCTGGAACAGCTCATCGAAGAGCTGATCCAGCGCATGGAGCAGCAGGATTTTATTTCCATTGATCAACCCCGCGATCCCTCCCAGCAATCCCTCACCGCCGGACAAGCCGGAATGCCGCAGGGCCAGGCACGCTTTGAAGTCACCGATAAAAGCCTCGACTTCCTTGGCTTCAAGACCTTGCGCGACCTGCTGGGCTCGCTGGGAAAATCAAGCTTTGGCCGCCACGATACCCGCGACATGGCAACGGGTGTGGAAGCCAGCGGGGCTTCGCGCACCTACGAATTCGGAGACACGCTTAACCTCGACATCACTGCTACCCTGAAGCGCGCCATCCGCCGTGAGGGCCTGCAGACGCCCTTGAACATCGAATATTCGGACCTGCAGGTGCATCAGTGCGAATATCAGTCTTCCTGCGCCACGGTGGTCATGCTCGATTGCTCTCATTCGATGATCCTCTATGGTGAAGACCGCTTCACTCCCGCGAAAAAAGTCGCGCTGGCGCTCTCGCACCTTATTCGCACGCAATATCCCGGCGATTCGCTTTCCCTGGTTCTCTTTCATGACTCGGCGGAAGAGGTCCCGCTCTCGCAATTGGCGCGCGTGCAGGTAGGGCCGTATTACACCAACACGCGCGAAGGCCTGCGCCTGGCGCAGCGTATTTTGCAGCGCCAGCGAAAAGACATGAAGCAGATTGTGATGATTACCGACGGTAAGCCCTCGGCACTCACCCTGGAAGATGGAAGGATTTACAAGAATGCCTTTGGTCTCGACCCGCTCGTAGTCAGCCAGACCCTGGAAGAAGTTTCCAAATGTAAACGCGCCGGAGTTTTAATTAATACCTTCATGCTGGCCAGCGACCACGGCCTGGTGCAATTCGTCCAGAAGGTGACCGAGATGTGCCGCGGCAAGGCCTACTTCACCACACCCTACACCCTCGGCCAGTATCTGCTGATGGATTACATGTCGAGAAAAACAAAGACCATCCATTGAGCCTTATGCCTTTAATTACTGCTTACATTCGGCTCTGTTGACATCCTGGAAAATGTCGCTTGTTAGACCCACTTTTTAGAAAGTGTCATCCCGAGCCCCAAGGCGAGGGACCTCGGATGGAGTTGGAACCGCCCACGCCTTGAACCGGACCACCTTGGATGATTTCCTCTCCGTGATTGCAGCTAGACAAAATTTAGGGAAGTCAACAGAGCCAAACAAGTTCTAAGCAGTTTTAGCTCTTGATGTTCTGAACGGCAGGCGCCGTGGATTCTTCCTGGCGCACGGCAGCCTCCGCCGCCTGAAAGCCAATCTTAGAGTGGGTACCATCGCAGAACGGTTTTGTTACCGAAGCTCCACAGCGGCACAGGGAAAAAGCAGTCTTCCCTTTCAGGTCGTAGTGGTTGCCATCTGCATCCACCAGTTGAATCGAGCCTTCGGGAGCTTCTACCCTGTAAGGTCCATTCTTTTTGATTGTGATTTTCACTTCCGCCATGCCCAGCTCCTTGTGTAGATTTAAGTAGACCGCAATCTGTAAAGACTACCACGAGCCGCATGCGCCAGACTTATTTCGCTCTATTTCCGAAAGGCGACGTTGATAAACATTTTTTCGCCCTCGACCTCAACCACATTGCAAAATGTGCGTTTGCCCTGGCGGGCGAAGTCGAGTCCGATGCGGGTGTTGCCCACGCGCAGGTTCCTGATCCTCAGATAATCCAGCCACTCGGGCAATGAAGGATTCACGATGTTCAATTCTTTGCGATGGGCGCTGGGCCGAATTCCCAAAACCGAACTGAGGATGAGGAACATCGCCCCTGAAGCCCAGGCTTGCGGCGAGCACGACACCGGATAATGCACCGGCTCATCGAACTGACGGCGCTGGATGCCGCAAAAAAGCTCGGGCAGGCGATAATCGCGGAAGTTGAGCGCCGCCTGAAATAACGCGGTGAGAATCTGCTGCGCCTGCTCGCGAAATTCATTCAGGGCCATGCCATGGGCGATCAGGGAATTGTCGTGCGGCCACACCGAACCCCGGTGATAGCTCAGGGGATTGAAGATGCTTTCATCCTGCGACAGCGTGCGCCATCCCCACCCGGAAAACATGTCGGGCTTCATCATCCGCTGCATCACGGCGCGGGCGCGATCGCGATTGAGGATGCGAGTAAAGAGCAGATGTCCGGCGTTCGAAGAAATCGGGTCTACCGGCTTCTTCTCCGCATCCAGGGCCATGGCGTAAAAGCCGCGTTGCGGTTGCCAGAAGGCTTTTTCGAAGCGCTTGGCCAGATCGACGGCCTCACGCTTCAACTGGTCTGCCTTCTGCACGTCTCCAAAAGTTCGCAGCAGCGATGCCATGCGGTACTTGGCGTCATAGACGTAGCCCTGCACCTCGGCCAGGGCGATGGGAGGCTTGGCAACCACGCCGTCGCGATGCATGATGGCGTCCCATGAATCCTTCCATCCCTGGTTGACCAGGCCGCGCGGAGAACGCCGGATGTATTCAACAAAGCCGTCGCCGTCAAGGTCTCCGTATTGCTCAATCCAATCAAGCGCACGATAGGCTGCCGGCAGCAGTTCGCGCACCAGCTCTTCATCCGCTGTCCACTGGAATGTTTCACTCAGGAGAATGAGGAACAAAGGGGTGGCATCCACAGAGCCGTAATAGGGGCCAAAAGGCATCTCTCCGGCGCGGGTCATCTCGCCGGTGCGATATTCGTGCAGAATCTTCCCCGGCTGCTCATCCTGCCAGTCGTTCATGCGGGCGCCCTGGTAGCGGGCCAGCACGCGCAGCGTATCTACCGCCAGTTGCGGATTCAAACACAGAGACTGGTAGGCGGCAATAATCGAGTCGCGCCCGAATATGGTTGCGAACCACGGGATACCGGCGGCAAGAATATGCTGTTCGCCGTCGGGAATTTGCAGGGCGTGAAAATCGCCAATGCTGGTTTGCAGGGCCTCATCAAAAACTTCGTTGCTCGACTTGAAGTGGGTCGAGTTCTCTTCCCACACCTGAAAGGCTTCGCGCCGCTTGCGCAGGCTCGCGTCAAAGTCGGGAAACGTAAAGCTGCGTCTCTTGCGGGATGTCGACTGCCCCACCCGGGGAATCACCGTGACCCGAATCTCTACTTTTTTCAACGGCGACAGCTTAAGGTTCCACACAGCTTTCTTGTCGCGAATCTCCTCCGGGTTCGGGTCGAGGTGGACCTCAGTCTCGCGGAAGATGTCATCGAGACCGCGATAACAAAACGTAATGCAGCCCTCTCTGACCACCGGCCGGTAGTAGTGGCCGGCGCGGTGGCGGGCGCAGCCACGCGCCTGGAAGACATCGACAAAGTCGGCATCCAGGGCCAACTCTACGTGGAACTCTATAGGGGTTAAATTGAAATTTTCAAAGGTAAAAGTATCGAATACGGTGACCCCGGAGAGAAGCTGCTCGCGGCGTATATGCACCGTGTTTTCCGGCAGGTCAAGGGAATCTCGCAGGGTTATGCTTCCCGTGGTCAACTCGATGCGCGAAACAAAAGTTTTTTCTGTGCTCGAGCTGAGCACGACCGTGCGAAAGCCACCGATCCGCAGCTCAAGCTGGCTGAGAAAGCGGGTGTCATCGTGAAAGAGCCCGACGTCGGGCGCTCCCGCCGGAGTAATGTCGCCGGCGACAGTGGTAGAAATAAAAGTCTTGCCATCAATCAACGTGAGATTGTTCAGCTTACGGGGTTCAACCGTCTGGTAGGCAAGGCGCGGCTCGACGTGGGGACAGGGAATCTCTTCCAATGGCTCCTCATCGCCTCTATAAAAGATCTCGGACAACGTGCTCATGCGACGGCTCTTGGCTCAATTTCGCTTTCAGAATCCTGCGGTCGGCTCAACACCTCTTCAAACAAATCAAGGTACCTGCCGACCATGACGTCAAGACTGAAGTTTTGTTCCATGTAGGCGCGCACCTGCGCGGGGTTGAATTTCAGCTCGCGCGCATAACCCGCCAGCTCTTCCACAGAATGGCCGACATGGCCGGAAATTCCATCACGAACAACTTCGGGCACCGAACCGCCCGGAAAAGCCAGCACAGGAGTGCCGCACGCCATTGCCTCGATCATGACCAGGCCAAAAGGTTCATTCCACTGAATAGGAAACAACAGTGCCAAAGCGCCCCCCAGCAGCTTGTTTTTTGCTTCCAAGTCAACTTCACCAATGAATTCGATAAATTTTCCATCCACATGAGGCGCTATTTCACGATCAAAATAATCTTTGAATACCGGCTGCACCTCTCCGGCGATTTTCAGGGGGATGCCGCTTTTTTGGGCAATTGCAATCGCCAAGTGCGTTCCCTTCATGGGCGCAATGCGGCCAAGAAACGCCAGGTACCCGCGAGGGGCTTCAGAGAGCCGATAGCTTGCCATATCAATGCCGTGATGGATGGTGCGCATGCGCTGCATGGTTTCACAACGGCGTTGAAAATCGCTGATGCTGACGAATTCTACTTTGGAGCAGTAGGCGTACAACTGGCTCAGCTCCGGCACATGGGGATGATGAAGGGTCGCCACTACGGGCACGGGCGAAAATCGCGAGCACAGGACGCCTGGAACGTTGTTGACCTGGATCAAATCGCTGGATTCAATGGCGTCGCGCACAGACCACATTGTGTGATTATAGTCCGTCAGGTTATCGAAGATTTCGCCCTGAATCGGCCATTGTGCCTTGGCATATAACCAACGGGTTTCAACATCGATGGTAGATTCCCCGTTGCTGTACACAACCACGTCCATCCCGCGGGCCTTCAATCCTTCCGCCAGATGCCCAATGAACAACTCTGTTCCTCCATAGACCTTAGGAGGCACGGGAATAAAAGGCGGTGCGACAAGGGCAATTCTCAACGGACGCTCCTCAATGTTTCGCTGGAACTCTATTCAGCGTAATTTACAATTCTCTGGTTTTTAGGATGCTGAGATCTAACTGGACGTTGGTTAGGTCAGGTACACGGCATTTGCGGGCTGCGGCCACATGGCTCTCAAATTCCAGCGCTCTTTGTTGGTTGGTATGACTTGCCAGCACACGCGCCTGTGCTCGTTCTCCTATTTCCCGCAACTCACGTTCGGAATAGTCGCGCATGTAGCGCAACACGTCATCTGTGCCGGATGGAATCAGGATCTCTGTCCCGGGCACGAAAAAATTTTCCAGCCCCGGCCAGTTGTCGGAAACGATGGCCGCCCCGCAGGCCGCGGCCTCAAACAGGCGCACGGAAGGCGAATAGCCGGCCATGACCATATCGCGCCGGGTCACATTCAGCGTCAGACGGGAAGAGGAATACAGATGAGGATGCCAGCAGGGGTTGAGATGAATAACTCGTTCCACATTCTCAGGCCACTCGATGCTCGCAGGATATTGCGGCCCAGCCACGATAAATCTTTGCTGTCCCGAACGGCGCGCGGGTTCACACAGAAATTCCTCGATCTTGGGTTGGCGGTCAGGGGCATAGGTTCCCATATAGCTCATTGCGCACGCGTATTCCTTACTGACGGCAAAGCGGCGATACTGATTCGGATCGAAGGAGCAATACAGGGCGACAGCGCGTTGCGCTCCGAATTCTCTCTCAATTTCCGCTAACAGGGGCCCGCCGGTGAAGCTGAAGTAGATATCAAAGCCGGGAATCTGGTCGGCGCGCAGATAGGATGTCCCGCCTCGAGAGCGCAGTTGCGCGATGGTTATGGGTGTATCGATGTCATAGAAGACTTTGACCGCGGCGGAATCCGCGACCCGGTCAATAGCTTCGATTCCCTCGGGAAAATACGAGCCGACGACAGCCACCTCCGCGTCTCTCAACTCGCGATGAACGCGCGGCAAAACCTCCCCCCACTCTTCGTAGAGAACCACCTGGCAGCACTCCGGCTCGGGAAGATCGCGGTTCGAGGCGTACCACTCCACGTTGTGTTCAAAAAACGTGATCCTGTGGCCGCGCTCAGCCAGGGCGCGCGCCAGGGCGCGATACGTGGTTCCGTGGCCATTTCCCCAGGAAGAGGTGATAGTAAGGCCAAAGATTACAATTTTCACTTTAACCACCTCACTCTATGCCACCGCCGATCGTGTGCCCAGCAATGCGTGGTAGAGAGTCAAATAATCTTCAGCCATGCGTTCGGCGTTATACCGCTGCAAGGCGCGCTTGTAGGCGCGATTGGCATATTCGATGCGCATGCCCACGTCTGTCATCAGTTTTCGAATTACTTTCATCAGACTGGCTCCGTCATCGCGCTGGAAATAAACCGCGTCCCCGCCCCACAATTCACGAAAGCTGGCGATATCGTTGGCGACGATGGCGCAACGTGAAAGCGCAGCCTCAACCGGCGCCAGGCCAAAGGGCTCATAACGCGAGGTTGCCGCATAGACCGCTGCCCTGCCATAGAGTTGGCGCAATTGCGATTCAGATTGACTGCCTTTGAAATGAACATTGGAGAGGACAGCCCTTCCCGGCAGAGCTCCCGCGCGTAAAGCGGCGTCGGGATGGTGATCGGAACCAGCAATATCAATCTGCACCGAAGGATTTTGCCGGCATAACAAAGTAACCTGCTTGCCCGAGTCCCACACACGTCCAACAGTCAGCACCCTGCGTTCCTTCGTCATGTGAGGATTGAAGCTATTGGGGCTACGTCCGTTATAAATCACAGCCGTGTGTTTCGGTTTTCCGTACAGTGCGATCAGGGAATCGAGCATCCATCGCGAAGGCGCCACAACCGTATTGGCATGCTGAATGCCCCTGGCCAGCATCCCGCGGTACCATTCCAGCCATTTCGTTGTCGGAGGCTCGTGCTGATGAACAGCGAGCCACCAGCTCACAACATCGCTATGGGCAACCACGACACGCGGCAATTCAGCAGGAATCGCGCCGTAGAAATACTGGTTGAAATGCAGCAAGTCAGGGCGCACATCGCGAATGATACCCTGCAGAAATTGCTGGGAGGCTTCCATATCGCGTTCGACATCGTGCATCCATTCCAGGGCAAATGCAGTTGCGCGGAAGTCAAAGTTCGGCAATCCTTCCATCCACAGCGTCTGCTCCGGGCTGGGCATCTCGCCCAGGCTCACCAGTGTGACCCGCACGCCCCGGCGCACCAGAGCTGTGACCAGCTCCTGAGCGTATGTCCAGACGCCGCCAACCGTATCCGCTGTCATTAAGACATGCATAAGAAATTATTCAAGCATTGTGTTCAACAATTTTTCGCTCTAACTCAGACGACAGCGCCGCCTGGCGAGTGCGAGACGCATACCGCTCCACTGCCCAGACCGCGAACTCCGCAAAATCCTCAGGCGATTTCGGTGGACTGGTGTAGTGAGGCGCCACGCCCAGATGTTCCGGCGTAAAGCATAAAGTCATCGTGGTTTCAAATTCTTCCAGTCCTGCCATCTGCCGGTCAAACCACGCCTGCGCCTGCGGACGAAAATAATCTGCCCAGCTTACCCCTGTTCGCAAATAACGAACGTTGAGCTTGCGCAGCCAGGCAACTCCTAATTCGAAACGTGGATCCTCGAAGTGGAACCATTGGCAGATTCCCATGCCCTCGGGAAAATGTTCCGCCGCCGGCTTGGGGGTGCCATCTTCGCGGATCAATCCCATGTAATAGTGCCGATAGTAGGCGCTTCCCTCAGCTTCTTTGTGGCGTGTGGTCGCGGCCCATGTGGCGGGCAGGTCAAAGAGGCTGTACCAATGGACCCGTTCCACAATGGGCAGCAATAGTTCAGCGGTCTTTTGCAGACCGAAGACCTGAACTTCTTCGGCGCCAAAAGACGATGCTCCTGCCTCGGAAACCCATACGGGAAGCCCGGTCACCGCGCGAATCTCCGCGATCTTCCTGGGCCACTCCTCTATTTTCCAATGGTTCCAATCCAGGGGGAATCCGTGCACCGCAACCACATCCACAGCATCCAACACGCCGTGGGAAGCCAGCAGTTGAATGAAATGCGGATCAATCGGTGAAATTCCGCCCAGCGCAATCGTCAATGCAGGATTGACCCTGCGGATCGCTTTGGCTGCCGCAATGGCCATGGCGGCAAACATCTTCCATTCAGGATCGATCTTGAAATCCCAATGCGAAAGATTATTCGGTTCGTTCCACAACATTACCGCTTCCACCATGCTGCACCTTGCATTTTTAGATTAGGAATTCTCTCTACAGTGTGCCCGCCAGCTCTGCATCCAGAATGTACTGGCCATTCCGCAGCACGTTCTTGGGTTGGCAAATCCAGATTTCTGTTTCCGGATGAGCGACGATCTCAAGTCCGGAGCTGCGCAACATTGCCTCTGCCGCAGAGCTGTTGGGTATCCACCAGTTGGTGGGGTCTTCGGCATAGCTGTTTTCAATGAAATATGCGCGCGGAAAATCCGGGTCGGAAAAAATGCTCTTTTCCCAGAAATTGTAGTTTTCCTCCCATGAGCGCGCTTCTTCCGAGCCCCGAATCATGGTCTGGAAAACCAGCGTTCTTTTTACCTTCTTGATAATCCTGTCGAGCGCGTAGAGGGGATAACGCAAGTGATAAAAAATTCCCATGAAGAGCACGTAATCAAACTGTCCTGGAATGGAATCGGCCTCATAGACCGAGAGCTTTTTGAATTCAATCTCAAGGCCGAGCACGTCAGCCGCAAATCTTGCCTGGTTCAAATAGCGGTCATCCACGTCCACGCCTACCACCCGTCCCGCACCGCGGCGCTTCATTTCCAGGGAGTAGAAGCCGGCGTTGCAGCCCAAATCCAGGACGGAAGCGCCATCCAGGTCCTCGGGAATGATCGACGACAGGTGCTTCCACTTGATGTTGGGGAAATCGCCCAGGAAGTGATGGGGAGCCGTCCACACTCCATCAAGGTTGATGTTGTGAAACCATTCTCCCAGTTCGCCAATTTTGCGCTCTATTTCTCTTTGCTCCAGAGTCTTGGAGAGAGAGTCCGTATTTTGATTTATCATCCCGGTAATGGACATCGCAACAGTTCTTTTATCCTTGTTGATCCTTGTTTCAACCTAAGATGCCACTCCACTCCGGGCATTGCTCGGGCATCTCCATAAATGCGAAGGGAGAATGACGACTGGCAGCGAGACGAAGGGACAGCGGTTCAAGCCCGCATCAGCTTCCACGCGCTCAAACGCGAACAGGGTTGCGCACATTCAGCAAACTCAACTGCCCAGGGTTCTAAACGACTGTGCGCCGGCCCGTGAGCAGGTTAATGACCGCAATCACCAGGGCGACGACCAGCAACAGATGAATCAAGCCGCCGGCAACGTGAAATCCCCAACCTAAGAGCCAGAGAATAAGAAGTATTACGAAAATAGTCCAAAGCATGCTTCACCTCGGCCATTCGACAAATGGCTATGCAAACTAAGAGGCTGGACGGGAATTCAGAGTTGTCTATTCAGTAAATGGAAATTGTGCCGGTTACGATGAACAGATAAACCTTAGGGCCGGGAAAGGAACTTTCAAGATACCGGGGCGCCTACATTCTCCTTCTTAGGTGCTCTTCGCAATTTTCCGCCATCAGGATCAAGCCTTGCCCGCAAGGCCAGGGCAAGCTGATAGATGTCTTGTACTTTGGCCTGGGCCGTTTTGGGAATGTCAGGAGTCTCAAGCGCGAGTTGCGAGGAAAGCAGGATACCGGTGACCGTATCTTTCACCTCGCCGCGCAGAATGCTTTCGGCCGCCTGCATGGCCTGGAATTGCTCTCTCTGGTGCCGATGTAAGGCCATGCGAACTTCGCGCGTAATGCGCTCCATGCCGCTGATGGCAAAATTGATGAATACGGGGATGGCGGTCTCCATGGAATCGAGGAACTCTTGTGCGCTGATAGGTTCGGCATCCAGCATGCCTTCATCCATGACCACAACCGTGATCCTTCCCTGGAACTGTTCTTTTTCCCCTTCCTTTGCCGGAGCCTGGCGCGTGCTCTTAATTACCTGCACCTGCTCGCCCGTCGCCTTCTGCAAGGCAGTGGCGCATTCCTCGCCGCGCTCACACGTTGTCACTAATAGAATCATGGCTTCCTCACATTCTGATCCCGAAATCTTCCAGGTGGTACTCCCTGATCTTGCGATAGAGGGTGGTCTTGCCCATTCCCAGCTTTTTTGCCGCTTCGAGCTTATCGCCTTTGAGCTGGCGCAACGCGTTGAGAATGGCCTCTCTCTCCAATTGCGCGATGGGGATGATTGTGGTCTGGCGCATATCTGCCGATGCCTGGTGCCGCATTGCATTCTGCAACGCCGTAGGCAGGTCAGCCGAGTGAATGAGCGGCCCTGAGCTCATGGTACCGGCCCGCTCCAGGCAGTTTTCAAGCTCGCGCACGTTGCCCGGCCAATCGTAGGCCAGCATAATTTTGAGCGCTTCGTCGCTGATGATGCGTTGCGCACCCGTAAGCCGCGACAATCGCTCCAGAAAATGTCCAACCAGCAGCGGGATATCCTGCTTGCGCTCGCGCAAAGGTGGAATGCGCAGAGAAAGCACATTCAGGCGAAAATACAAATCTTTGCGGAAGACTCCCTGCTCGACAGCGGTCTCCAGATTCCGGTTGGTGGCGGCCAGAATGCGGACATTAATAGGGACCGGACGCGTCGCGCCCACCGGCCGAATTTCTTTCTCCTGCAACGCCCGCAGCAACTTCACCTGCAGGTCTGTGCCTAATTCTCCAATTTCGTCGAGAAAAACCGTGCCACCATTAGCGAGGGAAAGTAACCCTTCCTTGGATCGCGTCGCACCGGTAAACGCTCCTTTGGTATATCCGAATAACTCGCTCTCGATCAAAGTTGGAACCAGCGATCCGCAATCCACGGGAATAAAAGGTTTGTCCTGGTTGGGGCCTGAGAAATGAATGGAACGCGCCACCATCTCCTTGCCCGTCCCGCTCTCGCCCTGAATCAGCACCGGATACGCGCTGCTCGCCGCCTTGCAGATAAAGCGGTAGAGCTTTTCCATCTCCGGCGCGCGGCCGATAATATTACCCAGCCCCTCTTTGGATTTGATCTTCTGGCGCAACAAGCGGTTTTCACTCGCCAGTTTCACGTGCCCCGCCACTCGTTCGAGCAACAGCTTCAACTCATCCAGATCAAAGGGCTTGGTCACATAGTCGTAGGCCCCATACTTCATGGCCTGCACCGCCGACTCCACGGTCGCATTGCTGGTGATGACAATCACCTCCGCCTGCGGCCGGCGCCGCTTGACCTCGCGCAATAACTCAAAACCGCTGCTGCCAGGAACCTTGAGATCAAGCATGACCACATCGATTCCGTGGGTTTCCAGTAACTTGTACGCAGCTTCTGCGTTCTCTGAGACGAAAGTCTGATACCCAAGCGAGACGGCGGCTTCCCGGCATCCTTCCCGAACTGCGCGCTCGTCGTCGAGAATCAACAGACTTAACAGCTCAATTGGGGGATGCTCGATACTTGAGGAAATCAGTGTATTTGCGGCCATTGTTGGTTTCCTAGTGCACGTCAAGTTCCCTTTTACAGGAAATGAGATTAACTCTTTTGTTTGTAATAACTTACAATATGCTTTCGACTAAAGTTACTACTCCCTATATCTCAGTTTATATTCCCAAAAGGGGAAAGTTCGCTACTTATACAACGGATTTTGGTGCAATATACCATTTATTTTCAATATTTTGTTCGAATGTTCTCATTCTGAAACCTCGTCTCATTTCGGGAATAAACTATCCATTATCCCTGTGGATAACGCGAGACAACACTAACCTGCTTATTTTCTTTAATTTGCAGAGATTTTATTAACCGTGGGTCACCAAAGGCTGGGTCAAACGAAAGGTCAGGTGGCGCTCCACCCCAATGGCTACGTCTTTTTTCCCGGTGGCCAAGGTGGCGGTAGCGCCACCAATCAATGTCCAATTGCGCTTCCTAGGGGGATCACCTTGCACAAAAAAACTGGAGGTAGCCAGAAGCATCTGCTGTTCCTTCAGGTTGAGGGAGACCAGGGTGATCCGCAGGTATCCTGGCTTATGCAGCCTGCCAGAACGGCGCACCGCCACAACCCGGCCGGTCACATCGGTTCCATTGGGAGCTATGACCTCTCCATTGATTACGAGCGGCTCCTGCAAAACTGCTTCAAAGTGTTCTCCGGCTGAAGCCGTCGCGCTTGAAAGCGAACTTTGCATGCGAACCTCCAGCTCCGTGCCGGCTGGTACCGTTACTTCAGGAGTGGGAGTTGGGATTGGAGTAGCATGAGCGAGGTCGCTGCTTGCATCACCGTGATGAAATGGAAGCTGGGGCTCTTCCTCGCTTGGAGCCGCTGCCTCGGCGGAGCTAACCTGGCGCGAGCGGCCAAGATTTAGAGATAGTAAAACCACGGCCAGCAAAGCGGCAAGAATCGGCACGAACTGGAATTTCAACTTCATCAGAAAGCAATTTTCAGAGCCTGGCAAGCTAGGGTTGTAATTGAAATTGCATTTGGAGGGCCATGATAAGCTGTTATTTATCAATTGTTTACAAGAAGAACACTAGCCCTTAAGATGTAATTTTTGCCGAAACTGAGGAAAGATTCTGTGGGCCGCAAACGACGTGTACTGCTCTCAATTGTTCTGGCTCTGGCGTCATTTCTCGTTCTAGTTGTCAAAAAGATTTTTGATTATTCCGCTTCTCCAGGCAAAGACAGCAAAGACAAAGACAGCGACTTTGTTTTTCCGCACGCTTCCGGCCCGGAGAAGCCGACGACCGTGCGGGCAGAGCCGAGGTTGCCACTGATCACTTTTGAGCAGCGTGGCGGATTCTCTAACGATGCCAGTCACCTGAATAAGACCCCAGTCTACGGCATTGTGAAAGTTACGAATGAAGATGACATCCGCAATGCCTTGCAGTTTGCCCGCGAAAACAAGCTCAACGTCATCTGCGCCGGAGAACAGCACAGCATGGGTGGCCAGACGCTGCCCCAGGGTGGCATTGTGCTTGACCTGAAAGACTTCAACCGCATCCAGCTCAACAAAGAGCACAAGACAGTCAACCTCCAGAGCGGCGTGCGCTGGTGGCAGCTTCAACAGCTTCTCGACCGGGAGGGTTTGTCGGTAAAGGCGATGCAGTCCATCAATATCTTTAGCGTGGGCGGTGCTCTGAGCGTCAACGCGCACGGCATAGATCCGATGCCCGGCCCGGTGGCTCCCACGGTTCGTTCCATGCGCATCATGCTCAGCAACGGTGAAGTTCTGCGGGCGAGTCCTGCTGAGAATGCAGATCTGTTCCACCATGTTCTGGGTGGCTATGGACTGTTCGGGGTAATCCTCGATGTGGACCTCGATATCGTAGAGAACGAGATGTATGCCCGCAAAACGCTCTACATGGACTACAAACACTTCCCCAGCTACTACAAGACGAATATCGAAAATAACAGCGAAATCGGTCTGATTTACGGGCGCTTGTCCGTGGCTCCGCAGTCATATTTGCGCGAGACCGCTGTTCACGAATACATAAAAACTCAATTCAATGGTCCGCTTCCACCATTAACTGCCGCCACACATGATGCACTTGCCCGATTCGTCATTAATTTTTCGAAAACTGGCAGTTTGGGGAGGTGGTTACGCTGGACCCTCGAGAAGTATGTTGAACCCCATCTTCATCAATGCATAACGCGCAACCAGGCAATGAGCCAAAAGGGAGAATGCCTGGTAACCAGGAATGGAGAAATGTATGACAATATGGCATACCTCAAGAACCGGTTGCCTGATACTGATCTGCTTCAGGAATACTTCGTTCCCTACGATCGAATGCCTGAGTTCGTGGACGGCTTGCGCGATGTGGTGCAGAGAAATCACGCCAACCTGCTCAATGTGACGATTCGTACGGTGCACAAAGACACGGTCACCGCGCTCCCCTATGCCAAGCAGGACATGTTGGGCCTTGTGCTCTACTTCAACGTGAAATTCAATGACAAAGACAACGAGGCGATCCGGAAAACCACGTCAGATCTTATCGATGTAGCTCAAAGTGTTGGCGGTACATACTACCTGCCCTACCAGTTGTTCTATTCGCGAGAGCAGCTACAAGAGTCCTATCCTGAAATCAATGACTTTTTCGCAGCTAAGAAAAGATATGACTCAATCGGTCTTTTCACGAATAAGTTTTATGAAAAATATGGGATGTAAACAGATTTTTCGCCACGGCGATATGAAACCTGGCATCATTCACGTGTGCCCCCAAAGGGATGTATTGTCAGGGCACGGATTTATCCAAGGTTAGAGCCTGATGCAAACATTTACTGACATTTCGGCTTATAGTGCCCGGGTGGGTGCACCAACTCTCGAATTGCTCTAATTTCTTATATCCGCCAGCAGCTTCTCTATTTCCTGCTTGCCATCAGCCGTAACCGGCAACAGCGGCAGCCGGGGAGGCCCGCCGTAATATCCATTCAGATCGAGTCCGTACTTGATGCCGGGAATACCGAATTGACCCACGATCCTTTGCGAGGCGGCGGCAATGCGTTGCTGCTTCTCTTCCGCCAGCTTGGGATCGCGGTCCTTCCATGCCGTATAAACTTCAAAGCACGCCGTGGGAGCAATGCAGGCGAAAGCAATCAGCGCGCCGACGGCGCCTTTCTCGAAAGCATGCAGCGCATGATGCGCCGAGCCGCACAGTACCTGGAAGCCCGCGTTTTTGGTTCGGGTCTTAAGCTTTGGCTTGGCCGCAACCGCAGTAGCCGTGCTGCCCGCCAACGATTCAACCGGCACAACATTTTCAGCTTTTTCTGGATTGCCCTGCGCCAGCATGCGGGCCGTGACCGCCGTAAAAACTTCAGTTACCGGAACTTCGTATTGCACATGCCGCGTGCTCTCGACCAGGCGCTCGATTTTTTCCAGACTGCCGCCCGATTCCTTGATGCCAATGATCCGGGGATGCTCGGCCAGCTCGGCGACAAT
This sequence comes from Terriglobales bacterium, assembly GCA_035487295.1. GTDB lineage: Bacteria > Acidobacteriota > Terriglobia > Terriglobales > Acidobacteriaceae > QIAW01. The sequence goes on from DATHMH010000023.1 coordinate 108,337, forward strand.
CTCTACCGGCATATCGTAGCCGGTAAACACCGGGACGTTGTAGATCACGACGGGCAACGGCGAGCGATCGGCAACAAAGCGATAGAAAGCCAGAATATTTTCCGGCTTCATCTGCGGTTTGTAGTAGTGCGGCGCGCGCAACAGGGCCGCGTCATAACCGAGCGATGCGGCATACTCGGTCAGCTCAAGAGTTGCGATGGCAGATTCCGCGCTCGTGCCCGCCAGAAGCACGATGTGATTGGCAGCGGTATTGCGCGCCTCGCGCAATACTTCGCGCCGCTCCTGGTCGGAGAGCATGACCGCCTCGCCGGTCGAACCCAGCACGGCGATCCCCGAGATCGGCGTACGCGAGTAACGGTCTACGTTGTGCTCAATTTTGCGGAAATAGATTTCCCCATCCGGATAAAACGGCGTGGTAATCGCGGCCAAGATTCCATTCAGCAGCACAGTGATGAATCCCCAGTTGCCAGTTTACTTTAATTTACGATCTGCGAATTACGATTTGGGAAGTTTTCATTTGAACCGAAAATCGTAATTCTTAAATCGAAAATTATTAGACCCAGATTTGTCCCAACGCACGGGCAAAATTTCCGCCGAGAATCTTTTCGATATCGGCATCGGAGTATTTGCGCCGGATCAGCCCTTCGGTCAGATCAAACATGCGTTTAGGGTGGTCGAGGCCGTCAATTTCTCCGCGAAAAGTCTTGTCGCTCTTGAAGCCGGTCAGCATCTTGCGCTTGAGCGCAGGCGGCAGCTTGTCATAGCCATCGAGATCAATATCGCTGCCTACGCCGACATGCTCCACCCCGACCAGCCTGGTTGCATGATCGAAGTGGTCAAGAACGTTTTCGATCGTGACCGGCTCTTTAGCGCGCACAAACTGGCGCACGCCGGTGATGCCAATCACGCCGCCGGTCGCCGCCATCTTTTTGATGGCATCATCGGTCTTGTTCCGCGGATGCGGATTCAGCGCGCGGCAGTTGGCATGAGTGAACAATACGGGGTGCGTGGAAAGCTTGCAGGTGTCTGCCGTCGTGCGCGGTCCGCAGTGCGAGAGATCAATGGCCATGCCTGCGCTGTTCATGCCGGCGACCACATCAATGCCAAAAGGCGTGAGTCCCGTATCGACATCCACGTATCCGCTGCCGATCGCGTTGCGCATGTTATAGGTGAGCTGCGAAACGCGCTGCCCCAGAGCGTAGAACTCGCGGATGTCTTCAGTTTTGCGGAAGTGGTCGGCGCCCTGGAAGCCTAGGATGATGCCGATCTTGTTCTCCCGTTTCAGGCGGATAAAATCATCTACCCGGGCCACCCGCAGGAAGTCATGGTTGAAATGTCCGATGAAGCCACCCCACGCCGTCAGTATTTTTTTGGCATCTTCATAAGGATTGATTCGTCCGGTACCCCAACCGATATGAAATACGTTGATGGAAGATTCCTTATAGCGTGCGAGATCGGCCGGCGTGAACGTTTCCGGATGCGACCACCACGTGACGGTGGGCTTGTTGGCATCAGGAATCACGTCGGGAAACGCGCCCAACTTGAACTGGCTGAGCATGTCAATGACTAAGGAACGGTGGACCAGGTCAATGCAGCGGGCGGAATAAGTTTCAGTGGTATCAGCAAAAAGCTGGAACCGGCCAAGATTAATACAAGGCGCAGCGGCTACTCCTGTTCCAATGGCCGCAGCGGCCTTGAGCAAATCTCGCCGGTTCATCCCCTGATCTTCCTCGAAATACGACTATCGCGCAGTCGCCGTCCGTTCCGCCTGAAGGTGTTGCAGCGCGCGCACGCTGATCTGCCCTTGCTGCAGCGCGGCGATTCCATCGGCGGCGGCCAATGCGGCGGCCAAGGTGGTGATGGTTGGAATCCTCTGCGTCACCGCTGCCCGCCGGATTGCCTTCTCATCGAACCATGGGTCCGGGCCGTAGGGAGTATTAATGACAAGCTGAATACGGTCGCCTTTGATGAGGTCCACTACATTCGGCCTTCCCTCCTGAACTTTGTAGACGCGGTCCACAATGAGGCCAGATTTTTCCAGGACATCGGCCGTGCCATGGGTTGCCACCAGCTTGAATCCCAACTCGAAAAAGCGTCTGGCGACATCGGCGACATGCGGCTTGTCACGCTCGCTGACGCTCACGAATACCGTTCCGTTTCGTGGCAGGGTCTGGCCGGCCGAAAGTTGGGCCTTGGCGAAGGCTTCGCCGAAGTTGTCGGCCACGCCCATGACTTCGCCCGTCGATTTCATCTCCGGACCTAAAACCGTATCCACACCGGGAAATTTGTTCCAGGGAAAAACCGGCGACTTCACGTAGTAGCAGCTTCCTGTTCCCAAATCGGACTTGTGCTCGATGTTTTCAGGAAGAAACTCGCGCAGCTTGCGCCCGGTCATCATGCGCGCGGCGATCTTGGCGAGAGGCACGCCCGTGGCCTTGGAGACGTAAGGCACCGTACGCGAGGCGCGAGGGTTTACCTCGATCACATACACAGTATCGCGTTGAATGGCGAACTGAATATTCATGAGCCCAATCACCTTCAGGGCACGCGCCAGTTTGAAAGCATAGTCGCGCATCGTATCCAGCAGGTGAGGAGCGATGCTCACCGCGGGCAGCACGCAGGAAGAATCTCCCGAGTGGATGCCGGCCTCTTCGATATGCTGCATGATGCCGGCAATCACCACGTCTTCGCCATCGGAAAGCGCGTCCACATCGACTTCGATGGCGTCTTGCAGGAAGTGATCGACCAGAACGGGCCGCTCCTGCGAATACTCCACCGCCTCTTTCATGTAGCGGACGACAGTATCTTCGTCGTAGGCAATCACCATGGCCCTGCCGCCCAGCACGTAGGAAGGCCTCACCAGCACCGGAAATGTAACCTTGCGGGCCCCGGCAACGGCTTCTTCCACGCTGGTGGCGATGGCCCCCGGCGGCTGGGGTATATTCAGGTCTTCCAGCAGTTTGCCAAAGCGCTTGCGGTCTTCCGCCAGGTCAATGGATTCTGGTGACGTTCCTATAATGGGAACACCCGCCGCTTTGAGGGGAAGGGCCAGGTTGAGGGGCGTCTGCCCGCCAAACTGCACGTTGACGCCGATTTGCGCGCCGCTTGAAGCTTCGTGCTCATAAACAGCCAGCACATCTTCCAGCGTCAGCGGCTCGAAGTAGAGGCGGTCGCTGGTATCGTAATCGGTGGAGACCGTCTCCGGATTGCAATTCACCATGATGGTCTCGTAACCGTCTTCGCGCAGGGCAAAGGCCGCATGGCAGCAGCAGTAATCGAACTCGATTCCCTGCCCGATACGGTTGGGCCCGCTTCCCAAAATGATAACTTTCCTTTTAGCGGTAGGCTTGGCCTCGTCTTCGGTTTCGTAGGTCGAATATAAATAAGGCGTGAAGCTCTCGAACTCTGCGGCGCAGGTATCCACGTGCTTGTACACCGGCGTGATGCCGTGCTTCTTGCGCAGGCGCCGGATCTTTTCCCCCGAACCCTTCTCGCCGGCAATACGCCAGGTATCCGCCAGCCTTAGATCAGAGACGCCCATGCGCTTGGCCTGGCGCACGACCGCTTCCGGCACAGACTCGATAGGATGCTTTTCCAGCTCAAGCTGCATATCGGTGATTTCTTTCAGTTGATAGAGAAACCACGGATCGATTCCGGTCATCTTGGCCAGCTCTTTTACCGTGAAACCCTGGCGCAAAGCATAGCGAAGATAGTCGACGCGCTCCGGATGCGGGGTGACCAGCCGCTGCGTCAGAATTCGCGGCTCAATCTTCTGAGCGACAGAGCGCTTGCCTGTTTCAAGCGACCGCAGACCTTTCATCAGCGCTTCTTTGAAAGTGCGCCCGATGGCCATCACCTCGCCTACGGACTTCATCTGCGGCCCCAGGCTCTCGTCGGCCCCCGGGAACTTCTCGAACTGCCACTTGGGAATTTTAACTACCACGTAATCGAGCGTCGGCTCGAAGCAGGCGGGGGTCTTGCGCGTAATGTCGTTGCTGATCTCATCCAGCGTATAACCCACGGCCAGCTTGGCCGCGATCTTGGCGATGGGAAAGCCTGTAGCTTTTGAGGCCAACGCCGAAGAGCGCGAGACGCGCGGGTTCATCTCGATCACAGTCATACGCCCGTTGCCGGGATGCACGGCAAATTGAATATTCGAGCCGCCGGTTTCCACCCCGATTTCGCGGATCACTTTAATAGCGGCATCGCGCATCGCCTGGTACTCACGGTCGGTAAGCGTCTGCGCCGGGGCGACGGTGATCGAATCGCCGGTGTGCACGCCCATGGGATCGAAGTTCTCGATGGAGCAGATAATGATCACGTTATCTGCAAGATCGCGCATCACCTCGAGTTCGTATTCTTTCCATCCCAGGACTGATTCTTCGATCAGCACTTCGTGCACCGGAGAAAGATCAAGGCCGCGCGTGACAATTTCCAGCAGCTCTTCGCGGTTGTAGGCGATGCCGCCGCCGGAGCCTCCCAAAGTAAACGACGGCCGAATAATGACCGGGAAACCAATCTTGCCCGAGAAATCCAGCCCGTCTTTCACGTTTTTTACCAGTGCCGATTTGGGAACATCAAGACCGATCCTCTGCATGGCGTCTTTGAATACGAGGCGGTCTTCGGCTTTGTTGATCGCCCCAATCTTGGCTCCGATGAGCTCGATATTGTACTTTTCCAGCACGCCGGCATCGTTAAGTTCCACAGCGAGATTCAAAGCGGTCTGGCCGCCAACGGTAGGAAGCAAGGCAAAGCCGCGCCTGCCGCACATTTCCGATTCAACGCGAATAATCTCTTCCACATAAGCGCGGGTCAGCGGCTCGATATACGTGCGGTCGGCCATTTCCGGGTCGGTCATGATGGTGGCCGGGTTCGAGTTCACCAGCACAACCTCATATCCCTCGGATTTAAGCGCCTTGCATGCCTGGGCGCCCGAGTAGTCGAACTCGGCAGATTGGCCAATGATGATCGGCCCCGAGCCGATAATTAGAACCTTCGATATGTCAGTACGCCGTGGCATAGTAGTTTGTTTTAGCCTTGTATTGAATCGTATTTGTTCCGCAACCCTCCGCGTCTCAGCGCCGGAGCTTTGCCGAATGAGCAGTAATGCATCAATCAGCGTTTATCCGCGGCAAAAATTTCTCTTCAATTCCTTGTTACCTCAAATGCATTACATTCCACTCCCAGCAAACGAACTTTGATCTCATGATTTACATTCTGTGAACGCGGGGTAATGCTTGCCAGTAACGTCCTTTCGAATCTCGCGGCCTTGATCTCCAGAAAATACGTTCCGGGTGTAATGGTGGAAAGATCAAAGGCGCCCTGGGAATCCGTCGAGACCGAGATCAGTGATTTCGCTGTCTTGCGCCAACCCCGGCTATCGGGACGCTGCATAGCGGCGAAAAATCTCACCTGGGCGCTGGCCACCGGCTGGTTCGAAAAATTGACCAGCACTCCGCGAGCGGCCTCAATCTCTCCCGGTGGAGCCGGTACGCAACTGGCAAAAATCATGGCGGAAAGTGGAATCACGAACACAATAGCTAAGATTCCCCGCCTCATTTACCGTGAAACTCCTCCATCATTTTTATGAAATCTTTGAACAGGTAATAAGAATCGTGCGGCCCAGGTGAAGCCTCGGGATGATATTGCACGCTGAACAAAGGCAGATTCCGGTGACGCAGGCCCTCGAGCGTGCCATCGTTCAAGTCGATATGGGTCTTCTCAACTTCGCTTTCGGGCAGCGAATCGGGATCAACGGCAAAGTTGTGGTTGTGGGCGGTGATCTCAACTTTGCCGGTGAGCAGTTGTTTCACCGGATGGTTACCGCCATGATGTCCGAACTTGAGTTTGTAAGTCTTGCCGCCGAGTGCCAGCCCGGTGAGCTGATGTCCGAGGCAGATGCCGAAGATAGGAGTGCGTCCCATCAAGCGGCGGATATTATCGGCCGCGTACGTGCAAGGCTCAGGATCGCCCGGGCCATTGGAGAGAAAAACCCCATCGGGCTTCAGGGCGAGCACGTCTTCTGACTTGGTTTCAGCCGGGACCACAGTAATGCGGCAGCCCTCAGAGGCCAGCTTGCGCAGAATGTTGTGCTTGATGCCAAAGTCATACGCTACAACATGGAAGCGCGCGGGCTCGTCTTTGACGCCGACCACCTCCGTGGGCTCATGCGAGCGCTCACCGGTCTCCCAGACATAGCGATGCTTGGTGGTGACGACCTTGGCGAGGTCAGTGCCATCCATCTTGGGAATGGCCCGCGCCTTGGCGACTAACTTATCCACATCGCTTTCGAGCGACGAGATAACGCCGCGCATGACGCCACGGTCACGCAGATGGCGGACAAGCGCGCGGGTATCAATATCGGCGATGACGGGAATCTTGAAGCGCTCCAGGTATTCGTCCGCCACCTGCTGCGAACGCCAGTTGGAACTCACCGGCGAAAACTCGCGCACAATCAGTCCCTCGATATACGGACGGGTGGCTTCGTTGTCTTCCGGATTGGTTCCGTAATTGCCAATCTGTGGATTGGTAAGAACTACGATTTGACCGGCATAGGAAGGATCGGTGAAGATTTCCTGATAGCCGGTGATGGAAGTATTAAAAACAACTTCGCCGTAGCATTCTGCTTTGGCGCCGTAACCTTTGCCGTGGAAGACCCTACCATCTTCCAGCGCAAGGAGGGTTTGCATTCGCTCTCCAGAACGTGGATTTTATCGATTTTAGCAGAACGAGGGAGGGTACGAAAGTACTTACTGAATTTCCGCCCCACAACAGACGTGAATAACCAGGAATTCAACAATACGCTACCGTTTTCCAGCTATCGCCTGGCGCAAAATCGGCTGAAAGCTTTGAGTAGTGATACGGAAAGAAAGGTCTCTAAGAATCAGTAACTCGGGTACTCAGTTTTCCGGCAAAACTGCGAGCTATCAACTTCTGCCTGTGCGAGATAGCTCTTAGCCTTAGCTCTTGGCTCTTAAGCTGATCTATTCTATTAGTCTATGACTCCGACACAGACAAAGAGTGAAATTCAAACGAAAGAAGACCAATGGGCCGCCGTTGACCACTACATCACCGACCTGCTGGTACCGCGCGATCCAGCGCTGGATGCCGCGCTGGAGGCGAGCACGGCGGCAGGGCTGCCGACGATCCAGGTTTCACCCACTCAGGGCAAGCTGCTGCATCTTTTAGCGCTGAGTCATGGGGCGCGCAACATTCTCGAGCTGGGCACCCTCGGCGGTTACAGCACTATCTGGCTGGCGCGGGCGCTGCCCGCCGATGGACGGCTGATCACCCTTGAAGCCGACCCCAGGCACGCCGAAGTCGCCCGCGCAAATATCGCGCGCGCCGGGCTGGCCAACATGGTTGAGCTGCGCCTGGGCCGCGCGCAGGAGACATTGCCGAAGCTTGCTTCCGAGAAGCGCGAACCATTTGATTTTATATTTATTGATGCCGACAAGACGGGATATCCCGAGTACTTCGCCTGGGCGCTCAAGCTCTCGCGGCCCGGCACTGTGATCATCGCAGACAACGTGGTACGCAAAGGTGCGGTGATTGACAGCGGCAGCAGTGATACCGACGTCCAGGGAGTGCGGCGCTTCTACGAATTGATGGCCCGTGAGCCGCGCGTGAGTGCAACCGCGATCCAGACCGTGGGCAGCAAAGGATACGACGGATTTGCCCTGGCAGTGGTGAAGTAGCTGTCGGTCCTCAGTTCTCAGAATCCAAATACAAAATAATCCAAGTCCAGCAAGGGACGAGGATTTGATCTCAGGTTCACCCGGATTTTTAACTCCTGCAAACCTTCTTCAAATCGTCTTCATGGAATGCCTTACCGTATTGAGTTCTTCGCTCTTTTTCGTTTGCGATGGCTGGGCGCCTTGCGCGCAGAACAACTCAGCAATCTGCACGGCATTGAGGGCGGCGCCCTTCAGAAGCTGGTCTCCGGCGACAAACATGGAGATCGAACGACCGCTGGGGTCGCTGGTGTCCTGGCGGATGCGGCCAACCAGGATCTTATCCTGGTTGCTGGCATCAATCGGCATGGGGAAGTAATTCTTCTGGCGGTCATCCACCACCTTCACTCCGGGAGCGTCTTCCAGCAAGGCGCGAACATCGGCCGGCGAGATGGGATTCGCGCATTCGAAGGTGAGCGATTCGGCGTGCGCCCGCAGTACCGGCACGCGCACACATGTGGCCGAGATGGCAATATGCGGATCGGAAAAAATCTTCCTGGTTTCGGCAACGATCTTTAACTCTTCGCCGTTGTAGCCGCTATCCAGATCAACCGCAGAATCATGGTTGAAGACGTTGAAGGCATAAGGATGAGGCAGGACTTTGGGCGTATAGGTCTGGCCATCCAAAAACGCTTTGGTGGATTCGCGCAGCTCGTTCATCGCGGGCGCGCCCGCGCCGGAGGCAGCCTGGTAAGTGCTGATAATGAGGCGGCGGATTTTGTACTTTTTGTGGATCGGCCACAGCGGTGTAATGGCAATGATGGCGCAACAGTTAGGATTGGCGATCAGCCCTTTGTGGCGGCGCACGGCCTCAGGATTAATCTCAGGAATAATGAGCGGAATATCAGGCGAGAGCCGGTAAGCAGAAGAATTATCAATCACCACCGCACCGTGCCTGACCGCGATGGGCACATAGGTGCGCGCGGTTTCGTTGTCCACCGCGAAGAAGGCGATATCCACACCCTTGAGCGATGGCTCGGCCAGCTCTTCCACCAGACGCTCGGCATTGCGGAAGCGCACCGTGCTTCCAACCGAACGCTTGGAGGCCAGAAGACGGATCTCGGAAATTGGAAAGCTGCGGCGCTCAAGGCACTGCAACAGCTCCGTACCCACGGCGCCAGTTACACCGACGATTGCGACTGAATAGCCTGACATGTGAAATCTCCCCTAATACAGTTTCCAGCTACTAGATCAGCTTCGAGCTGTATCAAATCGCTTTTAGCTCTTAGCCTTTAGCTGGGATCACCCTTTACTTCTTACTTCTTACTTCTTACTTCCCCCGTCCGCTTCCCTAGTCGCTGGCGATGCGCAGCAGCAGCACGGGCTGGAGCAAACAATCCAGCTTGTTGATTTCTTTCACGACTTTGCGTATTTCCGGCTCCGGCGTCGGTTCCACGGTAATCACAAAAGAAAGCTCTTCTTTCGCCATGTTGGGCTGCTGCAACACAGCGTCAATATTCATGCCTGCCTTGGATATGATTTGCGCCACATGCGCCAGAATTCCAGGACGATCGCTAACCGTCAGACGCAAATACCAGCTTGCCGGGCTGAAGGTTTTCGCCAGAGGAAGCGGCTTCATCTCCTGGAAGCCGTGCAGTTCCCTGCCGCGCAGCGCGCCGTTGGCCATGCTGCGGCCAATTTCCACCAGGTCTGAAATTACGGCTGTGCTGGTAGCGCGCGGGCCGGCGCCTGGGCCATAGAACATCTGGCGTCCAATGCGCTCTCCGACGAGAAAAACGGCATTGTTCACGCCTTCTGCTTTGGCCATCATGCTACGGCGATGCACAAGCCATGGACGCACCGAGATTTCCAGACCATGCTTGCTGAGTTCCGCGTAGGCAATGAGGCGGATGGTACTCTTCAACATGCGGGCGTAGCAGAAATCAATGGCGGCAATGCTGCGAATTCCGTCGGTGGGAATCTTGTCTTCACGGAGCCAGCCATGAAAGGCGAGGCGCGCGAGGATGCAGAGCTTATCGCGCGTATCGATGCCATCCACGTCGGAAGAAGGATCGGGCTCGGCGTATCCCGCCTCTTGCGCCTGGCTTAACGCCTTCTCGAAGCTCAAGCCGTTGCGCTCCATCTGCGTAAGTATGTAATTCGTGGTGCCGTTGAGGATGCCATACACCGCTTGCAGGCGATCTCCAGTCATGCCGTCGGTAATCGCGCGGACCACCGGAACGCCTCCGGCAACAGCAGCTTCAATGCCCACGGGAATATTTTTTTTCGCGGCCAGGGCCTGGATCTCGTGTCCATATTTCGCAAGCAGGTTTTTGTTGGCAGTGACCACCGGCTTGCCGTTTTCAAGCGCTCCCAGAACGACCTCGCGGGCGGCTTCGGTGCCTCCCATGGTTTCGACAACCAGGTCAACGTTCGCATCGCCGACAACCTGCTTCCAGTCTTTGACCAGCCGCACGCCCGCCGGCAGTTGCCTGGCAGGAACCGGAGTGCGGCGGCAGACGACCACAACCTGCAGTCCCACCCCGGCGCGCTGCTTGATCTGCTCCGCGTTGGCCACAAGGCTATCGGCAGTGGCCTGGCCCACGTTGCCAAAACCGACGATGCCGATTTTTATATTTTTTGGGGTCATGCTTTCTTGCTCTTAGCTCTTGCTTTGGAACTGGACGCCTTCATGGTTTCAGCGGCCCCGTGTTTTTCGATCTCAGTGGAAATCAGCTCGGCCTGGTGGCCACGGTCTTTGAGATGAGCGCCGACAAGCCGCATAATCTGCCGCATCGAGACCGCAGGACTCAACAACAACAACACCGATGGGCCCGCGCCACTCAGCACGACGCCGAGAATTCCCTTCGCGCCCGAGAGCTCGCGCAACTCAGGCAGCAGCGGACACAACGAAGCGCGATAGGGCTGGTGGAGCTCATCTTGCACCGCGTATGCCAGCAATTCGTCGCGGCCTTGCGCAAAAGCGGCCGCCAGCAGCATTGCAGACTGAATATTCGCCACCGCCTGGAAGCGAGAGAGAGCGGCGGGCAGCACGCGGCGAGATTCTTCCGTGGGCAAAGCTTGCTGCGGCACTACCAGCAGCAGCGGCCACGATTTTTTGATAACGACTTTATAGGCATACAGGCTCTGGTCTCGGGCGGCGCTCTGTGGCCCTCCGTTCCGATTGTGGCTTTGCGATTTCTGCCATTGCGAAACGGCGAAACCGCCCAGCCAGCAGGCGGCAACGTTATCGGCATGTCCTTCACGCTTGGCCGCCTCCTCCATGATGCGCTCAGCGGACCAGGACAGTTCGCCGAAGTGCACGGCAAGCGCGATGCCTGCCAGGCGGGCAGCGGCCGATGATCCCGTTCCTTTACCGATGGGCATCTGGTTATTCACTTTAAGCGCGAGCGCCAGTGGCGTCTTGCCCTCGGTCTGCATGACGTCCTTATAGGTTTCAAGAATCAGGTTACGCTCCAGCTTGCTGCAAATCTCCCGGTCGCGGCCGGTCGCAGCGATGGAAAATTCCGGCGCGACGGCGGCGTGAACATTCAGATGAAGCTTCAAGGCCAAAGCAGCGGAATCAAACGCCGGGCCAAGGTTGGCCGATGTAGCGGGAAGAACAAGCTTGAGCGGCGCGGGATGCTTTTTCATGCCCCTCTTCTTGTCCGTTTTCATATCAGCGCTCTTCATGCCAGGGCCCTCGCCGGTTCATTGGTAAAGCGCTCCAGAACTTCGATTACCGATTTGGGATTCGCGTCTGCCTGAATCGGAGGATTGCAGAACGACTTCATGGCTTCCGAGTACCCAGGCAAAAGCTGGCCGCTATGGAAGCGGATCACATAGTCCGCGTCTTTGAGTACATGCCCGGTAAGCATCATGACCACGGTCTCACTGGGGTTGACGAAGCCCTGCCTGCACAGGTTATACAAACCCGCCAGGGTCACCGCCGATGCCGGCTCGCATCCAATGCCCTCGGCGCCAAGCTGCGCCTTGGCGGCGGCGATCTCCTGCTCGCTGACATATTCGCAGGCGCCGCCGGTCGAGCGCAGCACGTTCACCGCTTTTCTCCACGAAACCGGACTGCCAATGCGAATCGCAGTTGCCAGGGTCTCGGCTTTGACCGAAACAAGCGACTCGCCCTTAGTCTCCTGCATGGTGCGTACCAGTGCCCGCGAGCCTTCCGCCTGGATGATCGAAACTTTAGGCAGAGTAGAGATAAAACCAAGCTCGTGCAGCTCCAGAAGGGCCTTCCCAATTGCGGAAGAGTTGCCAAGGTTGCCCCCGGGGACGATCACGTGATCAGGCACCTTCCAGCCCAACTGCTCAAGCATTTCGACGGCGGCCGTCTTTTGTCCTTCGAGGCGGTAGGGATTGGCGGAGTTGACCAGGTAAACCGGGGCCTGCTGCACCACTTCGCTCAAAATCTTCAGGCATTCGTCGAAATCGGTGGGCAACTGGCACACGACGGCGCCGTATTCAAGAGTCTGCGAGAGCTTGCCGACCGAGATTTTGTCTTGCGGCACAAGCACCAGGCATCGCAATCCGGCGCGGGCGGCATAGGCCGCCATAGAAGAAGATGTATTCCCCGTAGAAGCGCAGGCGACCCACTTGACGCCCAGTTCCCGCGCTTTAGAGATGACGGTGGTCATGCCCGTGTCTTTAAACGAGCCTGTGGGGTTCATGCCAAGATGTTTTACGTAGAGCTGCTCGACTCCGCTCTGGCGCGCGCTCTGCTGAAGCTTATAGAGTGGCGTATTCCCTTCCGCCAAAGTCACGGCATGTTTAATGTCACTCAAAATGGGCAGCAACTCGCGAAAACGCCATACTCCGCTTTGATCCAATGCATCGAGCGACATGCGGCGTTGATGCCAAAGGTTTTTGAGCGCGACCGGATTGGGCTGCTGGCTGCCTCGCTTCTGCCACGTAGGATAGACCGCCTCCAGCAATTCGCGGCATTTGGTGCAGCGAAGGTCTGCCGTGGGCGTAGGTTCAATGGATCCGCATCCCATACAGCGCAGTTGCGCGATATTTTGCTTTCTAGCCATAGAGCAGTTCTCGGTTCTCAGTTCCCAGTGCTCCATCAATGAAAAAATTCTTTGTGGATCGCCTGAATCACGTCAGGCGCATTGGCTGCGGGTACGGCGAAGCAGATGCTCAATTCGCTCGCCCCCTGCGCCACTGCCGTTACGCTCACCCGGCGCGCGCCCACAGCGCTGAAGATCCTGCCAATGACGCCATAGCTTCCCTTCATGGCCTCGCCAAGCACGGTGATCACGGCCAAGTCGCGCTCGACCTCCACTGACTTAAGTACACCGTGGCGCAGCTCGGTACGAAACATCCGTTCAATCGAAGCGGTGACCCGGTCGGTATCTTCCCCGCGCACCACCAGCCCCAGCGAGTTTTCAGCCGAAGACTGGGTGGAGAACAGGATATCAACATGGTCATGCCCGAGGCGAAGAAACATCCTGCCCAGAATATCGGACGCTACATAAAGGTCGTTTTGCGCCACCAGGGTAACCAGGCTGGCCTTGGTGACCGCGGTCACCGCCTTGACCGGAGTGCCATTCAGGTAAGGTGCGCCGGTGACCTTGGTCCCGGCAATCTCAGGCCGGAAAGAATTCTTGATCCACACCGGAATTTTCTTTTCCATCGTAGGACGAATAGCTTTGTGATGGATGACCTTGGCGCCGTAATAAGAAAGTTCGATGGCCTCGGTGAAGCTGATCTCGGGAAGGACGCGGGCATCGGGACAAATACGCGGGTCAGCGCTGAGAACTCCGTCAACATCAGTCCAAATCCAGACCTCATCGCACTCCAGTACCGCCCCGAGGATGGTAGCTGAAGAGTCTGACCCGCCGCGACCAAGCGTCGTAGGCTGTCCCTGCTTGGTGGCGCCGCTGAAGCCGGTAACAACGGGAACCCGGCCTTCATCCAGCAGCGGGAAGATCGCGGCATGGGCCTTGGGGCGGGTAGCTTCGTAGTCGGCGGCGGCATCGCCAAAGTGGTCGTCAGTAACTAAGATTTCAGTGGAATCAATGTAGCGGCTGGGAGTATTGGATTGCTCAAGGACGGCGGCAAATATCTGCGCAGAAAGTTTTTCTCCCATCGGCAGGGCCACATCCAATAACTGCGGGGTGAGGGATCGGAGCTGCAGCAGCGCAAAACATAGATCATGCAGTTGGCGAATCATAGCCCCAACCTGCTCGCGCACTTTGGGAGCGTTGCTGGCATTGAAAAGCGAGGCGATGACCTCTTCGTGCCGGGCTTCAATCTCCTGCAGCGCGCTGGCGACAGTAGCCTGCTCTCCTTTGCCGGCAGCCTTCACGCAGTTCAGGATGCGGTCGGTAATGCCGGCCAGGGCTGAGACCACGACCACAATGCGGTCGCGGGCTGCAGCCTCCTGCACAATGCGGGCAGAGCTGAGGATGCGCGCTGCATTCCCCACCGAAGTACCGCCAAACTTCATGACTAACGTCTTCTTCATATCACTCCGTTGACTTTCAACCTTGGCCTTTTCCGGGGTACCCAGGCCTTTGCAGGCAATTAAAAAGCCCACCGTCAGTTGCTTCTGGCGGTGGGCTTTTTGGAATCTCGATTTATTTATTCCGTTACCTAACCCTTGGCCAGAAAGCACATAGCTGTGCCTGTACCTGTGGATGTTGTTGTCATCCGCTTCAAGGCAACCGGCTTCTGGCTCGTGGAAAGCATGAAGGAGATACTTTATTAGGGAAATGGCATTGTGTCAATAGTACTAAGTACCGGGTACTGAGTACTGCTACTTGGTTTCGATATCAAACTTCGTCGGACCATCGTCAAAGATCACAATCGGCTGTTCTCGGGTGAGGCCGTTGTAGCTGCTGGCGATTACGTGCGGGCCAACCGGGAGCGTGGTTTTAAGCTTGCGTTCGGGCAGCTCTTTGCCGTCCACCAGCAGGGTGGCGTTGTCGGGTTTGGCTTCGAGCTCTACGTTGACCATCCGCGTTTTCTCGGCTTCGGTCAATTCGCCGCGGGCGATGCGATCAATATCTGATCGCCGCGTGGGATACCAGGTCTGGAAGTCCTGAAAGCGGTGGACGGCCTCTTGAACCGGCGGAGCTATCCGTATCGCCGGCGGATCAAACGACGAGCCCCAGCGTCCAAAGCTATTCATCGACTGCGCCCGCGACTGCAATGACGAACGATCGGAGCACAACATGCTTGAGATGTACTCCATGCGCGGCTGCGGTTGTCCCTTGGGCACTTTGGGCAGGGAGCTCTGCTCCGGCATCAGCGCCAGCCAGTGGAGCGCGCCGGCCAGCGAGGCGTCCTCACGTTCGCCATGTTGCGCTTTCCAGGCAAGCCAGTTGCCCAGGTTGTCTGCATCTTCCTGCTGCTGGCGCTCGTCTGTTGGCAGCGGTGTATAAGAAGGACCAGAGCTGAAAACCCTGCTCCAGAATGATGGCTTCTTACCCAGGGCAACAGTTTTTTCGTATTCGTAAAGCTGGCGCTTCTGGTCTTTCATATAGCTATCGCATGCCTCAGCCAGGGGAAAAGCATCGGCATGGCCGAGCATATTATGCGCGCTCTCAAGAGCGGTAATCGCGATCAGGCCATCGGGCCCGGGATTCGAGCGCGGATCGCTTCTCTCCAGTTGCGTGAGGTAGTCGGCAGCCTGCTGCTGCGAGAGTCCGAGATTTTGTAACGCGAGCTGAGGTTGGGTAAACCAATCTACTAATCCTGAAGTCAGCACCACGTAATGGCCGGTGCTAAAAGCATCCGGAACCTTGTCGCGCACGATGACAACCTTCTGCTCAGGCTGTTCAAACGCAGAATCTCCAGCGAGCTCGCTGAAGCGCCGGGCATAGGAGCTAAGCCACTCCTGGTCTCTCCAATATTCGCCGTCATGAGGACCGATTGCGCTCTTGCCGCCCAGCATATCGGCTTCAACCGCATCGAGAGCGCCAAACATCTGCTGTGGAGGACCAAGCAGAACGCTGCAAGACTTCTCCCCCGGCAAACGGTTCTTGATGGCGCTCACAATCTGCTGTTGCCAGTCGCATTGCGCATGCAGCGGTAGAGAGAGCACGGCCAGAATGCAGCGCAATCCGGCACGACGGATCATCGAACCGTTTATTTTCATATAGAAGAATTTAGTTAGAGGTTAGCCTGAAGCGTGCACAGACGCAACTGATAACTGCGTTTATCTATATCATCAAGCGCCGGTCCGCGGCCAGGAAAACGAAGCCGATGATTCGGGCCCACAATACGGCCCTTGGACCCACTCATGAATTAATGATCTCTCTCGATACCATGCCGACTGGCTTTAAGGGAGCCGGGCCCAAATTCAGGATTTGTATCCGGCTCCCCAAAACCATCTTTCCTTCCCCACCCGATAGTGCGGGATAAAGCGGTTTCGTTACACAAGCCGGCAGCTTCCAAACGCCGGAAGGCGTAGCGTACTATAGCCTGCCCTGCGATCCCTGCATTTGTCCAAACCGAATTTGAAAGGGATCTACCGTACGCGTCCGAGCTTTTCCATGGGCCAATAGACGAAGACCGCCTTGCCGTAAATGTACTGTCCATCCACAGTGCCAAAGCCGCGGCTGTCTTCAGACATACTCCGGTGGTCGCCAAGTACGAAGTAGGAATCGGAAGGCACAATCATTTCAGGCATGGAGCGCTGATCGGAGTACTCAGGGGGGACATAGCTTTCCGTAAGCGGGCGTCCGTTCAGATAAACCTGCCCTTCGACAATACGAATATGATCGCCCGCGATGCCAATGACGCGCTTGATAAAGCTTTTGGAAACATCGCGAGGATAGTGGAAGACAACAATATCGCCGCGCTCGATGGGCTCGAGCCGGTATACAAATTTATTGATAAAAATGCGCTCCTGGTCCTGGAGCTGCGGCAGCATGCTGGTGCCTTCCACTTTCACCGGCTGGTAAAGAAAAATAATGACGAAGACGGCAAGGATCATCGAAATAATAAGATCGCGCAGCCAGAGGCGCAACTGGGTATAGGGAGTGGGAGCCGGCTTTTTCTCTGGGCTCGCGGAAGCGCCAGGCTCTGGGATGCTGTTCATGTGCTTAGCCAGTTTTATTTTACTGTACAATTACTCTTCTCTGTAAGCTTTTAGTTCCTAGCTTTTAGCTCTTAAAGCTTTTAACCTTTAGCTTAATTTACTGTTTCAGTTAAGGAAACAGATCCGATGGGATGTTCCAATTGTCGGGGCTAAAGAGCATACGCCTTGCCGCTTTTTTATAGCCCTTACTCAAAGATGGAGATTACAAGACAAGCTAAGAGCTAAAAGCTTTAAGATGTTAAAACCAGGAACCCCAAAAGGGAGTACAATATCGGCATCAAGGTAAAACGAAATATGAAACGACTGCTCTCGGTGCTTTGCATTACCCTTGCTGCAATCATCTCCAGCCCAGCCCAATGGTTGGGACGGACTACCGATGTTCCGGCATATCACGATACAGGTTTTAAGAAAAGCGACAATATTCCGCCGATCCTCTCCCCATCTCAATTGAGTTTCCCCGAGAGCAAAATGAAGCCGGTGCAGGTGCACGCTTATGAACTGGCAGCCAAAATCCCCCAAGTCATCTACCAGCAGCCTTGCTTCTGCTACTGCGACCGGGGCCACGGACACAAAAGTCTGCACAGCTGCTTTGAGGTCGAACATGGCGGTAACTGTGGCGCCTGCCTGAAAGAGCTCTATTACAGCTATCAGATGACCCAGCAGAAGAAAACTCCAGAGCAGATCCGCGTTGGTATTGTTGCTGGAGAATGGCAGCAGATTGACCTGGCAACGGCAGCCTCGATTGGACTAGCTCCTGAGACTCCGGTTCATAAGACGGCGAAGAAGAAGGCCTCTGCCGGCTTATAGAAAGCATTCAGCACTCACTGTTCGGCCCCAAGCGCCCACAAATGATGATCCGTCTCTTTTTCTCGCGCGGAAGGCGGGGGTTGATGCTGACCATCCAACCCTGATATACATCCAATTACCCTGAAGGTTGACGTGGGGGGCAAATACGCGTATAAACTCCTGCTTTAAGTTTGTTGAATTCGACCCTAGCCAGATTTCCACAGCTCGCTGTAACCGAGCCGCAGGGGGCCGCAAGGAAAGGGTGTACCGATGACCAAGAGGGCCTCAGCAAAGGTTAAAAGATCGACAGTTAAACTCAAGAAAATAAAAGCCTTGCAGAAGAACAAAGCTTCCAAACCGCAAACCGCATCATTCGCCAAGAGCAGCTTCACGCTGACCCAGGACCCGCGTTTTACACAGGCTGTGCAAAATTATGAGGCGGGTGTGAAGGCCATGCAGGAGCGCAAATTTGAGCGCGCCAAGGCGCTTTTGGAGAAGGTAATGGGTTCGGGCAGCCGCGAACTGGCCGACCGGGCGGCGGTACATTTGAATACCTGCCAGCAGCAGTTGGCGCGGGCGTCCAATAGCGGGTTCAAATCTACAGAGGAACATTACGACTACGCCATTTCCCTGGTGAATGCCTCGGATTATGATGGAGCACGCTCCCATCTGGAAAAATTGCAGAAGCAGGTGCCCAAAGCCGACTATGTCTGGTATGGTCTGGCGTTGCTGGATTGCCTAACCCACCATTACGAAGCGGCGCTGAAGAACCTGGAGCAGGCCATCAAACTGCATGCGGCCAACCGGTACCACGCACGCAATGAGTCGGACTTCCAGAATATGGCCGACGATCCGCGCTTTACCGAATTGCTCTATCCGGAGGAACTCGAGGCCTCCGCAGCCCCAGCGCCGGCTGCGCCTGCTGCCGCAAAGACCAAGCGACGGTGACGGAAGCAATTAGCATTCAGCACCCACGGCATTCAGCCCTTATAGGCAAATTCGGAAGGGGAAGCTGCGCGACAGTGCTCATCCCTCAGAGGCGCACTGGAAGGCCGCTCGTCGAGAAAGACGTAACGTGGGAAGATTAAATCAGGGATGTTAACAGATCCAACCTCGATCAAAGTAGTAGCCATCGGCGGGGGCACAGGGCTTTCTACTCTGCTGAAGGGGCTAAAACATTTCGACCGGCCTGGCGCCTATCACGATTCTCAATCCGGGCGGGAGATCATCGTCGGCGATCTCACGGCCATTGTGACCGTGACCGATGATGGCGGCTCCAGCGGCCGTTTGCGCAAAGAGTTTGGCATCCTGCCGCCGGGAGACATCCGCAACTGCCTGGTCGCTCTCTCGGAAGATGAAGAACTTCTCTCGCGACTGTTCCAGTATCGCTTTAAGACTGGTGCCGGGCTCGAGGGCCACAACTTTGGCAATCTATTCGTCGCGGCATTGACGGAGATCACCGGCGACTTTGCCATGGCGGTGAAGGTTTCATCGGCCATCTTGAAGACGCGAGGCGTGATCTACCCTTCAACGGTTTCCAATGTGCAACTGGAGGCCCTGATGGATGACGGCAGCCGCGTGCGTGGCGAGACCACCATTACGCGGAGCAAGCAACGCGTGGTGGAACTGTTCATGATTCCACCCGATGCCCAGCCGCTGCCGCAGGCGCTGGAGGCCATCGCAAACGCTGACCTGATAACCCTGGGTCCAGGTTCGCTGTATACCAGCCTGATTTCGAACCTGATTGTGAGCGGCATTCCGCAGGCGATTGCAGCTTCCAACGCGGTCAAAATCTTTGTATGCAACCTCATGACCCAGGCTAACGAGAGTCTTGGTCTCACCGCCGCCGATCACCTGCGCGCCCTGGATGACCATGCAAAATCGCAGATATTCGACTATGCCTTGTTGAATACCCGTCCGGTTTCCGGAGAACTGAAGCAAAAATATGCCGCCGAAGGCGCGGAACAGATTCACATAGACCTTGAAGCCATACGCAAGATGGGCGTGGAGCCGGTTTGCGGCGACTTTCTGGAAGAAGAAGCCGGGGTAGCACGGCACGCAACCGATCAACTGGCGAAGGCATTATTGAATATAGCCGTCAGCAATCAGCATTCGGCAATCAGCCAAAAGCGGTAGCTTAACGGCAAATTTCAACCCACCTCGCTATGCCGCTTCCTGATCGCGGCAAATATAGAGTTTTTTCGCAAACTGTTAAGATGTCGGAAGCAATGAAAGCTTCCAAGACGATTCGCAGAAAGAAACCTCGGCCCGGTGATCGGCGCGAGTATCCGCGCGAGAGCGTCCTCGGCATGATCGAGGACGTCGCACACGGCGCCATCCGCAAGACACTTTCCCCTGGCGCCGGCAAGCTTGCCATCGCCATTATGGCTGCGGGAAAAGGCACACGGCTGAAGTCCAGGCATCCTAAGGTACTGCATTCGATTGCCGGCAAGACGCTGCTGGAGCATGTAATTGCCGCCGCCACTGCGGTGGTCCCAGCAGCGGATGTGCACGTCATCATTGGACACGAGGCCGAGCGGGTTCGCGCGCAAGTACAGCACACGGGTGTACGCTTTGCTCTGCAGAGCGAGCAGCGTGGCACAGGCCACGCCATCATGTCGGCCGGCGATGCATTAGCCGGTTACGATAACGTACTGGTGCTCTCCGGCGATGTACCCCTGATCCAGGCCGAGACAATTACCCGCCTGCGCGACTTTCACCTGGAGCAGCGAGCAGCCATGACCATCCTGACTGCGGTTCTGGCAGACCCAACCGGCTACGGGCGGGTGGTGCGGAAAGCGAGTACGGGAAATGAAGTCGCCGCCATTGTCGAACAAAAATCCCTGCGCGGCTCGCAGGAGAATATCCGCGAGATCAATACCGGAATTTACGGATTTCAGGTCAAGCCATTACTGGAAAACCTGAACAAGCTCACCACCGATAATGCCCATCTGGAATACTATCTGACCGACATCGCTTCCCTGCTGGTGCGCGCCAAAAAGAAAGTTATGGCCCTGCTCGCGCTCAATGTGGAAGAGACTCTGGGAATCAACACCCGTGCCGAGCTGGCCCAACTCGATTCCGCCTTGCGTATGCGCAAAAACGTAGAGCTGATGCAGTCGGGCGTAACTTTGTTCCAGCCGCATACCACCATGATTGACTCCAGCGTGCAGATTGCGCCCGATACTACGATTGATCCGTATGTCCAGATTTTCGGCAACACCCGCATTGGGGCAGATTGCCACATCCGCTCCTATTCGGTCATCCGCGACTGCGAGATCGGGGACAAGGTGGAGATAAGACCAGGATGCATCCTGAGCGAATCCCGCATTGCCGATGGAGCTGTCCTCGGACCCTATGCCCACGTGCGGCCGGGCAGCGATATCGGCGAAGGCGCCCACGTCGGTAACTTTGTAGAGACCAAGAAAGCGCGGCTGGGCAAGGGATCAAAGGCCAATCATCTTACCTACCTCGGTGACGTGCAAATCGGTGACAACGTCAATGTTGGGGCCGGTACCATCACCTGCAACTACGATGGAGTTCATAAACACACTACCGTAATCGAAGACGGCGCATTTATCGGCAGCGACTCCACCCTGGTTGCCCCGGTACGCGTAGGCCGCGGCGCTTACGTAGCCGCAGCATCATGCATCACAGTAGACGTTCCCCCCGAATCGCTGGCCATCGCCCGCGGCCAGCAGGTCAACAAAGAGGGATGGGTGAAGAAAAAGCAGCAGTCAGCACTCGGCGCTCAGCAGTCGGCCAAATCAAAAAGCACTTAGCATTTGGCCCCTAAACAGCATGTGACGATTGGGCCACTGCTAGCATTTCTAAGGGCTAAATGCCAAGTGCTAAATGCTTTTCCAGAAAAAAGCCCCTCTTTCGAGGGGCATGTAGTTTAGGAGAGAGAAGGGATTAGAACTTTAAGATTGCATTGCGGCCAGCAACTCGCGCATACGTAGCCGGGCTTGATGCAGTCCGTGGCGGCTTTCTGTTTCATTCAGTCCCAGAAGCCGGGCGATGCTGGCATGGTCGCGCTGCTCAACATCGTGGAGAAGGAAGATCAGGCGTTCGGTGGCCGGAAGCTGGACCACTGCCCGCTCCAAGTGAACCCTCTTGGTATTGGTGCGGACCTGGAGCACCTCTTTCACTTCATCGCAATGCAGAGTCAGAATTCCAATAGGTTGCCCCGTGCGCAATTCGCTGACGAGGGCACGATCAATAGTCTCAACGCTGGGTTCCGTGCTGGCTGCGAATGCCCGGCAAAACACCATGGCGCTGAGTTCTTCGGCTTCGAGTTCGTTATCGGTCATCCAGAATGCAAGAGAGTAGACGCGATGTTTGTTCTGCTCGTAGACATCCTTTGCTTTTCCGGCTGGAATTACCTGGGTTGCTGGAAGAAAATCTACAAATCCAGCAATTTTTGCGTGGTGTTGAGGGAGGATTTGCGTCGCCATTTGAGTTCAGCCTCTCTAAAAGATCACTTCTGTCACCTAAATGAAAGCACTTGAGTGGCCAATTTCTACATTGAAAGCATATGAGCTGCTCTCATGGCCGCCCATTTGCGAGTTTGATGCTCCTAAAAGAGGGGCAATGAGCATTTAACTGATTGAAAAATCTAGGAGTTAGCTTGAAAGCCTGAGAGTTATGCATCCCGCTGCTGGAAACGTGTTGGCCAATTCTCACAGCTCATGACGCAAGTTGACTGTGACGGAGAATACACTGTAATGGTATATGGATACACACATTAAGGTTAGACAGGCGAATTTTGCCAATTTGATACAAACAGTACCCGTTACTCACAAATCAATAGCAAGAATCATAAAGTTTGAAGGCAGAAATTTGCCATGTCATGTGATAATGAGAAACCCCCGAACCTCACCTGATGGTCATCCATGAGTGTAGATAAAATATTGGTCGTAGATGACGAGGATTCGATTCGAGAAATCGTGTCTTCTATGCTGACCGCTGCCGGCTACCAGTGCCGCAAGGCGGCTTCAGGGCTTGAAGCGCTCAACGTTCTGGCCAATGGCGAGGAATTTTCCCTGGTTCTCTCAGACCTGATGATGCGCGATCTCGACGGCATAGGTCTTCTGGAACAAACCAAGCTTAAATACCCCGAGATGCCCGTCATCATGGTGACAGCAGTGCATGATGTCTCGGTGGCCCTGGGTGCGATCCGCAACGGCGCCTATGATTATCTGCTCAAGCCTTTTGAACGCGAGCAATTGCTGGCCTCGGTGCGCCGCGCGATTGAAACCCGGCGGTTGCGCATGGAAAATCGCGCCTACCAGATGAACCTTGAGTCCCTGGTTTCGGCCCGCACCGAGCAGTTGCGGCAAACCATGGCCGACCTGGAGCGCTCGTACGACATTACGCTCGAGGCCCTGGGCGATGCCCTCGATTTAAAAGATTCTGAGACCGAAGGACACTCCAAACGCGTAACCGCCTTTACCATCGCCATTGCCCGCGCCATGGGACTGAGCGCCGAGCGCATCCGCGTAATTGCCCGGGGAGCGTTTCTGCACGATATCGGCAAGATGGCCATTCCAGACGCCATCTTGCGCAAATCCGGACCTCTCTCGGAAGAAGAGCGCTCCATCATGCGTGAGCACTGCTTCCGGGGCTACCAGATGCTGCGCAAGATACCGTTTCTTTCGGAAGCGTCAGAGATCGTCTATTCCCATCAGGAAAGATATGACGGCAGCGGTTACCCACGCGGCCTGCGGGGCGAAGAAATCCCACTGGGAGCCAGAATATTCGCCGTGGCCGACACCCTGGATGCCATCACCTCAGACCGCCCTTATCGGGCCTCACAAAGCATACGGGCCGCGCGTGATGAAATTATCCGCCACTCAGGTTCGCAATTTGATCCCGAGGTGGTGCGCACCTTCCAGGCCATGCCAGAAAGCATCTGGCAGGACCTGCGCAAAGAAATCGACGCCCAGGTCATCAGCTTTGCCAAGGAAAAGGTGACAGCTCACGTCATTGTGTAAAAAAGCTTCTAGCTTCTAGCCCCTAGCAGTGCTTGAACTTTGTAATCTTTAAGATGGTTCCCAGCTCGAACCCTAAACCTAAAACTGCTATAGCCGTGGCTAACGGCTGTAATCTAAAATGCTTCGATACAGCTGGAAGCTAGCAGCTAGGTGCTTCTTTCAATGGCATTACTTACAGAAACTGAAGTTCGCAAAAACCTCGAAACCCTTTCTGGATGGAAGCTTGCCGGCAAGGCCATTGAGCGCCGGCTGGAATTCCCCGATTTCAAGGCGGCGATGAAATTCGTGAACGCCGTGGCCGAAGCCGCCGAAGCAGCGAATCATCATCCTGATATCACGATTAACTACAACAAGGTGAGCCTGGTTCTTACGTCTCACGATTCCGGTGGCATAACCCAACGAGACGTAAAGATGGCGGGAAAAATCAATCAAATCTCGGGAAAGTAGGAAGTACGATTTACGATTTACGATTTACGATTTACTGATTTTCGCTTCGCCTTAAAAGAATCCCGATCTTCGTGATTGCCTTTGCTGAAATCGAAAATCATAAATCGAAATTCGTAAATCACAATTCGTAAATCATACTTCTAACTTCAGACTTCCAGTGAACTGGCCATCTCGTTCAGCGCCTTCTGCAGCCGATCCAATTCATGCTGTGCGGCTTCATTCCACTCCACAAACCGTATCGGAGCTTCCGTAATCCGTTGCACGGTCCAGCGGACCACTTCCAATCCCCTATCCGTCAATGCCAGCACCCCCAGGCTTCCCATCCCGAAGACCGCAAGCGGCAAAATCCAATTCTTCATTACTGCTACTCCATCAGATATAGTGGCCTGACTTTAACTGATGTCGCAGCCACGATTCTTACCATACCTCACTTATCTGGACACATCCACAGTACTAAAGTTGCAAAATTCATCCCCAAAAAATAGTACCTTTGCGTGTTCGCAGCCATGTCCATCTGTCAGCCACCACCATACAGCCATTCAAGCATCCGGCGGCATCCAATCAATGCAAGCGAGATTACCTGGAATCTGCTGCATTGCTCTTATATCCGCAAAGCCAAAGTCGGCTTTGACGGCGAACGGCGTTACAACAGAACCGCCGCACGATGAAGGCCGGACTTCGACCCTTGCCCCGGCCTTCCCGCACGGCGGTTCGTTCTTGGTTCTAAATAGATGAGTTCTAATTTCTTGCTGAATCCGCAAAAAATCTTACATCGTGCTTCTTCAATCGAAAATCCCTAAACCGGTATAATCCAGTCGAAGGAGAACGTTATGCGTCGCTATTGCCTGGTAATTTTGCTGCTGTTGTCTTGCATTGCTGCGTTTGCGCAGCAACAACCTGCCCCCACAGTGGAGCAGAACACGCTCTACGTCGGCGCCGACGGAAAATACGAGGCCGATCCCGATACGGCGCTGGTGCAATTCAATATCGCGGCGCAAGAAACGAACTCCAAAGACGCCTATGACCATGCCAGCCGCGCCGCCGAGCAGGTGCGGCAACTGCTGAAGAGCGACGGCATCGATCCCAAATCGGCCCAGCTCTCTTCTTTCGAATTTCAGCCCGTCTACGATTACCGCGATCCCAAGCGGAAAATTGTGGGGTACCGCGTCAGTTCAAACGTATCGGTAAAGATCAAGGATTTTGCCAAGATTGCCCCCCTGGTACAGGGACTCGGGGATATTGACATCAGCGGCGACCAATCGTTGAGTTATACCCTGGAAAATATTGACGCCGCCAAGCAAAAAGCCGTGCAGGATGCCTATCAGCGGGCGCGCGCTTCAGCCGAGACCATAGCCGGGGCCGCCGGCAAAACCGTAAGCCAGCTCCTCTACGCCTCAGTGGATACCTACGAGCAACCCAGGCCCCGTCCTATGGTCATGTCAGCCATGCGCGCCGCGGAAGCAGCCCCCGCGCCGCCGGCTCCGACCGAAGAGTTTGGAGCGCAAAAGGTCACAGTCACGGCGCACGTAAATACGCTGTTCGGGATGAAATAAAAAGTCTGACTTACGATTTTTGATTTTCGATTTGATTCATTATGCCGAGCATCTTAGGAAAATCGGTAAATCGTAAATTCCGACTTCCTAGTCTTTCCATACTTCGCCAGCGAGGTTTCTATGCTCGCCCTCGTGCCCGCGCTGCCTCACGCAGGATTGATATTCTCCATCCACAAGCTGCACTGCTGAGCATTGCAGTTGCAGGAGAACGATCTCTCTAAGAGCTTCGTCAAGATTATCGCCGGCCATCAGTATCCCAAAATCGTCAATCGTAAATCGAACTTCGACTTAGTACCGCTCGGGCGGCGCGGGCGTGAGTACCACCGGATGATCATCAGTCCGCCGGTTCCTGTCTGGAATAGTAAATCGGCGAGACGACTGTGTAAGCGGAGGCCCGGAGTAGTAACGCGTGTGCGAATTGACATCGTCCAATACCAGCGCCCGTTGCAGCACCATTTCAACCGTGGTGCCCTGCTCCAGGCGGACGTCGTTGCCGCGGGTCAGCAGCACCGTGGCCAGGCCAACCATCCCGCCCGCTCCGGCGCCAATTCCCGCGCCTTTCGCGCCGTCGGCAATAGCACCCACTGCTGCGCCGCCGCCTGTAGATTCGGCAATGGTGGCGGTATCGCGTCCTTTGGTGCCATTGGCCTGCACTGTGCCTTCTTTATCTTTGACCGTGGAATTCTCCGCTCCCGGGACGTTGTTGAGCGCGCCTGGTATGTTGAACGTGTACCCATCGGGGTAGATGAGCGTAGTAAAGCGGAAGAGCACCTCGGCGCGTCCGCTGACGCGTCCCGGCCGCTTGACTTCGGTGATTACACCCTGAACGTAGGTGCCGACAGGAATGGCCATGGTATTATTGACCGCTACCGGAAATATAGTGCGCAGGTAGACTCCGTCGCCCGGACGCGCCGACTTGGTAGAGATGGAGTTCTCCAGCCGCAGTGGAATCTTGGTGCCGGCAGGAACCGTGACCGCATCCGGCCCAGGCGTAACCGGCTGGGTCAAGGGCGCAGGCTGAGGCTTGCCATCATAGTAAGGTTGATCGGGACCGTTGCTCTGGGCTGGAGCCTGATTCGCTGAACCCTGGTTTTGGGCCGGAGCTTGAGCGAATGCCATAACAGAGCTGAGCAAAAGCACGCATGCAAGACGAATCATAAAACTCTCCTCTGCGTTCATTAATCCTATAAAGACGTAGCTCGCTGCGTCTCCTGGATTGTTGAGATATGGGGTTCCTGCTGCTCTTAGACGCCAAAAAACGCCTTTAGAGTTAGCCAGCAGCTCACATTATTTCTCGATCTGGGTCCGAAAACAGTCGCGAAGGCCAATTGTACCCCGTTCCTGCGCTTTCTTAGCTTATTGCGCATGCTAGGAACGGATTCCAATCCGTTCCTTGCATAGAAATATTTATGCGACAACTTTTTTCTTTCTCTTCTCAGGAATGATGAATTTTGTCATTTTCCTCTCCTGCGCGTTTTTAGGGTGGAACACTGGAATGCTACCGGAGCTGCAAGTCAAGCCCTGCCCCTGAACTGGATAATCTTCCGGCGATCGCGTTTTGACGGTCTGCCTGCGGGCAGCTCTTCGAACTGTTTCATCGCCTTGCGTTCTGCTGCCGCCTTCAGGCGCAGCTCCCGGCTCTCATCGGTCTCGCGATAGAGGGTTTGCGCAACCGATGCGGGGCCGCGCACCTGGCTGAGAAGCAGCACCTCAACCTGAAACTCGCCGCCGTCGTTGATCACGCGCAACATATCCCCAATCCGGACCTCGCGGGCAGGCTTGACGGGCTGCCCGTTCGATTGAATCCGGCCAAGTTCACAAGCGCGCGCCGCGAGTGCCCGCGTCTTGAAGAATCTGGCCGCCCAAAGCCACTTGTCTATGCGCACAGAGGTCATGATCTATTTTCTTACATCGAGCGGTTTTTGGCTCTGGATACCCAGACTCGCGGTGGATGGATGCAACTTGCGCCCAAAGACTTGCTCTATCTTCTCAGCCCTCCGCGGTAAAAAAGCAATCCTTTGGTCTTCCAATGACCCGATGACCCGATGATTCAATGACCAATCCATTCAGCGATAGAGCAGATATGGCGCCCGTTGCTTCTCGAAGCTCTCCACCTCGTCCTGCCAGTCTTCGGCGATGCGGCGCGGGTCTTCGCCGGCAACGAGCGCATCGAAGGCCTTCTGGTTGGCGAGGATTTCGATCATGCGGTCGATCTTGTAATCGTTAGGATAAAGCGCGTGTAGGGCCGAGGCCAGCTCGATTCCCATTTCGGGAGAATCCAGTACGTTGCGGTCGGTCACAACCATGCTCACGCCCTGGCAAAGCTGGTTGGCATAGTTGCTGGAAGCGGGCGTAAAGCTGGTGGGAACGAAACGGATTCCAGCCAAATCGCGGGCGTTGAGATAGCCGGCCAGCTGGCGAGCGTTGATCCATGGCGCGCCTAAGATTTCAAACGGAGTGTCGGTTCCCCGCCCTACGGAAACGTTTGTTCCTTCGACCAGCGCCACGCCGGGATATAAAGTCGCTTCATTCAGGCTGCGCAAATTAGGCGAAGGATTCACCCACGCGACCGAAGTCGAGTCGAACCAGTCGCCGCGCAGCCAGCCTTGCATGGGAACCACCATGAGCCTTGCGCCAATCTTGCGCTCGCTGTTGAACATGCGGGCCAGCTCGCCCATGGTCATGCCGTGGCGAACCGGCACAGGATGGTAGCTGGTAAAAGCAAGATGAGCGCTGTCTGCCAGCGGGCCTTGTACAAACGAGCCGGTGACAGGATTAGGACGGTCGAGCACGATGACTTCAATTCCAGCCTTGGCTGCCGATTCCAGAAAAAATCCCATCGTGGTTTCGTAGGTATAGAAGCGGACGCCGGCGTCCTGCAGGTCAATCACAACTGCGTCCAGGTTTTTAAGCACATCCAGCGGAGGATGGCGCTGCACATCGGTCGCGCCGTAAACGCTGTAGATTGGAACATGCGTGGCGGCGTCTATGGAGTTTCCCACATCGGTCGTATCCACCTGGCCGGTCGCGCCGTGCTCCGGAGCAAAAATCGCCGTTAGCTGAATCCCTGGGGCCTGGGAGAGTACGTCAATGGTGCGGCGTCCCTGGGCGTCAACTCCGGTCTGGTTGGTAAGCAGGCCGATGCGGCGAGGTGTTGTGCTTTTTGAATTCCGCAATGAAGAAAAATTTTGCGCCTCAAGCACATCGATTCCCGTCAGGACCGAGCCGTTGCGGATTGCCAGCCGCCTCTCGCCGGCCAGAGTTTCGTTGTAACCGGTGATGGCGGCAAGTTTGGCCTTGTCCTCATCTTTAATATCAAGCTGCAAGGCATCGGCAACCGCAGTGGCCACGCGCGAGCGCAGCGAGACCGTGCTCGCGCCACCGCGAGGATGCACGGCGTTGCTCAGGATAATGATGTAGGTCTGGGTAAACGGGTCGATCCAGAGAGAAGTTCCGGTAAATCCGGTATGGCCGTAGGAGCCGACAGGCAGCAGGTCGCCGCGGTTGCTGGAAAAAGGAGAATCAATGTCCCATCCCAGGCCGCGGAGAATTGTGGAATTGGCCGGCTGCTGCGGTGTGGTCATCTTCTCGATAATTTCCGGGGAGAGGATTTTGTCGCCATCGAGCAGCGCCTGGGCGAAGCGGCTGAGATCATCCGCCGTGGAAAACAGGCCGGCATGGCCGGCGATGCCGCCCATACGGCGCGCCCGGGGATCGTGAACTACGCCACGCAGCATGACGCCGCGCTCGTCATATTGCGTAGGCGCGATCTGCGGCAGCCACGGCTGCGGAGGCAGAAACGCGGTGTGCGCCATGTGCAGCACACGGAAAATATGCGCTTCGGAGTATTCCTTCAGCGACATGCCCGAGAGGCGCTCAAGCAGCGCGCCTAGAACGATGTAGTTAGTGTCGCTGTAGTGAAATTGCGAGCCGGGCGGTGAAATTGGCTTTTCGTCAAACGCCAACTCGAAGGCCCGCTGCTTTCCCTGCCAGGGCGGATTCAGGTCAATATCGTCGCGCAGTCCCGAGAAGTGGGTCAGCAACTGGCGGATGGTGATCTCTTCTTTGCCGTTGCGTCCGAATTCGGGAAGATAGTGGGCCACGGGATCGTTCAGCCTCACTTGCCCGAGCTGGACCATGCGCATGATAGAAGGCGCGGTGGCAACGGACTTGGTAAGTGAAGCCAGATCGAAAATTGTGTCCAGGGTCATGGGCTCGCGGCGGGGCTCGATAGACCGGGAGCCGAAGGCGCGCCGGTACACGACTTCACCCTTGTGCCCTACCAGGACAACCGCGCCAGGGATTTGTCCGGTAGCGACGGCCTGCTCGACAATGCCGTCTACGACGGTAAACCGTGGGTCGCGCTTTTCGGTGTCCTCACCCAGCGCAAACGAGGCGAGAAACAAGACAAGACTGATGGCAAGAAGAACAGATGAGGTACGCCTTTTGCGCATAATGTGTCTGGTCTTTTATAAAGCCGCAGGGATATTCAGGCAAGCGGCGTGTAAAATCGCTGCGTGTAGAATAGAGATTCCGCTGAAAGGAACGGTCCTGCGCACTGCTACCCTGGAATAATCCTGTTTCCCTGAAGAACGCCTACAGCGGGCAGGCACAACGTTTTGCACGCGCCCTTGAAATATTGAAGCAGGGCGTGGCAGAATCTGCCTTCCCTGGGGCGTCCGTGGCCGTGACCCACCGCAATGAATTAGTCGCTCTGGCCGGCGTAGGCCGTTTCACTTACGATGCCGGCGCCCAGGCTGTAGACGAAAACACAATCTATGATCTCGCATCTGTAACTAAAGTCATCGCAACCACAACCCTGGTCATGATCCTGCATGAGCGGCGAAAGCTGCGCCTGGATATGCCGGTCAAGGAAACCATTCCCGAATTCGCGGGCAGCGATCCGCGGCGGGAGCAGGTGACCATCAGGATGCTGCTAAACCACACCTCCGGATTGCCCGCCTACCTGCGGCTCTTCGAACAGGCCCACGATCGCGAACGGCTGGCAGAAACTGCTTTCCGGGCTCCTCTTGCCGCAGATCCGGGAACGCGCGGCGATTATAGCGATATCGGTTTCATTATCCTGGGTGAATTGCTGGCACGCACTACGGGTGAGCCTCTGGAAATCTCGTGCCGTAAGGAGATTTTCAAGCCGCTGGGAATGCGTACAACTACCTACAATCCGCCGCTGAGCTGGAAGCAACACATTCCGCCCACGGTGAATGACCGCTCCTTCCGCAAACGGGTTGTGCACGGCGAAGTCCACGATGAGAATGCCAGCATCCTGCGCGGAGTCTCTGGACATGCCGGGCTGTTCGCCGGCGCCCACGATGTGGCCCTGTTTGCGCAATGCATGCTCGACGGAGGAGCGCCGATTCTTAAAAAAGAAACAGTGGAGTTATTCACCACCCGCGACTCTTCCACACCGGGATCGTACGCATTAGGTTGGGATACGCCCACGCCGCCTTCGCAATCGGGAAAACATTTCTCGCCAAAATCTTACGGCCATCTGGGCTATACCGGAACTTCGCTCTGGATCGATCCTGAGCGCCAGCTCTCAGTGACCTTGCTGACCAACCGCACCTGGCCCGACCGGGCTTCTGACAAAATCAAAACGGTGCGCCCGGCCTTCCACGATGCGATACTGGAAGCTTTGAAATAACAACAAAACCTAATGAGCCCTCGTAACCTGCTCCACAAACTCAGCACAGAACAGCGCAACCGGGCTTCGCGGCACCTGGATTTGCGCTCGGCAGCCGAAATCGCCCGGATCATCAACCGTGAAGATCGCAAAGTTGCAGGAGCTGTAGCCCACGCGTTGCCGCAGATCGCGCAGGCCATGGAAGCAATTGCGCGCGCCATCGGCGCAGGCGGACGTCTGATCTATGTAGGAGCGGGCACCAGCGGCCGGCTGGCGGCGCTCGATGCCGCCGAGTGCGCGCCAACATTCAATATCGATCCGAAG
Organism: Terriglobales bacterium; assembly: GCA_035487295.1. GTDB lineage: Bacteria > Acidobacteriota > Terriglobia > Terriglobales > Acidobacteriaceae > QIAW01. The sequence continues at coordinate 139,824 of DATHMH010000023.1, forward strand.
ACTGTGCAGTACGTGATGGCGGGCGGAGATAAAGCCCTGGGCAGATCGACAGAATCGAGCGAAGACTCACGCCAGGAAGGACAACGGGACCTGGCCAGGCGCAGGCCGACCAGGCGCGACGTGGTGGTGGGACTGGCCGCCAGCGGATGCACTCCATACACCGTTGCTGCGCTGCAATTTGCGCGCAAACGCGGGGCTTATACCGTCGCTGTGACCTGCAATTACAATACGCCGCTGGCGCGCGTGGCTGATATCGCAATTGTGGCTGCCGTCGGACCGGAAGTGGTCACGGGCTCGACCCGCTTGAAGGCAGGCACGGCGCAAAAACTGATTCTGAACATGCTCACCACCGGCGCCATGACGCGGCTGGGATACGTTTTTGACAACCTGATGGTGAACGTAACTCCAAAAAACTCAAAGCTGACCGAGCGCGGCATGGGCATTCTGCAAACCCTGGCCAAAATATCGCGGGCGAACGCTGTGCGGGCGCTTAAAGCTTCGGGAAAGAGCGTCCCCGTGGCTCTGGTGATGCTGCTGGGGCATGTGCAGCGGCAAGCGGCGGAAAAGTTATTACGGAGCGTCCGGGGAAATGTGCGGCAGGCAGTGGAGGCGGCGCTGGATAGCAAGTAAAAACAGATATGGCATTTAGATACGGAAAAGTTAATTTCTTTGTCATTCCGCTCCCGCGAAGCGGGAGAGGAATCCCTATCGTGTCGAGGACTTATGGTGTGCCACGCATAAACCCTGGAAGCTCATAGGGATTCCTCCCCTCGGCTTCGCTCGGGGCAGGGTAAGAACGCCTTGCTCCTCGGAATGACAATGCAAACATGCCACCGTGAGGCTTTTCCGCAAAGCTCCGAAAGCCGTGCTCTTCCACGGTAGTTCTCATACAATGAATTAGCCACGGCGGAAATATAGAAACGGAAAACGACAATGGATAAATTCGTCATTCGCGGCGGCAATCCGCTGCTGGGAACCATTCGCGTAAGCGGCGCAAAAAATGCCGCCCTTCCCGCCATGGCGGCTGCCCTGCTCACCGATGAGCCAGTAATTCTGGAAAATATTCCCGACGTGCGCGACATTGGGACCACGCGCAAACTTCTAGTGGCCATGGGCGCCGAAGTGGAACTCGGCTATGGGCGGGCTCATCACCGCACCACCATCAGCTGCAAGAACCTGAGCACAACGCCTGAAGCCTCTTACGAGCTGGTGAAAACCATGCGCGCATCCACACTGGTTTTGGGGCCGCTGGTGGCGCGTACCGGATGCGCGCGCGTCTCGCTGCCTGGAGGCTGTGCCATTGGAGCGCGTCCCATTGACCTGCACATCAAAGGCCTGGAGCGGCTGGGCGCTGCTATCACCCAGGAGCACGGCTATGTTGAAGCCCGCGTCGAACGCCTGCGCGGCAATCGCATTGTCTTCGACAAGATCACCGTCACCGGCACCGAAGACCTGATGATGGCCGCAGCTCTTGCCGAGGGCGAAACCATGATGGAAAACTGCGCCCGCGAACCTGAGGTTTCAGACCTGGCCGCGCTGCTCAATAAGATGGGCGCAAAGATTGAAGGCGCGGGGACGGGGACGATCCGCATTCAAGGCGTGGAAAAGCTACATGGCGCCCGGCATCGCATTATTCCCGACCGCATCGAGGCCGGCACTTTTATCATTGCCGGCGCGCTGACCGGGGGCGATTTGATGGTCGCCAACTGCGAGCCGAAACACCTGGGTGCGCTCCTGCAAAAACTGCAGGAGGTCGGCATCACCATTCATGAATCCGCGGACGCGGTGCGCGTGATCGCCGGCAACAGCAATTCCATCAAAGCCGTGGATATGAGCACCGAGGAGTATCCCGGCTTCCCCACCGACATGCAGGCGCAATATATGACCCTGGCCACGCAGGCGGACGGCACTTCCATCATCACAGAAAATATCTTCGAGAACCGCTTCATGCACGCGCAAGAGCTGGTACGCATGGGGGCCAACATCAAGATCGAAGGACGTCGTGCCGTGGTGCGAGGAAAAACTCCTTTAAGCTCGGCCGCGGTCCTGGCTTCGGACTTGCGCGCTTCGGCCTCGCTGGTTCTGGCCGCGCTGGTGGCCGATGGCGAAACCATCATTGACCGCGTGTATCACATTGACCGCGGCTATGAACGCATTGAAGAAAAATTGCGTGGCGTGGGAGCGCAGATGAAACGGATCGGTGAAATGCTCTCGCGCAAAAGCGGCGCGGTGCCGGTGGGGACGAATTAGCAATCAGCAATCAGCAATCAGCAATCAGCAATCAGCAATCAGCAATCAGCAATCAGCAATCAGCAGTCAGCGGTCAGCATTCAACCCCTATACATCAATTACAAATTTCCGGATCCTTGGCTTAAGTTTAAGGATGGCAAATTCTTGAGCGTCAACTTATGCCAGGCAATGCAGTTCGCAATGAGCTGAAGGTAGTTGCGGAAATTACGAAACCGTCTGCGGCTTCTTGATGATCACGGCGTCTACAACAATCCTGCAAAGATCGTTAATGAATGCGTCGGAAAGAGAAGCGTGGCGGATAAGAAACCGAAAGTAGATTGCCCCGTAGAGCGTGTCGAGCAAAAGGTCCATATTGAGGTTGGCGGGCAATTCTCCTCGTTGCATGCCGCGGCGTAACGTCTCATACGCCTCTTGCCTCCGGGGTCTCAGGAAGCGCGTGCGGAAGGCGTCAATGAGTTCCGGATCCGACTGCCCACCGCCAATCAAGGCGGCCACCGTGCGTCCTTCTTTGCCGCGAAAGATTCGCACCAGTTGCTTCATCTGCAGGTTCAGATCGGTACGAACCGAGCCGGTATCTGGAAATCGCAGCTTCGCGTCGGTGACCGAGAAGAACGCATCAGCAACCAGGGCGGCTTTATTCGGCCACCAGCGGTAAACGGTGGCCTTGCTCACATTGGCGTGGGCAGCTATGGCTTCGATATAGAGTTCCGGGAAACCCGTCTCCCGCAGCAAGATTAATGTACTATGCAGTATGGCCCGCCTCGCCTGTTCGCTGCGAGGGCGGCCTGGCGTACGCCTGCTTTGCGTGCCATTGCTCGACCGTTCGTAGACGGCATTGCCCAGTTGCCGCATACAGCAACCTTAACATAAAATCGAAATTTGAATCCGATACGTCTTGTTTTTAATCTATTCACTCTAAGTTTGGGACCAGGGCTGAAAGACTCCGGATCTAGTTAATTCCAAGAGGGCGGCAAGCGATGTGGATCGTAGCGTTAGCTCTAAGGCGGCCATACACCTTCGTTGTAATGGCGCTGATTATTATCATTTTGACGCCCTTGGTCGTTTACCGCACTCCCACCGACATCTTTCCCGACATTAATATTCCCGTCATCAGCGTGGTCTGGAACTACAGCGGGCTGGCGCCAAAGGATATGTCAGATCGCGTTGTCACCATAGCCGAGCGCGGCATCACCATCACAGTCAACGATATTGAGCATATTGAATCGCAATCGCTCAATGGTGTGGGGGTGATCAAGATTTTTTTCCGCCCTGGCACCAACGTTCAGTTGGCGCTGTCGCAAGTCACCGCGATCATGCAAACGGTAACGCGCCAGTTGCCTCCCGGCACTACGCCGCCACTGGTGGTTACTTATACGGCTTCTTCCACGCCGATCATTCAGCTTGGACTCAGCAGCAAGACACTCCCCGAGCAGGAGCTGTTCGACCTGGGTAACAGTTTTCTGCGTTCGCAACTGGCCACGGTGCCGGGTGCGTCGCTGCCCTTTCCCTACGGCGGGAAGCAACGCCAGATTCAGGTGGATCTCGACCTCGCCAAACTCCAGGCCTATGGACTGGCGCCGGTTGACATCGTCAATGCGGTAAACGCGCAGAATCTGGTTTTGCCCTCGGGCACAACAAAAATCGGGGCTTTGGAGTACCCGGTCGAAATGAACGGTACGCCGGAGACCATCGAAGAGCTGAACGCTCTGCCGGTGAAGACGGTAAACGGATCAACTCTGTATATGCGTGATGTGGCGCACGTCCGCGACGGGTTCTCTCCGCAGACCAATATCGTTCGCCAGGATGGCACGCGCGGCGCGCTGATGTCGGTTATGAAGATCGGGAACGCCTCGACGCTCGACATCATCAACGCCGTCAAGGGCGTGGTTCCGATTGCTGCCCAATCTTTGCCTCCAGAGCTGCAGATCAAACCGCTGTTCGATCAGTCTCTATTTGTACGCGCATCCATCGCCGGCGTTTTGCGCGAAGCGGCCATCGCCGCGTTGCTGACCGCAATCATGATCCTGGTCTTTCTTGGGGACTGGCGTCCAACCATCGTCATAACGATTTCTATTCCGCTCTCGATCGCCGTCTCTGTCATTTTACTGAGCGCGCTGGGCGAGACCATCAACATCATGACGCTGGGCGGGCTGGCCCTTGCGGTAGGCATCCTGGTGGATGACGCCACTGTGGAAATCGAAAATATTGAGCGCAACCTGGCTATGGGCAAAGAGATGAAGCAGGCCATCCTCGATGGCGCCCAGCAGATTGCGGTGCCGGCCTTCGTCTCTACCCTTTCCATCTGCATTGTGTTCGTTCCCATGTTTTTCCTGACCGGCGTGGCCAAGTTTCTGTTCGTGCCGCTGGCGGAAGCGGTCGTGTTCGCCATGCTGGCCTCTTATTTCCTCTCGCGCACCCTGATTCCCACATTGGTAATGTACATAATGCGCGGCCACGAACACCGCAGCGAAAGCCCCAAAACATCTCTGGGCCGATTCCAGCGCGGATTTGAAAATGCGTTCCACAGGTTTCGCTGCGGATACGAGCAGCTTCTGGAAACAACTCTCGAACACCGCAAGCTTTTCGCCGTCTGCTTTGCCGGCTTCTGCGTGCTTTCCCTGGGATTGGCCTTTGTTCTTGGGCAGGACTTCTTCCCTTCCGTGGATGCCGGCCTGATTCGCTTGCACCTGCGCGCCCGTCCCGGACTCAGAGTGGAGGAAACGGCCCGGCTGTGCGATGAGGTAGAGCAGGCTTTGCGGCAAACCATACCGCCGGAAGAAGTGCAGACCGTGCTGGATAACATCGGCGTGCCCTACTCCGGCTTGAATCTTTCTTACAGCAATTCCGGGGTCATCGGCACAAGCGATGCCGAAATTCAGATCGCGCTCAATCCCGACCATCACCACTCGACCGCGGGCTATATCAAGCAACTGCGCGATGAGCTGCCCCAAAAATTCCCCGGAGTTGAGTTTTTCTTCCAGCCTGCCGACATCGTGAGCCAGATCCTGAACTTCGGTTTGCCGGCGCCAATTGATGTGCAGCTTGTAGGCAACGACACCGATAAAAACTACGCTATCGCGCAGCAGATCGCCAATCGAATGCGGCATATCTCGGGCGCGGCTGATGTGCATGTGCAGCAGATGATGGACCTTCCCACACTGCGCATGGATATTGACCGCACGCGCGTCACCCAGGTTGGCATGAATGCCCGCGACGTGGCGCAAAGCGTCCTGATATCGCTGAGCGGCAGCTCGCAGACCACGCCGAATTACTGGCTCAATCCCAAAAACGGCGTCACCTATTCCGTTGCCGTGCAGGTTCCGCAATACCGCATGACATCATTGCAGGATTTGATGAATACGCCTGTCAATAATCCGGCAACCCAGTCCCAGCAGGTGCTCAGCAACCTGGTGAACGTGTCGCCCACGGCGCGTCCGGCGGTGGTGACTCATTACAACGTGCAGCCGGTCATTGACGTTTACGCCAGCACGCAAGGACGTGACCTCGGCGCAGTCGCCTCTGACACCATGAAAGTCCTTGAGCCCTTCCAGAAGAACCTGCCGCGCGGCACTCGCATCATCGTGCGTGGCCAGGTGGAAACCATGCGATCGTCTTTTATCGGCCTGAGCATCGGCCTGCTGATGGCCATTTTGCTGGTCTACCTATTGATCGTGGTGAACTTCCAGTCATGGCTCGACCCTTTCATCATTATTACGGCATTGCCGGGAGCGCTGGCCGGCATTGCCTGGATGCTGTTGCTCACCCACACTACCTTAAGCGTCCCATCGCTTACGGGAGCGGTGATGTGCATGGGAGTAGCCACGGCAAATTCGATCCTCATGGTTTCGTTTGCGCGCGATCAAATGGAGTTGGGCGTGCCGCCGGTGCGGGCCGCAGTGGAAGCCGGCTTTACCCGCATCCGGCCTGTGATTATGACGGCACTGGCGATGATCCTGGGCATGTTGCCCATGGCCCTGGGTCTGGGCGAAGGCGGCGAGCAGAACGCGCCGCTGGGACGCGCTGTCATCGGCGGCCTGATGTTTGCAACTGTGGCCACGCTATTTTTTGTCCCCTCGGTGTTTGCCATCATCCACACCCGCAGGCAAGCCCGGCAGGCGGACCGTAACTAATGAGAGAATCAATGAAGATGACAGAGCCGGAAACCAGCACGGTGCAGTCTCACGAAGAAGGCCATCGCCGGCCACCCGAGATCGAGCATTGTCCCGATCTGCCGCCCGCCCCCGCGCGGCAGGCAAAGCTGATTGTGGTAGTGGTGCTGTCGGTGCTTTTGTTTGCCGGCGCAATCGCAATGGTCGATCGAATTTTGGAAAGACAGGCCCTGGCCAAAGAGACGGAGAAGAATTCCGTGCCGGCGGTTATCACGGTGCATCCTGTTGCCGAGCCTTCTGAAGAAGAGCTTCTGTTGCCCGGCACTCTGCAAGCTTATGAGGAATCGCCCATCTACGCGCGCACCAGCGGTTATGTGCGGCGCTGGTTCAAAGATATTGGCAGCCGAGTAAAGCAGGGCGAACTGCTGGCGCAGATCGATACCCCGGAACTGGACCAGGAGTTGTCACAGGCGCGCGCAGCGCGGCAGCAGGTGCAGGCCCAGCTCCAGTTGGCGCAGATCTCTTCGCAGCGCTGGGAGAATTTGCGCAAGAGCGATTCCGTCTCGCAGCAGGAAGCTGACCAGCAAACCAGTGGATATCAGCAGAGCCAGGCGAACCTGGCCGCCGCCGAAGCCAACGTCCGCCGGCTTGAGCAGCTTGAATCATTCAAGAATGTTTATGCTCCATTTTCCGGCGTGGTCACCAGGCGCAACGTAGATCCGGGTGTGCTCATCAATGCCGGCGCCGGTGGCCGTGAGATGTTCGATGTGGCCAAGGTTGATACTCTGCGCGTCTACGTGGATGTGCCGCAAAGCTATGCTCTGGCGATCAAAACCGGGACCAAGGCTGCGATCACATTGCAGGAAATACCCGGACAAAAGTTCTCCGGCCAGGTGACCCGCACCGCGAAGGCGATTGATCCAGCCACGCGCACGTTGCTCACCGAGGTTGATGTCCCCAACACCCAGGGGCAACTGCTGCCGGGTTCGTTTGGGCAAGTCCATTTCGATGTTGCCAACTACACGCCCGAGGCGCGTAAAGTTACCGTCCCGGTAAATGCGATGCTCTTCCGGGCGGAGGGTCCGAGGGTCGCCGTGGTCGGTGACGATAACAAAGTTCACCTGCGGCCGATCACCATAGGTCGCGACTATGGCTCCACGCTTGAAGTCGTCAGCGGCTTGAGCACCGAAGATCGCGTCATTATTAATCCTTCCGATTCACTCGAAGATGGCGAGCAGGTGAACGTCACAGCCTCCAGCACTGGAGAACAGAAGAAATGAAGCGCTGGCGACTGGCAACCATAGCCATAGCGATGTCTGGCGCATGGCTGGCAGGCTGTGCCGTCGGCCCGCGATACCAGCGCCCCACCGCGCCAACGTCTGTTGCCTGGAAGACTTCCCCTCCCTGGCAACCTGCCGCGCCTAAAGATTCTATTCCAAAAGGCGCGTGGTGGCAGATCTTCAAGGATGATCAGCTCAACGGTTATGAACAGCAACTGCTGAAGACAAATCAATCGCTCGAAGCAGCCCAGCAACGGCTCGAACAGGCGCGGTCGCTGGCGAGAGTTGCGTCGGCGGGATATTTCCCGCAGCTCAATGCTGACCCGCTTGCCGCCAGGCAGCGGCTCTCCGGCAATCGCCCCGTGGTAAGTACCGTTGTGCCTACGGTTCCGGTCACGCAAAACAACTTTGAGGTTCCATTTTCCCTGAGTTACGAACTTGACCTGTTTGGCCGCGTGCGCCGCAACCTCGAAGCCGCCAACGCTTCCCTGCAATCCACCGCGGCTACTCTGCAGAACACACAACTGGTCCTCACCGCAGAGCTCGCGGCCGATTACTTCACGATTCACGAACTGGACGCGGAAATCGTAGTCGTACAGGAAGCAATCAAATATCAGCAGAAAGGTCTGGAGCTTGTTCAGGACCGCCACAACGGCGGCATCGCCTCCGGACTCGAAGTGGCCCAGCAGGCGACCGTGCTTGACTCCACGGTTTCTCAGTTGCACCTGCTGCAACAGCAGCGCGATCAGTTTGAGCACGCCATCGCCTTGCTGGTGGGAACTCCGGCCTCGAGCTTCAGCGTGCCCTCGGCTCCGCTGCGTGCAACCCCGCCGCCGGTTCCGCTTGGGGTACCATCCGATGTCCTGGAGCGCAGGCCTGATGTTGCCGCAGCCGAACGCACTATGGCGCAGGAGAACGCGTTGGTGGGAGTGGCCACTGCGGCGTTCTATCCTAATATCAGCCTCACCGGAAGCGGAGGCCTGCAAAGCCGCGACATCACTGCGCTGGTCTCCGCACCCAGCGCATTCTGGGCGGTGGGCAGCGATCTGTTGCAACCGGTCTTGAATGGCGGACGCAATCGCGCAAACCTCGCTGCCGCAAAATCATCGTACAACGCCTCGGTGGCTGATTATCGTCAGTCTGTGCTGACTGCCTTTCAGGAGGTGGAAGACGGCTTATCCGGATTGAACGCTCTGTCGCAAGCGTCGGTAGCCCAGAATGCCGCGGTTGAAGATGCCCGCCGCGCCCTCGACCTGGCCAACAACCGCTACGTCGGTGGCGTGACCACATACCTGGATGTCATCACCGCGCAAACCACTCTGCTCTCCAATGAGCGGCTTGCCACTCAACTATTAGGCCAGCAGATGGTTACTTCCGTGTTTCTGGTGAAAGCTCTCGGCGGCGGATGGGATGCATCCCAGATCCAAAACGAGCAGGTTCACCCTTCGGCTGTGCAAGCCTTGCAGCCGTAAACTGTATGCCGCATAAATTCCTTTGTGCCCTTTGTGTGTATCCCTTTGTGCCCTTTGTGGTTGTCTTTTACACTTGAAAGTTCCGTCATAGTATAAGGAGAAAACCACGTGCGAGTGGGGATCATTGGGACAGGAGCCATCTCCCGGAAGCATGCTCAGGCTTACAAGAATATCGGTTATGAAGTAACCGTCTGCACCAATACCAACGCCATAAAGGGAAAACAGTTCGCGAACGAGACCGGCGCCGAGTTTATGGCAACGTACGAAGAAGTATGCCGGCATCCGCGCGTGGATTATGTGGATGTATGCACCTTCCCCGACTTCCGCTTGCAGCCTCTGGAGATTTGCGCGCAGACGAAGAAACACGTTCTCGTACAAAAACCAATCGCCACCAATCTCGACACCGCCCGCAAGATGATCGAGATTGCCCGCAAGGCGGGCATTCAGCTCGGCGTGGTCAGCCAGCATCGCTTCGACGATTCCAGCCTGTTCCTGAAAAAAGCCATCGCTGATGGCCGGCTGGGAAAAATCCTGCAGGCTGACGCTTATGTGAAATGGTATCGGTCGGCGGAATATTACAGCCGTCCGATTAAAGGCAGTTGGGCGACCGAAGGCGGAGGCGCGCTGATCAACCAGGCAATCCATCAGGTCGACTTACTCTTATTTCTGGTCGGCGCAGTCAACGAAGTCTTCGGATACTGGCGGTTGGGCGCGCTGCACAAGATCGAATCGGAAGACCTGATCAATGCGTTGCTTCGCTATTCTTCGGGCGCGACCGGAGTAATTCAAGCATCGACGGCGCTCTGGCCCGGCTACCCTGAGAGACTGGAGTTTCACGGAACCAAAGGCACGGCGATTGTCACCGGCGACAAACTTACCGCCTGGGATGTGCAGGACGACCACGGCGATCCTGCTCCCGTTACCAGCCAGGGCGCCTCTGGAGCGTCCGATCCTATGGCAATTTCGCTCGCGCCCTTCGAGCGTCAGTTGCGTGATTTTGGCAACGCCTGCAAAGCCGGCCGGGCTCCTTTAATTTCCGGCGCCGATGGATATCGTGCCTTGCAGATGGTCACCAGCATCTACCAATCGTGCCGCGAGGGCCGGAAGGTCGCAATCACATCAGAGGCCGTTTGAATCGAAAGACGGCTTCACACAGTCAATATAAGAAACGGCTGGCCTCGCCAGACTTATAATTAAGAAGAGTTGCTGTCTCTCCCCACTCAACCCGGATTTTGCATCCATAAATTTAGCTTGCGAACTCTGTAGCGTGGTTGGGTATAGCTGTGAAGGAAATCTGAATGGGCACAATGAAACAAACCGGTTCCTCTGTCTCACTTACCACCAATAAACATCTGCTCAAGTGGGTGGAGAAAACGGCCGAGATGACCAAGCCTTCCGCGATTCATTGGGTGGATGGTTCGCAGGAGGAGTACGACTGGCTCTGTAGCCAGATGGTTGAAGGCCGAACGCTCGTCAAGTTGAACCAGAAATTGTGGCCTGGCTGCTACTACGCGCGCTCGCATCCAAGCGATGTTGCCCGCGTTGAGGACCGCACATTTATCTGCTCTCTGGCAAAAGACAACGCCGGCCCCACCAATAACTGGGAAAACCCATTCGTTATGCGCAGAAAGTTAAGAGCGCTGTTCGACGGCTCCATGCGCGGACGCACCATGTACGTGCTGCCATTCTGCATGGGCCCGCTCGATTCGCCGGTGGCGCAAATCGGAGTGCAACTCACCGACTCGCCTTACGTCGTGGCCAGCATGCGCATCATGGCCCGCATTGGCCTGCCGGTATTCCGTGAAATTGATAAAGACGAGAAGCGCGTGGTGGCCTGCCTGCACAGCGTCGGAGCGCCGCTTGCCCCCGGCCAGGAGGATGTCCCCTGGCCCTGTAACCAGGAAAAATACATCGTGCACTTTCCGGAGACGCGAGAGATATGGTCTTACGGTTCCGGTTACGGTGGAAACGCGCTTCTGGGGAAAAAATGCCTGGGTCTGCGCATCGCCTCCAACATCGCGCACGACGAAGGCTGGATGGCCGAGCACATGACCATTGTCGGTGTGGAAGATCCCAGGGGCGAGAAGACCTACGTTGCCGCGGCATTCCCCAGTTCATGTGGAAAGACAAACTTCGCCATGATGATTCCACCCAGAGGATTTGAGGGATGGAAGATCTGGACTGTGGGCGATGACATCGCCTGGATTCGTCCCGACGAACACGGACAGTTGCGCGCCATCAATCCCGAGACCGGATTTTTTGGTGTCGCCCCCGGCACCTCGGTCAAAACCAACCCTAATGCCATGGCCACGCTTGCAAAGAACACCATCTTTACCAATGTCGGCCTCACCCCTGAAGGCGGAGTGTGGTGGGAGGGCATGACCGACGAGCCTCCTGCCGAGTGTCTGGATTGGCAGGGCAAGAGATGGACGCCGCAAATTGCAAGAGAGACCGGCACGAAGGCTGCACACCCTAATGCACGTTTCACCGCGCCGGCTGCGCAGTGTCCGACGATTGATGCGGCCTGGCAAGATCCGCAAGGTGTGCCCATCAGCGCCATCATCTTCGGTGGCCGCCGCGCTGCCACCATTCCACTGATTTACCAGGCGTTCAATTGGAGCGCCGGCGTCTACATGGGCGCTACCTTGGGCTCAGAGACGACCGCGGCTGCCGGCGGAACTCTGAACAAGGTGCGCCGCGACCCTATGGCCATGCTGCCGTTTTGCGGATATCACATGGGCGATTACTTTCGCCACTGGATCAAGATGCAGCGCTCGCTCACCGTCACGCCTCGTATTTTTCACGTCAATTGGTTCAGAAGAGACGCGCAGGGCAACTTCCTATGGCCCGGCTATGGTCAAAACATGCGCGTTCTCAAGTGGATTGTTGACCGTGTTCGCGGCCGCTCCCAGGCCCAGGAAACCCGCATCGGCTGGACGCCGCACTACAAGGATATCGACTGGCATGGGCTCGACTTTCCAGAGGAAAAATTCAAGGAACTGCAAGCTGTAGACAAGGCCGCCTGGCGCTCCGAGGTCATGGCCCATGAAGAGCTCTTCATCGAGCTGCACTCGCACCTGCCGCCTGAGATGATTTACGAGCGTGAATTGCTGATCTGCCGCCTTTGATCTTTACCGTATGCCGGCAGAATTATTGCGGTTCCTTCATTGCTGGGAAATTTCTTGCACTTCGGACATGGGTCAAACGGCCCGGCTTCGGCGCTGCGGTGTTCCTCGTAAACCGATGGCACGGGAGCAGCCTTGGAGTCCTCGTGATTTTAGGAAGGTTGGCGCAAAACCGCTATGGAAGCTTCAAATTGTTTGTTCGTACGCTGCCTGGCCTTTGTGCTATGATCAGGGTACGTAAAATTTGAATTGGTTGTGAGCAGTTCTCGCCTGATTAACAGCCCTGCCCTGCAGTATCTTCCGACTCATTTCAACGTAAATCGACTTAAAGGAAAACACAATGGAACAAGGTACAGTAAAGTGGTTTAACGACTCAAAAGGGTTTGGCTTTATCAGCCGCCAGAGTGGCGAAGATGTTTTTGTGCATCATACGGCCATCCAGAGCAACGGCTTTCGCAGCCTGCAAGAAGGCCAGTCCGTTCAATTCAGCGTGGTCAAAGGTCCCAAGGGGCTCCAGGCTGAGAATGTACAGGTACTTTAGCCGTTAGCTTTTGAGGCGGCTGCGTGTCAGTCGCCTTTCTCGCTTATCATTATCCCTCCGGACTTTCGTTTCTTCTGTCACGGCGGGCCGTCCGATTCAAGATTGGACAGCATGAGTCTATGAATTTTTGCAAGAGCCATTGGAATCCCTCGTCCCCTAGAGGCCTCCATTTGCAAACCGTAAGCCAGGAGAAACGCCCATGAAAAAAATTTATGTCGGAAACTTGAATCTGCTGACCAATGCAACCCAGGTGCAAACGGCATTTGAAAGCTACGGGAGAGTGCTTAAGGCCGGAATTCTGCGCAGCCATAATACCGGCGACTCCCTGGGGTTCGCCTATGTGCTCATGAACAACGACCACGAGGGAAACGAAGCCATCCAGGGGCTCAATGGCGCAGACCTAGACGGCAGGCCGATGGACGTGCAAGAGGCGCTTCCCCCGGAAGAACGTAATAAAAATGAAAGCCGTTTTCATGGCATGAAATTGCGCCCGCGTTGATCGATTCCCAAAAGGAACACCATGGATCCCAGCACAAGCAACGATGGAGCGGAGGCAGGTATTAAAAAATTCATTCATGCAGAAAAAGACAACAACCATCTCGAGGAGGATGAGATGCCCGGCCTGATTTCACACGATCCCCATTCTTCTGAAGACCTGGATGATCTCTTCGCCACCCTAGGCGCCCAGGGTATTGATGTGCTCGAGCGCCGGCCGCTCTTGCCGTCTGCGGCCAACGGAACGGGGTTTGAGAGAGATGGCGAGAGCGGCGAGGAAATCGACCTTGATTTGGCCGCCAGCGCTCCCGAGAAGACCGACGACCCCATACGTATTTACCTGCGGCAGATGGGCATGGTGGACCTGCTCACCCGCGAAGGCGAAGTCGAACTAGCGAAACGCATCGAGCGCGGGCACTTGTGCGTGGTCAAGGCGCTTTCACGCTCGCCGGTGGTGATCCGCCATATTCTTGCCATGGGCGAGAACCTGAAGCGGGGTACAGGTTCCCTCAAAGAGATGGTCGTCTTCGAGGAAGAAGATGTCACGGAAGACGTTTTGCAACGCCGCCTCAAGGACTTCACCCGCCGCATTGACGAGATGCAGAAGCACTATCAAAAAGCAAACCTGCTTGCCCAGCGATTGCCGGCCATTCCGGCGGGAAAGAAAGCGCCCGAATACCGCCGCTGCCGCTACCGCATGGGCCGTGAGATCGTTCGCATCTCACGCCTGATCTGCAAGCTGGGGCTTAGCAAATCTGAACTCAAGCGCCTGAGCGACCGGATAACAACAACCGTGGACGTCATGCGCTCACTCGAATACGAGCTCAACAAGCTGGAAAAGAAGATGGCTGCCACGCGCAGCGAAGAGCTGCAAAAAGAATACCGTAAGTCGGAACGGCAGCATCGCCATGACCTGGCAAGACTGGAAGGCGATGCCGGAGTGAGTTTTCAAGACTTGCAGCACACGAAACGCAAAATCGTTCAGGCCACGATTGATGCAGATCGGGCGAAACATGAGCTCATTGAAGCCAACTTACGCCTGGTGGTTTCCATCGCCAAGAAATACATGAACCGGGGTCTTCATCTCCTCGACTTGATTCAGGAAGGCAATCTGGGGGTCATGAAGGCGGTCGATAAGTTTGAATATCGCCGTGGTTATAAATTTTCAACCTACGCCACCTGGTGGATTCGCCAGGCGATCTCCCGCGCCATAGCCGATCAGGCGCGCACGATCCGCCTGCCGGTGCACATGTACGAGGTGGTGAACAAGGTGAACCGCATCTCCCGCAAGCTGGTCCAGGAACTGGGCCGCGAACCTACCACGGAAGAGATCGCCAGGCAGATGGACATCCCCGCGGCCAAAGTGCGCAAAGCGCAGAAGATCGCCCAGTTGCCGATCTCGCTGGAGACGCCGATGGGCGAAGATGGGAATTCCCATCTCGGCGACCTCATTGAAAACCACAGCGATGTTTCACCGGCAGAGGCCATCATCAAAGTGGATATGCGGGAACAGACAGCCCACGTACTGCACACGCTGAGCGTGCGGGAAGAGAAGGTGGTCAGTATGCGCTTCGGCCTGGAAGATGGCTCCGAGCACACGCTGGAAGAGATTGGCAAGGTGTTCGCACTCACCCGCGAACGCATCCGTCAAATCGAAGCCAAGGCCTTACGCAAACTGCGCAAGCCCGCGCACTCTCGCAGACTCAGGGCATTTCTGGATGACAGCCACTAAGAGCTCCGGACTTCAATTCCAGATCGGCGAACAGAGCTCAAGCCGGGTCCATCAAAGTGCTTTTTACGCTATCGAGCCGTGATTAATTGGAAGCCGGGACGATTCTGGAACCTGCCTGGTTTCGATTCAATGTAAGACGAAAAGACATCCAGACCGGTGTATTCTCCTTCGTTGGTGCACTTGTAACAATGCACATCGAACCGAACCGGGGGCCTATATTCCTGCTGCCTCTCTTCCATCGTCTTCAGTTCGACTAGAGAGCACTTGTACGAGCGCCTCAATCATGTCATAGAAGCATCCTCAACGGAACAGTTGTTCAAAATATGAGCGATTTTGAACAGATTGTTTTCTGCTCTGAGTTTAGAATTCAATTCGTCAAGTGATTCATAGGTGCGTTTCGGGAAGGATACCCGCCTCCATCTGTGCAAATTGCGCTTCCCCAGCATCTGAAAGGCGGCCAAGCATGAAAGTTAGTATCCAAAGATGTCTTTGTTCCCTGATCGTTTGCTTAGTTTTTTCGCACGTTCCTGTAATCGCCCAATCGGTTGAGTCTGAGCAGGAGCGAAATCTCTCCGCGTGTAAAAGCGACGTGGGATCATGCGACCTCTCTAGACTGACACAGTCGGAAGCAAGCGAGGTAATTTCTGCCGCTCATCAGCGCAATATCTCCGATTGCAGGGATGGCGGCAGATCTTGCGACCATTCCCAATTGACTCCGCCGGAAGCGAACGCATTAGCTGTCGCCGAGCATCAGCGTAATATCTCCGACTGCATGGATGGTATAGGCTCTTGCGATCACTCCAAGCTTACTCCGTCTGAGGCCAGGGATGTGGCCGTCGCTGAACACCAGCGTAATACCTCCAACTGCAGTGAGGGCTGGGAAACCTGCGACCATTCCAGACTCACGCCGTCGGAAGCAAAGAATGTGGCCCTCGCCGAACACCAGCGCAACCTCTCCAATTGCACCAACGATCTAGAATCGTGCGACCATTCCAAACTGACCTCTTCGGAGGCCAGGGATGTGACTATTGCCGAACGTCAGCGTAACCTCTCCAATTGCAGAGATGACTGGGGGCTATGCGACAGCTCAAAACTGACTTCATCGGAAGCAACAGGGGTCGCCACTGCCGAGCATCAACGCAATCTCTCGAATTGCCGGAAGGGCGGAGCGGCTTGCGACTACTCCCAATTAACTCAATCGGAAACTAAGGCACTGGCCGCGGCAGAGCACCTGCGTAATTACACCGCATGCCGCAAAGGATATGGCTATTGCGATCGTTCTCAGCTCACACCATCGGAAGCAAGTACGATTCCAGCCGAACCCCAAGCGGCGCCTCGCTAGGTAATCATTGGAAGCTTCTTCCAGCGTTGCTTAGAGCGACTCGTTCGGCGGGGCGGAGTCAATGATAGAAGCAACAGAAAGCCGCGGGCTGGTCCTTAATAACGCCAGAGAGAACAGGAACATCATGAGGCACATTGCATCCAGCAATAGAAAAGCTCCACGGGAAAGCGCAACCGGCACGACCGGATTAAAGAGTAAAGCAATTCCGAAAAATCCAGCCGCCCAGAAGCGTTTGTTCTCGCGAATCGCCTGCACGAATACCAGTCCCGCCGCCACACATACGATCAATTGCACCGGCATTCGGGAGCCCGGCAAAGAATACCGGGAAAATACTGCCACGATCAACGCGACCACAGAAACCCACTTCATAATTTGCGTTAACATGCGAACCTCAATTCTCTAACCCGTACGAAAAAAAATGGGAGGTGGAGTTGCCCCTCCCCAATGACAAAGTTTCTAATACAACCTTCAGACTGTTGCTACGGCTTTGTTTACGCCTGCAGGCACTGCGCTAACCGGAATAGGACCTGGCGCCGCACCGGCAGTGGTCTTATGGAAAGTCGAGTGAATAACCTCGGAGATGCGAACCTTGGGCGTTCCATCAATCACTTTTGCCAAAATCCTCAGGACTTCCGAATACGCGGTGCTGTTGTAGGCTTCCGCGTTTTCCTCGTTGTCCCACAGGCTGATTGCAATCACTTCAGATCCGCCGGGGATGGAGAACGTAATTTCGTCTTGAAAGCCCTTCTGCTTGCGAAGCACTGGCACCACTTCTTTTTCAAAGGTCTGGGTAAAATCGGCGAGAACGTTGGGCTTCAGATGGATGGAGATATTGCGTGCAAACATGTCAACCTCCTTCAGGGTTGTTGGGTAACTAAGAGGAAGAACTTCAGATGGACTGACTTAGTTCAGAGGACCTGAAAGAGGAGAAGAGGTGCTTTACCTCACTACCTATGCTATCCGAGCCTCCTCGTATTGTCAATAGCTTTAAGAAAACACGCCAAGAACAACTATTTCTAATTATTGTGCATGACCCCGGCATCAGGGAGAACGGTCAGACGCAGCCGCCTTTGGACCGACAACTTGCCGGCAGTCTTTTCTGTTTGCCCATGAACTGTAAAAATAGAAGAGCAACCGTAAGCCAGGTCAACCACCATACAAGTAGGTTCGCAGGAGAGTTCCTCATGCTGAGGCTTACAAGCCCAAGGACGAGAATCATAAAAGTTGTGAGAATCATATCCACCGCCTGTGCTCGCTGAGAGCACGCGCATAAAACAATCTTATGGAACTCGGACTTGCCCGTCTGCTCAAGAATGCTCACATTTAAAAACGCTGATTATAAGCAAATTCCCTCTCACTGGGCGTAGAATTCTCATAATTATTCTTTAAACACTGGGAGGGACATGCCGAAGATCCGAGTTCCGTCGTTCGATCCAAAAGTATTTCTGGCCAGTATTGGTCGCGGAAGAAGGATCCTGGAATTTGGCAAGAAACGGGCGATTTTTACCCAGGGCGAGCCCGCCAACGCGGTGTTTTATCTTCAGAAAGGCAGGGTAAAGCTTACCGTCGTTTCTTCACGAGGCAAAGAAGCCACAATAGGGATGCTTGGGACGGGAGACTTCTTTGGCGAAGGATGCATTGCAAATCAGCCGCTTCGCATGGCGACCGCCAGCGCAATCATCGACTGCACCGTGGTCAGAATTGAAAAGAAGGCGATGATGCAGGTGCTTCACCAACAGCATACATTCTCAGATTTGTTTGTGGCATACCTGGTGTCTCGCAATATCCGGTTTGAAGAGGACCTGATCGATCAGCTTTTCAACTCCAGCGAAAAACGGCTGGCCCGGATTTTGCTGTTGCTTGCCCGCTTCGGCAAGGAAGGAAAACCGGAGCCACTGGTTCCCAAAATAAGTCAGGAGACGCTGGCCGAGATGGTTGGCACTACGCGTTCACGGGTGAGCTTCTTCATGAACAGGTTCAGAAAATTAGGGTTTATCAAGTATAACGGCGGGTTGTACGTGCATGGTTCTCTGCTCAACATCATTCTGCATGACTGACTTTCTCGTTGCTGCTTTTCGTTGTCAAGCGGCGGGGCGAGCGCTGTAAACGACCTGTTTTTTTACTTTCTTGGGGCGTCTTTTGTGTTTTTTGGGTCTTCTGGGCATGCTCAATCGTGGCAGATTTGGCGAATGAATACTGTCCTGAATTGCACAGTTTAATCTCTCGTGAGATAACCCCTGTTTACCGCGCAACCTAATATGTCAAAATGCCAAAAGTGTTCACTTTTGATCATTTCTATATCTTGGAATTAGAGTATTCTTGTCGTGTTAGGTTGTAACTAGCCGGTCGTCTCGTGAAATGTCAGTATGTTCCCGTCAGGACCGCAGTGTCCAGAAATGCAGATGAAACTAGTACCAATCCCCCACTTGACTCCGAAGACCCATCATTGATTTCCACCTTGCGGTGTCGCGATCGAGAGGCTTGACCTCGGCTTGAAGTTTCGGCAACAAACCATAGAAACGGCGGGTTGACTTGATGGCAGAGCTTTGCTCAGCATTAGCCTGGTGTGCAGGTATGAAAGGCAGGAAGTATGGAATTCGAAAAGGCAATCGCGCTGGCGGTGGTGTCGTCCTGGGATGAACTGGTTAAAGCCAATGACGCACAATGCACCGTACGTATCGAATACCGCGATATATCAGGCGCCTCGCTGGAATGGCTGAAGGTATGGATGGTAAATCAGAACGGGCACTGGGTGCTGGTGTGCAACTACTCAACCCGGGGATCGCATTCCTCTCAAGATCTTCGTTTTCGCTTCGCCAACTCTTATCAGTCGGCGACTTTGGCGCAGAGCCTTGATTTCATCATGCAAAATCAGCTTCGCTTCAAGCGCCGCGCAGCGGGCAGTTCCATGAAAGGCATGGTCGAAATCAGCCTTCCCAATGCGGAAGAACGCGCCAACGCGGATATCTGGAAAAAAGCGGTTACAGATGATCTGGCAAGAGAGAAGTCTACGCCTTACAGCAAACGAAATTAACCGCGGCGCATCTTATCGAAGTGGCTTGCCATGACCCAGGTTCCCTGAACTTGGAAAACGAGTTTCTCTGCTTTGAGTTGGATCTTTATGCAACTTCGTTCGAGCCTCAGCAGGCCAGCCCTAGAAAATAGGATTTAACAGCCGCTTTGAAGCTTCCCGATAACTTACTTGAAGAGGAGACCGCGGCAGGTCCGGGAACAGAATGCTGCTCTCTCCATTTCCACCGACGCAAACATGCATCGTTCCCGATTCCATCTGGTTTTCCCGCCTTATGAAATGACTGTACTGAATGTCGTTTGCATCTGTTAAATCCACGCGAATGAGCGCAGCGGGTTTCTCAATCTCATGTACTTCGAATGTTCCCGCTGTTTGCCGGACCTCAAGGCCCGCATTGAAGCGTGCATTCACATCTTCCACCGCCACCCTGATCGCCTGGCAGAGATAGTTAACCGCCGCGGGAATTTCTGCACCTAACCTCTCCTGCGGCGGGGGTACGGCCTCAATGGGCGCCAATGCCGGCCCATTTCCTTGGAGTGAAGCATCTAATTTGTCTCTATTCAAATTCATGGCGCAGCTCACTTTAAATCATCAAAGCCCCAGGCATCCAACAACCGTTCCGGGACAAACTTGTCGTGCTTGTTTGCGCGCACCCATTCCTTCAAAGCGATCGAATGAATGTATTGCTCCGGTGACAATTCAAACATTTTTGCCGTTTGTTCAAACGCGGTGATTATCGGCGATGGCCCGAACGGCTGGGGCTTGCACCAATTTGGGTTCCCACGTTTTTTTGTCATATATGTTCCACCTCGACCGATGTGGACCATGCATCGAGAACATCCCTGAGTGCGCCTCCCCCAAGAGTGCGAAGGGGGAAATTTTGCACGGCTTAACCTCGAGCCCACTCAGCGTCGTTTTGACTGGCTCGCCGTTCCTGGGCGCCATCCAGCGCACAGCTCTGCTGGATATGCCGCGAGTGCGCGAAAACTGTGACGTATGGCACACCCAGAAAATGCTTTGCAACGATGCCTGTAACTTCGAGGCTGTTGAAATTTTGCGGCTTTACCTTTTTCAGAGCACGCTTCAACGCGCTCTGAATGTTTCTTGCTCCAATAGCACCGAAAACCCTTACTTTCACCTCAGCCGCCATAAAGAAGAAGTTCCACCCGGCGGCATGGATTTTTCGATCGAGAGAAAAACCATCGAAGGCTTCAACCAGGCTCCAATTTCCCGAGTACGATTCGCTCTTCAAGGCAAGAATCTGTGCAATGCGGGGCCGGTCGTCAATCAGGACGCTGCCAACTTGAACTTTTGCGGTCATGAGTTCTCCGAAACGTATCGATGATTCGGCAGGTCTAAGAGAGAAAACTTCAGATGGGCTGACTTAGCTCAGGAAACCTGAAAGAGCAGGAGGAACAGTACGCTCAGTTTCAACCGTAGTCTTCTGCTCCGCTATTGTCAACCCGTTGCATCGGAAAACAGTACAGACCAATACGTAAGAAAACGATAATGTTCACTTTTGACCATCTTTTAAGTCTTCGCTCAGCGTACTCTGCCGTCTCAAATGGTTACAAGCAGGTTACGTTGTGAAACTTCAGTCGAAGCAATACATGAGCCACTCCCGGAACATTTAGGGCCGGGAGAAGAGACGGAAGGCCTAGACATTCAGGTGCAAGCTCTTCTAGGCCAACTGCTGCTAAGCTACGCGAATATCGAGCAAACGCTGCGCCAATGGCATCCGGGGCTGGAGTGGGACAGAGGAAAAGTGGAAACCTTTACAATCGAATAGGAAAAACGGAACCATATAGAAACTTTGCTTTTGCAGTCTCTTCGCAGAACATCCGGCCGATCCGACTTTTAGTTTCAAGCAAAACACGCCGGGCTCGCATCTCCAAATACCGCACGCTCCCTCCTGATCCGCCTATTAAAACCAACGTGAACATTGTGGTCAATTTTGACCAGTTTCCAACTGGTCCTTTCCCCCATACTAATAACCCGGAGAACACCGTGTCAGCACGTCTCAGCACGTCGAAGCCGGCCAGCCCTGTCAAGTTTTTTACGAAGGAAACATGAACGAACCGCCTATTGAATCAACCATCGTTAAAAGCTATCCGTGGGAACGCCCATTCTGGAAGCCAACCAAAGGCAAAGGGGCTATTTTCTTTTATCTGATTGCCATCCATGTGCTGGCCGTGACCGGATTGATTCTCTTTCCGCTTCCCAGCCTCCGGGTCGCCGCGCTGACGGTGATTCTTGCCTGGTTGGGGGGTCTGGGAACCACGGTTTGTTATCACCGCGCTCTGTCACATCGCACCGTGAAGCTGAACAAGGTAGTCGAGCACGTGCTCATTTTCTGCGCGATGTTCAACGGCTCAGGAGCTCCGGCCAGTTGGGTCGCCTACCATCGGCACCACCATTCCAAGTCAGATACGCCGGAGGATATCTCCAGTCCTACGCACGGCGGATTTTGGTGGGCACACTTGCGATGGCTGTATCAGTCGCCGCGTGCGGATGCGCAATACTGGTGCCCGGAATTCAATAAGGGAATCTACAAGGTTTGGACTTACGCTGAAGTCCCGGTCCTCCTGCTCTCGCTGTTCTGCGGAGCCGTCTTGGGATGGCAGGGCTTGTTCTGGATAGGCGCACTCCGTCTTGTCTATTCGCTGCATATGCAGTGCTTTGTCAACAGTCTTACCCATTTAGGTCACAGCAAGGCTGGCGACACCAGCCAGAATGTCTGGTGGCTGGGCCCGCTGCAAATGACCGGCTGGGGAGAAAACTGGCACCACAACCACCACTCCAATGCCGGGTCGGCCCGTTTTGGGCTGCGCTGGTGGCAGGTAGACATTGGCTGGTATTTCATTTGGGCTCTGGAAGCCCTGGGCTTCGCACATAGCGTCCGGCGCCCAAGACCGGCAAACCAAATCGTAGCGAACTGACGTTGGTGCGCATATCTTGGAAGCGCACTTTCAGGAGAACAGGAAAATAAAGATGAGCACTACAACCGTAGACCATTCAACGGCTAATACAACGCCCGAGAAGACGCAAGCCAGCCAGCAGCATGCTTCTCCAGAGCAACCGCCAGATAAATTTGCTGAGGTGAGAAGGGCCAAAAAGAAGGAAAAGCGAGCGCGGCATAGAGCTAAGTTGAGAAGATCGCACGCGAATGGCTAATCGCAGTGATGAAATTCAATCTTACCGAAAGCCCGCACTGATCGGAACCTTGCTATGCATATCAAAAAAAAGAGATTCCCTGTTGACGTGAACATTCCACTTTCATCGGGCGCGGCCCCGCGGCTTGCTGAACAATCGGGCAATCGTCCCAGTGATGGAGAAGATTCGTTGCGAATGTCTGATGAGGGCTGCCCCAACGAAGGTACGCCGAGTGTGCCCGATGCAACCGGATATTCATAAAAGTGAAAGGTCCCCTGGGCAGCCGCTCCTGCGAGCCAACTCACCCGGTGATTTGTTAGCCCAAGCATAGCTTTCTGGTGTACTATGAAGTTTAGTAGCTTCAGTTGTCCTCGACTCTGATAGACACGTTATCTGCTTTTGTCTTGCCTATTTCTGCTGAGAACAGCCCAATATCCAAGCACCATAATTAAGGAGCCGCAAAGTGAAGAAAATTTACGTCGGCAATTTCTCTTTCAAGATGACAGACCCGGAACTTCGGGCGCTGTTCGAGCCCTTTGGCAGCATCGATAGCGCCACCATCGCCACCGATCGCGATACCGGACGATCACGCGGTTTTGGCTTTGTTTCCATGCCTAACGATGAAGAAGCTGAAAAAGCGATGGCAGCTTTGAACGGCAAGGATTCCGACGGACGAGCGCTCACGGTTAACGAAGCGAAACCACAAGTCCAGAGGAGCGGACCACGCGACGGCGGCCGTAGGGGCGATCGCGGTCCCCAGCAACGTCGAGAGCCGCGCTGGTGAAGCCAAGTGGTGTTGCAACACGTTTGCGGGCAGCCGCAGAACTCGCTTCCGACACGAATCCGCCGGAGACGGTTGTCTGTGGCAATTGCGGCCAACGCTTCGCCATCCGCAACGATCCCGGTTTCCAGAATGTGGAGTTGGCCAGAAAACAGGCGTCCTGGGTGGCAGATCAGCTTGTTTGGGACCACATTCAGGAGCGCAAGCACCACGGCACGATGAAACTGCCCACCCTGTAGTAAATCCTGACGTAGAGCCAGCGTATCGCGGCTGTCGCGTGGGCATCCTGCCCACGCTTCTGATCGGAATAGCTCAAACTTTTTACCACTACCAAATTAAGAGTCAGGAGTTGGCTCGATGAAAGTCCTGAGGTAGCCACCTCTTCCTCTGAGAGTCGCTCTTCGCTTGTCGTAGGCCCGTCGGGTTCTAATCCGCTGACTTTTCGTCGAATGTTGATACGGTCGCACAGCCGCGCTCGGCTTTGTCTTCTTGGCTTGGCCTTGTCTTGGGTTACGACTTATCGCCTACAAAGGAAGGAAAGTAGCACAACCTGTTCCATGCACTCATCAATGATGGCATTCCTCGATGGGTAAACCCTTCTCCAGACGAAGCTCGCGCACCATTTCGCCCAACGTTATCACGACACCTCACCCTCAGTCAGTCTCGCGCTGCAATCGCTATAATAAATATGACGGGTTGTTTTCCGAATGTGGCAAACTCAAAGTGACAGCGAGCAGAAGTCAGCTATTGCCGCGATAGCCATGTTCTAGGCCGTCAGAGAGAAATATGACTAAGGCCGACCAACATCCTCTTCAAAAGATCCTTGAGAATCGAATCGTCATCATCGACGGAGCGATGGGCACGACGATCCGGACCTATGGCATGAAAGAAGCTGACATCCGCGGGGATCGCTTCAACGACGCGAAGAAGGACCTGCTCAACAACGGTGACCTTTTCTCGCTGACCAAGCCAGAAATGATCGGCGACATCCATCGCCGGTTTCTGGAAGCTGGGGCCGACATCATCGAGACAAATACCTTCGGCGCGACCAGCATTGCCCAGAGTGAGTTCTTCGTGGACGATCCGCGGGAGAAAGGCGGCAGGAAGGATCCCGACTTCTACCAAAAGATCATCGACGACTCGTTCCTTAGCGGCCTGGCCCAAGAGATTAATGAAAAATCCGCGCGGCAGTGCCGTGAATGGGCCGATCGTGTTGCGAACGCAACCTCTCGTCAACGGTTCGTGGCCGGAGCCATCGGGCCGCTGACCGTGTCTCTCTCGAACTCACCCGATGCCGATGATCCAGGCTTCCGAGTGGTCACCTTCGATCAGGTTAAGATCTCTTACACACAGCAGGTGCGTGCCCTCATCGCCGGCGGCTCAGACCTGTTGCTGGTCGAGACAATCTTCGATTCGCTGAACGCCAAGGCGGCACTTGTCGCCATTCGCGAGGTATTCGATCAAGATGGCAAGGAACTGCCGGTGATGATCTCGGCGGCGGTGGGGCGTGGCGGCGAGACGATGATTTCCGCGCAGACCACTGAGGCGTTCTGGAACGCGGTGCGGCACGCAAAACCGTTGTCGGTGGGGCTCAACTGCTCTCTCGGTCCCGATCTGATGTATCCGTTCCTGGAGGAGTTATCGGAGAAGGCGGATGTGGCGATCTCATGTTACCCGAATGCCGGTTTGCCGAATCCTCTCTCGGAAACCGGGTTCGATCTGGGGCCACAAGACATGGCTCGCTATCTGAGCGGCTTTGCACAAGCTGGACTGATCAATATTGCCGGCGGCTGCTGCGGCAATACACCCGAGCACATCGCGGCTATCGCCAAGGCGCTCGAAGGGCAACCTCCGCGCAGGTGGCGGAAGGCGCGTACTGACGAGACTTACGCCCACGTGAGCAGAGCGTGAGCGTAGCGGAGAGCATAGCCGAAGCCGCGGAGACAAAGCCGCTCCGTCTATCAGGATCACAGCCATTCACCCAGCAGCCCGGAGTCTACATCGTGATCGGCGAGCGGACCAATGTGGCGGGTTCGCCGAAGTTCGCCAAGCTTGTTAAGGAAGGCAAGTACGAGGAAGCGGTCAGCGTGGCCCGGCAGCAGATCGAGAATGGAGCTAATGTCCTCGACATCTGCATGGACGAGGGGATGATCGATGGCGTCGCGGCGATGACGCGCTTCCTGCAGTTGTTGGCCAGCGAACCCGAGGTTGCCAAGGTGCCTTTTATGGTGGACTCCTCGAAATGGGAGGTCATCGAAGCAGGACTCAAGTGTTTGCAGGGCAAGGGTATCGTGAACTCGATCTCGCTGAAAGAAGGCGAAGCAAAGTTTCGCCAGAACGCCGCTACGGTGCTCAAATACGGCGCGGCGGTGGTGGTGATGGCCTTCGACGAACAAGGCCAGGCCGCGACTTACGAAGACAAGATCCGCATCTGCGAGCGGGCCTACCGCATACTGGTTGACGAGGTCGGCTTTCCACCGGAAGACATCATCTTCGATCCAAACATCCTCACCGTGGCCACCGGCATGGAGGAGCATAACAACTACGCGGTTGATTTCATCAACGCTACGCGCTGGATCAAGGCGAACCTGCCACACGCGAAGGTGAGCGGGGGGGTCTCGAACATTTCGTTCAGCTTTCGAGGCAATAACAAAGTTCGCGAGGCCATGCACTCCGCGTTTCTTTATCACGCCATCGCGGCAGGCATGGACATGGGCATCGTGAATGCCGGGATGCTCGAGGTGTACGAGGAGATCGAGCCTGAGCTCAAGGTGCTGGTCGAAGATGTGCTGCTCAACCGCCGTCCCGATGCGACAGAGCGCCTGCTGGAACACAGCGAAACGCTGAAAAGCGTTGGCGGCGCGATAGTGAATGAGAAGAAGGCCGAAGAATGGCGCAACGGCACGGTTGAGGAGCGTCTTTCTCACGCACTGGTCAAAGGCATAGACACGTACATCGAGATCGACGCCGAGGAAGCTCGCGTCAAACTGGGTCGCCCTTTGTCCGTTATCGAAGGCCCCCTGATGGCCGGCATGAGCGTGGTGGGTGATCTGTTCGGGTCGGGCAAGATGTTCTTGCCCCAAGTGGTCAAATCTGCCCGGGTGATGAAGAAGGCCGTAGCGCACTTGACTCCATTTATGGAGGCCGAGAAGGTTGCACTCGCCGCGACCGGTCAGGTGGTCAAGGCCCAGGGAAAAATCGTCCTCGCAACGGTTAAGGGTGACGTGCACGACATTGGCAAGAATATCGTCGGCGTCGTCCTTGCTTGCAACAACTACGAAGTTGTCGATATGGGGGTGATGGTACCCTGCGAAAAAATCCTCGAACGCGCCAAGGAGGAGAAGGCAGACATAGTCGGACTTAGCGGCCTGATTACGCCGTCTCTCGATGAGATGGTGCATGTGGCGCGCGAGATGGAGCGTCAAGGTTTCAAGTTGCCGTTGCTCATCGGCGGGGCAACCACGAGCCGGGCGCACACGGCCGTCAAAATTGCGCCGCACTACAGTGAGCCAGTGGTCCACGTCCTGGATGCCAGCAGGGCGGTGCCCGTGACAACCAGCCTTCTGAGCGACGAGGGCAAAGCGGAATTCGTGGCGCAGCATCGCGCCGACTACGAAGCGCTCCGCAAGACCCATTCCGCGCCGCGCCAGACGGTCGTTTCTCTGGAGACCGCTCGCACCAGGCGGACACCAATAAAGTGGCGCGTGGAAGACCTGCCTGTACCTGCGTTTACTGGCGTACGCGTGCTCGACAACTTTCCAATAGCGACGCTGCGCGAGTTTATTGACTGGACGCCGTTCTTTCACACCTGGGAGTTGAAAGGAACTTACCCCCGCATTCTCGATCACTCGGAGCAGGGTGCGCAGGCGCGCCAGATCTTCACCGAGGGCAACGCGCTCTTGGACGCTATCATTGAGAAAAACTTGATCACGGCGCGTGGCGTATACGGCTTCTTTCGGGCGAATGCGGTGGGCGACGATGTCGAACTGTACACCGACGACACACGCGGAAAGGTGCTCGAGCGATTCCACTTTCTCCGCCAGCAATCAAACAGGGAGGGTAGTGAGCCGTGCCGATCACTCGCCGACTTCATCGCACCGAAGGAAACAGGGCTGGCAGACTATATCGGTGGTTTCGCGGTCACCAGTGGGATCGGTCTGAAGGAGCTGTGCGATCGGTTCAAGGCCGCACACGACGACTACAACGCAATCATGGCGGAGGCTATCGCCGATCGCTTGGCTGAGGCTTTTGCCGAATGCCTGCACAAGCGCGTGCGGGATGAATGGGGTTACGGACGCGAGGAACACCTGAGCAATGCTGATCTCATCCAGGAGAAGTATCGGGGCATCAGGCCGGCCGCGGGTTACCCGGCGTGTCCGGATCATACAGAGAAGGGTACGCTCTGGCGTTTGCTTGATGTCCAGGCGAATACCGGAATGTTGATTACGGAGTCGTTTGCGATGTGGCCCGGATCAAGCGTGAGTGGACTCTACTTCGCCCATCCGGAATCCCGATATTTCAACCTCGGTAAAATCGACCGCGATCAAGTAGCCGACTATCACAAACGCAAGGGGATGAGCGTGGCGGAAGTAGAGCGATGGCTCGGACAAAGCCTGAACTATGACCCTGCGGAATAGCTTCTCGATCTGCGGACGCAAGTTGATGCTCCACTCTTGTGAATTCGCTCCCAGCCTTCTCCGGTGCATCTGCTGCCCGCAGGGAAAACCGCCGAAACGGTTGAACCCTTATTGCACCCAGATTCCAAAAGTGCCAACTTGTAAATTATTGAAAAGCTGGCGGGGACGACGAGACTCGAACTCGCGACCTCTGCCGTGACAGGGTGTAGTTCGGATGTAATTCATTGATACTGAACGGTATTGGCGGACAGCTAATGATACCGGAGACGACGCTATAGCCATTCTTATTGTCCCCTTATTGTCCCCAGATTTCGTGAGCGGTGCGTGAAGCGCAGCCTTTACGGAACTAAGGATCTATGCTCTGCACAGTAGCATTGGTCCAAGAGTTTCGGGAGCCAGCACAAGCAGCTAGAGGAAGAAGCCGGGGGCTTCGGTCAAACTTTCATCTGTGAACAGCAGGCTTCTCATCGGAAGGCATCGCTTTGTCGTCAAACCACGGTTCTTTCGTGATGTCATGACCGGGCTCACCCGGCTTCGGAAGAAGGGAGGCATCGCGCTTCTCGGTCGCCCATGAAAGCCCCATCAGAAGGCTCCAGGCGACCGAAAAAAATACGTCGTGGGACCACTTGAACCACTCGCCATTATCCAGCCGGTGCAGGGAATGCAGATAGAAGCCTGGAAGCACCAACAAGAGCAAACTTGCTGAGAAATAGACTACGAACCCGCCACCAAAACGAATGAGAAACGAGCGGGAGGCAATGGCATGCCGACCGCGTTGCATGGCAAACATAAGAAGAGTTAGGAGAATGCCACAACCAACCGCAAATGCCAAGTCGAGCCAACAAAGACCCCGACCGGCTTTAAGCCAAACAAAGGCCAGCGCGCCCGCGGAGCCGATTGCAAGCACGAGAAAGATGTACCTTGGACGTATCGTTTGACGCGCCAGCATAAGAGATTCTAGGGTTGGAAGTATAACCCAGAACGTATTGGAGGGGTGCTTTGCAAAGAGGCCAAGCGCCCCGCCTGACGGAGCTTCCACTGATCTGGCAACCAGACCGGTAGGTCACTCATCTTGGCCTGCGGCAGGTTTACCAAGAGCTGCGTGAGATAGAGCTGCGGATCAATATCGTGTCGGCGGCAGGTGCTGGTTAGGCTGGCAAGGATAGAGGCGGTCTTGCCGCCACGCGGGTTGCCAACAAATAAGGAGTTCTTACGATGAAGCACAATGCGCTTCATCTCTCGTTCGCTCACGTTGTTGTCTATGGGCACGGCGCCATCGGAGCAAAACACCGTCAGCGTAGTCCACTGATTCAGAGCATAGCTCAGCGCCTCGGCCATAGGGTGCTTGGGCAACAGCCAGGCAAGGAACTTCTCATGGAGCCTGTCTAAGATGGGTACCGACTGCTGCTGGCGAAGTTGCAGGCGCTCCATCACGGAAATCTCTTTCGCCCGCCGCTCGATGGCATAGAGTGAGCGTACCAAGCCCACGGCCTCAGCGGCGATCTCCGGCGCGGCCTTTTCTGCTTCAATCAGTTTCCGCTTTGCATGTGCCCAGCACCCGGTGCGCGTGATCTCGTTTCCGACCACCACGCCGTTGTACCCGCCATACGCGTCTGCCAAGAGCACTTGTTTGAAATCTTTCAGAAAATATTTTGGTCCGTCGCGTCCGCGATTGAGCGTGAAGTCGAACACGTTATAGGGATGAGCTTCATCGCCCACATAG
>DATHMH010000024.1:0-207501 GCA_035487295.1 Terriglobales bacterium
GATGCCATTGGCGCCGGAATAGCCCGGTCCGTGAATTGTCGATGATGTCGTCGTCGGAGTGTACTGCGGCACCCACTCCATGATGTCCTGCTCGCCGCAGGTCGGCCAGCCAACCGTGCCGATGTTGCTGCCCAGCATCCAGAAGGCCGGCCAGAGGCCGTTACCTACCGGGAGTTTCATCCGGGCTTCCATTCGTCCATACTGGAATTGTTGCAAGCCTTCGGTCTTCATGCGGCCTGAGGTCCAGGTTCCGCTTGGGGTCCTAATGGCCTGAATCACAAGGTTCCCGTTGCCATCCTGAAAGATATTAGGATTGCTGGCGCTGCAGGGTGCTACGTTGTTTCCTGGCGGGCAGTAATACTCCAGCTCCGCGTTCCCCCAGCCATTGTTGTTCCCTGTCTCAAACGCCCAGTTGCTGGAATTGGGCGCGGAGCCGGCCGGTCCGTTGAACTCATCGCTCCATATCAGAGTCCAGCTTTGGGCGGCGCCAGAGTGTGCCAAAAACAATGCTGCCATGAACATCAAGAGCCATAGCCTGATTGCTCTCACAGACAAAGAAATCTCCAGGAGGGGCAAGATTAGACGTATAACTTGTTACCGCTGCATCTTCCATTGTTATTTGAAGTTTAGTCAAGTCTCATCCGGTTAATTTAACCCTGAAATCGGGCAGATTTAACGGGTCTAAACTTGACTGCCATGGGCTGAATCCCTATGATTCTCACGCTTTTTGAGTCCGAATATTTAAGGAGTCCCAGATATGACTTGGCAAAAACCGGAATGCGTAGAAATCCTTCTGAATTGCGAGATCAACTCATACGCACCCGCCGAATTGTAAACCCCTAAAGACAGCCAGTTGCAAGGTTTGTCTGTCCCACCTGTAAGTCCACATTTCGCCTGCAAAGGCTTTGTTTTCGGTAGTGGGCTAAGCCCACTACCGGTTTTTTTTTGCATAACGACGTGCGGACAACGCAAAACTATTACTAATCTTCATAGGCTGAGTACGCCGGCCTTCTGCATTTCTTCTTTCATTCCCGCCCAACTTTGCCGGGTTGATTCTTCCGCTGTGCCGGCCCCACGCCAGTGGGTCTCAAGGCTGACGGCGTGTTTGTAACCGTCATTTTTTAAAGCTCGGAACTGCCCAACCCAGTCAATGGCGCCGCGCCCCATCGCTGCCCAGTCATAATCGCCACGAGCCGGATTTTTCACGGCATCTTTGCAGTGACAATGGCGAATTCGATTCTTGGGAAGCAGGCGATAGCCATCGGGATAGGCATTCTCTCCACGCGCAACTGCATTGCCCGGGTCCCAGTTGAGCATCAGGTGGGGCGAGGGGACTTCGCTGAGAAATTTGGCCGCCTCCGCCCCGGTGGCGGTATTGCAGGCAAACTCATTTTCCAGATTGAGAGTAATACCCTTTTTGCCGGCCTTGGTGGCGGCATCCAAAAGCTTTTGGTTCATGGCTGCGCGATAGGGCGCCGGGTCGTCAAGCCTCCAAAAATCGAAGCAGCGGACACACTCGGTGTGAAAAGCCCGGGCCAGTTCAATGCAGCGCTCCAACACTTCATCCTGTTGGTCGAAAGTGTAGTCGGCGCCGAACTGGTCATGTTGCAGACCGAACTGCGATTTTGGCGCTCCCGGCCAATCCACTTTGAACAGTGGGCTGGCAATATCGGTCACCCGCAACTTGTTTCGCTCCAGGATGCGCCGCGCCTCGGCGATCTCCTTGGCGTCAAGCTTGAGTATATTTTTGTTCCACATGCCGCGCAGCTCGATCCATCCCATGCCAAACTCATGGGCCACGATTTCGCAGGCGCGGCCAAAATCCTGGGTGATCTCATCGTTGATGACCGCAATTTTGAAGGGCGATTTCATAGGGCCAGCCCAAGCCTTTCTTCGAGATATTTCCTGCTGATCATGGCTGACTCTTTCGGCGTTCTGGATTTATCGGGCTCATGATCCAGCTCCACGACCACCCAGCCCCGGAACTTGACTTTGTGGAGAGCGGCAAAAACCGCGGGC
The DNA here is from genome assembly GCA_035487295.1 of Terriglobales bacterium. Lineage (GTDB taxonomy): Bacteria > Acidobacteriota > Terriglobia > Terriglobales > Acidobacteriaceae > QIAW01. The sequence continues at coordinate 2,020 of DATHMH010000024.1, forward strand.
AGATTTACTTTGCCGCGGCCCAGCTCAAGAAAATTTTCCGCGTTCTTCGGATTTTCCGGATTCGGCCCCGGCTCGCCCAGGTCTTTTATATGGAGAAAGAGGAGGTGCTCATGATATTTTTCAATGGCTTTCGCCGGATCGCCGCCGCCAGCCTGGTAATGCGCTATATCCAGCTCTAATTTCGCGTAACGCGGATCAACAGCGTTGAGCATCCGCTCAAGACCTTCAGGACGCTCGCTGAGTGAATTCAGATGATTGTGATACCCCACCGTGATGCCCATGTCGGCGGCCCTTTTGCCAATCTCGGTGAGCAAACGGCCCAGCTGCTTGTAATCGGCGGCGGTAATGGTCTGGCTTTTTGGCTCCTGGTCAATCAGTTGAAGATAGAGGCCTCCAACATCGTGCAGGTACTTTGCATTCGCAGTGTGCAGAGCAATATCACTTGCCTGTGCGGCCGGTTCCACGTGGACGTCACCACTGGAAAGGGCCACCATCGTGAGCTGGTGCTGTTGCAAAAGATCGCGCAATTCCCCGGGCTGGAAGTCTCGTACCGCGTTGGCGCGTAACTGGATTCCGCGATACCCAAGCGCAGAGATATCTTCTATGGCCTGCTTTTCATGATCGCCCCAGGTAATGGCCGCGTAGCCGATACGAATTTCCGGCGGCGCACCTGTGATGGGCTTATCGAAATATGCGAGATCCATCGGCGGATAAAGCAGCGGCTCGAAGAGCGCATGGGCCGGAACGGACGACGCAGCGGCTGCACCGGCAACCGCGCCCACGGTATACAGAAATTGGCGACGCGAGACTTGAAACTTCATTGAGCCCTCCTGTGTGTGCTTGCTCAAGACGAACATCTTCCGAATTCAAGCTCAAAACGGAACCGTTTCGCTGGCACTGTTGATCTTACTCTGGCGGCGGCGCGGTGGATGAAGGCGCCGGCTTTCCGTTGGCCGTATTCGGTTCCATCAGCTCGATGCGGGTGCCGTCGGGATCAAAGAGGTTTGCCTGCCGCTTCCCGTTTACCCCGGTCCTGATTCCAATATTCTGGCCATAGCTCTTAAATGCCGGACGGGCTTCAAGCGTGGCGACGGCCTTGTCGATATCGGGTGTTACCAGGCAGACATGGTTCATGCCGCCGGTCTCTCTCTCATCGGGCGGCTTTGAATAGAGCATCAGTTCCAGGTAATCGCTGCCGTCGGGCACGCGCATATTGACCCAGCTCAGAACTTTGCCCGACGAGCTGCCGCGCCAGAACTCCTGGAAGCCAAGAATGTCACCGTAAAATTTCTGGGAGGCCTCGAGATGCCGAACCAGCACACCAACGTGCAGGATGTGGGTTGAAATGTGCGTATCAGGCATGTGTTTTCCCTTTTCGCGGCGCGTCCAGCTATCGGGCTCGTATTGCACAATCTCGACCGTGTGGCCGTCGGGATCGGTGATATTAAAGTTAGAATTGCCGATCTTGCCTTTGCCGACCTTTTCCGGCACCTTGATGCCCTTGGAAGCGAGATACACTCGCATGCCTTCGGCGTCATCTGTGAAGAAAGCGATATGGTTCAGGTGGACCCCTGGCTCTTTTGGATTTTCGGCAAACAGCTCCAGGTATTGGTCCTCGTTGATCTTGATAAAGGCGATGTGGTCGGCGCCGTCGTCACGCTTCAGGGTATAGGGCTCATCGAACCCCAGAAAGTCTTTATAGAACGCGCGCGTCTTCTGCAAATCGCTGACGTAGACCGCCATGTGAGAAATGCCGAGAATGTGCGGGCGCTTCACTGCATCAGCCGCCCACAGGGTAGTAACCACGCACGATAAAAAAAGAAAAACTGCAATCCTCTTGTTCAAATTTAATCTCCCTTTCGGTACGGTCGCAAATCGTAAATCTCTCATTCTGTCTAAGGGGCCGCGCGCGTAACGTAAACCCTGGTTTCCGTATTATTGAAGTCGAAGCTCAGGATAAAGTCGCGCCCTGCATCCTTACTAGTGGGCGTGAACTTCCAGCTCTGCGCCGCCTGCATGGCCAGCCGGGCAAAGTATTTGCTTGGTCCGGGCGATTCCAATTCAGCCCCCACCACGCTGCCCGACCGGTCAACATGGACTCTTACACTGACCCTCAAGATTCCATGAATGGTGTCTCTGGCCTTTTGAGGCACATCAGGCAAGACTTGATTGACCACTTGATTATCTGCTGGGCCGCGATTGGCCGCGGCAGGACGCGCCGCGGAGGATGCAGAAATTGGCGAAGGCTTGGTGCCAGACTCTTCCGATTCCGGCTTCTGCGCCGGTTTGACCGCAGCAATGTTCTGCTGAGCTTCCGGCGGGCGGCGCAACAGTGTTGAAGCCGCAAATACTGCCGCCACTACCAGCACGGCGACGATCAGCGGCACGACAAAACGCCGCCCTTCAAATGCTTTCTGGGATCTGCCGGTTGCCGGCTTTGGACGCGAGATCGGCGCCGGATGAAGCCGCGCCGAGATTTCGGCAACCTGCCATCGGCGCTGCGGGTTCCGGCGCAGACATCCACGCACGATGTCAAACAGCGATGCCGGCAGATTCTCCGGCAAGACCGGATCCGCCTGTTCCTCTTCTTTCCACGAGGGCAGACGCTGGGTGGAGATTTCCGTCAACGTCATGCCCAGCGACCAGATGTCTGCTGCGGGCGACGCCGCTCCGCTTGCCTTCTCGGGAGGATCGTACACATTGGCTCTTCCCAGATTGGGAAGCGACTCGCCTGCCCGGCACAGGCAGTCGCTCGCCAATTTTAATTGGTCCTTGACGGCCATGATGCTTGCAGGCCGCAAGCGAGTGTGCACGAATCCCTGGGTATGGAGATAGGCGAGAACCTCCAGAGTCGGCTGCAGCAGGTCGCGGACTTCGTCCGGCGTCAGGGCCCGGTCAGGAATAACCTGGGCCAGGTTTTCTTCGGCATACTCCATCGCGGCGAAGAACATCTCTATGCCGCCGAGCCGGCAGCGCCCGACTTGCAGCAGCCGGATCAGGTGAGCATGAGACAAGCCCTGAGCAAGCTGCCAGCGGGAGAACTGGAGCTCTGCATTGGCCTGATCTGCCGGAAGCAGTTTGATCGCGACCGGATGAGGTTCTTCCACTCCATTGCGCGAAGCCCGCGCCGCCTGAAATACGGCACATTGCTCCCACCCACCCAGGTATTTCTGCAGGTGAAATTCATCGTTGACAGCCTGGCCTTCTAATTGTTTCCAGGCCTCGATCGTTTGTCCCTCTTCCTTCGCCTTCACATCCATCGGTTCCTCACGCCGTGCATTCAGGCAGCATATCACTGCACGCAGCACTGCGTCCCATTGCCTAAAGGAAATTACAAACCGCCTAAGTATTTCACCAGAGGAGGATGCTTTCCACTCGTTTTTAAATTCCCAGGAGGTTAGGCTGCAGCTTTGTATATTGGTGCTCTTGCGCCCAGAGGTTCAGGGGGATGGTCGCCAGCTCATCCACGATTGGCACCGCATGGCCATTCTTAGTCAGGTCCACGGTTTTGATGTAATAACGGCAAGTGTCGCACGCCTCGACTCGGACCTCGTGAAATTGACTTGCGGTGTAAATCGCAAGCTTCTCGACCGTTCGTTCTCCACATGCGGGACAGACAATTCGTCCATAGGTCCACTCGGTTGAGCACAGCGAGCAGATCAAAGATCGCTTGGCCCCATCGCCCTCCGGCCGCAGCACGCCGACCAGAGGCTTCCCGGAACAAAATGGACACACCGCCACGCTCTCATTGCGAGGCAGGGGTGCGCTGTGATCGGCCAGGTATTCCGCCTGCGGCTGCAGAAAAATCCATGCCAACAAGGCTTCGGCCTGGCCGGGAGTGGGTTGAAAATCCGCTGCACTTTGCCACTGTGAGATGAGTAAATTCTGCCAGTGGCTCACATCCTGCGCATTCAAATCGCGGGCCGACTGGGCGATGGGCTGTGGCGCAACCATCTCGACGTTAGAAAGGAACCCGGAGAATTTCGGGAGCAATAGATGCAGGTTCAGGTGTTCGCGAAGCAAGCCGGAGGTCGTTTTTGCGTGTCCATTTCCTGAGGCTTCTTCGATGTAAGAGTAGAGCGTCTTCTGGAAGCCGGTGATGTGTTTGTAAAACTGCAGCACCTCGGCCGCGAAGGGATGCGCAATCGCCAGCTCATCAGCACGCTGAATGCGCTGTTGCCATTTTGATCGCTTCATTTTTCTGATGACGTCGCTTTCGTCACCTGCTCGTACCATAGGCGGTGGTGCGTTCTGGCCCAGGCGGACGAGACGTATCCACGGACCATCGCGGCGAAACTGCCGCGGACCATAGCCGTGCCCATATAGACGTGAATAATAAAGGCGCCTATGGTTACCAGTGCCGTCCCTACATGCACCGTGACGGCCAGATAACGCAGCCAGCGCAGGCTCCACGGAATGGATTCCACAAACCAAAGCCCAATGCCCGAAAGCACCAGCACGATCGCGCCGTAGAACATCAGCCAGAAAAACAACTTCTGGCCGTAGTTGAATCGTCCGACAGCGGGAAGTTTTTCGTCTTCATTGCGGATGTAGTGCCTCATCGCTTTCTTCCAGGCGATGTCCGCTTCGGTTGTGGCCATATCGCGGCGCCACAGCTTGTACATCCATAAAGTAGAAATCGTGAAAACCAGCCCCACCCAGGGATGCCAGAAGCGTGCCGTCGGCCCGCTGCCTGCCAGCGCCGCCATCCAGTACAAGTATGGCGACCAGAAGGCGAGGCCCGTAACCAGGCAATAGAGGTACGACAGTCCAGCGATCCAGTGATGAATGCGTTCGCTGAACGTATAGCGAAGAATCCGGTCGCCGCTCTTGTTCTGCGCATGCGAAACAGGGATGGCTTGCGAAGCGCTCATGGCCGGCCTCCTTTCCCATCTTTATCGCCATTTTTTTCGCTATCAACCCGCTTCGGACCAAAGCGCATATAGTGCATCACCACGCCGAGAAGGCCGCCCGCCATGGCGAGATTGCCGAGCCACTTCACCGGCCCCTTCCAGAGCCGGACGACCAAGGGAATGTGAGGGTCTTTGGGCAAATCACCGTAAGCCTCGGGGTTGGTAGCGTCATGCAGAACGTAGATAACGCCGGTTCCACCCACGCCTTGCGGATCATAGACCCCCGCTTTCTCAAAGCCAAAGTGCTCGCGAAGCTGCAGCGCGCGGTTCTCTGCCAGGTCTTTCATGTCATCCTTGGTTCCGAAATGCAAACAGCCCGTGGGGCAGGACTTGATGCAGGCAGGCTCGAGTCCTTCCGTCACGCGGTCGGCGCACAGCGTGCACTTGAACATCTTCTTGGTTTCGGAATTGAACTTGGGGATGTCAAACGGGCATCCGCTCACGCAATAGCCGCAGCCAATGCAATTCTGCTGCTGAAAATCAACGATCCCATTGGAATACTGCACAATCGCGCCATCGGCCGGGCACGCCGCCAGGCATCCGGGGTCGGCGCAGTGCATACACTGGTCTTTGCGCATCAACAGCATCAACGTGCCATCTTCACGCTCGTGTTCGTTGAACTTGATGAGGTTCCAGTAATTCCACGCCGTTTGAGGCATGGTCTGATAGCTGTTGTTGAAGACGGTGTCAGTGAAGGTGTAGCCGTTCCATTCCAGGCATGCGACCTCGCAGGCCTTGCAACCGATGCAGGTCGTTGTATCGATGAGTTTACACACCTGCTCTGCCCGCTCTACCCCGGCGCCCGGGACGGGTCCGGGGTGGCCGGAGATTCTGACGATTTCGAGTGATGCCTGGCTCATATGTTTTTGCCTATGCCTTCTCGATCTTGACCAAAAAGCCCTTAAATTCCGGCGTGTACGCGTTAGGATCAAGGGCCGTTGGTGTGAGCAGATTAATAATTGTCCTGGGAACCTTGCCCTGGTCCTCCTGAATGCCACGATAGCCCTGGTGAATGGGAATCCCGATCTGGTATGTTTTCTTTCCATCAATCATCATGGGCTTGATGCGCTTGGTGACGAAAGCCTTTGCCATATAGACGCCGCGCGCGCTGGTGACCTTGAGCATGTCACCGCCTTTGATTCCCCGCTCGCTGGCTAACTCTTCGGAAATCTCGATGAAGGGTTCAGGAATCAGTTGCACGTTCATCGGGTTGTTCTTGGTCCAGTAATGGTAGTGTTCGGTCAGCCGATAGGTCGTACAAACGATGTCGAAGCCGTCAGCCACGGTCCCGTATTTGTCGGCCGGCGTTTTGAACTTCTTGACCACCGGGTTGTTGGATTGATTGGGATGCAGCGGGTTCTGTATCGGGCTCTCGATGGGCTCGTAGTACTCCGGAAATGGTCCATCGGCAAAGGCAGCCAGCGGCCCGAAGATTCGACCGACGCCTTCCGGGTTCATAATGAAGGGCCCCATGTGATCTTTCGGATTCGAGTCGGGTTTGAAGTCCGGCACATCGTTTCCCGTCCATAGTTGCGCCGCTTCATTCCACCAGACCTGCCGGCGCTCCGCATCCCAGGGTTTTCCTGCTGGATCGCACGATGCGCGATTGTAGAGCACGCGGCGATTGGCCGGCCACGACCATGCCCAATTCGGGAAGATGCCCAGGCCGGAGGGATCTTCGGTGCCGCGGCGGGCCATTTGCGGCCCGGCCTCGGTCCATGATCCAGAGTAGATCCAGTTACCGCATGAGGTTGTGCCGTCGTCCTTTAACCAAGCGAAGCCTGGCAGTTGCTGGCCTTTCTTGATGACGAGTTGCGACTTGGGATTGGGGTCGTTTAGATCGGCAAGCGCCTTGCCGTTGATTTCCTTCGCCACTTCGCCCAGCGAGGGATGCTTGGGGTCGGTATAGGCCCAGGTCAGATGCAAGATCGGGTCGGGAAACTTGCCGCCCTCCTTTTGGTAAAGCTCGCGCGTTCTGAGAAAAATCTGGGCGACAATATCCTGGTCGAGGCGGGCCTGGCCCGGCGTGGGCAGCGCAATGTTCTTCCACTGCAGCCAGCGCGACGAGTTGGTCATGGACCCGTCTTTTTCGGCAAAGCCGGCGCAAGCCAGGCGATAGACGGTGGTGTTGATTTTTTTCATCTCGTTGTCCGAGATTCCCGGCGACCTCCAGAATTCGCTGGTCTCATCTGGATAAATCTCTCCCACGACCAGCCAATCGGCCTTCTTGAGCGCGTCGATATTCTTTTGCGAGTCCGGCCCGATAGAGACACCATTCATGCCGAAGGCAAACATGCCTTTCACCGCGCCGCGGTACATGTTGTCCCAGATGTAGGTCCAGGAGTAGTTGCGATCAACCTTGGGCATGTAGCTGAACGCGAAGTCGTTCTCTTTTGTCGCCGCATCGCCATACATCGCCTTCAGGTAAGAGACGGCGAACTTCGGCGTGTTCCCCCAGTAGTTGAAGGAATCCCACGGCGCCGGCTTGGAAGGCTTGGGCGTGGTCCGGGTGAGGTAAGCGTTCAGGTCAACATCGTTGGGATTTGGGACCTTCAAGTAGGCCGGCCAGATGTCATACACGCCGCCCATATCCGTCGCGCCCTGAATGTTGGAGTGGCCGCGCAAAGCATTCACGCCGCCGCCGGCGCGTCCCACGTTGCCCAACATTAGCTGCAACATGGCCGCGGTGCGAATAATTTGCGTGCCGAAGCTGTGCTGCGTCCAGCCCACCGCATAGATGACCGTGGCGGCCTTCTTCATGTCTCCATCTTTGCGGATTGAAGTGAACAGGTCGGCGGCCTTCAGGAACTGGTCTTTGGGAATACCGGTGATGCGCTCAACCATCTCAGGCGTGTAGCGGTAATATTGCTCTCTGAGCAATTGGAAAACGCAACGCGGATGTTGCAGCGTAAGGTCATAGGCCACGTTGGGAGGAAGCATGGGCGGTGGCGGCGGTGCGGCGGCCTTTGCTCCCGCGCCATTGGGCTTGGCTGGCGCGGCTTTCTTCGGCGGGTTCGATGCGACCGCGTTATGTACAGCGCTGACGTTGGCAGCAGCGCCGCTCATGTCGCCGCCTTCTTCATAATTCCAGGTGGATTTGTCGTAGACCTGCGTCGCCGGGTCGAAGCCTGAATACAAGCCATCGTCAGGCAGTTTGAAACCTTCTTTCACGATGAACGCAACGTTGGTGTAGTTGGTAAGGTAGTCGTGAGCGATGCGATTGTTTTCGATGGCGTAGCGGATCAGCCCGCCGAGAAATGCAATATCTGCCCCGGCACGAATTTGCAGGAACAGGTCAGCGGTGGCGGCGGTGCGCGTGAAACGCGGATCGACCACGATCATCTTTGCGTTACGAGTGCGCTTAGCCTCGATGGCCCACTTGAAGCCGCACGGATGGTTCTCCGCCGGATTCCCGCCCATGATCAGCATCATGTCGGTGTTTTTGATGTCGGTGTAGCCATTGGTCATGGCGCCGCGCCCAAAAGTTGGTCCCAAACTTGAGACCGTGGGGCCGTGTCAAACACGGGCCTGGGTTTCCAGGTAGCAGACCCCCAGGCTGCGCATAGCTTTTCCGACAAGATAATTGAATTCGTTGGTATCGGTGCAACCGCCAATCCAGGCAATGCTCTCGCAGCGATTGACGGTGTGGCCGGTTGCGTCTTTCTCTATAAAGGTATTGTCGCGTGTCTTCTTTACCCAGTGGGCGATTTCATCAATGGCCTGGTCCCAGGGAATGTCTTCCCAGTGGTCCGAGCCCGGCCGCCGAACCTGCGGCTTCATAAGCCGGCGCTCGTTGAGGATATCCTGCTCGAGGGACGCTCCCTTGGGACACAGCGTACCGCGATTGATAGGATGATCAGGGTCGCCCTCGACGTGGATTACCTGCGGGGTCACGTTCTTGGCCTTATCGCCAATCGTATAAATGAGCACGCCGCAGCTCACCGAGCAATAGGGGCAGGTAGAACGTGTCTCTGTAGCGCGGGCAATTTTTAATTCGCGAAGCTGGGCGTAGGCGGGCGTCAGGTCGAACCCAAATAACAGCAGCCCAGTGCCTCCGAGAGCTGTAACTTTCAGAAAATCTCTGCGAGTGGCATCCACGGTTTGATCTCCTTTCAGCGTTCGAAGCCTCTGATCAAACTTATCTATACTTCGTGTGTGGTTAGCGGTTGACGGTTGCCTAAGGGACGCGCGAGAAAACCTGTCTGCCAAACTGGGCCGGCCCGTTGTTGAGGGCAAAATAGCGGGAAGAGTCTATCACAACTCCACCCGCCATCTTCCGTCATCTTGAGTCATCTTGCGCCTGTGCCGCAAAGTCGCGTTGCTGCGACCGGCCGCGGGGGGGCGACCGGTCAGCAAGCAAGGCATCATTTAGCGAGTAGCAGTTACCAATTGCTGCGTTGCTTCTACACTCAGGCCGAGACCTTCAGCCACGCCGCGTCCATACGCCGGATCGGCTTTGTAGAAGTGCTGTATCTGCAGCTCTTGAATGCGAAGCGGCACAGACTTCATGCTGGCCACAATGTTGCCGATGAGCCGCTTGCGTGCCTCCGGCGTCATGAGGCGGAACAAGTTGCCAGGCTGGGTGTAGTAGTCGCCATCAAGACGGTGATTATGACGCTCTATCGAACCGGTGATCGTCCGCGGACGCTCGCGATACTTCGGATCTTCGACCGGTCCACCAAAGCTGTTCGGCTCGTAATTGGGCTCTGCACCGTGGTTGCCATCGAACCGCATAGCTCCGTCACGCTGATAGGTATGGAATGGGCACTGCGGTTTGTTGACCGGCAGAGTATCGTAATTCACACCCAGGCGATAGCGGTGCGCGTCGGGATAAGAAATAAGCCGGGCTTGCAGCATCTTGTCCGGCGAGTATCCCATTCCGGGAACAATGTTCTTGGGTTCGAAGGCTGCCTGCTCGACATCGGCAAAATAGTTTTCCGGGTTCCGGTCCAGCACCAGCTCGCCTACCTCAACCAACGGATAATCCTTGTGCGGCCACACTTTGGTCAGGTCAAAGGGATTGAGGTGATACGTCTCCGCTTCTTTCTCGGGCATGATCTGCACCGAGACGCGCCACTTGGGAAAGTCTCCTTTCCGTATGCTCTCGAAAAGATCGCGCTGCGCATAGTCCGGGTCCTGGCCCCGCATCGCATCGGCCTCTTCGCGGATAAAGTTCTTGATTCCCTGCATGGTCTTGAAGTGCCACTTCACGTAGAACAATTCGTTCTTACTGTTAATAAGACTGAAGGTATGGCTGCTGAAGCCATCCATGTGGCGGTATCCGTCAGGCGTGCCCCGGTCCGAGAACAGGATCGTCACCTGGTGAAGCGACTCCGGCGAGAGCGACCAGAAATCCCACATCATCGTCGGGGACTTCAGGTTCGTTTGCGGATCGCGTTTCTGGGTATGAATAAAGTCTCCAAACTTCAGCGGGTCGCGAATGAAGAAGACCGGCGTGTTGTTGCCCACCATGTCCCAGTTGCCTTCTTCGGTATAAAACTTGAGGGCAAAGCCGCGTGGGTCGCGCTCGGTGTCAGCCGAACCTTTTTCGCCCCCGACTGTAGAAAATCTTAAAAATGTAGGCGTGCGCTTCCCCGTTGCCGAAAACAATTTCGCCGTTGTGTACTTCGGCATGTCAGGGTTGGTGCAGACGAAGTAACCGTACGCGCCTGAACCCTTTGCATGCACCACCCGCTCGGGAATGCGCTCGCGATTGAAATGGGCCATCTTTTCAAAGAGCAGAAAATCTTCGAAGACGACCGGGCCGCGTGGACCCACGGTAAGAGAGTTCTGGTTGTCGCCTACCGGGCGTCCTGCTTCTGTTGTAAGTTGTTTCTTTTCCATCATTTCTCCTTGTTAGCTCTCGATCGGGTTGTAACACATATATAAGGTTGCAAGTTGGTCTGCAAGAAATACTTGGCGGGCAGCGCCTCGGGTGCTGCGCGACCAAAGCAACAGTTTAGACATCACAATCCATAGGAGGAAGGCATAGAATTGAATATGTGGAATAGAAAACAACTATGTGTTGTTTCTATGCTCTGGAGCACGAGAACCGAAAATGGAAATCCATCAACTGCGTTACTTTTGCGCCGTTGTCCGCGCCGGCAGCTTTACCCGCGCCGCCGAACAACTGGGCATCGCTCAGCCGTCACTATCTCAGCAGATCCGGGCGCTGGAAAAGCGGGTGGGCACTCCGTTATTCGAGCGGTTGGGCCGCTCCATCAGGTTGACGGCTTCGGGAGAGGCCCTTCGTCAGCAGGCGCTTGATATCCTGCGGCAGGTCGCTGAGGCCGAGTCCTTGCTGGCGGATTTGCAGCATGGCGTTCGCGGCAAGCTCAGAGTCGGTGTGATTCCAACCATCATGCCTTATTGGTTCGCTCCCCGCATGAGAGAATTTCTCAAAACCTTCCCCGAGGTTAACCTGCAGCTCGTGGAAGACACCACACCCCGGTTGATTGAGCACCTGCAATCGGGCGAGCTCGATATTGTGGTCGCGCGTTTGCCGGTGCGGAATCCTGATATCGTGTGCAGCGAACTGTTCCGTGAACCTCTTTTTCTTGCAGTTGCACAGGGTCATGCTTTGGCCGGAAAGCGGGCGGTAGACTTGCACGTTCTGCGGGACGAGCGGCTTCTCCTGCTCAAGGAGGGGCACTGCCTGCGGGACGATGTGCGTATGGCTTGCAGCCGCGCGCATGCTGAACTGCGCTCTATCTTTGAGACCAACCAATTGGAAAGCATCTTCCAACTCGTCAGATCAGATTTTGGATTGACCCTGGTGCCGGCCATGGCATCTTCGTACGCCTCGGGCTGCACCCTGATTCCCTTGCGAGGAAATATCTTTCGGCGGATCGGCTATCTTCGGGCGCGGCGTCGTTTTGTCAGCCGGCCCATGCGCGAATTTGTGCTCTGGCTGCGGACCCTTACGAAAAACCAGGACCGCAAATCTTCCGGCATCTGTGCCGTATGATTCTCCACCGTCAGAGTCTGACCCAACACGATTCTCACGGGTTTGTTCGGGTGCGCGCTGGGACCATGGAGAACTGCCGCTGCGCCTGCGCCATCGGTTTCGGCGGCGGTAAAGCCCCCGTACCCGTGCGCAACAGCCGCTGGATCCGGCTCAGCAGCACATCGGTCGGTTCGCTCTTATGCACAAAGTCATCTACCAGGTTCGCGACGCGAGGTGGAATCTCGTGTATTTCTCCCGAGAGCATAAGAATTGGAACGCGTGGCTTGCGCTGGCGCAGCAGGCGGGCAACGGCTTCGCCATCCATGATTTCCATTTTGTAGTCCAGCACTACCAGATCTATCTTGTTCTGCTGAAATAATTCGAGACCGGCCCTGCCATCGCTGCACGCGAGAACGTGATACCCCATTGCCTCAAGAAATGCCTTGCGCAACACCAGGCCCTCTTCGTAATCGTCGATGCACAAAAGGGAATCTTTCTGAGGCTGCATTGCTTGAATCATGGACCATCTTCCGCCCATGTGCTCGATCGGATTGCAGGTAAAAAGAACCGGCATCTTCTTGATCCAGGTGTCAATCTCGGAAGGCAACGCAACCACGGCACTGCGCTGTTTGCCCGCCGGCCGGTGCACCGGAAACCCAAACTGCCGCTCCCATCGCTGCACCGTACGCACGCTTCGGCCAACGTGCTCTGAGATTTCTTTCCAGGAATTTAAATACGACTTGTTGATCATCTCCTGTCTCCTCGGACTTTCTGGAACTAAGTGGCTTTTAAATTCTACGCTTGGAAAGAGCTGTTCTTTACAGAGAGACCGATCTTGACGCTTCTTTTCCCAATTTGGAACACACCTGGCCTGCCATTCCAAATATGAAAATTTACGTAAAATACCGCATGAATTCTTCGGGCCAAAGTCGCCTTTTTTACATCTACGCCTAATCGACGTACTTTCACTGCAACTTGTGCATGGCATGGCTCATCCAACCGGTTGAAGCGTGGGAAATTTATTCAACTCACAATCTGGCAGGCACGAATTGAGTCCAGCGTGCCAAAGGGCCTCAAATCCAGAGGTAGACTCCCATGAGAAAGAGCAGTTCCTTATCAATCTTGGTGGCCGATGATCATCCTATCGTGCGCGAGGGATTGGCAGCGCTGATTGACCGCTGTCCGGAAATGCACGTCGTCGCCCAGGCCAGCAACGGGCAGGAAGCGGTTGAGCAGTTTCTTGCGCTGCGGCCTGATATCGCGCTGCTCGACCTTCGAATGCCACTCATGGATGGGGTTGCGGCCGTACTTGCCATTCGCGAGAAATCTCAATCTGCGCGCCTCATCGTTCTCACCACCTACCAGAGTGAAGAAGACGTCTACCGTGCGCTGCAGGCCGGCGCACAGGGTTACGTTCTCAAAGACGTTGCCGTCGACGAGTTGATCGAATGCATCCGTGCGGTGGGGGCGGGCAAGACATGGATACCGCCCGGAGTGGGCGCTCGGTTGGCAAAGCGTGTGGCCCATAGGCAACTCACTACCAGGGAGATGGAAGTCCTTCGCATCATGGCTACCGGAAAAAGCAACAAGGAAATTGGGGTTCTGTTTAACATCAGCGAGGCAACTGTCAAAGTGCACGTGACCCACATTCTGGAGAAGCTGAAGGCTGGGGGGCGGACCGAAGCAATCAGCCTGGCCCTGCGGCGAGGTCTGGTGCATATGGATTCAAACCCTGCAGCATGAACTCTGTCCTTTTTTAAGTTCCAGCAGTTCAACCAACTCTTTGCCGCGAACGGGAACCTGGACTGGACCGCAGTTGCGACAGTCCTCATGGCCTTTCACCTCGAAAAAAACAATACGGACAGAAGGGGGAATTCATGAAGTCAAAGCGTCTTTCTAAACTTCGCAAATTCAACGGTGTTTTACATGAACAATGTTTCGCGGCAAGTTCGGTCGCGGGAGAATCTTTTGAAGCGGCCGCTGCAGCTATTGCCGAGGGTCTGAACCGGAATTCATGGATGGAATTGGCTTTGCGGCAAGCACCCACCGGCATTGTAATATCTGACCCACAGGGAAAAATAACGCTGGCCAATACGGTCGCCAGGCAACTGGCGCGAATAGACCCTGAAGGCAGCCAACTGGCCTCCGCGCCTGGCATTTGGGGCGAAATGTTCGATCTGAATGGCCGCCATATTCCCGCCCAGGATTGGCCCTGGATGAGGGCGCTCGGCGGCGAAACCACAATCGGGAGTTCGTATCGTCTAACGCGACCTGGAGGAAGCTCGTATGACCTTCTTTTCAGCGCGATTCCCATCAGGCTTATGAGCAAGCGCGTTGCCGGGGCAATAGCGACGCTTGTCGATATCACGGAACGCGAGCGTACCGAACGGGCGCGCTGTCAGGATGCGGTGTGGAAAGAGCGTAAACGAATGGCTGCCGATCTCCACGACAGTCTTGCCCAGGATCTGAATGCAGTCGTACTCCAGTTAGAGGCGGCCGATCAAATTCTGTCTGAGAATCCGGATGACGCCCGCCGGCATTTCCGCCGGGCACTCGATGTTGCTCGTGAGAGCCTCACACATGCGCGGAACTCGATGTGGACTTTATCAGAAGCCCCTCTCCGGAGCGAGGACCTCGCTTCCAATCTGGCGTTTCTGGCCAGGCGGCTCTTCACCGACACTGCAATCAGACTGGAGTTTTCTCTGGAGGAACCTACCCAGATGCCCAGCCAGGAAACACGGATCCAAATTCTACGCATCGCCAAAGAGGCGCTCGCCAACGTCCTGAAGCACGCGCATGCGACCACAGTCCGCATCGAATTGGCTTACCGCCAGCGAAATATATATTTATCTGTGCACGATGACGGTCAGGGCTTCGTCTCTGCCCCACTGTCAGGAGTTCGCCGCACCTTTGGTATGGGCAGCATGCATGAGCGCGCAAAGGCATCGGGCGGAAGTGTTGTAGTGAGAAGCCAACCCGGACGTGGTACACAGGTCATTGCTCTCGTACCGCTCCCCCTGGGAGGAGCGCGAAGCGTGGCGGCATGAAATTCACCTAGGTCCTTGACTCTGGATTACCCGTCCGCTTGCTCATGCCGCCTGTCTTACCTGGCTGCCGGGCGCGAGCCGGCCGCGAATTGCGAATGCAAACATCACGTAAGTCCAGCCGCGCAGAGTCAACGAGATTCCAAGTGCGATTCCCAGGAACCAGTATCCCGACCATGGCCACTCGATCCACAGCAGAATGCCGAGCAGGAAAGTCACGATTCCATCAAAAACCGCCCAGCCCCAGTTTGGGTATTTGATGCTGGCTGCTGTGATCAATCGGAACAGGCCGATGACGGTGAAAAATGAAGCAAAGAGCAGCGTCCATACCAACGCGCCGGCAACGGGATGGGTAACGATGAGTAGACCAACCAGCACTCCCAAAATTCCGGCGATCAAGTGCAGAACAACCCCGCCCCATCCACGCACTCGAAATGCGTGAATAAATTCTATGACGCCGCTTATCACCAATACCCAACCCAGTATAAGCGCGGTGGCCAGTGTGGCGGCAGGAACCAGGATGAACGCGGCCATCCCAAGGATCACCAGCAGAATTCCGAGCGCCAGAAACCACCCCCACCTGTGGCGCAGTTTTTCAAGATCGGAGAAAAACAATAGAGCACCTGTCATAAACCCGTTATCTCCTGGTTCGCATACTAGAAGGCGCACATACCTATGGCAATTACTCGTGAGAGTGAATGCCGGTTCGGCAAGGATGGCTAGAGCACCCTTCGCCTCACGCGGCAAGGTGCTCTACTACATTTGAGCTATAATCCGCGGTCAATGCACGTTGGCCGCTCCACTGGACAACCATGTTGTGATAACTTTACATCCGACAATGGCGCTCGTTTTCGGCCAATCCCTGCGGAAGTATAATTGCCAAAGTTGCCGGAAATAGTTCGCAGGAGATATCAAGAATGCCTTTGATCCGAACTTGCAGGAATTGCGGGCAGAAAAACCGGATTCCGGCAAAACATTTGGCAGACGCCGGCCGCTGCGGCTCCTGCAAGACGCCATTGCCGCCGGTCAATGAACCTCTGGATGTAGACTCTGTGCTGTTTGACGAGATCGCCCAAAACGCTCGCGTGCCGGTGCTGGTGGATTTCTGGGCCGCATGGTGCGGTCCCTGCCTGAGAGCTGCTCCCGAAGTTGCGCGCGCGGCCGCGGAGATGGCCGGCAAAGCCGTTGTGATAAAAGTTGACACCGAGCGTTATCCGGAACTGGCAGCCCGCTTCGATATTCGCGGCATTCCTAATTTCGTGGTCTTATATGGCGGACGTCCTGTGATGCAGCAGGCCGGTCTGGTTGACCACATCCAACTGGAAAACTGGTTGAAATCCGCCGCTCCAGCCCCGGTGGCTTGATTTGCAATTCAAGACGCGCTTTCAGAAATCCAAAACGCCCACTCTCGCGTTGTGACGCTCTACTTTCAGAGTCGTACGGCCATCCCCCCGTATTAAATCGCAGGCTGCGCTGGGCTCAAACAGCCTTCGTAATTTCCAAAAAATTTTCTGGAAAGAAGCAAAGATATCGCCCGAGATTGAAGATATCTGATTGCTTGGAGGCCTGCATGCCGAGTGTTGCTCACAGTCGCGTTTGCTGTCGAGGTGCCGCAACATGCGCCAGGGCTCGAAGATCCATCAGATCAAGCTTCAAGAACTGTTGTATTACGGGCTCCGGTGAGCGCTCCATCTCACCCATGGTTCCAAAAAAGATGACATTCGCATGGTCCAGGAAAACAACGTGATCGGCGAGCTTCTCCGTGAGCCGCATGTCATGCGTCACGACCACGCTCGTCAGTTTCAACTGGAACTTGAGTCTCTTGATCAGGTCGCCTAACCGGCGGGCCATCAACGGGTCTACCATGGTTGTGGGTTCATCATAGAGCACAGATTCAGGATTGGCCGCCAGCGCCCGGGCAATTGCCACCGAGCGTTTCATGCCGGTGGGGATCTCCGAAGGCAGAAAGTCACGCACAGCTTTGACGCCCACGATCTCGAGCAGACCGTCCACGACCTGGTAGATCTGCTCCTCGTTGAGATTGTTCTGCTCGCGCAGGGGAAACGCGACATTTTCCCCGACGGTAAGAGAGTCGAACAACGCTCCATCCTGGAAGACCATGGTGATCTTTTGGCGAATGCGCTGTAAATCTTCTTCTTGGTAATCGGTAATGTCTTCATAGGCCGCGACAATGCGGCCCGCATCCGGCTTGAGAAAACCCATGATCAGGCGCAGGCTGACCGATTTGCCGGCTCCACTGCGGCCAAGGATGCAAACGGCCTCGCCTGGCATGACCCGGAAACTTACATCGTCGAGCACCTTATTAGTTCCGAATGACTTGGATACGTTCTTGAATTCCAGATACGGTCTCGGGCTTGTCTGCGTGTTCTGAGTTTGCCGCTGCGGAATCTCAACCACGACTCCAGCAGCTCTCGCGTTCTTTTCTCGTTGGGCGAGTGGAGGCTCGAACGGCATACCTATCAGATGATTTTTTCCAGGACAATGTTGACCTCTTCAATTACGCCGGCTCTGCAGCGGTTGCCGGCGACTGGCGGACATTTTCAGGCGCAGGCTTTTTTCCCCTCATTGGCCGGAATGTCTGTATCGATGCGTGGCCAGATTTTCATTAGAGCTTTCTCGCCTGATGCTTCTTTGCCGGCACTTGCACACCGGCCAGGGCGCGCCAGGTTTCTCTAAGCGTCGGCGCCGGCGGAGTAATCCCTCTTCCAAAAGTAATTTGAGATGCGTTTGGCGAACTTGCGCGCCGCGAGCGAAATCCTGCTCCGCCTGACCTGAGACTGGTTTCCTCTGGGCAGCCTGACAGACACCGCAGCCTCCTCATTTGTTCCCTCCTAAGCCGTAAATATTCCCGCTTTTCAAGCCCAAAAAATCCTGCAAGAACTCTCGAAGGCTGCGTTCCTTTCCTGAGCACAAAGATCAACGGAGATGCATTCAATGAAAGCTGCCAATCAGCCTAACAATCCTCCCAACTTCTGGTTCGTCGCCTGCTTCATGATCGGCCTGTTTGTTACTGCCGCCGTGGTAATGGTGGCATCGTTCCAATCGGCCGAAGCGGCCAACGAGGAGCCGGCCGCCGCCACTTATTCGCACGGTACTCTGTACGTAACCATTCCTTACAAAGCCGGCCATACTGGCGCGGGCCAACTCACCCTGGAGGTCCTGGATCCGGAAGACAAAGCCGAGGGCAGCATAAAACGGCGCGTGGATGTGGCCGAAGGCAGCGGACGTTGGCAGGAAGAGATCAGACTTGAGAAGCCACTGGATCTGGAGGACCTGGTGTGGCATCGCGTGCACTATCGCTTCGAATACAGCGACAGCAAAGACGCTCCCTTGGAGGGCATAGAATCCATCTCGCAGATCTTGCGTACGCCCGTGGTCCACATTCTGGGCCAGCAATCTTATTTGAGCGGCGGCGAGGCGGCCATACGAGTGATCGTCACCGATTCGAAAAATGAACTCATCCCCGGCCACGGATCGGTTCGCATTGAACTCATAACTCCCGACACTAAACCCGGCGTCCTCTTCATGGGAAAGCTGAACCAGCGCGGAACCACCGAAGCGCAGTTTGACTTCCCTTCCGACATGGTGGGCAACTATCAATTGCATTACGTGGTTGACACGCCCATCGGCTCCTCCGAATTCACCCAGCCGGTGCGGCTGGAAGACAAAGTATCCATTCTGCTCACCACAGAAAAACCCATCTATCAGCCGGGCCAGACCATTCATGTGCGGGCGCTGGCGCTCGATCGCGCCAATCACGAGGCAGCCGCCGATCGCAATCTGACGTTTGAGGTGGAAGACTCGCGCGGCAACAAAGTCTTCAAGAAGGCGACCGAAACCGATAAGTTCGGGGTCGCGTCGGCTGAGTTTTCGCTCGCCGATGAGGTCAATCTGGGCACCTATCACCTGCGCGCCCTGATGGGCGAGGCCGGCGCGCCCACCAACACGGCCGAAATCGCTCTGAACGTTGAAAAATATGTTCTCCCCAAATTTAAAGTCGCCATTGATTTCGCCGGAAAAGACAGTAAGAGCAAGCGCGGTTACCGCCCCGGAGACCATGTGACCGGAACCGTCCAGGCAAACTATTTCTTTGGAAAGCCGGTCGAAGGCGGCGAAGTCACGGTCAAAGGCTCCAGCATGGATGTCTCAGTGTTTGAAGTGGGTACCGTCCAGGGCAAGACCGATCAGGATGGCGCCTATCACTTTGATCTCAAACTGCCCGACTATTTTGCCGGACGCCCTCTGAATCAGGGCGCAGCTCGCGTGCTGATTGAAGCCACGGTGAAAGATTCCGCCAGCCATGCTGAAACTCGCGGCGAGCCCATCACGGTCAGCGATTCTCCCCTGCTGGTCACAGCAGTTCCGGAGGGAGGAACACTCATTCCCAATCTGGAAAACCAGGTGTTCATCCTTGCCTCTTACCCCGATGGAACGCCCGCGGCAGATACCGACCTGAAGATCCACCGCGAAGGCGGCTCCGACCAGAGTGCGGCTACCGATGGCGGGGGAGTCGCGATTGTTTCTCTCAGTGCCGGTGCGGGTAACCAAACTCTGGAGATCGAAGCAAGCGACAAAGAAGGAAACCACGCGACTAACAAAGTTGAGCTGCAGGCCCGCTCCGGCGAAGACCAGGTCCTCTTGCGGACCGAGCGCGCGGTTTATCATGCCGGAGACCGCATTCAACTGAGAATTTTTTCGACAAAAAAGCGCGGCACGGCTTACCTCGACGTCATCAAGGAGGGCCAGACCGTGCTGACCCGCGACCTCGACATTGAAAATGGCCAGGCCGAGCTTACGCTCACCGCCACGCCCGAGATGGCGGGAACGGTTGATTTTAATGCATACCTCTTTGGCCGCGACGCCCAGCCCGTTGCCGACCACCGCCTGGTCTTCGTGCAACCGGCCGACGAGCTCAAGATCGAGACCGTGGCAGATGCCAAGGTCTACAGACCCGGCGACGAGGCGCGCATCAACTTCCGCGTAACCAACGAACGCGGCGAGGGCGTGAGTGCCGCGCTGGGGCTCGAAGTTGTGGATGAAGCGGTTTTCGCGCTGGCGGAAAAACAGCCGGGCTTTGCCAAGGTCTTCTTTTACCTGGAGCAGGAGGTAATGAAGCCGCGCTACGAAATCCACTCAATCGGCATGCCTGAGATTGTAAAGCCGGTAAAAGAGTCGCAGGCCAAGCAACACGACCGCGCGGCGCGCGCGCTTTTTTCTGCTACCGAAATGGTGAGCACCAACAAGTTTGAGACCCAATTTGGCAAGACTGTGCTAGTAACGAAATATGCCGAATATGCCAGGCGCTATCAGGCGCATTTTATTGCCCAGCTAAACCAGCTATCGGAAAATATCAGCCGGGCGTACAACCAAAACCCTGGCGAAGATGACCTTCTTAAAATCGTCTCTAAGATGGCGCGCACCGAAGACCCCGAACTGCGCGATGCCTGGAATACCATCCTTTACATTGAACGCACGCAATCGGACCTTCAAAAAGTGTATTACCGGGTGCGTAGTGCGGGTCCTGACAAGCAATTTAATACCGGCGATGACCTTTGGGCTTATCTGGAACTGCGGCGCCGGACAGTCGTGGGAAACCCGACTTCGGGCCCAAGCGCGATTGATCTCAATATCGAGCACGACCGCGGCCCCTTCAACCGGCGCGCAGAAATTTTGGGAACGGCTGTTGACCAGTGGGGACTGGCACTGGAGGGCGCCACGGTCAAAGTATGCGAAATTTCCACGCACAAGACGCGCACCACGCGGGTCAATGCCGACGGGAAATTTATACTGGCGGCCCTGCCCGCCGGCGATTACCAGATCGAGGTGTCCACCGCATCAGAGAGCATCGCGAACAGTCTCAGGCTCGATCCACGGGACCGCGCAACTCTCTCCGTATTTCTCCGGCACGAACCTGCTGGAACTGCTGTAGCGGCACATAACACCGGAAATAGGACGACCGACTTCGAAGTTGTGGCCGTGAATGGCATGGTCAATGAGGTCAATGGCAATTTGATGGAGGATGGCGCCTTGATCGAGAAAAAGCAGATCGAGACCCTGGCCCTCAACGCCCGTAATTTTACTGCCTTGCAGAATCTTGTTCCGGGCGTTGTTGCTCGGCGTGGTTCCGTAACTGAAACCGTGGAAGTCACCGCGGAAGCGCCAATGGTGAATACCACGAGCGCAAGTCTGGCCGCCAAAGATGACTCTGGCTCGCCGGCTCCGCGCGTGCGCTCCTACTTTCCCGAAGCCCTCTACATCAATCCCGAAATCATTACAGATCAGGATGGCCGCGCCAGCATCACCATTCTGATGGCAGACTCCATCACCACCTGGCGCATGGCCATGCTGGCTTCAACGGCGCACGGCGCGCTGGGCAGCGCCACGTCCAGTCTTAAAGTCTTTCAGGATTTCTTCGTTGATCTCGATCTGCCGGTTACGCTTACGCAGGGCGACCGCGTATCCATTCCCGTGGCCGCCTATAATTATTCCGGTGCGCGCGGAGAAGTCAGCCTGAAACTCGAAGGCGGTGACTGGTATTCCCTGGTAGACGATGTTCCCGAAAAGAACGTCGCCGTAGATTCCGGCAGCGTGGGTGGATCGCAGTTCACCGTGCAGGCCAACCGCATTGGGAAGTTCAAGCTCACGCTCACGGCGCGCATGAAAGGCAAGACCGATCGCGCTGATGTCGTGGTCCGGGAAATTGAAGTCGTTCCTAACGGCCGCGAGCAGAACCTGGTCTTCAATGGGCGGCTGGAGACCAGCGTGCAACACGAATTGGATTTCCCCGCAGGTTCGATTCCCGATGCCAGCAAGATCTTCGTCAGGCTCTACCCCGGCCCGTTGAGCCAGGTAATCGAAGGCATGGATAGCATCCTGCGGATGCCAGGCGGCTGTTTCGAGCAGACGTCTTCCAGCACATATCCCAACGTCCTGGCGCTCGATTACATGAAGCGCACCAACAAGCTCACTCCTGAGGTGCACGCCAAAGCTGAGGGATACATCGCCAACGGCTACCAGCGCCTGCTGACCTTTGAAGTACCGGGGGGCGGCTTTTCCTGGTTTGGCCAGGCGCCCGCCAACAAGATATTAACCGCTTATGGACTCATGGAGTTCTACGACATGTCAAAGGTCTACGACGTAGACCCGAATCTGATCCAACGGACTCAGCAGTGGCTGGCCGCGCAGCAACAGGAAGACGGAAGCTGGAAACCCGATTCCAACTTTATCAATGAAGGCGCTACCAACCGCTACAACACTGATGTGCTGCGCATCACCGCTTACATCGCGTGGTCGCTGGAGAACACCGGCTATCAGGGGCCGGCAGTAGAAAAGGCGAAAGCATTCATCGAGAAGCACATGAGCGGGAAAATGGATTCTTATACGCTCGCCGTGCTCGCCAACTTTGCCGTTGATTACGGCAAAGACCGCGATTTCACGCGCAATGCCATGCAGCTCCTGCTGGATGCGCGTACCGAGAAAGATGAACAGGTGTGGTGGAGTGCGGAGGAAACCAGTGTCTATGCCACAGGCGAAAGCGCCAGCGTCGAGACCACGGGCCTGGCAGTGCAAGCACTTTTGAAATGGGGCGAAGCCTCGAGCACGGCGCACAAAGCGCTGACCTATATTGCTTCCAGGAAAGATGCTTCCGGCGCCTGGGGAACAACGCAAGCCACCATCATGGCGCTGCGTTCATTGCTGCTGGCAACGGAAAAAGGTTCGGCAGACGTTCGCGGCACGCTGGAAGTCCTGCTCAATGGCAAGCCGGCCGAAAAACTTATTCTGACGCCAGACAACAACGACCTGTTGCATCAGTTTGTCTTCAAAGATCTGGCTGCAAAAGGCGGCGACAATGTAGAAATCCGCTTTGACGGCAAAGGCGGCCTGGCCTACCAAGTGGTGGGAACTTACTTCATGCCCTGGAACAACGAACCGTCTTGTCCTCCGGAAGCGACCTGCAGCGAAGTAATATCTCACGAACGCGTAGTGCCGGCCTCCGAGCCGCTCTCGATTGATGTTGCCTACGACCGCACGCGGCTTGCGCAAGACGATATCGCCACTGCCACCGCAACCGTCAAAAATAATCTCGGCAAGAATGCCAACATGGTGATGGTTGATCTGGGCATCCCTCCCGGCTTCGACCTCCTCAGCGAAGACCTGCAGACCTACCAGGAAAAAAGTGCCGGCCAGAAGAGCGGACGTTTGGAAAAATTCAGCCAGACCGCGACCCAGGCCATTCTCTACTTCAATTCTTTTGCTCCCGGTGAGACGGTCAAGCTGCGCTTCCGCTTGCGGGCTAAGTATCCTATCCGCGCCAAGACGTTCCAATCGCGGGTCTACGAATATTATGATCCGCACGTAAGCTCGGTCGCGCGCCCCATACAGTTGGAGGTCCACCCGCGTTAGCACACACTTTGCTTGTGTGGCACTGCGCAGCAAGCCGCAATCAAAGAATTTATCTTTTCATGCACTGTCATCCTGATCCCGCGAAGCGGGAGAAGGACCTCCGATGGCGCTGGGCGCCACCCACGGCTGAAATCGGACTTTCGCTTGGATCTTTCCCTCGCGCTGATGGAATCGAGATGACGACCGATTGAAAACCAGAGAGTGTTCTATGTGAGCTACCCCTTGAAAATCATCGCAGAGCTGGAGGAATTTGAGTCATAAGTAATATGGCCCCCGGCTGTGCGCCCAAGTGCCGGCTGTCGCGTGGGCATCTTGCCCACGCGACCCGAGTCCGCATCAGCGTTCTAACAAAAAGACGATATAATCTCCTCGCCGTGCTGAGTATACAGACTAAACCACCGATTCCGCAGGAGGCCAGCCGGCATCGTCATCAACTGGAACGTTCTATTTTTTGCTTTCTCGCTGCCGTTTTCTCAATCGTGTTTTTCTACGCAGCCCCAGCCGCGCCGCAAACTTCACCGTCGCAGGCGCAGGCAACGCCAAGACGCCCGCTCCAGGCCAAGACGCAGAAAGAATACAGTGATTACAACGCAGCCTATACCTTGAGTGGAGGGGCTGCCGTGGAAAAGGCTGCCGATACTTTCGCCGCCGAGTATCCCAACAGCGAGCTGCGGGTCTATTTGTATTCCAAAGCTATGCACGAGTACCAGAATGAAAATAATCCCGGCAAGATGCTGGCGACCGGGAAGAAGATCCTGGCGCTCGATCCCGATAATTCCATCGCGCTGGTGCTTACCGCCACCGTGCTCGCGGATAGTTTGAGTGATACCGACCTGGACCGCGACCAGAAGATCGCCGAGATCAGGAAAAACTCCACGCATGCGCTGGAAACCATTGATACCGCCTTTGCTCCTCCGCCGCGCGCAACTCCTGAACAGATTGACGCCTATAAGAACACGCTGCGCTCAATGGCGCATTCCGCGCTGGGCATCATGGAACTGAAGAACAGTGCTGATGCTGTTGCGGAACAAGACTTGCAAGCCGCCGCCAACCTGAATAAACTTCAGCCTGATCCTTACATCTGCTATCACCTTGCCCTTGCCCAGGACCATCAAAAGAAATACGTTGAGGCGCTGGCTTCCGTGAATGAGGCGTTACAGCATACCTCCACAAACCCTGATCTGGAGCGCTTGGCGCAGGGGGAACGGGAACGGCTGCTAAAACTTACCGCCGCGCCTGCTGTGCCTCAAAAGCCAGTCCCCAAAGTGAGTTCTCCGCAATAATTAGCGCATGAGTCTACAGCATGAAACTTATGCCGGTATGAATGCTGTGAGCTATACGCACCATAGGCCGTCTGCCAAAAGTCGGTCAAACAAAAAATCTAAAACGTTAATTTAGAAGAGTTCAACGATCGCGACGATCGTCTTCAGCACAGCGCAACCAGGTTCTGTCTCTACTTCTGGGGAACGGCGCCCGGGTATGGATGTTCGTCCGGCTGCCGTATCTTGACGACAAAATAGAGAAACGTTGGCGGCGCCTGCACAGCTTTGAACCAGTGGGGCGTGCCGGATGGTATGACGATGATGTCCCCCTTGTTGAGCAGGTGGGCTTCGCCGCCGTCAATGACGGATCCGCGGACCTCTTCCGGCGCCGTGATCTTCGGGTCAACAATCTTGCCGCCGGTCACGAAGGTTGCGGTCCCGTCAACGATGTAAAACACATCGGTATCCCGGGTATGAAGTTCTGCCTTGCCCGGTGTATCGTGCCGCCCGGCGATCACTTTGTAGTTGCGGCCGTCTCCGGGAACGAATGTCGATGCTTTATCGAATCCCGCTTTGACCTCGCTGCTGGGAAAATATCTCACTGTCTCAGTCGCAGGCGGAGCAGAAGCGGAACTCGTATCCGCGGGCGCCGTTTTCTGGTCCGTGCTTTGCGAACTGCAACGCATTCCCATGCTGAAAACCGCCAGCATGACCACCGCAATTTCGGAAAAAACTCTTCTCATATCCAGTTATCCTCCGCTGATAAAGTCTATTGCTTTGAACAACCCCGAAGGGGTGACGCATTATAGCCCAGCGGTTCACCGCTGGGTAACTGTAGAAAAATAGGCCAAGTCCCGCCAGGGACGACGCTTTTTAACTCTGGGATCTCATACAAACTCTTTAGCTCTAAGTGAGTTGCTTTCCAAAAGCCGAGAACATTTTATGAAATCAGTTCTAGTAAAATCATCGGGTACTATCAAGTCAAAAAGCAGCTAAGTAACCCTAACGGGTTAATGATTCCTGTCTCGAAAGGATTTCGAGGAATGAACAAGAAGTTCGTAGATTTCTGCGTGGCAATATTAATTACATTGTCCTTTACATTTTTTAACTCTAAGGCCTGGGCCGCAACTGAAACCCTGGAATCTCCTGCGTTGCGGATTGAATTGAATACCAGCCCTTATTCTTTTCGCATTCTTGAAAAATCTACCGACGACGTGCTGCTCTCGCATAGCAGCACCGCCTTCACCTCAGACCGCCACGTTGTAACCGAGGCAACCAACGTCACAAAACAACCGCAAAGCATGCAGGCTACGCTGGCGCTCGCAGGAACCGATAAGAAAGCGCATGTGACGTTCACGTTTACCAGGCCTGAAGTAGTTCAAGTAAAGCTGGCATTTGACGACAATACCTCGGGCGAGACGTTCGAGGAGTTCAACGACCAGAACGAGCATTACTACGGCATCTGGGAATATCCTTTTGCCGGCGGCATTGATAACCGCGGTACTGATCAGGACTTTCTCGGCTTCCGCCGCGGGCCAGACGTCAACTACGACAGCGCCCGAGCGCCTTTTTACATGACATCGAAGAAATATGCGCTCTACGTCGAATCCACCGCCCAGGGACATTATGCAATTGCCAAAGACGGCAAGACCGGCTTCTCTTTCCTCGAGCCGCAACTGACCTACGACGTTATCTACGGGCCTTCTTATACCGACATGTTGCATCGCTATGTAGATCTCGCCGGTTCTGCGTTCATGCCTCCGACCTGGGCCTTCGGAACTATTTGGTGGCGCGACGATAATCACGAGGATTTGCGCAGTGTCAAAAACGCGCAAGAGCTGGTCATGGATGATGCCGACCATCTGCGCACTCTGCATATCCCCGCGAGCGCAATCTGGATCGACCGTCCTTATGGCACCGGCCAGATGGGCTGGGGCAACATGGATTTCGACCCGTCCTTCCCCGATCCTCCCAGGATGGTCAGCGACCTGAAAGACCGCGGCATGAACCTGCTGATCTGGATCGCTAACCGCAGTTGGAACCAGCTTTATAAGGAAGGAACAGAAAAGGGCTATCTCTTTCCCGGAATAGAAGAAAAAGTAGGACCGGCCGCCGATGAGCGCCGCCCCGAGATCAACCAATGGTTGAAAGATAAGCTCAATGCCTATGTCCGCCTGGGCATTAAGGGTTACAAAATTGATCGTGGTGAGGAAGAAGAGCTGCCGCACTCGTTCGAAAATCTGAACGCAATCTTATACCCGAAGCTGGCGGCTGAAGGCTTGGCGGATGCCTACGGCAAAGACTACTTCATCTTCTCGCGCAACGCCAACGACACCGCCCGAAAATATACGGCCATCTGGAACGGCGACGCCCACGCTACCTTCGGCGGCCTGGCTGTTTCCATCAAGACCGGGCTGCGCAGCGGCGCCATCAACTTTCCCATGTGGGGCTCCGACACCGGCGGTTACATCAACCGCCCCGCGGCGCCGGATAAGGAACTCTTCTCCCGCTGGCTTGAATTCAGCGCCTACAGCTCCATGATGGAAGTAATGATTGGACCCAAGCGGACCATCTGGTATGACTATGATCCCGAACTGGTGGACATCGCGAAAAAATACACCACCGCGCATCACGATCTTATCCCCTACACGCGGTCGTATATGTATCAGGCAACCCAGACCGGCATGCCCATCATGCGCTCGCTTATCTTTGATTATCCCTCCGATCCAAAACTGTCGGACACCTGGGATGAATATCTTTATGGGGCCGGCCTGCTGGTAGCTCCGGTAATCACGCAAGGCGCCACCAGCCGCAACGTCTACCTCCCCGACGGCATATGGATGGATTACAACGACAAGATCACGCTCTACAAAGGCCCTTCAACCATCTCGGCGAAGGCCCCTCTAGGCACGATCCCCGTTTTCGTCCGCGAGGGCGCAATCATTCCGCGCGGTGACATCCTGAAAGCCAATAACAATTGGGATGCGAACTGGAGTCCCAAACTGCGCATCGAGGTCTTCCCCTCGAATACATCCCCCAGCCAATTTGATTACTTCACCGGGAATGCTACCCAGACAATCTCCGTCGCTCCGAAAAACAAAGGCATACAAATCAGCTTTCCTGATCTGGGAGTCAATGGCGAGCTGGAGATATATTGCAGCAGCGTCAAAGGCGTAACCCGCAACGGCATTGCGCTGCATGCAGGCACTGGCTACAAATTTGACGTGCACGTGCAGAAGCTGACCATCCCCTTCAAGGGCGCCACGACAGTTGCAATCCAGGGAGCGCAGGGACTATTTATTTCGGGCAACTGCCAGCCTACCGGAGACACTTGCTCTATTTATTAAATGAACGGTATTAAATTAGGCGGTAAGTCGAGACACACATTAGACGGGCTGCCAAGCCATGAGAGCTGCTTTTCGACAATTAAATACTGAATGGGCCATCACAATGACTCAATGACTCAATGACCCAATGACTCAATTCTTCTTCGTGTCTCCGTGCCTCCTTGGTGAATTACTCTCCGTCGCGCGCTCCTCGATTTGTTCGCGTAACGAACGGCCTGCGGTTTCATCCGCAGGCTGGCCTCGTTTCAGGCGTTCAATCTGTTCCCGCAATTGTTGTGCTCGTTTAATTTGTTCCTTTTTAGAATACGGTGGTGTGTCTGCCATACCTGCCTCCTGGCGACATAGGTTGCTTCTATTTATTTTAGCTTCTTAATGTAATCTCGCAGCCTTTTAGCGCGTCCCGCGCTGGTATCGGCAAATGGAGAGATGGCCGCCGCGGTCAGCGCGCTGGGCTTGGCAGGTTTGGTACGGTAGTGTTCCGCCTTGCGCGCCTCGCGTACCGCCGCATCCACCAGCTCTCTCAGGCTCTTGCCATTGTTGGCCTGGATCACGCCCAAATCGCGGACTTCGGCCTTCCCGTTCTGAACAATGATTTGGTACCAATGATTATCCACGGGATTTCCAAAACTAACATATCCGCCATCGAGCACCTCGTGCGGCCTGGTAATGTTCCCGCCAAAGCTGTAGCGGACCCCGGTCGCGGCTTTCGGGTCGTAGAAGTTCGGCGTGATGAAATCCGAGACCGTCACTCCATTCACCGAATAGGCGAACTGGTCAGCCTCGCAGGGGTCGCAGACCTCCACCAGGTAAGTAACGCGATGCAGCTTCGGCAAACCTTTAGGCGCATGCGGCGGGAGCGCGCCGGCAATGGTCCGGTTGCCAAATGGATCGGCCAGCATCTCCAGCGTCTCGTGGCTGGCCGTGAGTGGCCAACTGCTATCCACCTGGACCAGCGAGAATGGCTGTCCGTTATTGTCGGTGTGATATCCCGCAGCACCCGGCTGGTTGATATCGTCACGCAAGATCACCGGCCAGTAATCCACCGGCACCGATTCCAATTTATCGAATGCATCTACGGTCGCGTTCACGTTCCAAAGTGGACCGAAATCGCGGGTTACCTGCTTTTGCAGCGCTGCCGCCACCGGCGAGACTTGATCCAGCGGAACCGACGGGGTGTCTGAAACCAAAGCAACGTGGGACGTTAAGGCACTCATGACAGCCTCCAGTTTTCACTACCTTATGGAAACATCTGCTTCCTGCTTATAGTGTAGTCTGCTGGCCGGGCGTTTCTGGTTTGGCCTGCAAAGTTTTCAAAGCCAATCTTCGCTCGTGCTACCATCTAATAGAGATGCGAAGCAGCACAATTTAGCCGTCGGCAAGCTCTCAGTTTGAGATTCTGTCACAGCCGATGTATGTTGCAGGGCCGTGTAGCTCTGTTCCGTTCCCAAAATAGTCATTATTGAATAACTTCTATGGCGCCCACACAGCCCTTATGGAAATGCGATAGCCAGACCGCCCGGCTGGCGGAGCTGACCGCTAAAAGCGCGGAGATCAAAGAAGCGCCCCTGCGCCGTGATGTCCGCTCGCTGGGCATCATTCTGGGCCGTGTGATCAAAGAGCAGCGTGGAGTGCAGCAGTTCCAGACCGTGGAGCAGCTTCGCGAACTGCTCATCAAGCACCGCCAACTGCAAAAAAATGCGGAAGCTGGCGCTTCGCTCATTCATCAGGCGCGGCAACTGATCGAAAAGATGAGCCTGACCGACGCTTACTACACCACCAAGGCGTTTTCGATCTATTTTGAGCTCACCAATCTGGCGGAGACAAATCACCGTGCCCGCCGCCGCCAGGCTGCCCAGGCAGACCCGGAAAGGCCTCCCTTACCCGGCTCCTTTACTGGCACCCTGCGGCGAATCTCTAAGACCGGCATAACGGAAGACATGGCCTTGAAGTATCTGGGACAAGTGCGGGTGATTCCGGTATTTACTGCGCATCCCACCGAGGTGGCGCGCCGCACCGTACTCTCTGCGCGCCGCCGCATTGCGCAGCAGTTGGCCCTGCTCGACCGGCTGCCTTTGAGCGATGCTGAAGCCGGCCAGCGCGAGCACATCATCACCGCTGAGATCTCCATGCTGTGGCAAACGGACGAGGTTCGCCTGCGCCAGCAGACCGTCGCCGACGAAATCAAGATGGGGCTTGATTATTATCTGATTTCTATTCTCGACACTGTTCCTCCTCTTTACGAAGAGATGGCAACGGCTTTTCGCGATGCCTATGGCAGCGAACTCAAGGCCAGCCAGCTTCCCGATGTTGTTTCTTTCGGATCGTGGATCGGCGGCGACCGCGACGGCAATCCTTTCGTGACCCCGGCCAGCACGCGCGACAGCCTGCAAATGTCCAGGAATCTGATTCTGGATTACTACATTCGCCATTGCGAGCAGTTATTCGATCACCTGAGCCCTTCCACGCGCCAGGTCACGGTCTCGCCCGACCTGATACAAAAGCTGGATGTATATGCCCAGCAGCTTCCGGAGATTCACGCCAATCTCTCCCGCTTTTCCGGCAATGAAGTCTACCGCCAGATGCTGGCCTACATTGTTCAGCGCCTGCGCTGTAGCCGCGATGAGGGCTGCCACGCCAACGCCTATTCCGGGCCTGAAGAATTTGCGCAAGATCTGCGGCTCATCCGCGATAGTCTCCAAGCGAACGCCGGCGAACGCCTGAATGAGTTGCTGCTCGATCCGCTGCTGCGGCAGGTCTCCATTTTCGGATTTCATTTACAGAAGCTCGATATCCGCCAGCACGCGCGCCAGCATACCAGGGCGGTTGAGGAATTATCGGGCGTACTGCCCGCTCAGGGTAAGACTGCCTCTGAGGTGGAAATCTCTCAGCAAACCCAGAACGTAATGGAAACCCTGCGCACCGTGGCCGAGCTTAAGCGCCGCCACCCCAAAGCCATTGAAGCTTACGTCATCAGCGGCGCCCGCAACGAAGATGACATATGGAACCTGGTCCGTCTCGCCGGATTATCGGGAACCCAGGTCCACGCATCCGCCGATGGCGCCGACCCCGGCCTGATGCCTGTTCCCCTGTTCGAATCTATCGAGGACCTCCGCAATTGCGCGCAAGTATGCCGCCGGCTGTGGAGCTCGCCCGAATACGCGCCGCTGCTGGAATCCTGGGGACGCCGCCAGGAAATCATGCTGGGCTATTCCGACTCCAACAAAGACGGCGGCATGATCACCAGCACATGGGAGCTTCACAAGACCCACCGCGAACTGCATCGCGTGGCCGCTGAATGCGGCGTCAACCTCCGCCTGTTCCACGGACGCGGCGGCACCGTAGGCCGCGGAGGCGGTCCCACGCATGCCGCCATCGTCGCGCAACCGCGCGGCGCCTTCACTGGCGAGATACGCATCACCGAACAGGGTGAGGTTATGAACTGGAAGTATTCTGACCCGGTGCTCTCCGAATGGAACCTTGAGCTGATGATCGCGGCCTCGCTTGAAGCCGTGGTTTCCTCGCACAGTAAGCAGCCCAACCACGAGAACGGCTGGGATTGGGCCATGGAGGCCCTCTCGCAACAGGCCTACACCTTCTATCGAAAAAATGTCGCTGACAATCCCGACATCATGCCTTACTTCGAACTGGCCACTCCGGTCAATGAGCTGGAATTTGCCCGGATCGGCTCGCGTCCGCCGCGCCGCAGCCAAAGCCGCTCGCTCGACGATCTGCGCGCCATCCCCTGGGTCTTCGGCTGGATGCAAAGCCGTCACGGATTGCCCGCCTGGTTTGGCATCGGCCACGCCCTCGAGAATTTTGTGCGCGAAGACCCCAGCCGCGAAACGTTGCTGCGCGAGATGATGCAGAACTTCCGCCTCTTCTCGGCGCTCATACGCAACGTTGAGCTCGCCATGGCCAAGGCCGATTTGAGCATCGCGCGCCTTTATTCCGAGCTGGTTCCTGACGAGCAGCTCCGCCGCCGTGTGTTTGACATGACCTGTGAAGAATTCCAGCGCAGCCTGCAAATGGTGCTGCGCGTCACCGGACAGACCGAGCTGCTGCAGGATAATCCCGTACTTGCCCGCTCCATCCGCCTGCGTAATCCATACGTCGACCCCATGAGCCTGATTCAGGTCGAACTGCTCCGCCGCAAACGCGCCGGCAACAACAGCGCAGAGCTGAACTACGCCCTGGCAGCGACCATCAACGGAATCGCCGCCGGCCTGCACAATACCGGATGAGCTGTTTGGCTGTTCAGCTACTGTGTGTGAACTGAATTTGTGAAACCTGACTGAATTTGTGAGACCTGATAGATGAACAACCCGAAGGGGTGACGTACTATAGCCCAGCGGTTCACCGCTGGGTAGCTGTAGAAAAAATGGGCCAAGTCCCGCAAGCGACGACGCTGGCTCTGAGTCTTGCACACTCTCAAGCTGGATATTCTGCAAGCCTTACTCGGGCTCAAAAGCCTCGACTCCCACCCATGCGCCGCAAGCAGCGCAACTTCCTCCCTATCGCCGGGTTAACACACAGAGCGGCAAAGCCGCAGTCAAAGACTATATCTCTTCATGCACTGTCATCCTGATCCCGCGAAGCGGGAGAAGGACCTCCGATGGCGCTGGGCACTACCCACGCCTGAAATCGGACTTTTGCGTGGATCTTTCCCTCGCGCTGATGGAATCGAGATGATGACCGATTGAAAACCAGAGAGAGTGTTCTATGTGAGCTACCCCTTGAAAATCATCGCAGAACGAAAAGAATTTGGGTCATAGTAATACAGAGCTGCGCACAAAGCATCCATGTTAAATTGTGCGAGAGAATGTTACCTTCAATGTTCCGCATACTTCATCAAATTACATTTGCACTTCTCGCAACCTGCCTGCTTTCACTTTCCGCCGGTGGTCAGGCAACTGCATCTCAGGGTTCCGCAACTCCTGTTCACATCCTAGCCCCCAAAGAGCGCGAAACCGTGCTGGCGCAAATGCGCGGCGGAATCGAAGCCGGACTCGAACCCGAAGAGCGCGCAGTAAAAGACCCCGGCAGCAACATCGCCCTCCGCGACGTAAGCTATGGCGCGTTGGCTCTGCTACAACTGAACCACGATCCGCGTGAGGCCGAAGATGCGCTGCGCCGCGTCTTTGCCCGGCAGAACATGGATTCTGCTTCTTCCGCATACGGAACACTGCCCTGGCAATTGAATAGCGACGATGTTCACGACGCCAACTCCATCGAATTCGGAACTCAATCCTGGGGGCCAATTCTGCTGGGACACAGCGACCGTCTTTCTTCCGGCTTTAAGAAAGAGATGGCGTCTCATGTCCATGCTGCTTTCGTGGCATTGCAGAACCACAAAGTTCCCGTCAGCTATACCAATATTTATGTGATGAACACCGTCAACACCATTCTGCTGGCCGAAGCGGTCAACGATCACGATGCCCTCGAACGCGGCAACCGCCAACTGGATAACTGGATCGACTACACCAGCGCCAACGGCATCCACGAATTTGATAGCCCCACGTATTACTGCACCACCCTGAACTCTCTGGGATTGGGCTATCGTTATGCCACGCAACCTGAAACCAGGGCCAAATTCAAAGCTGCCCTCGACTATTTCTGGAAAGATATCGCAGCAAATTATTTTGTCGGCGCGCAACGTCTTTCCGGGCCTCACAGCCGCGATTACGATTTTCTTTTCAGCACCGGGGGAGTTGATCTTTACCTGGCAGCTGAAGGATTGCTGACTCCGCCTCCATATAAAAAACTCGACATGGAAAACACGCTCGTGCTCGAAAACGAAACCGGGAACGCCTACCATCCCGGCGCTTCCGTGCTCGCGGCGGCAGCCATGCCTGAGCGCATAGTCGAGCAGACCTGGGATGAAGACCGCTCCCACGACCGCTACAACTTCATCACTCCGCAGTTTGCCATGGGCAGCGCCAATGGCGACTATGGCCCGCAGGATAAGATGATCGAGATTGAATTGGCCTCTGCCCAGGACCTGCCCGGCATCACTGTTGTACCTGACGTCTTTGATCAGCCTTACGGGCTGGTCAAAAGCAAAGACAGAAGCGGACACTCCAAGCCCACCCACGTTCCCCTGCACCCTGTGACCCTGCAGCATAAGAACGTTCTTATGGTCCTGCTCGATTTAGATCCCTCGCGCGAGAAAGCCAGCGAGAGCTTTGCCACTAACATTCTGCTGCCCGCCCAGGCAGACGAATTCATGCTCGATGAAAAAAGTTTCTCCGCTGAGCAGATTTTTGAGAAAACCGCGCGCTTGAATTCCGTAATCGGCGTGCGTGAAGGCAATGCTTGTTTTGTGGCCCGCGCCTTCCATGCCGACGGTGCTGGCGGCCAGGATGCCGCCTTGTTTGCCAAGGCCGACCATGCAGGATTGCAGAAAGGCGTGGCCCGCTACGTCATCTATCACTATCGCGGCAAGTCGCAGGCATTACCGGATGCCCACATCCGCGTCGGCCTGCTCATGCTCGCAGACTCATGCAGCAGTGACGACAGGCTGCCAGAGCTCATGCGCGAGCTTCGCGAGGCCCGCGTTGAAGACAAGACTTCAGACAAATCCGGCTTCCGCATATGGAATGTCAAAGCCAGGATACGCGACACGACTTTAGAGGCAAGCCGGAATTTGGATACGCGCTCCACTCAGCTTCGCAGTATCAACGGCCGCGAGCTGCAGAACCCCAACCTGGCAGTGAACGGCCGGACAGAAAAACTTGCGGAAGAGCCGCAGTCCGCGGTAGCAGCAGAAAAAAGCAGGACCAACTAGAGTTCGTTTGGCTTCGTCATTTTTAAGAGCTGTCATCCTGAGCGAGGGCGGATGCCCGAGTCGAAGGACCCCGAGAAGACTTCAGTTGCCCAGGTTGTATCAAGGCATTCTCTGAAGGACTCTTTGCCGGGATGCGACGATTTGGAGGATTTCAACAGAGCCAACAATGCTTTAAGGACGCCACCCATGCCTCACCGCCGGCATGGGCCGCGACTTCATGCGGTCCTCCCACAAGATCCGGTTAAGCACCACCGAATCCACCGCATCGGCATGCGAGAAATCCATCGCGGCAGATTCCTTCGCGCCCGGCGCATTCGCCGGATTCATCTCGTACAGCCGTCCATTTTTAAGGTTGCTGGCATCGGCATCAAACCCCGGCTGGTTCCCAGCTCCGGAAAATAATGGGGCCATATTGGCCGCATGCGCGTCATTGTTGTTCATCGCAGGCGCTCCCAACAGCGTCTCCATGGTATGAATCATGTTCACCGTGGTGTAGAAGTTGTGGTCCACAAAAGGCTTGCCGCTGTCATCGGGCCGCGGAGAATATTTGCTGATTACAAAAGCGATGCTGCGGTGCGCGTCAACGTGGTCGGGGCCATTCTGCGCGTCATCTTCAACGATGAAGATTGCCGTGTCATCCCAATATGGGCTGTGCGACACCGCCTCCACCACGCGGCCAACCGCCAGGTCGTTATCGGCGATTGAGGCAGTCGGCTTGGGATTGTCGGCTTTTTTGCCCGCCGTGTGATCGTTAGGCAGGCGCAGCAGCGTGAATTGCGCGAGCGTGTCTTTCCCGGTACGCGCGCGTTGTTGAACAAAATTCTGGAATTCGTTCAGGAACTCATCCACCCGCAGTTGATCGGGAAACTTGAGGTTGAAATCGGGAAAGCGCGGATCGAAGTGTCCGCGCAGCTCGGGTTTGGTGGCGACGTTGCGTGCCAGGATCGGGATATCCCATGGCCACGGGCTCGGTCCGCCGTGCGGATCTCCTAAATAATCCGGCAGATTTTCGCCTTTGTGAATCGCACCCTTCGGGCAGTCCTCGCCCGGGACCATCGGGCTGCCCTCGGTCGGCGATTGGGTTGTGGTTTTGACATTGCACCACTTGGTGGCGACGAATTCGCCATAGTGCCGGTAGCTGATTCCATGCCGCGCAAAATTGCCCCACAGATAGCCGGTGCCGGGCTCGTCTACGTCAGAAAACCCTTCTTCCAGCGGATATCCATTCGCTACAATTCCCTCGTAATCGTAGGCCCGCTCCCAGCTGCGATATCCGATCTCCCAGGTCTTTTCCGTATAATCGCTGGTGATGGCCGCCGTGGACCAGACGTGTCCATCGCCGGAAACCTCTCCGCTGTCATAAAAATTATCGAGCACTCCGAACTGCCGCGCCAGTTTGTGCAGGTTGGGCGTAATATCCTGCCCATACATGACCAGCGAAGGATCGGCATCGCCTGCCCCTATGTCACCCAGGATCTGATCGAAGGTGCGGTTCTCCTTGATGATATAGATGACGTGATGAATAGGATTCCCGCCAGCGGCAAACGTAATCTTGTCGCCATTGCCGCGCATGACGTTGCTATCCACCACCTGCTTGGTAAGCTCCGCGAGATTCGCCTGCGCCTCCGCAATCTTCACCCGTGCCAGAGACCCATGCAGCAGGCTGGCGATATAGCTGTAAGTATCTTTAGGATGCAGATGTGAAGGCATGTTGTTAGGACCGATGCCTGCTCCCTTGCCGCTGGTAATAAACAGCTCGCCCCCGTGCACCGCCAAAGCCGTGGGATACCATTCCGTAGGAATAAAGCCCGCTGCCTCGACATCGGCCTTGCCCTGCGCGAGTGTCGTCGTATCGTAGACCGCGACTGCATCCAGGCTGGCATTAGCGGCAAAAAGCAGTTTGCCGTCGTCGCTCTGCGCCAGCGCGATAGGATAACTTCCTCCATACTCCTGGCCCGGAAGCTTGGCCGAAAGATATGCTTCTACCTTTCCCGTTTTGGTACTGATGGCGGCAATCCTGTCGGCGTTCGCCAGAGCGGCATAAAGAACGCTTTCATCCGGATTGAGCAGCAGCCCCGTAGGATGCGACCCCGCATCGGTCTTCGCCTTTGGCGGCAAAAGCGAAATAAAGCGCCGCACCTTCTTCCCCGCCAGATCGAGCTCGGCAACACCGGAAGCGTTCCACAGGCTAACGTATCCGGTCTTCCCATCGCGCATCACCGTCGCCGCGTATGGATACTCCGCAGGAATCACATCATGCCGGCTGAGATCGAACCGATGCGCCACCTCCCCGCTGTCAGCATCTAACAGCACCGCATCGTCTGAAAGGTTGTCCGCCACCAGCAGCAGCTCTTTTCCCTGCGCCGCCACCACCGCAATCCCGCTGGGATAAGCCGGCGCCGCGTCAGGATGAGCCGGGTCTCTGACCGGAAGCCTCTTGTGCCCCGCAAACGCCCGCGCCGGAATCGGAATCACCTTCAGCGGAGTCAGCTTGCCCTCGGCAAAACCATACACCGCGATCCCGTTGCCCGTGTCCCCGGTCTTCTTTCCCTCCGGATCGGTAATCGAACCCAGCGACGCATAAAGCTTGCTGCCATCTTTGCTGAACGCCAGTCCCTCGAAATAACTCTGGTGCGCATGCTGCGCTAGGCGCGTATCGGGAAAATCCGCCACCTGGTTGCTCTCCAGGTTGAGGATGGCAATGGACTGCTGAAAATTCGACTCTGCCGTGCCGTACCCGGCATTCAGCGCCGCCACAAAATGCCCGTCAGGACTCAAGGCCAGCGTAACCGGAAAACTGTTGAGCTTCTGCGGTTCGCCCGGCACAGGCTCCAGCAGTTGCTTGCTCGATGGCAACCACAGCATGCGCAAAACCGCCGGCTCCAGGCCGCCGAAAGCCGCAAGAACTGGAAGTGCAAATAAAATTAAGGCTATCGTCAGAAAAAAAATACGCCGTGGTCTCATGTCCCTCGCCTTGTTTTCAGAAAATGTCCGGAGTCTATTGGGCTCTGTTGACATTCTCGAAAAATCCTCACTTCTAGAAAGTGTCATCCTGATCCCGCGAAGCGGGAGAATGACCTCGGATGGAGATGGCAACCGCCCACGGCCTAAATCGGACGCCCTTGGATTTTTCCCGCTCCATGTCGAAATCTGGACAATATTTAAGGTTGTCAACAGTGCCAGATTACTTCACAAATCATCTTCACAATAATTTCTGAAATCAATGATTATTGCCTGAGCTTTTTGGTGCCACGATAGCTTACCAGAGCGCACACCTGAATCGAGAAGGCGTATGCGGGCGCCATGTTAAGACTGTGTGAATTTTTGACACAAGAGTCCTGGCTTTTTCCACAGATAAGCCGGCTTTTCCACAAAATAAAAAACCTTAGAGGCTTGAACCTTAACCTTGGACTCTATATGCTTCTGGAAATCTTTACCTCATCACACGAAATTAATCTTATAAGCCTGATAGGTTTTTTAACGAACTATTAATATTTGATTTGTAAGATCATGCTACCGGATGCAGTTCGCAGGCATTCCTAAAAGACAAAAAAATAACAATAAATTTCTGGAGGGGGAGAGCTATGCAAAAGCAGTTTAAGCAAGCTTCTTGTAGCTGGATCAGTTTCTCATTCGCACCGATATTTTGCGTTCTGGCATGCGCGCTCATGATGATCGGAGTCGCTGCAGCGCAGTCCACCACTGAAGGCGCCATCGGCGGTACGGTGGTAGATAACACCGGCGCGGTCGTCTCCAAGGCGCAGGTAACAGCGCGCAACAACGGAACCAACGCGGAAAAATCTACCATCACCGATAGCGCCGGCTACTACCGCATCATTCAATTACAGCCCGGCATTTACACGGTTACAGTAAGCCAGCAGGGTTTTGCGCCCTTCAAGTCTTCGGAGGTAACGGTTCAGGTGGGCAGCTTGACCGAGCTTTCACCTCATTTGACAGTAGGCGGCACGGTAGAAACCGTTCAGGTTTCATCAGAGACCCCGCAGATTAACTACAACACTCCGGAATTGGCCGCAACCCTGAATCAAACCGCCATCAGCAACCTGCCTATTAACGGCGGCCGCTGGTCTAACTTTACTTTGCTGACTCCCGGTGTCGTCAGTAACTCCAGCGGTTTTGGTCTTACCAGCTTTCGCGGCATCAGCGTACTGTTGAACAACAACACCGTAGATGGCGCCGACAATAACCAGGCCTTCTTCTCCGAAGAGCGCGGACGCACGCGTGCAGGTTATTCCACTCCCAAAGTCGCCATTGAAGAATTTCAGGTTAATACATCCAATTATTCTGCCGAATATGGCCGCTCCGCCGGCGGCGTCGTGAACACGGTCACCAAGAGCGGCACCAATCAGATCCATGGCGAAGCCTATTTTTATGATCGCGATAACGATTGGGGCGCAACTAACCCATTTTCGAAAATCCAGGTTCCGAACGCTACGGGCACCGCTTTCAACCCGGTTCCATTTAAGCCAAAAGATTGGCGCAAGATGACCGGCTTTGGCGTAGGCGGGCCTGCAATCAAAGACAAGCTCTTCTGGTTCCTCGCCTATGATTACTATATCCGCAACTTTCCGGGATTCGGTGTGGCCAGCAATCCCACCGTGTTCTTTGCACCTCAGACCACGGCGTCAACCAATATTGTTACGCTGGCGCAACGCCTCAATGGCATCACTACAGCTCCATCTGCTGCACAGCTAACCCAGGCGTTGAACACTTGGAATACAGACCTGGCTGGCCTGAACACCATGCTTGGATCGGTTCCACGCACCGGGGAGCAGTTCATCTTCCTGCCTAAAATCGATTGGATCATTAACCAGAAAAACCACGCCTCATTTTCCTTCAACCGCATGCGTTGGGCTTCGCCTGCCGGTATCCAGACTCAGGGCACCAATACCAATGGCATTGCCAGCTTTGGCAATGACTTCGTGAAAGACACTTGGGGTGTCGCCAAACTCGACACCACGATTACCTCAAATATTGTGAATGAACTCCGTTATCAGTATGGCCGTGATTTTGAGTTTGAAAACAACCAAACGCCCACTCCCTACGAGCAGAGCACCCTGGTCAACACCCCCACCTTTACCAATCCATTAGGTCTTCCTCCCCAGGTCAGCGTCACCAATGGCTTTACCTTTGGCACGCCCAGCTTTCTGGAGCGGCCAAAGTTCCCCGATGAGACTCGGCAACAAATCGCCGATACTGTGAGTTGGAATCTGGGCAAGCACAGCTTCAAGTTTGGAATGGATTTCAGCCATGTGCACGATAACTCCCAGAACCTGCGTAATCAGTTTGGCAGTTATAGCTATAGCAGTTTGTTGAATTACTTCTCGGACCTGCATACAACGCGTAGCTGCACTGCCAAGGTCGCAGGCGTAACCGTAGCGGCGCCTTGCTACAGCAGCTACTCGCAGGCTTTCGGCCCGCTCGGTTTCCAGTTCAGCACCGATGACATTGCTTTCTTTGCAGAAGATGATTGGAAGATACTGCCTCGTCTGAGCCTCTCACTGGGATTGCGCTATGAGTATGAGATGTTGCCCAGCCCGTTCAGCAACTTGGTCAATTCTGCCATCCCGCAAACTGCACACATGCCCGGCGACAAGAACAACCTTGGCCCGCGCGTAGGTTTCTCCTATGATATCTTCGGAGACGGCAAAACTGTCTTGCGCGGCGGCTACGGCATCTTCTTTGGTCGCATTATCAACTCCACTATTTTTACCGCTTTGACCAGTTCGGGCATAGTAGGAAGCCAGCTCGGTTACAGCTTCAGCGCCTCGAATACCTCGCCGCTGTTTCCCACTATTCTGACCACACAACCGCCGTTGATAGTACCTCCCAATGTGACTTTTTTTGATCATCACTTCCAGAACCCTCAGATCCACCAGGCGGACCTGACTTTGGAACACAATCTTGGCTGGGATACAGTCCTCTCCATCAGCTACCTGGGAAGCTTTGGACGCGAACTGCCCGGCTTTGCTGATCTGAACATCAATCCCTCGACCAGCACCATCACCTACAAGATCGTCAATGGCGGTCCGATCACCACTCCTACCTTAACCGAACCCTTGTTCAGCACGCGCCCGACCGGTCAGTTTGCTGCCATGACTGATATCTTTAGTGGCATAAACAGCAAGTATCAGGCGCTGTCTACCCAACTGAACCATCATCTCAGTCACAACATCCAGTTCTCGGCCAACTACACCTGGGCCCATGCTCTGGACTTCGGTC
Organism: Terriglobales bacterium; assembly: GCA_035487295.1. Taxonomy (GTDB): domain Bacteria; phylum Acidobacteriota; class Terriglobia; order Terriglobales; family Acidobacteriaceae; genus QIAW01. Next base: position 42,980 of record DATHMH010000024.1, read on the forward strand.
AGAATGAAGCCACATTCTCTGATACCAATGACCTGCTGACACCCGGCAATCTGCGAGGCGAATATGGCAATTCAATTTATGACGTTCGTCATCGCTTCGTGATCAGCGCCGTGGCTACATCGCCTTGGAAGAAGAGCGGCTGGCTTGGCTACATTACCAACGGCTGGCAGCTCTCACCTATTTTCCAGGCCCAAAGCGGATTACCCTTCTCGCTGGCCAGCAGTGGTAGTGCTCCGGGTGGAGAGCAGTTTGCGGGCGGAGGCATCAACGGCTCCGGCGGCGCTTTCCGCGTTGACGTTATTGGCCGCAATACCTTCCGCCAGCCCCCCACCTATGTGCAGGATCTGCGGCTTTCAAAGCAGTTTTCCTTTCATGAAAGATACAATTTGGAACTGCTGGCCGATGTCTTTAACTTGGCCAACCATACCAACGTGACCGGCGTTACCACGACTGGTTACTCCGTTGTGTCGAGCGGCAGCATCGCCACCCCGACTGGCCCTGTGGCCTGCTCGGTTGGTACTCCATGTCTCAGCTACAACGTGAACAGCACCACATTTGTGCCTGCGTTTGGAACCCCAACCAGTGCCAACAGCAACTTCGCATACTCACCGCGGCAGGTGCAGCTCGGCATTCGCGTCAAGTTCTAATTGCTGGACGTTCTAAGAAAGCCCAAAAACGCGGCAGCTTCAGCTGCCGCGTTTTTCTTGTTTCTAATTTGCGAGAGTTTGTCTGTGAAAAAAACGCCGCAGCCAATCATGCTGAGTCGCAACAGGCAGGCATCTCGTATTTTCATCCGCGTAAATCCGCGAAATCCGCGGTACGCTTTTCCGCTTCTCTGATCTGCTTATTTGGCTACAACCTGATATCAAATCCTTGGTTTTTTGAAAACCGTTGCCTAACATTCTCTTGAAGTGTGCCCAAAGGGCATAAGGTGGCTCAGGCCGCATTGGACCGCAAATTTTTAGTTCTTTGAAAAAGAAAACGCAACGCTCCGGCGCGAAGAGCCCAAAGGTTTGCCCGCGAACCTGTCCCATGCCCCTTCCGCGCAGCCTGTGTGAACTGCCAATCAACCCAGATTCGACTTCAAACCGCTTTCGCAATCAAACTCGAAACTAGAAACTTGAAACTCGAAACTGCCTGAAAGACTACTCCCGACCCACCCCGCATATGATTGGCCCCTAAGGACTTAACGCGATCTAGACTACTCCCAGTAATGGGGCCCCCACCAGGAGATGAAGTAGCCTCAGCCCAAGGGATACAAAACTTTGGAGCTTGCAGCTGAGAGCTGGGAGCTTGCTTTATTGTTCTTCTCTGCTCGGCTCGCATCTAACCCGGACTATAATGAGACACTCTGAATAATCGGTCTCTTCCTCAAGGAGACATGCAATGCGATTTGTAAACAAGAGCATTTTGGTTCTGGCGTTTCTTGCCGGTTCCTGGTTTCTCACCAGTTGCGGCGCCCAGTTCACCAACACTCCTCGTTTCGCGCTCGTGCTCGACAACACAAGCGCCAGCGCGTCCACGGGCGGCGTTTCCGTCTTCTCTGTGCTCAATAAGACGGGCGTGCTTTCTCCTCTTGGAAAGTCTGTCCAGACGGGTGTGAATCCCTCGGCCATCATCTCTGACCTGCATGGCCGGCTGCTCTACGTGGCCAACGCCGATGATGGCACAGTCTCCGCCTATGGCATCAACCGCACCACCGGAGATATTTCTGTCGCTCCTGGTTCTCCCTTCGCTACCGACAGCAGTCCCATCGCTCTGGCCATTGACGGCAAGACCCAGTTTCTGTTCGTCGCCAATAACGGCTCCGGCAGCATCAGCGTCTTCTCCATTAACCGGAGCACCGCATCGTTGAAGCAGGTTCCCGGCTCTCCCTTCAGCACGCACACCTCAACTGGCCCCATGGGCCTGGCGGTGGCTGCTTCCGGAAAGTTTTTGTACGTCGCCGCAGGTGCCTCCGGCGCCGTTGTCTTCAGCGTCAGCTCCAGCGGAGCGCTGGCCGTGGTGAGCCAGCAGCCTCTTCCTGCCGGAGTCCTCAGCGCCAGCGCCCTGGCGCTCACCCCGAATGGAAAGTTTCTTTATGTAGTGGATGGCGACACCACGGTTTCCGCCTATGCCGTAGATTCGGCATCCGGCAACCTTACTTTGATCGGTTCGCCCGTTCCCACCGGCGCCCAGCCCACTGCTGTTGTGGTTGATCCGCTGAATCGCTTTGTGTACACCGCCAACCAGGGTTCCAGCGACATTTCAGCGTATTCCATCAACGCCGATGGTTCGCTCACAGAGATCAGTGGCTCCCCTTTTGTTACCGGGAACCAGCCGGTTGAGATTACGGTTGACCCTTCCAGCCGCTTCGTTTACACGGCCAACTCCGCCGATCAGGATGTTTCAGTTTTTACCATCGACAGCAGCACCCCTGGCGCGTTGGACTCGGTAGGGACCACGGATGCCTCCACACCCGCGTCAGTGACCATAACTCGTTGATCCTTGCCGGGCTCACGCCTGCCAGCTCTTCTCCTTGACACGGTGCGCGTCTCGCCGTTAAAATTTGTTTTTTATCAGATTCAGTACGTCATGACGACGAATTACAACAGCGCGCTGTATAACCGCGGGATGGCCATGGCCATGTGGAAGTCCCTTTCCATTGGAAGGGGACGGCTTTGCGGTCAACACGCCTGTGCATGAAACATTACGATTGAACGCGTAATTTCGCATAGAGTTCCGAAGCCGGCCCCGATCTTATAAATTCTGGGCCGGTTTTTTATTTCTATTCATATCGGCTTGCAGATCGCAGGGCTTTTAAATTGGAGGCAACGAAATGTCCGGCAAAAAGCAGGACCTGGATTTTACAACTCAGCTCGTCCACGAAGGTGAGCGGCTGCCCACGCCCAACGGCCAGCCGGTGGCCACGCCTATTTATGCTACCGCCACGTTTACCTATCCCTCCATGGATGAGATCGATAAGGTCTTCGCCGGCGAGACCCCGGGCTACGTCTATACCCGTTACGGGAACCCTACGGTTGCGGCGCTGGAGAAATCCATTCAAAAGCTGGAAGACGGCGCATTCGCCTGCGCTTATGCTTCCGGCATGGCCGCCCTGCATGCCGCCATCTTTGCCTGTCACCTCTCCCCCGGGTCGAACGTCGTAGCCTCGCAGGACCTTTACGGAGCGACCCTCGACCTGCTGTTCGACGTGTTTGGCTCTTTCGGCATCAACACCGTGACGGCCGATTTTTCTAATCTGGAGAGACTGGCCGAAATCACCCGCAAAGCTCAGCCCCGCGTCCTGGTAGCGGAAACTATCTCGAATCCTCTGTTAAAAGTATGTGACATCGCGGCCTGCGCTGAGATCGCCCACGCGACCGGCGCCAAGCTGATTGTTGATAATACTTTTGCCTCCCCTTATTTGTGCCAACCCCTGAAGCAGGGTGCAGATTTTTCCGTGCACAGCGCCACCAAATATCTAAGCGGCCACTGTGACGTCATGGGCGGTTTAGTCGTTGCCCGCGATGAGGCCGATAAACTTTCGCTCATTGGAATCATGAAGCTGGTCGGTGGTGTGCTCGGACCGTGGGACGCGCATGAGATCCTGCGCGGCGTGAAGACCCTGGCCGTGCGTCTTGACCGGCAATGTAGTAATGCCAGCTACATCGCCGGCGAACTCAAGAATCATCCCAACATCTCCAAAGTTCACTATCCCGGATTAGTCGCTCACGAAGACGAAACCGTTTACCGCACTTTGCGTCGGGACAATGCCGGCGCGCTGCTCTCCATCGAACTCAATCCCAACACGCGCGAGGCTGCTTTCCAGTTTATGGATTCGCTACAGCTCTGCGTGCGCTCCACCAGCCTGGGAGATGTCTTCACCGGCGTGCTGCATCCCGCAACCGCTTCGCATCGCGAGATGGCGCCGGCCCGGCGTCACCAGCTCGGCATTACAGATGGCCTGGTGCGCGTTGCCGTGGGCATTGAGAGCGCGCAAGACATTCTGGCAGACATTCATCAGGCGCTGGCCTCCGTAGAAAAGCACCTCGGCAGCACGACCCACGCAGTGGGAGCCAAGAGGAAATGATCCGTATGCGGGAGCAGCATATCAATCAAATCCGCAGCCTGGGCGAGGGTGAATACCCCTATGAATGTTGCGGGCTTTTGCTTGGCCATTTCGGAGAGGATGGGGGCAAATCCCTGGTTGAGCTCTTCCCTATTTCCAATGCGCGCGAGGAAGAAGCCCGGCGGCGGCGCTTTCTGATCGAGCCGGCCGAGCTGTTGCGCGGCGAACGCCACGCCCGCGAGCGGCAACTCGATGTGATCGGCTTCTACCATTCGCATCCGGAAGACTCCGGCGTTCCCTCGCAGTACGATCTTGACCATGCCTGGCCGGTCTATTCCTATGTGATTGTTTCCGTCCATAGCGGCAAAGCGATCAATCTTTTTTCGTGGGAGATGCAGGAAGACAGATCGCGCTTCAACCCGGAAGAAATAGTAAAAGAAAATTAGTTTATGGCAAACCAGAAAGAACAGGAGAAGAGCACGCTGCTGCAACCGGCGGCGGAAGACAGCTTCACGCTGGCCCAGGGCGGGCCCTTCCCGCTGGCTTCGGGCGGCTCTCTGCGTCCGCTAACTTTGCGTTACGCGCTCTATGGAAGCTTGAACCAGGCGCGCGATAACGCCATTTTGGTTTGTCATGCGCTTTCCGGTTCGGCACGGGTTGCCGACTGGTGGCTCGGCGTCGTTGGCCCCGGCTGCGCCATTGATACAGAACGTTATTGCATTATCGGGATCAATGTCATCGGATCGTGCTATGGCTCTACCGGCCCTGCTTCCTTGAATGTGGAAACCGGCAAACCTTATGGGGGCGGCTTCCCTCTGGTCACCATCCGCGACATGGTGCGGGCGCAAGCCGAGTTGCTGCGCCACAAGTTGGGGATCGAACATCTCCATACCGTCATCGGTGGTTCACTGGGCGGCATGCAGGCGTTACAGTGGGCGGTGGATTATCCCGAGGCTGTCGAGCGTTGCATCGCCATCGGAGCCACGCCGCTTTCGGCCATGGGCCTGGCGTTGAATCATCTGCAGCGCGTGGCCATTCAGTACGATCCCGCCTGGAGCGGAGGCGAATACTCCCCGGATCGAGGTCCGGCGGTGGGCTTGAGTCTGGCGCGCGGAATCGCCATGTGCTCTTACAAATCGGCCGAATTGTTTGACGAACGCTTTGCCCGCCGTCCTAATCAGCGCGGAAGCGAGGACCCGCATCGCTCCCTGGCTGAGCGCTTTGATGTTGCGGGATATCTCGATTACCAGGGAAAGATGTTTGTAAACCGCTTTGATGCCAACACCTACCTGGCGCTCTCCAAGGCGATGGATACCTTCGACTTTCACATCGGATATGGCTCCGAAGAAGCCGCGTTCCAGCGCATTCGCGCCCGGGTATTGCTGTTGGGCATCTCCTCCGACTGGTTGTTTCCTCCCAACGATGTCTGCAAACTCGCTCATCGCATGGCTTCGGCAGGGGTCAATGCTCGCTATCTTGAGCTGCAATCCGGACACGGCCATGATGCATTTCTCGCCGAGCTCGATTCGGTGCGGGCGATCATCGCTCCTGAGATCGAAACCCCGATTGGGGAGCGCAATACTCCCACGCCTGAGTTCCTGCAGATGATCTCTCAGCTCAAGGGCTCCTGTGACGGCGTCTGAGGCAAAAAATTCACATTGTGGTACGAACGCTTTGCTGCTGACAAGTTACCCGCTTTCACGTCAAAATGGAATTGCGCCCAGAGGACGATTACAGTTAGAGTGTCCGTTTCCGTTTACATAAAATCATGGATAGCGAATCTACAAAGGAAAACCCGGCAGTTCCGGCATCTGCTTCCCCCGGCAGCGACAAGCGCGCAGATAAATACCAGCGCATCCTGGAAGCGGCGGTCGAGGTGATTGCCGAAAACGGCTTCTTCAATGCGCGGGTTTCAGACATTGCCCAGCGCGCCGGAGTCGCTGACGGCACCATTTATCTCTACTTCAAGAGCAAAGACCAGATTCTGATGGCCGCCATCTCCAACGCCTTTGGGGCGTTTCTCGATCTGGCGCGTTCCGAGGTCAAAAGCATCACCGAGCCCCGCGAACAGTTACGGCAGCTGGCTTTGTTGCATCTCACCTCATTGGGATCGAATCGCAACCTCGCCATCGTCTTCCAGACTGAGCTGCGGCAGAGCGCGCGTTTCCTGGCGCAATTCTCCCAGCACCAGTTGAAGCAGTACTTCGATCTCATCCGCGAGGTGGTGCGCGCAGGGCAAAATACGGGTGTCTTCCGCCGCGATCTTTCCGATAAAATTGTAGCCAATTGCTTTTTTGGCTCCCTCGACGAAATGGTGACCTCCTGGTTGCTCAGTGAGCGCGATTATTCTCTGCCCGGCGCCGCCGATGCCGTGGTAGATGTTATTTTAGGCGGGGTGGAAGTGCGGCATCCTTCATGAAGTTAGAGACACTCAACGATATTTTTTTCAATTCGGTAACCAGCAACCATCCTCGCGTGATGACCTGCAGGAAGGGAGGACGCTGGCTCAATATTTCCTCACAAGAGCTCTATCGCCAGGTAACAGCGGTGGCCCGCGCCTTGCAGTCCTGGGGGCTTGGCAAAGGCGACCATGTCGCTATCCTGAGCGAGAACCGCCCGGAATGGCAGATTGCAGATTTCGCGTGCCTGATGCTGGGCGTCGTTGATGTCCCCATTTACGCCACGCTGCCTGCCGACCAGATCATTTATCTGCTGAACAATTCCGAGGCCCGGGCCGTTTTTGTTTCTACTGAGGAGCAGTTGCAGAAGGTGCTGCAGATCCGGTCGCAGACGAAGATTGAAAAAATCGTATTGATGGATGACGTTCCACGCAGCGAAGCTGTCTCATTCCAAAGCCTGACCGCCAATGCGCCTGCTGGTAGAGATGCAGCCCTCGACTCCATTGCCCAGGCAATAAAACCCGACGATCTCGCGACCATCATCTATACATCTGGAACCACGGGCACGCCCAAAGGTGCCATGCTGACGCATGGGAATATTGCTTCGAATATCGGCTTTTCCCTGCGCGACTTCGGCTCGGCCCCCTGCGATCTTTCCATTTCTTATCTTCCTCTATCGCACATCACTGCCCGCCATCTCGACTACTACTGTTTGCAATGCGGAATCACATTGGCTTACTGCGCACATTTGGAAGATTTGCCGCAAACCATGCTGGAAACCAAGCCCACGATCATGGTCAGTGTTCCCCGCGTTTACGAGAAGGTCTACAACAAGGTGCTGGTCGAAACCAGAAGCGGCATCAAGCACAAAATCTATGAATGGGCGATGAAAGTGGGCCGTGCGCATCGGGAAGAAATTCTCGCCGGCCAAACGCCTTCTTCCTTCAAGTGGAAGCTGGCCAATACGCTGCTCTTTTCGAAAATCCACAAAGGCTTCGGTGGAAAAACGCGTGCCTTCATTTCAGGAGGAGCTCCGTTGGGAATCGACCTGGCCACCTGGTTTGCGGATGCAGGAATCGTAATTCTTCAGGGATACGGCCTGACCGAAACTTCCCCCGTCATTGCCATCAATACGCCCGCGGTCAACCGTTTAGGCACCGTGGGCAAAAAGTTGCCCAACGTTGAAATCAGGATTGCCGAAGATGGCGAACTGCTGGTGCGCGGCCCTAGCGTCTTTCGTGGCTATTGGAAGCTGCCGGAGGAAAGCCAAAATGCTTTTGCAGATGGCTGGTTCAAGACGGGCGATATTGCCACCCTGGATTCCGACGGTTTTCTCAGCATCACCGACCGCAAGAAAGACCTGATTAAAACTTCCGGCGGAAAATTTATCGCCCCGCAGCCCCTGGAAAACCAGCTCAAGGCGAATCCGCTGGTCTCGCAGGCGGCGATCATCGGAGAGCGGCGCAAATTTCCTGCCGTCATCATTGCGCCGCAATTTGGCGCGCTGCAGGAATGGGCGCGGGAAAACAATGTTTCGTTCTCTTCCCCTGGCCAACTCGTCGCCAATCCTAAAGTGCAGGAACTTTACGAAGGCATCGTCGAAGCGCTGAACGCAAAGCTGGCGCAGTTCGAGAAGCTGAAGAAGGTCCTGCTGGTGCCGGATGAGTTTTCCATCGCCACCGGCGAGTTGACCCCCAGCATGAAGCTTAAGCGCCGCTTCGTGGAGCAAAAGTATAAAGTGCAGGTCGATGCGCTCTATTCCCAGGCAGAGGCCGGGGTTACTGTTTAGGCATCCGGTAAACTACGGGGTTTGCGGTCCCATTTTTAACTGAAAATTCATACCTGAAGCAACGTAGTAAGCTGCTCATCACATCCTGCAATGATAGAATTTGGGCTTTAAGGATATGTCGTCCTCAATCATCAAGAACGATTTCCTGGTTGCCTTGCAACAGAAAATTGAGAGCCGCACTGCGCGCGTTGGAATTATCGGGCTTGGCTATGTAGGCCTGCCGCTAGCCCTTTTGTTCAGTGAAGAGCGCTTCCCTGTCACCGGATTCGATGTTGATAACAAGAAGGTTGAAGCTCTCAGCCGGGGCGAATCGTATATCTATCACATTCCGGCGACGGAAATTCAATCGGCGCAAAGCCGCGGTCTGCGGGCCACTGCCCAGTATTCGCAATTGGCGGAGATGGATGCCATCATTATCTGCGTCCCTACGCCGCTCAACGAATATCGCGAGCCTGATCTCAGCTACATTCAATCCACTGCCGAGGCCATAGCGCCGCACTTGCATGCCGGACAGTTAGTCGTGCTTGAGAGCACCACGTATCCGGGAACGACGGAAGAAATTCTGGTAGGCACGCTGGAAAAGAAAAACCCAGGCGGGCTCAAGGCTGCCCGCGCAGACGCGGTAGCAGACAATACCTTCTTCGTGGCCTTCTCACCCGAGCGCGAGGACCCGGGAAACCAGAGCGTGGCCCGGCGAGATATTCCCAAGGTTGTCGGCGGATTGGAGCAGAACGCCACCGAATTGACGGCCCTGCTCTATCAAACAATTTTCAACCGCACCGTGAAGGTCTCTTCGCCCGCCGCCGCCGAGATGACCAAGCTGCTGGAAAATATCTACCGTTGCGTGAACATTGCCCTGGTCAACGAGCTTAAGATGCTGTGTCTGCGCATGGGCATCGACATCTGGGAGGTCATCGAGGCTGCCGCCACCAAGCCTTTCGGTTTTCATCCTTTCTATCCCGGGCCGGGGCTGGGCGGCCACTGCATTCCTATTGACCCGTTTTATCTTTCCTGGAAGGCCAAAGAGTACGATTTTCAAACTCGATTTATCGAACTCGCCGGCGAAATCAACTCCAATATGCCTTATCACGTGGTGAGCGCCGTGACTGCGGCCCTGAACCGCGAAAAGAAAGCGCTCAATGGTTCGCGCATCCTGGTGCTGGGCGTGGCTTACAAGAAAGATGTGGACGATCTGCGCGAATCCCCATCGCTCACCATTATCGAGCTGCTGCGCTCGCAGGGCGCGGAAGTGAGCTACAACGACCCCTACTTTCCCTCCATCGGCAAGGGCCGGCACTATGATCTGCAAATGCAGTGCGCGCCCCTCCAAGACCTTGGTCAATACGATTGCGTCCTTGTCGTAACCGACCACTCCGATTACGATTATCCTGCCATCGTGAATGAAGCCAAGCTTGTGGTCGATAGCCGCAACGCTACGCGCGGAATCATATCGCCAAAGATCGTGCGCTGCTAAAAATAGTTGCTCTTCCTTGCAGCCGTTCGTTAAAGTCTTCTTGCGGGGCGCTGCCAAATGCAGAAGATAATATCTCCTCGAAGCCAACATCCGATCGTGCAATATCTCTTGCTGGCGATCATTTGCGCAGCAGCAGTGATTTATCAGATACGCTTCGCCAAAGACATACTGCGGGATAGAAAAATCGATCTTCCGTTCTTTTATCCACAAATGGCAAGTGCATCCATGGATGTTGTAACGCCGGGCGCGATGGCCAGAGGCCTGCATCGTGGTGACACTCTGGTCGCAATCAACGGGCGTCCCTATACGGGAACGGCAGTGTTGGGCCAGGAATTTGCCAAGGGGCTGCCGGGAACTTCTATGGCCGTTACGGTTCGGTCCTCCAAATCCGGCGTGGAACGCATTGTTCAGCTCCCGATAGGTCAGTCTAAGGGTGGAGCAATTTCATTGGGTTTCGATATTCTCCTGTATTTTGCTGTGCCTGTTTTTTGTCTGCTCCTGGGAGCGTGGGCAGTGATTGTCCGCCCAAAAGATTTGCTTGCCTGGCTTCTGCTGGGGCTTCTGCTCTGCTTCTCGCAGATTTTCGAAGAGTATAAAGTTCCAGGCTGGGAGCCGGGCTTCCGGGAGATGGGGATGATTTACCATGCCCTCCTCGCGAGGGCATGGCCGATTTTCATGTGCCTTTTTGGACTGTATTTTCCGGAACCCTTCCCTGCCTCATCCCGTTGGAGCATATTGCGCAGCGCTGCATTTTGGATCGGCGTAATTCCATTCACCATTTATGGCCTGATCACCACGGTCATCGCCGTGCTTGAGATAACCAACTATCACGCAGCCGCTCCTCTTCTCAGATTTACGCAATTCTTTCCGGGCTTCATCGCTTACCTTTTGGTCAGTGTTTTCTTCGCCGCGATTGGAATCAAATCAGGCCTCGCAATTTCCAGGGACGCCAAGCGCCGCTTACGTCTTTTGTACCTTGGCGCCGCCCTTGCGATGACCCCCGCCCTGCTGGTTACGATTGCGGCACGAGTGCGTGGGAAGGCTCCATTCGAAATGCTTCCCGAGTGGGCACTCATCGTCGTTGTGACGATGTTGGCCCTGTTTCCGCTGACCCTGGCCTACGTGATCGTTGTGCAGCGCGCCATGGATGTGCGAATGGTGCTGCGCCAAGGCTTGCAGTATGCGCTCGCCAAAACCGGATTGCGGGTATTACAGAGGGCCGTACTGGTAACGACAATCGGCGGCATGGTCTACCTGTTCGGAAAAGCCAACTATAAGGGGTGGCTGACTACCATTCCGCTGCTGATCATCGGGTTCTTTGCGGTTCGCTGGATTCGCAGCCTCGGAGAAAAATTGCGCTTATGGCTCGATCGCCGTTTCTTCCGTGAGGCCTATAACACTGAGCAGGTGCTCACCGAGCTGAGTGAACAGGTTCGCAGCATGCTGGAACCTCGTTCGCTGCTGGAAAAAGTCGCCACCCAGATCGCCGGGACTTTGCACGTGCGCAACATCGCAGTCTTGTTAAGCGGCAGCGAGTTTTACCAGCCCGCCTATGCCTTAGGATTCGCCGCCCTCCCCCAAGTTGCGTTTCTTGCCTCGACCGCCACGGTAAAACACATGCGCGAGAATCGGGAGCCGGCGCGTATCTATCTGGAAGATCACAGCTCCTGGATCTACAGTGAACCGCAGGCGACCGACGAAGAACGCAACAAGCTGGCCGAGCTTGGCTCGGAATTGCTGCTGCCTCTCGTAGTCCGCGACAAACTTCTTGGATTCATCAGCCTTGGACCCAAACGCTCTGAGGAGCCGTATTCCGGCAGCGACGTACGTTTGCTCAAGTCGGTCGCGGCACAAACCGGGCTGGCGCTTGAAAATGCGAACCTGATGCAGACCATTGCGGAAGAGGTAGCACAACGCGAGCGCATGAACCGCGAGGTGGAAATTGCCCGTGAGGTACAAGAGCGGCTCTTCCCGCAAAAGCTTCCCCCGATTCACGGACTCGACTATTGCGGGCAATGCCGTCCCGCGCTGGGAGTCGGCGGCGACTACTATGATTTTCTGGCCCTCCCCGAAGGACATCTCGGAGTAGCTATCGGCGATGTTTCCGGAAAAGGCATTGGCGCCGCTCTGATGATGGCCAGCCTGCAAGCTTCGTTGCGCGGTGAAGCGGCGCGCGCGCCCAAAGACCTGGCCGCTGTGATTGCCAATATCAACCGCCTTATCTATGAAGCATCTTCGGCCCATCGCTATGCCACGTTCTTCTATGGCCAATACGATCCGGTGACTCACCGGTTTGACTACGTCAACGCCGGCCACAATCCACCCCTGCTCTTTCACCTTTGTAACGGAAAATGGGAAATCTCTCGTTTGGAAGTAGGCGGCACGGTGGTGGGCCTGCTGGAAAGTTTCCCTTACCAGCAAGGACAGGCAACGCTTGCTCCTGACGACATCCTGGTCGCTTATACCGACGGCATCAGCGAGGCCATGAACAACAACGAAGAAGAATGGGGTGAAAAGAACCTGATTCAGACCATCGAAGGCAATTCAAAGATGCCCGCCGCAGAACTGCTACAGCACATTCTGCAAGCTGCAGACACCTTTGTAGCAGGGGCTAAACAACACGACGACATGACACTCGTAGTCGCGCGCGTTCTTCAATGATTGTTCTTGATCTGCGTTAATCCGCGTCCATCCGCGGCGAAATTCCTACCTACAAAGAGCTCATATTCGACAGGAACTCACCGTTCGATCTGGTCTTGCTCAGCTTATCAATGAGCAATTCCATGGCTTCCACCGGAGAGAGCGGGTTCAGGACCTTGCGCAGTACCCAGATCCTCTGCAAATCTTCCTTGGGAATAATGAGTTCTTCCTTACGCGTGCCTGAGCGTTGGATATCAATGGCCGGGAATACGCGCTTATCAGAGAGCTTGCGGTCCAGAATCACTTCCATGTTGCCCGTGCCTTTGAATTCTTCGAAGATCACGTCATCCATGCGCGATCCGGTTTCGATCAGGGCCGTAGCGATGATGGTCAGCGAACCGCCCTCTTCAATGTTGCGGGCCGCGCCGAAGAACCGCTTGGGGCGCTGTAAGGCGTTGGAATCCACGCCGCCCGACAGTACTTTGCCTGAAGGTGGAACAATGGTGTTGTAGGCGCGCGCCAGGCGGGTAATCGAGTCGAGCAGGATCACCACGTCGCGCTTGTGCTCCACCAGGCGCTTGGCCTTTTCGATTACCATTTCTGCGACCTGCACGTGACGCGCCGCCGGCTCGTCGAACGTGGAGGAGATGACTTCGCCCTTCACCGAGCGCTGCATGTCCGTCACTTCTTCCGGGCGCTCGTCAATCAGCAGCACAATCAGCACAATTTCCGGATGGTTCGCTGTGATGGAGTTGGCGATGTTCTGCAGGATCATGGTCTTGCCGGCGCGTGGCGGGGAAACGATGAGTCCGCGCTGGCCTTTGCCCGCCGGGACCAGCAGGTCCATGACGCGGGCGGTAATGTTGTCTTTCACCGTCTCCTGCTTGATGCGCTCCTGCGGATAGAGCGGCGTCAGGTTATCGAACAGGATCTTGTTGCGCGCCTCGTCGGGCGATTCGAAGTTGACCGCCTCGATCTTGACCAGAGCAAAATATTTTTCCCCTTCATGCGGCGGCCTCACCTGGCCGCTCACCGTGTCGCCGGTCTTCAGGTCGAACTTGCGGATCTGCGATGGAGAAACATAAATATCGTCGGGGCCGGGCAGATAGTTGTAGTCCGGCGAGCGCAGGAAGCCGTAGCCGTCGGGCAAAATTTCGAGCACGCCCTCGGCAAAGATGTGCCCTTCTTTTTCGCTCTGCGCCTGCAGAATTTTAAAGATGAGGTCTTGTTTGCGCATACCGCTGGCGCCGGGTAAATCGAGGGAGCGCGCGATGCGGGTCAGCTCTGTGATGTTTTTTTCTTTCAGTTCCGCTATTGTCATGTTCACCTACGGGGATTGTTTTTGATTTTCAATGAAGGGAGGTAAAGGGTTTCTGGGTTTTATGTTTGTAGCGCCGCCCGTTCCGGGGAGTTAAATTGTAACCTGGATTGAAATGGTTCCCTGGGAACGGGCGAACGGCCTAATTACGCGTGAAGGAGTATTATGCAGCTTGTCGCTGTGATCTTGCAAGCTTATTTTCCAGCAATCCCGAGCCATGCATCACCCGCTCAGCGGAGCTGGCCTTGGAAAAGCGGACCAGCACGTCATTCATGGTCTCTTGAATTCGGCTGTTTGGCTTGTGGAACTTGCGTGTGGCTTGTGCCGCAAGCTGACAAAGTGTGTAACGGTTTCGTACCGGGCGCAGTGCTCCAAAAATCAAATCCGATCGCATTTTCTCTCTCCTATCTTCAATTATTAGACTTAAGTTCGTTGTAAGCCGATTTGTAAAGTTTTGTTCCAGTAATAGCAATAAGCTGATGCAGCCGCCGTACACAATTAAAGACGGCAAGGACTGTAACTTCGGGGTCCCTACTCCCGGCTTTCCATAAAAATTTAGGAAATTACCAGCAGGATAGATGCAATACTTAGCTTGAAAGTTGCATCTTAAAGCCGCAATTCAAAGACGAATTTTAAAAGACGCTCTAATCGCCAAAAGGGTTTGCTAGTCAGTACATAGCAGATTTGAGGCTTTTGCCTAAGGCTGCTTCCTGTAAGGTAATAATTCTCAGTGCTTCCGTCAAGATTTTTCTCTCTTATTGCCCTAAGCGCTATAATTTCTATAACTTAGCGACATTAAAAGCTGCTCAGTTTGAAAGGAGCCTCATGAAAAATCTGCCTTTTTAGCCCTACATCGAGGCCAAAAAGAAGGCCCTGATCCAGGCGGAGGCCGACTTTGAGGCTGCCCGCGCCCAGAAGGTATGGAAGGCTGGCTCTCTTTCTTTGCAGACGACACCACCAACATCAATCCCTGGAAAACCAATAACGTTCAGCAAAGCGACATGCGCGAGCAACTGACCAGCACCTGGAATCCCAATATCACCCTGAAATAGCAGCCCATCAAAGCCGATGTCTCCACCTCTGGCGATCTAGGCTACACTGTCGGAACCTGGCAACTTACGGGCAAGAGCCGCAAAGGTGACCCTGTTTCCATGACCGGCAAATACATGACCGTGTGGAAGAAACAACCCGACGGGAGCTGGAAGGTCGTGGCCGATATGGGCAATACCGATTAAGCGAGCACTAGGGAAAGATTGTGTATCCGTGGCCGTTGCCGGCGCATCCCATAACTGCGCATAAATCATTGACAAATGAGCACTATGCTGCAAAAATTGGATTTTATGTCAGGCGCCTGCCAGACCGCTATGTGTTGTTGTCGCTGCTGCAGCAGCTGTTGCTGCTGTGGTTGTACAGCCGGTGTTCCGTCTGGTGAGCCTGATGATCTGAACTAATAGCCTCAAGTTAAATACTTAAAAGATCAAAACCACTCGCCCGACACGGTTGAGTGGTTTTTTAGTTTTTACGCACATACGAAATCTTTTGGATTGAATGAATGTCATTGTTTCCTCTATTTCTGAAGCTGGAAGGGCGGCCGGTTCTGGTAGTCGGCGGCGGTGAAATTGCCGAAGGCAAAATCGCCAGCCTCTTGCACACCGGCGCCTCTGTGCATGTAGTCGCGCCCATGTCTACGCCGGCTATCTCTGTCTGGGCGAAGGAAACAAAGATCAAATGGCACAAACGCCGCTTCCAGGCCGAAGACGTCAAAGATCAGGATCTTGTAATTGCCGCTACTTCTTCCGTTGAGGTTAATCATCAGGTGTACGCCGAAGCTCGCCGCCACGGAGTGTTGTGTAACGTGGTTGACGATCCTGCTTATTGCGATTTTTATTTCCCCGCGGTCGTCAGACGCGGTGATCTGCAGATTGCCATCTCCACCGGCGGCCAAAGCCCGGCCCTGGCGCAACAACTGCGCGTGCAGTTGGAGAATCAGTTCGGTCCGGAATATGCAGAGCGCGTCGCCGATCTCGGACACCAGCGCCGCGAGATCCTGGCAACGCATCCGCCCGGCGAAGATCGCAAGAAGCTGCTGCATCAATTGGCGCAGCAAGGCCTTGAACAGGCGCTGGACAAGCGGAAACAACACAAGACCGGCAGCACGAACGTCTACCTTGTTGGCGCCGGCCCCGGCGACCCCGAGTTGCTTACGGTAAAGGCGCATAACTTGCTGCGCTCTGCGGATGTCATCTTGCACGACGAGTTGGTCTCGGAAGAAATTCTGCGCATGGCTTCTCCCAGTGCGGCTCTAATCAACGTCGGCAAACGGCACGGGGCGAAACGCATCACTCAGGATCAAATCAACACTTTGTTGGTCCACTTCGCCACGCAGGGCTCGACTGTGGTTCGCCTCAAAGGGGGCGACCCGTTGATCTTCGGCCGTGCCGGGGAAGAGATAGAAGCTCTCGATGCCGCGGGCATCGGCTTTGAAGTTGTCCCTGGCATCACGGCGGCTTCTGCGGCAGCGGCGGCAGCCCAGGTTTCTTTGACCGATCGCAGGTCGGCCTCGACTGTGATCTTTACTACGCCTCATCACTGCGCCGGCAAGGAGCATAGCCATTGGCTCAAGACTGCGCGCCGCGATGCCACGCTTGCGATTTACATGCCCGGTTCCGGTTACGAGAAGCTGGCACAAGACCTGGAAGCTGCCGGTTTTTCTGATGAGACGGCATGCCTGATCGTCTCCGGAGCAGCCACCCACAACCAGCAAGCCCGCCGGACAACGCTTTCTCATCTGGCTGCGCTGCCTCCCCTGCCAGCGCCTTCGCTGCTGCTGGTAGGCGAGGCGCTGGCATGCAGGCAGCGGGGCGCCGATTTGGAAGATATTTCTTCAGCGCAGTCATTCGAAACGGTTGAGGAAGCGCTTCGCGTGGACTTGGGAGACTGAGGAATAAAGGAACACTCATGGACGAACAAATCCTGTTGATTCAAGCCTTGGCCGAAAGCTGGGGGCCGGAAGAGGCGTTGGAGTGGGCCTCTGAGAAATTCCTCGACAATAGCGTGGCCATTGCATCCAGCTTTGGCATGGAAGACATGGTGCTGCTTGACATGGCCTCACGGCTACACCGGCCGATTCCTGTTTTTACTTTGGACACCAATTTCCTCTTTCCGGAAACTTACAAGCTTATCGAAGACGTCGAGCGGAAATACGGATTGACCGTGGAAAAACTGCAGCCTGCGCTCACCCCCACAGAGCAGGCGCACGAACACGGGGAAGCCCTGTGGAGCCGCCAGCCGAACCAGTGCTGCCACATTCGCAAGATCGAGCCTCTGGAGAAAAAACTTTCCGGATTGCGCGCCTGGATCACCGGCATCCGGCGCCGGCAGTCCCCCACGCGCGCCGGCACGCGCAAGGTAGAGTGGGACCCCAGATTCAAACTGATCAAAGTCAATCCGCTGGCCGAGTGGAGCACGCGGCAAGTATGGGAATACCTGCAGCAGAACAATGTTCCCTACAATCCGCTGCACGATAAGAATTATCCCAGCATCGGCTGCACGCACTGCACTCGTCCCATTCAACCCGGCCAGCCGGAGCGGGCGGGCAGATGGAGTGGATTCGCAAAAACAGAGTGCGGATTGCACGGTTGATTTGTATCAGGGCGCGAGTTTACTCGTGCCGAAGAGACTTAATAAAATCTGGGCTTTAACCCTTGAGGTAATTGGATAGTCGAAGGAAGGTAGACGATGACAATCATTCAACCCATAATCAACTTCGGCGTACTCAATGTTGTAGTGCTGATCTCCGGCCTGCTGGTTTTTGTGGCTGCCGCAGTCGCCGAATGGCGTATGCCACAACAAAAGTGAACAACCCCGAAGGGGTGACGTATTATAGCCCAGCGCTTCAGCGCTGGGTTGCAGGCAAGAATGATCTGAGTCCCGAAGGGACAACGCTGGTCTTCCGGAACTAGCAGGCTGGTTGAAACGGCATAAATATTTTTAGGAATAAACAAACGCATGCAATACAACTTGAGTTATTTGCGCGCGCTGGAGGCCGAGAGCATCCACATCATGCGCGAGGTCGCCTCCGAATTTCAGAAGCCGGTGATGTTGTACTCCATCGGCAAAGATTCTTCCGTCATGCTGCGCCTGGCGCAGAAGGCATTTCATCCCGAGCCCATTCCCTTCCCGCTGCTGCACATCGATACCAGCTACAAATTCAAGGAGATGATCGAGTTCCGCGATGTCCAGGCCGCCAAGCTTGGCGTGAAGCTGATTGTGCATACTAACCAGCGCGCTCTCGATGAAGGCGCCACTCCTTTTCGCCTCGGGACTCAGCGCTGTTGCGAGTTGCTCAAGACCACGGCGCTGCTCGACGCCCTTCGCGCCGGGGGCTTCGATGCCGCCTTCGGCGGCGCCCGTCGCGATGAAGAGCGCTCCCGCGCAAAAGAGAGGGTTTATTCCTTCCGCGACGAGAACGGACAATGGGAGCCCCGCAACCAGCGCCCCGAGCTATGGAACCTGTTCAACAGCCGGGTAAAGCCGGGCGAGAGTATCCGCGTCTTCCCGCTCTCCAACTGGACTGAGCTCGACATCTGGCTCTACATCCACCTGGAAAAAATTCCCGTGGTGCCGCTCTACTTCGCTCAGGAGCGCGAGATGCTGGTGCGCGGCGCCTCGTTGATCCCGATCGAACAGCCGTTTATTCCGCGTCTGGCCAACGAGCAGCCGCAGTGGGTGCGCTGCCGCATGCGCTCTCTAGGTTGCAGCCCCTGCACCGGCGCCATACGCTCAGAGGCGGATACAGTGCCGAAGATTATGGAAGAGCTGGTTTCATTCCGCCGCTCCGAGCGGGAGAACCGCGCCATCGACCACGACCTCGATGGCTCCATGGAAATCAAAAAGCGCGCAGGATACTTTTAATGCCCACTTTACCCTTACGAGAGATGGCTCTGACCACGGTTGAAAGTTTCTTCCAGCAGGAGCTGGATAAAGACCTGCTGCGCTTTGTAACTGCCGGCAGCGTGGACGACGGCAAATCCACCCTGATTGGCCGGCTGCTCTACGACTCGCAGAGCGTCTATGAGGACCAGCTCCACGCCGTCCATCGCGCATCGCAAACCCGCAACAACGGCGCTCTCGATCTTTCGCTGCTGACCGATGGCCTTCGCGCCGAGCGCGAGCAGGGCATCACCATCGACGTCGCTTATCGCTATTTCACCACCCACAAGCGAAAATTCATCCTGGCCGATACTCCGGGACACGTGCAGTACACGCGCAACATGGCCACCGGCGCATCGAATGCGGACCTTGCTATCGTGCTGCTCGATGCCCGCCGTGGAATTCAGGAGCAATCGCGCCGCCACGCCTACATCGCTTCCCTGCTGGGAATCACTCACCTGGTCGTCGCCATCAACAAGATGGATCAGGTCTCCTACAAAGAAGAAGTGTTCGTGCAAATGCAGCGGGAGTTCTCTGAGTTCCTCGATCAGCTTTCATTCGACGAAGTTTACTGGCTCCCCATGAGCGCCCTGGTGGGCGACAACGTAGTCGAGCGCGGCGTGAACATGCCTTGGTTCGAAGGGAAGCCGCTGCTCGAGTACCTGGAAAATGTGGAAGTCCCCAGCGCCAAGACCACCACTCCCTTCCGCTTTGCCGTGCAGCGCGTGGTGCGTCCACATCAGGATTTCCGCGGCTACAGCGGGCAAATTTCTTCCGGCGTCGTCCATGTCGGAGACTCGGTCAAAGTTCTGCCCGCAGGTCCGGTAACCATCGTGAAGAGCATTCACACTTATGAGGGCGAGCCGAACTTCGCCTTCGCTCCCATGTCAGTCACCTTGAGCCTGCAGGATGAAATTGACATCAGCCGTGGCGATCTCATCTGTTCCGCCGAAGCGCCTCCTCTGGTCTCGCGCGCGTTTGTCGCGACCGTCATCTGGTTTGGTGAGCGTCCACTCGAGCCTTCGCGCAAGTACCTGTTGAAACATATGGCCCAATTCACCCGGGCCGAGATTCGCTCTCTGCAACATCGCGTCAATATCCGGACATTTTCTCCCGAACCGGCCGCGACCCTGGAGATGAACGAAATTGGCGTGGTGGAAATTGAAACCGCGCAGGACCTTTTCTTCGACCCCTACAGCGAAGGCCGCGTTTCGGGAAGCGCCATATTGATTGATCCCGAGACCAATTTCACTGTAGGCGCGGTCATTATGTTGGGGGTTTCCGGCAAGCACCAGCTTGCCCATTCGTCAGAGCACGCGCCAGAAAAAGACAAGTGGAGCCCCATTACCGCGGAAGAGCGCGTTTTACGCTTCGGACATCGCCCTGCCGTGCTGGCGTTGGCATCGAGAGAAAAGCTGGTTCAGCTTCTGGAGCGCAGGCTCTTTGCCCAGGGAGCGCAAGTAGTAGTGCTGAAGCGCTGGAACGGCGATGCTGCTGCCGTTCTGCACGAAGCCGGCATGATCGTTCTCTCTTTAGATCCCGCCGCCAAAGCCACAGTTCAACTGCCCCCGTTGCCTCAGGAAGACGAGCAGGCCGCCGACAAAATTCTAGATTTGCTGCTGGCCGCCAACGTCCTGTTGAGAATTTAGTAATTTGGTAACTGCGCAATTGTGTAAATTTTCAGCGGCTCACAATTACTGTATCCACTACGGTTGCTGTTATCTGTTGCGTATGTGTCCGCTACTGGAAAATCGCAAATCGTACTTCAAAATCGTAAATTACCCGATTCGACAATTACACATCCCAATGACCAAATGACTCAATGATCCGATGACTCAATGATTAGTCCCCTGGCGTTATCCGTTCAACCTTATATCCCTTGGCTTGCAGCAGCTTGACCAGCCCCTTATCGCCCACCAGGTGTCCTGAGCCAACCACGATGAAGCATTGCTCCTTGCCTTTCAGGTACTGTTCCACGCGATCGGCCATGCCGATATTGCGGTCTTCGATTAATCTTTTATAAAACGCTCTCGGTTCAAACTGTTGCTCCAGCATCTGCTCGATCTTGCCGTCATCGCCGGCAACGTAGGCGTCTTGCAGCGTCTGTGCCCAGTCTTTCAGGTTGTCAACCTGCTTGAGCGAAGAAGCCAGTAACTCTTCCTGCTCCTGCGGGGTGGCGGAAGAAAAGATTGAGAGTTGGAAGTCGGCCGTCTCCAGCTCATCGATGCGCTGGCTTGGTTTAGCTTCGTTCAAGAAGTGTTCGTCCACACCCATGTGGAAGTCCTCGCCTGCCTGCTGAAAGGCGATGACGGAGGTGGTCAGCGCCACCAGCCAGGGCTTGAATCCCTCCAGCGATTCGCGCGGCATCCCGTACTTGGTGCAGAAGCCATCCAATGCGTCCGAGGTCTGCTTGGAGATGTGCTTGGAGAGCGCGTCTCCATCACCATAAGTTCCCGACTCTTGGGTCAATTTGGTACTCTGCGCGGCGTCGATGTTCTTGACGTTGACCTCGACGGTGAGCACCTTCGATGCCGCAAAGGCCGATTCCATAGCGCCCGGCAGCGGATATAGTTCGGGTGTCGCCACGTGTACCGATCCCACCAGATACACAGTAGCCGTCGGCGATGTGACCTTCCACATGAGGAAGCGCCGTGCAGCCGTTTGTTGTGTGCTGGTTTGCTGCGCTTTCGCCGCGCCGGCAACGGCGCCCTGGGCATACGCCTGAACTGTAGCCAAAGCCGTCATCATCAAGAAGAGACAGACTGATTTTCTGCGGAGCCGTTCCAGCATGTGAGTTTTCATAGAATCGGAAAGTGGTTATTAGATTATAGACGTTCCGTATGCAGCTTCCCTGCCGCTCTATGTCGTCCTTTGCCGTCGAACACCCCGTGCCAGGTGGCTCACCACATGCCATACTGCCCGGAGTAAGGAGACAAAAACTATGTATAAATTCATTTTCTGCCTGCTGGTAGCGATCGCTCCCGCGGCATTAAGCCAGGAAAACCCCACCCGCCCGGCCAATCAGGAATTGATGGCTAAAGAAAAGGTCTTTTTTGTTAAGTCATATACTTTTTACGTCAAAAAGGAAGAGATGGAAAAGGGCTTATTGAACCGGAAAGAGTTCGGCAAGTGGGGCCTTCAGGTCACATCCCATGAGGGTGGCGCAGACGCAGTTCTTCTTGTCAGGCGCGCGGCTTTCCAAAACAATTTTCCCTACACTGTGACCGATCGCGCCACAGGCATTATCGTCATGGGCGGCGAGGTCAACTCGCTGTTGGGCACCGTGCCGGGAAAGATTGCCGGAGAACTTGTAGACAAGTTGCGCCCCATCTACGAGCCGAGGCAGAGCGCTCCAAAACCGGTGACGCCATAAGCCGGTCCCTGCGTTATTGCGTCACAGTCTTTACCGCATCGCCGACTCTAAACCCGGAACCGGAGACTGCGACGCATACTGCGGAGATATCATCCACATCGGTAACGCGAACCACGCCAATGGGCGAGGAAAGGCGGCGGATAACCTTGCCCGTTGCCGGATCTTTGATTTCCTTGCTGACCCGCTCAACATTGAGCTGGTCGCCGACCTTCAGGCCGGCTTTTGTGCCTACGTTGAGGACAATCTGGCCGGCATCAACCGAAGCCACCAGGCCCGAGACGCTGATGGTGCGCACCTCGAGTTTTCCAGCATCGGCAATGAGCCCGGTGCTGGTCTGTTCGACGGCGGCTTTTACCGCTTCGCCGATAATGGTATTTTGAAAATCGCTGCTGCCGAAGTCGGCATTGCCGGCGCCGAAGCCGTGCCAATTGCTTCCGCCGCCGAGCAGCGAAGTGCTCTCTCGCGAAGATTCGCCCTTGCCGTCGGCCACGCCCATAATCTCAGCGGTATCGATGTTGACGATGCGCGCATCAATGCCGACAATGGCCTTGCTCTTCTTGTGGCCAAAGCCGCCGATGCCAAAGCCGCCGAATCCTCCGCCGGCGCCGCCAACATTTGTGTTCTTGGTTTCGTTTCCAAACTCGGTGATGCTGCCGACAATGATCGCGTCTACGCCCAGAAGCTTGCCGATCTGCGCGGCCGAATTGGGATTGGCCCGGTCGCTATTGGAAAAATTCTGTTCCGCCATAATCTTGTCCATGGCTTTGCGCTCGATGACGGAATAGGTGCCATCTTTCACCAGATAGCGGACCAGCAGGTCTGAGATGCCCTTGCCCACGTCAACATCCGTTCCGAAAATAGCCGCCGAATTGCTATGGACGGTGGAGTAATCAAAATCAAATACGGCCACGCGCTTCTTGCGCGCCGTAGCCGGAGCGGCAGTTTGTGCCGCCGCAAGAACGGTGAGCATCATCCACACAATGAGTGCGTGTAGCAATCTTCTGTTCATCAGTATTCTCCGCTTGGAAATGTTTGAGGAAACAGAATCTTACCACCATCGCTGCCAGTGTCAAGAGGCTGTTACGAAGTTAGCGAGGCAGTTTGGAAGTAGCGCCGGGAGCCCGCCTGCTTTCGCGTGTCCCTGGCCCCCGGCGTGCCGGGGCATCTTGCCCTCGCCTCCGCTGGCTGGATATCTCAACTTGCACCACTGCCGAAAGCCCTATGCGCTTGACCCGGCATCGGGCCAGGAGCATAATCACAGCTATCCCTTGATTTTGAAATATAAACGGCTTCGAGGAGTGTGAGACGATGAGCGATCCCGCCAGCAAGCGGCTCGGGGACTACGAAATTCTCGCTGTATTGGGCAGCGGCGGCATGGGCCGCGTCTACAAGGTACGAAACGTTATCACCGACCGTGTGGAAGCGATGAAGGTGCTCTTGCCCGATTTGCAGGGGCACGAAGAGGTAGCCGCCCGTTTTCTGCGTGAAATTAAGGTGCTGGCTGCCCTCAAGCATCCCAACATCGCGGCGCTTCTGACTGCGCTCACTATCGAGAATCAGCTCGTCATGATCATGGAGTACGTGGAGGGCCAATCTCTTTCCTCCCGCTTGAGCCAGGGACCCATTCCAGTCGGCGAGGCGCTCAAATACATTGACCAGGTGCTCGACGCGCTCAATTATGCCCACCAACAGCACGTCATCCACCGCGACATCAAGCCTGCCAACATCATGCTGACACCCGAGGGCATGGTGAAGTTGATGGACTTCGGTATCGCGCGCTCGGGCGCCGAACCACGAAAACTTACGGCAACCGGGTCAACCCTGGGCTCCCTCAGCTACATGTCTCCCGAACAGGTCAAGGGCGAAGCCACCGATGAGCGTTCCGACCTGTACTCGCTGGGCATATCGCTTTACGAGATGGTCACGGGTGAAAAGCCCTTTCATGGCGACAGCGATTTTTCCATCATGGCCGCGCAGATCAATGAGTCGCCAAAGCCGCCGATGAATCTGCAGCCTGCACTTCCCAAATTGGTAAATGACATCATTCTCAAGTCAATCGCCAAAACCCCGGAACAGCGCTTCCCGTCGGCCGACGCATTCCGCCAGGCGGTGAAGCTGGCTCGGCGCAACCTGCAGGACGAAATAACGTTAGTGCGGGGCTCGCAGGAAGTTCCAGCGAGCGCCGTAGCGGCTGCGCACTCCCAGCAGGATGCGGTGACAACTGTGCGCGGGTCGCAAGCGACCACGCTGAGCCGGCCGGCGGCAGCTCGCACCACGCCGGCCGTTCCTGCCATGAATCAGACGCAGCCATCGACGCCGCCCCCGGCGCCCGCCGATCAACCGATGTTCCCCCCGCAACCCGCCGCTGCCGGCACGAGCCAACGGGGCTTCTACATGGCGTTAGGGGCATTGTTGGTAATCATTGTTCTGGTTGCAGCAGGTTTGTACCTGCCGCGGTGGAAGAAGGCTTCCGCTGCGGGCGCGCAGGATTCCGGGAACCAGCCCCCGGCAACCACAACCAGTTCACCGCCGGTAACAACCTCGCCGCAGCAACAGCCGGCTGCCTCTGATAATCAATTTGCCTCGCCCGGCCCTGGCGAGGTCAATAATGCAACCGGCAATGCCGAACCTGTTGGCACGCAGAAGAAGCCGCTTGCCAGGAACGCCGGCTCCGCGCCCGGCAGCGGCGGAGCTGCCGGTTCCCAGGCTCCTCCAGATACGGCGGAGTTAGACGCCGTCGAGCACGAAATTGATCAGCTCTCGAGTCGCGCCGCCGCCGTGAATAGCAGCCTCGATAACATGCAGCGCCAGCAGCAGGCCAGTGGCTACGGACTTCGCGGCGACATCGTTTCCAAACAGGCCAGCATGCAATCCAATCTGGCGAAGGCCCAGGAAGCGATCGAACATAACGACGTGGCGCGCGCCAAAAGATACTCAGCAATGACCGACGCCGACGTCGAAGCGCTCGAGAAATTTCTCGGGCGATAACTGATTGCGGAAATTTACATCCCTGTCGAAGACGGGATAATGTTGCTTGGTCTTTGTAGGCAGGCGACCTCGTTGAGGTCGTTGAGAGAAGATGTCATGTAATAGCGCACCAGCATTTCACCATCCGATTTCCTCGACACAGCGGGTCTGTTCTCTCGTTGCTTCTCTTGTACTCCGTGCAGCAGCTTGGTTCACCGCACGACAGTACTCTGTATGTCTTCGCGTCCGGGTGCTCCTTCCTCCCCGAGCGCATCTCTGATGGCTCCATAAAGCGCTTCCGGTTTGACGGGCTTCCGCACGAAGTGTCGTGCACCACCTCGCATCGCTGTAGTGATGTTTTCGCGATATCCAGCCGCAGATACCATCACGATGCGCGCTTGAGGATCTTGTCGTATTATTTTCTCAAGCGCTTCCATTCCGCCCATCTGTGGCATGGTGATATCCATGAGCACGACATCGGGCTTCATCCGCTGGTATTGGGTGACAGCTACCATCCCATCGCCGGCTTCGGCCACCACTTCGCCGCCGAAGCTTTCGATCATGCGGCCTAAGTGTTTGCGTGAAATAAGAGAGTCATCCACGACCAGGTAGCGAACGGGCAATCCATCTTTGCTTCGTTTGATTGCTGCAAATTTTTGCACAACGACCTCCGTATTTCTGACCGAGAGCGGTTCTGCTTTGCGGGATTTTTCCCGTAAAGAACGTTTGAAGAAGTTTGAGGCATGAGAACTCTAAACCGGAGGGGTCTGTATGTCGCTTACTGTCTCATTGTTGAACACCAGGAACAAGTTACGGTCGTAACCTGAGCGTCGAGGGTGTACACGGGGCCCACAATTTGGCGTCGCGGCTGATTGAGACCGCAAAAATGAAAGCCCAAGCCCGAGCAGGCTTGGGCTTGTGTAGGAATCCAGTTCAGGCCGCTTTGCTGTAAGCGTCTGAGCCGTGCTGTTTGACCATTTTGTTATAAATGCCGAGCAGTAGAAACGCCGGCGCCCACTGCCCTACGAAGAGCGCCCATTCGTCTTTCCCCGTCATCTTCAGCGCTGCTGAAACTGCCATCGAACCAATTGCCGCGCCCAAATAGGCCGAGGATGGCACTTTTGCGGTTTGTGACTCGATTGCAGACGTAACTTTGTCTTCTCTTTCTCCAGATGTTCTCATCGGAACGGTCATCAGATCCTCCGTGATCGTGAATATAACAGTGAGATGCGAAATCTGTTATTACGGGAGCTGCTCGTTACAAAAACCGGGCCTATGGCAAATTTCTGAGAACTGGGAACCGAGAGCAGAGAACTTTTTCTACGCCCAGAACGTCCTATCCAGCGTTCTGTACTGGATCGCCTCTGCCAGGTGGGCGCTTTCAATATGGGCTGTGGCTTCCAGGTCAGCGATGGTGCGCGCTACTTTCAGGATGCGGTCATGCGCCCGCGCGCTTAGTCCCTGTTTCTGCATGGCGCGTTCCAGCAGGCGCTCACTATCGGCGGAGAGTTCGCAGAAAGTCCTGATCTGCTTTGCGCCCATCTGGGCGTTGGAGTAAATCCGCTCTCCGGCGGCGGCGAAGCGGTTGAGTTGCACTTCGCGGGCACGCATCACGCGTTCGCGAATCTGATCTGAGGATTCCGGTGTGCTTCCGGTGCGCAGCTCTTTGTAGTTCACCGCGGGCACGTCAATATGGATATCAATGCGGTCGAGCAGCGGCCCAGAGATCTTGGAGACATAGCGCTGCACCATGGGTTGCGTGCACTGGCAATCGCGCGACTTGTCATTAAAGAATCCACAGGGGCATGGATTCATGGCCGCCGCCAGCATGAAGCGCGCGGGAAAAGTCAGCGACATCGAAGCCCGCGCAATCGACACGCTGCCATCCTCCAGCGGCTGGCGCATCACTTCCAAAACGTTGCGCGGAAACTCCGGCAGCTCATCCAGGAACAGCACGCCGTTGTGGGCGAGCGAAACCTCTCCCGGACGCGGCACAATCCCCCCGCCAATCAGCCCGGCGTCAGAGATGGTGTGGTGCGGCGAGCGAAACGGCCTCACGCCTACCAGCCCCGCCCCGGCCTCAAGCACGCCGGCAACGCTGTGGATCTTGGTGGTCTCAAGCGCTTCCTCGAAGGTAAACGGCGGCAGGATGGTCGGCACGCGCTTGGCCAGCATGGTCTTGCCCGACCCGGGAGGGCCGATCATCAGGATGTTGTGTCCGCCCGCGCAAGCCACCTCGAGCGCACGCTTGGCGGTCTGCTGCCCGCGGACGTCTTTGAAGTCCACGCCGAAGTGCTGCGCCTGCTGCAGCATCTTTGCTGGATCGCTGGCCATGGGAGCGACGCCGTTGCTGTGGTTCAGGAAGTGGACCACCTCCATCAGCGACTTCACCGGAAAGACATTCACGCCAGCCACCACCGCCGCCTCGTGGGCGTTGGCCTCGGGAACGACAAGGTTCAGTATCTTGCGATTGCGCGCGGCAATAGCAATGGGCAATGCGCCCCGGATACCCCGAATGCCGCCATCGAGCGACAGTTCCCCCACCAGTACATATTCCGCCAGCTCCTTTTTGATCAGCCCGCCGTAGGCGCCAATGATCCCCAGGGCCATGGGCAGGTCGAAGCCTGAGCCTTCTTTTTTCATGTCGGCAGGCGCAAGGTTGATGGTGATGTGGGTCGGCGGCACGTCATAGCCGCAATTCTTGAGCGCCGCCCGGATTCGCTCCCGGCTTTCGCGCACCGCGGCATCAGGCAGCCCCACGGTGTGGAACCTGTCTTCGTTGATCTTGATGCCTGAGACATCCACCTCTACCTCGATGATGTTGGCATCAATCCCGTAAACCGCCGCGCTGAGAGTTTTGAAGAGCATACCAATGGACTTGACCATTGTCGCATTGGTACGGACGAGAGGCAAAACTCAGGGTTTAAAAAGCCCAACCCTGCCCTGGAGGACGCACGACAAGGGAGATGCCCTCAGGCCGGTCTGCGGAAGATGCCGCTGGCGTTGACTGCTGCCGGCAGGGCAAACCCGCAACGAGCAGCAGCATCTCACACGCCTAAAGCTGTTTCCCCTGACAGCCAAATGCCATCAAGGCGGCAGAACGCCTGTGAGGCTCAATACCGTCGATCGGCAAAGGTTATGTCAACTCTCAGAGCAGAACAGCCGTTATTCGCGCCTCGAGTCGCACGCATCGAATTGGCGGTCATTGTCCCTACCTATAACGAGCGCGAGAACCTGTATCCGCTGATTCAGCGCTTGAAATCTTGCCTCCGCGGCATCAACTGGGAAGTTATCTTTGTGGATGACGATTCGCGCGACGGAACCGCCGACGAGGTGCGCCTGCTCAGCGAGTTCGAGCCCAATGTCCGGGTCGTTCAGCGCATTGGCCGCAGGGGCCTGGCTTCCGCCTGTGTCGAGGGAATGCTCGCGACCAACGCTCCCTTCCTGGCAGTCATGGATGCGGACTTGCAGCATGATGAATCCATCCTGCCCAGGATGTTCGAGCGGATCAGGACAGGCAAGCTGGACCTGGTAGTCGCCACACGCAACGCGGCAGGAGGGTCCAAAGGCAGCTTCGAGCGCCACCGCGCGCTGATCAGCGACTTGGGCGCAAAGCTCAGCTCGCTGGTACTGAAGACTCCGCTCTCAGATCCGATGAGCGGCTTCTTCATGATCAGCCGTGAATGTCTGCATGGGCTGGTGCGCAGGCTTTCCGCGGTAGGGTTCAAGATCCTGGTGGATATTGTCGCTTCGGCTGACCGTCCCCTGAAAGTTGCCGAGGTGCCATATACATTCGGCCGGCGTCAGTTCGGCGACAGCAAACTCGACCTGAACGTCACTGTGGAGTACTTCAATCTCCTGGTCGATAAGCTCACCGGCGGCCTGCTGCCGGCGCGCTTTGTCATGTTCATGCTGGTTGGCGGGTCAGGCGTGATGGTCCATTTGGCCGCGCTATCTATTTTATTTGCGGGACTGCATCGGCCGTTTCTGGTTGCCCAGGCAGTTGCAACCATCATTGCCATGACCTCGAATTTCTTCCTGAACAACATTCTGACCTTCCGCGACGCTCGCCTGCGCGGATGGAAAGCGCTCAGGGGATTGTTTTTCTTCTACCTCGCCTGTTCCTTTGGCGCGTTTACAAACATCACGGTCGCCTACTTTATCTTCAAGCGGCAGTTCGCCTGGTATCTGGCAGGTTTGGTTGGCGTGGCAGTGAGCTCGGTTTGGAACTATGTCATCAACTCGCTGTTCACCTGGAAGAAGCGGTAGTCATGTCGCTGCGTGAAATATTGCTCTGGACGCTCATCGCAGCCCTGGTCTTTGCCGGTCTTGCGGCACATTTCGGCGTAATCGAAGACAATGACGGATATCAATATGTGAGCGTTGCCGAAAATATTTCCACCACCGGGCACATCGCCACCTCCCTGGTTTATTTCGACACTGAGCGGGAACACGGCATGATCCCGGCGCCGGAGACCACATTCCCGCCCGGCTACTCAGCGGTCATTTCCTTAGTGTCAAAACTCGGACCCAGCCGTGAGCTAGCCGCGGAGATAGTTTCGATTTTGGGTGCGATACTGGTTACTCTGTTCCTCTGCAAGCTGTGTCTCGCCATCGGATGCAGCCTGAACGCTACCCGGTTCGCGGTTTGTCTGTGGCTCGCCAGCTCTTACGCCTGCGCTTACTCCCGCTCTTTAGGAACTGAATCATTGTTCGCAGCCGTAATTACCGCAGCCATCCTGCTGCTTGTAATGTCAGACCAGAGCCTGCGACAGCACGGCGTCATTCCCTTCACTTTGATTTGGGCGTTTGTCCTGGCTGGGTTGAGCGCATGGATTCGGTACGCAGGATTATTCATCTTCTGCGGCTTTTTTCTCTATGCGCTGGTCTTGCTGCTGACGAGCGTAAGGCGCAAGTTTGTGGTCTGGGAATCGTTGCTTGCGGGCGGCGGCATCGTAGCCTCACTGCTCGTGCGCAATATCGTCCTGACCTCGACCTGGAAGGGCGGAAATACAAAACTATACTCGAATCCCTTCTTCGAAACTGCATGGATTGGAATGCGAGGCTTCATTAAACTGGTGTTTGGGGACGATGCGCGAATCGATATCAGGATTCCTCTGATTGGCGGATGCGCCATTATTTTGCTGGGTGCAGCAGCCCTGATGAACGCGAAAAAACGCCCGCCACTTTCGCGAC
The DNA here is from genome assembly GCA_035487295.1 of Terriglobales bacterium. Lineage (GTDB taxonomy): Bacteria > Acidobacteriota > Terriglobia > Terriglobales > Acidobacteriaceae > QIAW01. Next base: position 73,119 of record DATHMH010000024.1, read on the forward strand.
CGCTGTATATATTAACCGGCCTGTTTTGCGTTTACAGCGCGCTGATGCTCCTGGCGGGAATGCATACCCCCATCAACTTCGGCTCGCGCATGTTCTTTCCTGTTCTGCCTTTAATTTTGGCGGTTCTGAGCTGGTTTCTCGCCTGGGCAGTTGAAAATGTCTTTTCCGCCGGCCGCAAACGGCAGCTGGCCATGATAAGCATTTCGGTGTTCACAGCTTCTTACGTGATTGCAAACACTCGATCGGATATCGCGGCCTTGCCGCCCAGTCCGGCGGCAACGGTCCGGCAACAGCTTGCGCAGCTCGATGACCAGGGAAAATCGCTGCGCACCTGGCTCGAGAGCCATCTTGATTCGCGAACTTCGATTGTGGCCGCTGAAGGACAGGCGGCAGGATATGTGCTGCATCGCCCCACCGTCTCTCTTGTCGAGCACAGATTCAGTGTGGTGGACTGGACCGAACCGCAGGTCCGGCAAACAATGACAATTTTTCGCGCGCAATATCTGATTGTGTTTCCGCAGGCTGACCCTTCCGACGCTCCGTCTGAATACGAATCGCCATTTCTTTCTTCCCTGACGAACCGGCAATGTCCCGATTGGCTTCAAATCGCCGAGAGCAGTCCAAAGGTGATTGTTTACCAGAGAGTTCGATAGTGCCTGGAAACCGCTTGTGTTTGGCGGGAAGCAACGGTGAGGTCTTATTTCGGGAAATATTTTGTTTTGGGAAGACTATGCATATATTTGCGGTTTGGGAGCATTTTCTTGCAACATCGGGCCCGAAACCAGACCTGATTGTGAGTTGCCTTAGACTGATAAAAAATTTCTCGGTCAGATGCCTGCTTTTGCTTGAAAGTCACAGGCGGTTAGCAGTACCATCAACTTACTTCTAGGTTCACGCCGATGGGCCTTACCCAGGGTGCTGCATCGGTAAAAAAAGCAAATCGCCACTGAATCATTGAGTTTGAATATGAGTACCAGACGCGAGCAGCGTGTTGAAGTGAGTTTGCCTGTTCGAGTGTGGGGCTTGGATGGAAACGGAAATCCCTTCGTCCAGTCGGCCCGCACCATCGACGTCACCAGGAATGGTGCGCGCCTGCGCGATCTGTTCTGCCTCTCCAGAGCCGGAGAGGTCATCCGCATTCAGCATGGGCTAAGGAAGGCCAACTTCCGCGTCCAATGGATTGGCCACCCGGGCACGGGCGCCGCAGGGCAGGTGGGTATCCATTGCCTCGACACCGATAAATACATCTGGGGCGTACCGCTTCCTAAAACCCCTCCTGCTGCACGCGAACATCGCGTTGCGGCAGCCGCTGCCTCAAACCACTCTCATACCGGCTTCGCATCAGAAGCCGCCAAACCAGCCTCCATCGAAACCCCGCCGGAAGAGATGCGCGGCCATGCGCGCTACGCTTGTCACGGCACGGCAGAAGTAGGGCCGGAGGGCGGCAGCATTCCCATTTGGTGCGGCCTCAGTGACATAAGCCTCTCCGGCTGCTATGCCGAGACTCCCACTCCTTTGCCCCCAAGCACACCTGTGTATATCCGACTAAGAATCTTCGGAATGAAAGTGCATGCCCTTGGGGTTGTGCGCACCTCGCATGCCGGGGTCGGTATGGGAATCTCATTCGCAGAGCTGAGCGACGAAGATCAGCGCTGGCTGCATTGCATCCTCAAAGCCATGGCCGCCAAGGCAGAAAATGGACGCCCTGCTGTCGTACCTAATCCAAACTCTGTCTTCCGGGCGTCCCAACCCTCCCCCGCTCTACTGCATGATCGCAGCTTGCTTGCCTTTCACAACCGCCATCCGCATGAAAACGGAAACAAGAAGACAACGCCCCCTGCTGATCCTGAAATCGCAACCCGGCTCGAGCAGTTAAGCAAAGAATTAGAATCCCTGCCTCAAGCCCTCAGTGCGGGCGCCGTGGATGCGCGTATCCTTCCGGAATTCAAGAATGCCGCCGAGCATGCCCGCCAGACCCTTGCAGCCGTGCAGCAATGGATTGAATTGCAATCGCAGAACCGCGACCCTTTCTCCGTCATTCACAAGCTAAACCAGGAGCGGGTCCGCGCCGCCACTAGCCTCAACCATCGCCTCACCATGGATCTTGACGCCGCTGAAATCGATTTCGATACCCCCGGCCTCAATGAACTCTACGAATCTACCCGCGATCTCTATTCCCGCCTGCAAAGGCTCTTCAAGAAGGGCGAACCCGTATAACGCTGGCGTTGCAGATTCCCTCTAATAAAGTCTGTAATGTTTCCTCGAAAACCAACATTAGATATTAGAGAGGGGATCCTGCGGCTTGCCCGCCTGTTCAAAAGGGTCGCAGGCGGGGCCAGGATTCCCTTCTCGGACATGCCAAAAAAAGGAATTAGAAAACGTCCAGACGGAGCCCGCCAGGCTTCTTGAAGAGCTAAAAGCTTAGGGCTAAAAGCTAAAGGCTCATTTCGCTAATTAACTGAAAACACGGTTCTTCGACAAATTTCCCACCTCGGCCTGCTAAAGTCACTAAAAAATATTTCGTATGTTTTCTTCAAAACCGACACTTGTTATTAGAGGAGGGAATCTTGCTGCTCTCCTGCCTGTTAAAAGGGTCTCAGGCGGGACTAGGCCAGGATTCCCTTTTCGCTTGCTTCCCTTTTGCCCTCTGCGGGCCCGAACAAGCAGGGCACCCAGGCCCAAAAAAACTTGTAATGTTTCACCTGAAACCGACATTAGTCAGTAGAAGGGGAATCTTTGACGCTTCCCACCTGTCAAAAGGGTCCAGGCGGCGAGGTACGGGATTCCCTTTTCTAATTCCCGCGGACACAAACACGCAAGCTCTCGCGCTGATCGTTGACTGGTTGAATGCTGACAGTTGAGTACTGAATGCTATCTTTCAATCGCCATAGCCACGGAGTTGCCGCCGCCGAGGCACAGCGCGGCGATGCCCTTGTGAACATCACGGCGAATCATCTCATAGAGCAGGGTTACCAGAACGCGGGCGCCGCTGGCGCCAATCGGATGTCCAATGGCCACTGCACCGCCGTTTACGTTGACCCGCGCCGGATCGAGGCCGAGTTCCTTCATCACGGCCAAAGCCTGCACAGAGAACGCTTCGTTGAGCTCATAGAGGTCTGCGTCGTCGGCTTTCCATCCTGTCTTCTGCCATAGCTTGCGTACGCCCGAGACTGGGGCCATCATCACCCATGCCGGATCAATACCGCTGGTCGCCTGCGCCACGATGCGCGCCATTGGCTCAACCCCCACTTGTTTCGCGCGCTTGTAGCTGGTCACAACCACAGCCGCCGCGCCGTCATTCACACCGGGAGCGTTGCCGGCGGTAACGGTTCCATCTTTCTTGAACGCGGGCTTCAATGCGCGCAGGGCTTCCATGGTCGCATCCTCGCGCACCGATTCGTCTTTATCAAACAGGACCGGCGCCTCGCCTTTCTTTCTGGCTGGCAGCTCTACGGCGACGATCTGCGATTTGAAGCGGCATTCTTTCCACGCCTGCGCCGCTTTGCGATGCGAGTTCAGGGCGTATTCGTCCTGTTGTTCACGCGTGATGCCGTATTTTTCCGCCACGTTCTCGCCGGTCATGCCCATGTGGTAATTGTTGTAAGCGTCCCATAAGCCGTCATTGACCATTGAATCCACGATCTGCGCATTGCCCAAGCGGTATCCTTTACGCGCCTGCGGCAGCAGATACGGAGCGTTCGTCATCGATTCCATTCCACCTGCAACCACAATCTCGCCGTTGCCGGTCTGGATGGCTTGCGCTCCGAGAGCTACGGCTTTCAATCCCGAACCGCAAACTTTGTTGATGGTCATTGCGCCTACCTCGGGAGGCAACCCTCCGTTCAGCGCCGCCTGTCGCGCGGGATTCTGTCCGAGGCCGGCCGAGACCACATTGCCCATGATGCATTCGTCAATCTGATTGGGCTCGACATGAGCGCGATTCACCGCCTCGCGCACTGCAATGGCCCCGAGCTGCACCGCGCTCAACTCTGTCAGCGAACCCTGGAACTTCCCCACCGGAGTCCGCACTCCGGAGATGATGACAATGTCGTTTTCGTTATAAGCCGGCATATCGTGAACTCCCCGACGCAATCCGTAACTCTTCATTATAAGATGAGTAGCAGTAGCAATGAGATTCGCCTGAGGTGCAACTTGGACGCGACAACCCCGCTCACTTCCTCCGCCGATCAACCACGTTATTATCGGCTGCTTGCTCCCTGGTGGCACACCGTCTTACTGATCGCGATTTTCCTGCTCGCCTCGGCTGGACAGGCGCACACGCTGGGAGGAATCGTCGAGCGCCACGGACGTCTGCCGCTCTACATCTCGACCATCGCCTTTGAATGGGTCATGGTGGGCTTTATCTGGCTGGGGATCCGTCGCCGTGGCCTCCGCCTGCGTGACCTGGTGGGCGGCAGGTGGAAGTCGCCGGAAGATGTTCTCCTCGACATTGGCATCGCACTCGGCTTCTGGATCGCTTCCATCGCGGTCCTGGCGGCAGTGCGTTACGCTCTGGGACTGGTGAGCTTCAATGAAACGCAAAATATGCAGCAGGCGCGGGAAATTTCAAAGACGCTGGGTTTTCTGATTCCGCAGGGAATACGAGAGATGATTGTCTTTACCGCGCTCGCCATGACTGCCGGCTTTTGCGAAGAGCTCATCTTTCGCGGCTATCTGCAAAAACAATTTCACGCCGCCACCCACAATGCCTGGATTTCCATTGCACTTCAAGGCATCTTGTTCGGCGCCGGCCATGGCTACCAGGGCGTGCGCTATATGATCGTCATTGGAATCTATGGAATTCTGTTTGGCATTCTCGCCTATTTGCGCCGCAGCCTGCGTCCTGGCATGATCACCCACGCTTGGCAGGATTTTTCTTCCGGATTGATCTTGCGCGCTCTCGCCAACCACCTGCAATGAATCGCCAGGACCTGCGGGATGTCAGCACGTACACGCAAAATATTTCCTGCTCTCTGGATTGAGCACACGTTGCACGGCAGTTGTAGATGATGAACGAGTAAGAGCCGCGAAAAAATAAAAACAACTGGCAAAAAACAATTCTTCTGTCATTTTTTCTTCCCGATGCCGGTTGGGGGCGTACCTGATTAAATGACCCAACATGTATTTTTCTCTTGACTTCATTTTTCAATCCTTCTATACATTGCTTAATCGCAACAAAACATCGTTGCAATACATTCCATGCAGAATGGAAGGGAGAATAGCAATGCCAGCAAAGAAGAAAGCCAAAAAGAAAAAGAAGTAAGGTCGCTTTAAGCGAAAAGCGAAAACAAAAACCAAGGGGACGCAAGTTGCGTCCCCTTAAGTTTTTTGTGCGGCTATGGTACTCACGTGTTCGTTGTCTTCGGGAAGCGCAGCTTCAAATGATTCGATGACCCGATGACTCAATGAATCAATCCTTCATTCCCCCGAACCCATCGCCTGCTTTTTGAACTCGCCCGCCAGCGTCATCTGCTCAGGCGCGTTGCTGCCTGCCAGGCTTTGTACGCGGTTGCCGATGCGCGCAAACTCGCGCGTGCTGTCGTCATAGCTGCGCGCGGCGTTGCGCAGGTGCGTCCCCAGCTTGCCGTAGACGTCGTCGAACTTTTCCAGCTCTACTTCCAGCGACTGCAGCTCGCGCAGAATGCCCTCGGCGCGTTGGCTGATGCGCATGCTGTTCAACCCCACCAGGATGGTTTGCAGGTAGGCATACAGCGAGTTCGGCGAGACCGGCATGACCCGCTTCTGCACGCAGTAAGAGTAGAGATCGTTCTCGTCTTCATCGCGGATGATGGCCTCGTAATACACGTTCTCCGCCGGAATGTACATCAGCGCGAACGGCATTGTCCCCTCTGCCGGACGGATATAACGAACCGCGATTTCATCAATGCGCTTGCGCACGTCTTTGAGGAATTCCCGGCGCGCTGCTTTCTTGCCGGCGTCGGTCTCGGCCTCGGCGATGCGTCGGAAGTTCTCCAGCGAGAACTTGGAATCGATGGCCACGATTCCCTGGGGAAAATGCAGCACCGCGTCGGCTACGTCGCCTGAGGCAAACTTGTATTGTATGTTGAACTGCTCGCGCGCAAACACGCTGGCCAGCAGGTTCTCAAGCTGGGTCTCGCCGAAGCCTCCGCGCAGCTTGGGGGCGCTCAGCACGCGCTCGAGTTCAGTCATCGATCGCGAAAGCTCTCCCATCTGCCGCGCCTGCTCCGTCATCTCGCCTACCTGCTTCTGCAGGCCGGCAAATGTGCTCTGCACGTTGGCGATGCGGTCGTTTACTTCTTTGGAGCTGGAGCGCATCGCCTCCGCATTCTCATTCAGGCGCTGGGCCACGTGCTGGTTCATGGCGGTAAGACGATTGCCGACCTCCGCGATCACTGAACTCAGCGAGCTCTGCATGGTCCCGCTCATGCCTTGCATCTGTGTTCCGAAGACCGACGTGATGCTTTGAATGGATTTCTCTGAGCTCTCGCGCATCAGGCTCATCTGGTTGCGCAGCTCCTGCATCTCGCGCTGCGAACCCCTGCGCATCAGCCAGATTAAAAGCACGGTCAGCGCGACCGCAACCAGCACAACCACGACCATCGTCCACACCGACATCAATTCGCTCCTGTAGAAACAGCTTGCAGGCTTTTCTGGATTGTGTAAAGCCTCTGCTCGGTTTTCGGGCACAGAGAAAAGTAGGCGCAGCTCCGGCAATGGAACCCTGGTGTCGCTTCGAATCTTCCTTCCACGATGTCCCTGGCCACCTGCCGGATTTCCTCTTCGTGAGCGCGCAACTGCTCGGGCGAGCGCATGGCTTCAATCTGTGAATTATCTTCCAGGTTGTGAAAGATCAGCCGCTCCGCTTGCAGCTTCCAGGCGCGCTCTGCGGCCATGGCATAAATGGAAAGCTGCAGGCTCTGGTCGGCATCTTGCTGGTCGCGCGGACGCCCCGTTTTGTAGTCGGTGATAACAACGCGATTCGCTTTGGAACCGAGCGCATCCATGCGGTCTACCCGCCCAATGATCTCTACCCCGCCAATCTCGATCCGGAATGTTCTCTCCGTATTGAGCACCTGGATTGAAGGCGCCGCCTCACAGGTCTGCAAAAATGTTTGCAGCTGCACTCTGCCCTGCCTGGTATAAAGCTGCTGCTGCAGGGGATCTTCGAACGGCATGCGTGCCATCAGCTCCTCAAAACGCCGCAAGATTGCTTCGCAACCAGGCTGGTGTCCGGAATGCACTTCGTCGTAATAAAACTTCAGCACCGAGTGCATGACATTGCCGAACTGCATGGCCGCCGCCGTCTCGCCCGGCAGACGCCAATCCTGCTCGATCTTGAAACGCAAAGGACAAACCTTGTAGCTCTCAATCGCGGTCGCGCTCAAAGGCATGCGGCTGAAGTCGCGCTGCGCCGGAAGCTCGAGCCAGCTAGCAATCGCGGCCGCGGGCCGATCTTCTTCTGCTTCTACTGCCTCGTCTGGCCGCGCCGGCCGCTGCTGCAATACCTGCGCTACCGATTTGTCTTTCAGCAGTTCTCGGAGAAACCCGTCAGGTGTGCCGTCCTTCCCTCGTCCCGGACGCGCATACAGAAGCAGCCGATCGGCGGCGCGGGTCATGGCTACATATAAGAGGCGGCGTTCTTCTTCCCCGTGCAATTTTTTGTCGTCTTCGTCTCCGCCATGCGGAGACCGCCGCAACGCATCCGGAAACGCAAACAGCGGCTCCTGATAACGCAGCGGAAACGAACCCGCATTGAGCCGGATCACATGCACCTGCTTCCACTCCAATCCTTTAGCGGCGTGCACCGTAAGCAGCCGGACAGCATCCAGTTCATCGTCTGGTTTTTCCAGCGGCACCGTGCCGCGAGCTTCTTTAAAAAATTCCAGGTAATTCAGGAACTCAGCCAGCGTGCCGCCCTCCGTAATTGGTTTCTTCGACCACTGCTCCACAAATTCGCGGAACACGGCCAGCGCTTCGTTGACCCGGTCGAGTCCAAAGACTGCTGCTACACGTGGAATTATGTGCGTAGCCTTCGGATTTTTTGCCAACAGATTGCGGCAGCTCTGCACCGCCTCCAGCAGCTTGCGGCCGCCTTCCTGTTTCGCCAGCGCGGCAGCCAAATCCGGATCGCGGCCACCTTCAAGCAAAGCCGCATGCAAAGCTTCGGCGCCAATTCCAAACTGTGGCAGCGCGGCCACACGGAAAAGGCTGATTGCGTCTCGGGAAGAAATAATCGCACGCAGCACCGCCAGCAGATCGCGAATGGGAGTGCTTTCCAGCACATCCACCCCTGTGACCGTGAAAGGAATGCTGCGCAGCGAAAATTCTTCGGTCAGCTTCTCTCGTTGCGCATGGGTGCGGTAAAGCACAGCAAAGTCACGCCAGCACAACTCTTCGCCAGCCGCGCCACCATGGTGCTCGCGAATAGCATCGGCGATATCGGCAGCTTCAGCACAGATATCCGGCGTCATGACTGCCATCACAGGATCCGCTGGTGCCGGCCGGCCTTGCTTGCCGGCATCTTCTTCACGCGCGGAACGTAACGCTGCTCTCTTCCAGCCCGAGACATCGGGATTTTTGGAAATCGCGGCAAAAGAGTTCTGCAGAATGGGAGAAAGAGAGCGGTGATTACGCTCCAGCCGTTCGCGCTTCACCTTGGGAAAGCGTCGGGTAAATTCGTCAAAGGCCCCGCTGGTCGCCCCGCGAAAGCGGTAGATCGCCTGGTCGGGATCGCCCACAGCGAAAACGTTCCGCTCTTCTCCGGCCAGCAGCGCCGCCAGCTCGATCTGGGCCACGTTGGAATCCTGAAACTCGTCAATCAGGATAAACCTCGAGTGCTTCCGTTCCTCTTCCAGTAAAACAAAATCCTGCCGCAAAACCTCCAGCGCATCGGCAATCATGTCGCCAAAGGTGCCCATCTTTTTTGCCGCCAGCATCTGCTCGACTTTGGCATAGACTCGGGCAATCTCATCGCAGTGCGCCACAGCCTCATCGTGCGAAAGCTCTTCAAAATCCTGCATGCGGCCCACCCGCGGCAACGCCAGCTCGCCCGCCCGCAGCCGCTGCACATAATTCTCATAATCGGAGGCTCGCACCAGTTCATCGCGGCAGCGGTCATAAAAACTCAGCAGATCATCCAGAAACCTTCCTGGATTGGCCGCTTTGATGAAACGCTCCAGCGGCAGTTGCGCAATGTTGCGGCGCAGATAGATCCAAAGGTCGGTGCGGTCCAGGACCTCGAAGGCCTCTCCATACCGGCAAAGCAGTCCATAACAGTAAGCGTGAAAAGTGCAGGCCTTAAATTCACGTGAGGAAATGTCTTCACTTGCCAGCAGGCTGGTAACTCTCTCCTGCAGATTTTTGGCTGCGATTTCAGTATAGGTAACCGCCAGAATCTCGTCTGGCGCAGCGTGAGAATTCCGGATCAAATGAGCAATGCGTTGCTCCAGCACTGTCGTCTTGCCTGTCCCAGCGCCAGCCACTACCAGCATGGGACCATGCACGTGCTCTACGGCAGCCCGCTGCGCATCATCGAGTTGAATTTGCTGGAGAGACATTGCATTGAATGCTGACTGGCTATTATGCGGGAGTGTCGCTTCTGCCAGCAACTCTGAAAAGCACTTAGTTCTCGAGGGCTTGTTCGTTATTTGACTCGCAGGGTGATATTCACCACTTTGCGGTTATCGAAAGCACTAAGCGTTTTTGTGTCGCTGCGCGCGCCGTTGTGCTCGGCATAAACCTCATAGTCCACATCGGGCGAGAGTGCCGGAAAGCGATAGCTGCCGTCAGGATCGCTGATGTAGGTCTTCACTGCTAGCGATTTTGTATTCTTCAGGTAGACAACCGCTTTGTCCAGAGGTTGGTCTCGCCGGTCAAAAACGCGCTCCATTAGCGTGCGCATATGATCGGCGGCGGTGGCGCAGGTAAGAGGCAAAACTATGACGGAAAACACAATTGCAACAGAGATGTAAGCTACAATTTTTTTCATAAGACACTCACGCAGGGTTTTGAGCCTCATTAGCCCGAACTGCATGAACACTATATCAACCTGCCGCAGAAGTATAGGCGTACCTCTAATTCTGCGGGATGCTTACCATTGCCATCACCACCGCCAGCGCCGCAATGGCCGCCGTCTCCGCGCGGAGAATCGTTGGACCCAGCGAAGCCGAATGCCAGCCCGCATCAGAGAATTGTTTGACCTCATCCGCGGTCCAGCCGCCCTCCGGGCCAACCGCAAGCGTCAGGGGACTGCCCTGCGGAATCTGCTCCAAAATTTCTTTCAATGACCGCATGCGCTCTGCTTCGGCAAGCACAACGCCCACACCTTGCGCAGATTGAATCGCGGCTTCAAGTTTTAAGGGATTGCTGATCTCCGGCGGTGAATTCCGGCGCGATTGCTGCGCGGCCTCGTGCGCGATGCGCCGCCAGCGCTCGGTTCTTTTGTCGGCAGCGACGGCCAGATGCTTTTCTGTGCGCCGGACTATCACTGGAACCACTCGCTCCACTCCCAGTTCAACTGCTTTTTCTATGGCCCACTCCATGCGGTCGAACTTAAAGACTGCGAGCAGGAGCGTAACCGGGGCAACTATGGTGCTCGCCTGCACCTGTTCTCCCAACTCAAATTCGACTCGTTGCTCTGTGACAGAAGAAATGCGGCCCAGGCGCACCACGGCCCGGTCATCAACTTTGGTTACGATATCAAATTCCTGCCCGGGAGCGGCCCGCAGAACGCGGGCAAGATGTAAGGCATGGTCGCCGGTAAGGGCGGCGCGTCCGCTGGTCAGATCCACTTCGTCGGCGATCCAGCGGCGGCGCATAGTTCAAGCTACCAGCAGTATAGCCGTCCAGCGCGAACTTTTTGTGACGGCGCAGCAGCCTGGTTTTGGCTGCGGAGCCCTTTAAGTAAAGATGTCTTTGACTTTGCTGAACAGCGTCTTGCGTTCCGGCTTGTTCTCAACCTGCATACTATCCTGGAGCAGGTAGAGCATCTCTTTTTGATTTCGCGTCAGTTTGGAGGGCGTTTGCACCCGCACTTGGACATACAGGTCGCCGCGTCCGCTGCCGCGCAACACCGGGACTCCCTTGTTCTTGATACGAAGCGTGGCTCCGCTTTGCGTGCCGGCAGGGATGTTGAGTGTATTGTCGCCATCCAATGTTGGAATCGTAATCTCAGCTCCCAATGCTGCTTGCGGAAACGAGATCGGCACGAAGCAGTAGAGATCTTTTCCCTGGCGTTCAAAGAAAGCATGTTCTTTGACGTTCAGAACGACGTAGAGGTCGCCCGCAGGCCCGCCGTTGATTCCGGCTTCGCCCTCTCCGGTGAAAAGAATCTTGGTGCCGTGTTCAACTCCCGCCGGAATCTTGACTCCGATGGTCTTTTCCCGGACAACACGCCCCTGACCTTTGCAGGCATTACATGGATGTGAAATTGTCGAGCCCGTTCCATTACAACGGCTGCACGTGCGCGATACGCTGAAGAATCCCTGCTGAAAACGTACTTGCCCGCGCCCGCCGCAGCTATTGCAGCTTGTGGAGGAATGGCCCGGCTCTGATCCAGAACCGTTACAAGTTTCGCATTCCGCATAGGTGCGAACTTTGATCTCGGTTGCCTTGCCGAAGACTGCTTCTTCGAACTCGAGCGCCAGATCGTAGCGGACATCGTTTCCCTGCTGCGCCCGGCTGCGGCGGCGCCCGCCGCCGGCCCCGGTCCCAAACAGGTCGCCGATGCCGAACAGGTCGCCAAAAATATCGTTGAGGTCCTGGAAGGGGAAGCCCTCAACCCCGCCGCTGCCAAAGTTGACTCCCTGATGCCCAAAGCGGTCGTATTGCGCCCGCTTGTTGGCATCCATGAGCACACCGTAGGCCTCGGTGGCCTCTTTGAACTTCTCTTCGGCCTGAGGATTACCCGGATTGCGGTCCGGGTGGTACTGCATGGCGAGCTTGCGGTAAGAGCTCTTGATCTCCTGCTCGCTTGCGCCGCGTTCGACGCTCAGAACTTCGTAGTAATCGCGTTTTGCGTTCGTAGCCAGTCCCATTGTTCCTTATAGAAATTTACTGTTTTGAATTGCGCGCCACCCGCACCATTGCCGGGCGTATGAGGCGGTCTTTCAGCTTATATCCGCGCTGCAGAGCCTGCAGCACATGATGGTCTGGGACCTGGTCGCTCTCCACCATTTCGATGGCCTGGTGATACTGCGGATCGAAGGGCTCACCTTCGGCCGGAACCTCGCGCAGGCCAAGCTTGGCCAGCGCGTCGGCAAATTGTTTGCGGACCAGCTCCACGCCGGAGCGTACTTCGCTTTTTTCGCCCGCCGAATTCTTGAGCGCCAAGTCAAGACTATCCATCACCGGCAACAGAGAGCCCACCGCGTTCGCCAGGGCATAGTCGCGAAAGTCCTGCTGTTCGCGCGCGCTGCGTTTGCGATAGTTGTCAAATTCGGCTTGCAGCCGCGCCAGCCGGTCAAAGAGCTGGTCGCGCTCCTCTTTCAGCTTTTGCAATTCGCCGGAAGGCGTAGCCGATGTCTGCGCGCCTTGAGCCGGGCTTTCGACGTAGCCGTCGTCAGGGGCTGTCGGCAGCTCGCGCTCCAGGTCGTCGGTATCGAGGTTTGTATTCTTACCGTTCGTCTTCGCCATAACTATTCTTAAGCTTTTCCCGAGGTTATGTTTCCAATTACTTAGATTCATCCGGCTCGTTCAGGATTCGGTCAAACAATCGCGCGATGTATGAAACCGCGGTAATGCTGTGCTCATAGTCAATCCGTGTAGGTCCCAGCACCGCCAGCGATCCTACTACCTCATTGCCCGAGCGCGCCGGCGCCCCAATCAGCACGAAGTTTCTCATTTCGGGCACCGCTTCCTCCAGCCCAATGACTACACGCACCGCCTCCTGCTTGGCATCCACATAAGCCGATAGCAGTTCCACAACCCGCTGTTTTTCTTCCAGGGTCTTCAACAGTTCGCGGAGCCGCGCACGGTCTTGTTCATTCTCCACAAGATTCGACGTGCCTTCAACATAGATGCTCTGTGAGGGCTCATCGGAGGCCAGGGCTCCTTGCCGATACAGCATTTCGACGGATTTCATCAGCCGGTCATACTCGCTGCGCTCCTGCTCGACGCGGCGGGCGATCTCGCCCCGTATCTTCTCCATGGTCCAGCCGCGAAAATTGTCGTTAATATAGCGCGCGGCCAGGTCTAAATCGGCCTGCGGGACGTCGTGTTCCATGCGCAGCACGCGGTCGCGCACCACCCCGGATTTGGTCACCACGACTGCCAATACCTTCTGTTCGGCCAGCCGTGAGAAATACACGTGCTCCAGGGCATGGTTCAGCCCGCTCGACGCCATGGCCACGCCCACCCCGCTCGACATCAGGGAAAGCACGTGTGAGGTGCGCTCCATGAACTCCTGTACGTCGGTGATTCCGTGGAAGAAATCCTGGATCTTGTCTTCTTCTTCGTGCGAAAGCCGCGCCTTCCCACTGAGTTGCTCCACGTAATAGCGATAGGCTTCGGCTGTTGGGATGCGCCCTGCCGAGGTATGCGGCTGCTCCAAAAGTCCAGCATCCGTAAGGTCGGCCATGACGTTGCGGATAGTGGCCGCGCTCAAACCCTCCCGGCTCTCGCGCGCAAGAATGCGTGAGCCCACGGGCTCCCCCGTTGCTATAAACGTCTCCACGATGGCGGTTAGAATTTCCCGCCCACGCGGCCCGATTTGTAACGGCTGCGCCACAGGATCAATTATCCCTTAACCATTTTAGATGCAAAAGTTTAGATGAATTGCGTAGAGCGCTACAGCCTATTCTAACAAGTTTTGGCTGCAACGTTTAGCAGATATCTGATAGCTGGTGGGCTTTCGCCTGGCGTTCTTCAAACAACCTCAAAATCAGCGTATCTGCGTTCATCTGCGGCTAAGTCTTTGCTTTTCGCTGGAAACTTGAAACCGGAAACTCGAAACTGCCTTACCGAATCTCAATCACGCTCTCGCCCCGCGTAGCATTCTGTTCATTCACCCGCTCCACCACGCGTTTTGCAAAGTCGTAGAACGACTTACCCGGTCCAGATTTTTCGCTTCCCTCGGCGAGCACGACCGGCTTGCCGGAGTCCCCTGCCTGGCGGATGCTAGCATCCAGCTCAATTCCGCCCAGGAATGGGACGCCGTAGACGTCGGCCGTGCGCTGTCCGCCGCCTTTGGAAAAGATATCCACCTCGTGCTGGCAGTGGGGACAGATGAAATAACTCATGTTCTCGACTAAACCCAGGATATCGACCCGAAGCTGCTTGAACATCTCAATAGCTTTGCGCGCATCTTGCAGGGCGACGTCGGAAGGAGTACAAACCACCACCGCCCCGCTGACCGGGACGGTCTGGATCAACGAGATAGCCACGTCGCCGGTGCCTGGCGGCAGATCAATCAAAAGGTAATCGAGGGTGCCCCACTCCACCTGCTGCAGGAACTGCCGGATAATCGAGTGCAGCATGGGCCCGCGCCAGATCAAAGGCTTGTCTCCGGGGTTCAGGAAGCCCACCGAGATCGCCCGCACTCCGTGCTGCAGCAGCGGCTCCAGGCGGTTCTCGCCAACTACCTTGGGCTGAGCGCTCGTGCCCAGCATGAGAGGGACGTTGGGACCATATACGTCGCCATCCAGCAGGCCTACTTTGAATCCCATGCGGCTCAACACGACCGCAAGGTTCACGGAAATTGTGGTCTTGCCTACTCCGCCCTTGCCCGAGCCGATGGCTACGACGTTCTGGATGCCCGGCAGCGGCTGCGGCCCTTGTTGCTGCGGAGCTCCGTGTGGCGGATGCGCGTGCGTACCCATAAACCTCGATTATACGCTTGCGCATTCGGGATCATTTCCCATACTTCGGCAGCAACTCCTGCGGAATCTGGGCCAGCGGAACGAACTTCTGGTCTTTCGCAGAAAGAATCGGATTGGCCACATCCCAGTTGATCTTCAACTGCGGATCGTTCCATAGCACTCCATATTCATGCTCGGCGTGATAGAAATCGCTGCATTTATAAAGAAATTCCGCTGTCTCCGAGAGCACCAGAAATCCATGGGCAAAGCCTTTCGGCACATAAATCTGCCGCTTGTTTTCCGCGGAGAGCACGGCGCTCACCCAGCGCCCGAAGTTCGGCGATCCCTGCCGGATATCCACCGCCACATCCAGCACCTCGCCCCGCACCACTCGGCATAACTTCGTTTGTGCATGTTGTAACTGGTAATGCAATCCCCGCAAAGTTCCACGCACCGATTGCGAATGATTGTCTTGCACGAACTCGTCATCAATACCCAGGGCGGCGTATTTTTCGCGATGGTAGCTCTCCAGAAAGAATCCGCGCTGGTCGCTGATGACCTTGGGTTCAATCAAAAAAACATCGGGCAGTGTAGTGTCAATGCGTTGCAAGCTTGAGCGCTCCTGTAAATATTCAGCTTATATGTGAAGCCCTCATTCTAGCGGCATACGGCGCCCGGGCCAAATCAAACTCGATTACAATTAGAATGTTATGGATGCATGGATCATCGCCGGCAGGAGCTTTCGTTCACGCCTGATCGTGGGTACGGGCAAATATAAATCAGGACAGGAAACCGCCCGCGCCATCGAAGCCAGCGGCGCCGAGATGGTGACCGTGGCAGTGCGCCGCGTTAACCTGGACCGCAGCAAAGAGTCGCTGCTTGACTTCATCGATCCCAAAAAATATTTTCTTCTCCCCAACACCGCCGGATGCTACACCGCCGATGAAGCCATCCGCGCCGCCCGCCTGGGCCGCGAGGTCGGGATCTCCGATTGGGTAAAGATCGAAGTCATCGGCGACGAGCGCACGCTTTATCCTGACGTCCAGGCCACGATTGAGGCGACCCGCGTTCTGGTGAAAGATGGATTTGTCGTGCTTCCCTACACCAGCGATGATATCGTCGTCGCCAAGCGCCTGCTCGATGCCGGGGCCAGCGCCATCATGCCTTTGGGTGCGCCCATCGGCAGCGGCATGGGCATCCAGAACGCAGCCAATCTGCGCATTTTGCGCGAGATGATTACCAGCGTCCCGCTCATCGTGGATGCCGGGGTTGGCACCGCCTCCGATGCTGCCATTGCCTTGGAACTGGGAGCCGACGGCGTACTCATGAACTCCGGAATCGCCCACGCCGAAGAGCCCGTGCTGATGGCTGAAGCCATGCATCATGCCGTGATCGCCGGCAGAGCAGCTTACCTCGCTGGACGCATGCCCAAAAAGCTCTACGCTACCGCCAGTTCACCGCTCGAAGGCGTGGTGCGTTAAAAACTGCAAGGAAAGCTGCTGCTTGCGGATTTACAGCTTAGCCCGAATTAAGACCGACATGTATCGCCATGCCAGATAACCTGCGTGCGGAACCTTTTGCAAAACACAAACTTACAGAGTTATATAAAATTGACTTGCTGACGATTGCGAATCTTACCCAAGGCGCTCAGAATCGCTGACGATGAGAACCTTAGCAACATTTTGGCAGTCAGGTTTACCGGGATATGCACCGGTGAGGGTAACAGTTTCACTGCTGTTCGCTTTCTCCTGCGCATCCTTGTGCTTAGCGCAGGACGTCTCAGTTCTGCTGTTGGACATTCGCAATGGGCATCCGATCCAGAATGGAAAACTGAGTGTTCAGTTTCATGTCAGCGGAACTCCAGGACTTCAAACCCTTGAGGCCAATACTGCACCCGACGGCACTGCGAAGTTCCATGTGGCCACGCCCACGCCGCCACAGCTCGCAATTGGGGTCGGCAGCTTGTACCCATGTTTCAATATGTTTCCAAATGACATGAAGGAAATTCTCAATACAGGTATCGTTTCGCGCTGTTCGAAACCGCCCCAGGGCTGTCGCTGTAAATTCACCAGAAAAGCCTTAGGAGTGAAAGCCGAGCCGGGACAGATTGTGCTTTTCGCGAGACCGTTGACGCGGTGGGAACGATTTCTATCACACACTTGGGAGTAAACTGGCGTAACATCGCTATTGCACCAATGATTTAACTGGAATGAGGTCAAGCTTACTACTTCTTTGCCGTGGCGTTCGCCGGCGGCTGCGGGGAATTTTGTGCCGGATACATAAACACCTTCTCTCCCGGACGCGCATAGCGCAACTGCTCGCGCGCCTCGCGCTCGATCGTTTTCGGATCGGAGCGCAGAGAGTTGATCTCCGATTGCAGGCGGTCGTTTTCTTTCTGCAGGCTTTCTATTTCACCCTGCACGCTGCGATATTCAGCGCGCTTATGCTCATAAGGGAAGATCCCATTGGCGCCAAACACCACATGCCATCCCATGAGCGCGGTCAGCACGCCAATGCCGACGGTCGCTACCTTGCGGCGGCGGCTGTAGATCCATTCGCGCGCTGTTCCAATGATTTCCAAATCCTTAATTTTCCGAAAACCTACCGCAACACCCATTCTTTGGCTGCAGCGCTCAATTTCTGCAAGTCCTCTTCCGAGCGCGCCTCCGAATAGATTCTGACCACTGGCTCTGTTCCTGACAGGCGAAAGCACAACCACGAGCCGTCTTCGAGCACCAGTTTGAGCCCGTCGGTGCGTACCACTTCCGCAACTTTTCTGCCGCCGAACTCGCGCGGCTCTTCCCGTAACTTGTTAGTTAACTTCCCTTGAACATCTTCCGTCAAGCGGAAGTTCTCGCGCAACGGATAAAAGGAACCAACTTTGACAAATAGCTTGTGTAGTTGCCGGCCAACTGTGCCGGGTTGTCCCGCCAGCGTTCGCGCGGCCAGCATCTCGCAGCACAGCAGTCCGGCCAGTATGCCGTCTTTTTCCGGGACATGGTGCCTGATCGAAAGCCCGGCGCTTTCCTCTCCGCCGATTGCGATCTTGTCTTCTTTGATCAGCTCGCCGATGTATTTGAATCCCACGGGAGTCTCATAAAGCTGGATTCCGTAATGGCGGGCAAGCGCATTGATCAGGTTCGTCGTCACCACCGATTTAGCAACACCATTTTTCCATCCCCGGCTTTCCACCAGATATTCGAAGAGCAACGCGATAATGTAATTCGGTGAAATAAACGTTCCATCGGCATCCACAATGCCGAAGCGGTCGGCATCGCCGTCGGTTGCAATGCCGATGTGCGCTCCCGCGGTTTTCATCGCCTTCCGCAGGTCGTCGAGCAGATGGTCATCCGGTTCGGGCGCATGGCCGCCGAACAGCACGTCGCGGCAGTCATGCACAGTGACAACATCAATGCCGGCCTCGCGCAGAAGCGCATCGGGGTATCCTCGCGCCGCGCCCCACAGCGGATCGAAGGCAATCTTGAGTTTGGCTTTCTTGATTACGTTCAGGTCGAGGATCTCTTTAAGCCGCGCCAGGTAAACCGCCTTGACCTCGATGCTCTCCGGCCCTGTTCCCGCACTCGCCGTCGCCGTCTTTGCCGGAATCCCGTTGAGCTGCGCAATCTCAGCTTCAATCTTCTTGGTTACCTCAGGAAGAGCGGGTGCGCCATCCGGCGTGGAAAACTTGATGCCGTTATACTCCGGCGGATTATGCGATGCCGTAAAGTTAATCGCCCCGTCCGACTGAAGACGCGTCACCTCATAGGCAATCGCCGGCGTGGGCGCGGGTTCAGGGATGACCAATGGCGTGATTTCATGCGATAACAGAACTTCCTGTGCCAATTCGACGAAGGTTTCGCCCAGGAAGCGTGGGTCGCGGCCCACGATGATGCGGTGTCTCTGCTTTCGCGGTTTCTGGGAAACAACATAGCGCGCGATTCCATGCAGGGCGCGCCGCACGTTGACAAAGGTAAACTCCTCGGCCATGACCGCGCGCCATCCCGAGGTTCCGAACTTGATCTGCGTCATAGATTAAGAATAACCTCTCAGAGCTTGTATGATTCAAGACAGCTTCAGAATGATACATGGTCATGCTGACCGATTTGATTCTTGGAAACTGCGAGAGTTCTTCCATGACAGAAAAAGCAACCGGCAAGAAGATCATTCTCACCACCAGCGGCACAAAAGAAGAGGCCGAGGATATCGCCTGGGTCCTGGTCGAACGCAAACTGGCGGCCTGCGTCAACATCGTTGCCCTTACCTCCATCTTCCGCTGGAAAGATGAGATCGAGAGCAGCCCCGAGTTTCTGCTGATCATCAAGACCACGGCGGCGGCGTTCGAGCGTGTGCGCGAGGTGATTAAGGAACTGAACAGCTACGAACTGCCGGAATGCATCCAGCTCTCGATCGAGGCTGGCAGCGAAACCTACCTGAAGTGGATCGCCGACTCGGTGGAATAACTGTTTCGCGAATGAAACTTTTCCCTCATTTTTGCGTCTCACTAAAGGGATAATGGCTCTGACAATCCACTTTGCCCGTAACCTTCGTACTTCCAGTAACAAACGAAAGTTCACTGGTGCGCTCGCATGCTGATCAAAAAACCTTCCGATATTCCTTATTCTGAGGTCACGCCCAAGTCGCTTTACATGAACCGCCGCAAGTTCCTGGCCGCCGCTGCGGCCGCCGGAGCAGGTCTGGCAGGTACTGCTTTATGGGAAATGTCGCATCCAGCAACACCCGTTCTGGCGGCAACCAAATACGGCAATCTCGTCAAGAGTCCTTTCGACACCACGGAAAAAATCACGTCGATGAACGATGCGACCCACTACAACAACTTCTACGAGTTTGGGACCGACAAATCTGACCCCGCCAAGAACGCTCAGAACTTCAAGACCAGCCCCTGGCAGGTGGCAGTTGAAGGCGAGGTCAAGAAAAAGCGCGTCTTCCAGCTTGAAGAGATCATTAAGCTGGCCCCACCGGAAGAGCGCATCTACCGCCATCGCTGCGTAGAAGGATGGTCGATCGTAGTGCCCTGGATCGGATTCCCCCTAAGCGTTCTGATCAAACAGTTTGATCTCACTCCCAAGGCCAAGTATGTCGCCTTCGAGACGCTTTACGATCCCAAGCAGATGCCCGGACAGCACAGCAGTTTGTTTGGCGGCGCCGGGCTCGATTGGCCCTACGTAGAAGGTCTGCGTATGGATGAAGCCATGCACCCGCTCGCCATCCTCTGCTTCGGCATGTATGGCGAATCGCTGCCTAACCAGGATGGCGCGCCGATTCGCATGGTGATTCCGTGGAAGTACGGCTTCAAGAGCATCAAGTCCATCGTGAAAATCAAGTTCGTGGAAAACGAGCCACCCACAACCTGGAACAAACAAGCGTCCAACGAGTATGGGTTCTACTCCAACGTGAACCCCAATGTGGACCATCCCCGCTGGAGCCAGGCCAGCGAGCGCCGCCTGGGCGAATTTTTCAAACGCAAAACCCTTATGTTCAACGGCTATGCCGACCAGGTCGCCAGCCTCTACAATGGCATGGACTTGCGCAAGAATTACTGAGGTAAGAGCACTCCTGTCTCATGCCACCGACCTTTTCACCCTCGATGAAATGGCTCAAGCCGCCCATATTTGCGCTGTGTCTCGTGCCCGTGCTGGTTCTGCTGCTGCAAGCGTTCCACGAGCAACTACCTGGGGCTGATTCCCTGCTGGCTGCTCTGCGCCTCAATCCTGATCTGGGCGCCAATCCCATTGAAAGAGTCACGCATGCCACTGGTGACTGGATTCTCATTTTCCTGTGCATCACCCTGGCGATCACGCCCTTGCGCAGGATTTTGAATCAGCCCTGGCTCATAAAATTCCGCCGCATGTTCGGCCTGTTTGCATTTTTCTATGCCAGCCTGCACTTTCTGACCTACATCTGGCTCGACCAGTTTTTTAATTGGTCGAGCATCGTGAAAGATGTGTACAAGCGCCCATTCATCACTGCCGGCTTCACCGGATTTGTTCTGCTGATTCCGCTCGCCCTCACCTCCACCACCGGATGGATCCGCCGCCTGGGCGGCAAGCGCTGGCAGCTTTTGCATCGTCTTATCTATATCAGCGCCATCGCCGGAGTTGTGCACTATTACTGGCTGGTAAAATCGGATGTCCGCCTTCCGCTTTTGTACGCCGCCATCGTGACCCTGCTGTTAGCCTACCGGGCGTTTGCCGCCCTGAGAAAACGCTCCGCTCGGCCACTCACCGCTCCTGCCCGTCCCGCAGTTTCTTCAACTGAATCTGCGAAGGACGCCTAAGATCAGTTTTTTCGGAATGAAAAAATGCCTCAAACCATCACAAATCGTGTGGCACAGCGCGGTAAGCTGCAATCAAAGACTTTATCTCTTCATGCACTGTCATCCTGATCCCGCGAAGCGGGAGAAGGACCTTCGATGGCGCTGGGCACCGCCCACGGCTGAATCGGACTTTCGCTTGGATCTTTCCCTCGCGCTGATGGAATCGAGATGATGACCGATTGAAAACCAGAGAGTGTTCTATATGAGCTACCCCTTGAAAATCATCGCAGAACGGGAAGAATTTGGGTAATGGTAATACAGCCGTCCCCGGCTATGGATTGATGCGTAAAAGATTGGAAACCGTAAGCTGGATCAGAACGAAGCTTGGAGTGAACTGGAAACTAGAAACTTGAAACTCGAAACTGTTCTTTTCTACCGCCTATTAGCCGCATCGGCGGCCAATTGCTTGATCAGGGCTTCCAGAAGCTGTCGTTGGCCTTCTTCGAAATCCGCGAATATGATTCCCATGCCCACTCCGGGGTGTGAGGCTTGCACGTTTCCGGTGCAGCGGAACTCGGTCATTTTGGTTTGCACCCTCATGCTCAACAGGGTTCCGACAGAAAGAGGAGAAAAAGTCTGCACGTAGCAGCCACCCAGTGAGATGTCCGTCAAGGTCCCCCAAAAACCTCCCGCAGAACCCTCCGGGCGCACCTCCACCCCACCGTCGCAAGCATAACGAACATGTGAACGTTTTTCGGTAAACGACATTCGCGTTCCACGTAGGTGTAAGTTATTGACGAACCTAGATGGTGGCGATACTTTTGCAGAAATTAAGGCAAAAAACAAGCCTGAAGTTACCCCTTGGAACCAGCAAGCTAACCTAAGGGTTCCCCAATACTGAGCGCGTGATCGCAGCGGCTTAACGACATCGAAAAAGTCCTCGCCTTAAGCCGGGAATAAAAGGCTTTGAAATAGCTTGAAATTACGAGTAGTTCGTGTCAATCTATGGGGGATAGTACTTCCGTAACTAAGTTGATTATTGCAAATTCCCCCATCTGCGGTTACTGTCGTAACTTGTAAGTCTGTAATTTTATAGGCTTAGCTCCCCCGAACTTATTGTATTTATTTGATAAGGCTTCATCTTTTTGAACGCTAAAATCCCTTTGGGGAGGAGCTTGTTCGTGGAAAAACGACGCCTCAAGACAAATCAACCAGGCCGTGGATTTAGCATGATTGAGCTCCTGGTCGTACTAGCAATTATCATCATTATAGTCGGCGCTTCCATTCCCAAAATTACCACCATGATGAGAGAGTCTCGCGTTCGTGCGGCATATGAAGACGTTTTGTCTGCCATGCGGCGAGCGCATGAAGTGGCCGTAGACCGGCGCCGTATAATAGTCCTGACCTTTACTCCCAAGCCCAACGCCACGACTTCGGCCACCATAACGTTTACCGAGCAAGTACTGGTGCCAGGCACCCCCCCCACTTATGTTCTCGCCCCCGCCGTCAATTCTTTCAATCCTGAAACGACTACTCTGCCGCTGGATATGGATTTCATACTCCCGGCAGCGCCGGCAGCCAATAATCCTGATGGCTTGGGGCCGCCTGCCGCGGGGACAGACTATGGTTATTCCGGGGTGGTTGGCGGATCAGGCTTGAAGACCATGTATTTCCAGGTTGACGGTACGGTGTTGCGTGATAGCCAAACCGGCGCCATCGCCAGTGGCGTAATTTATGTGGGACGGGCTGGCGACCCCACTTCCAACCGGGCAGTTTCCATTCTGGGAACAACCGGAAGAGTGAAAGGGTGGCGGCTCAACCAAAACGCATCACCGCCATTACCGGCAAATAGCTGGGCGATTTACTGAGTGAGCAAAACTTTAAAGATGCGGAGTTTGTTGGAAACTGTCATGAACAAAATTCAACTTAAGTCGACAAAAGGCAACAAGGGATTCACGCTCATGGAAGCCCTGATTTCCACGGTCATTCTGACAGTGGGATTACTGATGGTCCTGGCCCTCTTTGCCAAGGGCCTTTCCGCCACTCAGTATGCCCAACAGGACATGATTGCCAAGCAGAAGGCGCGCGAGCAGTTGGAAGCCATTTATTCCGCGCGCAACGATGGCAGAATTACATGGGCAAATATTACCAACACACCGCAGCCCGCCCCGGCTATTTATTTTCCAAGCGGATTTAACCCTTTGTATCGCATCACCGACAGCTCTACCGACTTGGTGGGGTCAAATAATAATAGTGGCGTTACCGATTTTATCGTGACCCGCGACGTCAATGGGAACTTTCAAAAAGTTAACCTGAACAACTATACGCGCCAGGTGGATATTCAATTGGTAAACCCAACCGATCCCACCTTAAAGCAAATCACGGTGACCGTAAGAGTATTAACTCCTGGCGTGGGTAGCCGCGACTATCAGGTAATTGGATATGTTTCCCAGACTCAGTAGGTGACATTGTGCAAATGAAAATTTCTTATCGGCAACATTTTCGGAAAATCCAGCAGGGATTCTCTCTCGTCGAGCTTCTGATAGCCATGGCTGTCACGATCATCGTCCTGGTAGGCGCCATGATGATGCTCATGAAATCCCTGGATACCAATGATACGACCATGCTCATGGACGAGATGCAGGCCAACGCACGGGCGGGAACCAATGCCCTCGCGCAAGACATCAACCAGGCAGGCACTGGTATCGCATGGGGTGGTTACACCCTTGCCTCAGGCGGAACCGCTGAGAATT
Source organism: Terriglobales bacterium (assembly GCA_035487295.1). Classification (GTDB taxonomy): domain Bacteria; phylum Acidobacteriota; class Terriglobia; order Terriglobales; family Acidobacteriaceae; genus QIAW01. The sequence continues at coordinate 96,923 of DATHMH010000024.1, forward strand.
TCGGCAATAACGCAAACTACCTGACCCCCAATACCTTCTACACAGTGCCCGCCAGCGCCGGTCCCCCTGCTACTCCTGCTACGAATGTCATGTACGGTATCACTCCGGTTGATGGGGGTGGGCCTGCGATTGCGGGCCCTCAAAACAAGGGAACTGGGGCGCCGACTCAAATGGATGGCATTAATTTGGTGTATATCGATCCTATCCTGAGCAGTCCTGACCCCACGATTTCCAATTGGAACACTCCTCCTGCACCCGGCCCTACGGTCGCAGACGCTGGAGCCAATGTAACGATTACAATGCCCGCTGGCATGTTGCCCGCTGTTAACGACGCTAACAGCGGCATACGCATAGGCGATGTATTAGCGTTGAATAATTCGGTTATCGGCGTTGTCAGCAATGTTGCCCCTGGCCCTCCTGCCGTCATTACGCTTTCGCCGGGCGACCCTTACAACATAAATCAATTTGGTTTGGCGGGAAGCGTCAGGTCATTGGCTACCGGCGGTGTCTATCCCAACCCGGTGACCGTGATGCGATTGCTTGTGATCACCTATTTCCTGCAGGGCATCGACGGTTTGGGTAATCCTGTAACTAGGGTGAATGCGGCCACCGCCGTCGACTTCAGGCTTATGCGGCAGGTCAATCAGCAAGCAGCCACGGTTGTTGCTGAACATATTAATTACCTGCAGTTCGCTTATGACCTGGGAGATCCCTCTTGCCTGGCAGGCGCGCCCATGTCTCACATTCCCAATGCGGTCGAACCAGTTACCTGTGGAATCCCGGCTGCCAAACCGGCCTATGACAAGATCAGGAGCGTGTATATCAACCTCGGAGCCCGTAGTGCCACACCTGATAAGCACGGGGTGTATTACCAAACCACCATTAACACGTCGGTTGGCCCCAGGAGCCTGAGCTATAACAATACCTATCCTCCCGATAAGCCGTAATTGTTTTAAGGATATTAGGTGCAAAGAACAAAATTTCGCAGTTGCGAGTACTTGAAAAAATAGAAGGACACGTTTATGAAAAACTCATTGTGCAGGTCAAAATCATCCTCAGAAAATTCCGCGGCGCGCGGCATAGCGCTTATCACCACGCTGTTGCTGCTGATTCTGCTCTCGGCTCTGGCCACTGCTTTTGTGATGGCGGTCAATACTGAAAACCGCATGCAGGGCAACGATAAAGGCAATACCCAGGCTTATTATGGCGCCGAAGCCGGCATGGAAAAGATGATGATCGATCTCAATGGGCTCTACAGCAACTTCGCCTCGCCGAGCGTGGCGCAGATCCAGGGTCTCAGTGCAAGCTCAAGCTGCACTGGGAGCTGTCCTTTCCCTAGCATTTCCGGTATGCAATACACGGAATATAGCTTTTCCACTACCCCCAGCGCCACAAATCCGGGCCAGCCGCAGACCTGGCCCTCTACCGTCCAGGCCGGTCCCAATCAGGGTCTCATTGCCGATGTTATTCCTATATCGCTGTCGGTAACTGCCAAGACCAACTCCAGCGAAGAGGTGCGCATGATCCGCAACGTGGAGGTTGCGCTGATTCCGGTTTTTCAGTTTGGCGTCTTTTCCCAAAGCGATCTCGATTTCTTTGCCGGTCCTCCCATGGAGATCGGCGGACGTGTACAGACCAATGGCGACCTCTATCTCGCGGCCGGAAACGGCGGTGATACTGCCTTTTTAGGCAAATTGCGCACCGCTAAAGAAGTGGTTCGCGACTTTCTCGCCAATGGCGGTGCCATGAGCAGTCACACTGGAATTGTGGAGATACCCACTGCCACCGGCGGATGCAATCAGCCTGCGAAATCTAACTGCCGCACCCTTTCCTATACCGGTCCCGATGAAAGTAGCTGGCAAAATGGAGTATGGCCCGACACGGTCGATGCTTTTGGCAACACTTTTGGCGGCAACCTTAACACCAACCCAGGCTGGGGAGGCATATCGAGTACCTACGCTGGTTTCCTTCTGGCCCACGAAGATGGCGTGAAGCCGCTCAACCTGCCCTTTGTGCAGCCCGGGGTAAGCGATATTGAGATTTTGCGCCGCGCCCAACCGGCCGACTCTGCCAGCCTCACTGATTCTCGCCTTTACGATAAGGCTCAGATTCGCGTGCTTCTCGATGATGACCCCGCCAATCTTCCCGGCGGCGCGGGCGATGCAAATAATATTCGTCTGGCCAACACAGGAACCTACGTCAACGGAGTACCGGTAACAAAATGGCCGGCCGCCAATAGCAGTCAGCTGACAGGCGCCACGGCGTGCTCAGCAGCTTGTACTACATTCTTTGCCGAGGGAACCAATGCCACATTCCTTCCCGGTCCAAACGGTGATCCCAACTGGGTGGCGGCCGGAGCACCCAACAACAGCTTGGGCGATCCCGGCGGAACTTATACCGAAAGTGGCACACCCGTAACTGACAATGGCATGAAGCCCGCCGGCGCTCCCTATATGGGAACCGTTGGCGGCTTTAAAAGATGGAATCTGATTGATGGCTGGTTGAGGGTAGAAGTTCGTAAGGCGGATGGAACCTATTTGCCTGTCACCCAGGAATGGTTGCAGCTGGGCTTTGCCCGCGGCTTTGCCCCTCCTACAGCTCCTGGAACCAACACCGTGCATCCCAATGCCATTTTAATCTTGCAGCAGTTGGCCAACCGCCAGGCCTTGCGGGCCAGCAAGCTTACTAATCCAACAAACGGTACTGCCAATTCTATGTACCCCGGGGTGGTGAGCGAAATCACTGGCGCAACATTTGGCACTCCGGCCTTTAACACTCCTACACTCACAGCTACCGCCCTCACCGACCTGAAAAAAGATTCGGGCAATCACTGGGTCTATGCTACCGCCACTGGGAGCAGCAATCTTGACAACCCCGCCCAGGTGAATGGAATGACTGCCAATAACTTTTATCCCATTAACATGTATGACGTCCGCGAGGGCGAGCCGCGGGAGAACACCAATCCCAACGGCGCTGCACCCAACCGCGTCGCCGGCGGCAGCTATGGATGCACGGTCAACGGCGTCATGAACCTGGTGGAAATTGATGTAGGCAACCTGCAGCGCTGGTTATCGGGGACTATCGGCGCCAATGGCACGCAAGTGGAGAACCAGAGCCAGAACGGTTATGTTCTCTATTTCTCCGACCACCGCGGCATGATTCCTCAGGCGCCCGCCCCCAAAGCGGGCACGCCGACTCTTCTTGGCTCCTACGGCTTTGAAGATGTCATTAATTCGGGCACGATTCGCGGTACTCCCAATAACGGCGCCCCTGATGCAGGCGAGGATGTGGAGATCGCCGGCGATACAGGTTTTGGGCTGCTGGAAACCTATGGCGCCGGCAACCTTGGTATGGGCTTTGGCTTCAAGCAAGGCGATTTAGCGCCGGCCTCGGTAATCGGCGCCGGCGCTCATAGAGCAGACGAGGTATTCACGCGTCTGCCGCTGTGCGATATCGGGCGAGCCAACTGGGTCTCAGGCGCCCGCCATGGAGTACGCCTCATAGACGGCGGGCCAGGCAATTTACCCTTGCGCCCCAACTCCGACCCTAACAACACCGGTGGATTCACCGTGGCCACTGATAATCCCGCCTATGTGCTTGGCAACTACAATGCCAGCGCCGCCGGATATGATTCAACGGTGAATTACCCGCATGCCTCAGCGGCCGTACTCGCCGATACCGTGACTTTGCTTTCCAATAATTGGAACGACCTTAACAGCTTCGCCAGCCCAGGCAGCGTCACCGGCAACTTCAACGCCACCACAAACATTACGGCAACTCGAGTCTTTGGCCGCGTGGCTATAGACACGTATTATCGCTTGGCCATAGCGAGCGGCAAGAACGTTGACTTTGCTGATCCCAATTATGCTGCTGGAGCCCAACCAATCGGGAACAATGGCGGCGCAACGAATCCGGCCGATACCGACCTTACCGGAACCGTGGCCGCGGCCCCAAGCGACTATGGCACCGATGGTGGAGTTCACAACTTCCTGCGCTATCTGGAAACCTGGGGTGGGATCGGAACCGGAAATCAGACAATCCCTGGGGCCAGCTCCTTCTATAACGGCTCCATGGTCAGCCTGTATTACTCCGAGTACACCACGGGAGTTTTCAAATGCTGCGGTACGGTCTATCAGCCGCCAAACCGCAACTACCATTTCGACCTCGACTTCCAGAACATCTCCGAAGTTCCGCCAGGCACTCCAAGATTCCAGGAGGTCATCAACGTGGGTTACAAACAGGACCTGAGCTACCGATAAACAGTTCCCTTACCCGCCCCGCCGCACCAAACTCGGTGTGGCGGGGCTTTTGTTTTGGGCTTCTCGCGGGGCAGCCGTTCTTTGCCAATACCTTTTTTGCCGCCCCACTCCCCCTTGCGTGCTAGCTAATTTTGCTCAAAAATTACCCTTGAAACCCTGCAAGATAATTTGGAATCTGCGTTCCTTCTCCGGCAGGCTCAGAGCTTTCAGCAGTGGTCTGCGGAGGGTTCTTACGGGCCCCTGTGCAAATCAGCCAATCTAGCCCGATATAGGCAAGCCGTGGGTTGAGAAAGAGAATGACAACTTGGTTGACGCGTACTGCCGCAAACTCATCGAAGGTAGGAATGGTTGTGACGAAACGAACGCTGATTGTGCTGATGATTGCTGGGCTGTTCTGCTTGGCGCTTGCTGAAGACCAGCAAGCGCCAGAGCAGAAGCCCGGCACCGCAACCGTCGAAGAGCTGGAAGGGCTGCCCTATCCGTATATCGCACGGCTTTCTGGCTTCGGCGGGCGGGTTGTTGTGCTGACTTCGTTGGACGATGCCGGAAGGGTGACAAAAGCAGAAGCCATACCTAAGCTGGGAAGAACAGAGGAGATGCTGACCAACGATACTCTCGCCAATGCGCTCAGGTGGCGCTTCCGCCCCAACTCACAGAAGGGGGCCGTGATCGTCTATGACTTCCGCATGGTGCGGTGTACTGAGGCTGAAGTCCGGGATAGTGTGCCCAGCACATTCCACTTCCAAGCGCCGACTCATGTGACGATCACGGCTTGTCCATTCCCAACGTAACCCTAACAGGAGCGGCATCAGCCCTTTTCAGCGGTGCTGCTCCCGCTTTTCTGAAAGGAAGCTCCCCATGACTCCGATAGGCAAAGGGTAGTACTACGATCTCTGCACCTACTATGATGGAGCAATCAGGAGCAGATGTGGCTGCCGTCATTGTCCTCAAAGGTCCCGGGGCTTTTGTTTTGACTCGGTTCCCTTGCTTGCAGGATCGTCAACGCAGGCGCAACAGGCACTGTCGGTCTACTCTGCGGGTACCTCCTGTAGCCCAGTTCCCTTCCCGCAGTTTATCGTTGTATAGATGCGCACCAATTTTCTGCTCAGCACCGACAGCTACAAATTTACCCACTGGAAGCAATATCCCGCCGGGACCACCCACGTTTACAGCTATCTGGAATCGCGCGGCGGCATGTTTGCCCAGACTGTCTTCTTCGGTTTGCAGTACTACCTGAAGCACTATCTGCAAGGCTCGGTCTTCAACCGTGGCGACATTGACCAGGCCGAGGACTTCTGCCGCCAGCACTTCAGGCACGAAGGTTACTTCAACCGCGCCGGCTGGGAATTTGTTCTGCAGAAACATGGCGGGCGGCTGCCGCTCAAGATCATGGCGGTTCCTGAAGGCACGGTGGTACCCGTCTCCAATGTGCTCATGACGGTGGAGAACACCGACCCTTCCTGCCCCTGGCTCACGAACTATCTGGAAACGCTTCTGCTCAAGGTCTGGTACCCGATCACAGTGGCGACGCTCTCTTACGAGATGAAGAAGATGTTTCGCCACTTCCTGGAGCTAAGCGGCGACCCCTCGTTGCTTCCTTTCAAGGTCCATGACTTCGGATACCGCGGCGTCTCCAGCGAAGAGACGGCGGCCATCGGAGGGGCTGCGCACCTGATCAATTTCCAGGGAACCGATACTGTCGCCGGCATCGAGATGCTCAAGAACTTCTATGGCGCTGTGGCCATGCCCGGCTTCAGCGTGCCGGCCGCCGAGCACTCCACCATCACTGCCTGGGGCAAAGAGGGCGAGGCCGATGCCTACCGGAACATGCTGACGCAGTTTCCGGAAGGCATTGTCGCCCGCGTCAGCGACTCTTATGACATCCTGAAGGCCTGCGCCGAGATTTGGGGAACGCAGTTGCGTCAGGCGGTTCTCGACCGCAACGGTTTGCTGGTCATCCGTCCCGATTCGGGAGACCCCAGGCGCGTTCTGCTTGAGGTCTTCCAGATTCTCTCCGAACGCTTTGGATTTGAGATGAACTCAAAGGGATACCGCGTGCTGAACCCCAAAGTCCGCGTCATCCAGGGAGACGGAATCAATTACTGGACCATGGGCGACATTCTGACCGCTATCACCAAGAGCGGCTGGTCGGCCGACAACCTGGCCTTTGGCATCGGTGGTGCGCTTTTACAGCAGCTCAATCGCGATACGCAGAAATTCGCCCTCAAATGCTCCAGCGTCACCGTCAATGGCGTGCAACGCGAGGTGCACAAAGACCCGGCCACGGACCACGCCAAGGCATCCAAGCCCGGACGCCTGGCATTAGTGCGCCGATCGCAGCATCTCGAAACCATATCTCTCGGCCCGCAAAGCCACCTCGACGATGATTTATTGCAGACAGTTTTTCTCAATGGTGAACTGGTAAAAGAATATTCGCTGGAAGAAATTCGCAGCCGCGCTTCGGAAGTCCCCTGTCAGTCAGTAATCTAAGCGTGCTTTAACCGTTTTGAGATTGTTATTTTTTAAGATTGTCATCCTGAGTGAGGGCGAATGCCCGAGTCGAAGGATCCCGAGGATGTCTCGATTGCACAGGTCGTATGAAGGCATTCTCTGAAAATTTTGTGGGGAAAGGGACGACTTAGAGGAGCCGGAAAATAACTCTTGCCGCACTACGCCGACCTTACTTTCTCACCACCTTGAAATAATAGGTGCCGATTTTCTCGCTGGCCCCGCCTGCGCTTATGCCATCGAGCATAACCAGATAATCGCTCCGGCTGATGAGCGCGGTAGGCAAAACAACCGTTACTGTTCTGTTATGGCCGGTTTTATGTGCCTTTAAATCTTCCTGGCTTGAAACCACGCTGCCTTCCACGGTCTGTACTTCGGCATGATAGCTTTTATAGGCTTCCTGGCCGATCTCGAGTTCTAAGCGCAATCGTTCCGTCGAAGAGGATAGGGTCGCATTGCTGGTGAGAGCAGGAGCCCGGCTAAGGCCAGGCTCAAGAAGCAGCGATACCATGTTGGTGTCGGCTTGATGCTGGCTTTCGCCATACAACAATCCCGTGAGTTCTCGCCTCAGCTTTGCCAGCTCGCTCTGCTGGCGTTCAAACTGCACGGCAAATTCGTTATTTTGCGCCAGCTCCTGGTCAATTTGCTGCATAAGCTCTTGCTCGTGCTGTTCCGATTGCGAACGCTGAGCCTGAACTTGCTGCACCTGGCTGCGAAGCTGCAGCGTCTCTCGCCACAGAAGCACCGAACCTGTTGCCAGCAGCAGCATGGCACATAGAACCGCGCCAATTGCGGCTCGCCCTCCAGGAAGCGCGAAAGGCAGCCATGCGCCCCATGGTTGCGGCTCATCGCAGGCCGATGGCACCGCCGGCTTGATTGTCTGCGTGGAAAGATAGCGATTCAGATCTCTCGCAAATTCAACCTGCTCGCGCCGCTCGGGATTATTGACAAAATGAAGTTCGAAATTTTCTTTTTCGCCCTGTTGAAGCTCCCCCCTGACGTATTCATCGGTCAGTTCTTCTTCGGTCCTGAGCAACTCGTTGAAATAGTCTTCGTCGGTAAGCAGACGCTGCTCGATCTGGCTTTGCTCTTCCCCTGCCGCTTCCCCCAACAAATAACGCCTGAGCGATTTTTTTTCACTTTGCTGCATTTCGATCATGAAACCTCCTGGGAGGAGCCATTCGATCTTGCATCTTTCAGCATGTTCCCCGGCATTTTTTTGCGGGTAAGGCAATTACACATGCACTTTCGCAAGGCCTCCCTGATCCGGTGCGCGCGTATCCACAGCGCATTGGCTCCGATCCCGAGCTGCCGGGCCAGCTCTTTTCTCATGTCAATTTTGGCTTGTCCCTGGCCGCCGTAGTACACAAAAATCAACTTACGGTTCTCCACCGAGAGCCGCTCGACGCACTGGTCCAGGCATCTGTGTTTGGGTTCCAGTTCCTCGCCAAGGTTAGGATCGCTCTCTTCCCATGGATGCGAAGGCCGAAGGGGCAGCGGCGCCGGCATTCTTCTCAAATATTCGAGGAAAATCTTGTCGGCTACACCGTAGAAATACAGGGCAGGATTGCCGACATACGTCTCCGCGATTTGCTGCACTTTTCCAGCAACCCGATTGATCGTTTCGTCGGCGAGCTCTTCCGGAACAATGCAACCGCGGCATACGAAGACTTTGATGAGACGCGTGCGTATCACCTCATACTTCTGGCCGGCGCGGTTACGGTCCTGGTCTAACCAGTCAAGCAATCGGTCGAAGGCCTCTTGCGTCAGGTCTTTCTTCTCTTTCATACGATTTGCAATGCTCGCCACTGCCAATTGAGACCTTCCCCCAAGGCTCGAACGGTTTATCGCCCGTGTTATCGCCCTAAAAATTCAGCTAACTGCAATAGGTTCTATCACAAAATAGCTGGATTTCCAGGTCAATATGGTTTCAGGTATGTATGGTATTTTATGTCAAATACTTTCAGGATAAAAACGAATCTTTGGCCCCGAAACTAGGTCTCTTGAAATGGCAGTTCCGGCCGTCTTTTTCAGGTTTTCTGGGTCCTTTCATCCCGGGAACTGGGATACCATCGTGGAAACATCCTTCTGCATAATCATCTTGGTCTTAGCCCTGAAACATGCGAAACTCACTGCGCGAGAGTGGGTTGGAGTTAGAGACGCTGCATGAAATATTGCGACAACTGCCACCAGACGTATCCAACCGAATTCAACACCTGCCCGCGTGACCAGAGCCCCTTGCGTGCCACCACGGAACTGCTGCAGGGCATGGTTCTGCGCGGCAAGTATGAGATTCAGAAAAAGATCGGCGCAGGCGGCATGGCTACAGTATATCTGGCCAAACACCAGGCTTTTAATGAACTGCGGGCCATCAAGGTGGTTAGCAGCCGCAACCTGGAAGACCAGAACTTCATGCGCCGCTTTAAGACTGAAGCAATCGTCACGCGCAAGCTCCAGCATCCTAATGCCGTTCGTGTAGATGATCTCGACGAAACCGAAGACGGACGCCCGTTTATCGTCATGGAATATGTGCAGGGCGCGAACCTGCGCAGCACGATCCAGAACGAAGGGCCGCTGCCGGTCAAGCGCGCGCTTAACATTACCGCTCAGGTTGCCGCTGCTTTAGCCGCCGCGCATGAGTTGGGGATCACGCACCGCGACATCAAGCCCGATAATATTCTCCTGATGCGCCAGCCCGATGGCAGCGACCTGGTCAAGGTGCTGGATTTCGGCATTGCCAAAGTGCGCGAGGGATCGTTCGACATCGGTGGCGGATACACCGCCACGCAAACCGGCCTGATCATTGGAACTCCGCAATACATCTCTCCCGAGCAGGCTAAAGGCGACCACGGCGACCAGATTGACGGCCGCGCCGACCTCTACTCGCTGGGGATCGTGTTGTACGAGATGGTGACCGGCGAACTGCCCTTCCAATCGCAGACGGCGGTAGGCATGTTGATGCATCACCTGCAAACTCCTCCTCCTGACCCAAAGCAGGTCAAGCCCGATTTGAATATCCCGCCGGCGCTTTCCGCTTTGCTGCACAAGGCTTTGGAAAAAGACCCCGCCAACCGCTACCAGACCGCGCAGGAGATGCTGCAGGCGATTCAGGCAGTGCAGCCTTCAAGCAGCGAAGGCAAAACCACGATGGTGCTGACTCCCGAAGCCTGGAGCGTCCCCGTAGCTGGCGCTACCGCCGTTCAACCCGCTCGCGCTCCCACGGCGCCCACCCAACGCAGCACAGTTTACGTTCCGGTCAAGACGCAGCCGGCCACCGTGCCTCAAGCCAAAACCGGCGCGATGCGGCCTGCCCTGGCGCAGAGCAAGGCTGCCCCTACTAAAAGCGGAAAAGGGAAATGGATCGCATTGCTGGTTGTGCTGCTGCTTTGCGCTTTATTGGCTCTAGGATGGATGCGTCGTGCAAAGCTGGCATTAACCAGCAACACAGGCATGCAGCCCGCCCAGCCTTCGCTGCAGGCGGCGCCCACTACGACCGCCAGCGAGTCTTCAACTGCCGCTCCCGCTGATGCCGCTATCAAGGCTGAAGTTCAGCGTGCGATTGCCGCCACGGAGTGGGGTAAAGAAGCCGCGATCAACGTTGCCGTGACAGATGGCAACGTGACCCTTACAGGCAAAGCGCCCAGGCATTACGACGCCGACATGGCAGGCGCAATCGCAGCCAACATTAACGGCGTCAAGCTGGTGCACAACGAAATTGCAGTTCCCACGCCCTCTCAGAGTGCTCAGGAAGGCAATGCGTCAAAGCAAACCAAGCCAGTTGACTCCAGCGCCCAGCAGAAAAAGCAGCAGGCTGCCCTGCAAGAGCGGGTTACCCAGCTCATTCAAACGGGCATCTTTCAACGTGAAAACCACCAATACCCGGGAGCATTGCAAAGTTTTCGCGATGCCCTGAAATTGGACCCGGGAAATCAACAAGCCTTGCAGGAGATAAAAAATACCCTGCGAACGGCCGGGCTCGCCGGGAACCAAAACCGCCCCGGGCAAAGCGGCGAGCAGAATGCAACATTGAAATTTTGGCAGGTCCGCGGCATGCTCGATGCCCAAATGCAGCCCCAGAGAATCATAGGAACAATCCGGGCACGAGGCGTGGACTTTGGCCTCACATCAGAACAGGAACAGACCCTGCGCGACGCTGGTGCCAGTGATGGTGTCATCCGCGTCATTCACAACAATCGCCGCTGACGCGCCGCTTCTCTACCTCCCATTCATTAAGCTGCTCTTTTCACAGGCAGGCTCCAAAAAAATTGTGTCCGCGCATACCAAAACGGCCTGATTCCAGAATGGAATTTAAATATAAGCCTAATATTTTCATATGCATACAAAGGCCCGACCAATGACTTCACGCGTCTGCCGGGAAATCATCTTCCAGCGGCACAAAAATCGTTGACATAGCTTGTGTATAAGCTCAATTTAGATAGTACAACCTCATTGAAATGTAAGACGAGGGAGTCATTCCAGGTATCCGGGAAAGCCTCTTAATTGCCCCCCTGAAAGAAGCGCCCAAATTGCTTCCGTCTACCTCAACGGGTAGAACGAAAGGGATAGAAAAGTAAGAGGAAAAATATGCATCCCCTGTACGCACACAACCTAGGTAAAATAAGCCCGCGCCGGGCGCCCACACGCATCGCTTCACCGCGAACTGTTTCACCCGGAGCCTGGTCTATCGGCATTTATGCCGGCCGGTCTCCCCTGCACTTGGCGCCGATGCCCCGGATCATAAATCCGGTTCTAACCGCGTGGCATGTGACGGATGTTCCGGCACAATTCGTTGCTGATCCTTTCATGCTGCAATCGGGAAGCATGTGGTACATGTTTTTCCAGGTCATGAACTCCGCCACCCGCAAGGGCGAGATCGGCCTGGCAACCAGCCGCAACGGATTGGCATGGAAATACGAGAGCATCGTGCTGCATGAATCCTTTCACCTGTCCTTTCCCTGCGTGTTCCGGTGGAACGACGACTTTTACATGGTTCCTGAGACCTGCCAGGCCGGCTCCGTTCGGCTCTATCGCGCGGCTTGCTTTCCCCATCAATGGGAATATGTGAAAGACCTGGTTCCCGGGGTACATGCCGATTCTTCCGTCTTCTATTTCCAAAGACGCTGGTGGATGTTCGCCTGCCCCACACCTCAGGAACACGACGTGCTGTCTCTGTACTATGCCGACAGTCCTGCAGGAAAGTGGGTGCAGCACCCACGCAGCCCGATTGTCACCGGCAACAAGCGCATTGCCCGCCCGGCTGGCAGAGTGCTGCCCTGGAACCGCGGCCTCATCCGGTTTACGCAGGATTGTTACCCCACCTATGGCAAACAGGTGCGAGCTTTCCATATCTCGGAGCTGACACCCACAACTTACAAGGAACAAGAGGTAGCGGAGAGTCCGGTGCTGTCGGCCAGTGGAGAAGGCTGGAACGCCTTTGGAATGCACCATGTCGACGTTCACTACACGGGAAATTCGCGATGGCTGGCCTGCGTGGATGCCATCGCATAATGCTTATGGCTGAACGCATCAGTTTTCGGCTGTCACTTAAACACTAAACCCCCACCTCGGCCCCCCAATTCACCCCGGCAGAAGCGTGAGAAATGCTTTTGCCGGGTCTTCTCTTCTAAGGGCTCCGCAACCAAAACAAGGTGCTGCGCCCTCGCGAAAAGTTCGCGCGCGACAGCGCTCACTTTTCGCTCACCCAATCATTTCCAAGGGCTCCGCAGCCAAAACTGGATTGCCGCTGAAAAACTTGCTATACTCGGTCTCGAAGATGACTATTACGACCAAATCCATGATGAGACGGCGCGTCAATCGCGCTGAGCCCTCGGAATTGGTCTGACGATAGCGTCCACAGTTCAGATTCAGATTGAATTCTCGAAGGCTCCGACCAAAGTCGGGGCCTTTTTGCTTTTGTTGGCCGGTAGCCAAGCTGGTAAGGCACGTGATTGTTAATCACGGCACCGCGGGTTCGAATCCCGCCCGGCCAGCCAAAAAAACAGTACTCGGTTGTCAGTCTTCAGTACTCACATAGGGTGAGCTTTTGGTGAGCGCTGTCCCGCGCGAACAAAAGCGAGGGCGCAGCAGCCTGCTTTTGGCTGCGGAGCCCTTAAAAGAAAAGCCGCTGACGGCTCATATCCGTACGACGGATGTTCGATTCATCCCGGAGGGACCAGAACAGTTCTCAGTTCTCGGTTCTCAGTTAAGAACATCGGGCTCGGGCTGAAACTGGAGAAGGAGCTAGAAAAGAAGGTTTTTTGCGCCGGTAGTTCAACGGACCAGAATAGTTGGCCTACACCCAACAGATGCGGGTTCAACTCCCGAACGGCGCACCATAAAGTTAGCAGGATTAGCTCGAAGGTCGAGCCCGCGATCGATAATCGCGAGGCGTTGGTTCGATTCCAACATCCTGCACTAAGATGACTGCCAGTGATAGCTGATGTAAGCACAACAGAAAGAAAAACACATTAAGGCAGTTGCCAATCTGAGGACTGAGGGCTAGGGATGACAATCCCAAGAAAATCCGTGTCCATCCGCGGTGAAATCTTTTTGCTTTCCTCCGCGCCTCTGCGCCTCCGCGGTTAGCTCCTGTTCCCAGGTTTTGCGGGATTGGCAGATGTGGGTATGCACTCGCCTTTTAAGCGAGACGAAGCAGGTTCGATTCCTGCATCCCGCACCATTTATTTTATTTGAGGGCTCCGCAGCCAAAACAAGGCTGCTGCGCCCTCGCGAAAAGCTCGCGCCGCGCGGCGCTCACTTTTCGCTCACCCGATTAGTTATGAGGGCGCTTCATTCAACAGGATTAGGACAGAGCCTTCTAAGCTCTGAATGCCGGTTCAAGTCCGGCAGCGCCTTCCAAACCGGGCGACGAGCTTTTGGAGTTCGCTTTTCCTTGTAGCTTATAACTTGGAACTTGTAGCTGTTTCTCGGGGATGTGGTCCAACGGATCAGGGCGCACGGCCACGAACCGTGAGATCGGAGTTCAATTCTCTGCATCCCTGCCAGATTTTTTGCTCGCGTGGTCTAAAGCATGATGACGCTTCGGTCCTAACGAAGAGATCCGGGTTGGATTCCCGGCGCGAGTTCCACGGGCAGGTAGTGTATCGAACAACACAGCAGCGTCCGAAGCTGCAAATCCGGGTTTGACTCCCGGCCTGCCTGCCAATTTTGCGTATTTGACAGATTCTCAAAATGATGGCAAAGTGAGATTAGGAATTCAGCAATGATTCGCAAGCCCCATACCGTTAGCTTCCCGACGCCGGCCACCCAAATGTGGCTGGACGCGGGGAAGGGTACGTTCATGTAACGGGGGCTGATCCAATATTTTTGGTTTTCCTGAAGCCTCCGATGAACATCGGGGGCTTTCGTATTTTTGGGGCAATTTTGGATGAACATCGGGGGCTTTCGTATTTTTGGAGCAATTTTGGCAGCGTCGTCTAACGGTCAGGACACGGCTCTTTCAAGGCTGGAATGGGAGTTCGATTCTCCCCGTTGCTACCAGGGTGGGAGCTATGAGCGTTGAAATTATTAAAGTTGAAGGATTTCAAGTTGAAATCGCAACCGAGATCTACTGCGCTCGCGGAGGAGATCACCGCCAATTGGTAGATCGCGCCCGCGCTGATCGCAGCAGGCTCGGCCACGACGTAAATGCATCGGCGGTGTTGTGCATTCGCTGCTTACGGGCAATACCGCTGACACTGTAATGCCGGGTCGTTCAACGGTAGGACGCGAGTCTTTGAATCTCGCTATGGGCGTTCGACTCGCCCCCCGGCAGCCAAAAACAGGGTGAGCTTTGGGTGAGCGCTGTCTGGCGCGAACCAAAAGCGAGTCGGTGCCCCCAGCAAGCCCGGTTTTGGCTTGCTGGGGTAAGGACGGCGCGCAGCGGCCCGGGTTTGGCTGCGGAGCCCTTAGATTGATGACGGGTGAGCAAAAAGTGAGCGCCGTACTGCGCGAACTTTTCGCGAGGGCGCAGCAGCCCGGGTTTGGCTGCGGAGCCCTCAGAGGGGTGAGCTTTAGGTGAGCGCTGTCTGGCGCGAACCAAAAGCGAGGGCGCAGCAGCCTGATTTTGGCTGCGGAGCCCTTAGATGACGGGTGAGCGAAAAGTGAGCGCCCGTATTGCGCGGACTTTTCGCGAGGGCGCAGCAGCCTGATTTCGGCTGCGGAGCCCTTAGATAAACGAGGAGTGGTGAAGGATACGGTTACTTCTCTGGTAAAGAAACCCACCGTATCTGTGCGTTCCCTCCTCATCAATGGTGAAGAACGTTTTGTTGCGGGATCGGCTAAATGGCAGGCCCACTGGCTCTGATCCAGTTAATGTTGGTTCGACTCCAGCTCCCGCAGCCAAAGTTTGCAAGTCGGTCGCAGGGTCTGGCGGCAGGATACCTGACTGTCTATCAGGAGGGACGGGTTCAACTCCCGTTGCGACCGCCACGGGGGTGATGACCCGATGGGAAGGGCGCTCGTCTCCAAAACGAGTTCAAGCAGGTTCGAATCCTGTCACCCCTGCCAGTTTTGAAAAGCGAGCATGGTATAGCGGCTGGTGCCTCGGGCTTCCAACCCGATGACGTGAGTTCAACTCTCACTGCTCGCTCCAAAGTTTGCTGCTGTAGCTCAGTGACAGAGCCATCGCCTTGTAAGCGATAGACGAGCGTTTGATTCGCTCCAGCAGCTCCAAATGTGGCCGAAGCCAAACGGTGCGGCGCGAGATTGTGGCTCTCGTTTTAATGGGTTCGACTCCCATCGGTCACCCCAAAGTGGGCGCGTAGTTCAACGGGAGAATCCCTGGCCTGCAACCAGGAGATGAGCGTTCGATTCGCTCCGTGTCCACCAAATTTTGAAACAGCAGTGGTGAGCTAAAAGTTGGGGAGTTAGCTGAGATGGTGTAGCGCAGCCCTGAAAAGGCTGAGACATTAGGGTGAGCTTTTGGTGAGCGCTGGCCCGCGCGAACCAAAAGCGAGGGCGTAGCAGCCCGTTTTTGGCTGCGGAGCCCTTGAATAAGCGACGCGAGCGACGCACTCCCTACCAACTCGATGTCGGGGTATGGTGTAAGGGCTGGCATCCGTGCCTTGGGAGCACGTGGTTCGGGTTCAAATCCCGGTGCCCCGACCAAAATAGTCCGTAGGGTTTGCCTTGCAGCCACGCATGGGCTGTAGTAGTCGAGGCCATGAAATGAGATCAGATATTTACAAGACAATTTTTGTTCTGGATGGCGGCGCTCTATTAGACATCAGAGTATTTGAGGTCACTCCGGATGATTGGCAGGTGCTCTTACACTTTCTTTCCACGCACTATCAGATCTTGTATGAGGAAAACGGCAAGTCAGAGCCACTTCCTACATTCGACAGGATGATGGAAAAGAGGAAAACTGCTGCTGTATGGTTCAAAATCAGATTAACAGAAGAGTTGATTGTAAGTTGTCATTTCTTCGATGCAGATCAAATTGAAATGGACATTCTGCCCGAAGATGTGGGCTCTTCGTTTAAAGCCGAATCTGTGTTCGCTTTAATGACCGCCATGGCTCGAATCTTGAACAAAGAGGTTCTATTGACCCCTGAATTCGCTTCGGCTGACCCTGAACAACTCCGACAATTGGCCCTTTGCTCGGTTGATCCGAAAACCGGTGCTTTAAAGTACCATCCACAGCGTCGTTAAAAAAAGCCCTATTGTAAGCGGTATCACTTCACTTCTGAGAACTGAGAACTGTTGGGCTCCGCGCTACTAAAACGAGCTGCTAGGCTGGCCTCGTTCTGCGGGCTTTCGAACCCAGCGGGCCGGAACTGGTTCCGGCCCGCTGAGAAGACATTTGTTGGTTTGATTTTAGAGGCAGCCGCCAAACTCAGCGCCCAATCTCAAGCCCATTTACCTGCGGAAGATCGATTGCGCCCTTCACGAATTGAATCTTGATGGTTCCGGTCGCATCGGCGGTTGTTTTGAACGATTCCACGGTTGCGATATATTCGCCTCCGGCGGAAGCGAAGATATCGTAGTTCGTGAGCACCTGCCGGCCGTTGATCAGGACGTTGAAGAGCCGCTGTCCTGGCGAGGTCCAGAAGGTCTCTGCAAAATGGAGATCGACAAAGTAGCTTGCTCCGGCAGTAAGGCCAGGAATCGTATAAGTGAGGTTGCCAAAGCGGTTTGTCTGGTACACCTCTGACGGCGCAGGATTCTTCACATGCGAAGTGTCGACGATCGTTCCATTCGCTGTTGGAGTGCCTCCAGCAAAATCTTCGTCTGCAACCCAATCCGCTACGCCTCCTCCTCCCGCGTCGATCTTCACGATGTCTGTGGTAATTACGCCCCCAGCGGTAGGCGTAGAAGCTTTAGCATATTTCGAAGCCGCCGAGGCGCTGCCGCTGTCGACCGCTTCTACGGCATAGTAGTAGATCGTCGACGGATTCGCAGTTGTGTCCGCGTAGCTCGTTGCCGTCAATCCTGCAGCAACTTGATTGCCGCCGGTTGGCCGAAATCCGGGTTGCTGGCTGCGAAAGACGCTGTAAGTAACTCCCGCCGTCGAGCTGGCAATCCACGCAAGATTTACCTGATTTGGCGAAGCCGCCGCCGCCATTAGCTTCGAGGGGGCATCCGGCGTCACTGGGCAATTCGTTATGCACGCTGCCCCGATTTCGATTCCGTTGACCTGGGGATTGTCCGCCGCCCCCACCGCAAACTCGATGGTGATGGTTCCCGTTGCATCCGCCGTGGCGAGAAACGATTGCACGGTGGCAACATTCTTACCGCCCGCGACCGCGAAAATGTCAAAGTTCTTTAAGACCTGCTGGCCATTGATCAGCACATTGAAGAGCCGCTTTCCAGGTGCGCTCCAAAAGTTCTCTGCGAAGTGCAGAGCGACAACGTATTGTGCGCCTGCGGCGAAACCCGGAATGGTATAGGTGAACGTCCCAAATCGATTCGATTGATACACTGCTTGCGGCGCGGCATTCGGAACCAGCGACGTGTTGATGATCGCACTGGTAGAGGACCGGCTTCCACCGGATACATCCTCATCCGCGTGCCAGATTCCAACCGCTCCTCCGCCGACGTTGATGTCCAGTACATCCTGTCCGATCGGGCCGCCACTACTGGGAATGGCCACAGTGGCGATGTTCGAAGGATCTGACGAGCCGGCATCGCTGACGGCTTCGACGAAATAATGGTAAGTCGCTCCAGGATTCACGCTCGTGTCCTCGAAGCTGGTCTCCTTCAGACCGGAATACACCAGCGTTTGCGGTGACGGTTTGAATCGGGGATCCAGGCTGCGAAAGACGCTGTAGCGGACTCCGTCAGACCGGCTCCGACGCCAATGCAAATTCACCTGATTCGGCGATACCACTTCCGCTGTCAATCCGTCTGGCACATCCAGCTCTTCCTGACAATCGTGCCGGCATGGGACACCCTGATAGAACTTCAGAAAGCTTGTTTGTCTTCCTTTCTCGACCGTTCCTCCCGCGTTGTTCACCACGCGCGTGATCGAGCCGCTGCCGGTAAGGAACACCGAAATCGCGTGAGTTACGGTCACGTCTTCCGTGTCCGGTACGGTAATCGCGCTATCTTCCACAATGTTGACGCCCCGGTTGAAGAAGCTGTAGACACCCAGGCCATACGCGGCGTGGTTCCAGACCGACGGTGAAACAGCGTAGGACGAGTAACCGTTTGCGCTTCCGTTCATCCACGCGCTTTGGCTGGGAACATCGTAAGGCAGCTCACTCTGATAGAAAATGGTCAGGCCGCGTTCGCCGTTCCACACCACTTGATTCTTCTGGTAGTGCTCCACCGCAAGGCCGGTTGCCGTGACATCGTCTCCATTCACAACAACTCCATGATCGGAGACATTTTGCGTCCAGCCAACGCCATTGCCGTGGTCCGCGCGCCACGACCAGATGTTGTCGAGGATGACATTGTTGCTGTCGACTTCCAACGCAGTGGTAGCAGTCCCAGGAGTCGCTCCACCAATGCGGAAGAAAACATCATTCAATGTCGTTGGGTTCCGCTTGTGCGAGTCTCGCTCTCCGTCTGGATTGCCGACTTGCAGAAGCACCGGCGAGTTCACTGGACCTGCATCCAGCAACAATCCCGCCAGCCGAACGCCGTCAACATCGGCAACTTCGATGGCAGCGCTGCCTGTTTGTGGAACTATCGTCGGATAGCCCATGCCAAGCACGATCGTGTTCGGACGCGTGACCTTAATCGCATCCGAATATTGATAGATTCCCGGCGTCAGGATGAGGTTCTTACCAGAGGCCAAAGCCAGGTTGATGTCGGCGAGCGCCGTGGATGGCTGCGCGATGAAGAAGTCGTCGATCGAAAGCGAGTAGCCGCGGCCAAAGCCGCGAGCCCAGCTTATGCCAGAGGAATCTTCGCGAAGCGTCGGCACAAATACTTTGTATCCTCTGCTCTCTTCGACATAAAGAAACGGTTTTTCACGGCTCACCGGAGTCGTCGGCAACACGGTGAAGGAATTGCTCGGATAGTTTGCGTACGGCGCGCCTTCCACTCCGGCAAACACCATATTCCAAACGCTGCCCGTCCAATTGCCAATTACGCTGTTGCGCGTGAGCCACTGCTGCTGCGAGCACGAGTTGACCGTCCCGGCCACCCGCAGGTCGGAGATAAATCCACCGCTCGAGAATCCGCAGAAGGAATCCGTCAGCTCGAGCGAGCCATTGATCTGCATGCGGCGCAGCGAGGTGCCTTGCGAAACACCCCACTGCAGAGTATTCGGCGGGGCGCTTTGCGCGAAGTCAGTGGTGGCGTTGATGGTCATATTCTCCATCGAGCGCCAGAACGTCAGCGTCAAATTAGCACCCGGAGATGTCGAGCCAAAATTCGGAGTGAGGAATCCGTTGATGGTAACGTCATTCGGCGTTTCGCCCAGTCCCGAGATCGACTCGTAGTATCCGACCGGAGCCTGGATGTTGTAGGTGCCAGGCAAAAAGAGCACCGCAGCTCGGTTGGTGCCGAATTGCGGTTCATTGGCAAGAGAAGTAAGCGTGCTCTCAATCGTCGCCGAGGACATGCCGGGGTCGATGATATGCACATTGGGCCCGAAATCGGGTGTGGTTTGCGCGACAACCGGGCCGGCGAGAAACACGGCCAGCAACAGGCCGACAAAAAGCATCCGGGCAGATTGCCGGCGGATTGTGATTTTCCGTTGCCACGGTTGATCGGCTGAACGGGTTAGCTCACTGCGAGTCTGGTGTCTCGAAACGTGATAAGCCATAGTCTAGAGTGCTCCTTGTGGCGAAGTCGCCCGACTCGTTCTCGGGCAGGCAAGATTCAAAAATTTCAGGCGGAGGGCGCAATCTGGACCACTCCTGCGACATGCTAGCGCTTTCCTTACTCGTTACCCAATGGACGTTCTCGTTGATAGTTATTGAAGTTATGGAGAAATGCTTTGCCTGAGGGCGTCGCGGAACAGCAACGAATCATATCAACGAGGCAAAACGTTTGTCTACTAGACCGTCGTCCTCGCAAAAGCCTCGTCAGAACGATAACTGGCTCACAATCAGTGGGTTGATGATTTGATGTTGAGGCCAGTTTTTATCCGTATTCACCGTGTAAGTCCGTGGCTAAAAATTCCGGATCTGCGCTCATCTGCGTAAATCTGCGGCTGTTTTTTAAATGGCATCCTGCGCTTTGCAATTGGCAAACTCGATGAAAATTCCCGGTGTAAACAAGGAGTATTTCGCCTTTCGCCGATCACTTCATTTCCGAGAACTGAGAACTGTTCCCCGGCAGCGTCCTCAGCACCAGCGTCCACGACATAGGCTTTCCCGGCGCGATAACGGTGTTGCGTGCATACAGACTTAGGTAGAACGGAATGTAGCCCCGGCTGCCCTTGCCCAGGGCGCTATCCCCGGTAGCGTAGAGTTCCGATTGCAGCGGCCAATCCGACTGCTTGACTGTGACTTCCAGATCGCCCTCCGGAGAGTCAAAGCGGTCAATGCGGTGGCCATCTTCAAAGCGTGTGGCATCGTGATTGCCGGTGGTGGGCACGATCACCCAGAAGCGCCGGATGGGGGTGGCTTTCGAAGCTGAAACGGTTTCTGTACGGACCAGCGAATCGCCATCGATCTTCCAATCCACCTGCGCCGTGATGCCGGGATCAACCAGTTGTCCGGACTTGGTTCCCAACACCGCCCATCGCTTCCACACTGCGCGCAGGCTGAGTCCGTCGGCGGAAGCAGTAATCTCATCCGCGCCGTCGCAGGCTATGATCGTGCGGCCGTCTTCCAATTCCAAATAAGGCGTCATCGCCGGGACCGGCTGCTGCACCGGAGGAGCAAAACCGGGCAAGCTGTACGGAGCCGGCAGATAATCGGAAATCCCCGGCTGCGTTCCGGTTGTGATGGGAAGCGCAAACCTGAGGCGCCCGCGCCGCACCAGCCACACACCCGAGGGACGGTCGCCTTTGCGAAAGTATTCGAAACGCGCTACTTCGGGCAAAGTCAGGTGGGCTGGAAATGAAGCGACGTGCTCGCCGTTCATCGCCTTCATGAATAATATTTGCGCGCCTGCCGCTTTCCCAAAAAAGGCCGTGGTCTGCTGCCACTCGCGCTCTGGAGTGATGTAGTTGTAATTTCCCCGGCCAAATCCAAACACATTCAACAGGTGGCGCTTGGGTTGATAGTCTTTTTCCAGCCACTGCCAGGCCGCGTAGTAGGCGCTGGCCAGTTGCGCCAAAGGCGCGGGACGAAACTGCGCATGCTCAGCCAGGAATGCCACAATCTCAAGGGTGTCAATGTAGCTGATGGCTCCCAGGCTCCGTCCCCACGGATAACCATAGCCATCGGGCGAAAGCAGGTCCCACCAGGTGCGCATCTGCGCGTTGAGCGTCGGCTCCATGGCTTTCATTACATCCTCGCGGCCAAGAGTTTCTGCGGCATCGTAGACGAAGCGCGCGTATTCGTTTGAATATCGGTCATAGCGGCCGGTGGGAACACTGTCATCCGAGTAAAGATTGCCTTTGAGGAACTGGTCGGCGGCGCGATTCAGCACATCATCGGCGAAGGCGCGGTCGTTAGTGATTCCCATCTGATAATCCATAGAAGCGATGCGCGCCGCCACGCCGAAGTAGTTTTCCGGAAGATTGATGACGTGCCGGGTCTTCTTGTCGTAAAAGCGCCCCGGATCGAGCAGCGACCGCCATTGCGCCTGCTCTTCCGGCGTAAACGACTGCCACAGCGCGTTGGTTTTCAGGTCCGTACCAAAGCCTTGTAATGAGAGCGCGCCGGCCAACTGCGCCCATGTCTTGCCGCCATGGCGGGCCTCGATAAGGCCTCCCTGGCCGATGATGTGGGTGACATCTTGACCGGCAATTGTCTTGTCGCCGGAGAGCGAGGCATAAGACGCCACCGCGCGAGTAAACGTCCCCCAATCGAATTCTCCGCCCGTGGGCACACCGACAACACGCTCTTGCGGAGGATTAAAGGAACGAATATCGGCAACGTGCGCGCCGATCTCCCGCCCCAGGAATGCCGTGACCTCCTGGGAAAATTGATCCGTCGAAACTGTATCGGGTGAAGACGAAGCTGCGGGCGCCGGCTGCTGGGTCCATCCGCTCAACGTTGCAAATAACAATAAGAACAGGCAGGCAGATCTTGCGCTTGTAAAAAACATCATCTCGTAATTGCTGCTCCTGGTCAGTTTCTCAGTGCCGCCTGTAAGGATACTTGGCAGCGGCCCGGTCTACAAACAATTACTTTGGCATCTGCGATCTTCATGTTTAATATAGTGATTTCGGTTTCGTTCTAAATTGCGGTCAATACTAAACTCAGGAAAAATCCCATTCATGAATACTTCCCTTGATCTTTCAGAGAAAACTGCGGTCGTTATCGGTGGAACCTCAGGTATCGGATTGACTCTCGCCAAAGGTCTGGCGCAGGCCGGGGCCAACGTCGTACCCACAGGCCGGCGCGCCGACCTGGTAGAGTCTGCCGCTGAAGCGGTCCGCAAAGCCGGCCGGCGTTCGCTCGCGCTGGCATCAGACGTAAACGATGCAGGCAGCTTGCAGGCATTGCTGGATGCGACCCTCAAAGAATTCGGCCGCGTCGACATTCTGGTCAACAGCGCCGGCAGGACCAAGCGTACCCCTACCCTGCAACTGCCCGAAAGCGAGTGGAATGAAATATTAGAGACCAACCTCAACGGTACATTGCGAGCCTGCCAGGTTTTCGGCCGGCACATGGTGGAACGCAAGTATGGTCGCATCATCAATATCGCTTCGCTATCTTCGTTTGTCGCTCTTTATGAGGTCGCGGCATACGCCGCCAGCAAAGCTGCGGTTGCTTCCTTGACCAAATCGCTTGCTATTGAATGGGCGCAGCACGGGGTGTGCGTGAATGCTATTGCTCCGGGCGTATTTCGCACCGCTCTCAATGCCGCGCTGCTCGATGGAACCCCGCGCGGCCAGGAGTTCCTGCTGCGCACGCCCATGAGACGATTCGGCCAGCAGGAGGAGCTGATTGGCGCGGCCGTCTTTCTTGCCTCCGACGCCGCCAGCTTCGTCACCGGACACATCCTCGCCGTCGATGGAGGCTTCCTCGCCAGTGGCGTAAACCAGTAACCCCCATCACTGCGCGGGACGGGTGGTTCCTGGCCCGCCCGCGGTTTTGGGCGCTTCCAGGGCCAGCAATGTCTCCAGCAGATAATAATCTCCGTAGATGAGCGGACCGTCGGCAGGGCGCACGCTGCTGCCGTGGCGCAATATTCCTGGAGGCGAATGGTCATCGGGGCCAACCGGCGACAGGTAGCGGTCAATCAACGACTGCGTGATGCGCTCGCTTTCTTTTCTATATTGAGCCGCCCGCTGTTGGTCCTGGGTCAGGGTGGAAAGCTGTAAAAATCCGTCGGCCATGATGGCCGCCGCCGAGGTATCGCGATTCCTGAACCGGACGCCTTCGTCATCCATGTCATACCATGCCACGCCATCTTCGGGCAGATCGGGCAGCAGGTGCGTTGCAACTTTTTCTGCCGTAGCCAGCATGCGAGGATCGCGAGTTTCGCGGTACGCAGCCCCAAAACCGTAGAGAGCCCAGGCCGCTCCGCGCGCCCATGTGGTGTCAGCGGCAAATCCCTGATGGGTATGAAAAAACAGCGGCTGTCCTGGAGGAACATTATTGGGAAGATCCAATGTCATCTCCGAAGAGCCGCCTGTCAATACAAGCCTCTGGGGATTGTCGCCGGGATTGTAGTGCACCGACTGGATCACGCCGCCGTCAGGACGCACCAGCCACTCCGAGGCGCGCAGAGCATGTTTGAGCCCGATCTCGCGCCATTTAGGATCGCCTGTTTCGCGGCTCGCCCACCAGAGAATCTGCAGGTTCATCATGGTGTCAATGATGGTGTCGTCTCCACCGGGCTTCCAGGCGGCAATCAATTGCGTCGTAGGATTGAAGTGTTCCGCCAGCCGGTCCGCAGCGCGCAGGCCGCTCTCGCGATATTTCTGGTCATGCGTCTGCTCGTAACCAAATACGGAAGAATATAGATACAAGAATCCCGCGTCGTGATTTACTTTCGACTCTTTCCCCATCAGGCGCGATCCCCAAAGCTCGCCCCAACGGCGATATTTCTCGTCCTTCGTATAGGCATTGAGCTTCCATAGCTCCCCGGTCCAAAACCCTCCGGTCCAGAAGAAGCCCTTGCGCTGCAGCCAATCGCCGGTCTTATTGTCTCCATCGGTAAAAAAACCGATCCCATTGCCGGGATCAAAATCGTTAGGATTGGCGGCGGTGATAATCGGCTCCCACTTGGTTGCCGTGCGGTCAACCGCTTCGCGCATGAGTTCGATTGCCTGCTTGTAAGTTTTGGAAGCCGCGGGAGCCAGGGTGTCAGGCGGAGCAGGCTGCGTTCCCGCTTTGGTAGAGAGGATCTTCACCGTTACCGGCGTGCTCATGCGCGCCGCTCTTTCTTTCACGAAATCCAAAAATTGCTGTTGGGTGGTAAGAGCAGTGCTGGGCATGATGCGCGAGGAGTTTTGATGCGTCTCCTTCTGATTGCCGAAGCCAACCCGGTTGTTGCTGGCCTCCTGGTCCCAGGCCGCGGCGGCGTACCAGGTTGCGCTTCCCTGTCGCAGCGGAAACGTGAGCAGATGATTGCTGCTGTCCTGATTTGGAGTCGCGGAGACCGCTGGAGAGGTAACGATGACCAGTCCCAGATTCGTGTCTTTTAGCTCCTCGGTGGCCTTCGCTCCCGGCGCAATTACTTGCGCGCCCCAGGTTGCCAGCCAGGGTGAGCCGCTGCTCTTCTCGGAGTGGAATACAGGAACACCCTGCTTGAGAGGAAGGCCGGTGACAAAAACCAGATCGTCAGCGCCACTTGCCGTGATCGTATGGAAGAAGCCGCGATCGCCGGCCCAGACCGTGAAGAGCGAGTGCAGGGTGACAGACTTCCCTGCGACCTTCCAGCCTTCGTAGGTTACTTCGACGATGGAGCGAACCGGACCTGCGGCAATGATGCGCCAACTCCGCTTGTCTGCATCAGCCACCTTTACGAGTTTGCCATCCACCCAGGCGCCCACAGCGCCGATGCCCATGGCATCACCGATGTCATAGATATCGCGGCCGTCGGGAGACTCATCATGGTAAGGATATTCCGGTGTGGCAAACATTTGCAGTTGCAGCGTGAGACGGCGCTTGCCATAGAGATCGATGGCGTTGCGCGGATCAAAATAAATGCGCCAGGCATTGAGCTCCGACTCCCAACCCGGACCTTGTATTTTGGTGGCAAACAAGGCGTCCGTGCGCTTGGGATAATCATCACGCAGCCGGAAAATTCGGTCCGCGGAGCCGTATGTAATGGTGACGATTCTAGTCTGATGCGGCTTGAGATCGATCTGGAAGGCAAGTTCGTCGGCCTTATTGTCGCCGTCGAGGTCGTCAACCTGTGAGGGTAATTCGGTAGTCTGCAAAGCTGCGGCGTCTTCGGATGCGGTGGCAGCGTCGCTGGCGGTCACCATCAGGGTGCCGGCCTTCAAATCGGGAGCGATCTTGCGCAGCTCCGGCAGCGAGACGACAACATCTTCAGCCGGACGGTCGAGGTCCGTTGGATTCGTAATGGCAATCTTGATGCTCGATAAATGCGGCTCGGCCAGCGCGGTGCCGGCCAGCAGCAACACTGCTGCCAGCAACTTCAGGTTGTTCATTTTCACTCCTGCGAAATTCCGATCTCGCAACGGCATCGCGCTTCGGCCCCGGCGGGGCGCGCCGGAAGGCATCGCCGCGAAACCGGATGCTTCTTCCCTTGCTGAATTTACATATAATCCTGCCGGCAGGGCGTAAACACATCAATAACGTGCGATGACTCAACGGCAGAGGCCTGGTGTTCTACGCCGCCGCGGACTACGAAGCTGTCGCCACCGCGCAGCTCGAAGGTCTGGTCGCCACACGTGACCTTCAGGTGGCCGGAAATCACATACACAAGTTGATCGTGAGGATGGCTGTGGCGCGCACCCACCCATCCTTTTTCCATGCGGTGCTCGGCGAGAAACAACTTGTCATTGTAAGAACCCACCCGGCGCATAAGCCCGGGCTCAGGTGTGCTTTGTTTGGCCTCGGCGGCTGGGACAACGACGACATCAGGAAAATCACGCTTCACTGCAGCTTCCATGACTGCCTCCGAATTATTTTCCTGCCACGGTTGCAGGCGCCGGCTCCGGCTGCCGCGCCTTCTGAATAATCGCGACATATTTCTTTGCGAGTTCGGTAATCTCAGTTGTGTTCCCCAAATCGAGCGCCGAGCTCAGCACCAGCTCTCCACCAACGCCAAGCGCCGCCGAACCGCTTCGTATGAAATCAGCGGCCGTGTCCAGGTTCACGCCGCCGGTGGGAACCAGGGGGATCTGCGGCAGGGGCCCTCGTAGCGCCCTGATATAGTTGGGGCCTCCTACTGCGCTGCATGGGAACACTTTCACGAAATCGGAGCCCGCCTCCCACGCAGTGAGAATTTCGGTAGGAGTCAGGGCCCCGGCCATGATGAGTATGCCGTTATCATTGGCACACCTTACCGTCTCCGGCTTGAAGCCGGGCGTCACCAGGAAAGTTGCGCCCGCCTCCAGGCAGCGGTTGGCGGTATAAGCATCGAGGACCGTGCCGGCGCCGATAAGAACTTCGCGCCCCAGGCTCTTGGTCAACTCCGTGATTGCCTCAAAGGCGCCGGGAACGGTCATCGTAATCTCGAAGACCGAAATACCGCCGGCAAAAATGGCTTCGCTCGCGGCAATGGCCTTGCGCACCGAAGATGTGCGGATGACCGGCACGATTCCCACTTCCAGCACCCGCTGCCGAACTTGTTCTTTGGTCATGTCTTAAGAGTCTTGCCTCAAAAAATATCGGTCTTATCGCGCTATCTTCAGTTCAGCTCAACTGGGGTCAGTTTCGGCGCTAGTCCCTGTACGATCGCCAATGCCATAAGGTAGGCTGTTCCTCCGAAAATAAAGAGCGGTACGTAGCTGTGCGTCCACTGCACAATGTAACCCGTGGCTAGCTGAATCAGCACGCCGCCAATCGCGCCGCCGGCCGTGCCAATTCCCACAATGCTGCCTACAGCCCGGCGCGGAAATAAATCGGAAGCGGTGGTGAACAAATTCGCCGACCACCCCTGGTGTGACGCCGTCGCCAGGCTGATCAGACCGACCACCAGCCAGAGGCTCTTCGAAAAAGGCGCGAACACGACGGGAACAACACCCAACGCAAAGATCAGCAGGGCGGTCTTGCGCGCGGCGTTGATGCTCCACCCTCGTTTGATCAGATTCAGCGGAATCCAGCCTCCGCCGACGCTGCCGATGGTGGCGGCGTTATAGACTACGATTGTGGGCAGAATAATCTGCTTAAGTCCCAGGCCAAAGCTCTCCTGCAGGTACTTGGGAAACCAGAACAGGTAAAACCACCAGACCGGGTCGGTAAAAAATTTGCCGATCGTAAAGGCCCATGTTTCTTTGTTGGGCAGAAGCCGCCGCCACGAGACGCTCTCAACGCGATCAGGCGGGTCGCTCTGAATATAGGCGAGCTCCGACTTGGAAATACGCGGATGCTCTTCCGGTTTGTGATAGAACAGCAGCCAGAAGATCAGCCACACAAATCCCAGCGTGCCCGTGAGGATGAACGCCCACTGCCAGCCATAGGTCAAGGCCAGCCATGGCACTGTGAGAGGCGCAACTATCGCGCCGACGTTGGTGCCGGCGTTAAAGACGCCGGTGGCCAGTGCCCGTTCCTTTTTCGGGAACCACTCGGCGACAGTCTTGATGCAGGCAGGGAAATTGGCCGATTCGCCCAGTCCAAGAAATCCCCTGGCAATACCGAAAGTCAATGCCGAAGTTGCCGCCGCTGTCCCGATGCCGGCCAGGCTCCACAGCGAGATAGCAACCGAGTATCCTTTGCGCGTGCCGAACTTGTCTATCATGTAGCCGGCGCCCAGCAGTCCGATCGCGTAGGTTGCCTGGAAACCCGCAGTGATATAGCCGTACTGGATGCTGTTCCAGCCAATGCTGGTCTCCAGCGTCTTGGCCAGAATGCTCAACACCTGCCGGTCCAGGTAGTTGATGGTCGTTGAGAAGAATAACAGGGAGCAAATGACCCAGCGGTAATTACTCCAGACTTGGGGAGTCGCTTCCGCTTCCGTGGATGCCTGTGCAGGGCTGGCCGCACCGCTAATGGAAGGTGATTCGGGTTGCAAGCCCATCATTATATCCTCAGCGCGCGATGCGCGCACTCATACCTTTCATTACTTGCAAGACCTCGCTGAGCGTCGCCATGGTGGTGTCGCCCGGGGTGGTCATGGCCAGCGCGCCGTGAGCCGCCCCGCATTCCACGCACCATTGCGGCTCTTGCCCGGTGAGGAAGCCGTAGATCAGGCCGGAGGCAAATGAATCCCCGCCGCCAACCCGATCGTAGATTTCAAGATTCTCGCGATTTGAAGCCTGGTAAAACTGGCCATCGTGATAGCAGATTGCGCCCCAATCATTGATCGTGGCGGTTTTCGCGTTGCGCAAAGTAGTGGCCACGACCGCAAAGTTAGGAAATTCACGCACTGCCGCCTGGATCATCGCCTTGAAACCAGCGGAGTCAAGACTTGACGAAGAGTGGACGTCGAGCCCCGGAACCTGAAAGCCCAGAGCAGCGCTGAAGTCCTCTTCGTTGCCCAGCATCACGTCAACGTAGGGCGCGAGTTTACGGTTGACGGCCTGCGCCTGCTTTTGCCCGCCGATGCTGCGCCACAGCGAGTCGCGATAATTCAGGTCGTAAGAAACTATTGCGCCGCTCGCTTTCGCCGCTTTCATTGCCTCTTCGGCAACCAGCGGTGTCGTCTCTGAAAGTGCGCAGAAGATTCCTCCCGTATGCAGCCAGCGCGCGCCTTCCTGCTCAAAAATCTTCTTCCAATCAATGTCGCCGGGCTTGAGCTGCGCCGTAGCCGTGTGCCCGCGGTCGGAGGCGCCAACGGCGGCGCGCAATCCGAAGCCGCGCTCGGTAAAGTTCAGCCCGTTGCGGACCGTACGCCCCACGCCGTCATACTTTACCCAGCGGACATGCCTCTGGTCCACGCCGCCCTGGTACATCAGGTCTTCCACCAGGCGGCCAATGGGATTATCGGCAAGCGCCGTCACCACCGCGGTCCGCAACCCAAAGCAACGCTTCAATCCGCGGGCAACGTTGTATTCTCCGCCGCCCTCCCATGCGCGAAAGTTACGCGCGGTTGTAATGCGTTCGTCCCCGGGATCGAGCCGGAGCATTACTTCCCCCAAACTCACCAGGTCCCAATGACAGCTTTCCTTCGATTTAACTTTCAAGGTTCCCATAAGTTTTTTTACGCGCCGAGATCTCTGGAATCTGTCTGGCGCTGTCAGATGTTCGAAATTCCTCGTTCTAATATTACTGTGTCATCCTGATCCCGCGAAGCGAGAGAGGGACCTCCGATGGAGATTGAAACCGCCTGCGGCTTCAATCGGACTATCAGAAATGCATCCCTTGCAATGCGTCCTCCTTATATGACGAAGTCCGACGACCAAGTCGCAACAAATGTTCGATTGTGGTTCGACTCCCTAAGCACGTAAAAAGATGAACAACCCCGAAGGGTGACGCATTATAGCTCTGCGCTTCAGCGCTAGGTGCGCACAAGGAAGATGTCAGTCCCGTAGGGACGACGCCTTTCGGTCTCTCACACAAACCCTGTCGCTCAGCGATCTCTTCCATTTTTCTTGCGGCAACTTTGAGGCCCGCACTCATCGCCCCATCCATCCGCCATCCACCACAAAAATGTGCCCATGCACATAATTGCTTGCGGCCGAGGCAAGAAACACAGCCGCCCCGCCAAGGTCTTCCGGCTCTCCCCAGCGCGCTGCGGGAATCCGTTCCAGAATCTGGCGGTTGCGGGTTTCATTCTGCTGCAAAGCTTTCGTGTTGTCGGTGCGCATGTAGCCCGGAGCGATTGCGTTCACATTGATGCTCTGCGCCGCCCATTCATTGGCCAGCGCCTTGGTCAACTGGGCCACCCCGCCCTTGGAGGCGGCATACGCAGGTACGGTAATGCCCCCCTGGAATGCGAGGAGTGACGCTATATTAATGATCTTTCCAGGCTGCTTTCGTTGCGCCAGGGAGCGGCCGGCAAGCTGGCTCAGTTTGAATACGCTATTGAGGTTAACCTGGAGCACCGTCATCCAGTCCTCGTCACTATAGTCCACCGCCGGCGCGCGGCGGATAGTGCCGGCATTATTGACGAGAATATCGATGGGCGCGAACTTCTGGGCTTTATCGAAAAGCTCTTCCGCCGCGCTGCGCGAAGAAAGATCGGCCTGCACCGCTGCCGCACGCCTGCCAAGTTTCTTGACCTTGACACAGGTATCTTCCGCCGGGCGTGAGTTGCCGTGACAAACCACGTCCGCTCCCGCTTCAGCGAGGGCAAGGGCAATAGCGGCGCCGAGGCCGGCTGAGGCCCCGGTTACAAGCGCAGTCTTGCCCCCAAGTTTGAACTGATCGAGAATCAATTTTTTATTTTCTGCTGGCTTCGAGCCCTGAGCCCCCCTGGCTGAACGCGGGTTGCACATTCACTACCCCGAACTGCCGGTCTTCCTGTTCGCGGTGCGCCGCCATGGCCCATAAGAAACCGATGCGATGGTTGGGAATCGAAACATTAGGATGATAACCGCTCGGCATCAGCACCGCGTCTCCATCCCGCACCACCGTTACCAGTTCGGGATATTCGGTGTCATTATAAACAAGCTGAATACCGAAGGCCGGTTTGGGCATATCGAAATAGACGTACATCTCTTCCAGCATGGCGGCATGCTCGTGCGGAGGCCAACTGGTCCAGTTTCCCGGCTCGGAGATGGTGAAGCCCGCCAGCAGCCGCCCGGCTTGCACGTTCTTTCCTACCAGGATGTTGAGATGGCGCTGCTGGCCGGGAGTTCCCGTGCTGAATTTCAGCGAAGAATTTTTTTCGACTTCCGAGTACGGCACGAATTGCAACGGATACCGGTTCTTTACCTCAGCCGAGAATTCGGCAATATCGACCTGTCCCTTGCTGGCAACGCTGATTTCGCTGTCACGGGGAATGTAAATGGCGTCGTATTGCTTAAGATGAAATTCTTGCTTGTCCACCTTCACCGTGGCGTCGCCTGCGAGGCAGATGAAACTGGTCTCATGATCGCCGTTCTTGAAAGAAACCGAAGGCGTGGAAGCATTCAGGATAATCCGTCCGTACGTCAGGTGCTTGTTGGTGCTGTTGCTGGGTGTTACCGAAATGTTGCGGCCGGTCTTCGCATTGGTATGGCGAAAGACCATCCGCTCGATTGCAGGTAGTGTTTGCGTGCTCATATTTATATCTCCGCTACGTTCTTAATAAACGATCCTGTTTGGTGCGACGAGCTCAACATGCAAGCAAAATTCGCGTCCATAAAAGCGCCATCGCCGCTTCCATCAAAATATTAACTTAATTAAGGCTGCGCAAAACTCAAAGTTCATTTAGTAAAACGCCCTTCTCCGCAAAATTGCGGTTCCCTCCGCGCCAGGGGAACCGCAATTTGAAGTAGCGCCGGCGTCTCGCCGGCTTGTCGCGTGAGCATCTTGCCCACGCTCTCTATACCTATACAGTGTGTTCAACTGTACCTAAACCAAGCTGCCTCTCGCATGACTTGAATATATCATCATGCGATATGCAGTCTTCAATTCTCGTGGGCCGGCGTCTCTCCAAATTCCACTTGGTTGAGGGCCAATGTCGGGGTGCAATCTACACATTCAGCATCCGGGCATGCGCCGGCTTCGATTGTTTTTCCATCGGCTTATCATCGTTCCTGCCATTTCTCGGTCCCGATGCGGCATGAAAGCCAAGTTCTTTTGACAACCCATCTGCAGCCGATATGATCGACTTGGCCAGCACCGAAATCTTTTCTGCGCCAACGCGAAATGTCGGCCCTGAGACGCTGATCGCGGCTATCGTATCTCCGGAAAAATCACGCACCACCGATCCAACACAACAGACGCCTTCTTCGTTTTCCTCATTGTCAATCGCATAACCGGTTTCGCGTATCTTGACCAGTTCGGACTTGAGCTCTGCCATGGTGCCGATGGTCTTTCGCGTGAAGGGACGTAAGCCATGCTTTTGTACCGCGATTTCAACCTGATTCTCAGGCAAATACGCCATAATGGCCTTTCCCATCGCGGTGCAATAAGCGGGATTCCTGCGCCCCACGCTTGAAGCCAGGCGCACACTGCGTCTGGGTTCTACTTTGTCCAGGTACACGACTTCCCCATCGTCATAGATGCACAAGTGGACCGTCTCGCCGGTTTCCAGCACCACGCGCTCCAAAAAGGGCCGCGCCCGCTCGCGCAGGTCAAGCTGCGATACCGCCCGCGTCCCCAGCTCGAAGAGTTTGAGTCCAAGCCGGTATTTGCCGGTCTGGGAATTCTTCTCTACCAGCTTATTGCGCCCCAGCACCATGATCAGGCGGTGCGCCGTGCTCTTATGTAAACCGAGCGATTCGGACATCTGGGCCAGCGTCAGGTCGGGACCGTCCTGGGAAAGTGCCTCAAGAATGGACAAAGCGCGATCAAGCACCTGGATATGGTAAGGTGACCGGCCTTCGCCTCTTGTCTTACTATGTGACACGGCTCGTCATTATATAAGAATGGAACCGCAAGTCAAGAAAGATAAATCTTTGGTCAAGAATCTATAGGTTCTACTCGACATTTCTGAGAGGCGCAGCCCGGCAAGAAGCCTCAAGTCGCTGAAAACAAAGACTTTATGTTTCTCAAACGTGCGGCCCGAGATGGATTGGGGTTACGGCTTTACCTCCGCGGTCTCCTGAGACTTGGCGCTTTCATTGCCGCGCAGGTCAACCGCCGAGACAGAATAGAAATACTTACGGCCGGCGCTGACTCCAGTATCGTGGAATGAGAGCATGGTAATCGGAGCGGAGTTGATGCGCTCCGGTTTTCCATTTTTTGGGTCAGCTTCCTGCCCCGCTTGTTCGCGGCGATAGACGTTATATCCAGCGACGTCTTTTTCGCTGTTCGGCGCCCAGATAAGGTCAACAAACTTGTCATTTGGAATCTCGCTGGGCACAGCTAGCAGTCCTTCCGGAGGCGCCGGTGGGAAGACATCATGGGCAACAACTTCGACTGGCTGGGAATCATCGCCCTCGACCTCAGCCAGCAGTTGATGGCTTTCCGAATACACCCTGGTGACTGGGACGACCCAGTACGAATAACTTTTTTCCCATTCGATATCGCGATCGACCGCGGTCCAACGGTTTTCACCGCGCTGGTGGATCACCGCCCGCAAATAAGAAACAGCAACCCTTGTAGGAGAATCCTTCTCACGGCGGTAAATGCGGTAATCAAACTCTAGTGATGGAGTTTGATTTTCGGTGTTTTGGGTCCATATCAGGTATACGCCGCGCACGTCGAGCTGAAGGTGTAAACCCTCGGCCGGCGCCATGGGCGCCAGCGAGACCGCTGCCGGATTCGAGAACCCTGCGCTACGCCCGCGATCATCTTGCGCTTCGATACTATAGACAGCGAATTGCGAAGTCCCTTCGGCCTCTTCCGATAAGGTGTCAATAAATTGCAGCCTGATTTTGCCGTTGCTCTTCCCCGCCGTCTTTGCAGCCGCTGCCCGAGGTCGAACTTCTCCGACAGGCTGCGCACAAGAAGTTATGGGATTCATGAGTATTGATGAATCAGGCGGAGTTGGAACAATGCTGCGGCACACCTTCATGACGCCCCAAGGACGCCCAGCCGGCTGGGCGCCCTGCGGCTGGCTCCAGCTAAGCGTAACCTTGTCGCCCTTGCGCACCGCGCGCAAATCGTGCACCGGCCGCGCCAAACGCGAGGACGAGGGAATAACACCCCCAGGGATGCCGCACCAAGCCGGCACTGTACAAAACACAGCGGCGCAGAACATTAATTTTATGCGGGCGTTTTCCATAATGTCGAAAGAGATGAGGGCAAAGCGGCCTCAATATTGCCACACAGCATGAGTGCCACGCAACGCTTCGGGGCGCCCTTTTGATGGGCCACGCTGCCCAGACCAACATTCCCTACTCGGCCGGGTTGAGAACACGAAGTCGTATTGAATCGGCGGTAACCAATGGAACATATCAATCACAATTCAACAGGAGGAAGAAAAATCGGATGACTTGGCAAAAACCGCAATTTTGAAGAAATCTTATTGAACTGCGAAATCAACTCTTATGCGCCCGCCGATCTGTAAACGGTGGTAATGAGGATTAAAAATCTACAGGCCGCTGGCGCAAGCGGCCTGTGAAATTTTTGCCAACATACTCTCCTAAACCTTGGCCGTGAGGTCGAACCCGCCTCACTGGTATCCGAGACCGGTTTCTCGAACCGGGAGCCTGCCGTAAACTATTTCGGAGGCGGAGTCGTGCTGCCGCCGGAACTTTTCTTTCCCTTCTTGCCGCCTTTGTGGCCCTTCTTACCGCTCTTGTGGCCTTTCGTGGTGGTTGTGGGGGTGCCCGCATCGGTTGAACCACCGCCCGTTTGCGCAAACGCAAGGCTGGCGCTGAGTACCAATGCACACAAGAGTGTGAATAGCTTTTTCATGTATTCTCCTTTGAGGAATCTAAAGTGGACGACCTGGACCTTTGTCGGGGGCAAAATCGCCCGTATCATTAAATACCGGTCGGGCCATTCTGGCAACAGGCAAGTTGCAATTAGGATAAAAGACTTCAGAATCTAAAACGGACCTGTTCACCGAAAACGCCAATTGGCGGCCTCGGCCCTGCTGCTGCGTTTTTTGAAGTGGTATCAAAACATTGCATTTCCAACCGT
The DNA here is from genome assembly GCA_035487295.1 of Terriglobales bacterium. Taxonomy (GTDB): domain Bacteria; phylum Acidobacteriota; class Terriglobia; order Terriglobales; family Acidobacteriaceae; genus QIAW01. Next base: position 131,964 of record DATHMH010000024.1, read on the forward strand.
TGTAACCCATCATTTCCCTTGAGTTCGAATTGAGGTTTGCCCGATAGTGAAACAGGATGGTTAGAAAGGAAGAGAAGAGATGATCAAGACATTACTCAGACACTACTTCGACCTATCTTGCCGGGTGCCACATATTATTGAATACAAATGGGTTAGCAATCAGACCCTTGCTAAGCAAGGGGGGTACCCCGGCTATTCAAAATAGAAACGGAACAAGGGTAAATGCCAACGCGGAAGACCATTTAGAATTATGCTTCGCAAATTTTGCCGGACAATTTTTAGAAACAGGCTTTTTTAGACGACTATATGGAAGATTTCTCACGAATCAAGCGGCTGCCGCCTTATGTCTTCAACATCACCTCGGAGCTGAAGAGCGCCGCGCGCAAACGCGGGGAAGACATTATTGACTTCGGCATGGGCAATCCTGATGGGCCCACGCCCAAGGCCATCGTTGACAAGCTGATGGAAGCGGTGCAACGGCCGGTGACGCATCGCTACTCGGTCTCGCGCGGCATTCCCCGATTGCGCAAAGCCATCTGCGATTGGTACAAGCGGCGCTACAACGTCGTGCTCAATCCCGATACCGAGGCCATTGTCACCATCGGCTCAAAGGAAGGCATCGCCCATCTGTGCCTGGCAACCCTCGATCGCGGAGACACCGTGCTGGTTCCCAACCCCAGCTACCCCATCCACGTTTATGGTCCGGTGATCGCGGGTGCCGATATTCGCAGCGTGCCCATGAAAGCCGGTGTTGATTTTCTGGCTGAGTTGGAGCAGGCGCTGCGGTTGATGTATCCGCGGCCGAAGATCCTGATTCTCAACTTCCCTTCCAACCCCACCACCCAATGCGCCGACATTGCGTTCTTTGAGCGCGTGGTCGCGCTGTGCCGGGAATACAAACTCTACGTAGTGCACGATCTCGCCTATGCCGATATCGTCTTCGACGGCTACCGCGCGCCCTCGATTTTACAAGTGCCGGGCGCCACCGAAGTCGCGGTTGAGTTCTTCACGCTGTCGAAAAGCTACAACATGCCCGGCTGGCGCGTAGGATTCATGACCGGCAACACCAAACTGGTGAGCGCGCTCGCCCGCCTGAAAAGCTATTTTGATTACGGCACGTTTACTCCCATTCAGGTGGCTTCTATTTTGGCGCTGGAGGGGCCGCAGGACTGCGTGCAGAAGATCTGCGACAACTACCGCAAGCGGCGCGACGTCCTGGTGCAGGGCCTGAACAAGATCAATTGGCATGTCGATCTGCCCAAGGCAACGATGTTTGTATGGGCGCCGATTCCTGCTGCCTATAAGAAGCTCGGTTCGCTCGAGTTCGCCAAGAAGTTGCTCACCGAAGCCAAGGTCGCGGTAAGCCCGGGGATCGGCTTCGGCGAATACGGCGACGACCATGTACGCTTTTCCCTGATTGAAAATGAGGAAAGGACGCGCCAGGCCCTGCGCGGCATCAAGCACATGTTCAAGGCCGATGGAGTGGCTTGAGGGATTGGGTCATTGACTCAATGACTTATCATTTCAAAACATCCGCGCCCGCCTTGGAGCACTGTCCATCGTGCTCGGGGGTATCGCCTGAAACGCCTATGGCTCCCACGATCTTGCCATCCATCACCAGCGGATAACCGCCGTTCACTGGCACCGCGCTCCTCACACTCAAAAGCCGCAGGTTGGCGCCGCCGCTGGCCAGCGCATCCTCGAAGGCTTTCGTAGACCGCTTAAACAGAGTCGCCGAGCGCGCTTTATCAATGGCAACTTCCGCGCTGCCCAACTGTGTGTTGTCCATTTTTTCGTAGTACACCAGGTTGCCTCCGGTATCCACCACCGCCACCGCCATGTCCCAGTTGTTCTTGCGCGCCTCCGCCAGCGCCGCGGCCGCAGCTTTCTTTGCGTTTTCCACTGAAACGGCAAGACCATAGGGATTGGGCAACTTTTGCGCGCCAATCTTTAAAGTACACGCCGCAAACAATACCGCAATGATGAGTTTCTTATTTCGCATGGGCATCATAGCTCCTGTTGGAATTTTTATGACTGCATTGGCCCACCGCCGCTGGCGAGCAAAATGTGCAGACGGGAGCGTGGTAAAATCTACCAGAAACACCGCCGAGGGAAAAGGGCTTTATTGAAGGCTTCGATATTAAGAAGCCCATTGTTCGCAAAAAACGGGGCAGGGTGAGGCGCGCCGAAACGACGCGGATATTGGATTATAGATGTAAGATCAAAAAACTCAGCCTTCCATCTTGGACCTCCTCCCATGGATTCCCAATCTGGAAGGCTGAGTAGCGGGTGAAGAGTAAACCGGTCAGTTGCCCGTACATTGAAAACGGATCGTGTCGGCAGGCGCGAGGAGAGGCAGGCTCAGCGTGATACTGCTGCCGGAATTATAGGCGATTCGAACAGCTTGTGCATTCAACGTAGTATTCGCAGTACAGAAAAAGGAGTTTGCGGTGGAAAAAGCCGCCGCATTATTGAAGGTGACGGTAACGCTCGTGGAGGTGCTGGCTGAACCTGTGACGATATGTGGATTGGTCGTCTGGTTGCCATTGACATCCATCACAGCTATGTTGTGTTGCTCTGGTCCGAACAGTACTACAGCATACGTCCCCGCCCCCACGTTGGTTGTAAGCACGCGCCCCAATACCTGCACTGAGCTGGCGCTTCCTAACACCGTGGGATAATTGACCCCGATGTCGTGGCAATCGCCGCTGGTTGCATTGCTGGCGATCACGTAATCGCCTGCCGTCGTACCTGCGTCAAAGACGCATGTAGTCTGCCCAATTTGGGCAATGGTTGCGTTACCGGTCTTGCTGCTGGCGCTGATGACGATTCCCATCAAGCTGCTTGAATCGGCGGTCGTAGCTTGTATTGCAGTGGATGGCGCGCCAGTCAGCTTTGCCAGTTTGAATTGGGTCGTGCCTGTGGTTGCTTCGTTGGCGATCTGCGTGGTAACAGCGCCGGTGGGATTCATGTTGCCGCTGCCAGTGGCGTTCACATCGCCGGTTATGTTTGCATTGCCAGCCGAGACGCTTAGATTGCCGGTGCTGACCGTTGCTCCGCCGGTCACCGTCAGCGCGCCGGTAGAGGTCGTGCCGCTGATGCTTCCGGTTCCGGTAACGCTCAGGTCGCCGCTGCTCAGTGTCACATTGCCGCTGTTCAAGGTCAGGTTGCCGCCGGCGCTGATTACCTGGTTCCCCGTCAAAGCTGCATGAGCAACGCCGTCGTTCCCTATGTCATTGCGGGCGTAGTTGGCCGCCACGATTCCACCGAGTTTCGCCGAGTCAGAAGCTGAGACGCCGGTAATGCCGGTGCCTATGCCTGTGAATGAAACTGCATTCACGTTGCCGTTGGTTGCATTCGCAGTAATGGTATTAGCTCCGGTACCGACAGTCAGCGTGCCTGTGAGCGCGCTGGTTCCGGTCACGCTCAGATTGCCACCCAATGTTCCATTACCGCTGCTGGCGGCAAGGGTAATCTTGGGTGTGCCGGCAGGTCCCACGGTAAGATCGCCGGCAAAGTTTCCCGTGCTGGTAAAGCTGGCCGTGCTTCCTGTAATGCCTCCATTAGCAGTCAGCGATTGACTGAAGCTGTTCGTGCCCGTAAATGCATTGTTGCCGGCCAGAGTAGCAACTACGGTGCTATCCACACCCAGGCTGAGCGAACCACCCAGAGAAAGCGAACCGCCCCCGGTCAGGCCGCTCCCGGTATTAATTGTTACGGAAGAGTTTTGCAACTTTGCATTGGTTACGTTGTTGTCGGCAATCTTTGCCGTCGTGATGCCATTGGCCGCTACTGCAACCGTCGGAGCGCTGGGTGTGCCGCCGATGGTAATGGAGCTGTCACCGGCAGTCACGCTGGTAACCGACCCTGGAAAGCTCTGGCCCGCGGCAAAGGTAACGATGCCGAGGCGGTTGATGGAAAGTCCCGTATCGGTTGGCGTAAACCCATTTGAGGTTCCAGAAAACTCTAGATCCAAAGTACCTGATGGAGTTGCAGTGTCGTTGCCGGCGGCTTTTGTCAGCCAGCGGAAGGTCTGATTTTCCGCCGTGCTGTTGCCGCTGTTGAAAGAAGAAGCCGTCAGATCAAGCACATTGGAATCATCGCCTGATCCGGCATTCGCTGTGCCGGTCGCCGGAAGCAACGCACCGGCCGATGCCGTGAGCAATCCACTGAAGCCGCCGGTTGTGCTGGTCAGCCCGCCGTTCGCGGCCAAGGAACCGGTCAGGGTGCTGTTTCCGGTTACCGCGAATGTTCCTCCGAAGCTCCCGTTTCCGGAAGTGGTCACATTGCCGGTTATGCCTTGATTGCCAGTGAAGCTGTTGCCGATATCAAGCCTTGCATAATTGGCTGCTGCTACTCCGCCCAGTTGCGTGGCATTCACGTTGGTTAATGTTGAACCATCGCCTGTGAACGAATTCGCGGCCACGTTGCCGTTGCTGGCATTGGCCGTAATCGTGTTGACCCCTGTTCCAACCGTGACCGTGCCAGTCAATCCGCTGGTTCCCGTGACGCTCAAATTGCCGCCGAATGTTCCGTTGCCCGTAGCTGCCGCGAGTGTAATTGTGGGTGTGGCGATGGGACCGACGGTCACATTACCAGTGAACTTTCCGGTCGTGCTGGTGAGCCCGCCGTTGGCTGCCAGCGTCTGGCTGAAGCTGTTGTTGCCGGTAAATGCATTGTTGCCGGCCAAGGTGGCGATTATAGTGTTGTCAACCCCGAGGTTGAGCGTGCCGCCGAGGGAAACAATGCCGCCGCCGGTCAAGCCACCGGCGGTATTGATCGTAACTGAGGAATTCTGCAATTTCGCATTGGTGACATTGGCGTCTGCAATTTTGTTGGTGGTCACGCTCTGATCTGCCAGCTTGGCAGTGATAATGCCCAGGGGTGACACGCTGATTTTGGGCTGAGCCGGAGTGCTGTTGTCAACCGTGATGGAAGCATCGGTGGCGGTCACGCTGGTTACCGAGCCAGGAAACACCTGGTTCGAATTGAAGGTGATAACGCCATCGGGACCGTTGATCTTCATGCCGGTTGTGCTGCCGGCAGCGCCCGCGCCAACGTTAAGAGTACCGTCACTTCCTAATTTGAAATTAGCTTCAGAAGGATTAGCGCCATTGGCACCAAAGAGCAGGTTAAGACTCGCGGAAGGAGACCCGGTGTTATTGCCTGCCGGCTCCGCCTGCCAGCGGAAGGTCTGATTCTGCGCCGCGCTGGCGGTGCTGTTAAATACCGAAGCGGTGAAATCAGCCGAGTTCGAATTGAAACCGGCTCCCGAGGTTGCCGTTCCTTTTGCCGGACGCAACGAACCTCCGGCTTCTGTCAGCAATCCCCCAATGGAACTCGCCCCGGTCACATTCAACGTTGTGCCAAAACTGCCGCTGCCGGAAGCTGTCACATTCCCGGTTACATTTTGGTTTCCAGTAAAGCTGTTGCCAATATCGAGCCGGGCATAATTGGCGGCTAGCACTCCGCCCAGTTGCGTAGCGTTCACATTCGCCAGCGTCGAGCCATCGCCTGTGAACGAAGTGGCAGTCACGTTTCCAGTGCCGGCGGTTGCGGTAATGTTAGCGCCAACCCCCAGATTGCCGGTGAAGGCTGCGCTACTGCCGCTCAGCGCGCCGGTCAAGCTTGTACTTCCGGTCACACCCAGATTGCCGCCGAACGCGCCGTTGCCGCTGCTGGCTGAGAACGTAATCTTAGGCGTTCCCACAGGACCGACCGTCAGATCGCCGACAAAATTTCCAGTGCTGCTGAAGGCTGCTGTCGTGCCTGTAAGGCCTCCATTAGCGGCAAGAACTCCGCTGAAGGTGCCCGTTGTTGATGTGAGTCCGCCATTGGCGGCTAAAAGCGCAGTCAAAGTCTTGGCCCCGCTCACGGTCTGTGTTGTCCCCAGCGTAACGTAACGCAAATCAGCATTGGCAGTATTGAATTCAATCACAGGGGTGTTGGGATTTGTGTTATCCACAACAATGGATTTGCTGACCGCGCCGAGCGAAACATCATTGCCCGAGGTCACGCTGGTCACCGATCCGGGAAATACCTGGTTGGCATTGAATACGATGGTTCCATCGGGACCGTTGATCTTCATGCCGGTTGTGCTGCCGGGCGCGCCTGCGCCTACGTTGAGAGTTCCGTCACTTCCCAATTTAAAATTAGCCTCTGCCGGGGAAGCGCCGTTGGCCCCGAAGAGCAAATTCAGGGTTGCTGAAGGAGTCGCCGAGTTATTGCCCACAGGCTCGGCCTGCCAGCGGAAGGTCTGGTTTTGCGCCGCACTGGCGGTGCTGTTAAATACAGATGCCGCGTAATCGGCGGGATTTGAATTGAATCCACCGCCTGCAGTTGCTGTCCCGAGAGCGGGACGCAACGAGCCACCCGCTTCTGTCACCTGCCCGCCGAAGCTGCCGGTTCCAGTCGCGCTCAAACTGCCAGTGCCCGCGTTCAAAAAAACTGTATTTGGCCCGGAGCCGACCGTGAGATTGCCGCCAAAGCCGCCTGTTCCGGTGGCATTCACGTTGCCGGTAATGCCGGCGTTGCCGCCGTTCAGGATCAGATTGCCTGCGTTAATGGTCTGATTGCCATTCAGAGCGCCGCTGTGTCCGGGAGGAATAGCGCCGGAAACAATGTCGTTCGGCACATCATTACGGGCGAAGGTCGAGCCGCTCAGGCCGTTCAATGAACCCGCGTTACTGGCAAAGTTCGCGGTATTGGCATTGACGTTGGTGAGAAAGCGTCCATCACCTCTGAAGAAATCGGCGCTGATCGTGCCTGTGATATTACTGCTGGTATTCAGAGACACGACTGGGTTGGTCACCGGTCCGGTAATGATGATTCCGTTTCCGGCGCTGACGTTATTGACAAATCCCGGAAAGATCTGGCCCGGAGCGAAGGTAATCTGCCCGTTACTGGCAATCGAGAGCCCAGTGTCTCCGGGCGCAACGCCGCTGCCAAACTGCAGGCTCAAGACCCCGGATGCATTCACAGTGTTGTTGTTGACCGGTTTAGCGATAAAGCGGAAGGTCTGGTTTGCGGACGAGATCCCATTGAACGCAGACGCGCTGAGATCCAGCGTATTGGAGTTGAAACCTGCTCCAGAGTTGGCCGTCCCGGTCGCCGGGAATACCGCGCCGCCGCCAGCAGTCAAGGCGCCGCTAAAATTTCCGGTCGTACCCGCGACTCCGCCATTGGCAGTCAGCAACCCTGTAAGTGTTCCGCCCGTCAATTGCAGATAACGCGCATCGGTGAAAGCGGTGTCTAGGTTGAGAGTCGTATTTCCGCCCAGGGATACGCTGCCGCCGCCCGTGAGTCCCGTTCCAGCATTGACTTGCAGGCTGGGATTGGCCAATTTCGTATTTGTAATGCCACCCGCGGCTACGGCAACTGTAGGATTGGACGCGGAACCGCCGATGGCAATTGATCCATCTCCAGCAGTCACGCTTTGTACGGCGCCCGGGAAGGTCTGGCTGCCGGCGAACACAATATTACCGGTCATGGTTCCACCGCTTAACTGTAAATAGCGGGCGTCTGTTGACGAGGCATTAAGGCTGACAGTGGGGTTCGATGCCGTGCCCCCCACTGTAATAAAGCCATTGCCTGCGGTTACGCTCTGCACTCCCGAATTCGGAAAGGTCTGCCCGGGCGCAAAAGTAATCGTGCCGTCACTGGCGATCGACAGATTGCCAATAGCCACGCTGCTGCCATTATCGGAAATCAGGGAGTTGGTCAGCGTAAAGGTTGGACTGATTTTTGGCACGTGTCCCGGGGTAGCATTGCTGCGAAAAATAATCTGATAAAGCACCGGCCCGGAGCCTTCTTTTGCCCCGGCGCCATTTCCTATGCTGATCGTCAGCGGCTTCAAACTGGCCAGCAACACGCGCGGTTGCTCTTCCTCTCCTTCGATCTGCACGCCTAGCCAGCGTCCTTCTGCGCTGGACGCAAACCCGGACGGCACTCCCTGGCTGTGTTCGGCGCCCATGAGCACACGGTAAAGCCCCTGCTCATCGGGCACGGCACTCTGCGATTCTTCCCATAATGGGTTACCGCCCATGGGCTGGTTGTAAACCGCCAGCCGCACTTGTTTGGGCTGCGAAGAAGAATTTTGCTGTGCGGGAATGGATTCAGCCTGCGCGGTAAAGATGCACAGACTCATCAAAAACAAAAAGACAAGTGATTTACAGTCTGCAAGACGAAGCAGTGACATCAGGATCCCTCCACCAGAACAATTTGCAGGAGCAGTTGCGGAGTATCATTCGGGACCGCTGAAATATCAAGACTAAGTTACCAAATAGAACAAACTTTAGTAACTACCGAATTCCTGAAATAGGAACATTCCCACAATGAACTATGAGATATTCACCTTAGCCGCGCCAATTGTGAAATGCGGCATCAGAAAAGCCTGCGGAGATATCCGAAGTTATCGTCTTGGTTCCGCTTTGACTTTTGGATTGAAAATTGCGCCAATCTCAGCAGAAATGCACAACGCCGAGGAGAGGCGTGGAAATCAAGCAGTTCAGATGGCCCCGATCGTACATACCTGCGTGGCTCTTTTAAGGAACATGGCGAAGGGCTAAAACTGTCGTATACTGTTGCGGAACAGCCCCCCGAGATTTGCCGTATCGAGGTGATCCGTCGATCACAAGATCGAGAGGTACTAATGCTGGCAGCCACTGACTCGCAAAAAATCTCTGACAATTGGAAACGGGCGTGTTCCATTTACCCGGTCTATACGGAGTTGTCGAAACGCTTCGATCTTGGTATTCAACCCAGCAGAGATCTCGAAGCTGGGGAGGCGCAGAACAGCACAGAGTCCCTGGTTCGCGCTGAACAGTGGTTTCGAGAGGCGGACAAGCGGATTGAAGTGCACCACCTGCGGAAGCTTCTCTCCCAAATCACTCTCGACGAAAATGTTTTGCACGCTATGCTGGCGCGCCACCTGGGCAAAGAGCCAAAGACCGAATCGGACCGCGACAAAATCGATTTCCTTCTTGTCCAGTACCTGGCGCAGTGTCTGCCCGCGAATGTGCCGGCACACGAGCTCAGTCTCGAGCAGGCGGCCCTGGTATTAAAACCCATTTTGGGGGCAGCCAGCGAACCCACAGAGATGCCCGCGCTGGAACAGTGCATCGAGAGCCTGAATCTGTGTCACAGCCTGAGCGATTTTTTGGACCATATGATCCTTGAACGGGGACGGGCGCTGAAAGTTGCGGGCCGCGAAAAGCCCTTCGATCCGTCATCCTGGGTCGCCTTCACCCGCTTCAGCTTCCTGGTGCGGCTCGGCGCTATCCGTCTTGTTCATGAAGATATCGACGCGCTGCAACAGGATCTAAAGACGCTGGAAAGCGCCGGGGTTAAAACTATTGATTGCCGTTCCGCCGATCTTTCGGAAAAAGAGTCCTTCGAGTCAATTCGCAAAATGAGCGAGAAGTGGAAGCAATCTTTTCCTGGAAAATATTCGCAAAATTACTGGTTCACCGATGTGGTCCGCATCCGGGCGGCCGTGAGGCAAGAACTGGAGCGGCTGGAAAAGAAGAAAACAGGGGCGGGAAGTGAAACCGGGCAGACGGCAGGTTCGTCAGCGGGAGAGGCCGGTGGAGCTGCCGCAAAAGCCGGGCAGGCCCAGCTTGGTGCTGAAGTAGCAGAATACATTCATGCAATCTCCGAGCAGGTCAAATCCGTCAAAGGCGCCCGCGCGGCAAACGCCATTAAAGTAGGCGATTTAAGGCTCATGCTTTCCTCCGAAGAGGTGAGCGCTTTCCGGGAAACGTCAGGAGATGTTAATACTTTGCTGCAGCACGCGGTGGCTGTGAGGGCTGTTCTTCTGGCGGCTTGCGACAAGCCTGATGCGATTGATCTGAAAGAAGCAAAAGATTTGGCGCAGTCAGAAGCGACGGGGTTGCAGGAACAGATTGCGGCCGCCAAGGAAAAAAGCGACACTGATCTCATGGTAACTCTGACTGCATGCGCTCGCTCCTTGCAGAAGGCAGTGGACAAAGCGAATAAGGCGTGAATTGACGCCCAGCCCGGCGAAAAGGATTATATTAGGGGCAGGGACCCGTGCCTTCCTGCCGCTCCATCCCGCAATTCTGTATGACAGCATTGCTGGCATGGGGGGCAATCAACGCACAGACCCAGCCCACTGGGCGACAATCAGCTCCAAACCCGAACCCTGCTGCATCAGCCGAGGCCTCAGGTTCTCAAAAGCCCGCCAGACACACGGCGCGCAGAACTTATGTTTCGTCTTCTTTGTTATCGAGGCGGACAACCCAGCGCTCGCGGCCGGTCGCCGCTCTACCCTCGCCTAATAAAATAGTTCCTTCACCTCCCCGCATCAGCTACGCCGAGGGAAAGCTGACTGTATTTGCCAACAACTCTGCTCTTTCGGATGTGTTGAATGCGATTCAGAATGCTACCGGAGCAAAGATCGAGGGAGTTACACCAACAAATGCCGATCGGGTTTTTGGACAATTTGGACCGGCTCCAGCTCGTGAGGTATGCGGCGCCTTGCTCTCCGGCTCAGGTTATGACTTCATCATTGTGGAAGCTCCGGAAAACCCCGGATCAATCCAGCAAATTATCCTGACGGAGCGCTCGACCGAAGTAAGCAGCCAGCCGGCGGCGCCTGCTTCCGGAGCGCCGCCCGCCGTCGACAGCGCTGACATGGCCGACACCAACGAACCTGCGGACGCGAACGCGAATGACCAGCCTCCCGCTCCCGAACAGGACGAGGAGCCATTCCGAGTCCGGGCAGAATCTGAAGTTCAGCCGCCAACACAGGACCAGCAGCAGACAACACAAGGCCAAGCTCAAACGGCGCCAACCCGTCCGCAGCACTGGGGCGCGAATTATCCGCAACCGCAGCCGAGCCCAACGCCGACCCCGGCTCCGACTCCCGAACAGCCGCACTAAACAGTTCCTGGTGGCTCTTCTTCCAAGCCAGCCGACACGGCAAAAAAAAGGCCGGTCCAAATTCCTATTCGGACCGGCCCCAGGTTAGCGATGGCGACTGCGGTTGATTTCCGCTGACGCTATCTGGTTACTGGACACCCAAACTGTTCATGAACTCGTGAACATAAGTGAGGGGTGCTGCGCTGGTCCCACTACTGCTACTGCCTCCTCCGCCGGGTGTATCGCGGTCAAATGACCAGTAACGGATGAGCGGCATGCCATTGGAGATCGCAAAGGCGTCAATCGTGTCGATGGCGTGCTGGTCGGTAATCTCGTCCTGGGCATCGGCCCGTCCGATCATCATCGTGACTCCAATGTGGTTAAAGGGAATGCCGGACTGCTGGTTGAGCGCCTGCGCGGCTGCAATCGCGGAATTTCCCATATCGCAGAGGCCGTTCGACCCCAGGGTGCAGACCTGGTTACTGGCCGCGCCGTAGTCAAACGTCATCAGGTTGACAACGTACTTGCCGCCCAGGCCCAAACGCTTGATCTCGCTGACCACCCTCGTGCCCGCGCTGCCACCTGTGATCGGATTGGCGTTGGTCGTGCCGAGCGATTGGATGGTGAAGCTGAACGTCAGGTTGGGGAACTGCGCCTCCGCCGCCTTGGTCGCGTTGATCAGATCGTCGATCAGCTGTGTCGACTGGCCAAGCTCGATGTCGTAGTCGATGCCGACCAGGTTCGACGAATTGTAGCGGTTGATGAAGTTGATCAGCCCCTGTCCGCTGGAGCAATCAAAAGAGCCGTTGGCGCCGCCGGTGCTGATGATGTATTTCTTGCCGGCGTTGACAAAGGCTTGAACGTTCGTGGCCTCCATCGACGGCGAGATGCCCGCCCAGCTCTCCTGATCGCAGGTGCCGGTGGCAAAGGACCAGACCAGGGTCGAGTTCGGCATCGCACTGGTGACTGGTTGTGTCGCGCCCGTTACCGCCGAGCGCTGCAAGCCGGTATTGAAATCTGCATCGAGTGTTACATCTTTGTAGCCGGCCAGGGTTACCTTACCGCCACCGCCACCGCCGCCGCCACCACCACTCGCGGTGGTTACATTGATGGAAGCGCTTCGGCCCGATGAACCGGCAGAATCAACGGCCGCTACCGCAAAGCTGAAGGTCGTTTGCGATGCCAGCCCGAACACCGAAAAGCTGGTTCCGTTGGCAGTCCCGACTACGTTGCCATTTTCGAAAACGTTGTAGCTCACGCTGCAATTGGAAGCTGCACTCGAGGCACTCCAGCTCAGGTTTGTGCTGCTGCTTGTGGTTCCAGAAGCTGACAAGCCTGTGGGTGCAGAGGGCAGAGTCGAGCAGGTGCTGCAAGCCCCTTGCGAGGTCCAAGGCTGGCCGCTTCCGAGAGGACCGTTGTGTGTTGCTGGATCATCTCCTTGCGTCCAGTAATTGTTCTTGTAATTAATGCCGTTGCGAGTCACCAACGTTCCTGGAGAGGCATATGCCGTACTTGCGTTCCACGCTGGTCCGCAACCACCGCCACCGCCACCACCACCGCCGCCACCTGAAGCTGCAGTGGTAACGCTGACGGCTCCGCTCTTGCCGGAAGCTCCGAATGAGTCGGCCGCTGAAACTGTGAAGCTGTATGAGGTCGATGCCGTCAGCCCAGTCACATTAAAGCTAGTACCGCCAGTTGTGCCTATGGAATTGCCGTTCTCAAAAACCGTGTAGCTGCTCACGCTACAACCGGAAGGAGCGCTCGCGGCAGACCAATTCAACGTGGTGCCTGAGCTTGTAGTAGAAGAAGCCGAAAGGCCGGTAGGCGCGCTTGGTGCTGCCGCGCAGCCGCCTCCACCTCCGCCGCCTCCGCCGCTCACGGGCTGCCACAAGGCTGGGGTGGTGGCCGGTTCCCAGCCTACTTCTGAAGTGTGTGCCTGAAGGCATTTATATTCCACACCGTTGAACATGACCAGCGCACCCACAGCATAGGGAGTATTTGGCGCCCAATTCGCAATTGATTGTGCTGAACTTGCCAGCGGGAGTAAGAGCAATAGCAACAAAACGCAAGTGCTCACGATGACCAGCGGAGTCTTCTTCATGGTTAAGCTCCTTGGGGGGACTCGTGCTCCACCCTTTTTGTAAGTTTTATTTTTTGTAAATTTCTTGCTGCCAACAAAAAAATTTGAGGCCCGCTTGCCGGTATGAATTCCACTCTGATCCGCATTGTTAAAAAAGTAAATAATGTGCTCTATAGCACTATCGTGACTGGACTCACATGGTACAAACGAGGTTGTCCAATGTCAACCATAAAATTAGCCCATAAAAAGCGTTGTGAATAAGGAGAAGGAGGAGTTTGCTATATAGCATTTAAGGTGGGTTCAGGACCAACAGTAAACAACCCGTTTATCTCATTACAGGTTAATCCCCAGGAGCGAACTGGCCAGAACAATCAGCAGTACCACGAAAGAGATCAGGGCATATTTCCAATCGCGGGCTCGAAGATACACGAACAAAAGTGTGACAATGCGCACAACGGGAGTCGACATCAGGACAAGCACTCCGACACGCATCACCTGAATGCCAATCAGCCCTGGGAGAGCGGCCCATATCAGCAAACCCACCAGCAGCAGGGCGACCGAGCCGTAGGCCCCGACGCGCAGAATCACGGCAACCCAGTGGTCCGCATCTTTGCGCGTTGGAGAGATTTCTTCCGGAGGCATCAGCTCAACCCTCCGGAAGCGATGCGAAGCGCCATCTGTACAGCCAGGAAGAGCATCACGCCGATGAGCAGAAATTGCACATAGACAGAGCGCACGCGCGGCGCCAATCGAGCTCCCAGCATGGATCCGGAAAAGACCCCGATGACCAGGGGCACAACCACATCCAGGCGAATATCGCCGTGGCCGTAGTAGATATAGGCACTGGTGGCCGCAGTCACCCCGATCATGAAATTGCTGGTAGCCGTGGCTACCCGCAGAGGAACTCCCATAAACAGATACATGACAGGAACCTTGATAGGGCCTCCGCCGACCCCCAACAACCCGGAGAATGCCCCCGCAACCAATGATGCGGCCAATCCGATTGGGTAATTCCGCACAGTGTAGGCGGGCACTTCCGTTTCCTTCTTTTCTAAACGAGAGGCCCAGGCACGGCGCACCAGTGAGAGGGCGCTGTAGAAGAGAAACGCAATAAAGAGCGCGCCCAGGATCTTGCGATTGACGGAGTGGGCCACCATGGCTGCGATTGCCGCGCCAATGGTTGTGCTCAACTCAAGCGTCATGCCCAGTTTCATATCCGTAATGTGGCGCTCCACGTGGACCGAAGAGGTGGCCGTCGAAGTAGCAATTACGGAGATCAAGCTGGCGCCGATGGCTTGAGGGAATGGAAGATGAAAGTAGAGCGTTAGAACAGGAATAATAATGATGCCGCCACCGAGGCCCACCACTGCGCCCAAAGAGCCAGCCAGAAAGCCAAGAACTGTCAGGACGAGAGCGAAACCAAGAGTCATGAAAAGATGATTATAGAGCAGGTAAAAAGAGCCTTCCCGTGGGGAAGGCTCTTAAGTTGACAGGCTTCGTTACAGTTTTCTGCAATCGAAGGTGGTATTCGAATGCAGAATTACTGCGGAGTTATTCCCGTTCCGTTGGGCCCACCAGGACCGGAATTATAGTTGTTCCCGAAGGATTGAACTGTGCCATTGGTGGTTACGAACAGGCCGCTAGAGTTGTTGAAAAACGAAACCCCGGTGATACGGGCAGTCGAGGTGCCGGTTCCACCTCCAACATAGGCTGCCGCATTGCCGTTGTTCGATGCCACCGAGTTCGACAAATTCATGTCCGAAGGACCTGAGGTCGACTGCACAACATAGCCATTTCCAGCATTCCCAGATGCATCACTGTCTCTTACGCTGAAAGTACTGAAGTCTGAGGCCCATATGCCATTCAAGTTGCCCTCGAAGCGGGAATGGTTAACAGTCACCTGGACGTTCATAACTGTATCAGTAGCACTCAGGCCGCGTTGTCCGTTGTTTGTGACAACAGTATCATTAACAAAGGCCTTGCCACCATCGCTCTTTGCAATGTCGATGCCGTTATTATTGAAGCCGAAGATCACGCAGTTCTCTATATAAAGAGCCTTGCCACTAATCCACCTGATTCCGTTGATCCCGGCGTTGCCAGAATTGCTGCCATTCCCCAGGAGTCCATCCAATCTCAGGTTACGAATGATCACGACATCGGTCGGTCCTGGAGCGACAACGATTCCGTTGGTGCCGGCGACTAGAACCGAAGCTACCTGCCCGCCGCCACCATCAAGGGTGATGGACTTGGTGATGGTGAGGGCGCCGAATCCACCTGGATCCAAAGCGTCAATCTCGCCTCCGGGAGCAGTCTTGGAGATTGCCCCAGCGAAGGTCTTGCATGGAGCCGTGCGGCTGCAGGGGTTGGCATCATCGCCAACGCCAGAAACCCACGTCCGGGTTGCCTGGGCACTCAGCAGAGTGCTCCCAAGCAACATAAGGGTTGAGAGGATCAGCAAACTCATTTTGCGCATTTTTTATTGTCCTTATAGTGAGATTTGGAACACGCACGCCTTTGCCTACCTTTCAAGGGGCCCGTTATTCGCGCGGCAAGAGCGAAGTGTTTCTAAATATTAGGGGGAAGGAAACGAGGGAATCATAACAGAAAAATGCCGGATTTTGTTGAACTTTAGTAACCCCCGGGTGCAGAAAGAAATTAGGGGGGCAAATGGGTGTTTTACTGAAAATGGAATCCCAAACAGAAGAAAAGACCCGCAGTATCAGATAGATACGCGGGTCTGCTTGTCTAAAAGTGACAGTGCTGAGATTCTTTTAGTGGCGGTGACCACCACCGCCGCCACCGCGATGGCCGCCGCCGTTACGGCCGCCACGTCCACCACGGCGACCGCCGCGTCCGCCTCGGTCGCCGCCACGATCTCCACCACGATCACGATGCGCTGGACGGCCGGCATGGGCGTGCTCGCCCTCGGCGCGGTTAAAGTTAGGCTCGCCTTCCTGGGGTTCCTCGGGAGCGCTGAAGTCGCCATCTCCACCTTCAAGAGTCATGCTGCCCCCAACTGGAGCCGGGGCTTCGCCACCGCCCATCTTGGCGCGCTGCTCCTTGAGAATAGCCTTCCGGGAGAGACGGATGCGGTTGCCTTCGATGGAGAGTACTTTGACCAGCACCTGATCGCCTTCTTTGAGTTCGTCGTGAATATCGGCAATGCGATGTTCGGCCACTTCGCTGATGTGCAGCAGGCCGTCTGTGCCTGGAAAGATTTCCACGAAGGCGCCGAACTCAGCCAGCCGGACAACTTTGCCAAGATAGGTCTTCCCTACTTCCGGAACAGCGGTAAGATCACCGATCATCTGCAGTGCCTTGGCCGCCGCCTCTTCATTGTTAGAGGCGACGTTGACTTTGCCGGTATCATCCACATCAATTTTGACGCCGGTTGCATCAATGATGCCGCGGATCACCTTGCCGCCGGGGCCGATGAGGTCGCGGATCTTATCCACCGGAATCTGCAAGGTATGGATACGCGGAGCATGTTCGGAGACCTTGCTGCGCGCTTCACCAAGAACTTCGCCCATCCGGTCGAGAATAAACATTCTTCCCTGGCGGGCCTGTTCCATGGCTTCGCGCATGATCGCAGTGCTGATGTTGGGGACCTTGATATCCATCTGCAAGGCGGTAATGCCATCACGGGTGCCGGCGACCTTGAAATCCATATCGCCGTAATGGTCTTCTGCACCGGCAATGTCGGTAAGGATGGCATAGGCGTCGCCTTCCTTCACCAATCCCATAGCCACCCCGGCAACCGGGGCCTTGAGCGGCACACCAGCATCCATCAGGGCGAGCGAAGCACCGCAGACGCTGGCCATGGAAGACGACCCATTAGATTCCAGAATGTCAGAGACCACGCGCATGGTATAGGGCCAAACATCATCGCCCGGCAATACGGCTGCGACCGCGCGCTCTGCAAGAGCGCCGTGGCCGATTTCGCGGCGTCCGGCGCCGCGCATGAAAGAAACTTCGCCCACGGAAAAAGGCGGGAAATTGTAGTGCAGCATGAACCGCTTTTTGGTTTCACCTTCAAAGCGCTCAATACGCTGCATGTCATCGGTAGTACCCAGCGTGGTGGTCACCAAGGCCTGGGTTTCTCCACGGGTGAACACAGCCGAGCCATGGGTACGAGGCAGCACGCCCACTTCAATGCTGATCGGTCGAATTTCGTCGAATGCGCGGGAGTCAGGGCGACGGCGATCTTTAGTCACCTGCTCGCGAAAGATGCGCTCACGCAGAATCTCGTAGTAATGCGACAGTCGCTTGCGGGCTTCTTCGTCATCTTCTGAGATTTGCGCCTTCAGCTCTTTCTTGATCTCATCTACCAGTTTATAGCTCTCAGACTTGGGGTGCTTCCTGGTGTCGAGCGCATCGGCAAGGCGCCCACCGACCTTCGCCTTCAGTTCGTCATAGTAGCCCTGCTCGAACTCCGGCGGGGTGACTTCACGCTTTTTTACGCCCACCAATTCGGCAAGGTTGCGAATGGCGGAGCAGATTTTCTTGATCTCGGTATGTGCAAACTCGATGGCGTCTACAATGGTCGCTTCCGGCAGCTCGCGAGCGCCGGCTTCGATCATCACAATGCCTTCGGGCGTGCCTACAACGGTAATGTTCAGCTTGCCCTCTTCAATCTCTTTGTAGGTGGGATTGATGATGAAATTCCCCTCTACCTGGCCGACGCGTACTGCCCCTACCGAGTAGGGGAATGGGATATCGGAAACCGCAAGGGCTGCACCCGCGCCATTAATGGCCAGCACGTAGGGATCGTTTTCAGTATCGGCCGAGAGCACCAGGGCAATGACCTGGGTATCGTTGCGAAATCCTTCGGGGAAGAGCGGACGGATGGGGCGATCAATCATGCGGCTGGTTAAAATTTCGCGCTCGCTGGGTCGGCCTTCACGCTTAATGAAGCCGCCAGGAATGCGGCCGCCGGCGTAGGTATATTCGCGGTAATCAACGGTAAGGGGGAAAAAATCGGTGCCTTCCCGCGGTTCGGCGTTGGCGCAGGCAGTTGCGAGGACTACGTTGTCGGCGCTGCGCACAATGGCCGAGCCGTGAGCCTGCTTGGCCCAATGGCCGGTTTCAAATGAGAGTCTTTTGCCACCTGCGAGTTCAACGGTGACTTCGTGCTTCATACAATCCTTCTTTCTACAGAGGTGCATGGCTTCCGTGTTGGATAGGTGAGAGGGCGAAGCGGCCCTGATCTGCTGCTGTGTGGCGCCCCAGCCGGCACAGCGGATACACGACGACTCACTACAATTTTGCCTGGTTCAGTTGCTGACAAAGGCAGACATTACTTGCGGATGCCGAGCTTCTGAATAACGGTCTTGTAACGTTCGGAGTCGTAGGTCTTCAGATAATCCAGCAAACGACGCCGTTTGCTGACCAGCATAAGAAGCCCGCGCCGGGAGGCATGGTCCTTCTTGTGAGTTTGGAAGTGCTCGGTCAAATCTCCAATTCGTTCGGAAAGAATCGCAATCTGCACTTCGGGGCTGCCCGTATCGTTGTTATGCGTACGATACTGGGTAATAATTTCTTGCTTTTGCTGCTTCGCTAACACTTGGCTCAATGCACTCCTACTATATTATTTTCAATCGTTTGTAAACCTTACTACAGTAACACGCGCGATGCCGGGCTGTAAAGGAGAGGTGAGAAAGCATTCAGCCATCAGCATTCAGCTCATGGAAATGGGCCCGGGATTGAAGTATTCATTAAAGTTTAGGGGCTGAATGCTGAGTCCCCGACGGCTGAGGGCTGCTTCTCACGCGGAGTTGCGATGCGAGGCAAGCGCGCTCTGCGGCGCTTTTTTCCTTGGCACAGGAGGCTTGTTAAGCTCCAATATTCCAATGATGGGGCCGGCCATGGCAGTATCGTCACCACGCCGCACTGGACTCGACCTCAGGCACAGCTCGCCCACCAGCTCGCGCTCGTGCGGCTTAAGCACGTCTTCAGGAAGCACGCTGAAGTTGCGGAAGGTCCACAGAAGCTGGATCCGTTGCCCCAGGGAGGGTTTAACAAAGCGTAGGCCACCATCGGTCTCTACCTGCAAGACACCGCGACGAATCTTTTCGATCCACATGTTCCAGAGCTCTGAAAATCGGCAAGTACGAGATGCCGAGAATGCGACTGAAGTGGCCCGCCACGTACCCTAGGAAATGAAATATATAAAGAAGGTATTAAGGTGATTCAAAGATACCTCTGCCTTGAAAACGATGCAAGCTTTTCTTGCATTACCTCAGGGCAATGTACTGCTGGGGTTACTAAGCAGGTAATACCTGATTGTTATATGGAACCTACGGTTTGACTTTCGCTTTTATTTCGATAAGCCCTGGTTGGAACTTCTAAACAACCAGCTCGCGGTCGCGTTCCTGCTCCTGCCGGGGTGAGGCGATTTGCACGAAGAGCTCAGGGCGGGCTTTTTTGAGGGTAAGCAGCTTTTGCTGCGGTGCGCGCCAATAGTCCATGTAAGAGGTCTGGTGGGCGCAGGAGATGGTGCAGTTGGGGGCGCAATGCTTTTCGATCAGGAACTCGCGGCGAATGTCATCCACCGTGTACTCGAGCAAGGGAACGCCCGGAGTGCCCCGTTGCTGTGAACAGTAGTGCACCAGGCCATCTTCGCAGATATACAGATAGCGCGAACCGGAGCGGCAGCGCCAGTCATTGGGCCTGCCCAGTGCGATGTTTTCCTGGAATTTATTGAGCCGGGAGTAGCTGGAGCGGTTCATCTCCTTCATCTGCCGATAAACCGTCTGCTCGCGTTGCGACAAGGGTTTGAGCTGCCCAATATGATTATGAATAATCCCAACCGTCGAGGTAAAACCCAGTTCGCGTGCGCGGCGGCCGATTACCACGGCGTCTTCAGGATTTTGTATTCCGCCGCCAATTACAGAATTGATGTTGACGTGAAATTCGGCGTAATCGGCCAGCAACTGTAGCTTCTTGTCGAGCACCTTGAGGCTCTTTTTGGAGATATCGTCAGGCGTGACGTTATCAATGCTGATCTGCAAATGCTCAAGGCCGGCGCGATTGAGGCGCTCAATGCGCTCGGGAACCAGAAGATAGCCATTGGTAATCATGCCGGCAATGATGCTGTGGCTGCGGATGCGGGCAATGATCTCGTCGAGATCGGGATGCAGCAGGGGCTCTCCCCCACTGATCACTATGATCGTGGTACCCAGTTTGGCAAGATGATCAATACGATGGAACATCTCCTCTTTGGGCACGGCTTTAGAAACGTCGTCGTATTCGTTGCAATAGGCGCAGGCGAGATTGCAGCGGCGCATGGGAATGATCTGCGCCTGCACCGGATGATCGGTAGAGAGCAGGCCCTTCACAATCATCTTGAATTCGCGCGACCGGCGATGGAGGGCTTTTACACTCCGCCGAAAAGATGAGGGTTTCTGCGCCATAGGGGCCTTGGTGATTGAATCATTGAGTGATTGCGTCATTCCATCAATCTCTCAATTGTGTTGAAGATTTATAGAAAAGGCCGCCGGCTAAGGCGGCCTGCAAAACTAAACTTTATTACTTAAGAATACAACGCTCATTTACACAAAAACTAGTCGCCGAAGACTTCTTCTTTCACCTCTTCTTTGGTCGCTGCAGCCGGCTTGGAAGAGGTGAGAGTGTTGAGTTGCACGAAGTTACCACTGGGCGCCGGTTCCTTCAGGATGTGCTGCCGATAAAGCTTTTCCATGCGGGCATTTTCGGCATCCTGCTTGAGCTTGGCGTCGCGGGCACGCAGCTTTTCTTCGCGGGCATTCTTGGCGATTCCCAACTGCTCCAGATCGTGCTGGCGGTCGGCATTCACGTGGGCTTCGTTCAGCTTCAGCTTATGGCTGGGGTCGCTGAGGTTCACCTGTTTGCCGCCGGCAAAGATCTCATGGCGTCCATGCTCCTCATACCACTTGGTGAGCGAGGCGGTCATGTGCATCTTCTCGATGATGTTGCGCCAACCCACGCCCGTGTTGTAGGCGCAGAAGCTGATCTCGCCCTCCTGGGTGGCGTAAGGAATGATGCACTGCTCGGTGCGGCGGAAGTCGTAGTTGTAAAGGTCCTGGAACCACATACCGGCGATAAACAGGAAGTTCCAGCGGTCCTGGCGGCGCTTTTTAATGTCTTCAATGGTACGGTCGCCTTTGACGCTGCCATACTTCTCGTTGGCGCCCTTGGTGGCCCCGAAAGCTTTGTCAAACTTCTTCAGCAGGTCCATCAATTTGAAGTGGGTGGGGGACTTATAAGGATTGTAGTTGCGCAACAGGGCCAGTGACATACCGAAGAGCGACAAGAAGCGGCCACGGGCAGCATCGTTGATTTTGGCTACGTCTTTTGCCAGGCGCTCGCCATTCAGGAAAGCGGTGACTGGGGCGGACTCTTTGGTTTCTTTGTCAATCATGACTGCCATACCGACGCCGCAGTTAGGGTGGCAGCCGCAGCTCAGGTGTCCCCAATCAGAGTTTGGACCGTGCACCAGATCGGCCCAATCGGAAAAGGTGCTCATGAACGAAATGGGGAACCAATCGCGGGTAGGCTCGCCTAAGCCGGTTTGGTTCTTCACGTCGTGGGCGAGGTGTGACAGCGTATAACGCTGCGCTTTGCGCCGCTCGTCGGTGACAGCCTCATCGCGTCCGGTGAAAGAGACCGGCTGGAACGAAAGGAAAGAGATGACCCTGGGATTCTCCAGCGCAAACTGGATGATCCTTCCCACCTGCTCGTTGTTAATGCCGTTGACGATCGTGGTTACAGGCACAATTTCCACACCAGCTTCGTGCAGGTTGTGGATGGCCTTCAGTTTTACGTCAAACAAGTTGCCGACTTTGCGGTGCTCGTTAGCGGCGTTACCGATACCATCAAATTGCAGGTAGGCATAGCGCAGGCCGGCTTCAGCGGCCTGCTTGCAGAAATCCAGGCTCTTGGCGAACTCAATGCCGTTGGTGGCAGCCTGCACGCTGTTATAGCCTACTTTGCGGGCGTAACGCAGGGCATCGAGGAAGTAGGGCGAAATTGTGGGTTCGCCACCGGAGAACTGTACCGACATCTGCCGGCGCGGCTTGATGGAGATGGCGTTGTCGAGCAGGGTCTTAATATCGTCCCATGTCAGCTCGTGCACGAAGCCCACCTGGTTGGCGTCCATGAAGCAGGGATCGCACATCATGTTGCAGCGGTTGGTGAGGTCAATGGTCAGCACCGAACCGCGACCGTGCTTCACTGTGCTGCTGCCGTGGTTGTGCAGCTTCTCATCGTTGTGGGCGCGGATATCGCGGCCGGGGAAAACTTCTTCAAGATGCTTAAAGAAGTCAGTGTCGATGGCCATAACGTCTTCAAAATGGCCATGCTTGGGGCAATCTTTCACCATAAGGATCTGGCCGTCGCGCTCGATGACCTGCGCCTTGATCTCACCGACCCTCTCATTGAGCAGGATTTCGTGCGGCAGCTTGCCGTCGACGATCTGCTGGCGAATTTCCGGGACGCACCTGGGGCATAGCGAATCGGTGCTGCGCGGCCAGCCCAGCGGCGGCTTCGACTTCTCATAGGATTTGAGCAGCGGCTTGTCTGACCATTTGGGCGTGAACGATGGGTTGGGATTAATGCGGTTGACAAGGTCAAAAAATTTCCACGCCGCATCGGCGGCCACGGTCACTGCCTTTTCCACATGTTTGATCGGCTTATGCATCTCGTGTGTTCTCCTTAAGAAGGACCAGCACTTTTACCGCTCAGAAATGAAACGGCATTACGCTTCCGCCCACAATATGGCTCGGAACGCTATATCCTAGTGGGTCAACTACTTAGCCTCAACCACCATCGGTTCAGCAGCGGGAATTTGGCAGTGAATGGCAGTTTTGTGCATTAAGCTGTAGGCTGATTGCAGGGATAACTGGTTGGAAATGCGCTACTTAGCCTTCAGCGAGGATGAAGGAGGGAGCATGAGGAATGAATGGTAGAGACGTAGCTCGTTACGTCTCCCCCGTCAGATCGGCTCTGCACCTTTGTCCTGTGAGCGCACAGCAAGCATCTTGTGGCTGCCAGGATCGCGTGAATTCGGGTACATCTAAGTAGTGGGAGGGAGGGGGTATTACTTTAAGTAGTCCATGCGGCGTTAAACCACTCACAATCAGTCAAATACGGCGAGGGCTAGAGTAGCGCGGGAGTAGTGAAGCTGGGCGCTCAAAAAATGAGGTCAGCGATCGGCCCTTCGAACGTGGAGCTGTTTGAGGGGGTGGGGGGGGTTACTAAGTAACCTCCGAGGAGTGAACAGAACTCTCCTTGGGCCGCCCTGGAGCCAGGGAGGCGTGGATCGAGTTTTCAAAGAGCAGCGGGGCAAGCGCCCAAATAGATCATGCCAGCAATTTCACAGAAGGCAAGGATTTGATACCAGAGTTCAATTTTTGATTGCTTGCGGAAGAAAATCCACGTATGGCAAAAGAAGCTAACTTAGGGAGGAGGGCCATCCCGACCGATTGTTCCCACACCCGCTTGGCCGCGCGTGTGGGCACCCCAGGCTTGGTTACGGACAAATCCTGTATGGTCCGATTGAAGCCGCGGGTGGTTCCCCGTCTCCATCCGAGGTCCTTCTCCCGCTTCACGGGATCAGGATGACACTTCAAAATTGTTCCACACGCGCTTGGCCGCGCGTGTGGGCACCGCCAAGTTTGGCCCCAAAGGCTGAAAGCTGCTTATTTACGCTTCGCGCAACGCGGTGGTGATGGGCAACCTGGCGGCACGGAGGGCGGGCAGCAGGCCTCCGATGATTCCCATGACCAGGGCAAAGATCAGACCTTGGGCCAGATCCATAGGAGTGATGTGAAATGCGAATGCAATTTCACTGAAGCTGGCGGTAAATCCCGTTCCCGTCGTAAAACCATTCATCGGGAAGGACAGTAAACAGCCCAGCAATCCTCCCATCAGCGCCAGGAAGACCGCTTCCAGAACGAAAGCGAAGAGAATGCTAAAGCGGGAAAAGCCCAGGGCGCGAAGAGTGCCAATTTCACGGGTCCGCGCGGCGACGATGGCATACATGGTGTTCATGGCGCCAAAGACTGCGCCAATCCCCATGACGAAAGACACAAAACCGGCTAGTCCCAGAAGGGCCTTGGAAACCACGCCGGCCTGGTCTTCGTAGTATTTGCGCTCCTGAATCATCTCAAGCTGCATTCGGGGATCGGCTTTGATCTCTTCGTTAAACTTGGGAAGCGTCTTGGCATCAACCAGGCGCACGGTGAGAGAATCCTGCCCGTCACTGCGGCGGAAGGCAACGCGCATGGCATCAAAGTCGCCCCAGATCTCGCTTTCAAAAGAACCGTCTTCGGCCGTGAATGCGCCGACTACGGTGAATTCGTGCTTCTGAATGTTGATCTTGGAGCCGATATCGAGGCCTTGCATGCGCTCCTGGATACGCTGGCCAACGATAACCTCGGCCAGGCCGGGCGTAAAGTTTCGTCCCTGAACAATCTTGATTCCGGTACGTACCTGAAAGGCCTTCTGGGTCACAGCGCGCACTGTGACATTGGTTGGCTGGCCGGTCTCACGCTTGAGCATATTGGCTACGATGACCAGCTCAGGGGAAGCCAGCGGCTGGCCGTCACTTCCCTTGGCCACACGCGGGTCGGTCACAATCGAGTTTGCCTGCTCATGGGTAAACCACGAGGTCAGCTCCGACCCAGAGCCGCGCTGTACCACGATGCCATTATCGGGACGGCCGGTGGCCCGCAATGCCAAACTAAAACCGCTGGACATGGAGAGCAATATGACAAACACGGTGACGACCAGTCCAATACCAACAATAGCCAGCAGTGTCACCTTCCAGCGGACAATAAGATTCCGGATGTTATATGAAAGAGGAAGCGCCATTTTAGATTTGCCTCAATAATTCGGTGACCCTCGCGCGATAGGCGAGAAAAGCCGGGACAAAACCAGCAGCCAGCCCCAGGAACAATGCAACGCCCATTCCCAAGCTGCCGATAGAGACTGACATGCCAAGATTAGGAAATCCTCGTACCGCATCACCAATCAATGGCAGATTCGGCAAAGCTTTGATCATGAGCCTGCCCAACAGGATTCCCACCGTACCGCCTAAAGCGCCCAATACGAGCGACTCGCCTAACACCAGGCCCATGACCAATCCACTGGGAAATCCAAGGGTCTTGAGGACCGCAATTTCGGTGCGGCGCTCGCGAACGGCCATGCTCATCGTGTTTGCCGTGACCAGCAGAATGGTAAACATGACGGCGATGGCAATCCCGTTCAACAGAAGCGCCAGGTTTCCGGCCATGGAAACAAAGCCGGCGCGGAAGGCAGATTCTGTCTCGGTGTGGGTCTGGGCATCGCTGTTTTCAAAAAGCCCGTCAATGGTCTTGCTGATGGTCCCGGCCTGCTGAGGATCGTTGATTTCGATGGTGTAAGTGCCCGGCTGCACACGATGGCCGGTATTCTCATAAAGATACTTGTAGTTAAAGAACATCGCGGTGGTGTCAGTTCCCGGATAGCGTATCGGGTCGGTGTCATAGATTCCGCTGACTACGAACTCAAAAGGCTTACCCACACGATACGGGGGGATAAAGCTTTCCAGTTGAAACATATCGCCCACCTTCCAATGGAACTTTTCCGCGGTGCTCTTGCCGACGATGCATCCACGCAGCGTGTGGAAGAATGCCTGTTTCTGGTCTTCCGGAACAATATATTCCGGATACATGGCCAGATACGTCTCAGGCTCAACCGCCATATTCGGAAAGAAATCAGACGGTTTATTGATATCGCGCGAGCCTCCAAACCAGGAAAGAATGCTGACCCTCTTCACTCCCGGCAGGGCGGCGATGGTGGCTTCATAGGAGAGGGGCAAAGAAAAGACCAGGCTGACATTGTGCCGGGTCACTAGCCGCGAAGCATTGGCGCTCTGCAGGTTCCAGCTCACCGCCTTGATAAAAGTTTGCAAGGTGCAAAACAGGAAGATGCATACCGCCATGGCCAGCACGGTGCTGGTGGTGCGGATCCAGTTTCGCCGCAGGTGTTTCAGGATGAACGGTACATATTTCATATTTAGCCCTTGAGAAGCACGCCTTTTTCCAGGTGCTTCTGGGAATGCGCCCGCTGGGCGGCGCGTGGATCGTGCGTGACCATTACGATGGTCTTCTTGAATTCCTGGTTGAGGGTTTGCATCAAGTTCAGGATCTCTTCCGCGCTTTTGGCGTCGAGATCGCCTGTCGGTTCGTCGGCCACCAGGACTTTAGGATCGGTCACGAAGGCGCGGGCGATGGCGACGCGCTGCTCCTGTCCGCCGGAGAGCTGCTTGGGGTAGTGCTCTGAACGGTCGGCCAATCCCACAATCTTCAGCGCCGTGAGAGCCCTTTCTTTGCGCTGTCTGCCGGAGAGCGGGGAAAGCATCAACGGCAGCGCAACGTTTTCCACCGCAGTCAAGACGGGAATGAGGTTGTAGAACTGGAAGATAAAACCCACATTGTGGCTGCGCCATTTTGCCAATGCGCCTTCGGAGAGCGCGGCGACATCGGTATCGGCGACAATCACCCTTCCCGAAGTGGGACGATCGATGCCCGCAATCAGGTTCAGCAGCGTGGTCTTGCCCGAACCGGAGGGCCCCATCAGGGCCACGAACTCGCCCTGCGGGACAGCAAGATTAATGCCGTCGAGAACTACGATCTCCTGGCTGTCGCGGTGGTAGACTTTGCGAACATTCTGGACGTTGACCGCCGCCGCGGCGGTCCCTATTTCAGCAGTCACGGTTGCCATAAAAATCTCCTAACCTTTTACCTTTACAACATCGCCTTCTCTGAGTTTGTCGGCGGGATGGAGCACCAGTGTCTCGGAGCCCGCCAGTCCCTGCTTGATTATGACCTGGTCTTGATTTTCTGTTCCCGTAGTTATAGGAAGCTCGTAGACTTTCTTGTCATCCCTGACCTCAAAAACCACCGATTTGCCCTGGCGCGTGGTGATGGCGTCTTTGGGCACGGTCACAATGGGTTTACTGGAATCCATTGGAACCTCGCCCTTCTTTGCGGGTTCTAAAAAAGTAGCTTTCGCCGTCATCTCAGGTTTCAGGTCTTTATCTTTATCCAAAATAGTAACCTTCACTGTGACTGTGGCCTTGGTGCGGTCCGCCGTCGGGATTACCTGGCGCAATACCGCCCGGTAGTTACGGTCAGGAAAAGCTTCTACCGAGACTTCTGCCGGCTGATCGGGCTGCAGCTTGGCTACGTTGGATTCGCTCACGTCTACTTCAATTTCCAAAGTGGCCATGTCAGCCAGCGCAACGATGGCTCCCGAAGCTGTAGATATGTTCACGCCCGGTGGAATGGGGGCTACGCTTTCACCTACTTCTGCCATCTTTTTGACTACGACGCCGGCGAAGGGAGCGCGGATGAGCGTGTTCTGGTAGTTGGCGTCGCACAAAGTGAGGTTGGCACGGCTTTGAGACAACGCCGCCTCGGCCAGCCGGACGCGGCTGATGGCGGCATCCAACTGGTCTTGCGAATCGACGCGGGCTTGCGTTAATTTTTCAGTGATCCGCTGCTGCCGTTGCTGCTCGGCCAGATCGGCCTCAGCGTGCTGCACCTGCGCTCGGGCAACCTCGACTTGCGCCTGATAATCGGCGCTATCGAGGCGGGCGATGATTTCGCCCTCGCGCACCTTGCTGCCTTCCTCTACCATCAATTGAGACAAGCGTCCCTGAATTTTGGCGGAAACCACCGCCTGACGGCGGGCCACGATATAGCCCGACGCGGTCAGGATAGGCGAGCCCGCGATGGCCTGGCTGAAATTCTGCACCGTCGGACGCACGGTCTCAACTTCAGCCGCTGTCAGACTGCTGCCGGGGATGAAATAGAAGCCCAGTCCGGCGGCGACCAGAATAAAAAAACCGAGGTAAAGCATCCATCGCCAGCCGGAGCGCGGCTTGGAACCGCGGTCAATGCGAAGAGATGCGAGCTCGGCTTTTAAATCGTTCATGATTTCCTCAGACGTGGGGCGCTCAACGATGTGAGCGTGCAATTATGAAAACGCAGGCTGTTGGAAGTTAAGCCATTCTTGCCAGCGACAACAGCTCCTAACCAATAGCACCGCAGTATTAAATGTTGATGAACCGGCAACCTGCAATTACGGCCAGTTCGGTTGAAACCCACAACGCACTCGATTTGAAACTATATTCTACAAACATTATCTGGAATTTTCCCGCAACTCTGCTTGTAAAAATGCGACGTCCTGTTCCGCTATCAATATCGGCGACAAAGGGCCCTGAGGGCCAGTGCCGGGTGTCATCAATCGCATATGACAAATGTCAGCTATTGCGCGGCGCCCGGTTGCGCCAGGCCGCGAGCAGCGCGCGGTGGACGGCTGTTTTTTTCGCTTTCTTAAGAAGCACGTTCGTACATCCCATTTTTCCCCAACCGCCCTTCACCGGAACAAATACATCAGGCTCGTCGCGCATAAATTCCTGCTGCTGCTCGGGCGTTAATTTCACCATCGCCCAGCCCTCTCGCGGGTAGCAGACCGTGGCGAATATCTTGCCGGCAACTCGAAAATCCGGGTGACCCATATGAGCTTTCTCTTCAGTTTTTGGAAGACTCAAGGCCATGCTGCGAAACTGATCAGTCGTCATAGGGAGTGCTCCTCAGCGTAGTTTTCCGAGCTTTTCTTCGCCAAGTCTTTGATATGCGTGGCAATCCACCACGTGAACCCAAACGGATCAAGCACGCCGGCCATGCGATCGCCATAAGACTCGTCCCGGGGTTCCCGAAGATTCTTTCCCCCGGCAGCGATGGCCTGACGGTACATCGCATCGCAATTCTCGACGTATACCACGATGCTGACGGGCGAGCCGCCGTAATGTTGTGGACTGAATGCATTTATTTCTGTATTCTCATCGGCCATCATGATGCAACTGTCTCCGAACTGGATTTCAGCGTGGCCAATCGTACCGTCTGGTTGGGTCGTACGCATGCGCTCAGTTACGCCAAATGCTTTCTTGTAGAACTCAATAGCGGCAGGGCAATTTTTGACGATGAGATAAGCCTGCACGCTGTGGTAGCCATCGGGAAAGGGCTGAATCGTAGACATGGGTTTTTCTCCTCGACGCCCATTGTGCCCTGCCATGCGAGACCCCGTATTGTAAAAAACTGATCCCCCGTCAGCCTTTGAATCAAAGCCAAAAATGTGAGGACCTGCCCGAGCACGGATTTAGAGCTTGCAGAAAAATCCCCGGTTAGCGGACGCCACGAGTTTCAGGATCATGCTTGCATTGTCATTCCGACCCGCAAAGCGGGACCGGAAATGACAAGAAATTGAGTTTCCCAACCTCTAAGTTCGTGCCCTGACAATCCGCAGAACTCCGCATGTCACTCCATGGGCACATGATTCAGGTGCTCGGTGGCGCGCGCCAGATATTGTGATGGGGTGAGTCCGGAAAACGCGCGAAAATCGTGGATGAAGTGAGGCTGGTCGTAGTAACCGCTGTCCAACGCCACATGCGCCCAGTCCACATCACGCGAGCCGTGGACAGCCCGCAGCACGCGCTGAAAACGGCGCACGCGGCAAAAGGCTTTGGGGGACAGGCCGACCTGATCGCGGAACAGTTGAATAAACCGGTGCTGGCTCAAGCCGATCTTGCCCAGCACAGATGCCACCGTTGTCAGGTGCGGAGCACGGCAAAAGTGCTGTCGCGCAAAATCGACCGCAGGATGAAGCTGAAGCTGCCTGACGAGCTGTGCAAGAAGATATTGTTCGGCCAGCGCAAACATCGAATCAATGGTAGCAGCCGCCAGCAATCTTTCTCGCAGCTCACTTGCAGCGGCTTTCCACAAGCATTCCAGCGTTACATCGGCATTCTTCAGCTCCGAGGCTGGGAGCCTGAAAAACGGGAACGCCCCGCCGGGTTGAAACTGGATTCCGAATACGCGCTCTTCCTGGCTGGTGTCGATCACGAAGCACTTCGTTTTCGGGCCCGAAACGAGTGCAAGGCCGTGAGAAGTGTACCGGCCCGTATCTTCAGCATCATAGATAAGAATGGGATCATCACGTAAATTGAAGATGATGCTGCACTCCCCATTGGGCATAAGGCGCTCTTTGGCATGCGTCTGCGGTGCGCCTTGCCAATACCAGAAACAATCGAGGAACGCGGATAACGGTCCGGTGGGAGTGTATTTGCGGGATTCCATAATGGCCCCCGTCAATTATTATAAGACGGCTGGTCTGGGAAACCTGGCCCTGAACACTATCGGACATCTGACATTTTTCTTCATTAAGATAGAAGCTGATGACGCTGGAACTTAGAATAAGATGCGAGAAGTGCAACGCTTCCCTGCCTGCCGGCGGCATTGCATTTATTTGTGCCTACGAATGCACATTTTGTGAGAATTGCGCCCAAGCGATGGATTTTGTTTGTCCGAACTGCCGGGGCGAACTGGTGCGCAGGCCGCGAAAAAAGGTTGCCGGGCCAGCTTCAGAGTAGGCTACGAAACCTCTACGGCGCCCGCTATTTAGGGTTTTCCGATTGTTTTTTGAACTATACTGCCTGCATTACCATTGACTGACAGGCATTACACACTATGCCCAGTTCCCTGACTTCTGAACATCCATCGAGTTCGGCTTCGCGCGCCAAATCCAGGCCTTTCATGTTCATCCTGGGGTTGCTGCTCGGCGTGATTGCTATTGTGGTGTTCGCGCTGATCGCCATGCGTGCGGAATCTGGGCCGCTGGAGCGGCTTTGGTCCGCCATATCAGGACGCAACACTCGCATCACCAGCCAGCCGACTGTGGTAGACCGCATCCAGCAGCTACAACGCCTGGAAACCGTGGTCTATACCATGGATAAGATCGTCTCCGGGGAAAAAGATAACCCCGTCCTGCCGGACTTCCTCACCGGCGACCGCCTGCTCATGCTGGTGCACGGACAAGTTGTGGCTGGCATAGATTTTTCGCGGCTGCAGCCCGGCGACATTACCATTTTAGGAAAAGACGTTCGCGTGCGCCTGCCCCAGCCGCAGATTTTTATAACCCGGGTTGACGAATCGCGCACCCGGGTTTACTCGCGGCAAACCGGATTGCTGGTCCGCGTGGACCCGAACCTGGAAACCCAAGTCCGGCAGGAGGCCGAGCGCCAGTTGCTGGAGGCCGCATTGCAAGACGGAATCCTGAACACGGCAAAACAGAACGCCCGCGCTACCCTTACCGGCATGCTCACCGGACTGGGATTCGAGAAAGTGGAGTTTGACTAGATGCTACGGCGCTTTGGGCACAAGTCCCTTGCGCACCAAAGGTCGTAGGCGTATCTGTACCGTGGGCGCTGTCGCGCTGTTGCCGGTCAGATTGATAGATCCCACAGTTGGAGACGTCACCACGCTGGTTATTCCCACAGAACGCTCAAAGAGCGGTATGACATTGAACGAATAATGGTTCCCGTTGATCACCGGAACATCGCCGATATTGCAGGAAATTGCCGTAGGCAAAACCTGGCTGCAACTGAGATTCGATGAGGTCACTAAGATAACCGGATTAGAGAAGTTGATCTGCCAGACTGCAGCGGTGTAGGTGCTTCCACTGTTATCTACCGATGTGGTGATGGTAAGGTTCGGATCGCCCACGTTGGTCAATGGAGCGTTCGTAACAGAATTCACTGCTGCCAGAGTAGACGCAATGGTCGTACTGGCGCCGGGAGTCATGATATTGAGTTGGGTCAGAGGGATGTTATGGGCGATGTGTGTGCCATTAATTGTGGCATCGACATTAATGGTAATGCCCGCATAAGAGCCTGCAGTCGCCCCATTGACCGCGTTAGCCGCAAAAAACACGATAAAGCTCACGGGTTGTCCCTTCACGCTGACGAATGTAGAAGGCGAAAAAATGCAGGAAACCCCCGAGGGCATGTTGCCGCCGCAGCTCGGCGTTAGCACTCCAGCCAGGTTCGTAGGCGTGAGCAAAACCGTTACAGCCTGCGAGAACGAGTTGTTCATCATACTGACCGTTGCAGGCGACGGCGTACCTAAAGAAAAATCGGGAGCGGGCACATTTAAAGTCAGCGACTTGGTCTGCATGGCTGAAGCCCCATTTGAGTTTCCAGTCGCTGTAATCGTGAGAGTAGGGCTCTGCATAGGTGTGTTGAAGGGTACAGATGCAGTGACAGATGGATTCGACGGAAAACTACTGACAATCGCTGGAGAAAAGCTGCACACCCCTCCTGCCGGCAATCCCGCGGTACAAGCCATGGTGACTGTGCCAGGATTGGGAAAGTTCGTGGCCGTGAGCTGAGTCGTGGCCGAATCCGAGATGTTCCCTGCCCCAATCGTGACTGCGGAAGGCAGGAATGCCGAAGCAGCAAACTGCACGACGTGCAATGTGAGCCCTTGTGTCTTGGTGACGCTGCCGACGTTGGTGTCCGAAGTCGCATCCAGCACAACGTTGTAGTCCCCAGCAATTGTCGCAGCAGGGATAGTAATGGACACGCTAACCGTGATAGGCGCGCTGGCCGTGGGATTGTACTGTCCTGCTGGCTGTCCCGTTGGCGCAAAGTTGCACGTAGCACCCGGAGGAAGCGTGTTGTTCTCGCAAGCAAGAGTCACGCTGTCGGGAAGGCTTCCAGCGGCAGTCAGGGTCACGTTGGATGACGTAGAGGTCGATGAGGCCGGCTCGGAAAAGGCTGTAATCGAGGCAGGGGACGGAGCCGCGATTCCGAAATCAACCACATCGAAATTCACATCGAGAAAGGAATGCGTGATCCCGCCGCCGACGCCCTGCACTGCGAAGCTGTAATGACCTGGAGTATTGGCGCCGGCTGTGACGGTGAAGGGGAAGTCTGGTGTTGCGTTCGCCGGCGCCGGAATACAGGGCGATGGAAGCGCCGTGCTGCCGGCCTGGCAACTCAAAGAGACCGGGCTGTTGAATCCGATTGTGGCGACAAGGTTGCCGTCAAAGACGGTCTGCTGGCTTGGAAATATGGGACCTCCAACGTTGCCCCCGGTGGAATTGGAGATGGAAACTGTAAAATCGGCGGTGACGATCACGGTTCCCTGCATCTCGACCAGGTGCGGTATGCAGTAGTACGTGAATGTCCCTGGGGTATTGAATGTGCGGGAAAACGTTGGATTTTGCTGGGTGACTGGGTTATTCCACAAACCGTCCGGTGAACAACTTTCGCCCTGGCAGGTACCGGAGGTCGTTGTATGGGTGCCGCCATCGGCGACCCAATCCCACTCGATGGTGTCGCCTACGTTGATGGTTGTAATCGCTGGGTTGGTGGTACCGCTGGCAACATCCGTAAAAAAAATATTTCCAACCTGCACGTGCTTGGTGGCGGCGGCAGCCGAGAGCGAGGCATATATCACGGCCAACAAGAAAAGCAGCTTTCTCAAACCCAGGGAACCCATAGTCTCAATCTAGAATCCATATTTTCTGTGCCCAAAGAACGCCCACGCAGGACAAAAGTAAGCTGGCTGCTTCCAAGCTGCACGGAAAAGAAATTTCTTCAGAGAATGCCTCACGTCCGCATCGGCAACTGAGACATCCTCGGGATCCTTCTCCCGCTTCGCGGGATCAGGATGACAATTTTTGGGTACATCGCACAAAGCGATTTTGTCCCTTTTGTTTTTTATCCCATGAACCCCAGCTTGATGGGCAGCCCAGCGTTCTGAAAGTTAATCAGGTCGGGAAAAATATAGGACAAATCTGTTCCGAGTCCGACCGCCGGTGCGACACCGAACCAGGTGGCCAGGGTGGCGGCGTACTGGTCAGCGGAGGTGGTGGGTATCCAGCGCCCACGGGCCGACGATCCTGTATCGGTGTCATT
Source organism: Terriglobales bacterium (assembly GCA_035487295.1). Taxonomy (GTDB): domain Bacteria; phylum Acidobacteriota; class Terriglobia; order Terriglobales; family Acidobacteriaceae; genus QIAW01. The sequence goes on from DATHMH010000024.1 coordinate 165,710, forward strand.
GTTCCCTCCGAGCGCCAGGGTCGGGTATGTACCATACATTTCAGTGCCATGCACAGCGCCACCCACGACGATGTGGTGGCTTCCCCAGGCATGATCGCTGCCGGCGCCAGAGCTGGGCTGTAGAGTGCGCCCGAAGTCGGAGAGGGTGAATGAAGTGACCTGCGGATCAACGCCCATTTCGACCGTAGCGTTATAAAACGCCATCATGCCGGCACTGAGCTGGCCCAGAAGTGTGCCCTGGTCGGGAAGCTGGTGGTTGTGCGTATCAAAGCCGCCCATGGAACAGAAGAAAATCTGCCGGTTGCTGGAGAGGGCCCCACGCGCCTGGATGATCTGCGCCACCTGCTTGAGCTGACCGCCAATTCCAGTGTTGGGGAAGACCGTCTGTAAAGGCGTGTTCTTAAACATCGCCAGCGCCGCAGCCAGATTATTGCTATCGGCAAAGGCAAAGCCGGTGATGTTGCTGGCGGCCTGCACCAGCGATACGCCGCTGTCTAAGGTCAATAAATTCTGCATAGCGGTATTGCGATTGTTATCCAAATTGTTGAATGCCGATGTTTGGCCAGGATTCACGGCCGCCGGACGTGTGGCAAGACCGGTAGCAAATATGTTGGCGCCAGCGACAGATACAATCATAGGGATCTTGGCGCCTGTATTTAGCGCATTTTGCGTTTTATCAGCGGTACGCCCCGCCCATCCGCTATTGCCATTGCTGTTGGGAGCAGCGGTCTGCCACTGATTCTGCTGGTCGGAATGAGAGAAGAGCGCAGAAGGAACCTGCACTTGGCCATGGGTATATTGGAACTGCGAAATCGGCTTCACCAGAGTACCCACGTTGGCAACCAAAGCAGCTTTGCCGCTGTTGTACAGGCTCTGAATGCCAGCCATCTGAGGATGCAAGGCGAAAGCCGAGTAAGGCTGTGGGTTAAGGCCGGCCGTGACAGGCAATAACGCGCCTTGCGGCAGCCCCAGAGCCACGGTGGGATTGGCGACGCTGTCGCCTCGCGCTGTCAGATACGCCTGGTATCCAGCGGTATTGAAGGGTATCACTGTATTGTTCCCGTCATTGCCCCCGAAGAGAAAGATACAAACCAGGGCCTTGTATGTCGGCCCCTGAGCGTAAGCGTTGACCAGGCCAAAGCGTCCCATCCCGGTAGCTAGAGCAGCGCCGGCGGCGGCAGAGCAGCAGCTCAGGCGGATAAAATCTCTTCTTGAAATCGACGAACGCGACATGTGTGACTCCTCAATTTTTCTTGTGTGCTTTCTCTACTTCTTCCTTCTTACTTCTTCCTTCTCACTTCTCAATGCTGCACCTGATATTGCGATGACGACAGAATCAGATACATTGCCGTCTGTACGCGAGTGGTCGTTGACGTTGCTGAATAGAAATTGACGGCATTGATGATTGCAGTGCGCATCCCGGAAGACATTTGCCCATGCATAAGCCGCAGGTTGAGCGCATCCACCAGATTTGCCGCATTACCCGCCAACGGCTTGTAGCTGTTCACTGTGGCGCTGATTGACGAACCAAAGACGACCGAGGCGACAAAGTTTGCACGGCTCACAGCCGTGGTGGGGGTCTCAAGAGCAAATTCCGGGCCAACAACCCCGTTCTGCACCGGGTTAAAGTAATTTTGCGGAATGACGTAATCCGGGGGATAGAAGTTGAAGACGGTGGGCGAATTGAGAATATCCTGTCCCATCGTACTCCCCAGGAACTCAAGAGAGCCGCCGGTATCGGTAGAGCTCAGAACCCGCTCCACAGAAGTCATGAAGAGAACAGGCTCGCGCAGATGGCCATCATTGGGATCGGCCAGAGCTGGGAATACGGTAAAGTCCTCGGCCCGAGCCTCGGGATCCATCAGGATTGCCTTGATCACCGCCTGCAAGTTGCCGCGGACGTTATTTCCGTCATTGTTGAACACATTCACCACGTCCGTTACATAGTTCGGCGACGGATTGCTCTTCACCAGGTGTTCGATGAGCTGTTTGCAGACGAACGGCGCCATGGTCGTGTCCTGGAAGATGTTGTCTAAAGCAGCGTTGAGATCGTCCTGCGCGGCTGTGGGGCTGCTATTCGGACTGAGTGACACATTATTGAGCAGCTTTTTGCTGCTCAGTGTGTCGTAGTTCGAGGCAACGTTCTGCATCGGGCTCCCATAGGGGGCAACACCGTAATAGGCTGGATTGTGCTTATGAAGAATCTGGCCTGGTTGAGTGGGGAAGGTCCACCCCGTGTATACGTGAGCAAAGCCCTGCACTATGCTTTCGTCATAGGTGGGAATCGGATTGTTGTTGACGTCAAGCACCTGTGAGCCATCGGCGTTGAGCTGATAGAGTCCGATGGTAAAGAGCTGCAGCAGCTCGCGGGCGTAATTCTCGTTGGGGTTGCTCGGGGGATTTCCCGCAGGCTTGTCGTTGTTCACCATGTCGAGGTAAACACCCATCGCGGGACTCAGGGTAACGTCAGACATCAGGCTCCTGTAATTCCCAAAGGCGTCGCGCTCCATCATGTTCTGCCAGGGCACGAAGGCATTGGGGTCGCTCACTTTATTGGACGAGATGACCCAGATCTGTTCCAGGGCAAAGGCGGCGCGCTGGCGCAACTGGTCTGGGGCCTGGAGCGCGTTGAAGTAGAACTGGTTCTGCACCGTAGGAATATCGGGGGCAGCAGGATAATTCGAATAGGCCTGCGGAATGCCGAACTGCTCAGTGAGCCACGCATCGAATCCAATGCTCTGCAGATGGGCGACATCAGCGGGCGAGGGCCCGAAGGTGGCCTGTTCCAGGAAGCGTCCGGCTTCAGCGGCGGTCATGACGCTGATGGGAATATTTTGTGCAGGCAAGGGGTTCAGGGTCATCGTAATGGTGCCGGTGTTGGCTGCATGCGAGCCGCCTATTCCGATACCTGTGAGCAATCCTATATTTGTATTGCTGAACGTTGCGACGTTCGTTGTATCGCTTGAAACCCAAGTAGCATTATTAGTTTCGTTGCGGTTGCCATCGGTCCAATGCCCGGTGGCGATGAGCTGCAGGGTTGTATTGGCTCCCATAAATATGGACGACGGCGAGACTGTCACATACTGCAGGACCGCTGGTCCAACTGTGAGCGGAAGCTGGTTGCTGCTGACGGTAGTCGCTCCGACTGTCAGAGAAGCCTGGATATTCGTGGGGCCTCCGACTGCCATGCCCTTCGCCAAGCCTGCTGTGTTGATGGGAGCTACAGCGGCTATCGTGGAACTCCACGAGGCTACCGCGGTTACATCCACAGGATTACCACCAATGGTGGCGGTGGCGGTGTATTGCTCGGTCAGTCCTTTTGCGATTGAACTATCAGGTGACGCAATGGCCAGGGCGGTCACTGTTCCGGTTGGCACTACCTCAACTACAGTCTTGGCGACAAAGGGACCGCTGATGGCCGTAACAGTGATAGTACCGGCGGCAACGGGGGTAACCATGCCGGTGTGAATATCCACAGTGGCGATCGTCGGATCGGAGGAATACCATCTGGCGGAAACAGGAAGCGTGCGATTGGGAGCGCGAAAGAAAACACGCTGAACGTTCAACGTGGTCGTGCTGCCCCCGACCTGAACTGCCATGGTTGGAGCAGTGATCTGAAGCGTACCGAGCCCATGCTGGCCCCAACTCAATCCCGTAACTGCAACGAGAACGACGAATAGACGCGGTATTGCCCAACCTGTTCGCATGTACGCAGATCTCCAATCTTTGTAGACTCTATTGAATATTGCGGGCACCGAAATTCTAGGGGAGGATTGCAGTTTAATAAGGAGATTGAAGCAAGCCAAGCATTACTTTGCTGCGAAGCAGTTACGAAGGTGCAGCCGACGACGCGGCAAAAGCACGGTGATGGCATAATTTGGGACAAACCAGGAGTGTACTAACGTTGACGGGCGTAAACCCAACGCGTCAAATTCGTTTTTGGCCAGCACTGGCTTGAGCTCAAGCCACGCTGCCTCTTTGCTCTTGCCGCTCTTGCCGAGATTCCCGCTTCACTACTTCCGTGGATCTTTCTTCAGTTCGCCGGTGGCTTTCTCCAGCAAATGCCGGGTTGCAGCCTGGGCTGGATAAAGTTCGCTTTCCAGGTCCTGGCAATGCTGAAGAAACATCTCCTTCAGCTTGGGGTTGGCGTCTTTAATGATTTGCCGCAGAGCATCCAGGTTTGTAGTCGCTTGCTGAAGAGATTTGTACAGTTTCTGGCAATGACCGAGCATGGCGGCGTTGTGTTCTCGACGATTGGTGGCGTTGGTTTTCATCGTGGTCCCGGAGCATCAAGTTATTTGCCTCCACAGCCCTGTTGCAGATTTTGCTCGCGGTAATTCGGCCAGGGTCGCGGGCAAAATTGCTTTGTTGCCCTGTATTCTACACTGAGTCTTCGGCGGCGTTATCTTTTTTATAACTTTATAACCCCACGGTTTTTAAACACCCGATCGGCGATTGCCGCCTGTAAGGCTTGCTATCGAACAGCCGTGAGCGTCTAAGGCAACCCTGGCTGTGGATAAGCAATTCACAATTCTAAAGGAATGATTTTCGCGCGCAACGCTTAATCCCCTGCCACCGTAACCACCACCGTGCGCTGGCGTCCGCGAACGTCGCACTCCAGATGGAAGATTTGCTGCCAGGTCCCAAGCAGCGGCTTGCCTTCGGCGATGGGAACGGTCAGCGACTGCCCCAACAGCGTTGCCTGCAAGTGGGAATGGCCGTTGCCGTCGTGCCATGCTTGCTCGTGACCGTAGCCGCGGCTGGGTGGAATGAGTTTATCCAGAATGTTGGGTAAGTCCTGCTGCAAGCCAGGCTCGAATTCGATTAGTCCCACAGCGGCGGTGCTTCCCAAATTGAAAACATTCACTGTGCCGGTGCGGATCCCTGACTTGGCAACGACGGCCGCGACCTGCTCTGTAACGTCGTGTATGTCTCCGTGGCCGGTGGTGCGGATTGAGATCTGCTGCTGATGAGTCATTCTGATGTTATCCACTCCAAATCCAACGATGTAAGTGATGAAATAAAAGACACCAAATGCGAAGGTTTAGGGAGACTTTGTAATGAACGCCGGTGAATGCAACGGACCTATTGGGGAAGCGCGAACTCGACCCCACGCTCGGCATTGGCTGCCTGCGTTGCGGGAACATCAAGTTCAGAGATGAGCACTTTTTTGGCCTGGCGCTCGTTCAATATCCAAAGGGTGGTGCCGGCAATGGCATAGTTATGTACTTCACTGCGGTGTCCATCGCGAAACACCAGGACTGTCGCGGATACCTGAACTGATGCGCTCGATTGCGTCCCGCTGGGACGGGGTTGTTGCCGGGAGTTCTGCTCTTGCCGCAGTTGCTGCACTTCCTGCCGCAATCCTTCAACTTCGCCCACGAGCTGCTGATTCTGGCCGTAATCTGCCGGGGGCGCGGCTTGCACTACCACGGTTGGACTCGACTGGTAGGCCGGGTAGGACGATTGATCATAGAAGGGTTGATCGTAGTATGGAGAATAATAGCCGTATGAAGAATAGTAGCCGGGATATATATAAGGATAGAAAAATCCCCCCCGGCCAAAGCGCCCGCGACAACCAAAGCATGAGCCAGCAAACAGGCGGAAATGCGGATTATGTCCGAATCCAACACCGGTAAAAGCAAACCCTCGGTTGAACCCCCCGCCCCCAAAATGCCCGAATGAACCCCTGGACCCAGGAAAGGTGCGGAAATTCGGCCCGGCCACGCCTCTTGGCCCTGCGGAACCTCTGAAACCGGAGCCGCCGAAGTGCGTCCCTCCACCACCGAAGCGCATACCTCCACCACGCTGCGCTCCCAGGTGCGGGGGGAGAACCGCAGCCGCCGCTAAAACCGTAATGGCGAGCAGGCGGTGCATAAATTAAAGTCTAGCAGAATTCCAGCCTGGCAAGCGCATAAAGCGCTCCCCATAACAACCTGCCGACACTATTTAAGATGATGCCCTCGCTTCCTTGGGTGCAAGAAAATATGAGTAAGCCAGTAAAGCCAAACCGACAAACAACGGGATGAGCCCAACAAGACAGATTGCTTTGTTTGGAATGAGTGCGTAGAGAAAGATTAACAGGCCGATGCCGGTCGCCGCACTAACCAATCCGCCAAGTGCGAGGCCCTCATGGCGGCGCTGTGTGGCTATCTTCTCCTGCTCGCGGAGATACTCGAGCGCGCTGATGGCTGCCTCACCCGGTGTCTCGGCGATCTTTTTGATAGTTTCGCTTTTGTAGAAGGCCTCTCTCTCTCGCCGCCGGGCGTCTGACCACGCGGCCACAGACACAAACGAAAAGACGCAAATGAAGAGGATAATAGGAACCAATATTACCAGTATACCGAGATGAACCACGTCAACCTCCTGTATGCGGTTTTTCCGCTACATGCAGTGGGACTGCTCACACCCGCATCCGGTTGCGTTTTTTTGGTAATGCTTTTTGGACGATCTTGGCGAATGTCAAATATCCGTAATCTTAAAAAAATGCAACCGATTGCATGCCGCGCTGGTCGTACAATTTGAGGCCGTCGATTGTACTTCAGAGGAGACAAAGGTGAGCGCCAGTGAAGATCAGGCCGACGTCGAAAAAGTCTTGGCTGGCGATGTCTCAGCCTTCGAGGGGATCGTTCGCCGCTGGCAGGGTCCGCTGATTAGCTTGGCGTATCGCTTCTGTCGCGACCGCGGCCGCGCAGAAGAGATGGCGCAAGAGGCGTTCCTGCGAACCTACCGCGCTCTCAAGGGATGGCGCAAAGATGCAGCTTTTTCCACCTGGCTCTTTGCACTGGCTACAAATCTGTATTGCTCCGAGCTGCGGCGTATTCCAGCAGGTACAGTGTCGCTCGATGATGTGGTCGAGCCCAGAGATCCGCGTGCTCCGGATAGCGGGCTGGAAGAGCGCTACCGCGATCGCGCCGTGCGACAGGCAGTCTTGTTGCTGCCCGCAAAATACCGGGAAGTACTAACGCTCTTTTATTTTCACGGAATGGATGTGCAGGCTTCGGCCCGAAGCCTGGGACTCTCGGAGGGTACGGTGAAGGCAAGATTGTTCCGTGGGCGAGAAATTCTGCGCAGTAAGTTTGAGCGGCTGTCTCTGGCGCCACGCTTTGAACGCGCTTGCAACAAAGAGGCTTTATGAGAAACGAAGAAGTTGATCGCATTCTCTCCCGCATTGGATCGGAGAAAGAGGAGATTATTCCCTCTTCCGGCTTCACTGCTTCCGTCATGGTGGCTGTGCGGCGCGAGGCCACAACACCGCCGCCGATCCCGTTTCCGTGGAAACATGCTTTACCCGGCTTGGCCGCCGGCTGCGTTGCCCTCGTGCTGGTTCTTATTGAGATTGTTACGCATCTCGACCAACATGCTGCGGCGCGGGAGATTCCAGTAACCGCTTCAACATTTGATCCCATTCTGAACGCCGCAAAGAATGCCGGAATGGGCTGGATTCTTTTGGCCCTGTTGCTGAGCCTGGTCTCGGTGATGTTCTCCATGCGCCTCACCTCGGCAAAAACCTGATGTCTCGAAACCTGCGACTGCGACTCAATTGACAGCGGCAATGCGACGCTGATAGAAGAGACAAATGTTGATGTCGTCCTGCAGAGACCAAAAAACCTCTACCCTGGCCAAATATCTTTTATATTCTTTGCCGGCGGTTTTGCTATTGTGCCTGGCGGCATGCAACCAGAACAAGAATGCTTCCGTTCCAGCTCCCGATTCCGCAGCCGGCGCTGTGGCGGCAACGCCTGCCGCCACCGGCGATACCAGTTTGCCCGATCCGTGCAAATTGCTTACCAAGGCTGAGGCTGAAGCGGTCTTAGGAGAGCCGGTTCGCGATCCGGAACCGAATAGTCTTGGGGGTAATAGAATTTGCGATTTCAAGACGGTCACGGTGCATGGCGGCGTATTGCCATACTCGGTGCATATCGCGATCATTCGGGAGCAACAACAGGTGTGGGACGCAGGCAAGAAGCTTTATCAGCAGTCGGACGCGAAAAATATGCACCCGGTGGCTGGAGTCGGAGACGATGCCTATTTTCTTCTGGAGGACCTGGACATATTCACCAGGGAGCGCTTTGTCAGTATCAATGTCATGAAAAGCATCGATAAGCCCGACCACGCCAAGTCGGTGCAGGATGCAGAACTGGCGGTAGCGCAAAAAGCCATTCCCCGGATGCAGTAGCGTGCAAATGCGGTTTGCTTTGCAATTTGGTGTTATTACAGGTTACATAAAAGCCCAAATTCTACACATACACAGGCTATTGATTGAAATGATGACGTCGCGCTTAAATATTCCGAATCCTCATGCGATCGCCAAAGCTCTTTTGTTATCGGCTTCTTTGTTGTGTCTGGGGGCCTGCAACAGGAATTCTTCTTCCCCGGATTCTTCCTCCGGAAACTCTTTCAGCAACAGCACCGCGGCACTCAAAGATTCCGCCGTGGGCAATGCCTGCGCGCTGGTGACCAAGGCCGACGCCGAAGCTATCTATGGCGAGCCGGTCACTCCCATCCACGTGCAAATTATGGGAGGTGATCGATGCCAGTACGCGCCGGCTTCAGATCCGGTCAATTCACCCAAACAACTTTCGGTGGACCTCGACCCTGTAGTAAGATCCGGCTCTTCCACTTCCGAGAGCGAATCCTGGCAAAACACCAGGACAATCGACAAAGGCATGCATGACAGGCTGCCATCGGCGGGACTCGGCGAAGACTCCTACTTCACCGACAGCCTTACCGGCAAAGGCGTGGAGTTGCGCGTGCTGGCATCGCATCGCGTTTTAACGATTGAAGTAGAAGGCCTCAAAAATGTGGCGGCCGAGAAAGACGCCGAAAAAAAGCTGGCGCAAATTGCCCTTAGCCGCCTGTGATTATGGAGATGCCGAAGGCGAGCGAACAACGGTCACCTTCGCGCCGGAATTTTTGTGCATCCGCCGCTGGAGTCTTTCTCTCCGCGCTGACCAAACCCGGAATTTCTGCCTGCCCTCCAAGCTCTTTTGGCATTTGCGCACACACCGTGCTCCATGCTGCACAACCAGGGCGCCGGCTAAAATAACAGCCACTCTATTAATTAGCCTCATAATTACCCCCCCATATCCCATCTTTTGCGGCTGACGAGCGCCTGGCGGTACATCGATAAGCCGCGACAAACCGCATTCAGTAACAAGAGCGAGGCGTTTTTGACAAATTTTTTACAATTCAGCGATTAAGCAGTGACACTTAGTTCTCTCTTCGTGCGTACCCTTATTGCTACTGAAGAGCCGTAGAGCTCTAAAAACTGAAACTGGACAGAGAAGGCAAGAACTTTACGTCTCCAGGAACCAGGATGCGTCGAATCACAGTTGAGGGAGGCTGTGGTTCGGCGCATTCTGGGGTAGGTCTTCAGAAAGCCACAACATATCTGTGGTTCCCTGCACGAATCCAGACTTCTTTAGTGGCCATAGGTGGAATCGATGGGTCCAGGCGGATCGTAATCGCGGCCATACTTATTCTTATGGGGATAGAGATTTGCCGCCTCGACCACGTGGAGTGTCCCAAGCGAAGCCGCGCCTTCGGGAATTATGATTTCGCGGGTTAGATTCTTCAGCATCTCCGGCAGCGAGCGCTCGTGCCAAACGTGAAGGGTGTAGCGCCCTGGCGGAACGTTTGCAATGCTTATCTCGCCGCGCCGGTCAGAGGTTGCATAATAGGGCGTGGCCATGACGACCACCACGGCACTCATCTCAGGATGAATGTTGCAGAAGATATACGACACACCGGGCCGATCGAAACGAACGGTTCGTGTAGTGCCGGCCTCGTAGAGCCCGAGATCGAAACGTTTACCTTCGAACAGGGAAAACACATTGTGGAAGATAGGGTCGCGATTGGGAAAACTTACCACGGTGCCCGCAGGAATCACGAGCAGGTGCGGTTTGAAGCTTTTGTCTTTTTGCAGCAGTTGGGCATGCGGCTGACTGGCGGGCAAAGCGGGGGGTGGATCATCGGTGGGCGTGAGCCAAACCACCACATTGGATTTGTCGGCCACGCCGGCGGCGGCCTTATCGACCAGATCAATACGTCCTGTGACTGTTGCATTCTGACATTGGCCCAGAGCCGCCAGCAGCAGAGTGCAAAGCGACGCGTATTTCTTCCAGCCCATCATCTGAAGATAACACCAGCAAACGCAGGCACCGGGAATGCAACGCGCGCGTTTCAGAAGATGATCCCCATGCTTGTGCCAATGTGATTAGCCATCTCGCTGCTGCGGTTAAGACTAAAAGTGTTCAAGCGCCTGTACTCAAGTGAAAACACAAGGTCCGATCGCGGCCGGTAAATGATATTGGCAAACGCACTCTGGTTCCGCACCACAGAATCAAAATAAGAAAGCTGGCCCCCAGAGAAGCCGTTCACCCGCCTCACTTCCCTGGCGAAGGGGTTTTCCTGCCCAAAAGCGGCGTTGAATTCCAAGGTACTTTCCGTCGGCTTAAATTTTAACTGAGTCCAGCCCCCCATGGAGTCCAGTCCGCTCACCGAGGTCGCAGGATCGGAAAGCGCCCCTTTCCACAGCGCACTGCGGCCCAATCCCCCGCCCAATCCTCCGACGGCGCGTCCGCGATAGAACTCGCTGGTAAGTGAAAACCATCGGTTTAGCGGCAAGCTCAAATCTGAAGTTCCTGCCCAGCCATCAATCGTGCGATCAAAGCCCCAATACTGGCGGCCATAATACGCTCCCGCTCCCAACGTAAATGGACGTCCGAAAACGTTGCGGGTCCAGGCGACGCGGGCGGCGTATCCAGGTTGTCCTGACTTTTCTCCCGCCTGCGGTTGGCGGAAATACACAGAAGCAGGGGTATCTCCGGACAGCGAATCGAGAATTCCGCCCTGAAACACAAAACTGGAGTCATCGCTGATCACCGTGCGATGCTCGATGCGCAGTTGCGGAGTCCAGGACCAAAGATTACCCGCATATGCGAGCGCCGGTATGGACAAAGACACAAAGCTGGTTGGGGTTAAAGGCGAGAAAAACAGGCTGTCTTGCCCTGCGATAACGGATGTGTTTCGCCAGTCGAGCCGCACCGTTCCTGTGCGAAGACGCATGATTCCCTCGGTCACGCCGTTGGAGTAAGCGGGAAATCCACCGGAAAAATCAAACTGGATGCCGGCGCTGGTTTTGGCTCCCGCGAATTCCGGACCAAAAACTTCCAACCCGACTTGAGACTGCCGCAGCGAGCCGCCGAAGCTGGCACGCGAATCCAGTGCTGCGCGCGGCGCTGCCGTGGTGGGAAAATCGAGATTGTCAACCGATCCCTGGTTCCCAAATAAATTGAGAAGCACGATGCCCGAAACTTTCAGCCGGTATTTGGACGCACTCTCTACCTTGGTTTGATACTGATCGTCGACTTTTTCACTCAAAAGTTGTTGCTCTTCTTCGACCCTCGCCAGCGGTTGTTCAGGACTCTGGCTATTCTCCGCGTTGCCGGCTCCCTGGCCGGGATTTTCTCCCGCAGCCTGTGGCGGCGGCGCTGTTTTGGAAACGAGCTGCGTCTGCGCGGTCTCCAGCTCTTTTTGCAGCGCTACCACTTCGGCGCGATACTGCGCCGCTTCAGCATGTATTTCCTGCACGGCAGCCTGAAGCTCTCGAACCTGTTTCTGCAATTCGACGACTGACTCCTGCAGCGAGGTATTCTGCTGGGATGCCACATCGGGCCCCGGCGCCTGCCCCCATAAATTCTGACGGCTGGAAAGCAGGAGTGGCAGGGAAAATAAAAGAAGACAACAACGAAAACCGGGGAAACTCCTCGATGGCATAGATGCGCCTCCATCCTCTATTATGGCCTGAAGATTTCGGAGTTAGTGTATACAATTCGAGGCCTCAGGGGCTCGGCCCAACAAAAAATCTATGAGGGCCTCCTTATGTTTTGCGAGACTTCGTCCCGGCCGGCAAGCTCTCGCTTCACTCCATCAAAGGTTTCAACGAGTCGTCAGCGAAGCAGCGGTTGTTTCTCTTCCCTCGGCTGCCGCAGACCGCGGAGAAAGAGAGCGCGGTAACGTAATCTTGAATACTGTGAATCCGGAAGGGGTGTTTTCGATCTCCACACCGCCCCCGTGGTCTTCAATGATCTTCTGAACAATTGTCAACCCAAGACCGGTGCCATTTTCCTTACCAAAACTGACAAACGGTTCGAAAAGCCGGCCGCGAATCGCTTCGGCAATCCCCGGACCGTTGTCTGCAATGCACACTTCCATGGCATTTTCGCTGGAACGAATCGTAATCTCAATCTTACCTGAACTTCGGGAAACCGCCTGGCAGGCATTTAACAGCAGATTATAAAATGCCCGCTCCAGCTTTTTGGTGTCGTGCCAGCAATCGCCGGAACCCTCGCAGGCGAGCACAATTTCCACGCTCTGAAACTCAGGGTTGGCGCGCACCGACTGGATAGCGCGCTTCATCACTTCACCCACGTTGCCATAAATCAGCGAAAGGGATTCGCGTGTGCGCGAGAATTCCAGGAGCGATTCAATCAAGTCTGTCATCTGCCCAACCGCCACGCGTATCTCATGATAAAACTCTTCGCGCTGCTGTTCGTCGAGCTTGTGCTCCGACAAAAATTCCGAATTCGCCACGATGGCCGTCAACTGGTGGCGCATGTCATGGGAGATTGAACTTGCCATCTGCCCGATGGTGGCCAGACGCTCGGCATCCAGCAGTTTTTGCTGTGCCTTTCGCAGGCTGGTGCGCATTCGATCAAAGGCCGCGGTCACCTCAGCGACTTCATCGCCTCCGTGCGGCTCCAGCGGATATGCGAAGTCTCCCTTTTCCAAAGCGCGAACCCCGGCCACCAGGTTACCCAGGGGGCGCGTAAAACGATGGGAGATGAAAAAAACCAGCAGTCCCTCGCAAAAGATGGCCACCAGGCCCAGCACCATCAGGAAGCGGTACAAACTGGCGAGAAATCGGGTGGCCTGGTCGTAGGATTTCAGAACACTGAGGTGCACTCCTTCCGAGGCGCTGGGCGCCAGCTCGAGCGATGCCGCCAGAAAACGTTCATTGCCCAGTTGGACATCTTCGGGATCGAGTTTTAATTCTCCACCCGGCTGCCGGGCGAATTCCGATTCCTGGGCGGAAGGGAGTGTGCTCACGACAATGGATTTGCCGTACCAGAACGCAACCTGGCTGGCCGAGATCTGGCTGATCTCTTTGGCTACGCGGCCATCAATTTCATAACCTACAGCCAGCACTCCTAACGAATTGCTGGCGTTCGCCGGCCCGGAATCGATGGGCTGAAGAAAAATTTGGTAGAGATGACCGGCGCCAAACCACCACTGCTGCCTGGGTTCGCCGGATTGCAGGGAACGGTCAAGCGACTCCTGCGCGATCGCGGTGGTGAATACCGGGGCAGAGGTGCGAAGCGCGACTATCTTCCCCGAGCGGTCTGCCAGGACAAAAAGGTCGCTGCCACCGAGCTTCCAAAAATCCTCGGACTCATCCTGGATAGTCGCCGCATGTTCGGTTGTCATCAGCGCTTTGAGACTGGGCAAATTGGAAAGCAGCTCGGCCGTGTGGCTGAGCGTAATTTCACGTTCTGACTGAAAGTTTTGAAAGGTCAGAATCGAACTGCGCAGATCGGCAATAATCTGGCGCCGTATCTGCGTGTTCACGGTCTGGCGCACGATCATCAGGCTCGTGCCCGTCAATCCGGTCGAGATCAGCAGTAATGCAATAAGGAACTTGGTTCGTAGTCGAACCTTCACTCTCAATCACCCTTCAACAGCGCCGAAATCTACCGCTATCGCACAAATTTGTACCCGGTGCCATGCACGGTCCTGAAATGGACGGGGAACGCCGGGTCCTTTTCGATTTTTTGCCGCAACTTCAGGATGTGGTTATCCACCGTCCGCGTGGAAGGATAATTCTGGTAACCCCACACCTCGTTCAAAAGCTCCTCGCGCGTGACCACGCGCTCCAGGTTTTGCGAAAAAAACTTCAAGACCTTGAATTCCTGCGCGGTAAGAGCGATGGGCTGGCCCGCCCGCCGAAGCTCCATTTTAGTAAAATCCACCGAAACATTGCCGAAGACAAACACATCCGATAAGGTCCCGCTCCGCGCGGCGCGCCGTATCGCCGACTGCACCCGGGCCAGCAACTCTCGCGGACTGAATGGCTTGGTAACGTAATCGTCTGCGCCCAGTTCCAGCAGAAGAACTTTATCTACAACGTCGGTGGTGGCGCTCAGCACGATCACCGGCAGCGAAGGGATCTTGGACTTGATTTGGCGGCAAACTTCTTTGCCCGACGCGCCGGGCAACCTCAGGTCAAGAACAACCGCAGAGGGAGGAGCGTTATGGAACGCCTCAAGCGCGGCCGTTCCGCTGCCGGCGACGTCCACACCGTACCCTTTGGCCTCAAACAGCCGCTTCAACGCTCTCTGGACGGCGCGATCGTCTTCGACCACCAACACTCGTTCCATCTGGTAATTGTACTTCGGAAATAACGCTTCAGAGGGTGATTGGTCTGAACCCTGGGAAAAGCCGCTTTTTTGCTCAAGACCTGCATCTTCCGTCTGTACGATAGGCACAAGACCTCCTGTATTTGCGTCGTTGCTCATGGGCAGTTAAAGCGAAAGATTAAGAGCTGACTGAATAGAATCATCGCGCAAAGCGAATCGTGAGATTGTCACCAGGTTGTAAATTCGATGTAAATTACCCTGCAATATTAGCGATGTGGCAGTTGAGCGCGTTCACACTGTTTCCAGCCAGAAGGAGACACCCTTGGGAGGAACGCCGGCGAGTTTTGCGTCGGACCACAATGATTGCAAGGGCTGCATGCACTCCGCTTCCCTGCTGATGAAGGCATTGGGCAGCACCACTTTGAAGTTAGCGTGTCCTGCGAGCAAAGCGGTTGCAAGCAGATATTGTTCCGAGTAGTACCACTCCGCCCGTTCGGGCATGTAGTCATAGGGCAGATCGATGTCGTGGATATGAACCAATATCCCCGGAGCCAGATTGGGCAGGATATCCAGAAAAAAGACGCTGACATCTGAATTCATGAAGCAGCGGTGCGAGCCATCAAGAAACAGGATGTCGCCCGGCCGAAGGCGGTTGAACAGTTTGAGATCCACGTCCTGCAGCTGTTTTCTGATGACCTCATCGCATATCTTGTCAATCTCGGCGCGCGGGGATGGATCAACGGAAGTGATTCGGGTCGCCAGCTTGTGATCTTGAATTGCGCGGCGGACGACCTTGGTGGAGTAACCTGAGCCAATCTCCAGATATTGCGCCGGTTTCTTCAAAGACACAAAACCGTACAATGCCAGCGTGTCGAGCCCGTCGAGCCATTTGTTGATCCAGCAGGGTTCGGTTGATTCTTTGGATTGTTGCAGCGGTATCTGCAAAAGATAAGAATCCAGGCCGCGAAATTCTTTCAGGGTATTTATGAACTGGGACCTGCCGGCCGAAAATAGCTGATAAAGTTTTTGATGCGGTGGTTTCCCATATCCGTAACGCGGAGCGGGCACAAACGGATAATCGAGGAATATGGGATAGTATCCCTTGAACAACCGGGGAATGTTGTAGAGCACATACAAAAAACTATTTTTGCGCGCAAGTCTCTTGAGGGCCTTCGCCATGCTGGTACGATTTTATCCACATGCTCACCGATTGCCAAAATTCCGACTTCCCACCCAAACCCAAGAAATAGAAACCTGGAGATTGAGGAGGAATTCGAGAAACCTAAGCAGCTACTCGCGGAGACATCTGAAGTAACTCCCCGCCGCATCACACAAAATTGGGACCAGGGCATGGGTACGCCTTGAGCTCGGCTCCTTCTAGAAAGTGGAATTCATGAAACAACGTACATTCACCACACGCGCGCTGGCAGTACTGCTTACCTTACTCATCACTACTCAACCAGGCTGGTTGTTGGCTGTAGGTTCGACTCCGGAGTTGCCCGATCCAGGCTCGGCTGGAGGCATAACCAGAGACCAGCAAATCCAGGTCGGACAGCAAGCCATGGCACAGATCTATCAGCAGATGCCCGTGCTGCCAGATTCCAGTCCGGTAACGCAATATGTTCAGCAATTGGGGAAGAGGCTTACGGCTGCAATTCCGCCGGATCGCTCCTGGCCCTACCAGTTCCACGTTATTCCTGAGAGCGATATCAATGCCTTTGCCATACCCGGCGGGCCTATCTTTGTTAATCTCGGCACAATTACCGCGGCTGATAACGAGGCGGAATTGGCCGGCGTAATATCACACGAGATGACTCACGTTTATATGCAGCACTCGGCCAAGCAAGCCTCCAAGCAGTCACTGACACAGGGTCTTGCGGGATTACTTGGAGCAGTCCTGCCCGGAGGGGTGGGTGGTAATCTTGCCCGCCTTGGTGTCCAGCTAGGCGCAGGGGCTATCTCCCTCAAGTACTCTCGAGCGGACGAAGCTCAAGCCGATGCCGGCGGCGCGATTATTGCATACAAATCTGGCTACAACCCCAAGGCCATGGCAGACTTCTTTCAAAAACTTGAGCAGCAAGGTGGGGGCAACGGTCCGCAGTTTCTGAGCGATCACCCCAACCCTGGTAACCGGGTGGCAGCGGTTACGAAGGAAATTGCGAATTGGCCCGCGAAAAACTATGTGAACGATAGCCCACAATTTGCCAGCGCGAAGCAAGCCGCAAGGCAGATCAAGACCTACACTGCCCAGCAGATCACTGATGGAGCCAAGCAGGGCATCTGGGCGCAGCAGAATGCCAAGGGCGGAGCCAAGCCTCCCAATTTGCCCGCTGGCTCTTCCTCAAATCCCAATGGTGGAAGCAGCGGCCCCGGTGCTGGCATCTCAAACATTTCCTTACAGCAGGTCAAACCGAGCGGCAAGTTTACCCAATTTCAGCACAGCGCCTTCAACATTTCTTATCCTGATAACTGGCAGGCCTCTGGAGATCAGAATTCGGATGTCACCATCGCTCCCCCAGCGGCGGTTTCGCAAGGACAAGTTGCCTACGGCGTTGTCATCGGAGGGGCGCAAAACTCGAATGCCGGTTCGCTGGACCAGGCAACTCAGGACCTGGTCCAGAACCTGCAACAATCCAATCCCGGCCTGCAGGCGTCAGGAAATCTGCAAAACATCCAAGTCAATGGGATCCAGGGAAAATCTGTCAACCTGACTGGCAGCTCCCCTTTGCAGCAGAACGGCCAGCCACTTCCCGAACGTGACTGGCTCGTAACTGTGCCGCGCCAGCAAGGCGGCCTGCTGTATATGGTATTTATTGCTCCCCAGAAGGAATTCAGCCAGTTGAATTCAACCTATCAGAAAATGTTGCAGAGCTTGCAGGTGAAGTGACTGGGCACACATCGCACAGATATCACAGCAACCGTTGAGCCAATTTCCAATAAGACCTCGCTTTCGCGCTACTGTTCCACTCTGGGAACACTGCCAATCTTTTGCACACTTGACTAACTAAGTGATCGCTCCGCCTACCATTCACAGCTCTGTACTCTTATGGACCCTGCGCTCCACAATATTGCGCGATCAGTGCGTCCAATCGGTTTAGCAGCCCCGAATTGCCGCGGCGCGGATAGCATCCCAGGTTCTCTCGATACAACGGGAGATTGAACAAAAACGATTCAACCCGCTCTTTGTTCAGCTCTTCCCAATATGAACCATAGCCCATTTCGCCGACATAATAAGCATTCAAGATCTGCTCAAACTGGTGCCTCACTGGCACCGCGAGATAGGGCTTGCCCAGGTACAAGGCTTCACTCAACAGCGAGAAACCGGCGTTGGCCGCTACGGCCTTGCAGTTGGCAAGGTCCTGGAGAAAACTTGCCATCGAAGGTTTTTTGAAGAGAATGTTCCCCTCCGGGCCTTCACGCCCAAATCCATAAGCAATGAAAGAGCACCGCACATTCTTGAGCAGCTCAACCAGATCGGCCGAAGGCGAAGTCACATACACCAGCACGTGTTCGCCATCGCCCGGCGTTGTTTCCAGGACTTCCTTTCGCAGAATGGGGGGATACACGAACGTGTTCTGGGTGCGCGCCTGCACAGGAAAAAACGAGAGCACCAGGTAAGCATCAGCCCGCGGCGTCATCAAGCGGGTAACCAGTTTTACTGCCGCGGCATCTCGCCTGTACTGCCGCGGGTAACTGACATCCGTATTCGTAAGGCAATGCTGGTTGTCGATTGAAATTATGGGCAGGCGCTTGCGGCGGCCTATATGACATGACAGTGGCTCAAAATCTGTGACGACCAGCTCGATCTTCCATTGCTCCACCAGCCGCATGAGCTGGCGAATACTCTTTGCCGCCCGGGGCGCCGACATAAGATTCTTAGCGAGCGTGCGCTTGTAGCGCACCTGGTTATTGACGTAAGCGATGCGAAAACCGTAAATCTCGGTGACCTCGAAGCTCTCTCCCAGGTTTTGCCGCCCGCGATCAAAAGACACCACGTGCACCGTGTGTCCCTTTTGTTGCAGGTGTGTGATTACTTCTTTAGCGCGCGTGGAGTGTCCTGAACCTTCGCCGTTCACCCCATACAGTATGTTGGCCATTATGCTTGTGGATGAGTATAACGTAAGAAATTCTCAGGCGAATAAACTCTTGCGACGCCTGGCAGCCTCGTGGGCGTTTTGTGCGATTTGATATCACCCCGCCCACTCTTCAAGCTTCTCGCGGTCACAGTACAGAGCGTCACACGCCTCTTTGCCACCGGGTAGCCGCTTGCTGCACGCTCATTAGTAGCGAGCGAGGATAGACAGCACGCCATCTTTGCGCTTCACCTCCACTCCCCCAGCAACACAAACCCCGCCCAGTAGTAGGGCGTCTTCCAGCGACGTTGGCTATACATCCACCTCTGCGCTGTCCTCAGCGCCTGAGCTGGGGTTTCGTGATCTTGCAGCAGGCCCTGGTAGAACTTGCCCATCAGCACCGCTGTCGCATCGTCATCCACTGCCCAGAGGCTTGCGATGACCCGCGGCGACCCGGCGTACATGAATCCCCGACTCAGACTAATCAGTCCTTCTCCATCCACCTGCTTCCCCAAGGCTGTCTGACACGCGCTTAGCACCACCAGGTCAGCATTCAGCTCAAGATTGTAGACGTCGGAAAGGCGCAGAAAACCATCTTGCGCCCGGCCATTATGATCGTACAAGGAAAACACCAAACCACTCAGTTCGGGATGCTGGCTATCGAGAAACCCGTGGGTGGCCATGTGCACGATGCGATAGTTGGCTAGCTTCGAACTCAAGACGGCAGCCTTGTTCGCGTCAAAATCCAGAGCTTCAGTGGCAGTTCCCGCCGCCGCCGTCGAGTAGATTGTCTGGGCTTCCAGGCGGCTGAAGAGCAGCCGACTGAAAACACCATCGCGGGAGATACCAACGTCGCTGGCTGAGCGTTCGAGCGATGCCCGGTCTTCCGTGGCTGGCGCGGCTGGAAGCGCGGCACGAGGCTCGCCTGCTGCGGCGAAGTCGCGCACACGCTGATCACGCAGATCGAAGACCGGATCGGCCAGGATCATCACCTCTTTGGAGGCCGCGTCGCGGTGGGAGGCCTCGCGCCGCAGCACGGCCAGCGTCGATGCGGAAGGCAGATTTACGATCTCGTGCTCCGCTATCAACGGCGCGTTCCCGGACTTCGACTCGGGTTTCGAGAGCGCAGAAAAAGGGATATATTGCAGGGCGCCATCCCCAACCATCAGCAGGCGCTTGCCCTGAATCTGCGAAGCCACCGGCCCCAACACCATTCCACTGAATCTTGCCAGGGCCTCGGTCAAGCCAGCGGTTGCGCTCGCCGAGCGCGCCTGTCGTGGCCGCGTGGTCCCTCCCCGAACCACAGTGTTTCGGGCGGAGAGCATCCCGTACAGAGTGGTGGAAGCGCTTTCGATCTCCGCGCGTTTGGGCAGTTCGTAGACGCTCAACGCCGCCGCGGTCACGGCAAACACATAGCTGCGCTCTTTCCCCAGAGAATATTCGAGCAGCAAGCTATCGGGGTCCAGCAACAGCTGAATCTGGCTGGCCGTGAGCGGTTGTGGTTGGGTCAGCGCGGCATAGCCGGGGCTCTGCTGCCGCAGCTGCTCTTCCACCTCCTGATACTGTTTATCGAGGTCCTCAATCTCCTGCGTAAACGCAGCCACTTGTTTTTCATTTTTCTTGTCACCCAGCAAGCGCAACCGCCGGTCCGATTTGGCCGCCAGCAATTCCTGCAAGGAGCGCTCTCGTTCCAGCAGCGAGGGATTGGCTCCTTTGTGAATGTCGACCTTGGCGGCGGCCAGCGTCTCGAGTAGGGTGCGCGCCCGGTAGCGCTCCAGTACCTCCAAGGCCCGGGCGGGTTGCTTCTGCTCCAGGAGCAAATCGACATAGTCCCTGTAAATATCGGAATGACCTGCGCGAAAGGCAGAGCGGTTCTCTTCCGACCCACCCAGGCGCGCCGTCTGACTTTCCAGGGCAGTGATCGCTTGTGCGTAAAATTGCGCTGCAGCTTGCAGTTGCCCCTGCTCATGCAAAACAGAAGCCACAGCCGCCAAGAATTCGGCATGTGCCCGGCCGCCCGGGGCTAACTTTTCTTGAATCGCAACTGCCCGCCGGTAATACTGTTCTGCCCTCGCCAGATCGCCGGCCTTGCGAGTCACATCGCCTAATCTCCCGATATTCACCGCCGCTTCAACGCTGTCGGGAGCCCATTTTTCATAGATGGCAAATGCTTGCTGTTCGTGTTGCTCTGCCTGCGCCAGATCGCCTCGGTCGAATTCTACGGTCCCAAGATTGATGAGGCTGGTGGCCACATCCAGGCTCCCCGGGGCCCGCTTGCTTCGGATCTCAAGCGCTTGCCGATGGTACTGCTCCGCTGCGACCAAATCGCCGCGCTCCTCTGCCACATTTCCAAGGTTGTCCAGGCTGAGGGCCACATCTAGGCTCCCCGGTGCCTGCTTCTCTTGTATCTCGAGCGCCTGCCGATAGTATTGCTCTGCCTCGGCCAAATCGCCTCGTTCGTTTGCCAACACCCCAAGGTTGCTCAGCATGCCGGCCATATCCAGGCTCCCCGGTGCCTGTTTCTCTTGTATCTCGAGCGCCTGCCGATAGTATTGCTCTGCCTCGGCCAAATCGCCTCGCTTCCATGCCAATATTCCAAGGTTGTTCAGGCTGGCGGCCACATCTAGGCTCCCGGGCGCCTGCTTCTCTCGTATCTCGAGCGCTTGCCGATCATATTGGCGCGCAACGGCCAAATCGCCGCGTTGCCATGCCAGAATCCCAAGACCGTTCAGGCTGTCGGCCACATCCAGGCTCCCGGGCGCCTGCTTTTCTCGTATTTCGAACCCCTGTCGACAGTACTGCTCCGCCGCGGCCAAATCGCCTCGCTTCCGTGCTACAACTCCAAGGTTGTTCAGGCTCGTGGCCACATCCAGGCTCCCCGGCGCCTGCTTCATTCCAATCTGCAGCGCACGACGAAGATACTCTTCCGACCTGTCAAGCTGTCCGCGCTGCCATGAAATTCTGCCGAGAGCATTTAGGTTAACAGCAATCGCCAATCCCCCTCCCGTCGAGCTCTCAATTTTGGCCGTCGACTGCTCAAAATATTTTTCTGCGTTGGCCAAATCACGTCGTTGCTGATACGCCTTCGCCCAAGTCTGCAGCAATTGGCCTTCGATGACTGGGCCTGCTGCTGCCGCATGTTGAACTGCAGACTGATAGCAATCGTCGGCTTCCTTCCACTGTCGTGCTTCTTGCAGCGATTCCGCGGCGTGGAAGAACAACCAGGCAGGAATCAACCCAGCTTGGGACGATGGATATTGATCGGCCAGCTTCCTCCAGCGTCGCGCGGCCTCCATGATGTCTTCCGGCTTGCTCGATTTGGCCAGCTCTTGCGCTTCCTGATACGCCGTTAGGAGCCGCGCGGAAAAATTTGGCCGCGTCCTCAATCCCCAATCGCTTGGCCCCAACGACCAGACCTGTTTCTCCGTCCCGCGCAAGCCTTCCAGCTTTACCGTTCCCAGGGGCGCCTGCTCGATTTCCGTCCAGGACAAATCGAAGGGAGATGCGATCTCCCCTTTATCATCGCCGCGAGACCAGCTCAGCAAGACGTCGCCCTCGTGCAATCCCCCCTGCTCGCTCTCGCTGTGAGGAACAATTTGTTCCACCACCACACCCGGCATGATTTCCGCTTCGGCTGCGGGAAGATTATTCTGCTGTGCCATGACCGGCTCGCTCAAAACCGCAAGAACCAAAAATGCCGTCAGCAGCAGTCGAACCACCACGCCTCCGCGTGGGACGATCGATGAGAAACAATCCAGCATCGGCGGTGCATCTGGAAATGACGAGGCGCGAGAGCTTCGCGTTCCCGCGCTCGCAAGAGCGTCCATCATGGGCTACCTCCCGGAAAGATGCCTAGGCAAAAAAGGTGCGCATTGCTGCAAATAAGGAAGCAATGATCTTATATCGGTCTCGTTCCGAGTCACAAGAGGTTCTTCGCGCCCGTGCCACTTGAGTGCAACGCCGGGGATGCCGAGCAGCCTCGCCGACGACGGGTCGCGGTTCCATACCGGCCGTGTATTCGTAGTTTGGGCTTACAGATGCGCCCTTTGTAACCGATTCTGAACCAGCTGAGGCAATCGCAACGGTGGGACCTTCTTCACAGGGTTTGTGCTGGATCCCAATTCTGGATAGCTAACGAGGTGAAATCCTCGGCAGAGTTTCTGTCAAGTAGAGCGAGCGGGAGGGGATCGCAAATCCGACGCCAGCACTCGCGATCAGATCCATGATTTTCAGCAACAGGTCTTCACGAATCCCGAGAAACTCACCCAGATCGCCCGTCAGGATGTGGCAATAGATCCAATAATTTTTTTCGGTTGCACGGACTCACAGTGAAAGCTGTGAGTCCCTGATGTTCGAACTTTCAAATAGTCTTTTTCAAATAGTCCTAAGGAGGTGGAGTAGAGTGATTTGGCAAAAACCCAGATTCGATGAAATCTCGCTGAGTTGTGAGATTAACTCTTACGCGTCGGCTGTGTTGTAAGGCGTAAACTCACGCCAACAAAGGCCAACAAAGGCAAGGATTCCCTCCGCTCTAGATTCCGCAAACCGCTCTGTGCAAGACTCTGCTCGGGTAACTCCCTTGAGCACGAACTAGTTCAAATACAAAACAAAACAAAGTAGAGGCAGTATTAACTTTGCAAAACTCTGGAGGGAACAGCTTATGAAAATCGAACGACAGTCGAAACAAGGGCCACACACGGGTATTGCCAATCGCGTGTATTTTCAGAGCCCACTCTTTTTACAAGCAGTAGAACAATTCCGCTTGTTTGCGCTGGCGGTCTTCGCAGTCTTAGCCACGGCTTTGTTCCTGGCCACATTTGTACAGCCTGTCAGTGCACAAGACGTCTTCGGACGTATCTCGGGGACGGTTACAGATGCGCAGGGCGCCGTTATTCCAGATGCGAACATCACGATTACCAACGAGCAAACGAAGCTCTCACGGACCCTTAAGACTAATGCCAACGGCTTCTATGTCACTGATGATGTGCCCGTGGGTATCTATACAGTAGGTGCGACCGCGCAACAGGGATTTAAAGCCTTCAAGAAGACGGGCAATAATTTATCTGCTGGCGTGCGCCTGACCGTTGACATAAAGCTGGAAGTCGGCGACACGACCGATGTCATAGAGGTCAGTGCGACTGGCGAGACGGTCAACACTGTCTCCGGCGAATTGGCACGAAACGTGGATGCCAAGCAGGTGCAGAGTTTGGCCCTGAATCAGCGCAACTATGTGCAGTTGGTTTCGCTGATTCCGGGCGCGGCTCTTACCTCCTTCGACCAGCAGGCGCTGACAACAGGTATGTCGACCACGGCCTCCAGCGTCAACGGCCATCGCACGGATGGCAACAATTTCACCGTTGACGGCGGCTTCAACCTGGACGCAGGCTCCAATGGCACCCAGCTCAACAACGTTGGCATTGATTTTATCCAGGAGGTTTCCGTCAAGACCTCCAACTTTTCCGCCGAGTACGGGCGCAATGACGGCGCCTCGGTCAACGTGGTGACCCGCAGCGGAGGCAACGACTACCACGGCGGCGCATTTGAATTCATTCGCAATGATGTAACCGACGCAATCAGCCCTGGCGCCAAGCTCGGCGTTATTGCTCCTGGCACTACCATCAAGCAATTGAAACCTCCTCTCCGCTTCAACGATTTCGGATGGAACTTTGGCGGCCCCATCATCCATCAGAAATTGTTCTTCTTCGTCGGAGAGGAGTGGAAGCGTATCCGCCAGGGTCAAAAACCCCAGCAGCTTCAGCTTCCCACAACCGCTGAGATCGCCGGTAACTTCAGCGATGTGCTTCCTGCTAGTTCAGGAGGACCGCTAGCGAAAGGAGGAGTATTGCTCAAGACGCCTCCGAATGCTCCGCCAGGCTGCACGATTACCCTCAACGTAATTTCACCCCAGTGCATCACCCCCGATGGCGCGGCCATTGCCGCAGTCTATGCCAAGATGGCGGGGGTGGCCTCCACGTTCAATAACGCGGTTGCGATTAACAACGCGCTGTTTCAACCCGGCGGCCCGCAGAACTGGCGTGAAGACATTGTTCGTGTCGACTACAAACCGAATAATGCGCACAGCCTCTTTTTCAGATATCTCCACGATGACCTTAATCTGATTGATGCCTTCGGGACCTTCTCTGGGCCCAACGGAAATGGGACCAACGTTCTTCCCACAACTCCCACGGACCGCATTCGTCCCGGGTACGGCATTCAGGGCGCCGATGTGTGGATCATCAGTCCGCATCTGATCAATGAGGCGAAACTGAATGTCTCCTGGAACAAGCAGCGCATTCCCCCAACGGGAACCACGTGGCTGCGCTCGACCTACGGCTTCCAGTTTCCCTCTGTTTTCCCCGCCGGATTTGGTGGAAGGTTCCCCAACGGAATTCCCAACGTCAGCTTCACCGGGCTCGGGGCGACGAATCCAACCTCGGGGCCCACGCAGTTCACGGGGCCATCTTTCTCGCTGCTGGCGCCTACCGTGGATATCAGCCCCACCGATAACGTCACCTGGACTCTCGGAAAGCACACTTTGAAGTTCGGCGTGATGTATGCCCGCAACCGCAAGGACCAGAACTCGCGTCCGAATTCTCCGAACGGAGTGATCAATTTTGCGGCCACCGCCACCAACAGTACAGGAGATCCCTTTGCTGACGCGCTCCTGGGGAACTTTAATACCTACACGCAGGTATCAGCCGACCCTGTCGGGCATTTCCGTTACAACAACACCGAGGCCTATGTCGACGACAGCTGGAAGGCTACCCGCAAGCTCAGCCTGGAAATTGGTCTTCGCTATCAATACATCCCGGCGACCTACACGCAAGGGAACAACATCGTCAACTTTGTCCCAAATCTTTATGGTCCGGGCTTGACCTTGGTTGCCGACAAGAATGGTAATTTCAACCTGCCTGCTCCTGGCAGTCCCTTTCTTAACCAGGGATTTGTCATTAATGGGCTAATACGTCCAGCTAACGTACCGGCAGACCAGTTGGTTCGTGTGCCTGGAGGAGACAGCGCTTTTGTGCTTGCTGTCCCGACGGGAGGTCCACGCGGCCTCTACGGAGGCAAAAACCTGTTCGCGCCACGTTTTGGCTTTTCGTTCTCGCCGTTTAACGATGACAAGACGGTGATTCGCGGCGGCTTTGGCATCTTCTACGACAAGCCCGAGGGCAATATCATCTTTGGGCAACCTGGCATCGTGCCCTTTCTGCAGTCGGAGTCGTTTACCAATAGCAATTTGTCCAATATTACTGCCGGTAGCACAGCCATCCCCATCTCTACCATAAGCGCGGTAGACTCGCACTTCAGAAACGCTTATTCCATGCAGTACAGCTTTGGCGTACAGCATGAGCTCCCCTATGGCGTCCTCATGGAAATAGCTTATGCAGGAGCTCAGGGACGGCACGAAGTACGCGAGCCTAACATCAATGTGCCCAGCTTCCCTGTGATCAACGCGACCTTTGCTGCCAATACTAATCCCAAAATTACGAACCTTGGTCAGGTTCAGGACAATCCTATTCGTCCCTTTGTGGGTTATGTAGACCTTCAGCAGTTTCGCAGTGACAGCAACTCCAACTACAACGGCTTACAGGTTTATGCCAGCAAGCGTAAGGGCAATCTTCTCACCACGGTCAGCTATACCTGGTCGCGGGCACTGAGTGACACTGATGTCTACAATGCCAATACGGAACCGGAATGCGCATTCACCTGCCAGCTTCCCAATGGACAATCCATTCCCTGGCAGCGCTACTACCGCGTACGGCCCTCCTTCGACCGCGCACATATCTTCGTGATCAGCTACGACTATGCTTTGCCCTTCTTCCAGGCACAGCAAGGTTTCATCGGCCATACGCTGGGAGGCTGGGAGCTGGGCGGCATAACCCGGGCCCAGACCGGCCAACCTCTCACAGTAACCGCCACGCAAGAGGTCGGGAACTTTAACTACACCAGACGTGCTGATATCGTGTCGGGCATGCCCATCTATTCCGGGTTTACCTGCCCTGCCACCTCCAGGTGTTGGTTTAATCCCGGCGCTTTTATTATGGCAAATACGGCTACGCAAACCGGACCGTTCAATCGGCCTGGTGACGCTCCTCAAGGAAACGTCATTGGCCCCGGCTATTACGACTGGGATATTTCGATACGCAAGCGCTTCAAGCTTCCCCGCGAAGGCATGGATCTGTTGTTCCAGACGGATTTCTTCAATGCTTTCAACCGGGCGAATTGGGGTAATCCCGGCATAAGTGTTTCAGCAGGAGGTCTCGGCGTCATCAACTCATCGCAACCGCCGCGTCAGATGCAGTTCGGCTTGAAGTTCGCCTTCTAAGCTATCGGAGGACTCTGTTGCGAGAACCTGTAGTTCTCGCAACAGAGTTCCAGGTAGCCGTCGACATTAACCGGTGGGGAGGCAGCTCACATGTTACCCCCGGAATTGATGTCAAACCCAGCTCCTCCGCGCCGCGAAAACGCGGCGATTACCCCGCCTGCGTCGGCGCCGATTGTGGATCCTGTGCCGGCCTCCAGCTCCGCCGCCGGTTTCGTCGCGCGCTTCTTACCCGGCTGCCAGTCTCGCAGGCGAAGGAATGGCTGCTCGATCAGATAATTAAGACCCAGCGGCGTCGTGCTGTTCACGGCCAGTTCACTTCTTTGTGGAATTGCTCCCAGTCTTGGCTTGCTCATCTTTTTCCGCGTTCTTCAAAGCCCGGATAATGTGGATTCTGGAGTCGCGTCTAATGCCCCGGCCCTTCCCGGGTCTGAACCTTTCCGCGGAACATACGGTATACGAAAACAAAGTACGCGATGGCCAGCGCCATGCCAAAGCTCCACCAGATCAAGCCGATGGAAAGGGAGTGTTCGCCGCTGGCGGCATTGAATACGGTTATGTTCAGGGAAGGATCGGTGGTGGAGACCAATAGATTGGGATAAACTCCTGCCGCCGCGCCCACCAGCATGAAGACCAGGTAGCTGCTGGAGGAAAGAAATGCGGCTTTATCCGCTCCCCTCCTGCGAAAAATCAGCATGGCAGCCAGGCTGGCGGCCACGCCCAGTGGGACCACAAAAAATACCGGGAACTTTTTGTAATTGTTCAGCAGTTCGGGATGAATGAGAAGTGTAGCTGTCAGACTCACCAGGGTCACGGCCACCAGCACCGGCCACAACCGAGCCGCCACATCCCGGGCGCGCAGATTAAGGTCTGCTTCCGTTTTCAAGGCCACATAGTGAGCGCCATGAATGGTGAGCGCCACCAGGGCTACGACCCCTGCAATGACGGTATACCAATCCAGAATGCCGGGTTGCGGACCGACGCGCCAGTTCGTCCAGAGCGGAAGAAAGAAGTAACCGTCTTGCTGCAGCGGAACTCCCCGCAACACGTTCCCCAGGGCAGCGCCGAAAAAAATAGTGAGCAAGATGCTGGAAATACCGAAGCAGCCATCGAAGAAGCCGCGCCACACCGGAGAATCCAGGTGCATGCGCAATTCAATTCCGATGCCGCGAAAGATCAGCAGCCACAGCACGATCGTGAGCGGAAGATAGAAGCCGCTGA
Source organism: Terriglobales bacterium (assembly GCA_035487295.1). Lineage (GTDB taxonomy): Bacteria > Acidobacteriota > Terriglobia > Terriglobales > Acidobacteriaceae > QIAW01. The sequence continues at coordinate 193,750 of DATHMH010000024.1, forward strand.
ATCCTGAGGCGTAGAGCAGAGGGAATGCAAAGTACAGAGTTCCACCTCCGGCGAGGAGCCATACTTCGTTGCCATCCCAAACCGGGCCGATGGTTCGAATCACAGTCTGGCGCTCCTGCTCGGTTTTTGCAATCAGCAAATGGAGCACCCCGGCGCCGAGATCGAAGCCGTCAAGAACGACATAGCCGGTAATCATGATTGCGACCAGCAAAAACCATGTCAGTAGCATTGACCTCTCCTTACACTGAGATGGGTAATCCTGCATTTACGCCGCTGCCTGCGCTGATGGCCGGGCCTTGCGCAATCTCGCGGTGAACCAGAAAGAGAAAAAGGATTGCCAACAAGCCATAGATGCCCATGAACCCCAGCAACGTAAACAGTCCGTTCCCGGCGTTAACATATTTCGAGTACCCCTCAGCGGTGCGCATGAGACCGTAGACCAGCCAGGGCTGACGTCCAACTTCTGCTGTCATCCAGCCAGCCGTGTTGGCGATGTAAGGAAACGGGAGGCTGAGCATCAGCACCCAGAGCATCCAGCGCGTGTGGAACAGTTTGTTGCGCCAAAGCAGGAACCCGGCAACCATCATGATGGCAACAAAGATTGTTCCCAGACCGGCCATGATGTGGTAGCTGTAATACAGCAGCGGAATGTTGGTCGGCCACTCATCTTTGGGAAACTCGTTCAGTCCTCTCACCTCAGCCGTGGTGGTGCCGTAGATCAGAAAGCTAAGGACCTTGTTCACCATGAACGGATTATCAATCTGCTCGTGCTCTACATCGGGCTGGCCCATAATGACGATGGGCGCTCCTTTTTCAGTTTTAAAAAGACCTTCCATAGCAGCGGTCGTGACCGGCTGGTATCTCGCCATGTACTTTCCATGCAGGTCGCCTGTAGGAAAAATCTGAAGAATACAGAAGATCAATCCCGCGATCACGCCCACTCGCAAACAGATATGAGCATGTTCGGTAAATTTGCCGTCGAGCAGGTAAAAGGCGCCGACCGCCGACATGACAAAAGCCCCGGTAATCACGGCGCCGCTCATGTTATGCGCATACTGGAGCAGCGCCCAGGGATTGAACAACAGCCCCCAAAAGCTGCTGACCTGATAAGAGCCGTCAGCCATGCGCTCGTAAGCGACGGGGTGCTGCATCCAGGCGTCAGTGACGATGATGAAGAAGCCTGAGAGCCACGACCCCAGGAACACCAGCACGGCGGACCACCAATGGCCCCAGGCACTGAGGCGTTTCTCACCGTAGAGAAACAGGCCAAGGAACGCAGATTCCAGAAAAAAGGAGAACACGCCTTCCATCACCAATGGCTGTCCTATCACGCCTCCGGTGACCCGGGAGAAATGAGACCAGTTGGTGCCAAACTGGAACTCCATGGGAATTCCGGTTACGACGCCCATAATGAAATTGATACCGAAGATTTTTGCCCAGAAACGCGCCGCCTGATTATAGTTTTCGTTTCCGGTCCCAAGCGCCACGGTTTTCATCGCCACAATCAGCGGCGCGAGTCCCATGGTCAGTTGTGGAAACAAATAGTGGAATGTAATAGTGAAAGCAAAGTGAAGACGGTGGACGATAAGAGCATGGTCCAAACTGCACCTCTTTCAATCTTGCAGCGCATGAAGACACGGATACAGTTTAGGGGACAGTCTCCCCTTCCCACAACCGGTGTTCGGTGCGGTCCTTGCCGCTTCGTTTGGCGGAATACATCGCTGCGTCAGCTACCGCCAATGTCTTTTCAGCCGACGATGGAGGAGTGGCGAAGGTAACTACATTAAATGGCCGTCGGTGACGAGCATTCATTGATCTTAATGGTAAGCAAAAGGCAAGGTACGCAGCCAAATTTGGAGGCCGAGAAGCTAGGCGGCGCTTTCATCCTGCTTTTTTGAGCGGCTCACCGGCCGGAGTTCAACCAAAGTCGTGCTGCCATCCTCATCTACAACTTCAATAATTTCCTCAGCGCGAGATTCGTCACGCTTGACCAGAATTCTGGTGGGCCTTTGCACGGTGTGAGTCACATCGTCATCAGGCTCTCCGCCCGTCTCAACATAGACGCGCGCTTTCCGGGTCACACGGTCGATGCTGATTCCCTGAAACTTTGCTTTTTCAACTTCAACCCGAGTGCCGGCTTCATCTTTAACGATAATGCGGACCGGGTAGCCATCATGTAGCCGGCTAAAGTCGTCGAGGAATGACATCCAATCTTTTTTGTCGATTTCCACTTCTTCTTGCCCGGAATTCTGGGATTTCAGCTTATTTGTTTCTTCCATGACAGTAGTTCCTCGTTCCTGCAAGTAATGAATGTTGGAACCAACTTAACTTTACCCAGTTGCCCCCCTCTACATCCCAATCTCAGCTCTGGAAATCGCTGCGGGGCCGCTCGTTGGTGTGTGTCGCCAGAAATGCTCTCCAGTCTTGTAAGCCGGGAATAAATTGATTACAATTAAATGGTACTAAATATGTACTATTTTGATTCATAGGTTTGAAGGGTCCCTACGAAAGGCCCTTCGGAGGCGAAATCGTAAGCGATGATCAGACTTGGCAAACTTACCGACTATGGATTGGTCCTCATGACCTACATTGCTCGGCACAAAGACCACCCTTTGCACGCGGCGCGAGACCTGGCTCAAGAGTCGCGGCTTCCGCTGCCGACCGTGAGCAAGGTTTTGAAGCTGCTGGTGCAGAGCGGGCTCCTGGTTTCCCATCGCGGCATCAAAGGTGGGTATAGCCTGGCAAAAGAGCCGCAGGATATCTCTATCGCTGAAATGGTGGCGGCGCTGGAGGGGCCTATTGCGCTCACCGAGTGCAGCACAGATATTTCAGGCCTCTGTGAGCTGGAACGCTGCTGCCCTATCAAGGCGAACCAGCGGATTATCAGCCAGGTAGTACGAGGGGCGTTGGAACACGTGATGCTGTCTGATCTGGTACAGCCGATGCAGCTTAAAGCCGTCAAGGACGCGCGCGGCAATCTGGTGCCAACCATTGGTTATGTTTCAGGGAGAGTGCAATGAGCACGAACGTAAATACAATTCGCGATTTAGCGGAGCGCGAGTACAAGTGGGGGTTTGTCACCAACATCGAGGAAGAGCGCGCCCCCAAGGGACTCAACGAAGACATTATTCGTTTGATCTCGGCCAAGAAGAAAGAGCCGGAGTTCATGCTCGAGTGGAGGCTCAAGGCTTACCGCCATTGGGAGTCGCTGGAGAAGAGCGCGGCTGAACCTAAGTGGGCCAACATCAAATATGGGCCGATTAACTACCAGGACATCGTCTACTATTCGGCGCCCAAGCAGAAACCCAATCTGCAGAGCCTGGATGAACTTGATCCTGAGATTTTGCGCACCTACGAGAAGCTGGGTATTCCGTTGCAGGAGCAGAAGCTGCTGGCGGGCGTGGCCGTGGACGCGGTCTTCGACAGCGTCTCTGTGGGTACGACTTTCAAAAAGAAGCTGGCGGATATCGGCGTTATTTTCTGTTCGTTTTCCGAGGCGGTGCAGAATCATCCTGACCTGGTGAAGAAATACCTGGGCACGGTAGTGCCTTATACCGATAACTTTTTTGCCACGCTGAATGCTGCCGTGTTCACTGACGGATCGTTCGTTTACGTTCCTAAGGGCGTACGCTGCCCGCTGGAGCTTTCCACTTACTTCCGCATTAACGCGGCAGAAACCGGCCAGTTCGAGCGCACGCTGATCGTCGCCGACGAAGGCGCGTACGTGAGCTACCTTGAAGGCTGCACGGCGCCCATCCGGGATGAAAACCAGTTGCACGCTGCCGTGGTCGAATTGGTCGCGCTTGACAATGCGCAGATCAAGTATTCCACGGTGCAGAACTGGTATCCGGGCGACAAACAAGGCAAGGGCGGAATTTACAACTTCGTCACCAAGCGCGGCAAGTGCGCGGGCGTGAACTCGAAGATTTCATGGACTCAGGTGGAAACCGGATCGGCGATTACCTGGAAATATCCAAGCTGTATCTTGCAGGGCGACAACTCCATCGGCGAATTTTATTCTGTTGCCCTCACCAACAATTATCAGCAGGCCGACACCGGCACCAAGATGATCCATATTGGGAAGAACACGCGGAGCACGATCGTCTCCAAGGGCATCTCTGCAGGCCACGGTCAAAATACCTACCGTGGACAGGTGAAGATCCTGAAGGGCGCAACCGGCGCGCGCAACTACACACAGTGCGACTCGTTGCTGATCGGCGACCAATGCGGGGCCCACACCTTTCCATATATAGAGGTTAGAAACTCCACGGCACGCATGGAGCACGAAGCTTCAACCTCGAAGATCGGCGAGGACCAGCTCTTCTATCTCCGCCAGCGCGGATTGAAGGCGGAAGACGCGGTCTCAATGATCGTCAACGGTTTTTGCAAGCGCGTCTTCCGCGAGCTTCCAATGGAATTCGCGGTGGAAGCCCAGAAACTGCTGAGCGTCAGCCTTGAAGGCAGCGTTGGATAAAACTCCAAAACATTTTGAAAAACAGCGAGTGAAAAGATTGATGAATCTACTGGAAATCAAGAACCTGCACGTCAACGTGGATAACCACGAAATCCTCAAGGGCATCGACCTGAAAGTAAATGCCGGCGAGGTGCACTCCATCATGGGGCCGAACGGCTCGGGCAAGAGCACGCTGGCCCAGGTGCTCGCCCGGCGAGAGAGCTATAACGTCACCGCGGGCGAGGCGCTGTTTAACGGCAAAGACCTGCTTGCCATGAAACCGGAAGAGGCTGCGTGCGAAGGCATCTTCATGGCATTTCAATATCCGGTGGAGATTCCCGGCATCAGCAACGCCTATTTCCTGCGTTCGGCGCTGAATGCCATCCGCAAATATCAGGGAGTGGAAGAGCTGGATGCCATGGACTTTCTGCCCATGTTCCGCGAAAAACTCAAGCTGCTGGAAATGGACGAGAAGCTCATGAACCGCTCAGTCAACGAAGCCTTCTCGGGTGGCGAGAAAAAACGCAACGAGATTCTGCAGATGGCAATGCTGCAACCCAAACTCGCCCTGCTCGATGAGACCGACTCGGGCCTGGATATTGACGCGCTCAGAATCGTAGCCAGCGGCGTCAATACAATGCGCAGCCCGGAGCGAGCTATCGTTCTGGTTACGCACTATCAGCGGCTGCTGGATTACATTGTCCCCGATTTCGTGCACGTGCTGATCAACGGCCGCATTGTGCGTTCCGGCGGTCCTGAGCTGGCGCTGGAGCTGGAAGAAAAAGGATACGCTTCGACAGAAGCGGAAGCACAACAGGCAGTCTAAGAGCCGGCGATGACAAAGACGATTACAGCAACTCAAAACCTCGAAGCTTACCTGGAAAGCTTTTCTGAATTTCAGAAGCTTGCCGCCGGCCGCGATATGCCCTGGCTGCGAGAGTTACGCGAAGAGGCTTTCGCCCGATTCTGTGAAGTGGGTTTCCCGACCACGCACGATGAAGACTGGCGCTTTACCAACGTCTCAGCGATTGCGCGCGCCCGATTCCGGCTTGCAAGCACGTTTACTGGCGAGGCCTCGCACGGCGAACTTGAGGCGCTGCACGTTCCAGAGATGGGCTGCCAGCTTGTGTTTGTCAATGGACGCTTCAGGCCTGAGTTATCGCTGGTGGGCAAGCTGCCGGTTGGAGTCAGAGTTGGCAGCCTGGCAGAAGAGATCAGGAGCAATCCGCAGGCGGTTGAATCGCACCTTGGCCGCTATCTTGATATTCGCCGCGACCCCTTCTCTGCCCTGAACACGGCTTTCGCCGAAGACGGGGCCTTTGTGCACATCCGCAAAGGCGTGGTGGCGGAAGAGCCGATCTATTTTCTGTTTATCTCTACCGGGGGGCAGGAAGCGCTGATGAGCCATCCGCGCAACCTGGTGATCGCGGAAGCCGAGAGCGAGGCCATTATCGTCGAAGATTACGTCTCACTCGACGGCAGCATCGCGTTCTGTAACACGGCGACAGAGCTGGTTGCGGGCGACAGCGCGGTCGTCTCCCATTACATGATTGAGCGCGAAAACCGGCAATCGTTCAATATTTCAACGTTGCGCATCCAGCAAGGCAGAAGCGCCAATATCGCATCGCACTCATTGCTGCTCGGCGGAGGCCTGGTGCGCAATAATGTACACCCGGTCCTGGCCGGCGAAGGAAGCGAATGCCTGATCAACGGTCTGTTTGTCGGCAACGGCCGCCAGCATCTGGATAATTACATGCTCGTGGAGCATGCCAGCCCTCACTGCGACAGCCGGCAGTTCTATAACGGCATTCTCGATGGCAACGCGCATGGCGTTTTCCACGGCCGCATCATCGTGCATAAAGACGCGCAGAAGACCGACGCCAAACAGACTAACCGCAATCTGCTGCTCTCTGACGATGCGCAAATCGACACCAAGCCGCAACTGGAGATCTACGCCGACGATGTGAAGTGCACGCACGGCGCTACCATCGGACAAATCGAAGAGAACGCGCTTTTCTATCTTCGCTCCCGTGGTATTGACGAAACATCGGCGCGCAAGCTTCTGCTTTCCGCCTTTGCCGGCGAATGCCTTGATCGTATGAAAGACGGCCCGGTCAAGACCCGGGTGGAAGCCCTGATCAACCGTAACCTGATCGATGTTGCGTACAACCGCGTGACTGCGGGAAGCGATGGCAAAGATGGCGGAAGAAATTGGGAGGAGATCGGATGACCACCGTCGCCACAAAACTGCCGGCTACGTTGCAATCAACGCGCGATGACCGGTTCCCCGTCGAGGAAATCCGTGGCGATTTCCCAATTCTGCAGCGGATGGTCCACGGCAAGAAGCTGGTTTACCTGGATAACGCCGCAACTTCGCAAAAGCCACGGGCAGTAATTGACGCGCTCTCGCGCTATTACGAACAGAGCAATGCCAATATCCACCGCGGCGTGCATTTCCTCTCGGAGCACGCCACGGAAGAGTACGAAGCGGCGCGCAAAAAAGTGCAGGCTTTCCTGAATGCCCGCGACAGCAGCGAGATCATCTTTGTTCGCGGCGCAACCGAAGGAATTAACCTGGTAGCGCAGACCTTCGGACGCACTCAGGCCGGCCAAGGCGACGAGATATTGATTACCGCAATGGAGCACCACTCCAACATCGTGCCCTGGCAGATGCTGTGCGAGCAGAACGGGGCGCGCCTGCGCGTAGCTCCGATCAACGATCGCGGGGAGCTGTTGCTCGAAGAATTTCAGAAACTGATCAACCCGAAGACAAAGATTGTTGCTGTGTCGCACGTCTCGAACGCGTTGGGAACAATCAATCCGGTGCGGCAGATCATCGAAATCGCGCACCGCCACAAGGTCCCGGTGCTGGTGGATGGAGCCCAGGCCGTGCCTCATCTGGCCGTTGATGTACAAGCACTCGATTGCGATTTCTACGTTTTCTCAGGACACAAAACCTACGGGCCGACCGGCATCGGCGTGTTGTATGGCAAAGCCGCGCTGCTCGACGCCATGCCTCCCTACCAGGGTGGCGGCGACATGATCAGCTCTGTGACGTTCGAGAAAACACTTTATAACAAGCTGCCCTATAAATTTGAGGCGGGCACGCCGCACGTGGAAGGCGTCATCGGACTGGGCGCAGCCATTGACTATCTCAATGGCCTGGGAATTGACAATGTGGCCGCCCACGAACACGCGCTGCTCACTTATGCAACGCAAGCGGTTACAGAGATACCGGGTCTTCGCCTGATTGGTACCGCCAAAGAAAAAGCCGGCGTGCTTTCGTTTGTGATGGAAGGCATTCATCCGCATGACATCGGGACCATTCTGGACCAGCAAGGAATCGCGATTCGCACCGGGCATCATTGCGCTCAACCGATCATGCAGCGTTTTGGAATTCCGGCAACAGCGCGGGCTTCGTTCGGCCTCTACAACACAAAGGAAGAAGTAGATGCTCTGGTCGAGGGCATCCAGAAAGTGCGGGAGGTGTTCACCTGATGTCTGACCTGCGCGATCTCTATCAGGATGTGATCCTGGAGCATAGCAAGGCACCCCGCAATTATCGCGAGCTGCCGGCGGCAAACCATAAAGCTGAGGGATTCAACCCGCTGTGCGGCGATCACTTCACCCTTTACGTAAATATGGAGGGCGACTCTATCGGCGACATCAGCTTTGTAGGCTCAGGATGCGCGATTTCCAAGGCTTCCGCCTCCATGATGACGCAAAGTCTAAAAGGAAAGACCAAGGAAGAAGCGGAGAAGCTCTTCCAGCAATTCCATAAACTAGTCACGGGAGAGGCCGACGGGAATCAGGATGATCTGGGCAAGCTGGCAGTTTTTTCCGGCGTCTCTGAATTTCCGGTGCGGGTCAAATGCGCAACCCTGGCATGGCACACCTTGAAGGCCGCGCTGGAAGGAAAACAGGAGGCTGTTTCCACCGAGTAATCGATGAGACAGGTTCGATATGTTGCAGGAGAAAGACAAACTCATCACGCTGAGCCGTGCGATTGAAGTCGTTGAAATTCCCAGCGGTGCTCCGGGCGCCCTCGCCGAGGGGACCCCGGTAAGAATCATGCAATCGCTTGGCGGCAGCTATACGGTGACCAGTGAGCGCGGCTATATGTACCGCGTGGACGCGCGCGACGTAGATGCCCTGGGCCTCTCGAGCGAGGCAACCGCGGCGCAAGAATCCGCCGCCTCGGCGGGAAACTTCAGTGAAGATATGGTCCGGGAGCAGTTGCGGAGCGTTTACGACCCGGAAATTCCGGTCAATATTGTAGATCTCGGTCTTATCTATTCCTGCGTCATTACTCCTCTACCGGATGGGAAAAAGATCGACGTCAAAATGTCGATGACCGCTCCCGGCTGCGGCATGGGCAACGTGCTCAAGGCCGAGGTGGAAAGCAAGCTTTCGCGTCTGCCCGAGGTGAAAGAAGTTCAGGTTGAAGTAGTCTTCGATCCACCCTGGCATGCCGGATTGATGTCGGAAGCGGCCAGGCTACAGCTTGGCTTCGACCTGGATTCTGGCGGACCACAATCGGGATTGCCCGTGTACCGGTAAAATAGTTTCCTCTATTGGCAGGATATTTTACGAACGGGCAGTTACGCTTGCCTGCCCTTCCCGTTCATGGCGTAATTGCGCCACCACTAGTCTGATCTCATCAAACGTTATCTCAGGTGGCAAAGCGTCTTTGATCGGCTTAAGGCGCTCCGTGCCATGCCGGTCGCAGGCTTTCTTAATCTCGATATGCTTCCCCGCATCAACCCAGCTTGACTGAAAGGCCAGCGCTCCGCTTTCAACCATAGAAGCAACCAGCTCAACAATGCTGGCGAGCTGGCGTCCGCGTATCTTTGCTATCTCTTCAAGGGTTTTGCCCCGCGCAACCAGCCTGAGGGTTTCATCGCGCGCGGGCGCCTTTTTCTCTGTTGTTGTTTTAGGGGCGCGGGCTCCTTGCCTGAAAAGGCTGATCGCAGCCAGAATCTCGCGCCCATAGGACTCGGTTTTGCGCTCCCCGAAGCCATGGATCTGGCGGATGGCGGCAAGCGATTCGGGCATCACGCGGCACAGCTCTTCGAGCGATGTATCGTGCATCACGACAAAAGCTGGAATGCCAAGCTTCTTCGCCACGTCGCGCCGCCACATGCGGAGATATTCGCGCAATTCGCTGTTGCCTTCAGGAAGCGAGGTTTGCGGCGGCGACGGCGCATGTCGGTGACTGCCGGCGACCGACGACACACTCTTTTGTTCCCTCTGCGGCGGGACCGCGATGCTTGGTGAAAGCCAATCAGGCATGGATGCGCATACATCGCAGGCTGCGCAGGAATTCCACTTGGGTGTTTCGCCGAAATGCAGACAAATCTGACGATGACGGCAATTCTGCGACTGGGCAAAACGGCAAATCTCGTGATAACGCTGCCATGATCGCTCTTTTTCCGCCGGGTCGTTGAGCTTGTCGATGAAGTATGCCAGCAGGCCGACATCGCGTTTCTGCCACAGCAGGACGCAATCCGAGGGCTGGCCATCGCGCCCGGCGCGGCCTGCCTCCTGGTAGTACTGCTCAATTGATTTCGGCAACGACAGATGAATTACGGCGCGCACTGAAGCTTTGTTGATTCCCAGCCCAAAGGCGATCGTGCCCACCAGCACCGGCACCTCATCAGACATCCAGCGCTCCTGGTTGCGCTTGCGCACGCCGCTTTCCATCTGGCCGTGATATGGGATCGCGGGTATTCCCTGATCTTCCAGGAAGTCGACCGTCTGCTCCACCTTATTAATCGTAGGCGCATACACAATCACGTTGCTGCCCGCGTATTTGTGCAGCGCGCTTACCAGAAGCGCGGATTGCGTTTGCGCATCGCACTCTTTCACTACGTAGCGCAGGTTGGCCCGGTGAAAGCTGGCGATGTACTTGTGCGGATTGCGCAGGCGGAGCTGGTCAATAATGTCATGCCGCACCCGGCGCGTGGCGCTGGCGGTAAAGGCGGCAATGGGAAGCTCGGGAAAATGGGCGCGCAATGAGCTGAGCTGGCGGTAGTCGGGCCGGAACTCGTGTCCCCATTCTGAAATGCAATGCGCCTCATCGATGGCAAAGAGCGAAACCGGCACGCGCTTGAGCCACGAGATTGTATCGGCCCGCGCCAGCCGCTCGGGTGAAAGATACAGCAGCCGGTAGCTGCCGTCCGCCGCCTGGCGTGCGATTTTGGATTGCTCGCTGCCCGGCAGAGAGCTGTTCAACATGCCCGCTGCAATTCCCATCTGCCCAAGCTGTGTCACCTGGTCCTGCATCAGCGCGATGAGAGGCGAAACTACGATGACGGTCTTGTTCGGCAACATGGCGGCCGGCAACTGATAGCAGAGAGACTTTCCGCCGCCGGTGGGCATGACCACGCAGCTATCATGGCCTCCAAGCAGGCTGGCGACAATTCTTTCCTGCAGAGGACGAAAAGAGTCATAGCCCCAATAGCGGCGCAATGCAGCTAATATTTCGTCGCTCGAAGGCATGCAGCGAGTATAACGCGCGGCAATATGGAAATCTCCGCGCAGAGTGCTCACGAAACATTAGACCGTCTGCCCTTCTGAACTGACCCAGAACCTTGACGAAGGCGGCCACTGCGGGCCACGTTTTTTTGCTCAATAGCAATCAATCCCAAGGATGCCGGCTACCTGGACGCAAATCAGCGCCCCAACAAATTGCATTGAAATGAAAACCCGGCCAGGCTGATTTCTTATAAAGCCGTCTTGACAATAGTCGTTATAACGAGTATTATCCATGTTGCATGGAGTCAACGATTCAGGCAAGGAAGAAGCGACGGCGTGTGGCTTGTCCTGAGGAAGCAACATTCCTGGACCTGTTGCGCACCACAGACATGCTGTCCCGGGGCCTGGTTCGGATTCTCAAGCCCGAAGATCTTTCGTCCACGCAGTACAACGTGCTTCGAATCCTGCGCGGCGCGCCTGAAGGTCTGCCCTGCGGCGAAGTCGCCAGCCGCATGATTACGCGCGACCCGGATGTCACCCGCCTGCTTGATCGGCTGGAAAAGCGCGGCCTGATCTCGCGCCATCGCGAAACCCGGGACCGGCGGACGGTGATGGCCGGCATCACGCCCGATGGCTTAAAACTGCTTGCCCGGCTCGACGAACCGGTGCTGGCCGCCCATCGCAGGCAATTGGGCCACTTGGGCCCCAGGCGCCTGCGTGAGCTGGCGGAACTGCTGAGCGCCGCGCGCAGCCGGGTGGCTTGATTTTTTTGGGTCAAATATTTGTTGCAACGAATATCGTTTTAACGAATCAAATACCACTGAAAAGGAGCTTTACCATGAGCACACTCGCTATTCCGCAAACCGCAACCACCACCTGGAACATCGACCCGGTCCACTCCGTTGCCGAGTTCAAGGTCAAACACATGATGATTTCCAACGTGAAAGGCCAATTCACCGGCGTCAAGGGCGTACTGGCCCTGGACGAAGCCGATTTAGCCAACTCCTATGTAGAGACCACGATTGACGCCGCCTCCATCAACACGCGCGAGGCCCAGCGTGACGCTCACCTTAAGAGCGCCGACTTTTTCGATGTGGAGAAGTTCCCTACCCTCTCCTTCCAATCCACGCGCGTAAGCCGTGTTAAGAACGGAGAGCTGGCGGTGGCCGGCGACCTGACCATTCACGGCATCACCCGCCATGTGGTGTTCAATGTTGAAGGGCCAACCGCGCCGGGCAAAGATCCCTGGGGAAATGTCCGCGTGGGGCTGTCAGCCACCACCAGGATCAACCGTAAAGACTTCGGCCTGACATGGAACGCTGCGCTCGAAACTGGCGGCATTCTTGTCGGAGACGACGTAACCATCACGCTCGACGTCCAGTTCGTGAAGGCCTGAATCAATTGCCGCCAGGGCACATCTAATCAATGTGCTGCCTGGCATAGAAAGGGGAGCTTATGTCACTCCGCCCAATTCAACAGATCATTCAAACCAAGCCCACAACCGAGGGTGCCGGCGTAAAGCTGCAGCGCGCCTTCGGTTTTGGCAAGACGAAGGAGTTCGATCCCTTTTTGCTGCTCGATGATTTTCGTAACGACAACCCGGAAGATTATCTGGCAGGATTTCCCTGGCATCCGCACCGCGGGATCGAAACGATCACCTATGTGCTCGCCGGTTCGGTCGAGCACGGCGACAGCCTGGGCAATCGAGGCAAGATGACGGCCGGCGACGTGCAATGGATGACCGCGGGCAGCGGCATCCTGCATCAGGAAATGCCGCAGGGCGACGCCAAGGGCCGCATGCACGGCTTTCAGCTCTGGGCCAATCTGCCGTCGTCCTTGAAGATGACCGCGCCGCGCTATCAGGATATCACGGGCGCTGAGATCCCTGAGATCATCGACGACGATGGCACGCGAGTGCGCGTGGTCTGCGGCGACTTCTGGGGCAAGCGCGGCCCGGTCGAAGGCGTCGCCGCCGATCCGCGTTATCTCGACGTCTGGGTGCCGCCGGGCAAACGCAAGGCGCTCGCGGTCGAGCTCGAACGCCACGCCTTCGCCTACGTGTTCGAGGGTTTTGGAAATTTCCGCGCCGCCTCGCAGCCGTTCGGCGTGCTGACCGAGAAGACCGACGGCGTCGGCGAGACCCTGGTCCGCGAGCAAACCGGCAACCGCTCGCTGGTGCTGTTCGACAGCGGCGACGAAGTCACCGTGCAAGCAGGCGATGAGGGCATCCGCTTCCTCCTGGTCTCCGGCAAGCCGATCGAGGAGCCGGTCGCCTGGTACGGCCCGATCGTGATGAACACCGAAGCCGAGCTGCAGCAAGCCTTTACCGAGCTGCGCAACGGCACCTTCATCAGCTAGTATAGGAGGTCGGAACCTTACCGCACTCGCCTGGGTGCGATCGGAGGAAGCGTGAGCTCGGACCGCTCCAAGACAGTTTACTACGCCAGTATCGGACCCGAGCTCACGCTCTACGACATCGACGTTGACGGCGCCGCGCTGATCAAGCGCGGCGCGGTGACGCTGCCGGCAAACATCCAATATGTCTGGCCGCATCCGTCGCGGCGCACTCTCTACGCGGTGTCGAGCAATGGCGGCCCGCAGGTGACGGGCGATACGCACCGCGCCAACGCGCTGACCATCGATCCCGCCACAGGCGCATTGCAACTACACGGACCGGCCGCGGCGCTGCCGTCGCGGCCGATCCACTGCAGCGTCGATGCCGGCGGTGCATATTTGCTCACGGCGTACAACAATCCGAGCAACGTCACGGTGCACCGCCTCAATGCCGACGGCACGATCGGTGCACAAGTCGCACAGCCGGG
>DATHMH010000025.1:0-97230 GCA_035487295.1 Terriglobales bacterium
GGTCTGACCGGAACAACGTTCTCCGACACGGGGCTGAACGCTTCGACCACCTACTTCTACGTGGTCCAAGCAGTGAACTGTGCCGGTACGGCGTCTTCTACCCAGACGTCGGCGACCACGCCATCAAAGTGCACTGCCGGCGTGCCGGCGCCGCCGACCGGTTTGACAGCGATGGCAGTCTCTTCCGCCCAGATCAACCTGAGCTGGACGGCATCGTCCACCAGCGGTGTCACGTACTCGGTATTCCGTTCGACCAGCAGCGGCTTTACTCCGTCTGCCGCCAACCAGATCGCCAGCGGCCTGACCGGAACAACGTTCTCCGATACGGGATTGAATGCTTCGACCACTTACTTCTACGTGGTCCAGGCAGTGAACTGTGCCGGTACTGCGTCTTCTGCCCAGGCGTCCGCGACTACGCCGTCAAGTTGCACTGCGGGTGTGCCGGCAGCACCAACCGGTTTGACGGGGACAGCGGTGTCTTCCACGCAGATCAACCTGAGCTGGATGGCATCGTCCACGAGCGGTGTCACGTACTCGGTGTTCCGTTCGACCAGCAGCGGCTTCACGCCAACAGCCGCCAATCGGATCGCCAGCGGTCTGACCGGAACAACGTTCTCCGACACGGGGCTGAACGCTTCGACTACTTACTTCTACGTGGTCCAGGCGGTGAACTGTGCCGGTACGGCGTCTTCTGCCCAGGCATCGGCGACCACGCCGTCAAGTTGCACCGCCGGAGTGCCGGCGCCGCCGACGGGTTTGACGGGGACAGCGGTGTCTTCCACGCAGATCAACCTGAGCTGGATGGCATCGACTACCAGCGGCGTCACGTACTCGGTGTTCCGTTCGACGACTAGCGGCTTTACTCCGTCAGCCGCCAACCAGATCGCCAGCGGTCTGACCGGAACAACGTTTTCCAACACGGGGCTGAACGCTTCAACCACGTACTTCTACGTGGTTCAGGCAGTGAACTGTGCCGGTACAGCGTCTTCTGCCCAGGCATCGGCGACCACGCCGTCAAGTTGCACTGCGGGCCTGCCGGCGGCGCCAACCGGTTTGACGGCAACTGCGATCTCTTCCACGCAGATCAACCTGAGCTGGACAGCATCGTCCACCAGCGGTGTCACGTACTCGGTGTTCCGTTCGACTACCAGCGGCTTTACGCCATCAGCTTCCAACCAGATCGCCAGCGGTCTCACCGGGACAACGTTTCCCAACACAGGGCTGAACGCTTCGACTACCTACTTCTACGTGGTCCAGGCGGTGAACTGTGCTGGTACAGCGTCTTCTGCGCAAGCACCGGCGACCACGCCGTCAGGAGGAGGACTAGGAACGGTCATTCAGATCAACAGTGGTGGCCCGGCGAGTGGAACCTGGGTGGCTGACACCGATGTCGCAGGCGGCAATACTGCGTCCACAGGGGCGGTTATCGATACATCGCTGGTCGCCAACCCGGCGCCACAGAATGTCTATCAAACCGTCCGTTGGGGCTCTTTCACCTATACCATCCCGAATCTAATTGCGGGGACTGCCTATACCGTGAACTTGCACTTCGCGGAGATCACCTGGACTGCCATCGGTCAGCGGGTATTCAACGTTCTGGTGAACGGAAAGCATGTCCTCAACAACTTCGATATCATCGCCGCGGCCGGCGCCCCCAACAAGGCGGTTGTTGAGAGCGTAGCCACAACAGCAAACAGCAGCGGGCAGATCGTGATTCAGTTCACGGTTGGCACCGTGGACAACCCGGAGATCAGCGGTATCGAGGTCATCAAGGGTATCGCCTCGAACGCCAATCTCTCGCTGGGCGCGACCGCAACCGCAAGCAGCGTTGCGTCAGGTTTCCCGGCTTCGAACGCCAACGATGGCAATCCGCGTTCGTACTGGGAAAGCCTGAACAGCGCGGCGTTCCCGCAGTGGGTGGACTTGAACTTCGGTTCGGTCCAGAACATTGGGCACGTGACGCTCAGGCTGCCGCCGCTTACAACCTGGGCGACCAGGACCGAGACGTTGTCGGTTCAAGTTTCCTCCGACGGCGCCACGTACACGACGGTTGTTCCCTCGGCTGGGTATATCTTTAATCCAGCCACAGGCAACAGCGTCAGCTTCAGCCTCCCGGCCGGGACCACAGCGCGGAACGTGAGGCTGGTCTTTACCGCTAACACCGGCTGGCCGGCAGCGCAGCTTTCCGAATTACAGGTCTCTCCGTAGCCGGTTCAACCGTAGATTGATCGGGCTTTCGGCCCCAGCTAACCGCCGAAAGCCCGATCCGACAGTCCGGCGGATGGGTAAACCCATCCGCCGGATTTTGTGTTCTGGACAGGGAACCACAAGGTCGACATTGTGCCGTCCTCTGGCTGACGCGATATTCGCCGCAGGCTGCCAGGCGACTCACAGCCACGGCAGTGAAAATCATGGGGCGAGGTTTGCCAACAAATCCACAACCGGAGTTAGTTGAGAGGCTCTTAGCGACACGCTAAATAATCGGCGAGGATCGTTGTTGTACGTCAGGGAATACCTGTTCGCGCCAAATAATTTATCGCCAAAATTCTGGAACTCCGGCTTCAACTTTTCCCGGGTTTCCTCGCGGTTTGGGGCGAGCAGGCGATCGTTAACGAAGATTTCCATATCCTGGCCGTTGAAGCGCAATTTTCCCTGCAAGCTGGTCTCGGCTTCCAGACGTTGGCACGCGTTCAGGGCGGCACGCGCCGCCTGTTTCAGGCGATCCTGATTGCTGCCCTCCAGCACGGCTTTGCGATTGTAACGGACTCCCAACCGGCTATCGGTGTTGTCGACACTATAATCGCCCTGAATGCCAATCAGGATCACGCCGGGGCCGGCGGGGACATGGCGGTAATCGGCGACATCCACCAATTGCTCCTCGTAAATCTGGCCCTGGATCCAGTTGTGGAACACCGGCACCACCGGCTCGAGGTTGACTCCTTCAGGATCTTTCACCAGGAGTTTTACATTAATGTGGTTAAGCTCCATCAAGCATTGTTCCTTGTCGTTAAGATAGCGTACTGATTTTCTATCACGCGCTCACCGCGGCCGCAGTACCCAGCTTGTTGTTGCAACTGTGCGCGGCGTCAATAAAAAGCTGGGCTTCATCAATCAGATAGCGGCTCGATTCCAGCGTGTAGGGCCGGCCTGCTTGTTTGTGAGCGTCAAACAAGTAATTGGCGAATTTTCCACCGGCAAAGGGGTCCCAAAATAACTGGGTATCGTAGAAGCGTGTGCGAAACTCGGAAATAATCTGGTCCGGATTGTCGGTGATATTGGGATAATTGATCTTCACTAGGCCCTTAGCCGCGCGCAGCATGGCTTGATACGCTGCTTTTGCCGCCTCGGCGGCCTCCCCTTTTTCGAGGGCCAGTTGCGCCTCGAAAACTCCGCGTTCAGCGGCGGCCAGATCGAACTCGACGGCTGAGACCACTTCTCCGGCGCATTCGCCGACGCCCATGTCACCCAGGCTGTACTCCCGCGGATCGCCCCAATCGCTGAAGTAGGAGCGGTCACCGGCCGGCGGGCGCGTAAGATCGTCGAGCAGGTTTTTCAGCTCCGCTTTGCCGATCCGCTTGGTGAAATCTTTGAAGCTCTCTCCCGGCGTTCGTCCAGCCACGTAGCGCTCGGTCAGGCGTGTGACGACCTGGGGAATGTTCTTGGAAGGCACCGCCACTACGGGAAGCCCGTAGGAGCCGGCGTTATGCTCCCACTCGCCGCCCAGAACCACCTGAAAGTGTGGAACAGCGTAGCCTGCAACCTTGCGGCTGACCCCATAAAAACCAATATCGGCCACGTGATGCTGCCCGCAACTGTTGAAGCAGCCACTAACCTTAATATGCAGGTTTTGGACAGCCTCATCCAATTCAAAATTCTTCTCGGCCAACCTCTGGCGCAGCTCGCCGGCAAGGCCGCGTGAAGAAGAAATACCCAGCTTGCAGGTATCCGTACCCGGGCAGGAGACGATGTCCAGAATTGTTCCAGCCCCCGCCTCGGCAAGGCCCACGGCATCCAGTGCGTTGTAAAGCTCCAGCAGGTCGCTCTGGCTGATCCAGCGAATCACGAAGTTCTGTTCAACCGTGGTGCGGACCGTCTCTTTGGTAAACCGGCGAACAATATCGGCCAATGACCGAAGCTGGTTGGAGGTGATGTCGCCCAAGGGTAGAGCGACGGTCACGGTGACATAACCGGCCTGCTTCTGTGGGCGCGTATTAGTTTTCAGCCAGCGCTGAAAAGCTTCCGAAGTTGCCGAAGGCCATGCTCCGCCAGGATGTAGCGGAGTCTCCTCGAATTGCTCGGCGTCTTTTACAAAATCGATCCATCGAGGGTCAGGCGCAAGGGTCTTGCGCTCTTCATGCACCAACTCCCGGAACTTCTCAATACCCAGGTCCTGGACAAGAAACTTGATGCGGGCGCGGTTGCGGTTTTTCTTTTCTCCCAGCCTGGCGAAAACCCGCGCGATTGCCTGAGCTAGAGGCAGCAACTCTTCCGGGGGAACGAAGCCATCGAGCAGCTTCGCATAGTAGGGCACAGTGCCCAAGCCGCCGCCAACGTACACTTCAAATCCCCGCTTCTCGATTCCGTTTTCAACCCGCTTGGTCGCGATCAGGCCGAGATCATGGAGGTTTGTCAATCCGCACGCATGCTGCGCGCAGCCGCTGAAGGCAGGCTTAAACTTTCTGCCGAAGTTCTGGCAATCAGGGTGCCCAAGCAGGAACCTGGCTAAAGCATGGGAGTAAGGCGTTACGTCGAAAACTTCATCGGGGCAAACACCGGCGTAAGGGCAGGCGGTGACATTGCGAACACTGTTTCCGCAAGCCTCGCGGGTGGTGATGCCCACCGCGGCAAGCCGGTGCATGATGCTGGGTGTGTCGTCGATTTGGATATAGTGGAGCTGAAAATCCTGGCGGGTCGTAACATGGGCGATGCCGTCGGAATATTCTTCCGCCAGCTCACCCATTACCTCGAGCTGCTCGGCATTGAGTCCGCCGCCGGGAATCTTGATGCGCTGCATGCCCGGAGCGTCCCACATGGTCATTGGGCCCTTGGTTAATTCGCCCGATGGATAGCTGATCTTCTGTACCTTCTGCCCGTCATGCCTTTGGCCGTTATCGTAGCGCTGGCCATACGCGCCGCGACGAAGCCGGGTTTCAGCAAAAAGACGCTCATCGAGCTTGCCGTGCTTTCGCAGCGTGATTTCGGTTTCGAATACGTCAATCTCGCGAGCCATGTCTTGCGGCATTTTTCCGGCAAGCTGTTCTTTCCAAAGCGAATTAGAAGCCTTCATGATTCATTCCTGTCTGCATAAAATAAAAAAACCGGCCACCCGCTTCTGGGGTTGGTCGGCTTGAGCTTTTTGTTGAAATTAGAACTGACTAGCTCACGAGCCTCTCATCCCAGAAGACACGACAACACGCGCAACAACATGTACACGTCATCTGGGTATAAGCGCTCATCGCAGTCCTCTATTATGACGGTAATCCCAGGCAAAATGCAAGAGGAGACATATATGACACTCAATACAGGCAAAGGAATCATCGACACACCCAGCAATCATTCCGTGGACGAGACCGTGGAAAGGCTGAAGGGGATACTGCAAGCAAAGGGAGTCACGCTGTTCGCGTTGGTCGACCATAGCGGGGAAGCCGAAAAAGCGGGGATGAAAATGCGTCCCACCAAGCTGCTGATTTTCGGAAGCCCAAAGGCCGGCACGCCCTTGATGCTGGCCGCTCACAGCATCGCCATCGATCTGCCACTGAAAATTCTGATCTGGGAAGATGGCCAGGGAAAAATATGGGTTTCCTATAACAGCCCGGAGTATTTGCAGGAGCGGCATGGCGTTCCGCATGAGCTCATGCCGAACATCGCGGCCGTCGGGACATTGGCAGCCAAGGCTGGCGAATAGCTCCAGCCAACTTCCCGAGGTGCGAACAAGCTCACAGGAACTTTTGCAGCGCCTCAGTTGTTTCCTTGGGCTGTTCTTCAAGCACCCAATGGCCGGTATCCTTGAGCACGACGACGGTTACGTCTGTCGCAACCAGCTTGGTTTGCTGCCCCAGAGCTTCTCCTAGCGACTTTTCGCCGCCGATGGTCAGAACCGGCATGGTCAGCTTGGTCTGAGAGAGCTGAGCGAAATCTTTAGCGGCCAGCTGAAATGAAACGAAATAGGCCCATGCCGCATGCATTCGTCCCGGCCGCGCGTAAGCCGCAACGTAGGCTTTGCGATCGGCTTCTGGAATCGAATGAGTTTTGTCTGCGGCCAGGTCATTCCAGAAATACTCGAAGTAGGTACGCTCGCGGCCCTGAACCAGGGCTTCAGGGGTCGGCCCGTTGAAGCGGAAATGCCATATGTTCGGGTTATTGTAGACTTCCTCCCAACCAGCGACGCCGGGAAGAAAAGCATCCATCAGGACAAGTTTCGTTACCTCCGTCGGGAACTGCGCGGCGTAGGCATAGGCGACCATCAGGCCGATGTCATGTCCCACGACCTCAGCTTTCTGCACGCCGAGCGACTTGGCGAGAGCATGAATGCAGATGGCAGCGCTCTTCATGTCCAGACCATCGGCGGGAACATCCGAGTCTCCAATGCCGGGTAGGTCGGGTGCGATTACGGTGAAGCGCTCGGCCAGAACGGGAACAATCGGCTTCCACATCCGCGAAGTTTCCGCAAAACCATGCAATAGTATGAGTGGTGTACCCTGGCCGGCGGTCATGTAATGCAACTTGACGCCGTTGATCTCCGCCGTGCGCGAGACGAGGGTTTTATCTGTGGATTGTCCATAAGCGTTGGAGCAGGATGCTGTGAAGAGAAAAAGTGGACCAGACATCGCCATGCTTAGAAGAAGGTTCAAAGCGCGTTTCATGGAAAGCTCCTGTTGAAAGGCCAGCGAAAGACAATGTTCTCTATTAGAGTTTATTATCCAGCGTTGAGGCATTCTACTGTATTGGGCTAACTAGGGGCTAAATTGCCAAGCGCCAAAATGCCAAGTGCGCCTTTTGGGGGTTGAAGGCTGAGCGCTGAATGCTGCTTTTCAATTGCTTTTCTGTTGACACCATGCCGCAGCCTACCTATGATGAGCGCAATCTTCCCGTGTTCTGGAGTAGTTTTTTTAGGTGCGGTTGCGTCGCGTCGTCCACTGTCAAGGCGTACTGGTCAAAAAAATGACGGAACAACCACAGGATCCGCTGCCATCCAAGGGCACTGCTGTGTCTTTTGGCGAGCGCATGCGGCGCGAGCGCGAAATGCGCGGCATCAAGCTGGAAGAGATCGCCGAATCCACCAAAATCGGCAAACGCAACCTGGTCGCGCTCGAGCAGGAGCAGTTTGACCAGCTTCCCGGAGGCATTTTTAACAAGGGATTCGTGCGTGCCTACGCCAAATACCTTGGTCTGGATGAAGAGCAGACGGTCAATGACTTCCTGGCGGCCTCAGCCAATTACGACCAGCCCGCAGCCCTGCAGCCACCGCCTACATCCTGGGTGAAGCCCCCGGCCATGCCCAGTGACGAAGCTTTGCGCCGCCGCAGCCGCCTGTGGGCCCTGTTGGCGGCATTTTTACTGGTAGGCGGGTTTATTGGTTGGTTCTATTGGAAGAACCACCAGCGTGCCGAGGCCGCTGACCAGCCTCAGGCACCACAGTCGGCGACCGATAACAGCGCTACTATAAAGAGTGATCCAGCGCAGGCAAGCAGCCATCCCGAAGATTCGCCACTGGCTGCAGGAAATTTGACCCCATCCACTTCGCATGCCTCGACGACTTCCAAAACAGCCTCAGCTCCCGCCAAGGGAGGGCCTTTCACCGTCAAGATCCAGGCAAAAGAGGATAGCTGGGTCGGGGTTACCTCCGACGGCAAGCAGGTAATGGATATTGTGATTCCAGCTGGCCAGGAGCGCACAATACACGCCCGGCAGGAGCTGGTGCTCAGGACCGGCAACGCTGGCGGCATTGAGGTCGCCCACAACGGAATCGCTATTCCAACCTTCGGCCAGGCGGGAGAAGTTAAGACTCTAACCTTCAACGCCCGCGGCCTTCAGCACTGAGAAGCAGTTGCCAGTAGCCAGTTTGTTAGGGGCTGCCAGTTCGGGCGAATTCCGCTATGAATGAGCTACGTACTGAAACAGAAGGGCCCAGTTTCTCCAGCCACCAGTTGCGAATTGTTAGCAGTTAATTACTGGCAATTGGCAACTGCTTTTACCGCTCGATGTTAAATCCCGCCCATTTAACGCAAAGACGGCGCTTTTTGCTGCAAATTGTTGCTCTAAGTCCTTGCAGAATGGTAACTTATGAAGGTTCGAGCGCTCTCTTCTGCGGTCCTCATGTGCCCGCTTTGTGTTCTAAATTAATAAATAAGGAGCTACAATTTTGGCCTCCAAAAAGCGTTATTTATTTACCTCTGAATCGGTGACCGAAGGGCATCCTGATAAGATTGCCGACCAGATCTCCGACGCCATTCTCGACGCCTGTCTGGAAAAAGACCCTTACAGTCGCGTTGCCTGCGAAACCCTGACCACTACCGGCGTGGTGATCATAGCCGGTGAAATTACCACGGAAGCTTATGTGGATTTCCCCGCCATCGTTCGCGGCACTGTGACCTCGGTGGGCTATACCGACGCCTCCTACGGTTTCGATTCCAATACTTGTTCAGTGATCAGCTCTATTCACGCGCAGTCACCCGACATTGCTATGGGTGTGGATACCGGCGGCGCCGGCGACCAGGGCATGATGTTCGGCTACGCCTGTAACGAGAATGAAGATTACATGCCTACACCCATCTCGCTGGCGCACAAGCTGACCATGAAACTCACCGAGATGCGGAAGAGCGGCAAACTCGATTACCTCCGTCCTGATGGCAAATCCCAGGTAACAGTTGAATATGATGAGAACCGCAAGCCCGTGCGGGTGGATGCCGTCGTGGTCTCGACGCAGCACTCCGAGCATGTAGATAACAAGAAGCTGCATGCTGACATCCTGCAGCACGTCATCCAGGCCTCGATTCCCGCCAAGTTTCTCGACGAAGACACCAAGTACCACATCAATCCCACCGGACGCTTCGTAGTAGGCGGTCCCATGGGCGATACCGGTTTGACCGGCCGCAAAATCATTGTTGATACTTATGGCGGCATGGGCCGTCACGGCGGCGGCGCTTTCAGCGGTAAAGATCCGACAAAGGTTGACCGCTCCGCTGCCTACATGGCGCGCTACATCGCCAAGAATGTTGTTGCTGCCGGATTGGCCGAGCGTTGCGAGGTGCAGCTTGCTTACGCAATTGGCGTGGCTGAACCCGTAGGCGTTCTGGTGGATACCTTTGGCACCGGCGCAGTTCCGCAGGAGAAGATCGAAGAGCTCATCCGCAAGAATTTCCAGCTCACTCCCAAGGGGATCATCGAATCGCTCAAATTGCGTCGTCCGATTTATCGCAAGACGGCCGCATACGGTCACTTTGGCCGCAGCGATAAGGATTTCACCTGGGAAGCCACCGACAAAGCTGCTGCCCTGCGCGAGCAGGCGGGCTTGAAAGCCGGCAACCACATGACTGCCGCAAAGTAATTAAATTGACTGAACGGGCCAGAGGAGTTTTGCTCACTGGCCCGTTGCTGCTTTGCCCGAAAATCTGAATAGAAAAAACTGCGGCAATCATGAAAGTGCGGTAAATAGAAGCATAACTTCTGAATTTTCCACCCCCAGAGCGGTTACAATAAGACGAATTCATTATGCCTGCAAAAGTCAGTACAAAAGTTAGGAAGAAGGAAACCAATCACATTATGGCAACCGGGACTGTGACGCAAGTAAAGAGCGATGTAAAAAATCTGGATCTGGCCGACCAGGGGAAGAAGCGCATCGAGTGGGCCAATCAATCCATGAAGGTGCTGCAGAGCATCCGCAAAGATTTCATCAAGAATGAACCCTTGAAGGGCATGCGCATCTCCGCCTGCCTGCACGTTACGACAGAGACCGCCAATCTGGCCATTACCCTGCGCGACGGCGGCGCAGATGTGGTCTTGTGCGCCTCCAATCCGCTTTCCACGCAGGATGACGTAGCGGCGTCCCTGGTGCGCGACTACAACATCTCCGTCTTTGCTATTAAAGGTGAGGACAACGACACCTATTACAACCACATTCTGGCGGCGCTCGATCATAAGCCGCACATCACTATGGATGACGGCGCCGACCTGGTGACTATTGCGCTTACCAAGCGGCAGGATGCGGTCTCCGGCATGATCGCCGGCACTGAAGAGACCACCACCGGCGTCATCCGCCTGCGCGCGATGGCCAAGGATGGAGTGCTCAAGTATCCCATCATCGCGGTCAACGACGCCGATACCAAGCACATGTTCGATAACCGCTATGGCACCGGCCAAAGCACGCTGGATGGCGTGATTCGCTGCACCAATACGCTGATTGCCGGCTCAAAGTTTGTGGTCGCCGGCTACGGCTGGTGCGGCAAAGGGCTGGCTTCACGGGCCAAAGGAATGGGCGCCGATGTAATCGTTACCGAAATCAATCCCACACGGGCGATTGAAGCGGTGCTCGATGGCAACCGAGTCATGTCCATGACCGAGGCAGCTAAAATTGGCGATATCTTTGTCACTGTCACCGGCAACAAGAACGTCATTGCCAAAGAGCACTTTGAGCAGATGAAAGATGGCGCCATCGTCGCCAATTCCGGCCATTTCAACGTGGAAATTGATATCCCCACGCTGGAGAAAATGGCTTCTTCCAAGCGCGCCACCCGCGAATTCGTGGATGAGTATTCACTGAAAGACGGCCGCAAGATTTATCTGCTGGGTGAAGGCCGCCTCATCAACCTCGCCGCCGCGGAAGGGCATCCAGCATCGGTGATGGATATGAGCTTTGCCAACCAGGCCCTCTCCGTAGAGTACCTGGTGAAGAACCACAAAAACCTGGAACACAAAGTCTTCCCGGTTCCGGAAGAGCTGGATAAGCGCGTGGCCAAGTTGAAGCTGGAATCCATGGGCATGAAGATCGATCGCCTCACGCCCGAGCAGGAAGAATATCTGGCAAGCTGGTCGGAAGGGACGTAAACAAGCAGTCAGCCAAAGCGTTTAGCATTGTGCACTTGGCATTTAGCCGAACAGGCGGTCTCAAAGACCGCTTGTTTTGTTTGTATGCGTAAGAATGCCCGAGTTCTTAATGATCCAATAAAGCTAGAAGCCAAGTGGCTAGTAGCTTAAGTTTTCACGAAGGGACAGGCGGCCACAGGGCCGCCTGTTTGTTTGGTGGGCAAAAATCTTTTGTTACATCACAAGGGCTAACGTCTCAAGTTCCTTGTGGACAAAATCGAGATTGCAGCCGGCTCCGTCGATTCGGCGGGCGGCTTCCATGGCGGTCTCTGTAGAAACGCCGTAGCCGTGGTTAATAATAAATGCCCTGATGACCTCGGCGGTTTGGCACCAATCGAGGCCACTGTCCAACAGGTCTCGTCTGAATGTTGCCACTTCTGCTGCTGTGAATTTGCGTCCCATGAGTCACCCCTGATTTCTAGAGTTCCCTGCGAATCCGGATTGACAAAGTATTGCAACTTGTTCGGCCTCTAACGCCTAACCTGCAACTACCGTGCCATATCCGAAAAGCTTGATCCTGAAGGATTTGGGAACATAACATCAAATGCACTGTGGCATTTTGGCCCACAATCGGTCTTTAGAGTTACACCTAACTTTGAGGCAAGCCAAGACTCGAACAGCCATAATGACAAAATTTGTCATTATCTCCTAGGACGCCCGCAAAGCTGACAAAAATTTGAATCCCTTACTTGCCATCTCGAATCTTTGTCATTTCAAAAGTCACCCGCCTTATCGAAGGAGAAATCGATGGCAAAGGCACAAACCGCCGACCCGCGTTATCCCATTGGCCAGTTTGAAACTCCCAGCAGCATCAGCGAACAGCAACGCAAAGAGTGGATTGCCGCGATTGAAGAAGCTCCCAAGCGCCTGCGCGAGGCAGTCAAAGGATTGAACGAGCAACAACTCAACACCGCTTACCGCGACGGCGGATGGACTGTGCGCCAGGTCGTGCACCACGTCCCTGACAGTCACATGAATGCCTTTGTTCGCTTCAAGCTGGCGCTCACCGAAGATAATCCCACTATCAAGCCATACGAGGAACAGAAGTGGGCGCTGCTGGCAGACGTCAATACGCCCATTGAAGTTTCCCTGCAACTGCTGGATTCATTGCACGTGCGCTGGGTCAATTTGCTGAATTCGCTGAAAGAGCCGGAATGGAAGCGAACCTACATCCACCCCGCCACAGGCAAGACTGTTCCCCTGGAACATGTGCTCGGGAGCTATGCCTGGCACGGACGTCACCATGTGGCCCACATCACGACCTTGCGGAAGAGCAAAGGATGGAACTGAAAAAAACAGCAGTTTTGCACTCGGCACTTAGCATTTGGCCTGGAGTGCACCCCAACACAGGATAGACGGTGATTGAGAATCAAATTAATGGCTGCGAAGCGTGGAGCCTTTTGCTCGGCCTGGGGCAGATGAGGCGCAGCATCTCTTTGCGAATCCATCCGGGGAAGGGGCCAACGACGTTCCAGTAAAGCAGGAATCTGCGCCTGGCGTTGGAGCCAAACGTCTGGATGCCCGTCTCCGTGGAGAGACGGGTCTCACCGGCTGAAGTTGAAGACAGGTGAAAATTCCACAAATCCTTGGCGTAACCATCTGTTTGGAAATCAATAATTTCTTTTGGCGACAAGCCTTGAATAATGCCGCTCGAGGGTTGCCAGAAGCGGCCTACTACGCCAATCAGCAGCTCTTCGTTTTCTAACCGCGACACTTCCACGAAACCCGCGCGTCGTATGCGCTCGGTTAGGCTCTTGTTGGAATCGGGCTTGTGACGGGCGCAAGCCCAGCAACTCCTCCACCAGGGGCGGGGTGATGCCGGAGCCGGCGGCGGCGTTCTCTCCGTTAGCCAGCACCAAATCGATCTTATGCTGGCTGACCAAGTTGGGAAACTGGTCGCGCACGATGCTGCAGCCGGGGCGTCCAAAGATGTCGGCAATGAAGATAATACGCATCGTATTTAAGTTGAAATGTTTTTGTATATGCAGTCACTATTTGCATTGATATGTGATAGTGTGGCGTCAGCAAAGCTGACAAAACTAAATAAAGCTACTGCTCCGCTCCGCGGTTGCTGGAGAAGATTGCAAATCGCGAGCGAAAATTCAGACATTTCTGACGAGTCTTAAAACTTAGGAGGGGATCTATGCGCATCCAATGCCGCTCTTTGAATCACAAGATGTTCCAGTATCTTCAAAGTTTTTGTCTCTTCATTTTGTTCCTTGGGTTCCTGGGATCTGTGCCAGTGTACGGCCAGGTGGATTATTCAACCGCTACCCTGAAGGGGACGGTAATGGATCCGCAAGGGGCTGTCATACCAAGCGTGACTGTAACCGCAACCAACTCCAAGACGGGAATCAGCAGGTCGGCCCAGACGGGGCCGCAAGGCCGTTACCAGATTCCGGCGTTACCGCCAGGGCCGTATCAGATCAATTTTGAGAAGCAGGGCTTCAGCAAAGAGGTCGTGAAGAGCGTCGAGATCACGGTTGGCCAAACCCTGGTGTATGACGTCCATTTGAAGCCAGGGACGAGCGAGACCATCGAGGTATCGGGGGATACCGTCCAGTTGATCCAAACCGAGCAGACGCAACAGGCCAACACCATCAACTTCATGCAGGTTGAATCCCTGCCTAATATCAACCGGAACTTTACCCAAGACGTTTACACCTTGCCTGGCGTCAGCAACTCGGATGCGCCGCGCAGCCAGACGCCGGGTTTCACGCCTTTTTTGACGACCGGGTTCTCGATTGGCGGCAGCAATGGACGCAATAATCTTTCCACGATTGATGGAGGCGAGAACGAATACGGCACCGGGCAGTACCGGGTGACTAACTTCCCGGTCGAGGCCATCCAGGAATACCAGGTCAACCGCAACGCTTTTAATGCCGAGTTCGGATTTACGGATGGAAGCGCCATCAACATCGTGACCAAGAGCGGAGGCAACCAGTTCCATGGGGACCTCTACGGCTTTTTTCGCAACCAGGACACCAGCGCGGCCAATTTCTTCAATGGATTTCAGGGAAGACCCAAGGCCTTCCAGCAAAACGAGTATTTCGGCGGCACAGCCGGTGGACCGATTGTGAAAGACAAACTTTTCTTCTTTCTGGCTTATGACTATCAGAGAGAGGACACCCCGGGTTTCAACGTCCTGTTGAACACGCCTCAGGCGCAGGGCATCAGCGCGTCGGGGCTGGGACAGAATTGCCCGGCGCAGTTTACCCAGGGAATTCCTGATCAACTTTGTTATGTGAACGCACTGAAAACGTCAGGAGACCCGTTCCTTGTCGGCTTTGGCAATGGAATCACCCCAGGGTTGACGCCGACCAATAACCCTGCGCTGCTGAAGCTGCTTTCCCGCGACGATGGAATCTTCAACAACCCAGACAGATTGCACAATGCAACCGCCCGCTTCGACTATCAAGCCGGGACCAGAGACTCTCTCACCTTCCGCTTGACGTACGCGCACAACAACTTCAGGGCGCCAGAGCAGGGTATCGTCAATGGAACGCCGGATGGCGAGGCCCTTGCGATGAGGGATTTCAGCGTTCTGGGCAACTGGACTCACGCCTTCGGAGACAATGTGGTCAACCAAGCCCTGGTTCAAGTTGTTCCACGCAACCGCTTCGAGGAACTTCCTGTGAACCCTGGGCTTGGCGTGCGTGTGGACCTTGGCATTCTGGGAGCCGTAGGGAGCCCTGCTCTCGTCCCTTATCGGGGACACCAGCAGCGCTACCAGTTCGAAGATAACCTGACCTGGAACAAAGGGGCACATACCTTCAAAGTCGGAGCCTCCTACCGGGCGGCAAATTACCATGTGGAAAATGACCTGTGGTTCAATCCGGAGTTTGAGTTCAAAGATGCGGTCGTGCCGCTCATATCACTTGCTCCCGCGGCGGTTCAAGCCCACTTGGTAGGTTTCAACCTGAGTCACGGGCTTCCGGCCACGGGCGCGGTCAGCACCAACCTCAGCGGAGCGGAGTCCTTCGCCTTTGGTATCCCCAGCGACCTGCGGGCGGGGTTCAACAACCCTGTGTGGCAAGGATGGGGCCACTATTTCGGCGGTTATGCGCAAGATACCTGGAAGGTTACCTCCCGACTTACGATGAACGCTGGAGTACGCCTCGATGTTGATGACGAGCCGTCTCCGTTGAGCACTAATGTCTACGCCTCTCCGCGACTGGGCTTTGCCTGGGACCCGTTTGGCGATCAGAAGACGGTGATACGGGCCGCCGGTGGCATTTATTACGCGCCGGTTGACGTGCTGATTCCATCTTACGGTTCGTTGCTGAATGGGACCGGAAAATACATCAATGAGGTGGTATCAGCGCTGAGTCCGACGACGCCTACCGTAGCCCAGTTGTGGCAGTTGGGTGTAGCACAAGGCAATCTGCCCTTTGGGCAACCAACGGCCGCACAGTACGCTGCCGTGGGTATTAATACGAACGCGCCCGGCGCCACCGTGGGCTACAGCGTCATGCCAAATTACAAGAACCCCTACACCGTTCAGGCCAGCTTCAGCATAGACCGTCAACTGATGAAAAATCTTTCTCTGGAAGTCGGCTACAACATGTATCGCGGCATCCACCTGCAGATGCCGCTGGAGACGGCGTATGCCGAGCTTCCCGCGGGTTCGCCGTGCCCCGTTTGCACTGACCCAAGCGGGATATTCTACGCCCCCACGACTGGTCAGCTGCAGCACGTTACTTACTCTTCCATCGGCAATTCGATCTATCACGGCATGACGGCTTCGCTGACCAAACGCTACAGCAGCGGGCTGCAATTCCAGGCCAACTATACCTGGAGCAAGACCATCGATAATGTCATCGATTTCGCGAGTTTTCAGGACTGGTTTCGGCCCAGCCGGCTGAATACGTATCGGGCAATATCGGCCTTCGACATTCCGCACATTTTTGTATTCAATGCGGTCTATACCACCCCGTTCAAGGCAAATGAAGGATATTGGCTCGATCGGGCGCTGGCAGATGTCTCACTGGCTCCGATCCTGACCGTGCGTAGCGGGCTGCCATTCTCGGTTAGGACGCCAAGCCTGATCAACAAGACCAACGGCCAGGACCTGGACAACAACTTTGCCATTCCCTTCGGCGCCACGCGAGACAATAACCGGGGCGCCGCCTACGCTTCGATGGACTTGAGGTTTACCAAGGCCATATTCCTCAACCGGGAACACGGAGTCAGAATGGACTTTATTGTCGAGGGCACAAATATTACCAACCGCACCAACTTCAATGCGGTCAACGACGTATTTGATGCCAATGGTTTCACTTCAGCGGTGACATTAGCCAACGGGCAGACGCTCAATTTGCTCACAGGGCCCTATACAGGATTGCATGGTGTTAAGCCCAATAGCGTGGCAGCCCTGAAAACACCGCTGTCTTTTGTATCGGCGGATTCGCCTCGCCAGGTTCAGTTTGGGATCAAGCTGGTCTTCTGAAGAAGAAGCAATCAGCCAGGAAATTTGGTAATCGTGTAATCGGGTAATTGCAGAATTGTAGTTGTGAATTGTGCATCGTCTCCATTGCACAATTACCACCTGGCAATAACGCTTTACTGCTCCGCCTGGGTGCGGATGAGGCGCAGCATTTCTTTGCGAATCCATCCGGAAAAGGGGCCCACGACGCTCCAGTAAAGCAGGAATCTGCGCCGGGCGCCGGCGCCAAACGTCTGGATCCGCGTCTCCGTGGAGAGGCGGGTCTCACCTGGCGATGTTGAAGCCAGATGAAAATTCCACAAAGCCTTGGCATAACCATCTGTTTGGAAATCAATAATTTCTTTTGGCGACAAGCCTTGAATAATGCCGCTCGAGGGTTGCCAGAAGCGGCCTACTACGCCAATCACCAGTTCTTCGTTTTCTAACCGCGACACTTCCATGAAACCCGCGCGTCGTATGCGCTCGGTCAGGCTCTGGTTTGGATCGGGCTTATGACGGGCACGGCGGCCTAAAGTGCGTATCCCCATCAGAAGGCGGATGACGCCTGATTGCGAGAAATCCACATGCTGCAAGACTGAAAACGTGCGTGCAGCGTCGGCTTTGACGATTGTTTGGTAGCGAGCGGCGGCATCGTAGCTGGGCATGAGCTCGTCGAGCAGCATAGTCAATTCACCAGCTCAGCGGTCTTGAGGAAGCCATAATCTCCACTGGGCATCAGGACCAGATTTTTCACGCGCCGGGTGTGAACTACGACGTTATCCAGATACCAGAGATTTACATAAGGCAGGTCTTCGGCCAGAATTTTCTGTACCTCGTCGTAAAGCGGTTTGCGTTTTTCAGGATCAACCTCTTCCCGCGCCTGATTGAGCAGCGCATCCACCCGGGCATTGGAATAATAACCGCGATTGGCGCGTTGCGGAGGAATGCTGGAGGAGTGGAAGACATACTCGAAGATATCGGGGTCCTGGTTGCCGCCGATCCAGCGCAGGGAAAACACCTGGAAGGCGCCTTTGGTTACATCCGAAAAGAAAGTGGTGAACTCCAGCGAACGGATATCCAGCGCAATGCCGACATCGCGCAATTGTTGCTGGAAGACCGCGGCCAGCAGGCGCGTGGTCTCTTCGGCAGAAGTTTTCATCGTTATGTGAAAGCGGACGCCATCGGCTCCCGGCGGATGGCCGGCCTGATCCAGCAACTCGCGAGCCCGCTGGGGATCGTAGTTATACTGTTTGACATTCCCATCATAGGCCCAGCTTTGCGGTGGAAGAATGCTGCTGGCGGGCTCGGCCTCATCCCTCCACAAATAATGAATGATAGGCTCACGGTTGATGGCGTAAGCAATCGCCTGGCGCACGCGCACATCTTTCAAAATGGGATCGCGCAGGTTAAAAGCTAAATAGTTATAGGTGCTGCCCGATGCAATCTCGACCTGCAGGTTGGGATCGCGACGCATGGGCTGGAGCATGTCGGCACTCAGCGAGCCGTTAGGAGCGATATCGGCGCTGCCTTTGCGCAACTCCAGCGCCCGCGTGGTGGCGTCAGGCACCACGGCAAAGCGCACGCGCGCGATGCGGGGACGCAAGCCGGTATCCCAATAATCGGGGTTACGCTCCAGCACCACTTCCTTATCCTGCTCCTGACGCACGAAGCGAAAAGGACCGCTGCCGATGGGATGGCGGTTGAAATCGGCGCCGCTGCCGTAGGGCACAATGCCAATGCCGCCTTCGGAGAGGTTCCACATCAGGGTCGCATCGGGTTCTTTCAGGTGAAAAATAACCGTGGCGTCATCGGGCGCATCAATGCGGTCCACATGCTTATAGGTGGCGGTCTTGGGGCTGGGCAAGACGTGGTTCAGCATGGAATCAATGGTGTACTTCACGTCGCGCGCAGTCAGCGAGCGTCCATCATGAAAGCGCACGCCCGTGCGCAGGTGGAAGATGTAAGTCAACGGATTGGGGATCTCATAGCTCTCGGCCAGCATGGGCTGTAAATTAAAGTGCTCATCGCGGCGAAAGAGCGCGTCAAAGATCAACATGTCAATGCGTTCGGATTGGGCGTCAATGCCGGCGCGTGGGTCGAGGTTTGTGGGGCTGCTCTCGATAATCATGACCAAAGTGCCAGGGTCGGGGCGCCGCGCGCATCCGGAGAGAAAGAAGGGAAGCAAGAGCACGGCCAGGCAGAGGAGGCGGAGCATGCTTTCATTAAAACATGACAACGATACGAGTGGAACGCTACAGCACCGGCTTCCAGCGCTCCATCATCTTGCGCAGCTCTGACATGTCTTCCGGACGCATAGCCGGAAGCGGCGGACGCACCGGGCCTGCCGCCAGACCCGCGATATTCATCATCTCTTTCATCACCGTGACCTCGTAGCCTTTTCGCCGGGCGCGCAGAGCGTAGAGAGGAACCACATACTCATTCATCAGGCGCAGAAGCTCAGAGCTGTTGCCGGCAGAGGCGGTTTCGTGAAGCTGCAAAGAGAGTTTGGGCGCGACCGTGGCGATGCTCGAAGTATAAGTACGGATTCCAATGCTGTAGTAGCCGGGCACGCAGTCATCGCCGATGCCACCGATCCAGTAGAGCCGGTCGCCCACGCGGTTCATAATCTGCTGATAGCGGCGGATGTCGCCTTGTCCATCTTTCCATCCCACCAGGTTGGGAATCTTCGCCGCTAATTTTTCCACCCACTCCGGTCCTGGGTTCACCCAGTCGCGGCTATAAACAAAAAGTCCCAGTGGAGTGGCCGCGCCTATGGCGGCGTAATAATCCGCGAGCGCAGCCTCATCGGCGCCGGGATAATAAGGAGGCAGAGCCAGGATCGCATCCGCGCCTGCCCGTGCCGATTGCTGCGCCATTTCAATAGCGATCTGCCGGTTGAACCCTGTGCCCGCGATCACCGGAACCTTGCCGCGCACTTCTTCGATTGTGGCCTTGACCACTTCGGCGTGCTCCGCCGGGGTCAGGGAATACATTTCGCCTGTACCACCCGCGGAGACGATCGCGCTGATGGGATATCTAAGTAATTCTTGAAGGTTCTTCCGCAGTCCGCTGATATCGAGAGACAAGTCTGGCTTGAATGGTGTGACCGGGAAAGCAATCACGCCACGGAGCCTATTGCGAAGTTCTTCTGGTTTCGTCATTAATTCTTACCAATAGGAATTTCTCATCAACGGGGAAGTATACGCTTCCAACTTTTATCCACACGCCTTCGCATCTCCTCGGCATCGTCGCGCTTGCGGTACAGGCAGGTGGCATAGCGCTCACGCCCTCGGGCTAGTTGATCGTGATCAAGTTCAACCCCCAGGCCAGGCTTCTCGGGAATACGAACGCATCCTGCAACGATAGGCACGCGGCCGCCGGCCACGATCTCATCTTTTTCCGACTGCCAGGGGTAATGCGTGTCGCACGCGTAGGTCAAATGCGGAGTGGCAGCGGCGGCATGCGCCATGGCCATGAGAGAGACCCCAAGATGACTATTGGAGTGCATGGAAAGTCCAAGACCAAAAGTTCGGCAGATCTTGCCCAGATGTTGTACCTGCTGCAGTCCGCCCCAGTAGTGGGGATCGCACAAGATAATCTGCACGGCATCTTGTTTTACCGATTCGGGAATATCGGCAAACGAAGTTACGGCGACGTTGCTTGCAAGCGGTGTTGTCACGCCTGCCTGCAGCAGACCGCGACGTACCCGGGCCATGCCGTCGATGCCTGCGGTGGGGTCTTCGAGATATCCGCCGCCTCCTAATTCCTCAGCCAGCGCCTTTCCCACGCGGATGGAGGTCTCAACCGACCAGGCGGAGTTAGGGTCCATGCGCAAAGGCACTGCCGGTCCAAAAGCCACACGAAGCTGCCTGACGGTTTCAATTTCAATATCAGGATCGAGGACGCCGGTCTTGAACTTGATATCCCGGAATCCATACTTTACGACCATCTGCTGCACTTGTTTGACCAGCGCCGCGGGGGTCAACGCCTCGCCATATTCGTCGGGACGTGCATCGTCGCCTTCACCTCCTCCTCCGGCATGTTTGTAGAACGGATACGCCGAAAAGGAAACCGAATCGCGTACTCTGCCGCCAAGCAGGTCGCAGGCCGGCTTGCCAACCGATCTTCCAATCAAATCAAGGCAGGCAATCTCAAGTGCCGAGTAAAGGCGTGCCGCAGCGTCGAAGGGATTCTCGCCGGGGACATAATAGGTCTGGGAGCGGTCGAAGCTGGTGCCTTTGGGATCGTCTTCGATCATCGGCATCAGCAATCCCGCCAGACGATACGCATCAGCGCCTATGATGCGCGGACGCAAATTCTCGAATCCCTGAGCAATGGCATCGCCGCCATGGGTCTCGCTGATGCCGGTAATTCCGTCTTCGCTCTTAAGCTCAATGACGGTTCGTAGAGCGTAGGGCGCGTGCAGCCCATACGAACTACGCAATGGCGGGTCTGCGATGGCAATCGAGTGGATACGCAATTCAACAATTCGCATGATATGGATAACCAGAAAGATTTTAACCGGTTATTCTAAACGTATGTCTGCTTCATGGAAAATCTCGTCACTTTGGGTAGTGGGCTAATTAGCCCAATGCCTCACTTTGCGGCCAAATTTCGCGGCCAGGCTTTCAAGTATACTTACGAGTTATTCGCAGGTGAAAAGATGGAACTGCACGGCGGCAATATTCTAGGCGCGGATGTCAGCAAATCAGCCTCTACAACTTTTCGGGCGGTGAATCCGGCGACGGCGGAGGAACTGCCTACGGATTTTCACGAGGCAACGCAGGCGGAGGCAGACAGTGCGCTTCAACTTGCAGAACAGGCCTTCCCTGAGTATCGCCACAAATCAGCCGGCGCAATTGCGAAATTTCTCGAAGCGATTGCTGCAGGTCTGGAAGCCTTGGGCCAGGGACTTATTGCCCGCGCGCATGCCGAGACTGCGCTGCCCGAGCCCCGTCTGCTCTCTGAGCGCGGCAGGACTGTCAGCCAGCTCAAGACGTTTGCGACGTTGATTCGTGAGGGCTCATGGGTGGACGCACGCATTGACCGCGCCGACCCCGGCCGCACGCCGCCCAAACCCGATTTGCGAAGAATGCTGGTTCCCATGGGGCCGGTCGTGGTGTTTGGCGCCAGCAACTTTCCCCTGGCCTTCTCCATCTGCGGAGGCGATACCGCCTCGGCGCTGGCGGCGGGGAATCCGGTTGTTGCCAAAGCGCACCCGGCGCATCCGGGTACCTCGGAGATGGCGGCCCGCGTCATCCAGAAAGCGGCCAGCGATTGTGCTATGCCGGCGGGCGTGTTTTCCATGGTGCACGGCGCCAAACCTGATGTGAGTGTGGCGCTGGTGCGCCATCCTGCGACCTGCGCAGTTGGTTTTACCGGTTCGCTGCAGGCGGGGCGGGCGTTGTTCAATGCTGCCGCGGGCAGGCCTTCCCCCATTCCGGTTTTTGCCGAGATGGGAAGCATCAATCCTGTCTTTGTGCTGCCCAACGTTTTGAAGCAACGCGGAGCCCAACTGGCCCAGAGCCTGGCGAAGTCGGTGACGGTAGGTGTCGGCCAATTCTGCACCAAGCCTGGGCTGGTGGTGGGCCTGGAAGGCGCGACCCTGGATGAATTCCAGCAGAGCCTGGGCGTTGCTGTGAGCTCAACTCCTTCCGGCACGATGCTCCACGCGGGCATTGCCGCGCGGTATGGTACTGAGTGCGAGAAGAGAATGAACATCTCCGGTCTCCAGCTTGTTGCCTCTGCTCCGGGCGCATCGCAAGATAAATCCAAAACTCAAGCCCAGGCAGCGGTCTTCACAACCAAGGCGCAATCTTTCCTCAAAAATTCGGAGCTACATGAGGAGCTGTTTGGGCCTTCCACATTGATCGTAAGCTGCGAAACGGCTGGGGAACTGGAAGAGATTGCGCGCAGCCTTGAAGGCCAACTCACGGTCTCTGTCCATGCTACCGAGCAGGACTTGAAGGAGCACGCCGGGTTAATCGATCTCCTGCGCGAGAAGGCGGGGCGGCTGGTCTTTGGCGGCGTTCCCACGGGCGTAGAGGTTGGGCCAGCCATGCATCATGGCGGTCCTTATCCGGCGACCACCGATTCGCGGTTTACCTCGGTTGGTACCGCAGCTATCCTGCGCTTTGTACGGCCGGTTTGTTACCAGGATTCCCCATCTGAGTGTCTGCCCCCGGAGTTGCAGGACGAAAACCCGAGAGGAATCTGGCGTTTAGTGGATGGCGAGTGGACGCAAGTATCCATTGCCGTGGTGTCTGCAAGCAAGGTATAGAACGAAAGAACTTTTTTTGATCGCAGGCGCACTGCCGGGGGCTTACCAGTTGCCACCGCTGGAGTGAATCCGGCTGCCTTCTTTCCTCAACTTTAGATCTTCAATGAATGGGTAAGACTTCGGGGTCGTCAAAAAGCATTCCTGTGGCTGGATGCCGGTGCGAAGAGCCTTTTCCATGGCTTCGACTGCCAGCCCTGCATTCGGTGGCACAATGACCGTGCTGGCCAGCAAGCCTTTGCGTACCCAGACTTGTCCTGTCTGGGGGAGACCGTCAACGCCGGTATAAGGCAGGTTGAGCCAGCGTTCGCGTTCGAATTCGTTCGCTATTTCCGCGAAGGCCTTTCTTGCGCCAATCGCCATCAAATCATTTTGCGCCGCAATCAAGTCAATGGGTTCGTCGTTCAGTGTGGAGAGGCGGAGCCATGAGGAAACCGCTCGATATCCACCCTCTTCAGTCCAGGATGGCGTTCGTATGGTTTTGGTCTGGATGTTCTCAGGCCTCATCTCGGCCATGCCGGCAGCGCGTTCATCGGCTCCGTAGCTGCCGGAAGGCCCGCGAACGTAGAGGACATTGCCGCCTTCGGGCAGAAGTGCCGCAAATTGCCGCGCCTGTATGTGTCCGATCTCCCGATGGTTAGAGCTGTAGATAAAAATCGGGACACGGTAATTCTGGCGCAGCTCGCTCACATAATCAGCTTGCCAGTTAAGCACGACGACTCCTACCCCCGCGGCCGCCGCCGTTCTGGCTACCTGGGGCAGGGCCGTGCTGCCGAATGGATGAAAGAAAATTGCGTCCGGATGTGAGTTCCCCGGCAACTGAAGCATTTTCAGCAGTTGCTGACTCTGCAGGATGGAATCGTTCTCTGCATAAATGATTTGTACGGTTACATCAAGTTTCTGCCCCGCTGCCAGGGCTGTGGCCGCCAGTTCCATTTGGAAGTCATTGGTGCTGGTAGAAAGGGAAACGATGAAATTGAGCTTCTTCATGGCTGCCTGGGGGGCCGAAGCCTTAAACTTTCTGAGGGCCAACTTCCCTTAATGTTAACGCCATATTAACGCAAATGCGGATAAAAATGCCCTTATCAAACCCGATTCCGGCCAAAAAAGATAAGAAGTAAGAAGCTGGAAGTGAGATTTTATTAAAGGCCTTTGTACTTTGGCCTCAAGCTTCTCACCTCTTAAACTTCCTACTTCCTACTTCCTACTTCCTACTTTCTGCCTTGCCTTGTTTTTTCTGGCTGATGTTTACGTTTTTATCTGGGTTTTGCTACGATAAAACGTGCTGAACGAAGCCTCATGAACCTGATATTCTGAACAGTTCGCCAGGCGCAAGACACCACTGGAACTCGGGGGTACGCGATGAGTGATCGTGAAGACGATGTAAAGTCAGGGGTCTCCAGACGAGAGTTTCTCAAGATATCGGGCATCGCTGCCGCCAGTGTTCCGCTGATTGCCGGTCCAACTGTGCTTACCGTTGCCGGCGAAGAAGTCGAGATCCACGGCCCGGGCAAGAGCGCAATCAAGCTGAACGTCAATGGAAAAAACTGCTCCGCGGAACTCGAACCCAGGGTCACTTTACTCGACGCACTGCGCGAAGATTTTGAAATCACCGGGCCCAAGCGGGTTTGCGACCGGGGCGCGTGCGGCGCCTGCACGGTACTCATGGAAAACGCGCCGGTTTACGCCTGTTCGGTTTTGGCCATCGAGGCGCAGGGAAAGCGCATTGTCACCGTCGAAGGCCTGATGCAGGGCGAGCAACTGCACCCCGTGCAGGCCGCGTTCGTGGAAAATGACGCCCAGCAATGCGGCTTCTGCACACCCGGATTCGTAGTTGCCACCAAGGCTTTTCTCGATAAACATCCCAATCCAACCCCGGAGCAGGTCCATCGTGGGCTCGGGGGAAACTTCTGCCGTTGCGGAACTTATGATGGAATCCGCAAAGTTGTTTCACAACTCGCAAAAACGTAAACCGGTTCAGACCGAGAGCAGTAACGATGAAACCCAAATCTTCAAGCCAGATCAAAATAAGCCAGACCAGAATGTGGAGCTGAACGATGCCGGACTATACATGGCCAGAGCCAGGAAAACGCAACTACATTGGTAAACGCATCTCGCGTGTAGATGGACCTCTGAAGTCATCGGGCCGCGCAAAATACACCTACGACCTGGTTCGTCCCGGAATGCTCTACGGCAAAGTTGTGCGCTCCCCTTATGCGCACGCGCGGGTGGTGAGTATTGATACCAGCGCGGCAGAAAAGATGCCTGGTGTAAAAGCAA
The DNA here is from genome assembly GCA_035487295.1 of Terriglobales bacterium. Classification (GTDB taxonomy): domain Bacteria; phylum Acidobacteriota; class Terriglobia; order Terriglobales; family Acidobacteriaceae; genus QIAW01. The sequence goes on from DATHMH010000025.1 coordinate 25,065, forward strand.
TTCACATTGTGCAGGGTCCGGGGAAGGAAGTTTTCTGGGCGGGTGACGATATTGTTGCCGTAGCTGCCGTGGATGAGCGCACTGCGGAAGATGCTGCCCGGGCGATTAAGGTGGAGTACGAGCAGCTTCCCCATCTGGTTGTAGACTCCGAAGAGCCCAAATCGGGCATCGACTCAACCGCTCCGCTAAGCAAAACTGACTTGCTGGCTTTGATCGATACGGACGCCGCTCCAAATCAAGTGGTGGAGCAGGTTCACAATCGCGGCATCGGTTTTCAGCCAACTTCGGAGTTACTCGGACAATGGCGAGATCAGCACATAAAAGAAACAATCCTTGAGGCCGTGCAAAAAGCCGAGGTAAAGAATGGGCCGACGGACTCCTGGTACAAGGTAACGGGCAAGCAGACCCAGGGCGATGCAGATAAAGCATTCCAGGAAGCTGACGTGGTTTCCGAAGGAACCTATGGCCAGCCGGTGATCACGCATTGTTGCCTCGAAACTCACGGCGGCATCGCGGAGTGGACGGACGACCAGAATCTTCTGGCCCACTTTTCAACGCAGAATGTCCCGGGCATTGCTGAGCAATTGGGATCTGCCATCGGCATTCCCGCGGCAAACATCTCTGTGCATCAGGACCACGTAGGCGGCGGCTTTGGCAGCAAGCTTGGCCTTGACCGCTGGGGCATTACCGCAGCCCAACTCTCTAAGAAGGCGGGAGGCAAGCCGGTCAAAATCATGCTGGAGCGCGACTCGGAGTTGAAGGTCGCCGGCTGCCGTCCTTCTGCCTATGCGCGGGTCAAAGTGGGCGCGAAAAAAGACGGCACACTCACCGCCTGGGAATCTTACTCGTGGGGTTCTGGTGGTGTTGGTGGTGGCGGCTCGCCGCCGTTGCCCTACGTCATGAACGTTCCTAATCAGGTGAAGCAGCATACTGGCGTGGTGAACAATATTGGTCCGGCCCGAGCCTGGCGCGCCCCCAACCATCCACAGGCTTGCCTGATTACCCTGTCGGCGCTTGATGATCTTACCGCCAAGCTCAACATGAATCCCCTGGAGTTCTATCGCAAAAACATCGCGCTAGCCAAACCCAGGGAGAAGATTTATCTGGAAGAATTTGATGTCGCCGACAAATTAATGGGGTGGAGCAGCCGCTGGCATCCGCGCGGAGACCAAACTTCGGGGCCGGTCAAGCGCGGTCTGGGTGTTTCCATTCACACCTGGGGCGGGCGCGGCCACAACAGCCAGTGCGATTTAACCATTTTCCCTGATGGTTCAGTTGAGATCAAGATGGGAACGCAGGATATCGGCACCGGCACGCGCACAGTGATCTTGATGATTGCAGCGGATGCGCTGGGCATTCCCATGGAAAACATCAAGCTGCTCATCGGAGACAATTCCTATCCGCCCGATGGCGCTTCCGGAGGCAGCAGCACCATCGGCGGCGTGAGCTCTTCCACCTTCCGCGCCGCGGTTGATGCCCTTGATCAACTGTTCGCCAAAGTAGCGCCTGCACTGAATGTCCAGGCCACGGAGCTCGAGGCGGCCGGCGGAAGCATTCGTGTGACGAAAGATCCCACCCGCAGTATTAGCTGGCGCGAAGCTTGTTCCAAATTGGGACCGCACTCTCTTACCGTCCGCGGAAAGAATCCAGGTCCCGGCGATTTGATCAACAGCGGCGTCGGCGGAGTGCAGATGGCCGACGTCTCAGTTGACGTCGAGACCGGCATCGTCAAAATCAACAAGATGGTGTGCGTGCAGGATTGCGGGCTGGTCATCAATTTGAAGACTGCCGAAAGCCAGTGCCTGGGAGCATTGATTATGGGCGTCAGCTACGCGCTCTATGAAGAAAAAGTCATGGACCAGGCCACCGGGATCATGCTGAACCCGCACATGGATTCTTACCGCCTGGCTGGGCTTGGGGATGTTGGCGAACTGGTAGTCCACATGATGACCGGGCCGGGTTATGACGAGCGCGGGGTCATCGGATTAGGTGAACCGCCCACAGTTTCTCCGGGCGCAGCCATCTCCAATGCGGTTGCCAATGCGATTGGAGTGCGCGTGCCTTTCCTGCCTCTCACTCCCGACCGCGTGTTGCAAGCCTTGGAGAATGCATCAGGAGAACGCGCATGAGAGCCTTTGATTACGCCAGTCCGAAGCAGAAACAGCAGGTGATTGAGTTGTTGGACAAGCAGTGGGGCCACAGCGAGATACTGGCCGGAGGGACCGACCTGCTGGCGCTGATGAAAGATGACGTTGTTCATCCCCGGCGGCTCGTCAATATCAAAGACCTCGATGAGCTGCGCGGAACCAGCTTCGGCGCCAAATCAGGGTTACGGATTGGGGCGCTGGTCACACTTACCGAGCTGTCGGAAGATGAGTCGGTGAAGAGAGTCTATCCCATGCTGGCGGCGGCAGCGGGTGATGCTGCCAGCCCGCAGGTCCGCAATCTGGCGACGCTCGGCGGCAATATGTGCCAGCGTCCGCGCTGCTGGTATTTCCGCAATGGCCTGGGGTTGCTGGCGCTGGATAAAAATGGTAAATCGCTGGTCCTGCAGGGCGATAATCGTTATCACGCCATTCTGGGAAACGACGGGCCTGCGTACTTCGTGGGTCCTTCCACGGTTGCGCCCGCGTTAATCGCCTATAACGCGCGCGTCCGGCTCTTTGGGCCGAAGGGTGCGCGCGAACTGCCGTTAGAAAAATTCTTCGTGATCCCAAAGGCCGAGGGGGAACGCGAGCACAACCTGCAACCTAACGAAATGGTAACCGAGGTCGTGGTTCCGCCGCCTCTGGGAATGCGCGCCGCGCATTATGAAGTCCGGCAGAAAGAGGCCTTTGATTGGCCTTATGCAACCGCTTCGGTGGTGTTGCAGCAGGAAGGCCACACCGTGCGCTCTGCGCGCGTGGTCATGAGCCACGTGGCGCCTATCCCGTGGGTCTCTGAAGAAGCCAGCCAAGCTTTGCTAGGCAAGACTGTGACCGAAGCCACCGCAGACGCTGCCGGCGCTGCCGCGGTAAAAAATGCCAAAAGCCTGGGCCGTAATAAACAGAAGATCAGAATGGCGCATGTGGCTGTGAAGCGCGCCATTCTTCGCGCCGCGAAAGGAGAGCAAGCATGATCAGCGAAGCCGAACGTTTTAATACGAAACATCCTGATCTGTGTCCATCCTTGCGATGGAAGGGCCTGTACATCCTGGCGGAACGCGATGCCAGCGTGCCCGCCTGCAATGATGGATTGTTCTGGTGCGTGCGCACGCAGACCTGCATCGGGCCTGACGGCAAGCTGGCCGAGCCGGGAAACTGCTGCGCGAAAAATCGCGAATGCCACGGCACAGGCGGATGCAAAGATTAAAGGTACCGGCTTGATATGTAGATATATTTTTTGTCGAGACGCAGCTTGCTACGTCTCCCAATGAGGGTGATACAACCCAGACAATAGCGACGCCTCTTTGGCGTTAAACTAAATGTTAGGAAAATTTGATTTGAATAGAAGAATCCGTCATGGAATGATTTGAATCAAAACCTTGCAGGAGCAGGATTTATGCGCAGAATGGGAATTGCATTCATTGGACTATTCTTACTGGTCATCGCCGCCCACGCCCAGCAGATCAGCGGAGACTACATCGAAAGCCGCAGCGCCGACGTTTATGTGGCCCAATGTTTCGCCAACGGTGAAGTAGGATTAGTTGGCGACGAGGCGACTCTCGCCTGGCATGTCCAGAGTGGAAGCTGGAACGGCCAGAAGCTCGACGGATTCACCGTCATGGCCTCGGTGAAAGCCCAGGGGACGTTAGGCGATCCCTTTGAAAACCCATATCCGGCAAAATCGGTGATCATGGTTGACGAAAAAGCGGCGCCCGCGCAACGCGACGCGCTGGTCAGCTTTGCCAAACATATGGGCGGCGATCTGCTGGCGCATGTGAGCCAGGTGATTCCTACTTCCATTGATATGCAGGTCTTGCACAGCGCCCAGGACCACGGACGCGCTCAACTGCGCGCCGGCAGCTTTGCCGCCATCCAGACCCGGCCAATCAACGAGAAAGATCACACCTGCGGCAACGAAACCACATATTACCCGCCGCTCACCAAGCTGGAGCACTCTATGCCGGCAGTGGCTTTGACCGATGAATACCACGGGCCGGATTTGGGCGTTGACTGGGAGCTGCACGACAAGCGCAGCGCCTTTGTTGGAACCTTCGTGGAGTAAAAGGGATTAGGAATTTACGATTTGTGATTTTCGATTTGCGATTTAAGATTTGAATTAAATCGAAAATCGTCATTCGTAAATCTTCAGGCTCCAGCGTTCATTCCCGCAATCGGCAGCCCAAAAGAAAATACCGATCCCTGGCCCAACTGGCTGGTCACGCCGATTCTGCCGCCGTGGGCTTCCACAATCGCTTTTGCAATTGCCAGTCCCATGCCAGTGCCCTGCACTCGGTGGCGTTGGCCCTGACCGCGATAAAACTTGTCGAAGATCATGGACCGCTCCAGGTCGTCTATCCCTGCGCCCCGATCAGCGACATTGGTCACGACTCGTCCGTTTTGCACCTCGCTGCTGATAAAAATAGGAGACTGCGAAGGCGAGTACTTGGCGGCATTCTCCAGCAGGTGGCGCAACACTTCTTTGATGCGGTCCACGTCCATAAGAACCGGCGGCAGATAACTTGGCAACCGCACTTCGATAGGATGCGCGCGCAATTGCGGCTTGGCCTCTTCCAGGGCGGCGTCAATTGCTTCACGGATATTCTGCGGCTCAATATTCAGCTTTACCTCGTGAGCATCGAGTTGTGCCATCTCCGTTGCCTCGCCCACCAGGCGGTTCAGGCGGTCACTTTCTTCATTAATAACCGTCAGCAGTTCTTGCCGTTGGGCCGTATCCAATTGAAAGTCCGATATCAGGCTGGTGACGGAAGCTTTGATCGAGGTCAGCGGCGTGCGGAACTCGTGGGTCACGGAATCGAGCAGCGCCGAGCGCAGCCGTTCGTTTTCGCGAGCGGCTTCGGCGCGTCCTAGCTTTTCCACCGCTCCCGCCCTTTCGATGGAAATGGCAACCAGGCTGCCGAGCGCATCCAGAGTTTCACGCGATAAATGTCCTACGACCCCAAGCGTTCCCAGGGCGCGAACTCCCATGCGCACCGGCACCAGGCAGACATCGCGTTGAGTGTCGATAATAGTTTCACCGCGCGCGCCAACGCTCTTCAGCTCTTCGCCTTGCAGTTGGGTGATATCAGGACCGGAACGGTAAATCTTGTCGCGCTCAGAAACGTAAACCGCGGCGGCGCTGACACCGAAGGTCGCCACGATGTGATGGGGAATTTCGTTCAGCAACTCGAGCACGTTGTCGGTGACCAGGAGCTGCTGGCTGAAGGAATAGAGTTTTTCCACTTCCCGGCGGCGCTGGTTGGCTTCGTCTGCCTGGCGGCGCACCCGCGCTGAAAGTTCGCTGGCGATGACCGCGGTTAGAAGGAAAGCGAACAGCGCCACCCAATTCTGAGGATCGTCAATGGTAAATTTTCCCACAGGTTCGAGAAAGAAGTAGTTAAACGCCAATGTAGCGACGATGGAAACAAAAACCGCGTAACGCAATCCCCAGGCGGCCGAGACGGCAAGCACAGCCACCAGAAATGTCAGCGCTACCGTGGTCGGGTTGACCCGGATGACCCTGGTGTAGAGAAAGACAATCAGAGACACCAACACAGCCGAGACCAGAAACTGGAAAGCGGAGAGTACGATCGATCGCCTCATGAGGCGATTGTAGCCGATTCGACAAGAGCATAGGTTTCGGTGAAAATAGGCCCATGCCAAAGAGTCCTGAGCAGTGGCTGGAACAAGCGGCACCGGAGAAGAAAGCCGGCGTGTTCAAGCTGTTTCTCGGCTACGCCCCCGGCGTGGGAAAGACTTTTAACATGTTGAGCGAGGCCATCCGGCGCCACAAGCGCTGCGAGGATGTGGTGATTGGCATCGTCGAGACCCACGGGCGTAAAGGGATTGCCGAGCTGGCTTCGCAGTTAGAGACGATTCCTCGCCGCAAGGTGGAATACAAGGGCACCATTTTTGAAGAGATGGATCTCGACGCCATCATCGCCCGCAAGCCGCAGGTTGTGCTGGTTGACGAGCTGGCGCACACCAACGTGGAAGGCAGCAAGCACAAAAAGCGCTATGAAGATGTGCTGGAAATCCTGGACGCAAAGATCGACGTCCTCTCCACCATGAATATTCAGCACCTGGAGAGCGTGACGCCCACGGTGCAGAGCGTTACCGGAATCCAGGTGCGTGAGACTGTACCTGATTGGGTGTTGCAGCGGGCCGGCGAAATCGTGATGGCTGACCTCACGCCCGAAGCCCTGCAAACCCGCATGCGGCGCGGCGATATTTATCCTGTAGACCGCGCCGAGAAGGCGCTGGGCAATTTCTTCCGCCCCGGCAACCTCATCGCGCTACGCGAGTTGGCCCTACGCCACGTTGCCCAGGCAGTGGACCAGAGCCTCGACTCTTATTTGAAGCAGAAGCGGATTGACCGCAACTGGGGCGTGCGCGAGCGCATTGCGGTTTGCATGAGCGCCAGTCCTGCCGCGCAGAAGCTGATTGCCCGCGGTGCCCGGCTGGCCAAGGGAATCGACGCCGAATTTTACGTGGTATATGTTGAAGTTGATTACGAGAAAAACCCCGAAGACCAGCGCACCTTGGAGCAGAATATCCGCTTCGCCGAAAATCTTTCTGCTACGGTGATTCGTCTGAAGGGCAAAGACGTCGCCAAAACTGTGGCCGAGTTCGTCCGCGAATACAAGATCACGCAAATTGTTTTTGGCCGCTCTGCCGTAAGCGGCTGGCGAAAATACATGTATCTTTCGGCGGTCCAGAGATTCCTGCGCAACGCCCCGCCGGTAGACATGCACATTGTCACGCAAGAGACCGATTGAGCATGAGCGAACCACGGCATATCCTCGTAGTAGACGATGAGCCCCAGATTACCCGCGTGCTGCGCACCACCCTTTCCACGCATGGCTATGATATGCGGGTAGCCAATGACGGCGACGCCGCGCTCGATGTGATGAAAGACTGGACGCCCGACCTGGTCATCACCGATCTTTCCATGCCCAACATGACGGGAATCGAACTATGCCGCCGGATTCGCACGCGGTCGCAGGTTCCCATCATCGTGCTTTCGGTCAAGGGCGAAGAACGCACCAAGATTGAAGCCCTTGATTCCGGCGCCGACGATTACGTCACCAAGCCTTTCAACATGAACGAGCTTCTGGCGCGCGTACGGGCACAACTGCGGCGCGTTCCAGTCTCGCCCAAGGGCGCCGCTTTGATTGAGGTGGGGGATTTCCAGATCAATCTGGAGGCGCACTCTTTGATGGTGCGCGGTGAAGAGGTGCGCCTGACCCCCAAAGAGTTCGAGCTATTGGCTTACATGGCCCAGCATCCCGGAAAAGTGATTACCCATCGGGCGCTGCTCAACGCGGTTTGGGGAGGGCAGAGCGTGCAGCAGCCGGAATATCTGCGGGTCTTCATCGGCCACCTGCGAAAAAAGATTGAGACCGAAGATTCGGGGCGCTACATCATCACCGAGCCCTGGATCGGCTATCGCTTCGATCCTGGCGAATAGAGTTTTGGGCCGTCAGCGTGAATGTAGTGACGGGCCTTGTTCCCCGATTTGAACTTCGTATCAACGGAAATGACGCGATGGCCATGGGAACGAATGAACGCCTCCAGCTTTCTCTCCCGCCTTATCAACCACTGCTTTCTTCCTCCAATGACGACCACGCTGTTCGGAACCAATATGCGCTGTAAGCATTGCTTCCGGTCACGGCAGAAATAGAGCTCTATATTGACCTGTTCTGCTTCAACGTCAGATTTAGAAACCAGCGCAAGAGAACGCTGCTTCAAGAAGTCGATGGATACCGGAGGACGATCAAGTGGAAAATGAAAGGGAACCACTTCAGCGATCACGAGCGAGATTCGGAATCCTAGGTTTCGTGCCAAATCCCGGGCAGTTCTCAACGCAGCAAGGGTTCCTTCTGGAGTAGTAAAAATAACCGTGACTCGCAGGCGAGGATCTGAGTCCGGCGAAGAAGGCTTGAGGGGCTCAAGAGAAGAATGCTCAAGTTCAACTGTCTGGAATCGCTTACTGTGTATTACAGCCACAACATCTATCAAACTAGTCTTCGGGCCGTAAACAAGTCATAAACAGTTCATAAACAATTCATCAATAATTTATTTTATAAAATAATTTATTTATAAACGGCGAGAATGATTTGAGTTCAGTGCAGTGAGCGCACGACAGGCAGGTCGGGTAGCCGCCACTCAGGGGTGCCGCGCCAAAGAAAACATGAGCACGAGAATGACGATGGGAATTATTGCCAGCATGACATAGAACAAGACAGCTTTTGGTTTGCGCAAGCGCCGCTGCTTCCAATCCTGCAGTTCGGAACGTTCGGCTATTCCTACCTGATCCAGGTGCTGCAGGTCCCAGGCAAACTCGCGGGCATTGGCGTAGCGATTCTTAGGATCGCGCTCCAGGGCGCGATAAATGACTTCCTGCAGAGCGGGACGGATTTCGGAATTGACTTCACGTGGAGGCACAGGATTATTCAAAAGACGGTCATTCATAATGGCAAGAGAACTCGGTCCCTGAAAGGGCACCTTACCGGTCAGCATCTCATAGAGCATGACGCCTAAAGCGTAGATGTCACTGCGGGCATCGCCGCGCTTGCGCCTTACCTGTTCGGGAGAGATATAGTCGGGCGTCCCCATGGTATGAGACATTCTGCCAAAGGTCAGCCGCCGCGTCCCGGCCGCACCGGCGATGCCGAAATCAATGAGCTTAATATTGTCTTCAGTATCCACCATGATGTTCTCTGGCTTCAGATCGCGATGTACGATCTCCTGCTGGTGAATGTGCTCCAACGCCTGGCAGATACCAATGGTGATTTTGATCGCCCGCTCGACTGGGAGTTTCTCTTGTTCATTGAGAATCTTGCGCAGCAGCTTCCCCTCCAGCCATTCCATGGCGATGTAGAGCCGGCTCTGTTCACCGTCGGCCATCATCTTGATCACTCGAGGATGATCCAGTTTCCGGCCGATCTCCTGCTCGCGGCGAAAGCGATCGAAAAATACGGGATCGCTTTCCACCTCGAAATGAGGGACCTTGATGGCAACCGGGTAGCCGGTGCGCAAATCGGTACCGCGAAAAATGGTCGTCATGTTGGTGCGTGCGACCATGTCTTCAATGCGGTAGTGGTCGAGCTTGTCGCCGGCCTGGGGTGAATTCACTCTGCTCAACTCCTGCGCGGAGGGTCGACTCAAAGCCATCTCGTGAACATGGAGATTTTGCGAAGCACGATTGTTCTCGGAGAATGCACTCACGGAGAATATCCATCGGCGTTCCCGAGATGGCCAAGACTACGGTAGCCCTAAGACTCTAAATGAGGCATAAACAATTCATAAAAAATTTATAAAAACCAGGAGCCATTCTGTTTCTGATTTTCTTCGATTTCAATCGCCTGGATTCCGTTTATGAATTCTTTGCGAACTCTTTACTCCCTTTTTATGACGTTCTATCTATCCTGCTATTGATGACGCCTGCATCCAATGATGAATAGGAGCGGCCTTGGAAATGACCATTCCTATTCAGTCTGAATTCAGACCTTCATCACGATACATAGAGGTATCGGCATGAGTGGAGGGCGAATCCTGATCGTTGACGACGAGCCGCAGATTCGGAGAGTTATGCGAACCACCCTTGTCAGCGAAGGCTACGAAGTTACGGACGCTCGTAGCGGCGAGGAGGCGCTGGAATTGGTCCAATCAGTCAAATTTGATCTGATGCTCCTGGATATGAACATGCCTGGCATGAACGGGGCAGAAACTTGCCGGGCGATTCGGGTCAGCTCCGATGCCGCCATTATCATGCTGACCGTCCGCAATACCCAAAAGGACAAAGTGGATGCGCTCGACGCAGGAGCCGACGATTACGTTACCAAGCCGTTCAACATGCCTGAGCTGTTGGCCCGAATACGGGCAGGGCTCAGGCGAACTACGGGATCTGCCGAGCTCGAGACTACGTGCCTGAATCTGGGGCACATTGAGATTGACTTCAGTGCGCGACAAGTCATCTCGGGTGGTGAACAGATACGGCTCACAGGAAAGGAATTCGACTTACTTTCCTATCTTGCCGCTCATCCTAATCGGACCATCACGCATCGAGAATTGTTACAAGCGGTGTGGGGCCCGGATTACGGCGGAGAGCAGGAGTATTTGCGGGTTTTTGTGAATCGGTTGCGCAAGAAGATTGAGCGGGTCCCGGCCAGTCCCAAGTATTTATTGACCGAACCCTGGGTTGGATATCGTTTGCGCGTTCCGGAGTAATTTCTTTTATGAAGTATTCACGAATCGTTTATGACTCTTTTATGTCCTGAGTTTTAGGCTGGATACCGTGGTGACCTGAATCGGGAATATCGATGCCGGCAGTGAGAGGAAATGCCGCACGTTTGGCCAGGAACTTTATGAGGTGCAGACATGCTTGATTTGTTGATGGTTTTATTTACGTTCTTGTTTTTCGCGGTCGCAATCGCCTATACGGTGGCTTGCGGCAAGCTCAAGTGAGGCCTTATGAGTCTTGAAACTATGATCATGTTGCTGGTGACTGTCTTGATGATGGTCTACCTGATGTATGCGCTAATGCGTCCGGAGAAGTTCTAATGACACCCAATGGCTGGCTTCAAATCTTATTTTTCTTTGTAGTCGTATTACTGGTGACAAAGCCCGTGGGGCTTTTTATCACCAAGGTCTTCAATCGTGAGCGGACATGGCTCGATCCGGCTCTGCGGCCGGTGGAAAAGCTGATCTACAAAATCACGCTTGTGGATGAAAACCACGATATGCGCTGGACTGAGTATTGCATCTCCATGCTGCTGTTCAGCGCGGTCTCCATGCTGTTGCTCTACGTATTTGAGCGCACCCAGCAGTGGCAGCCACTTTGGTTGAATCCGCAAAAGTTTGCTGCCGTCCCGCAGGAGCTGGCCTTCAACACCGCTGCCTCATTCGCCACCAATACGAATTGGCAGTTCTATTCCGGCGAGCAGGTCATGAGTTATCTCACGCAGATGATGGGCCTCGCCTTTCATAACTTCAAGTCGGCAGCGGTCGGAATTGCCCTCGCTATTGCGCTGATCCGTGGCATTGCTCGGCGTGAGAAAGAAACCATTGGCAATTTCTGGGTCGATACCACCCGCGCCGCCCTGTGGGTCATGTTGCCTGCGTGCATCATTTATGCTTTGCTTCTGGTACAGCAAGGCGTCATCCAGAATTTCAGGCCCTATGATACGGTCAAGGTCGTTGAGCCGCAGCAGGTTCCCCACATGGGGCAAGACGGAAAGCCGGCCGTTGGCCCTGACGGAAAACCGGTCATGGATACCGTAACCGACCAAGTCATTGCCCAGGGGCCTATCGCCTCCCAGGAAGCCGTCAAGATGCTGGGCACCAACGGCGGAGGCTTCCTCAATGCCAACAGCGCTCATCCTTTTGAGAACCCGACTCCATTCACAAACTTTCTGGAGATGCTTTCCATCTTTATCATCCCTGCGGGTCTCACCTACACGCTGGGGCGCATGACCGGCTCGCAGAAACATGGCTGGGCGGTCTTCGCGGCCATGGCGGTTCTTTTTGCCGCTGGCGTGGTCCCCGCATATTGGGCCGAATCGCAAGGCAATCCTTTGCTGCAAGGCACAAACCAGCACGTCTCCATGATGCAATCCGGCGGCAACATGGAGGGCAAGGAAGTCCGCTTCGGCATAGCGAACTCGGCTCTGTTTACAACCGTAACCACCGACGCCAGTTGTGGCGCCGTCAATGCCATGCACGATTCTTATACGCCCATCGGAGGCATGGTGCCGCTGGTGAATATCATGCTCGGCGAGGTTGTTTTCGGAGGCGTGGGCGCCGGTCTGTACGGAATTCTGCTCTTTGTTATTTTGTCGGTCTTCATCGCCGGCCTTATGGTCGGTCGCACCCCGGAATACCTGGGCAAGAAAATCGAAAGCTACGATGTGAAGATGGCTATGCTCTATGTGCTTGTTTTCCCGCTGGTGATTCTTGTGTTTGCTGGGATTTCAGCCATAACGCCCTCTGGGTTGGCGACTCTGGGCAACGGTGGACCACACGGATTGTCTGAGATCCTTTATGCGTTCAGTTCCATGGCTGGTAACAACGGTTCGGCTTTTGCCGGGCTGGGAGCCAACCGCTGGTACAACCTCGCCGGGGCATTCACCATGCTCATTGGAAGGTTCCTCATGCATGTGCCCATGTTGGCTGTGGCCGGCAGCCTCGCAGCCAAAAAAGCGGCGCCGCCATCGGCAGGCACGTTCCCGGTAACAACGCCGTTATTCACCGTGCTCCTGGTAAGCGTGATTCTCATCGTGGGTGCCTTAACGTTCTTCCCGGCGCTGAGTCTGGGGCCGATTCTCGAACACTTGCTGATGCATGCAGGAAAGACTTTCTAAGAGGACTCTTATGTCGACGAAACAAAGCAAATCCAGATCATTGTGGGACGCGAAGATTATTCGTCAGGCGCTGATTGACTGCTTCGTCAAACTGAATCCAAAGGTCATGATGCGCAATCCGGTAATGTTCGTGGTCGAGGTTGGCAGCGTTATTACTTCCATCCTGCTGTTTCGAGATATCTCGCGACATAGCCAGGCGTTTGGTTTCGATCTGCAAATTACCTTGTGGCTTTGGTTTACCGTGCTGTTTGCCAACTTCGCCGAAGCCATGGCGGAAGGCCGGGGCAAAGCCCAGGCCGAGACGCTGCGTAAAGCTAAATCGGAGACTATTGCGAACAGGATTCTGCCCGATGGACGCATTGAGCAGGTGCCCGGCTCCAAGCTTCAATTGGGGGATTTGGTTCAGGTTGCCGCCGGAGAAATGATCCCCGGCGACGGCGATGCAATCGAAGGTGTGGCTTCGGTCGATGAATCTGCTATTACCGGCGAATCGGCGCCCGTGATCCGCGAAGCCGGCGGTGATCGTTGCGCTGTCACGGGCGGCACCCGCGTTCTTTCCGACCAGATCAAAGTAAAAATCACCGCCAATCCGGGCGAAACTTTTCTCGACCGCATGATCGCCCTGGTGGAAGGCGCCGAGCGGCAGAAGACCCCCAATGAAATTGCTCTCAACATCCTCCTGGCGGGACTCACGATAGTCTTTCTGCTCGCCGTGGTGACACTGCAGCCGTTCGCGATCTATTCAGGTTCCCCGCAGACCGTCTTTGTTCTGGTTTCACTTCTGGTTTGCCTCATTCCTACGACCATTGGCGGTCTTCTTTCCGCCATTGGAATCGCCGGTATGGATCGCCTGGTCCAGCATAATGTACTGGCCATGTCTGGCAGAGCAGTCGAAGCCGCTGGCGACGTGGATACGCTTCTGCTGGACAAAACCGGAACGATTACTCTCGGGAACCGGCAGGCAGCCGAGTTCATTGCCGCGCCTGGCGTCAGCAATGACCAGCTTGCCGATGCCGCTCAGTTTTCCTCGTTGCCCGATGAGACTCCCGAAGGCCGCTCCATCGTGGTATTGGCCAAGGAGAAATACGGCTTGCGCGGCCGTGATCTTGCCGATAACCCGGTGGAATTTGTTCCTTTCAGCGCAACCACTCGCATGTCAGGGGTGAACTTTGATGGGCGCATGATTCGCAAAGGGGCCGCGGACGCAATTGAGCGGCTGCTCAAAGAGAATGGGGGCTATTTTCCGCAAGAACTGCGGGCGACAGTGGAGACCATTGCCCGTTCTGGAGGCACGCCGCTGGTGGTCGCTGAAAACGGCCGCGCGCTGGGGGTAATTCACCTGAAAGACATTGTCAAAGGAGGCATACGCGAGCGCTTCGCCCAGCTTCGCGCCATGGGCATTCGCACCGTGATGATTACCGGCGACAATCCGCTCACCGCTGCCGCTATCGCCCAGGAAGCGGGGGTCGACGATTTTCTGGCGCAGGCCACTCCTAAAGACAAGATGGACCTGATCAAAAAGGAACAGGCTCAGGGAAAACTTGTCGCCATGACCGGCGACGGCACCAATGACGCGCCTGCTCTCGCGCAGTCTGATGTTGGTGTGGCTATGAACACCGGCACCCAGGCGGCGAAAGAAGCCGGCAACATGGTTGACCTCGATTCGAACCCGACCAAGCTGCTGGAGATCGTCGAAATCGGTAAACAATTACTGATGACCCGGGGTTCGCTCACCACGTTTTCTATCGCCAATGATGTGGCTAAGTACTTCGCCATTATTCCGGCGATGTTTGCGGGGACGTTCCCCGTGCTGAATGCGCTGAACATCATGCACCTGGCAACGCCTGAATCCGCTATTTTGTCAGCCGTTATCTTCAATGCTCTTATTATCATCGCGCTCATTCCGTTGGCGCTGCGCGGAGTCAAATACAAAGCCATGAGCGCAGAGGCGCTGCTGCAACGCAATCTGTGGATTTATGGCGTTGGCGGAATCATTATCCCTTTTGTCGGAATCAAGATCATTGATGTAGTCATTCGTGCAGTTGGGTTAGCCTGAGCGGAGGAATTATGAAAAAAAATCTTGTTATAGCTATTCTCTATACTGTAGTCACAACTGTGGCTTTTGGGATTGTCTATCCTTTGATCGTTACCGTATTAGCCCAGGCGCCAATGAAGGACAAGGCGAACGGCCAGTTAATCACCAAAAATGGTGTTGTGGTGGGTTCTCGCATTATCGGCCAGACATTTACTGGCGCGAGTTACTTTCATAGCAGGCCATCGGCCGCCGGCAACGGATACGATGCCACCAACTCCGGCGGAACTAACTATGGGCCTACCAACCAGAAGCTGGTGGACCGCGTAAAAGGCGACGTCGCCACCTTGCAGGCTGAAAATCCGGGCAAAGCTGTGCCTATTGACCTGGTCACCACTTCGGCATCAGGCCTTGATCCGCACATTACCCCTGCTGCCGCCGAGTTCCAGCTCCCGCGTGTGGCCAAGACTCGCGGGATCGCTGAAGATCAGCTTCGCACGCTGATCCAGCAGCATACTGAAGACCGTCAGTTTGGGTTCTTCGGTGAGCCGCGCATCAACGTGCTCGAGCTGAATCTCGCATTAGACGAGAAATATCCCTTAAAGAGCGCCGCCCTATCAAAATGAATTCAATCTGTTCCGGTGACCAACCCGCTGGCTTGTCTCCGTTTTTTACGAGGGGTTGCCGTGTGAACGTCAAGGCCATGCCGCTCAGCGAGCGCGAACTGCGGCGGTCTTACCGCATACGAGTCACGGTCTTTGCCCTTTGCGCCCTCGTGACCCTGGTAGTTCTGGGTGCGCTTTATGATGCGATTCAAACCTTAGGCCGCCTGGAAGCGGTGGAACGCGAACGCGACCAATGGCAACGTCCAACTGACGTGATCCGGGAATTGAATCTCAAAGAAGGCAATGTCGTAGTAGATTTGGGGTCTGGCGTCGGATACTTCGCACTGAAGCTGTCACCTGTGGTCGGCAAGTCAGGTAAGGTTTTGCCGGTAGACATTCTCAAATTCCCATTGTCTGTGTTGCGGACCAGGGCCTTGATAAATGGACAGCACAATATTGATGTCGTTCTTGGAGAACCAGACGATCCGCACCTGCCCAATGGAAGTGTCGATGCAGTATTGATCGCCAACACTTACCATGAGCTAACAGATCCAAAAGTGATTCTGGATCACGTGTTCCAGTCACTCAAGCCGGGCGGACGGTTAGTCATCCTCGACCGCGGGCCACGCTCGGAGAATGGGGAATCCCGTTCAGATGAAGCGGAGCATCACCATATCCCTCCCGCTTTGGTTGAAGCTGAAATTCGAGGCAGTGGATTCCAGATCGTCAAGCGAGAGGACCTTTTTATTGACCAGCCCGGTGACGATCAACTGTGGTGGCTCATCGTTGCGCGTAAACCGGAACTGGTATCCAAGTAGTCTTTCAATTTTTGTTCGGCGCGGACACAATCCTAGTGGCAGTTTCCGCTGCCGGAATCCTTGAATGTCTTACCCTCTTCCGGAACAAACTCCCAATCATAACTTTTGGCGTGCAGGGTCAGCTTCAACACTCCATAGGTATCGGCGTTTCTGGCTTCGCTATTAGGTTTCGTATCACCGAATACGCGATGGCTGTTCTTGCCGCCGCTTCCCACCACAAACTCCCTGATACCGCGTGCATTGTCCAGCTTGCCATCCGGATCTTGTGGTGCGAAGCGCTCGTAGTCATGATCGTGTCCATTGATGACAATGTCCGCATTGGCGGCGTAGAGGTCTTGCCAGAAGGGTTTCATCTCAGGGTCGTTGCCGTGCGCTTTTCCCGAACTAAATAACGGATGGTGCCAGTAGGCCACGGTGCACGCCGTCGAATGCTGCGCCAAATCCTGCCTCAACCATTGTTCTTCAGCAGAACCGGCGGCGCATCCGCCCGGCAACTCGGAGCAGTTGCTGTTGATAACAATCACGTGCCACGCTCCCAGATCGTAGCTGTAATAGCCCTTTTTCGGATCGCCGGCAGCCGCGCCAAAGTAATTGAAGTAAGGTGTAGCGTTGCCGGCATGAAATTCGTGATTTCCAGGAGAAGGCCGCGTGCGGGCCTTATGCCGTCCCCAGGTCGGCCCGTAGCAGTTGGCAAATTGTTCGGCGGAGCCATCCGGGTAGGCAAGATCTCCGGCGACAAAGACTGTGCCCGGAATGGAATCCAGCAGTTTGGCTGTGGCTTTAGCGCCTGCCAGATCGTCGCAACTGGCTACATCGCCCGCGCCTACCAGGATTACATCTGAGCCAGTAGATGAAGGTATGCTTGTCGTGGCTGTACCGGTGCCCGAGGCTGCCAGCACTCTGGCTGTCTCGTTTTGTTCATGTGATCTCTGGCAGGCCGCACTCAGGCAAATCATGCAGCACGCGCAGACCACAATCGTAGTTTTCATCCAATGAAACATAGGTATTGAACCGAACCTTACTCGGCGAGACAAACCAGGATTTTACACGCAATGGACTAAGGGGCAGTTTATGAAAGCCGTGTTACGATCAGGTGAATAGTCTGTTAAGGTCTGATGAATTGGCCCGCGTCTTTCCTACTTGCGCCAATTCAGCTAAAATTTTGGTTCTTTCCTGAACTACAAGTTGTCTAATTTGTACGAGTTCTGATCGTCATTGATTATCAAAGTCTTGGTGGCACGAATGCCCGGAGGCATGGGTTGATCTCTCGCGCTGATCGGCTGCGAATCACAATTTTTCTTCTGCTGTTAACCTGTTGCGCGCTTTCGCAACCTGCTTCGGTCGAGTTGCGTCCCCGATTCCTGCCGCAGGATACCGGCGCTCCCGGTCTGGATCAGGCGCTCAGAAAACTCAAAACCACCGCGCGTCTGCTGCAAACCACGGCGCATCCTGACGATGAAGATGGCGGCACGCTGACTATGCAGGCGCGGGGTAGGGGAGCCGAAGTCATGCTGATGTCGCTGACCCGCGGTGACGGCGGACAGAACAAGACCGGCAGCAACCTGTTCGATGAGCTGGGCGTGTTGCGCACTCTGGAGCTGCTCGAAGCTGCCCGCTACTATGGTGTTGATGTTCGCTTCAGCCGCGTCGCGGACTTTGGATACTCCAAAACTGCCGAGGAAACCTTCCAGAAATGGGGAGGCCACGAGATTGCCCTGGCCGATATGGTGCGCGTGATTCGCGAATTTCGCCCGGACGTCGTTGCCTCCGACTGGTCGGGGACGCCCAGCGACGGCCACGGACACCACCAGGCCAGCGGCATCTTAACGCCTGAAGCCGTGCAAGCCGCCGCCGATCCCAGTCGCTTTCCCGAGCAGATCAAAGAAGGATTGCTGCCCTGGCAGGTAAAAAAACTTTATATTCGCACGCGAAGCAGCGAAGACTACACCGTGCGCTTTGAAACGGGAAAGGTTGATCCCGATTTGGGCACTTCTTATGCGCAGATTGGGATTGAAGGATACAGCCACCAAAAATCACAGAACGCTTCTCTTTTCTCAGCGAGACCCGGCCCCAATTATCGAATGTACAAGCTGGTGCAATCCGTATTTTCCAACCGGCCCGACGTGGACAAACGTGAAGAAGATTTTTTCGATGGCATCGATACTACGCTCACAGGCCTTGTGAGCCGCCTGGGAAAGGAAGAATCGCAGGTGCTGTTCCTGCTGCCCGCATTAAAGGAAATTGAGGCCAATGTCGATCAGACGGTTGCCACCCGCTCTCCTGAGCCATTGTTGGCTGCAGGGGAAGAACTCAACAAGCTTATTCCCCAGGTGGAGCAGTCACATCTTTCCGTTGCAACCAAACAGGATTTGCTGCTGAACCTCAGGACAAAATCTCGGGAGTTCGAAGATGCATCTCGCTTGGCTTTGGGGCTCAATTTTCAAGTCTCTCGCGATGTGCCCTTGCAATTGCTGGTGCCCGGTCAAAGCGTCAGACTCACCGCTCGCTTGCAGAACAATGGCAAGCGCCAGATTACGGTGAAGCAGATTGCTCTGGATTTGCCCGAAGGTTGGCAACAGAAAACTGCGCCTGAATCCGCCAAAATGTTGTCGCCCGGTGAGTCAGCCAGCGTTGAGTTTACGGTGGCCGTGCCGGCCAACGCCGAGATTACCCGTCCTTACTGGCATCGTAACGAGCCCGACAAAGAAAATATTTTTACCATTGACGATCCCCGCTATCAGACGCTTCCATTGCCGCCGCCTCCGGTACGCGCGCACGTAGCTTACGAGTTTTCCGGAAAGGCCGGTGTTGTTCATACAAACGCCAGCGCTCAGGTAAATGGCAAGGATACGGATCTGACCGTCGTACCGGCGTTTTCGGTGCTCATGCAGCATGCCACCGCGGTAATTCCAGCAGGCAAGAAATCAGCGATGGATGAAGACGTAATCGTTCGCAGTAACCTCTCAACCCCAGCAGAAGCAATCGTGCGCCTGCAAGTTCCCGGCGGCTGGCATGCGAATCCTGCATCGCAGAAAGTCGTGTTCAATAAAGCCGGGGAGGAGAAGACCGCGCACTTTGAACTCGAGCCTGAAGCTCCGAGTGAGACTCGCACCCAGATCAGCGCCGAGCTGGAATACAAAGGCAGAAAATATGACGAAGGGTTCAGCGTAGTCACGCGCGACGACATTGCGGCCTTCTACTACTATCAGCCTTCAATTCAGAAGATCAGCGTGGTCAAAGTCGCTCTACCGGAGAACCTCAAGATCGGCTATATAGAAGGCGCGGGTGATGATATTTTGCCCTCGCTGCAACAGCTTGGCCTCAACGCGCGGCTGGTCAGCCCGGATGAACTGAAGAGCGGCGATCTGAACCAATATGGCGCCATCGTTCTCGGCATACGTGCCTACGACACTTGCGAAGACGTAAGAAAATATAATCAGCGTCTGCTTGATTTTGTGAGCCAGGGCGGCACCCTGCTGGTGCAAAATAATTTTGACGTGGACACCTTCAACGCCGGCAGGTACACGCCTTATGCCGCGCAGCTTGGCCGTCAGCGAGTAAGCGTGGAAGAAGCCCCGGTTGAGATGCTGGCGCCGCAAGACGCAATCTTTAATTTCCCTAACAAAATAACAGCACATGATTTCGACGGATGGATCCAGGAGCGGGGCATAAACTTTATGGCGCAGTGGGATGACAAGTTCCAGCCGCTCCTGGCCTCGGGTGACCCTGGCGAGACTCCGCTCAAGGGCGGATTGCTGCAGGCCAGGGTAGGCAAGGGAACTTACATTTATACCGGCTACGCATTCTTTCGCCAGTTTCCCGCCGGTGTGCCGGGCGCGATCAGGCTCTATGTGAATATTCTGTCCGCAGGGCATCAGCCCTGACAGATACCTCAAAATGACACAACCATCGGAACTCAGGCGCGACATCGGGGTCCTGAGCGCAACCGCGCTGAACATGATTGACATGATCGGCGTGGGGCCGTTCATTACTATTCCGCTCATTATCAGCGCGATGAGCGGCCCGCAGGCCATGCTGGGCTGGGTTCTCGGAGCCGCGCTGGCCATGTGCGACGGCATGGTGTGGGCCGAGCTGGGAGCCGCCATGCCGGGGTCGGGCGGCTCGTATCGTTACTTGAAAGAGATTTATGGGCCCAAAATGGGAAAGCTGTTTTCGTTTCTCTTCGTCTGGCAGCTGTCTTTCAGTGCGCCGCTTTCTATCGCAACCGGATGCATAGGTCTGGCGTTGTATACCTCTTATTTGTTTCCCGCGCTGGCGCCTGCCTGGATAGAGCGCGCGTTTTCGCTTACCCTGCCACTGCTCGGGGCCATGCAAATACGTCTCACGGCGAACGGCGCAACTTGCGTGGCCATTGCCGCCTGTCTGCTGGCGCTAATTCTGCTTTACCGCCGTATTGCAATCGTGAGCAGGCTTTCCCTGATGCTATGGATCGGAGTGCTGGGAACCATCGCCTGGGTCATCATTACCGGCCTCACTCATTTCAGCGCTGCCCGGGCCTTTGATTTTCCTCCGCATGCGTTTCATCCGGATCGAGGATTCCTGGCGGGTTTGGGAGCGGCGTTGCTGGTGGCGGCCTACGATTATTGGGGCTACTACAACGTCTGTTTTTTGGGGGATGAGGTCAAAGATCCAGCGCGCACCATTCCCAAAGCGCTGATCTATTCGGTTGCCGCCGTGGCAGCGATTTATATCGTGATGAACATCAGCATCCTCGGCGTCATACCCTGGCGTGAGCTGGATGCAGCGGCAAAATCGCAAACCCATTTCTACGTGGTCTCCACCATGATGGAAAGAGTCTATGGCCACTGGGCGGGAGTGCTGGTCGCGCTTCTCATTATGTGGACAGCGTTTGCCTCCGTCTTCTCGCTCTTGCTGGGATACTCTCGCGTGCCTTATGCCGCTGCCGCGGACGGTAACTACTTCACTGTATTCAGGCGCGTTCATCCCGTGCACCGGATTCCACATGTTTCGCTGCTGGCGCTGGGCGCAGTTGCTGTGCTGTTTTGTTTTTTGCGGCTGGCCGATGCTATTGCCGCCCTGGTGGTCATTCGGATCATCATTCAGTTCCTGGTGCAAGCCGTAGGATTGCTGCTCTGGCGCAGCCGTAATCCTGCAGCTCCGCGGCCATTTCGCATGTGGCTCTATCCGATTCCCGCATTGCTCGCCATCGCTGGATTTCTATATGTCCTGATTGCCCGCAGGAATTTTGCCAGGGAATTGCGCTATGCTGTCGCGATCATTCTGGCTGGCCTGGTTGTTTTCCTGATCCGTTCCTGGAAAAACCGCGAGTGGCCCTTTGGTACCGCCGGGGGAAAAGTTAAGCCGAAACAGATTCCGGCTGCTCACTAAGCTACACTTCGAACGTCCTAACTGTTTGCACCCAAGGAGGATTTCAACATGAAAAATGCCGTGATTGCGATCTTGTTCTGCCTGATATTAATTGCCGGAGCAATGGCCCAGGAGAAACCAAAAGACACATCAAAAGAGCAGCCCGCAGCCGCTTCGCAGCCTGCGACCCCGCCGCCTGCCGCATCACAACCCACGATCGCAATGGTGCTGGACCGCCAGCTCAGCAATCTGGAAAAGGACTTTGTCCCCGCAGCTGAGGCCATGCCGGAAGATAAATTTAATTTTGCCCCGAGCAATGGCGAATTCAAAGGGGTGCGCACTTTTGCCCAGCAGGTGCGGCATGTGGCCGCTACCAATCTTGTTGTCTCCGCCGGCCTGTTGCAGGAAAAGCCCCAGGTTGATCCTTCACTGGACAACGGCCCTGAAGATGTCAAAAGCAAGGATGACATTGTAAAGTTGCTCAAGGAATCTTTTGCACTGGCCCACAAAGCGATTGCCACTATCAACGAAAAGAACGTGACCGAGATGGTGCCGAACCCCTGGAATCCAGAGCGCAAAGTCTCGCGGCTCGGCTTGGCGACTCTGATGACCGCACACAGCTTTGATCATTACGGACAAATGGTCGAGTACCTGCGCATGAACGGAATTATTCCGCCCGCAAGCCGGAAATAAAACATGGTGTAATGTCGCGATCTACCTGACGCTGCTGTCAATTTGCGGTTCCGTGGATGGACCCCTGAATGCTAGCAAGCTATCCAGCAGGCTCTTGGGGCTCTTCTCCGCCAGCACCAGCCTGCGGTTTTCGGGCATGAGAAAGCCTTCGTGCATGGCGTGGTCGAAGAGCGCCAGCAGGGATTGGTAATAATTCTCTACATTCAGAAGTCCGCAGGGTTTCCGGTGTATTCCGAGTTGCGACCAGGTGAGCACCTCGCAGAATTCTTCGAAGGTGCCAAATCCGCCTGGCAGAGCGATGAAGCCATCAGAAAGGTCAGCCATCAGCGCCTTGCGCTCGTGAATGGAGCGCACCACGCGCAAATCCTGCAATCCCTGATGGGCCAGTTCGCACTGAACCAGGGCTTCGGGGATGATCCCGGTCACATGGCCTCCTTTTTCAAGGACTGCATCGGCTATGGTTCCCATTAGCCCTACCTTCGCGCCGCCGTAGACCAATCCAATACCGCGTGCGGACAGCAGGTGTCCCATTTCCATCGCAGCTTTGCGGTAAGACGCGTGGCGTCCCAGGTTAGAGCCGCAGAACACGCAGATTCGCTTCATCAAGACGCGTCCGCGAGTCTAAGTTTTTTCAACAACTCCTTGAATCTTGGATCAGGCCGGACAAAATCGAAATAACAATTCACCTTAAGCTGGATCATCATGCTTGATCGCTGGTCATACGCCTTTTGCAGATACTCCAGTGTCTTCTCTTTGTCTCCCAGCGAGGCATAACCGGCCGCTATCAGAAAAGGCGATTGCTCTGTTTCGATACCATGCTTGATGTCATAGGTCCTGGCCTCTTCGTAGCCGCTGCTTTTATAGATTTTCATCAGTGTGTCGGCGGCATCGTTCTCACGGCTCAGCGCCAGCATTTCGCGCCGCTCTTCGATAGCTCGGGCATAGTCCTTTTTATGCTCATAGACAATGACCAGTCCATCGTGGGCATAGAGAAAATTTGGATCCAATTCCAGACACTTCTTCATGGCAGGTTCGGCCAGGTCATATTGACCCGAAAATAAATAAAGCCAGGCCAGGCTTGAGGCCACCCGCGCTGAAACCGGATCAAGCGCCATGGCCGCTTTCGCTTCGCGCGCAGCAGCATCGATATCTCCCACTGCGCGATAGTAGGAAAGAATGCGCAGATGAGCATCAGGATCGTTGGGGCTGAGTTCTAATGCTTTTTGCAATTCGTTATGCGCTGCCGGCCAATCCCAGTCGTAGTTCAGCAAGATCGTTCCCAGAACGCCATGGGCGTGGGCCAGGGAGGCATCGATCTCCAGCGCCTTTTCGGCCATGCTTTTCGCTTTAGGCATGGCAACATCTGGCGGAGAAATGCCGACCGAGGCCAGCGCCGTGTAGCAATCGGCCATGCCGGCATAAGCATCTGCATACTCGGCATCTATTTGAATGGTTTGCTCGAAGAAATCGCAGCTTTTCTTAAAGCTCTCAGGGTTCCACTGGAAAAAGAAGTACCGGCCTTTCAGGTAGGCTTCGTAGGCCTCAGGTGGCGGAACATGCGTTCTTGCGACTAACTGCTGCGCCTGCTCCGGCGTCAGGTTGATGCGGACCTTTTGGGCAATAGCGCGCGCCAGATTGTCTTGCACGCTGAGAATATCTTTGACTTCGCTGTCGAAGCTCTCGGCCCACAGGTGCTGGTCTTTGCGGGCGTCAATGAGCTGCGCTGTAATGCGTACTTTGTTTCCGATGCGTGTGACCGAACCTTCAACTATTGCTTCAACTTTCAGGTCTTTGGCAATATCCGGCAAGGATTCGCGCGCATCCTTATAGCGCATGACCGAGGTACGAGAACTGACCCTCAGGTCCGGTACTTTGGCCAGGTCAGTGGTCAACTCTTCTGTAACTCCGTCGGCAAAATAATCCTGCCCCGAGTCTCCAGAGAGGTTTTGCAACGGCAGCACTGCTATGGAATTGAAAGGATGGCCCACATCTCGCCATTGTGCCCACCTTTCATGCAGCGTGGGATAAAGCGCCAACACGGCCACCAGGAGCGCCAAAAGCGATGCGGCATAAATGGTCCAACGGCGCCCAGATTGCGGCTTGGAAGACAGGCTCTCTGGAGCCGGCGTCGCAACCGTCTTGTCAGCAATTGCAGGCAGGCCCTGTTTGGCCGGAAGAATTGCCTTTTCTACAGGTGCATCCGGTGGTGCGCCCACCACTGCGGCGAGAAAGCGATATCCGACCCGGGGAAGGGTCTCAATGAAGCGAGGGCTGGCTGGATCATCGTTCAAGATCGCCCGTAACTTGGCAATGGCCTTGTTCAACCCCAAATCAAAATCAACAAATGTGTCCCCTGGCCATATTTTTCCCTGCAATTCCTGCCGGGTGACCACTTGTCCGGGCTTTTCCAGCAGGGTAGCCAGCACTTGAAAGGGCTGTCGCTGGATGCTGATCTTGGTCCCAAATTTGCGCAACTCGAAGGTGCGCAGGTCAGCCTCGAAGACCGCGAAACGCAATACACGTTGCCCCGGAACCGGGCTTTGCAGAGGAGCTGCCATTGGGAGAAAAGTCTAACATTCCTCGCTGGCGACAGAAAACGGGAAAATACAATTTCGGGAATGTTTTAAATAAAGACCTTTGTAATCAATAGCTTGAATGGGAATACGCATTCCTCTCCCGGAGCATTGACCATTCCAGGTGCAAGGATTTACAACCAGCATATTGTCAGTGAATTGGGGAAGGAAGTAAACGTTTGGCCGATACAGGCATACCTGGATCGGCCAACGTTTCATAAGCAGGCAAATGAGCGAAATCCGTTCCGCGATGTTCACAATCTGCCTTCGTCTAGCGGGCTTTTTTCTTGCTATGGCTATGAAATTTCGCTCACAACCGTCAGAAGGCGTCAGCGTGATCGAAGCCCAGTGCTTAAAGACGTAATTCCGGATTCCAGCAGAAAATCTTATGAAGTCGTCCATATTGTCCGCCAATTTCAGGCTGATTCTAATTTTCATAACCGCAGTAATTCCTTTCCTGTCTACGACCAGCCAGGCCGGCGGGTTTCAGCCCGCCGTTCCTTATACGGTGGGTTCGTTTCCTTCTTTTGTCGCGGTCGGCGATTTCAATGGAGACGGGAGTCCAGATTTAGCGGTAGAAAATTTTGGCGGCACGATCAGCGTTTTCACGGGCAATGGAAATGGGACTTTTCAGCCAGCCACAAATTACACTGCGGCCTCTCCTGGTGGCATCGTTGTTGCCGACTTCACGGGAGATGGAAAGCCTGACATAGCGACCGCCGACTATTTTGGCGGCAAAGTTAGAATTCTCATCAACAATGGCTCCGGTGCGTTCCCCACGAATATGGAATTTACCGCCGGGACTGGTCCCGTTTATATTGCGGCCGGAGATTTTAACGGTGATGGCAAACCGGATTTAGTAGTAGCCAATTCTTCCACCAACGAAGTCAATGTATTGCTGAACACCACCACAGGTGGCATCTTGAGTTTCTCTGCTCCAACTCCATACACGGTAGGAACGGCGCCATTTTTTGTAGGCGTCGCCGACGTGAACGGCGACGGAAAGCTCGACCTTATTACTGCTAACAGCTCCAGTAATGACGTAAGTGTTTTGTTGGGGAACGGCAACGGCACATTTGCCCAAGCCTCCAACTTTCCGGCGGGGCCGGCGCCAAGTTCTGTAGCAGCCGGAGACTTCAATGGCGACGGCAAAGTCGACTTGGCCGTTACTAACTACGGGCCTTCTACCGTAACCATTCTGCTGGGAAATGGCACCGGAACCAGTGGAGGTTTTCAGTTATCGAGCACTATTAGCGTAGGGACGAATCCTAATTCCATAGCCGCGGTTGATTTGAATGGTGGGGGAAAACTGGACCTGGTTACTGCCAACTACACAGATGGAAGTGTGAGCGTCTTGCTGGGGCACGGCGATGCTACTTTTCAGGCTGCTGCTCCGTACGCCGCTGGATCGAGTGCAAATTTCCTGGCCGTTGGCGATTTCAATAAGGATGGGGTCCCCGATTTAGCCGTAGTCAACGATAATGCCAGCGGCAACATACCGGCGACAAATACAGTCAGCGTTCTGCTCGGCAACGGCCTCTTCGCTTTCCACACTGACTTTGCCGCTGGAGCCAATCCCATTGCCGTAGTCGCAGGCGATTTTAGCAAAGATGGAAATCAAGACGTAGCGGTTGCCGATAACGGCGGCAACGGCATAAGCGTCCTGCTGGGAAATGGCGCGGGGGGCTTGGGTGCTGCTAATCCTTTTGCTACTGGCGCGGGCCCATTTGATATAGCCATTGGCGATTTCAACAATGATGGTAACCCTGATCTTTTTGTAGCTAA
The DNA here is from genome assembly GCA_035487295.1 of Terriglobales bacterium. GTDB lineage: Bacteria > Acidobacteriota > Terriglobia > Terriglobales > Acidobacteriaceae > QIAW01. Next base: position 51,425 of record DATHMH010000025.1, read on the forward strand.
TTTTACCGGCAGTTTTGCGACGCCTCTGCGCGGTGTTGGCGATGGAACCTTCGCGGTAAAATCCGGAGTTTTCGATAGCAATACCTTCAATCCTGCTGATGCGGCACTTGCCGACTTCAACGGCGATGGCAAGCTGGATGTCGCCATGGTCGAGAATGGCAACAACAAAGTCAGTGTCTTCCTGGGCAAAGGCGATTTCACATTTCCCATGAATGCTGATTACGCCGTTGGCGCAAACCCTATTTCCATTGCCGCGGGCGACTTCAACGGCGATGGCAAGCCCGACCTGGTGGTTGCCGACCTGAATGGCGCAGCCGGCGCCAATCTCAGCGTGTTGTTGAATAAAGGCGATGGTACTGGGGTCTTCCTTCCTGCCGCTTCCTACGGTGCTGGAACCAACCCTAATGAGGTGCAGGCAGGCGATTTTAATGGCGACGGCAAATTGGATATCGCAGTCGCTAACTTCGGCAGCAACAATGTCAGTATCCTTTTGGGAAATGGCGATGGCACCTTCCAACCCGCGCATAACTTTGCCGCCGGGAGCAATCCCGCTGCGCTCGTAGTCGCCGATTTTAATGGCGATGGAAAACTGGATTTAGCTGTGGCCAATTATGGCAGCAATGACGTGAGCGTGCTTCTGGGCAAGGGCGACGGAACCTTCAATCCACAAACCCGGTATGCGGCAGGCTCTTTGCCCAATTCCATCGCTGCCGCTGACTTTAACAACGATGGTGCCCTCGATCTGGTCGTCGCCAATAAAGGCGGAAACGTAAGTATCCTCTTGAATCGCGCTGGAACCACAGGCACCTCTTCCAGCTCTGCGAATCCGTCGCTCTTATCGCAAAGCGTGACCTTCACTGGCGCAGTTGCAGCCAATATTGCAGGATCAGGCGCCCCGACCGGCACGGTCACATTCAAAGAAGGCGCCACCGTGCTGGGATCGGGCCCGCTCGATGGCTCCGGCCATGCCACCTTCGCGACCTCTGCACTCTCGTTGGGAACCCACGTGATCACGCCCCTTTATTCTGGTGACCTGAGCTTTGTTTCACACACCCTGCCGGCCATTACTCAAGTCGTGAATGTGGGCACCCTCACGGCGCTGGTGAGCAGTCAGGACCCATCCGGGGATGGGCAAAGTGTGACTCTCACGGCAACCGTTACCCCATCCGCAGGCAACAGCATTCCTACGGGAACTGTGACTTTCCTGCAGGGAGCATCTCCTATCGTCAATTGCACGAATGTGGCTCTGGACAACACCGGAACGGCGCAGTGCATTACTCCCGCCCTGACCGTGGGCACCTACACCTTTAAGGCCAGCTATCCTGGCGACGGAAATTTTTTGAGCAGCCTCTCGCCGCCCCTGACCCAGGCTGTAGAGTTCTCAAGTTCTACATTTGTGTCTTTATTTGATTCTAATTCGAGTTGCTGCGCAGCCATCTACGCTCTGAAGTTTCGCCAGAGAATTGCTATTTTTTCATCGCTGACTTTTGAAAATGGTGGACCGGTGCCGGTTGGCACAGTCACGTTCTACCTCGATGGCAAGCCTTTTGGCTCATCGGTGTCTTTGGACGGGGCCTCGCATAACCAGGTCGTGCAGATTATCTCCCAGCAACCCAACCAGCTTACGCTTGGACAACATACAATCACGGCGACCTACAGCGGCGACGGAAATTACGCCGGCAGCACCTCAGGCCCGCAGCCGTTTACCCGCGTGCTGCGCCCTCATTAGGACGAAACCGCTTTCAAATTGTTCTCGCGGAACATTCTGAACTAACACTGAGTACTGAGGACCGAGTGCCGAGTACTGCTTTTCAGCGCCTGTTGTAATTCCTGCATGTTCGTTTCCGTGGTCAGGTAGCTGATGATCATCAGGCGGATCACGCTGCGCCCGTTCACCGTAGTGAGCGAGATCCAGCGTTTGCCGTCGCGGGTTATCTCGTCTACAACCGCCGCGTTGGCAGCGGCAACTTCCGTCTCGGTTTTGCCTTTGACACGCAGGTTCAGGATCGGCAACTTCAGCGGCGCGGCTAGTTCATAAGTCTCCGATTGTTTTACCCAGGCGGCGAAATCGTCTGCCATCTGCAACTGGCGATCGATCAGTTGCTCGTAGGCTTGCCGGCCATGCACCCGCAGGGTCAGCCACAGCTTGAGCGAATTCATGCGTCGCGACCATTGCACGCTGACCTTGAAGTTATCAATCAGCGGAGCGCCGGCCATCCTGGGCATGTAAGGCGTTGAAACTCCGAAAGCGCGTTGCAGCAGCTCCGGACGCGAGGTCAAAATCACTCCCGCAGCAAACGGCATGGCCAGCCACTTGTGCGGATCGATTGTGACCGAATCCGCCAGTTCAATGCCGCTCACCAGGTGCCGGTGCCGGTCGCTGAAGATCGCGGCCGCGCCGTAGGCGCCATCCACATGCAGCCATAGCTCATGCCGCCGGCAAATTTCCCCAAGCGCAACCATGTCGTCAATAGCTCCGGAGTTGGTGGTCCCGGCCGTAGCCACGACGCAGAACGGTCTGAGCCCGGCGCGCTTATCTTCCTGGATGGCGGCTTCCAGCTTTTGCACATCCATTTCTACCTTATCATTCACTGGAAGGCGGCGTATGGCTTTGCGCCCAAGTCCCAGAAGCCCTGCAGATTTGTCGAGCGAGTGATGCGCCTCCTGCGAGGCATAGAACACCGGCTGCGCCCCAATCGATGCGATGCCATCTTCAACTGTTTGCGGAAAATGTGCAGCCAACGCCAGGGCCAGCGCGCTGAAGTTGGCCTCGTTCCCGCCGCTGGTGAAAGTTCCGTCGAAAGGACGGTCCCAGCCTACGCGTTCGCCGATCCAGCGCACGGTTTCGTTTTCTATCTTTGAGGCCAGTTGCGAGCGCGCCAAAGTTGCAAGCTGCGGATTGAGCGCCGCCACCAGCATCTCGGCCAGCACCGCCATGTACGTAGGTGCAGGGTTCATCAGGCCGAAGTAGTTGGCGCTGGGAACGTGGAAGCCTTTGTCAATCAGCTCATGGCAAATCTCATCGAGCACGGCTTCTGCATTTTCCCCGATCTCCGGCATCTGATCGCGCAACTCGCCAAAGCTGCGCTGTTCGAGAGGGAGTTGTACAGACCGGTTATTCAGGGAAGAAAAGTATTCGTTGATGCGGTCCACCAGCTTGTAACCAAGCTGCCGCCGCTTGTCCGCATCAAACTGGAACTGCGTAGAGTCAAATCCCATGGTAGCGCCGGCGTCCCGCCGGCCGTCGTGCGGGCATCTTGCCCGCACGTTATTAGATATTGTAGAGCGCTAACAGACGCGATTTATTCAACTTCCTGCTCAGCGCTCTCCTGCTTCCTCTCTGGCCGCAGCAGAGGAAACAAAATCACATCACGAATCGACCGTGAGTCGGTCAGCAGCATAGTCAATCGGTCAATGCCGATGCCTTCTCCGCCGGCGGGCGGCATGCCATAAGCCAGGGCGCGGATGTAGTCTTCATCCATGGCATGGGCTTCTTCATCCCCACGTGCGCGCTCGCCAAGTTGCTGTTCGAAGCGGCGGCGTTGCTCCTCAGGATCGTTGAGTTCGCTGAAGGCGTTGCCGATCTCGAGGCCCCCGGCAAAAACTTCAAAACGCTCCACCCAGTCGGGCTCATCGCGTTTGTTTTTGGAAAGTGGCGAAATAGCCACAGGAAAGTCATAAAGAATCGTTGGTTGGATCAGATGCTCTTCCGCAACCGCCTCAAACATCGCCGCAATGGTTTTTCCCGCGGGCTCATTCGGATCGTATGGCATGTGCGGCGTGTGGGCGGCGTTTAATCTCTTCACCAGCGCGCCTACCGATGCCGCATCGGCAAAATCTTTCATCTCCGGCGTGGCGCCTGCCTTTTCCGGCCAGAATTTGATGATGGCTTCGCGCATCGAGAGCCGCTGCCAGTTGGCGAAGTCGATCTCATGCTCATTGAACGTTGTCTTCGTGGTTCCATTCACGTCTTGCGCAACCTGCGCCAGCATCTGTTCGGTCAGGCCCATCAGGTCTTTATAATCGCTGTAGGCCTCGTAAAACTCGAGCATGGTGAACTCCGGGTTGTGCTGCGTCGAGATGCCTTCGTTACGGAAGTTGCGGTTAATCTCATACACGCGGTCCAACCCGCCGACTACCAGCCGCTTGAGATAAAGCTCAGGCGCAATGCGCAAGTAGAGGTCAATATCGAGCGTATTGTGATGCGTGGTGAACGGACGCGCCGCCGCTCCGCCCGCGATCGGCTGCATCATGGGGGTCTCAACCTCAACGTATCCGCGGGCGTCGAGGAAGCGCCGGATGGCTTGCACTATCTTGCCACGCTTCACAAAGACCTCGCGCACTTCGGGATTCATGAACAGATCAACATAGCGCTGGCGATAGCGCAGCTCGACGTCCGTAAGGCCATGAAATTTTTCCGGCAAAGGAAGCAGGTCTTTAGCGAGGAACGTAATCGTCTCGACGTGGACCGAGAGTTCGTTGGTCCTGGTGCGGAACAAATATCCGGTTACGCCAATGTGGTCGCCCAAGTCGAGCAGCTTGTAGAGAGCGAAGCCGTTCTCGCCCACGGCATCCAGTTTCACGTAGATTTGCAGTCGCTGTCCGGCCTGCTGCAAGTGGGCAAAACCAGCCTTGCCCTGTCCGCGAATGGACATCAGCCGCCCCGCTACCTTCACGGTGACGCGGTCTTTTTCAAGTTCCTCGGCAGATTTGCCCGAATACTCGGCCAGGATTTGTGGGATACCATGCGAAGCCTCAAACTTGTAAGGATAGGGCAACTGCCCCAGGGCAGAAATCTTACCCAGCTTCTCAATGCGTTCGGCGTAAATTTTATCGTCTAAGGACACGGTTCTCTTTTAATGTGAAGTTAAACCTTCGATTATAAATTAGGCCGAGTTTCGGCCGCTGCATCCCATGTCGAAGCTGCATTTCCGCGTGAAATCCGATACATTCTTGAGAGGCCGTGGTCCTGCGCACGGAAACCTATGAACCCAGCCGAACCGGAAAATCCCTCTTCCAAACCGCAATCCACTGCGGAAGACGAGCGCAATGAGAAGCGCAGCGCGTTGTTGCAGATTGCTCGCTACAGCCAGATTGCGTTCGCTTTGCCTGCCGCTACGGTCTTGGGTTGGCTTTTGGGCTTGCTGCTTGATCGCTGGCTGCATACCACCTGGATTTACATAGCAGGACTGATTTTGGGCATTATTGTTGGGTTCGTAGAGCTAATTCGCATGGTGATGGCTGATAGCAAATAACTATGATCGAGGATCAAAAATATCCGCCTGCCACTGCCAACACGGTCGACATAAACGCTGAAGATCCGGCTGCCCAGCAATTTTACATTCAAGCCCATACACGCATCGTGCGTTCCATGTTGGCCGTGGCACTATTAGCCGCTGCGGTTTTCTTCTGGCGTCCGGGATGGAGGTTTGCCTCAAGTTTTCTTCCAGGTTGCGCGGTAGCGTTTTTCAATTTTCGAGGATTGGAAAGACTAGTTGGCGGCTTGAGCGACCTTATCGTGAAGAATCCGGATCGTCCGCCATCGGGCCGCGTGGTTCGCCGTTTCCTGTTACGTTATGCTTTGATCGCGATTGCTGCCTATGTTATATTCAAGGGTTTGGGTACTGCCGTTTACGGCTTCTTTGTGGGTTTATTTCTGCCTGTGGTTGGGATTTTCTATGAAGCCGTTTACGAGCTGTTTACCTCTTTAAAATCTCAATCGTAAAGAGCTTGGAAGCAGACATTAACCATGCCTGAGCAACTTTGGTTTACGCAGCTCCTCAATCAACACCTTGCAGGTGTGGTCACACCCTTATTGCAGCGAATTGGGCTTGCCCCTCGCTATCCCGATGCCCCGATCACCAATTTTGTCGCCATGGAACTGCTGGTTTTCCTGATTTTGATTGTCTTTTTCGTGCTCGTTCGCGTCCGGCTTTCCGTGGATCGGCCTGGCGGTCTGCAGCACATCATGGAAGCGGTGGAAGGTTTTGTAAACAATCAAAGCGAAGAAATTATTGGCCATCACAGTGAAGGGTTCACACCGTTTCTGGTTGTTCTTGGCTTGTTTATTTTGATTGGAAACCTGATTGGGTTGATCCCCGGCTTCGAATCGCCCACCGCAAGTGGTTCCGTCCCGCTTGGGTGCGCCATTCTTACATTTTTCTACTACAACTTCCACGGGATCAGGAAACAGGGTTTACTCAAGTATCTTAAGCATTTCACCGGCCCCATGCCGGCTCTTGCGCCTTTGATGTTGCCGATCGAGCTTTTCAGTCACGGAGCCCGCGTGCTTTCACTCACCTTGCGTCTTTATGCCAACATGTTTGCGGGTGATATGGTGACGCTGGTCTTCATGTCTCTGATTCCGGTGCTCGTCCCGGTTGTCTTTCTTGGTCTTCATATCTTCGTTTCATTATTGCAGGCATATATTTTTGTTTTGTTGACAACCGTATATCTGGCGGGCGCGGTTGCCGAAGAGCACTGATTTATAACGGCTTCATAGAAGCATCCGCGAGCGTGAGGGCGCTTGTACGGTAGCGTTAACCACCCACTGGCGGAATTCATAAGGAGATAACAATGCGTAAATTGCTTTTCTTATTTGTTCTCATGGCGCTCATGCTGGTTGCTGCCCCGGTCTATGCGCAAGGCGCAGCCGCGGAAGCGCCAGTCAACTGGGCGGTTCCCATTGCCGCCGGCATTGGTATGGCGATAGCGTCGGGTCTTTGTGCGCTGGGCCAGGGCAAAGCTACAGCGTCAGCGGCTGAGGCTTTGGCGCGGAATCCCGGAGCACGTCCTGGAATTCAGCTTGCCTTGATTCTGGGTTTGGCTCTTATTGAGTCGCTGGCGCTCTACACGCTGGTGATCATCTTTGCCAAGGTGAAATAATCGGCTCGCTAATATACCTGCCTCCGCTCTAGCGGAGGCTTTTTTCTTTTTGCTTTCACTTTGGAGCTTTGTCCCAAGATAATAGATAACCACCGCGCGAATCGTACTTCGTAAAATCGTCAATCGTCATTCTTATGGCCTACGTCCTCGAATTCGAACATGTCTCCAAGCAATATGGAGGGATGCTGCAAGGTAAACCGGTGCAGGCTTTAAACGACTTCAATTTGCAGGTCCAGCAGGGTGAGATATTCGGGTTTCTCGGACCGAACGGCTCAGGCAAGACCACAGCCATTCACATTGCCTTGGGATTTGTTCGCCCGACCAGTGGCGCGGGGCGCATGCTGGGGCAGAGCTTTGGTCACGCTTCCACCCGCCGCCGCGTTGGATTCCTGGCGGAAAACGTCGCTTTCTATCACCTCTCCGCCCGCAACGTCATCCGCACCTATGGAGCGCTGAATGGGATGCATGATCCGATTTTACGGGAGCGTGTGCGCGAGATGCTTGAGGTCTTTGAATTGGAAGATGTGGCCGAGCGCAATGTGGGTAAATTTTCGGGCGGTATGCTGCAACGCATAGGACTTGCGCAGGCTATGATCAACGACCCGGAGTTGCTGATCCTCGATGAGCCCACTTCGGCGCTCGATCCGGTCGTACGTGTAGCGGTGCGTGAGCTGCTGTTGGCTGCGCGTAAGAGCGGGAAGACGATTTTTATCAGCTCGCATCTGCTTTCGGAAATCGAGATGATCTGCGACCGGGTCGCAATCCTCGACCACGGCAGCGTCGCGCGCCTGGGGAAGACTTCTGAATTGCTGGAATCGACCGATCAATGTGAAGTTGTCGTGCAAGGGGTGAAAGCAGAAGTTTTTCCCGAAGCGGCGGCCCGCGATGGCCGGCTGTACCTGCAAGTGCCCAGGTCGTTGCAGCGGGCCATCATCGAGCGCGCCTGGGTTGCCGGCGGGGAAGTTATCAGCGTGAATCCGGTGAAGAAGTCGCTTGAGAGCGTCTTCCTCGAGCTCGCGGGAAACCATGCCGGCAAGAAGGAGCGCCAGGAGAAGATATGACTGGCATTCTCATCATCGCTAGGAACTTCCTGCGCCAGATGCGTTGGTTGGTGCTGATCTATCTTCTGATTGCAGTTCTGCTTGGAGCCGGGCTGAGTCTTACCTCTAAGCACATGGATACGGAAGCGCTGAGTATTTATCTTGGTCAGTTAGCGGTCTATGCGAATCTCATGGGGATTCTGCTGGCCTCCCAGGCGATTGTGAATGAGCGTAGAAGCCGCAGGATTCTCGGCGTGCTCTCCAAGAGTCTCGAGCGGCGCGATTATTTGGCTGGTCTTTTGTGCGGCGTCTTTGCCTGTACTGGTGCGTTGCTGGTGGGAGTGATGCTGGGAGCAATGTGCATGGCGGCGCGGGGCTGGTTTTCAGCCTCGAAGGTTCTCGCAGCAATATTGCTGATGTGGCTGGCCTGTTGCCTCAGTGCGGCCATGGCTATCTTCTTTTCCACGTTTCTGCACCCACGATTGGCCATCCTGGGGACGTTTATGCTGGTTGGCATCGGATGGATCGCCCGATTTGTGCACATCCAAAGCTCAGTGCTGTTTCCCGTTTATCAGCTTAACCTCGATGCCAGCCAACTGCTGCAGAACGCCAGGACCCAACCGGTTGCCATACCGGTTGCGCTACTCGAAATTATTATCTTCTGGCTGCTTGCAGGATGGATCTTTGAGCGGCGCGATATCGCTGTAGCTATTGAATGATCAACGTATCAGGTCGTGCGCCGAGCGCACCGCGTAGTCGAGCACGCGTTGCGGCCAGATTCCAAGATATAGCGTGGCCACCGCGCTCAGCACGACTGCCACACCCAGGGAAGCAGGAACAGGAAGCACTGGCGTCTCTGTCTTGCTCTCGCGCATATACATGACCACGATGAGGCGCAGATAGTAATACGCCGCAACTGCGCTGTTGATGAGGCCGATCACGGCCAGCCCAACCAGATTGGCTTGCAGGGCGGCGTTGAAGACATAGTACTTGGCAAAGAAGCCCGCTGTCGGGGGAATGCCGATCAGCGACAGCATGAAAATACTCAACATCGCGGCCAACCAGGGCGAACGCTGGCTCAGACCGGCGTAGTCGTCGAGGGTGACGTATCGCTCCTCGCTCCCAGCCAGATGGCTGATGATGCAGAATGCCCCAACGTTCATGGCGGCATACGAGGCAGTGTAGAAGATCGCAGCCGAGATGCCGACCTGAGGATTAGTCGTGCCAAGAAAGGCAACCAATATATATCCGGCATGGGCAATCGAAGAGTAGGCCAGCATGCGCTTCACATTGTTCTGCACCAGCGCGCCAATGTTGCCCAGAGTCATGGAGAGCGCCGCCGAAACCCACACCAGCCAGAACCACGCTGAACTGAATGCCTCTGCCGAAGCGGCCGTGAACAGGATGCGCAGCAGCACGGCAAACACCGCCGCCTTGGGAGCTGTAGACATCAAACCAACAACGGGTGCAGGAGCGCCTTCATAGACGTCCGGTGTCCAGATGTGAAAGGGTGCGGAAGCAATCTTGAACCCAAGGCCCACAAACATCAGTGCAAGCGCCACAAAAGCCAGCGGACCGGTATGTCCGCCTTTTAATTGCCTGGCGATTTCCGCGATGCTGGTCGAGCCGGTGGCGCCAAACATCAAGGCCACGCCGTACAGAAAGAAAGCTGTGGCAAACGACCCGAGCAGAAAGTATTTCAACGACGATTCGCTGCTGCTGGCAGATTTGCGGCGGAATCCGGCCAAAATGTAGGTTGAGATGGAAGAAATCTCCAGCGCGATGAAGATCAGCACCAGTTCGGTAGCCGAAGACATCAGCATCATTCCAACGGCGCCGAACAGGATAAGTCCGTAATACTCACCCAGGTTGATGTGCTGTATTTCCAGATACTCATACGACGCAAGGATGATGACAATGACGATGAGTGCAATCAGAAGATGAAAGAAGATGCTGAAACTATTGACGGCAATCATGCCGAAGAAGGCCTTGCCCATTTCGTCGCTTTGCGTGGCCAGGTAACTGCCTTGCGCAACTGTGGCTAGTGCTGAGGCGATAGCACCAAACAAGGCCAGCGCGCCTAAAGGTTTGCGGCTGCTCTTGGGGGCGAGAAGCGGGTCTGCCATCATTATCGCCATGCCGAAAACAGTCAGGATAATTTCAGGAAGAACACAAATGTAGTCAATGCCGTGGATCGGGTTCATCGGCTGCTTACCTCAGTGGATTTCTTGTCGTTTCTCAGCGCAGCATGGTCGGACTGCTCAACCATGGCCGTCGTTTTTGGCTGTTTGGCCTGCGCAGAATAATTACCCTGAGGCACGGCGGCTCTCACGGAAGGATCGATTATGTTCATCCACAGCGGAGAAGCCACACCCATGATGAGAGCGAACACTACAGTAGGCCACAGCGCAATACGCTCGCGCAGATTGGCATCGGGCAAAGTGTTGTTGACCGGCACCGTGACCTGGCCGTAGAAGACCCGCTGGTACATCCAGAGCATGTAGCAGGCGCTCCAGATGACGCCTGTGGCCGCCAGAACGCCGAACAGGGCCTTCGCATGGAAGGCTCCGTTCAGGACCAAGAACTCGCCCACAAAGCCATTCAACAGCGGCAGTCCGATCGAAGAGAGTGTAATCACCAGAAACAGCGTAGCGAAGATGGGCATGGGCGTAGCCAGGCCGCCGAATTCGGTGAGCTCATACGTATGCCGGCGCTCATAGAGCATACCGGCCAGCATGAACAAGGCTCCGGTGGAGACGCCGTGGTTCAGCATTTGGTAGACAGCGCCATCTGTCCCCATGACGGTAAAGGTGAAGATGCCGAGAACGCAAAAGCCAAGATGGCTTACCGAAGAATAGGCCACCAGCTTTTTCAGATTGGGCTGCACCATCGCCACCAGGGCGCCGTAGATGATGCCGATAATCGCCAGCGCGACGATCCATGGGGCGTGACGCCGGGCCTCGGCAGGGAAGAGCGCAACGTTAAAGCGCAACAATCCATAAGTTCCCATTTTGAGCAGTACGCCAGCCAGCAAGACCGAGCCGGCCGTGGGGGCTTCCACGTGGGCATCGGGCAGCCATGTGTGCAGCGGGAAGATCGGAACTTTTACGGCAAAGGCAATGAAGAACCCCAGGAAGAGCCACATGGCGGTATCGCCAGGAAGAGCAATATGACCGGAGGCTAGAGCCTCACGAATCTTGATGTAATCGAAGCTGTCGGTTTTCGTGTACAGCCAGATAATAGACGCCAGCATGAACACCGAAGCGACCATGGTGTACAGGAAAAATTTGACGGCGGCATAGATGCGGCGTTCGTGTCCCCAAATTCCGATGAGCAAGGCCATGGGGATGAGCGTGGCCTCCCAGAAGACGTAAAACAAAAACATATCGAGCGCCAGGAAAACGCCGATCATGGCGGTTTCCAGTACCAGCAGCAAGACAAAGAACTCTTTCACCCGGTTGTGGATCGACTTCCAGGAGATCAGCACCCCCAACGGCACCAGGAAAGTGGTGAGCAGAACCAGCCAGAGCGAGATGCCATCCGCACCCAGGTGATAACGGATGTTGGGGCTATTGATCCAAGGGTGGTCAACCTGAAATTGGAAGCCCGCATTGCTGTAGTCGAATTGAACCGGAAGATGCAATGAGAGCGCAAAAGTAACCAGAGAAACCGCCAGCGCTCCCCAGCGAACGGCGTTGTCGTTGCGCGGGAAAAAGAGAAGCAGCAGCGCGCCAGCCAGGGGAACGAAGGTTACCAGCGTTAGGATTGTGTCATTGATCGTCATTGCATTCCCACCCAGATCATGTAGGCGACGATGACCGCAGCTCCCAGTGCCACCCATCCGGCATAGGAGCGGATATTGCCCGACTGCATGCGGCGCGTCTCATTGGAGATGTTCTGCGCGCTGTCGGCCGCCTCGTTGACCACAGCATCGATGGTTCCAACGTCAACCTGTTGCCAGAGAAAGTTTCGCGAGAATTTGATGACAGGTTGCACGAAGAGCCAGTTGTAGAGTTCGTCGATGCGGTATTTGTCGCGCACCAGTGTATAAACACCGTTGAGGGCGGCGGCGAACTTGTCAGGCAAATCGCGGCGTTTGTAGTAGAACAGCCAGGCAAAGGCAAACCCCACTAATGCGACGATCACTGAGGTCAGGGCGAGAGTCATCTCAAGTCCGGGGTTCTCGTGCTCGGCTGTGGCGGCGCCTGCCTTCAGCACCGGGGCAAGAAATTCATCGAAGTGATTGCCACCGCCGAAGGCTTTGGGTATGTTCACCCAGCCACCGGTGAAAGAGAGAAATGCCAGTATCGCCAACGGGCCTAGCATCATCCACGGACTTTCGTGCACGTGGTCTTCGTTGTGCCCATGTTCGCCGTGCCCGGCGCCGTGTTCGGCTTCTCGCCGCTCGCCAAAGAAGGTCATGAACCACAGACGGAACATATAAAACGAAGTGATGCCCGCGGTGATGAGGCCCATAGCCCAGAGAACCTTGCTTCCGTGCGGGCTGTCCCAAGTCTGAAACAGAATTTCGTCTTTGCTGAAGAATCCGGCAAGAGGAGGGAATCCTGCGATGGCAAACGTGCCGAAGGTCATGGTCCAGAAGGTCACTCGGATTTTCTTACGCAAGCCACCCATATTGCGCATGTCCTGCTCTCCGCCCAGCGCGTGGATCACCGACCCGGCGCAGAGAAAGAGCAGCGCCTTGAAGAAGGCATGGGTCATAAGGTGGAAGATTGCGGCAGAATACGCGGTCACGCCGCAGGCCAGGAACATGTATCCCAACTGCGAAATGGTGGAGTAAGCCAGCACGCGCTTGATGTCGGTTTGTGCCATGCCAATGGTTGCGGCGAACAGCGCAGTTACGCAACCGATGACAGCGACAACCGTAAGCGCGATATGTGCGTGGTTGAAGATAACATTCGAACGCGCCACCATATACACACCAGCAGTCACCATGGTGGCGGCGTGAATGAGGGCTGACACTGGCGTGGGGCCTTCCATCGCGTCGGGCAGCCAGACGTACAGAGGAATCTGCGCAGATTTTCCCGTGGCGCCCAGTAACAGCAGCAAAGCAATGGCGGTGAGGATGCCCGCGCCCGCGCTTTCCACCGGCAGGCCAGCGGCTCCTTTGAAAACATCGCTGAAGTTCAGCGAACCAAATTTCTGGTACATCAGGAACATGGCGATCAGAAAGCCGAAGTCCCCGATGCGGTTCACAATGAATGCTTTTTTCCCTGCGTTGGCTGCCGAGTCTTTGGTGAAGAAGAACCCAATCAACAGGTATGACGCCAGGCCCACACCTTCCCAGCCCACGAACATCAGCAGGTAGCTGCTTGCCAGCACCAGGGTGAGCATGAAGAACATGAAGAGATTCAAATAAGCGAAGAAGCGGTAGTAGCCGCCTTCGTGCTCCATGTATCCGACCGAATAGACGTGGATGAGAAAGCCTACACCGGTTACTACCAGGATCATCACCATGGAAAGCTGGTCGAGGTAAAAGCTGAAGTCAACCTGCAAGCCCCCGGCGGTGATCCACGGCAGGTGTTCTTCAATATAAGGAATCTTATCCAGCGGCATGTGCAAGAGCCGCATGCTTGCCCAAGCGGACAGGGCAAATGCCGCCGCCACAAACACCAATCCAACCGTGGCTACAATCCTCTTGGGGAAACGGCGTCCAAAAAAACCGTTGATGGCAGCGCCGGCGAGGGGCAGCAGCGGAATGAGCCAGAGATATAAATTCGGTTCGTTTGCGTTCATAGTTTCAGCAGGTTTACCCGGTCAACGTTCAGAGTCTCGCGCGTGCGGAAAACGGCGATAATAATAGCCAGTCCCACGGCAGCTTCGGCGGCGGCCACCACCATCACGAAGAAAACGAAGACCTGGGCATTCAGGTTTTTCAGGTACGCGGAAAAAGCCACAAATGAAAGGTTCACTGCATTCAGCATCAGCTCAATACATATAAATATCGTAATGATGTTGCGCTTGATCAAAAAGCCCAGAACGCCCAGGCAGAACAGAATCGCGCTCAATCCAAGATAGTAAGCGAGTGGAACCATAATCAGCTTTCTCCTCTCCTGGCCAGCACAACTGCGCCCATGATGGCGATCAGGATCAGCACCGACGTAACTTCGAAGGGAAGCAGGAAGTCGCCGAACAGTCTTGCCGCAATTTTCTCCACTGAGCCGATAAAATCCGAGCCGACAGCGGGACTTGCCGCCCGCTTTTCCTGCTGCAACAAACTGTAGACCGCCAGCGCTACCAGCGCCAGCACGCTCGGGATGCCGATAAACCACGCAACGTAGCTCTTGCCGCTATGTTCTTCGACCCCAGCGTTGAGCAGCATGATGACAAAGATGAACAGCACCATGACGGCGCCGGCGTAGATGATGATCTGGATGGCGGCCACGAATTCGGCGCCCAACAGCAGATAAAGCACCGCCAGCGACCCCATGACCACAATCAATGAGAGCGCGCTGTTAATGGGATGGCTCTGCGCCAGCAGGTTGACTGCTCCTGCTATGCACACCGCCGCGAAGATGAAGAACAATATCAGATGCAACATGGGTGCAATTTTTAAGAAAACCAAGCCGCCACAATAAAGCTGGTAACAATGATGTTCGCAATTGCCAGGGGCAAAAGAAACTTCCAGCCGAATGCCATCAATTGGTCATACCGGAAGCGGGGCAATGTTCCCCGCACCCAGATATAGACAAAGATAAAAGCCACAACTTTTACGGCAAACCAGAGCAGTGGCACGAACGCCTGCACCAGCGGCGGCAAAAATTGCGGAACAGGTCCAGACCAGCCGCCGAAAAACAGCAGCGTTGCCACGCAGGCCACGGTAAACATGTTGGCGTATTCGGCCATGAAGAACATGGCAAACTTCATGGCGCTGTATTCGGTGTGATACCCGGCTACCAGTTCGGTTTCTGCTTCCGGCAAATCAAAAGGAATGCGGTTGGTTTCGGCATAAGCGGAAATCAGATAAATGAAAAATGCAATCAACTGCGGGAAGATATACCAATGCGGAAACCAATGGGGTATCCATCGAATATCGTATGGCTTGGATTGTTTTACGACTATCTCCCGCAGGCTAAGCGAACCCGCCAGAAGTAACACACCGACCAGGGACAGGCCAAGCGAAAGCTCATAGCTGATCATCTGGGCGCTGGCGCGCAGCGAACCCAGCAGGGAATACTTGTTGTTCGACGACCAGCCCGCGAGCGCGATGCCATAAACAGCAATCGAAGTCACGCCGAGAAGGATCAACAATCCAATATTGATATCACCGGTGCCCGCCGGGGACGATGTGATCTGAAAGGCTGTGGTCCACGGGCCCAGGGGGAGCTGGTTCCCAAGGGGGATGATGGCAATAGAGGTCAGCGCCAGCACTACCGAGAGCAGCGGCGCCAGAATGAACAGCGGCTTGTAAACGTGTGGCGGGGTCAGATCTTCTTTCAGAATGAACTTAACGCCATCGGCGATGGGTTGCAGCAGGCCGAACGGCCCCACGCGCGTTGGCCCCCAACGGTTCTGCATGTGTCCCACAACTTTACGCTCCAGCCAGACAGTGTAGGCCACACCGCCGAGCAGAACGTGAATGAGAACCACACTTTTAATTGCCGCAATAACGATATAAGTCAGCATCGAGTGTTCTTTATTAATAAATCCTGTTTAGTCACCGGCCACCGCGGGCGACGTTGGCGGTACGGGTTCCGTACGCCGGCTTTCTATTACTGAATTCAATGTCTGCGAGTAGCGTCCCAGGGTTCCCGAAGTGAACAAAGTGTCTTCCGACGGAACAATGGCAGCGGCATCAGATTTTGCTCCGCCTGCACTGGTTTCAGGAGCGGTGGTGTGTACATCGTTGCCCGCCAGTAAGCTCAGGCGCGAAACCTGCTCCACATGATAACCGGGCACCAGCCGTTGAATTTCATCGAGAATTGCCGCCGGATCAAACGGACTCAACTTCGGTTCGAGATTATTGGCCCTCAACCAGACGACGTGTTGGTCGGCCTCGCCCGATTGCGCGCCACGCGATTGTCCCATATCCGCGCGCGTAGCGCCCCCGAACGGGACCAGATTGCGCACTTTGTATCCCATACGATCCGCGATGCGCACGATGATTTCAAAATCAGGACGCGCGCCAGCAAAGTCCCCTGCCTTGTTTACCAGTTGCAGATCGCCACAGGTGTTGGTGAATGTTCCTGATTTCTCGTAGGCGCAGGCCGCGGGCAGAACCACGTCAGCCAGGGTCGCGGTCTCGGTCAGGAACATATCCTGCACAACCATGAAGGGCTTGACCGGTCCGAACGAATCAATGCCATAGCGGGCGATCGGGTTAGAGCCGACGACATATAACGCCTTCAGTTTTCCGCTGGTTGCAGCCGAGATCATATTCTGAATACTCATGCCGGGCTCAGAAGGGAACTCAGACAGCCATTCATCGGCGAAGCGCTGCCCCTGATTCATGGCCGCATAGCCGGGCAGCAGGTCGGGATAAAGGCCCATATCGGCGGCGCCACGCGAGTTCGCATAGTCGCCAACACAGATGTATTTTGCCCCTGTAAGCGAAGAGCCAAATTTCACCAAATTTGCAATGTCGGCGCCGCGCAGCTCGGAGCCGAAGATGACAATGAGGTTTTGTTCAGCACGAACTTTGTCACGCAATGCAGCTAAAGACTGGCTTGAGCCCGCATCGGCTGCTTTATCGTTGCCGGCGAGGAAGCTAACGGCTTTGCCTTCGCTTCCAGGAGCGATTTTGGCAAACGCCTTGGCCTGACGTATCAGCTTGATGTCTTGTGAATTGATGACGTACAGGCGGCCTCCGTTGAGGCGAACGTTGGTGCGTATCTGCCATGCGAGCAGCGGATGCTGGTCTGTCGGGTTGTTCCCGATAAGGAGGATCGCGGGCGCGGTGAGCACGTCACGCATGGTGGCCGTAACATTGCTCTTGCCCGCAACAGCATTGGCAAAGGCCGGATAATCTGCCGTGCGGTGGTGATCAATGTTGTTGGTCTTCAGGGCAATGCGCGCGAACTTTTGCAGCAGATAATTTTCTTCGTTAGTCGTGCGATTGGATCCGATCACGCCCACGCTCGAGCCGCCGTGCTGCTCTACAACTTCGCGCAGTTTTGCGCCGGCGAACTCGAGGGCATCTTCCCACGATGCTCGGACCAGGCGGCCATCTTTGCGGATGAGAGGCTGGCTCAGGCGGTCTTCGTGATTGGCAAAGTCGAAGGCATAGCGGCCCTTGATGCAGAGAAAGTCTCCATTGATGCCGCTCTTGTCGCGATTGTCTCCCCGGACAATTTGCATGCCGGTATCGGCGCGGCGAACGCCCAGGGTAGTTTTGCAACCGTCGCCGCAATGGGTGCAGGTAGTGCCCACGTGGTTCATCTCCCACGGGCGGGTCTTGTAACGGTATGCCCCTGAAGTCAGAGCGCCGACCGGACAGATGTCAATGCACATGCCGCACTCTTCGCACTCCAGGTGGTCTCCCTTGTTGGGGGCGATCACCGAGCTGGCTGCGCGGTTCTGTATGCCCAGCGCCGCCACGTCCATGCCTTCGTTGCAGACGCGAACACAGCGATAGCACAAGATGCAGCGCGGACGGTCGAAAAACACTACCGGCGACCACTGCTGTTCCTCCTTGTGCATCTTGGCTTCCATGAACTTGGATTCGGCCGCGCCATACTTGAAGGTCATGTCCTGCAGCTCGCACTCGCCGCCGGCATCGCACACCGGACAATCCAGCGGATGATTGCCGAGCAGTAATTCAATCGTAGCCTTGCGCGCCTGCTTGACCTCATCGCTCTCGGTAGTGACCACCATGCCGTCCGTAATTGGAACCGTGCAGGCGGTCTGCAGCTTGGGCATCTTCTCAATGCGAACCACGCACATCCGGCATGCGGCTTGCAACGACAGTCCGGGGTAGTAGCAAAACGAAGGGACTTCAATGCCTGCATTTTTGCAGGCTTCAATCAGCAGCGTGCCCGCAGGCGCGGTGATCTTTTTTCCATCAACGGTAATAGTTACGTCAGGCATAAAATTTTGTCATTGGGTCATTGAGTCATTTTATTTTCCAATGACTCGATACCCAATTCTTTCAATATTCCACTTTCAAACGACTCAATCACCTGATAATTCAATGACTCAATTCTTCAATGGCTCAACACCGGTAGCCGTGTCACCGCTCCCTCGGGCTCAAACGGACACGGCTTACCTTCCAGGTGATCTTCAAACTCCTTGCGCCACTTATCTACGATGGAGATGGTCGGAATGGCCGCCGCATCGCCAAGTGGGCAGAAGGTGCGTCCGAGCATGTTTTGCGCCAGGTACTTGATGTTGTCGATATCCTTCTTCAACCCACCGCCAGAGTGGAAACGAACCAGCGTCTTCTCCAGCCAGTCTGTACCTTCGCGGCAGGGGATACACCAGCCGCAGCTCTCATGCTTGTAAAACTTCATGATGCGGAGTGCGAATTTCACCATGCAGGTGCTGTCATCCACCATCACTACGCCGCCCGAGCCCAGGAATTCACCGCGCTTGGCGAACGAATCGAAGTCCATGTTCATCTGCTCGGCTTCTTCCGCGGTGAGGACAAAAGTGGATGAGCCCCCGGGAACTACAGCCTTCAATTTTTTCCCGCCAGGAATGCCGCCACCCACTTCATAAATCATTTTCTTGAGTGGATATCCCAACGGCAGCTCGTAAACCCCGGGTTTGTTGATGTGTCCGCTCAGGCAGAACAGGCGCGTGCCGCCGTTCTTGGGCGTGCCCAGGTCGGCAAACTTCTGTCCGCCCATGAGGATGATGTGCGGCACCGAGGCCAGTGTCTCAACATTGTTGATGACGGTTGGACCGCCCCACAATCCGACCACAGCGGGGAAGGGAGGCCGAATACGCGGAATGCCGCGTTTGCCTTCCAGGGACTCCATCAGCGCCGACTCTTCACCCACTTCATAGGCCCCGGCGCCGGTGTGCCAGTAGACATTGAACTCGCGTCCGCTGCCGAAGATGTTTTTGCCCAGAAAGCCGCGAGCGTAGGCATCGGCCAGCGCCTTGCGCATGATGTCCACAAGATAACGGTACTCACCTCGGATGTAGACATAGCCGGTCTGAGCGCCCACCGCCAGGCCTGCAATCATTACACCCTCGATCACCGCATGTGGGTCATACTCCAGGATCAGCCGGTCTTTGCAGGTGCCAGGTTCGCTCTCGTCGCCGTTGACCAGCACATACTTTGGCTTGCTCGACTCCTTAGGCACGAACGACCATTTCATGCCGGTAGGGAAGCCCGCCCCTCCACGCCCGCGCAAGTTCGAGGTCTTGACCTCGTTAGTGATGTCGTCGGGCTTCATCTGGAGAGCTTTCTGCACGGCCTTGTAGCCATCGAGCTCCAGATAGCGGTCGATGCTGGTGGCGCCTTTGCCGAAGCGTTTCGAGACCACTCTGATTTCGTCGGGATGTGATACTAAGTCAGCCATTTTTTATATTGGGTCATTGAGTGATTGGGTCATCGAGTCATTGATTTCAATGATTCAATGGTCCGATGATTCAATGACTCAATCAGCTACTGCTTCGACTTCTTTCTATAATCTTCCAGAACCTTATCCACTTTTTCCGGAGTCAAGTTCTCATGGAAATCGTAATTTACCTGGATTGCCGGGGCCCACGAGCACGCCCCGATACACTCAACTTCTTCCAGCGAGAACAGCCCGTCAGCCGTTTTCTGCTTATGACCGATGCCAAGCTTTTCCCGGCAATGATCAAAAACTTCTTCGCCGCCGCGCAGCATGCAACTGATGTTGGTGCAGACCTGCACGTGATACTTTCCCATAGGCTTGGTGTGCAGCAGCGAATAGTAGCTGATCACGTTGCGCACCTCCAGTTCAGTCAGATCGGTCTTTTTTGCCAAATAGGCAATGGCTTCGTCGGGCAGGTACCCAATTTCGTCCTGCGTGTACAGCAACATGGGGACAAGGAAGGAGCGCCGTGTCGGGTACTCCTTGATCTTCTCGTCGAAGAACTTATCGAGTTTCTCAGAGATAACCATTTATCTGTCTATTTCACCCAGCACAATATCTATGCTTCCGATGGCAGCAACTACATCAGCTATCAGCTTACCTTCGCACATTTTGTTCAGCGCCTGCAGGTTGGCATATGACGGTGAGCGCATGTGTACTCGGTACGGTTTGGCCGTGCCATCGCTCATGATGTAGTAGCCCATTTCGCCGCGCGGCGATTCCACCGCCTGATAAACTTCGCCGGCCGGTACGGTGAAACCTTCTGTGACAATCTTGAAGTGGTAGATGAGCGCCTCCATCTGCGTCTTCATCTTTTCCCGGTCAGGAAGAACAACTTTAGGTGCATCGGCTTTCACCCGTCCCTCGGGCATTCCTTCCAGCGCCTGTTTCACAATCCCAATGGATTCGCGCAGCTCCCGCACGCGGCATACATAGCGGGCCCACACGTCTCCGTCTTGTGAGACCGGAACCTTGAACTTGAAATTCTCGTAGCCGGTGTAGGGCATATCGCGGCGCAGGTCCCAGTCAACCCCACTGGCGCGCAGAGCGGGCCCGGTTACGCCCAGCGCAACTGCGTCCTCCGCGGAAAGATGGGCAACGCCTTTCAGGCGTTCAATCCAGATTCGGTTGCCGGTCAGCAATCCTTCGTATTCATCCACTCGCGAAGGAAAGATGTCAGCGAATTTTTTTACTTTTTCAAAAAATCCCAGCGGCGCGTCCAGGGCCAGACCACCCACACGGAAGTAGGAGGTCATCATGCGCTGCCCGCTGACCATCTCAAAGATGCGCAGGATATCTTCGCGTTCGCGGAAACAATAAAGAAATACGGTCATGGCTCCGATATCGAGCGCGTGCGTCCCCAACCAGACCAGATGGGAGGCAATACGCGTCAGCTCGTTGAGCATCACGCGCATCCACTGCGCGCGCGGCGGAATCTCCATGCCCAAAAGCTTCTCTACCGCCAGCACATAACAGAGGTTATTGGTCATGGGGCACAGATAATCGATGCGGTCGGTGAGCACCACTACTTGCTGATAGAACTTCGCCTCGCAGGTTTTCTCGATGCCGGTGTGCAGGTAGCCTATGTCGGGCACCATGCGCACCACGCTCTCGCCGTCAATTTCAAGCAGCAAGCGAAGCACCCCGTGGGTTGAAGGGTGCTGCGGCCCCATGTTGAGAACCATGGTGCTTTCGGTGACATCGAGCTGGGCAACTCCGGGCAGTGCCATTAGCGGTAGCCCTCCACAGGATAATCTTTGCGCAGCGGATGGCCTTCCCAATCATCGGGCATCAGAATACGGCGAAGATTAGGGTGGTTCAGGAAGCGTATTCCGAAGAGATCGAAAATTTCGCGTTCGAAGAAATTGGCTGCCGCCCACACGGAAGTGATGGATTCCAGGCTGGGATCATCTCCGGCCAGCTTGACCTTCAGGCGCAGCCGCTCTTTGCGCGTATGTGAAAGCAAGTGATAGCAGACCTCAAATCGCGGCTCGCTGGGGTGTAGATCCACGCAGGTGATATCAGAGAGAAAATTGAAGCTGGTGGCAGCGTCGGTCCGCAGCAATTCGCAGGCTTCACGTATGAAAGCCCTGTCCAGGTAGACGGAAAGCTCGTTGCGGTCGAATTTCGCGCCCTGCACGGCGCTGTTCTTCCATGCCGTCAGCCGGGCCACTGCCGGCCGGTCTTTGAGTTGGGCAAGATCCGTGACTGCGGGGGAGAGGGGCATCAGGATTCTTCCCCTTCCGGCTTGTTCCAATCCAGCACACCCTTCTTCCATATATAGAAGAAGCCGACCAGCACGATGCCGATATACACCAGCATCTCTACGAAGCCGAAATACCTGCTCCCGTACTTGGCTGCATTGCTCAAATCGCGGTAGATGACCGCCCAGGGATAAAGGAAAATTGCTTCTACATCGAACAGAATAAACAGCATACCCACCAGGTAAAACCTGACCGTGAAGCGCTGGCGGGCATCGCCGGTGGGCCGTATACCGCACTCATAAGGGGTCATTTTTGCGCGGGTGGGGCGTCGTTTCCCGAGCAGAGCGGAAAGAGCCACCATGCCCCCCGCAATCCCCAAAGCGAAGAGTATATGAATAAGCAACGGCAAATAACGGGCGAAATAGTTGTCGGGCATAGAAGAGCTGTATATACTGAGCGCCACAAACAAATGTGTAGCAAACTTTTGAGTTTAGTTTTTTGCGTTGGAGGGTGTCAAGTTTTTGGGTGCACCATTCCAAGGCAGGTTAAAATGAGATGAAAGTTTGCTGCAAGGCAGGGGAACTCTCCTTTGACCTCGGCGGCTTCCATCGCTACAGTGAGCTTTAGGTGAGCGCAGTTGCGCGCGAACCAAAAGCGAGGGCGTAGCGGCACGGTTTTGGCTGCGGAGCCCTTAGATTGCGGGTGAGCTTTTGGTGAGGGCTGTGGTGCGTGAGGGCGTAGCAGCTTGGTTTTGGCTGCGGAGCCCTTAGATTTGCGGGTGAGCTTTTGGTGAGTGCTGTCGCGCGCGAACCAAAAGCGAGGGCGTAGCAGCCTGGTTTTGGCTGCGGAGCCCTTAGACTATAAGAGACGGACATGATTTTTGGATTTAACACTGACATTAAGCACGAAGATGTGGTGTACCACATTCAAAGCGAAGCGCGGCAGGCAGACCTGCTGCTGCAAACCCAGGTTTTCGTTCGCGGGCGCTGTATCGGCAAGCACGCCACGTCGTATGCGGACCGGATGGTAAAGCCCGATTTCTCTGACGAGCAGATGCATGAGCTGCTCAAGATTCAGCACAAGAATGTGATTGATACGATCCGTGCGGGCAACATCGCAACCCTGTTTGCGCCTACTCAGATGCTGCCCCGCGAAGGGGCAGAAATTCAGGACGCCAGCCAGCATGGCGATGGGCTCTCCCTGCACTGGTTGAATGCCGACGCGATCCACCAGGACAATTCAATTTTGATGAAGTTCAAAGTTACCCACCAGGGGCAGCCTGTGGCAGGGGCGCAGATTACCTCGCGTCTGCATGTCGCCAGCGATGCTCCTATCTACCTGGAAACCAAAAGTGACGACCAGGGCCTGGCAGAGATGAAAGTCTTTCTCGATGAATCCGCTTTAGTGGAAGCTGCCGTGCTGGTGCAGGCTACGTATGGGGAACGCCAGTCTACCCGCAAGTTCCGCCTCAAGAAGCAGACGACCGCGGTTCCACAACACTCGATCTGATTTACGATTTAAGAAGCACGATTTACGATTGTCCACTTGCAGCCATCGTCTGCTTTCCTTATGAATCTGATCATCAATGGCGAGTCCCGCGAATTTCCCGAGCCAGCGTTGACCCTTTCAGCTCTGATCCTCGAAAGGCTGGGAATGAAAGCGGACCGCGTGGCCGTAGAACTTAATCGCCGGATTGCCAGCCGCGGAGAATGGGAATCTACATTTGTGAAAGATGGGGATTGCCTGGAGATCGTCCACTTTGTTGGCGGCGGCAAATCGTAAATCGTACTTCGTAAATCGCAAATCCCCCCGTCCTCCGATGACTCTGCCCTGATAACAAAAAATATACCTCGGAGGCTAAATATTTCTTGACTCTCAACATTCTGGCTCTAGAATGTTTTAAACATTTCTTAACCTTTCATGTTTTAAACATGAAATTTTGGAAATGGTTTTAAGGGCAGGAGCAGTGAAGTTGAATGCAGGAGTTCACCTCCCATGACGTGGTTGCATTAACCGGGATTTCGCCGCGGCAGTTGCAGTGGTGGGATGAGCAGGGCATTGTCTCTCCCGCGCGCCAGGGCCGGTGCCGGCTCTATTCGTTTGCCGATCTGACCGAAATCTCCGTTATTTGCGAGCTGCGCCGCAAGGGGTTTTCGTTGCAGCGGGTGCGCAAGGTGCTGCGGTTTCTGCAGCGTGAATTAGGCAAGCGCCTGGTGGAAACTCTCAGTCAGAGCGCTGACGTGCATCTGCTGACCGATGGGCAGCGTATTTACCTGGAGACATCCGCCCGGCAGGTAATTGACGTTCTGAAGAATGCACGGCAGCCGCTGCTGACCATCTGCCTCTCCGATACGCTGCGCCAGGTGCGTGCTGACATACGAGGCAGGGATTTTCGTAATAAGAAGTCTGTTCGTTCTGCAGTCTGGGTTCGTTCGCGGCGAAAGGATTCGGCGTGAACGGCAGGCAGTGCACGGTAACAGTGTTGTATTCCTGCGGTGCTGGAGGTGGTGAATGGTGCATGAACTGAATTTTCTGAGTGAGTGGATCCCTGAACAAATGCAACCAGGTACTCTCTTCGTGCTGGAAAATGCCGGTGCTACAGGCGAAGGAGATGACCCTTACTGGGCTGTGCTCGCTTGTCCCGAGTGCGGCACGTTAGGGCTGGTCACGCGCAAGCAGCTTGCCGGGCTGGTTGCCGTCATCTGCGGCTCCAACTGCTGTTCCGCCCAGTATTACATTCACGAGAATGATATCGTAGTGCGCAAAGCGAGCTGAATCAGCAGTTGCCGGGATGCCTGGAAGCTGTGTCTTTGCCTTCACCTACCGGAATGGGTATCTGCTCCACGATGCGGATGCCGTAGCCCTCTAAACCTGCCACGCGGCGGGGATGATTGGTCAGCAGGCGGATCTCTTTGATCCCCAGGTCTGAGAGAATCTGTGCGCCGATCCCGATTTCGCGCTGGGTCTTGCGCTGATGATCAGGCTGTGACGGCTCGCGGGACTCGCGATGAAATGTCAGCGTAGGCTTGTCGCCCACTTTTTCGATGGAAAATCCCTTGGAAGTCTGGTGCAGGTAAATCAGGGCGCCATGGTCCTGCTCCGCGATCATGCGCAGTGAATGCGCGATGGTGGCCTGGCAGGTGCACCAGGTGGCTCCGAACACATCGCCAACCAGGCAATGGGAATGCATGCGTACCAGCACAGGGCGAGAGCCGAACTTCGCTGCGTCGCCGCGCAGCAAAGCAACATGGAATTCGTGGTCCAGTTCACTCTCGTAGGCAATCATGCGAAATTCGCCGTACGGTGTGGGCAGCAGAGCCTCGCCAACGCGATTGACGTAACGTTCGTTCTTAATGCGGTAACGGATGAGCTCGGCCACCGTCAGCATCTTCAAATCATGCTTCTGGCAGAATTCGATCAGGTGCGGCACGCGTGCCATGTTGCCATCTTCGTTCATGATCTCGCAAATCACCCCAGCGGGTACCAGGCCCGCCAGGCGCGCCAGATCTACGGAAGCTTCGGTTTGGCCGGCGCGCACCAGCACGCCACCCTTGCGGGCACGCAGGGGAAAAACGTGTCCAGGGCGCACTAGGTCGCTGGGGCGAGACTGGGGATCAACCGCCACCTGGATGGTGCGGGCCCGGTCGTGGGCAGAGATCCCAGTGGTTACGCCTTCCTTGGCCTCAATGCTTTCACAGAATGCGGTGCCATAAGGTGAATCATTGATGGCGGTCATGGGACCAATCCGAAGATAATCGAGGCGCTCTTCGGTGAGTGCCAGGCAGATAAGCCCACGGCCATATTTGGCCATGAAGTTGACGGCCTCAGGCGTCACTTTTTCCGCCGCCAGGGTAAGGTCGCCTTCGTTTTCGCGGTCTTCGTCGTCCACCACAACGATCATGCGTCCGGCGCGAATTTCTTCGATCGCCGCCTCCACGGTCGTAAATGGCGTTTTTGGACCCATGAAGAAAATTGTAGCAGGATGAAAAACTTACTGCGGCAGAACTCACCCATTTGATCAATATTGCTTTCTACAGAATCCCTCAGAAAGCCAAAGCTCAAAGGCTAAGAGCTGAAAGCAGACTTTTCACTGGCGACAGGCATATCCAGCACCTCTCGCACCTTGCTCAGCAGTTCAGACTGGCCATACGGCTTCTGCAAAAATGGAAGGTTGTGTTTGAGCACATCTTCCCGCAAAGCAGAGTTATCTGTGTAGCCGGATGTATAGATGAGGCGCACCCCGGGTCGCAGCCGTTGCAGGCGCTTGGCCAGCTCCGGACCACTGACTTCCGGCATGACAACGTCTGTTAATACCACGTCAATACGGCCTTCGTGCTCGCGACAGATGCGCTCAGCCTCGCCGGCGTGGGCTGCCTTGAGCACGGTGTAGCCCTGGGCCTGCAGCATCGCACTGGTCATCTCGCGCAATGCCGCATGATCTTCAACCAGCAGGACGGTTTCTGTTCCCTTCAGCTCTTGCGGTGGCTTGTGCTCACTCACGGTCACAGGCTCGGCTTCAAAGCTGCGCGGCAAGTAGACCTTGAATATTGTTCCAGCGCCAAGCTCACTGGTTACATCCACGCAGCCCCCTGCCTGTTGCACGATGCCGTAGATGGTGGAGAGCCCCAGACCTGTGCCGCGCCCTACTTCTTTGGTGGTGAAAAAAGGCTCGAAGATGCGGGCCATGGTTTCTTTGCTCATGCCGCAGCCGGTATCGCTGGCTTGCAGCATGACATATTTCCCCGGCCGCACTTTGACGTCTCCATTCTTACCCTCACGCTCAACCACGGTGTTGCCGGTGGCAAAGTGCAGATGGCCGCCGTGCGGCATGGCGTCGCGGGCATTGACCGCCAGATTCATGATGACCTGCTCAATCTGGCTGCGATCGCCCCTGATGAATCCAAGATCGCTGGCCAAGTCCGTGGTCAGCTCGACGTCTTCGCCGATCACCCGCTCCAGCATGGTCTTCATGCTGAGGACAATGCTGTTCAGATTGAGCACCCAGGGCTGAACGATCTTATGGCGGCTGAAGGCGAGCAATTGATTGGTGAGGCCGGCGGCGCGGTCAGCGGCCTTCTCAACCTGGCGCAGGGCTTCCGCGTCGGGGTTCGCTGGGCGATCAAGCAGCAGCCTGGTATATCCCAGGATCACCGTGAGCAGGTTATTGAAATCATGGGCAACGCCTCCTGCCAGCCGGCCAATAGCATCCATCTTTTCCACTTGCTGCAGCCGATTTTCCAGATGCTTCTGCCGGGTTACATCCTGGGCAATGATTTCGGCGATGTCTGCCGAGCCTTGCGGATCGGGAATGCGGCGTCCGCTCAATTGCACGATGATGGGCGTGCCGTTTTTGCGTTTCCAGGTAACTTCTAAGTCTTCCACGCGCTCGGCAGCGTCAAGTGCCTCCTGCACACGCGAGAAATCAGCCGGATTGGCGTATACCTGGGTCGCCGGGTTCAGCGTTAGTACCTCTTCTTTGGAGCCGTAGCCCAGCATTACAACCATGGCGCGATTCACTTCAAGATAGCAACCGCTTCGCGCGCGGTAAATGCCATACACGGCGCTTTCGAACAGATCGCGATAGCGCGCCTCAGCCACTGTCTTCCATTTCAGGGCGTCTTCCACAATGGCCAGCTCCTGCTCGCGCCGGTTCAGCCGGTGCTGATAGATGCCCACGATCCACCACAGCGACAGCGCGGCTGCCATCATGCACAGGATGTCGAACCACAAGGTTTGATAGAAATGAGGTTTCAGGTGGAAAGGGAACGAAGCTCCTGTCTGGTTCCACACGCCGTCGTTATTGGCGGCGATGACCTGGAAGGTATATTGCCCGGGCGGAATTTTGCCATAGTAGGCCACGCGGCGGCTACCGGCATCGGTCCAATTCCGATCATAGCCTTCCAATTTATATTTGAATCGCACCTTCTCAGGCGCCAGCAAACTGAGACCCGTGTAATGAAATTCGAGGTCGCCTCTTCCGGGTCGAACTTCGGCTGCCTGACCAGGAGTAAACGGGTTCTGGTCAATGTTGATCTCTTCAATGTGGACCGGAGGCGGCAAGGTATTGATTGACAATTTGTCAGGATCGGCGATAGATACACCTTTTGCCATGGCAAACCAGATGCGTCCATCGTGGCTCTTGAAGGCCCCGGGTTGATTGCCTTCTGCTGCCACACTGCTGCTCAGTCCGTGCTCTAATCCGTAGACTACAGGATTAATGGAATGAATCGTTCCCGCGGCGAAATCATTCAGTTGTTGTTTGGAGACCCGGAAAACCCCTGTGCTGCAGCTCATCCAAAGATTCTGCCGGTCGTCTTCAACAATATGATAGATCGCTTCGCAATACAGGCCATCGCTTGCTGTGTAGTTTGTGAATTTGCCGTCTTTGAGCCTGCTGAGGCCCTCGTAGGTCGCGATCCACAGGACACCATCTGGATCCATGTACAAATCTTCGATGAAGCTGTTTCCCAGGCCATCGTTTTCCCTATAGGCGCGAAATTTGCCATTTCTGTATACACCCAGGCCGGCTCGCGTGCCGATCCAGAGTTCGCCTTCGGGGCCTTCGGCCAAATCTCTTACGCTGAGTCTTCCTGTGATGTCGGAGGGAAGGCCATCCTGGGCACTGTAAGTGGTGTAGGTTGCAGCCTTCTCATCTTTAAACCGGAAGAGCCCCTTGTCTTCATCCGTGCCCACCCAAATAGCGCCTGTATGGTCTTGAAGGATGATTCTCGAATACACGCCGGAAATCACATTTTGGAATGTCGGAGGTTCAGGGCAGGGTTGGTTGCCGCAGCTGACAGGCAGACGGGAACGATAGACGCCAAAATCTTCCAGGGATACCCACAGGCGCCCGCCGTGGTCCTCAGAAAGTGAGATCACCCGGCTGCTGGGCAGCCCTTGCTTCTCTGCATAGCGAGTGAATGTACCGTCGCGCGAAGCCAACAGTCCGTTGTAGGCTCCAATCCAGAGAGTCCCGGTGTGGTCTTCAAAAATAGTCTGAATCTCATCATTGGGCAGGCCGTCTTCTTTCGTGTAACTGACAAACTGGCCTCGATGCAAACGCACCAGTCCTTCATAAGCAGTTCCCACCCACAGGTTACCTTCGCGGTCTTCGGAGATCGCCGTGATATTGGCCAGCAAAACCGTGCCCGGCAGCCCTGATGAAGATATCTTTCCATCTTTATAGCGATTCAGGCCGGCATTGGTTCCGATCCAGAGATTGCCCTGGGCATCTTCATAGAGGCGCCGCACCAGATTGGAAGACAGGCCGTCGGCGCTCGTATAGTGCCTCAGTTTGCCGTCTTTGAGCCGAAATAGCCCGTCGTTGGTTCCGATCCAGAGTGCCCGTTGCCGGTCGAGGCAAAGCGCCTTGATGGGAGAGCTGGGCTTTGGTTCTCCGGCAACATGGGAGATGATCTTTCCATTTTGGAATTTGCTGATGCTGCCGCTTCGTGTAGCGATCCACACGCTGCTGTCGGAATCGCAGGCCAGCGCCGGTACGCCGCTATCGGCGAGCCCGTCTTTTGCAGTGTAATTGGTGAACCTTCCATCTTTGTAATGGCTTAATCCACTCCAGGTGCCGATCCAGATGCCGCCTTCCGGATCTTTACAAAGCGACGCGGTGTAATCGGCCACCAGCCCATTTTGTGTGGTGTAAACCGTGAATTGCCCGTCTTTATACCGGCTTACGCCGCCGTGGGTAGCGATCCATAAACTTGAATCGTCGGCCTCGACCAGTTTCAGGATTTCGCTGTCAGGCAGTTGAGTCTTGTTTCGCGCATCGAATGTGGTGAAACTCACGCCATCGAAACGAGCGAGGCCCTGCCTGGTCCCCACCCAAATATAGCCGTCACGAGTCTGGAGAATGGCGGAAACACTATTCTGCGGCAGTCCCTGCGGTTGCTGCCTGACGTCCAGCACCTTCCATCCCGGCTCTGTTTTCGGGTCCAGAGAGAAGGCGTGTGCGTTGAAGAGCAAACCAATCAGAAAAAGCACCGCTGCGAACGTTTCGAAGTTCCGAGAACGTGACTTCGGCATTGCGCTATTCACTCGGTGCGTGCGACCGCAAGGGGGAGAAGCTGGCGCGGGGGGCCTTCAGGATAACGGTCGTTACGCGGTTTCGCGAACAAGTATACTTCAAACTAAAAAGCTTCGGCTTAAGTTTTTGCTGAGAGCAATGGCCAACAAGCGACAGGTTGAGTTCCCGTTTTTGGACGGTGCAGTCCTTTATTGCAGGTCGAGCAACCAGATGTTACCGGTGCTTTGGCCGTACTCAAAGACGATCTGCCTGCCGGCGGGAGACCATGCAGGATAGCGTACATAAATGCCAGGCTGAGAAAAGTGTGTGAGCTGGGTTTCTTGTCTTGTAGTCTGCGAGATGGAGTAGATATTCCACTGGCCGTCATGGAAGCCGGCGAAGGCGATGCGGTCGCCATCCGGAGACCAGCTGTAAGGCCAGTTCTGCCCCGGTGTTTTTGTCAATCGGCTGATGGCGCCGCCCCCGCTGGGCATGATGCCGATTTGCGTGTCGCCTCCAATCCTTTCTTCGACGGCAAGCAGCTTGCCATCCGGCGACCAGCAAGGCCAGCCGACAGAATGTTTTTCCGCGGTAATCTGTTTTGGGATTCCGTCACTCAACCTTGCAGTCCAGACATTGATAAATCCACCGCTTCCCGTCTGATAGGCGACCTGGGTGCCGTCAGGCGAGAGATGAGCAAAATTCATATCGGCCGGCCCCTCAGCGATTTTGTGCACGGCGCCGCTGGAATGATCGCGGGCAAGGATCTCGATCCTGTCTCGCGACTGCGGCGCCATCCATGTCAAGTCTCCTGTAGGGAGCCAGTCGGGATGGAAACCTCCGCTTGGTGACATCTGCTGCGGATTTTTGCCATCGTCGTTCATGGTCCAAACCTGCGTGGGCATCGCGGGTTGAATGACCGTAAACGCAACCGTCTTTCCGTCGGGAGAGATGGCGGGGTTAGATTTGCGCAGCCGGGTATCACGCGTGAGCGCAACCGGCTGCCCGGCGGCATTCCCCGATGCGTCAAGCGCGACCGAATAGAGATTGTCGAAGGTGGCGATTGCGGAAAATAGAAGATGGTGTCCATCGGGTGAGATGGCGAGATGATGAGCGGTTTCGTTGCCCAGGTTGTGCAGCTTGCGGCCCTTGCCGAGGGCCGTCCCCGATTCGGGATCCATCCGCACCATCCAGATGCCCGGTCCCTCACCATCGCCCGATGCGAAAAAGATGGTTCGCCCATCGGGAGAATAGATCGCATCGTAAGCAAAAATATTGATGAGGACAGGGAATACTCCGCCGCCGCTGGGATCGACGCTCCAGATACCATCGGCATTAGTAAAGATGATCCGCTTGCCCTCCGGTGACCATTGCGGTCCGGAGTGCCCAATGGGTCCATACTGAATCGGCTTATCCGGGCGCGTGAGCTGCTTCAAAGTCCCGTCGGTGACCGCGACCGTCCAGATGGTCGAGTCCGGGGATGCGCCGAATTCCATGGCTGCGGGCGCGCCAGAATCAGCCGACTGGAAGGCAATATGCGAACCGTCTGGCGACCATGCCGGCCGAGCGCCAAAATCGGTCAGCCTTCTGGGCTGCCCACCCAGCGCTGAGACCAGCCAGATGCCTCCCTTGATCTTGGAGTGATAGGCCAGCCATTGCCCGTTGGGTGACCATGCCGGCGCCACGTTCTGGCCGCCATCGGCGGTGACGGCCAACTCCGTTCCCCCCGGTGCGAGCTGGCGAACATAAATCTCGAACTTGCCACTCGAGTCAGAGCAGTAGGCCAGCGAATTTCCGTCGGGCGAGAAGGTCGGATAAATATCAAGGCCAGCGGAAAATGTCACCTGGCTCTTCCGCCTGACCGAATTGCTGGTTGCGCTTTGCCACCAGAACGTCAGACCGGCAACAACCAAGGCGGCGGCGGCGATGCCGGCTATCCTGGCACTCTTTTTCCTGAACCAGAGTGTCTGCGCTGTGCCAGGGACTTGTTGCGGAAGACTGTCGCCATGAGAAGCCGGCTCGGTTGCCGCATCTTTGTTGGCGGCCGGTTCTTTTACCGGAGCGATAAAGCGGTAGCCGCGCCCCTGCACGGTCTCAATGTATTTCGGCTGCTTGCTGTCATCGCCCAGGGCTTTTCTTAACAGGGCAATTTCGCGGCTGAGGGCGTTCTCGGTGACAAAGGCATCGCCCCAAACCGCGTTCAGGATATCCGTCTTCCCCAGCATCTGATTGTTGTTTTCAATCAGGAAAATCAGCAACTCCAGGGCCTTGGGCTCAAGCGCCACCGGTTGGCCTGCCTTCAACAGGCGAAACGACGAGGTTTCAACCCGGAAATCGCCGAATTCGTAAGTTGCTGATTTGTTTATAGTTGTCATTGCAATCACTGCAAGCTCACAAAAATATCACACCTGCATCAAGACCTTGTAACCCCCCAAAACTTTAACTCTGCATAGGAGTAAGACGCATGAAAGGTCTTTACTGTGCAGTTTTGTTTTTGTGGCCCATGCTATGGTGCGCCCCGGTTCTGGCAGCGGCCGATGCGGTGCCGCTCAGGGTCATCCATCAACTGCCAATCGTATCGGCTTGCATCAACGGCCAAGGCCCTTATGAGTTTCTGCTCGATACGGGAACCGAATCGACTTTAGTGGATCAAAGTCTCACCGAAGAATTGCAACTTAACATTGTAGACAGGCTTCAGCTCATCAGCGCAAACGGAATGCATCCGGTTGGACGCGCCATCGCTGAAAGCGTTACATTGGGTCCCAAAACCGTGACCAGCGTTGAACTGCTGGTTGACGACCTGCGGGAGTTGCACGCAGTGGCTCCGCAGTTGAGGGGTATCCTGGGAGAGAACTTCCTGTCTCAGCTTAACTTTCTCCTGGACTACCGCCATCGCCAGGTCAAGTTTGGCCCGCCTCCGGAGGAAGGCGCTGCAGTTCGCATCCCATTCACTATTCAAGATGGACGCATCCTGCTGACTGCGGTGATTTCGGGAAAAGAACCACTGCGCTTTGAGCTCGATTCCGGCGCCAGCACTACCATGCTCTTCGGAACGCAATCTCGAGATCAGGTTGCGCCGGGCACATCGGCATTCCTGCATAACAATGAAGGCAGCACCGCGGTCGGGGAGGTGCATATCCCGGAATTGCGGATTGGGTCCCTCATGCTGCACAACATGGCTGCCGGAGTGATAGAAAGCACGGGAGAACAAGAGGCCGGCGTTGACGGCCTGCTGCCTACGAACCTGTTCGACAGCGTGTACTTTGACTTTGCGGAACAATCCATCTTTGTGACTGGGAAAAAGATCACGTCAGCAGCTAAATGAAATGCGGCAGTCTGTCAGGAAGTAGTGGGGGAGGGGGGTACTACCTGGAGTAGTCGATGCAGTGATAAGCGGTTCACAATCAATCAGTTAGGAAAATGGCGGAGCAATGGGGAAGTAGTTCTTGAACTGCAGTTCTCAGTTCTCGGTTCTCAGTTTCGAACCAAGGGAAGCTAACGTGAGCTTGTGCGGCGAGGCAGGTTTGTTGCTTTCCGGCTAGTCGAGAAGACGACACGGTTTGAAGGGGGGTGGGGTTATTAAGTAACGTCTGAGAGGATCGCTGTTCGAGAGGGGGGTGGGGGGTTACTAAGTAACCTCTGAGCGGCAGAGGCAGAGATACCTTATCGTCCGCCCTGGAGCCAGGGAGGCGAGGGATGGAGTTTTCAAAGACCGCGGGGCCGGCGCCCAAATCGATCATGCCAAGCAATTGCACCGAAGGCAAGGATTTGATACCAGAGTTCAATTTTGGCGGAGTCAGCCGGTGGATGCTTCCTTCCTTAGCGACTTCAAATATGTGGCGACTTGCGCGGTAGCAGGATACAGCTCCTGTGGAACTGTTCTAAAGACCCGCATTCTGGAAAGAACATTAAAAAGAACATTAATAAGATAACGGCTTCGGCCACAAGCGCGCTTTGCTGGTCGCCGTCGCCGTCGCCCCGCCCGAATCACTAATGGTAACCGTCACAGTCCAGGCGCCGACTTTGGTGTAAGCATGGGCGCCGATCACGTTATAGTTCTGGCTGCCAGTGGAGATAATCGTCGCCGTGCTCGGTGCGGTTCCATCGCCCCAATCGATTGTCGTGCCGGTGAACTGGCTCGCGTTTCCGCTGGGGTCGGTATCTGTGAAGCTGGCTACGACGAGCGGAAAAGCTTTGCCTAAGCGCACGTGCAGATTGTGCCCGGTAACGTTGGTCAGCGCATAATCTGCCTGCTGGCAGGCGGAAAACTCCGAAGTATTGTTAGCGGAATCGGTTGCGGTGGCGCTGAGAAATCCCGAGCCGATCAGCGACGTCGAGAAAGTGATATTGAACGCGCCGTTGCCGCTGTTGTCGGTCGAAACGCTGCGGCTTCCCAGCAGGTTCAGCCCCTGGCCGTGGCCGGAGGCATCACACGCCGGATTGCCGAACAGCTCCACATGAAAAGTGGAATTGGGCGCGCTCTTCAGCGTTCCAGGAACATTCGTTGTGCCGCCGCTCGAGATTGCGCTGGTCAGCACCGGGAAGTTCTGGAAATTATTCGGGCCGGTGTGACCGCTGGAGTCGTTAGCTGTGACGCCATCATCGCCGAGGTCGATTCCCAATCCGACATTGGAAAAAATGGCGTTGCTCTCAATGACATTGCCGACAGTCGCGCTGCCTCCGGTTATGACGACTCCCTTTCCGTTGTAAGCAATGATGTTGCCGGCGGAAGCACCGATCGAATTGTTGGCCGCACCCAAATCAACTCTGACACCATCTCCAAGATTGCCCACGCCGCCGGTATTGTTGGCGTTGGCGCCGATCTCGTTTCCTTGTACCTGGTTGCCGTTTGTGCCGCTGCCGGAAATCAAAATACCATTCGCGCCATTCCCGGAGATGACGTTACCCGAGCCCGAGGCCGAGCCTCCCAGCGTGTTGTTAAAAGCTCCTCCCGAGAGGTTTATGCCGTTACCCTGATTTCCGAGCGCGGCGTTACCGGCCGCGTTCAGGCCGATGAAGTTGCCCTGTACATTATTTGAGCCGGCTCCGCCGGAGAAGCTCACGCCGTCAGAGAAATTGCCCGAGATTACGTTACCCGTTCCTGTTGCGGCCCCGTCGATCACGTTGCCTACCGCGCTGGCGATGGCAACTCCGGACATGTGATTGCCGAGCGCGAAGTTTCCACTCGAATCTGTGCCGATAAAATTGCCCTGCACAAGGTTCGCGGTGGTGCTCGCGAGCAGCACACCATTGTTGACGTTGCCCGAGATCACATTTCTGGCCGCGATGGTCGTACCGCCAATAACGTTATTGGTGGCGTTACTAGAAACACTCACGCCGTTGCCGCTGTTGCCCAGGGCGCCGTTACCTGCGGCATTCAGGCCGATGAAGTTGCCTTGTACCAAGTTTGCGTTGGTGCCCGAGCCCGTGAGGCTTACGCCGTCAGAGACATTGCCGGAGATGACGTTGCCTCCGCCTGGTACGGCTGCTCCGATTACGTTGTTGCTTGCGCCGTTGTTCACCAGGACCCCCCGGCCGTTCCCCATCTGCAAAGCGCCGGTCAGGCTCGTGCCGATATAGTTGCCCTCCACGAGGTTCCCACTCGCGCCGGCATTGGTGATCAGCACACTGCCATTGGAGTTGCCTGAGATCACGTTCCTGGCGGCTGCGGTTGTGCCTCCAATGGTGTTATTGGTTGCGGAATTGATCTGTATTCCATTTTGGGCGTTGCCCAGCGGGTTTGTTCCCAGAGCATTGCTGCCAATAAGATTGCCCTGGACCGTGTTGCCGGTCGTGCCACTGCCGTTAATGGTTATGCCGTCTCCGAAATTTCCGGAAATGACATTGCCTGCGCCTGGACTTGTGCCTCCAATCGTATTGTTGGCGGCTCCAGACTGAATCAGAACTCCGCCGGCGCTATTGGCAAGCGCATTGTGGCCAGTGCTGTCAGTGCCGATGAAGTTGCCCTCGACCACGTTCCCATTCGTGCCCAATCCCGCAATTTGGATCCCAGCAAGACCATTTCCAGAAATGACATTGCGTGTTGCAGCCGTCGTTCCTCCAATGGTGTTGTTGGACTGATTGCTCAAAATAAGCACACCATCGCCAGAATTGGCCACTGCCGCATTGCCGGCCGCAGTGATGCCGATGAAATTCCCCGCAATGATGTTGCCGCTGCTTTGCAGCACAATTCCATTTTGCGCAAAGCCGTAGATCACCAGTCCCTCGACCGTCGTATTTCCACCCTGAATGGAAAGGCCGTTGGCGCTCGGTCCGGCACTGGCGCCGTTGATTTGAATTACAGGATTGTTGGGGGCCCAGCCAGGCTGGCTGGTTCCATCGAGCACCCCGGGATGCGTCATCGCGGGCAGCGCCGAGAGCAGGTTAATGGTGTGCACGCCCGCGCCCGGGATGTTGAAGGCAATGCCGGTAAAACTCGAATTCGCGTTGAAATTGAGAATTGCCTGCCGCAGCGAGCCTGCCCCGGAATCGCTCGTCGTGGTAACAATTGGGTTGATCAGCACCGTGCCGGTCATAGATGCCAAGTGGATCGAACAGAAATAAGGAAAGCTATTGCCCCCGCCGAATGCTGTAATCTGTGCCGCGTCAAACGTGATGGAAAAACTGAACGCAGGGGCATGTACGCCCGAGTCCCACTTTGCATCAGCCGTGCAGCCCGGTGAGCAGGCGCCTGACGTGGTGGAATGAGGACCTGACGCCCAGATCCAAGTCACAGTATCACCAAGATTGACAGCAGTAGTACTGTTCCCGCTCACCTGGTCAACGAAATTCGTCCCACCCTGCCCCACGTTGACCGTGCGCGTCGCCGCCCACGCGCAGGAGACTGATAACAGCACGCCAACTAACCTGAAGACAAAAATAAGTCTTGCCGGTTTCATGACACCTGCTCCTGCGGAAGTCATTCACAGCCGCACTTTTTCGCTAACAAAGAATGCGAGAGAGGAATTAAGCGCAACTATATCGAAAGGTTCTCAGGCGAGCAAGTTCTCTTTCCATCTTCTTTAAAGGCCTAACCGGCACGATTGGAAGCCGTGCCCTGACACAAAACTTTTTTTTGAAACAAGCTCCAGTGCTGGCTGTTCAAAAGCAGGCGCCAAAAAGCCGTTTTTCAAAACAACTTCATTTGTTCATCCTGCTCTGACTGTGTCCGCACAAACCTGCGCTCGCGCCGCCTGGGCTGAAAATTGTGTTTGGCCAGAAGGCGATCCATGAGCTTGGAGACGCGCTCATGGTAAGACTTGGAGAGAAACGCTCCCGTGGCATAGCGCTGTTTGTAGTTTTCCACCAGGTGAGGGAACTGCTCGGCCAGGAAGGGCATAAAAACTTTTTCGGAGCAGGGTTTCAGGTAGAGCGGATTAGCGTGAATGCCATAGGCCCCGGCTTCCAGCGCAGCCGTTATTACAGCTTCGAGATTCGTAACCGAGTCGGTGATCTCAGGCAGCACCGGCGCGCAGTTGACTCCGACGCTTAACCCGGCGTTGGTCAGCTCGCGGACCGTCTGCATGCGCAGGTCAGGACGCGGCGCGCGCGGCTCCAGAATTCGGGCCAGTTGAATATCCATGGTAGTCACGGTCACGTGCACGGAAAGATCGTTGTTCTCGGCAAATTTGCGCAGCAGCTCAACGTCGCGCGCGATCAATGTGGATTTGGTGATGATTCCCATGGAGAGCCCATGATGCTGCGCCAGCTCTTCCAAAATGGCGCGCGTGACTTCATAGCGGCGTTCGGCGGGTTGGTAAGGATCTGTCGCCGCGCCGATGGCGATGCCCTCGCCCTTGCGCACTTTCTTGAGCTCCTGCCGCAGCAGCCATCCGGCGTTCTGCTTGACGTAAATCTTGCGCTCAAAATCAACGCCATCGCGCATTTCCATAAATTCATGGGTATAGCGCGCATAACAGTACTTGCAGGCGAACTCGCAGCCGCGATAGGGATTAATGGTCCAGGTAAAAGGAATCTTCCGCTTGGAGACAGCGCGGTTGAGTATGGAGCGGGTGGGCAGGGTAAAGTACTCGATCTTGTGCCCCTGCTTGATGGATTCGCCGAGGGAGGCAAGCCGGGCGATCCCTACCAGCTTCTCGTGGGGGAGGGATTCGAAGAAGGATAGGGAGCCCGGCATATATTCGCCTTTTATTCGCCTAAGATAAACCATGCATTTGCTAATGTCAAGTGGCGGCTGGGATAGGAGACAGAACGGTCTGAAACCGGCCCCCTCGGGCGTGGAAAAAACTAGGGTAGGTTGAAGCTGGCATGCAGAAGCTGTCTAATTCACTGCAGCCTGTTTGAAGTAGTGATCGACATCGATTGTTCTCAGAAAACTCACGAAAAAGAGACCGATCCATATCCAGGTTGTCACCTTCGCTCCATCTACAGCGTTTTTAAGCCAGTGCTTACGCGTGGCGTTTAGCTTCTCCCGCCATGTTCTGGCATTCTTATAGCTTTCCTGTCCTTTCACGTTCTTAACAAATGTGATAACAAAGGCAGCGACTGAAGCGAGTACCGCAACCCAATTACTGCTGACCAATTCTGGAATTCCGACAACAGAGTGATGCAGCAGTTGGCCAACATAGCTATAGAATTCATGCATGACCCAAAGTCTCCCATCCGGGAGTACTTTGCGGCAAGTGAATAATCCCGAGTTTTGGGGGTATGGATGGAGAAGAAAACGATTTGTTTCGTTGATGACGATCCGGGAGAACTTGAGCGTTTCCGGGATGTCATGAGCGACCGCTACATTGTTGGGACGGGTGAGGTTCTAGAAGATGCTCTTCAAAACCTTGGCGGAAGACGTCCTGATTTTTTCTTGCTTGATCTTGTTTATGGGAAGGCGATGTCGCAGTCAGTAAGAAATGAAATTAGCGCCGCAGATGAAGAACTCACTCAGGCCGAAGAAAAGATTCGGCGGTTGTTGTGTAGTGCGGGGCAGTCCGCAGACGGCGGATTTGATCTCGCCCGTAGGGTACACGAGATGTACCCCGGAGTGCCGCGTGCGTTCTTTAGCCGGAAGGCATTCTTGGGGGACGCACTGAAGGCTCACGAGCAAGGTCTTCCAGTGCTGGAGAAACCCGACCCTGATGCTAGTGATATCGGGACCTCAGAAGAGGAACGCTATAGAAGTGCTTTAAAGCGAAGCAAGAATCTCGTTGCTGGGAAAATCAACCAAATGATTGAGAGCAGCAAGTGGTGGGTGCGGAATCGTGAATGGGTGCGTGGTCTCGCATTGGGTATCTTCTTTGCGCTTTTCGAGTTGGGACGAGATTTGTGGAAGATAGAACAGTTGGGTATCAGATGGGCAGCGGAGAGCACTATTATGGTTGGCATGGTAGTAACTTTTGTTCTTGCGTGGCCAAGGCGGTGGCCGTGGCGGGGTATTTGACATGTTTCCTGGAAAACGAAAAAAGCGGCGCTTTCCTTTCCCGTTGTTAACTCTGCAAATTGTGGAAGGATGGTCAATCCGTGAGAAGAAAAAGCCGATCATCGCAAAGTGAGGTGGAGGAGTTTGAGACATTATGAATTCGGAAAAATGGAAAGACCTGGAGTCTAGACTAAGCAGTCTCGAAAAGCAGAATCAAATGCTCAGAGTAGGCTTAATAATCTTGGGGCTCATTACAATGTGCATAATGACCTTGGGATCGTCTCATGCTGGAAACACCGTCGAGGCACAACGATTTGTGCTTAAGAACGCGAAGGGAGACGTGCGAGCCGAATTGACCACGCTGGATGGTGATTATCCAAGGTTGACCTTACTCAGCCCGAACGGAGAAAAGGTGACAGAGCTTAGCCCCGCTGGCGTCTCAGTTCTCGACAAAGGATTGCCTTCTAAGCTCCCCCTCAGCCACTTCGGCAACACTGGTCTTTATTTTGCCGATGAGAAGGGGCAGATCGTAATAGAGATTGGTGGAGCCTCTGTCAGTAATCCTCAACTTGCGCCAGTTCCCGAAATCGCCGTCTTCGACAAGAAAGGCAATCAAACCTGGCATGTCCCTTGAAGATCGTTTAGCGCGCCAATCGGAAGCTGTAGCGCTTCTGTCCCCGCCAGCTACCCCGCCCACGCATCCCTCTACCCATCCATCTTCCTCGCCTCAGCGGAGTAAGCCGGCCCCCCTGGTTTAGAATCCGCTAGGATTCCGCCTATAGAGCAAGTAACCACGTTTGCGACAAGTATCTTCCCATGATTGTGGAGAAATTAAATTCATATTCCTACCTCGCACAAGACATATTCTCTTCCAACAACAGTTATTTGTTAGTGCTCCGGCGGGCAAGGTGCCATGCTTGAGATCATTTAATATCTCGCTATCCGACGAATGATCACAAAAACAATCGCTATCAGCTTCGTATCGCCTTACTTCCGCGAGGTCGTGGATGGTGCTTAAGTCCATCTCACTCAGAAGAATCGGCCGAATGGCCTGTAAGGTGAGCTTAGCGAACCTGCTGTTCTTGGTAATCACAAAAAGGTCAGGACGTCCCTCTGCAATAGCATGAAGGATGTCAGCGTCCGCTCCGGGAATCTGCTTGGCTAACTTTCCGAAACTGAAGAACTCCGTGGGCCGTGCAAGAAATTGTTGAATCATTGCCCGGATCATTTGCGTGACGAGCCGATCCCATTCACTGGTTACTGGAATACACATAAAAGACACTCCTTGAGTCAAGAAATTTGAACGTGCATTCTTTTTGGAGTTGAGTTTTAAGCCCTCGCGGCTTCTGGGTGAGATTTAAGTCTTCCGACTCTTCTGATGTGGGTGAGTTTTAAGCCCTCACGGCTCTAGGTGAGAATTTTAAGTCTTCCGACTCTTCTGGTTTGAGTTTTAAGCCCTCATGGCATGGCTTTGATAGACGGTAGAAAACCTGCCCTAATTGATATGTTACACGTTGTGGTCGTCATTGGTAGTCGAATTTTTTTCACTGACATGCCAGGGGGGGCCGGTTTTGGGGGCTTCTGTCTCCTATCCCGTCAAGGGGAGTGCGAAGTAAATTCTTTTGATTTTTGTTCGGCGACCATAGCTGGCGAGTCTTTCTAAGGACGATTACACAATCAAGGACTTAACTTGTTAGATGGTGTTCTAAGCTTCTCCTTCGTGGGAGAAATCCTTCCGGGTGTCGCCCCTCCAGGGCTCGCGTCATTTTCAGCTTACCCAGCGCTTCCGCGCTGGGCTAACCTGTGCCGCGCTTCCAGCGCTGGTGTAACGTTGTGCTGTCATCTTCGTATACTTCATGAGAATGGACAATCAAAAATCCCCACTCGCGCTGGTCGCGCGAATGGGGCACCCAGATTTATAAGGGCCATCCGCCCATTAGATTGCTCTTTACTTAGATATTAGTAATGATAAGAACGGTACACAATGACATTCTAATGAACCCGAAACTAAAAGCGATTATTGACAAGTATCGCACGTGCCCAGAATTCTTTACAATCGAACTGCTTGACGTAAACCAACGTGGCAATACTGGCGACACACTAGTTCACGTAGCAGCGGTTAACGAAGAGGTAGATGACATAGCACTGCTTGTGGCTTGTGGTGCACAGGTCAACACTAAGGGTGACCTTGGAAACACTCCGTTGCATCAGGTGTCCAGCATGGGGCGCGTTAAGTCAGTAAAAAAGCTTCTTCAATTGGGGGCGGACCCAACGATCAAGAATGAATTTGGGGAAACCGCGTTGGACCTGGCTGAATTCATGAAACGCGATGAAGTAACCAAGCTTCTCAAGGACCACATTTCTGGACGACGAACCTGACAAGATTTCTGGGGCGCTAAGCTTCCCCTTCGTGGGAGAAATCCTTCCGGGTGTCGCCCCGCCAGGGCTCGCGTCATTTTCAGCTTACCCAGCGCTTCCGCGCTGGGCTAACCTGTGCCGCGCTTCCAGCGCTGGTGTAATGTTGTGCTGTCATCTTCGTATACTTCATGAGAATGGACAATCAAAAATCCCAATCGCGCTGGCCGCGCGAATGGGGCAGCCAGCACCCAGATCTGTGAAAGGAAAGATGATAAGTAAAACTTTCTTCAGGGCGGAGATGTAAATCGCCGCGATGAAGTCGGAGATCGTTCATTTCACAACTGCCTTCATAAACAATCTAAAAATCCCCACTCGCGCCGGTCGCGCGAATTGGGCACCCAGATTTGTGTGGGCCACCCGCCCAATATCCGAAGGGGATGTTCCAGTGGAATCGTCAAGCAGAGCCCGGTTACCCGCGTTTTCTCAGATGGTTTCGGCATGTTGTGGATTTTACTTTAACTTGTTAGATGGTGTTCTAAGCTTCTCCTTCGTGGGAGAAATCCTTCCGGATGTCGTCCCTCCAGGGCTCGCGTCATTTTCAGCTTACCCAGCGCTTCCGCGCTGGGCTAACCTGTGCCGCGCTTCCAGCGCTGGTGTAACGTTGTGCTGTCATCTTCGTATACTTCATGAGAATGGACAATTAAAAATCCCACTCGCGCTGGTCGCGCGAATGGGGCACCCGGCTCCAGTATGAATGCAACAATGGCTTCTATTTGTTCTGCCGCTGTGCAACAATGACTTCTCTATGGAGCAAAAACTCTTGTCAGCAACACACCGTGCTTTGCGCCGGAATCCTGGAACGTTCAAGATTCGTGTGATCCTGTTTCTTTTCATCATCGTCTGCGGAAAAGCGTGGGCGCTGGATGAATTTGCGGGGATCAAATGCGGAGCCGATATCCCCAAGTCTCTGGTTGGGAAACGCGACTCCAATGAACCAGTGGCTGTTCTCGAACAACGGCACAAGGATTTGGGTCTTAAGAATCTGGGGGGCTCTGAGATTTCTGACCGCCTGTTCCTGGCTTCATGGCAGATTTGCGGAAGCGAGTACGAACTGCTGGTGAATACGAAAACCGGGCTGATTCGTGACGTGCTTCCGTTTCCGGCTCATGCAGCGGCCTCGCCAATGTTCATTGGCACATGCCAAGCCGATGGAAAAGAGGTTCCGGGGCAGCTTGTGGCAGTGCTGAATAACAGCGCAGGATACAACGCAAGAGATGAAAAACTGGCCAAGACCATGCTCAAAGCCACGGCTGCATGGAAGATCGACGAGACGAAAGGGAAGTTTGTTGGGCAAGCGACCGAAAAGCTCGGATGCCCATTGGGCGGAATCGTTACGCAGGACGGCGGTCCTTAAAACTTTTCTTCAATCCAATCCTATACGAACTGAAGCGCCGAAGATCTTTCATCACAACAGCCTTCGTAAACGGTGGTTGAGTTGACATCATCGCATCACTGGCAAGTCTTCAGAAAATGCCTTGATACGACCTGTAACGTTGAGACATTTTCGGGGGCCTTCGACTGCGCGCTTTCCAGAAGCTAAATGCGGAAGTGGTTGATTTCTTCGTGTGCAAAGGGGAGCGCAATTTTATCCGCGCTCGGCAAAAACTTCATTGGGAATCTGGCAGCGCAGAATCAGCGGACAACAAAATCCTCTTTATTACCCACGATTACCCACGCTCGGCCATTGGCAGCACAAGCGCGCAGACAGATGGATTTATTTCTTCATCTGTACGCAACGGGAATAGAGGACTAAAAAATTCAGCGGTTGGCGCCCAATTTGAGCTCAGCGATACAGGTTTTGGCCGCTTCGTCCATTGACTTGGTTTCCTTGAATTTCGCCAGTGTGCAGTCGCAGTACTTCTCGGCGTCCTGCTGGCCAATGCCCTTTTGCATGACTTTGTCGCGGCAGCTTTGCTTGTAGCTGCTGTCGAAGCTTTCCGTAAAGCCTTGTTTAAAACTGTCGCATCCGCTGCAAGTCAGTATAAGGACGAGGCTGGCGGCCAAAGTAAAACGCATCAACGGATTATATGCGATTCGTCAAGCCGCTCGCGAGGTTACAACAGGCGTTCATCAGCGATCTAAAATCCCCAGTCGCGCTGGTCGCACAGATGAAGGCGCCCAGGCGGACCACGCGTACATGTCTAAATTCCGCTCCGTTTACCTTCGCCAAGCCCAAGGGACGTGCACTTTTGGTATTTAGGGCTACAGTTCTTTCAGTACGTTCCTAGGTGCTCTCCTGATTGAGGGTAAGTAGATGCTTTCTTAGCCTCGTCCCTTAAGGAGAGGCATGAATAAACTTAAACTACAATCTCTTTCATTCGTACTCATATTGTTACTTTTACCTCTATATTCACCCACAACCTGCGCGGCGCAATCTGCGCCGCCCGCCCCGCGGATATTTTTTACCGACCTGGATAGCGCTCCTAACTCCGGCGGCGAGAACGTCAATGGATTTGCCGGCGCTTACGTCACACTCTACGGAAATTTCCTTGGCGCCTCCCAGGGCAGCTCCACCGTTACCTGGAATGGAGAGAACTGCCTGCGCGTGGTTGGGCCTTCAGGCTCATATTCCGGATGGGGCGCTTCCCATTTCTGGTACCAGAAAATTATTGTCCAGTTGGGTTCAGCGTGCACGGCGGGCGCGGGCAATTTTGTCGTCACAGTGAATGGCGCCGCCTCCAACGGCGTTCCCTTTACCGTGCGCTCCAGCGGGAAGCTGCTCTTCGTTTCTTCCAAAGGTAACGACAGCAACAGCGGCAGCTTCGCCAGTCCTTTTGCCACTATTCCCCAATGCAAGAGCGCCATGAAGGCGGGCGACGTCTGCTACATCGAAGATGGAGTAACAGCTACCACCGTGGATAATTTCGATGCCACGTTAGAGTTGGAGAGTGGCGGAACGGCGGGCAATCCCGTTGCTTTCGTTGGCTATCCGGGCGCGAAGGCCACGCTGGGCGCTTCCGGCATTACTTATGGGCTGCGTGTGCCCAATACCAATGTCTCAGCCAATTATGTGACCGTAGCTGGTCTGTTCTTCAGTCCCAGCGAGCAAGGCATGAACCCGACCAACTCCAGCAATTGGAGGGTGGTGGGCAATAACTTCCAATGTCCCACGGCCAACGGCGAG
This sequence comes from Terriglobales bacterium, assembly GCA_035487295.1. GTDB lineage: Bacteria > Acidobacteriota > Terriglobia > Terriglobales > Acidobacteriaceae > QIAW01. The sequence goes on from DATHMH010000025.1 coordinate 96,014, forward strand.
GATGGATGCTTTACCACCAACGAAATCAGCTCTATCAAGTTCCTGGGGAATGAAGCCACCAACATCGGCGTGGTGGCGGCCGGCAAGCAGCAGCATGCGGTGTATTTTTCCAGCGACACCAACCACGTGGAGTCAGCCTGGAACTATATTCACGACAATCGCAGTTGCCGCGCCATGCAGTTCCATTCCTCGCCGCTCGGCGGAGGAGGAGCCGGCGACACCACTGGACACAATCAGTTCGATCTTTCCGTGCACGACAACCTGATTCACGACGATCCCTGTGACGGAATCAATTTCGCCACTGTTGATCCCTCCCAGGGACGAGTGGAGGCCTACAACAACGTGATCTACCACGTCGGCATCGGGCCGACCCCGCAGGATGGCGACTCCGGTGACTATAGCTGCATTTATATGGCGTACATCACCAACACGGGCCCGGTGGGCGGGGGAGCGGTGGAAATTTACAACAACACGCTGTATGATTGCGGCCCATTTGTGGCCAGCTTTCCCAATAACGGAAGTTTCATGATCAACGGGGGAGAGCCCGGCCTGCAGGTCCGAATCCGCAATAACATCGTGTACCAATTCGGGAACGAGCCTTTTGGCAGCGGCTCGGGGTGGAACGCCACGTATGTCAGCGGTTCCAACAACATCATGCACAGCACGGTCAGTCTGCCTCTGCCCTCATTCCTGAGCGGCAGCGTTACATCTGACCCGCTGTTCGCGGATTTATCCTTGAACAATTTCCACTTGCAGTCAGCAAGCCCGGCGAAAGACGCAGGAATTACCATCAGTTCAGGCAACACTTATAACAACTACATGGCCTGGAACGGGAATCCTGCGGACCATGAGGGAGTCTTGCGTTCGCAAGGGGCAAATTACGATATCGGCGCTTACGAATTTTATGCCGGCTCGGCCCCGCCTCCACCGCCTCCGCCTGTACCAAGCTTACAGTCCCTCGCGGTGGCCCCGGGCGCAGGCAGCATTGCGGTGGGCAGCACCATTGCATTTACCACGACAGGCCATTACTCCGACGGTTCAACTAAAAATGTCACTGCTCAGGCCGCCTGGAGTTCGAGCAATTCTTCTGTGGCAACGATCGGCAGCAATACTGGTGTAGCAACCGGCGTGGCCGCGGGAGGCCCGGTAACGATTACCGCTTCGTTATCGGGTGTCACGGGCACAGCGTCACTTACGGTTACTGCTCCTCCATCATT
>DATHMH010000026.1:0-22159 GCA_035487295.1 Terriglobales bacterium
AATACGGTGGATGGTTATCACCTTAAAGCGGGATCGCCCGCTGCGGGTTCTGGCGCGGTAATCGCCAATAATGGTGGCCGCGATTTCTTTGGAACAGCCTTGCCGAGCGGCGCGCCCGACCGTGGTGCGGCTCAGGGAAGCTCAGGCCCGCCCCCGCCCGATTTCTCCATCTCGGCATCGCCCTCTTCGCAAAGCATCAATGCGGGGAGCATGACCACCTATACGGTGAGTGTTACCGGATCGAATGGCTTCAGCGGCACCGTAACCCTGGGGGTAAGCGGCTTGCCCAGTGGGGCAAGCGGTTTCTTCACTCCTGCCTCGGTGAGTGGCACAAATTCCTCCACGCTAACGGTCACGACTTCGGCCTCAACGCCAGGCGGGACGTCTACGCTCACCATCACCGGTACAAGTGGAACTTTGTCGCATTCAACAACTGTCACTCTCATCGTCGGCGGCGTGCCGGCGGCGCCAACTCTGACAGGGACCGCAGGCAATGCGCAAGTGAACCTCTCATGGACAACTTCGTCAGCCGCCACCAGTTATAACGTAAAGCGGAGCCTGATGACGGGTGGTCCTTACTCGCTGCTTGCTTCCGGCGTCACCGTCACAAACTTCACCGATAATACCGTGACAAATGGGACGACATACTTTTACGTGGTTTCTGCGCAGAACGCAGTTGGTGAAAGTCCCAACTCCAACGAAGTGAAACTGACTCCTACTGCCTTTAGCATCGCGATTAATTGCGGTGGGCCAGCGATAAGTCCGTTCGTTGCCGATAGGGATTTCGCCGGTGGAGCAACCATCAATCATGCCAACACGATCGACACCAGCAAGGTGACAAACCCGGCGCCGGCTGCTGTTTATCAAACGGCGCGCATTGACAACTTTACCTACACGATTCCGGGCTTTGCCGCCGGATCGAGCCATACCGTACGCCTGCACTTTGCCGAAACCTTCTTCGGGACGGCCGGCTCGCGCACGTTCAACGTCACCATCAACGGCACGCAGGTTCTGACCGCCTTTGACATCTTCAAGGCGGCGGGCGGAAAGAACATCGCGAATATCCAGCAATTTACCGGGACCGCGAATGCGAGCGGCCAATTCGTGATCAAGTTCACGTCGGTCGTTAACAACTCACTCATCAGCGGAATCGAGGTTCAGTAATTACGATTTCGTTTACTACCTGATGTCGAGATCACCGGGTGATCTCGACATCGGGTACTCGACCGCGTCGTGGCTTTTCTCACGGCGCTTGTAGAAGAGGGGAACGGAGCCCACGCTGACGCACCTCTCGCATTTGCTGTAAACGCCGGAACAAACCAGACCGCATCACGCTGCGCAAGCGGCGTGATGCGGTTCTAGTTTTTACTTCGCCCCGGCGGTCTAATTTTCGCCGCTCTTGAAGCCGTGCCCTGACACACACATGTACTGGAAATAATCCAGGCTAAATCTCCAACCAACCGGCGCCTCGCATTTATATTTGTAGTAGGTGTCAGCCTCCAAAGGGTGAAAGGCAGGCCATGGTCAGGAGAAAGTTCCAAGTCGGTAACAGGGTGCAGGCAAAACATGACAACGCGCCGGAAAAATTTAAAGGAAGAATCGGTATTATCAGGAAACTCGAACCTTATCTCGGATACGGGATTGAATTCGAGGACGGAGCCGGGAATATTGAATTCCTGCAGCCGCAATATATCGAGGAGTGTGTTGGTGAGGAAGCACTATCGCACACCGGAGAAACGGTCCGCCCACAGCATGACTACTTTGAACAGCGGCGCTCTCCCCGCTTTGAGGTTGATTGCTTCGTAGCCGTCGAATTTCAGGGCCAGCGGGTCGTCGGGACCTGTGTGGACTATAACGAACACGGCTTCGGGGCCATTGTGGATGAAGAATTGCCTATGGCAGAAATCATGTCGGTTGAGCTGCCCATTGCAGACCGCAAGCCCCTGCGTTTTTTGGCCAAGGTGGCATATCGAAAGCATCCCAGATATGGGTTTGAATTTGTGACCTCCAAAGAAAGCGAAAGGCGCCGCATCGTGGATTTTTTCAGGGAAAGCAGCACAGAAACGGCATAGGGAATCTGGTTCCACTGCGAATCGGAGCGGGTTTCCGTCTACTTCTAGAGTCGATTCCGCAATCAAATTAAGTCCCACAATGGAACTCTCTATTACTAAAGTACCCCGAGCGGCGCGCTTCATTTTGTCCCATAACGGCTAAAATTATGGATACAAGGTAAGTAGCACTCCAAGTTAAAGCCCCCCAAATCCCCCCTGAATTTCTGAAAAAGAAAATTGGGCATCATCATGAAAAAGCTTAAGTTCCTGGTTTCGCTTCGAACCGAGGAGAGCGGCTATCAGAGGCTGAATGCTGCTGCTGCGGAACAGATGGCAGGCCGCCTGGGCGTCGAAGTACAAGTCCTGTATGCAGGAAACGATGCAATTACCCAGAGCGAGCAGTTGCTGAAAGCCATTCACTCGCAATCACAGCACTCCAGGCCCGATGGGGTTCTATGCTCCCCCGTGGGCACGCCATTGATGCAGGCGGCGCGTTCGGCGGCCGCGGCCGGCATTGGTTGGGCGCTTCTGAATCGCAGTGTTGACTATCTTGGAGAACTGCGCCGCAATTATCGTGTCCCTGTTTTTTCCGTGCTGGTTGACCATGAAGAGGTCGGACGAATCCAGGCAAAGCAGATGGGCGCATTAGTGCCGGAAGGGGGCATGGCTTTGTGCGTGCTTGGGCCCGCCGGCCATCCGTTAGCAGAGCAGCGTTTGACTTCCATGCTGGCAGCCAAACCAGCCAATATCCAGATAAAGACCCTGGTCGGCGATTGGACCCGGCAGGGGGCGTGCAAGGCGGTCGCACGCTGGCTGCGACTGAGGACCCGGCACGATGCGCCGATGAAACTAGTGGCGGCACAAAATGACGAGATGGCAATCGGCGCTAGAGAGGCTTTTCGCGACGATGCCAACGGTGACCTCGCTCCCGGGATCAGCCTGCCATTTCTTGGCTCGAATTGCTGTCCTGGCGCCGGCCTGGAATGGGTCCAACGGGGCTGGCTGGCGGCGTCCATCGTGAATCCCCCGAGCGCCGGGGTTGCTCTTGAGATGATGGTGCGGGCAATGCAGACCAATACCCTGCCGCCGGAGCGCAAAGTTCTTGCTCCAAGCTCTTATCCGCAAATAGAAAAGCTGGGTGGAAGACCTGCCCCAGGGTCGCCGATGGATGGCCTTAAAACACAGGAATCGCTATTACACAAAAGCTGATAGTCAGCCAATCTCATCCGATGAAAGCGTTGCTCTAGTTCCTGAAAGGCTTTTATATCGGATCAGTCTTATAAATCGGATGCGGGTAGATGCCGGTAACCTGCACCGGCACAACCGCGCCCCCGTGATGATTCTTCTTGAGCAATGGATTGATGATTTTCAGCAGAAATGACTTCACTCCCGACGTCGCCTGGGGAAGATTTGCCTTCATCAGCACCTTGCCGCGCAAATTGATCTTACGGGTGATTAAGCTATACGTTCCGTGCAACCGCGCCACCGCGCCCGGGACACTGAAAGAGAGATTGGAGAAAGTCGCCGTGCCTTCGCGAAGGATAACGTGTCCCTTCAAGTCGGAAACCACGCTTTCCGGAGCGTCGTCCTTTTCTGCTTCAGCGCGCTCACTCAACTCTTCCAGGTGCGCCTGAGTAGCCGGGTTGCTGAGATGAGCAGCACCGACCCCGAAGTCCCCCTGCAGTTCGATTCTCTGGAGGAACGGTTCTGTCTCTGGCGGTAATGTGGCCTTTCCTTCGAAGCTGAATCTCCCCGTCATGGGCACAATCTGATCCCTCAGAAAAAGAAAAAGAAAATCCTGGATTCGGCCTTCGCCCAGCATCAGTTCCAGCGAAGCGACCTTTCCTTTTTCGCCAGGTGTAGCTGCGACGTTGCCCTGTGCGTTCACCGTGCTCCCGCCAAGACGGGCAGTCACCTGCTCCAGCGCTACATCTCCGCTCTTGCCATCCACCCGTGCCCGGAACTGGGTGGCCAGGCCAATTTTGTGTCCCGCTCTGGTGACTTCAAAATCGGGTGTCTCGGTCTTGCCTTTTATTTCGAGCTGTTGGAGCGTCCCTCCGAAGCTTCCGTCGGAGGAAAGAATCCCGGCGATTCCGTGAAACACGCCCAGATCGGCATGCCTGAATGAATAAGAGCCCGATATTGGTGTCTCCGCAGGATGATCCTTTTGCCAGGGGCCCAGATAGCCGCTGGCATGCACCTCGCCCGGAGGTTGCGGATTGCGGAGAGTAGTCTCAAACCACTTCGCCCTATTCGTCCCGGGGTTGCGCAACACCAGCGCCGGGATTTCAAACTTCAGAGCTGGTCTGTCTGCTCCCGGCAAAAACTCCAGCACCGATCCAACGGCGACAAATTCGTCAACCACTGTCTTCAAATGGCCTTTGTTTTGTGCCCAATCAGCAAAGGCATTTGCGCCCTGTGCGGCCACGTGCAAGCCTTCCGCGCGAATTACCGGCACATGTTTGACAAACAGGCCTCGAAAGCTGCCCTGAATAATTAATTTGCGGATCGTGATGTGCGTGGGATTAAGGAGATTACCATCATGACTGACTGTTACGTCTTGGGCAACGCACCCCGGATAAGGAAAATATGTTTGGTGAAATTTACCGATTTCCACCTTGGCATGCAGTGCTTCTTCTAAATCCGCGATCACCTTGCCGCGAGCAAAAGGCCAGTTTTGGACCAGAAGCAGCAGCACTGCTGACATCGCTGCACCTGCCAGTATCAGAGTGACGCGCAGCCATCGGCGTGGTTGCCGGCGCTTTGCCTGTTGGCCACGAGAGCGCGCGCTTTCGGTGATGGATTCAGGCGCTGCTGTCACCAATTTGTACATCTGGACTCTTCAGATTTGATGCAAGACGTGCAAGCAAGTTTTCTCGGGGAGTGCAGACAGGAATGGAGAGAGCCCACAACCAGCTCTCGTCTCCAAATAACAGCGGAGAAATTTTGAAGCAGCTTCCAGGAAAATTGAAGATCTAAGCCGCTATAGCTCTTCTCGATAATTTTGTATGCTTGAATTCCAGGGACTTTCCTACAGCTTCCAGCAGGTGCCGAACCGGAACCGGCTTCTGCAGAACCGGAATTTCCATCTCTGCCGCTCTATCGACAACAGCCTGGTTTGGGTAGCTGGTGACGATGATGCACGGCAGTTCAGGAAACCGGCTGCGCGCAAGGTAAATTACCTCGAAGGCTGTATGTTCTCTATCCAAAGCAAAGTCTGTCAGCAGAAGATCTATGTTGCCGCATTCGGAGAGAATATTGACTGCCCCCTGATAGGATTCGGCAGAAAACGCATCGTGCCCTTCTCTTTGGACGAAGAGTTTGTACACCAGCGCCAATGAGGGTTCATCATCCACTACCAGAACTGTTTTTTTGGGATTCACAAAAGCCTCCTTCCCCGACGTCCCAGGCCCCCTATTGCTTGCTAACATTCCAGGTTATTAAATATTCCAGGCTGCTAAATAATTGAGGTTATTAAAGCTGGCTACACTACTCTTTTGAGGTCTGGTTCTTCTGCTTCCTGAACCCTGAGTTCAGGAAGCTCATACAAAGCTACCTTGAAATCAGGATCGCTGAAGACGTCGGGCGCCTCGTGCAAAAGCTCAAACACGACGCGGTCGCCGCAATTTGCGCAACGTGGGAACTGCTGCCCTTTCAGCAGCGTGCATTCGCTGGGCAAGCGGTGGGAATCGTGCCTGACTCGATAAATGCCGGTGACAGGAATGCTCTGACCGGTAGTGAAGAAATGACGTTTCAGTTCTCCCGCCGCCTCTTCAGTCGAAGACACTACAAATGGCCTGCTACGGAGCATGATAAATACTAAAAATCCTCACTGACGTGCATAAGATCGGATGTGGAAAACTCGGCTCAAGGTTGCTAACCCGGTGCAAGCACGAGCACGCAATCTATTTATTTTATTATTTGGTTATCTATTATTTAGTTACTAGCTATCCTCGCGATTCGCGTCGAACCTGAAACGGAAAATGGAGAACATCAGCGCCCGGGGGCTGTGAGTGGTTCGCCCCAGATGAACGTCGTAATGAGACAATTGCCTTGCCCTGGAGCAGAGATGAACTACGAACAATTCCGCATTCCATCGTCGCGGAAAATCAAGATTACCGACTATGATCCCGCCGCGACCGACGGCTTCAAGAATAAAGAGGAGGCCCAGGGCAAGCTGGCAGCCGGCATTGAGCGCATGGCCGAGCTGCAGGACATGCTCTATGCCAGCCGCCAGCGCGCTCTCCTGATCGTGCTGCAGGGGATGGATACGGCCGGCAAAGACAGCGCTATCAAGCATGTGCTCTCAGGCCTCAACCCTCAGGGTGTGCGCGTCACCAGCTTCAAGCAGCCCACAGAAGAGGAGCTGTACCATGAGTACCTGTGGCGGGCCCACAAGGCGATACCCGAGCGCGGCTTCATCGGCATCTTCAACCGCTCTTATTACGAAGAGGTGCTGGTGGCGCGAGTGCATCCTGAGGTGCTGGAGCGGGAAGGCATCAGCGAAACGCGGAAGGCCCTATGGAAGACCCGCTACCAAGAGATCAACGACTTCGAGCATTATCTGGAGCAAAACTGCGTGGTCATCCTGAAGTTTGCGCTCAACCTGTCGAAAGCAGAGCAAAGAAAGCGGCTGCTGGAGCGCATTGAAAACACAGAGAAGAATTGGAAGTTCGCCCTCTCTGACCTCACCGAGCGCAAACATTGGAGCAAGTACATGAGCGCCTACGAAGCCATGTTCAACCACACCAGCACCGAATGGGCGCCCTGGTACTTTATTCCCGCCGACCACAAGTGGTATACACGGGTGGTGGTCGCCGATATCATCGTCTCCACGTTGAAGTCGCTGAATCTGAAATATCCTCCTGTCACTCCCGAGCAGAAGAAGCTCCTGGCCGAAGGTAAGAAGATGCTGGAAGAAGAAGCAGCCAGCGCTCAATAGTCAGCACTCAAGCACTCAGCATTCAGCAATCAGCAATCAGCAATCAGTCTCTAGACAAGCAGTTAGCATTTGGCCCCTAAACAGCTTGGGCCGAGAAGGCTCCCTCGCTCACTAATCAGGGGTTAAACGCACCCTAATGGCTAAATGCCAAGTGCTAAGTGCCAAATGCTGCTTAGGGGCTGAGTGCTGAATACTTCTGTTCCACTCTCGATTTTCCCCTTTTGCAACACAACGTTTGTTCCTGTTCCAGCGTCGAAAAAATCAAAGGATGGAAAGCGTTATGAAGCGTACTGTTATTTCATCGGCTCTGGCTTTTGCATTATTTTTCTGCGCCGCACTCTGGGCGAAAGAAATTCATTTTAACAACGGTTCTTCTGTGGCGCCTGGCGCCGCTGGCCGGGTTGACGTCGACAAAGATCGTAACGGGAACACCGAACTGAAAATCCACGTCTATCATCTGGCTGACCCGGAAAAGCTCTCGCCACCCAAGACGGTTTATGTGGTTTGGGTGCAGCCTCCGGGCAAATCCCCAGTCAACACCGGGCAGCTCAAGGTGAATGGAGACCTGGAAGGTACTCTGACGGCAACCACGCCATTCAAGGCATTCGACACGTTCATCACTGCGGAAGACAATGCTCATGTCGATGCCCCCAGCGGCCCGGAGGTTTTGCGCACAACGGTTGAACGTTGATCTTCAGTACTCAGTACTCACTGGTTGGTATCGTCGTATCATGCACTCGTGAATAGTCCGGATTCTACGCCTGAGCTACTTCTCTGCGCTTAATGCCGTCGGGGACATAGCAAGGACTTGGAAGGTTGCCGGGGTGCCGGCTACTGAGTACTACCTCATCTCCGAATGTTCAGTTCTTTCCTAACTGAGTACTGAGTACTTTCTTGTTGAGCAGTGCGGGCACTCTCATGCGAGGAACGAAGGTCGAAGCGGCTGCGGTATTCGGAGGGCGCGATGCCGAACCGGCGCTCGAAGGCGCGGCGAAACGTGTTGCAATCCCGAAAGCCCACCGATTCGGCCACGTTTTCGACGGTGGATTCGAAGTTGGCCAGCCGGCGGCGAGCTTCATCGAGGCGCAAGGCCTGCACAAAGGCCGCGGGCGAGCTTTTGAATTCACTGCGAAAACGGCGGCTGAACTGCCGCGGCGAGAGGCATGTCCGCTCCGCAAGCGTCTCGACGCATAAATCGCCGTGCAAGTGCGCCAGCATCCACGCCGCAAGATCGGCAAAACGTCCGGTGTTTCTGGCCTGAAACTGCAGCGGCTCGGAATACTGTTCCTGGCCGCCAGGACGCTTCAGATAAACTACCATCTCGCGCGCCACAGTGAGCGCAACCTTCGGTCCAAAATCTTCTTCGATCAACTCCAGTGCAAGGTCAATTCCAGCGGTTATCCCCGCAGAGGTATAAAATTTGCCTTGCTTAATGTAGAGAGCATTGGCATGGACCTTGAGTTTCGGATACCGCATGGCAACATCCTGGGCAAATCGCCAGTGTGTCGTGACTCTGCAGCCATCGAGCATGCCGGTGGGAGCCAATCCGTAGATGCCCGTGCATACAGTTGCTACGCGCCGGATGCCGCGAGCATGCCGGCCCAGCCATAATGAGATTCGGGCATTTGTTTCGGCCACGCGCAGTCCGTGGCCGCCGGGAATGATGAGGGTGTCTATGCCTGCTTTCCCGGAAACAGCTTCAAGCACTTCGTGCGCCAGAAACATAATTCCAGATTCGGCTGTAACAACCTTCTGGTCGGCAATGATCTTTACCTCATAACAGGCCTCGCGCGGACCATTTGGCGCCTCTATACGGGCGCTGGTAAAAGCCTCAACCGGCCCGGCCACATCCAGCGAGTTCATACCCTCAAATCCGAGAATGGCTACGCGCTTGGGAATCATGAGCCTAATCTACACCCATTGGAAGATGTCTTCTAGGACGGTTACTCTGCATTTTGGGACACCCAAAGCACGAACTTACAAGAAAAAATGTCCTAATTTGGAGGAAAAACGTCATTTTGGACATTCGATAGATAAGCTATCCTCAACGGGAGTTGTCAATGATTTTAGTCAAATGGAGAAATTTTATGTTCGCCGAAAAAATCATCAGGATGATTGCAATTTTAGGAATAAGCGCGGTTGCGGCCGTGGCCCAGAGCGCCTCCGCTCAGAAATCAACAGCCGCTGTCGCCAACCTCAGTACCGGGAACGAGATTCAGATCAGGGCAATCAAGCCGCCGGAAAAAGGATCCATCAATGTGGCATTCGTAGTCTCCAAGAACACCGATCTCATGGACGTTGCCGGCCCCTGGGAAGCTTTTGGCGGCGCCATGTTCGACTCTCATGGCAAGGTTTGGCATGGCGGCGACGACATGATCATGCCCTTCAACACATACACGGTGTCAGACACGAAGAATCCAGTGGACGCAGGTGGATTGAGGATCATCCCCGACTACACGTTTGCCGATGCTCCCAAGCCTCAGGTTATCGTGATTCCGGCTCAGGGCGGTCGAAGTGAGGACCAGAGACGCTGGCTCGAAGCCAACAGCCCAACCGCCGACGTAACCATGTCGGTCTGCACCGGGGCTTCCGTGCTGGCCGGTTATGGCATGCTCGACGGCTTGACCGCAACCACGCATCATATGTCCCTGCAGAAAATGCAGAAAGACTTCCCCAAGGTCCATTTTGTGAGCGGCACACGATACGTGGAGCACGACAAGATCTCAACCGCCGGAGGGTTGACCTCTGGAATCGATCTGGCGCTCCACGTCATCGAGCGATATTACGGGCGGGAAATGGCAGAGAGTGTCGCCGATTACCTGGAGTATCACAGCGACCTGTGGAAGAACCCGAACTTCGCAGACGTCAAGATGGTAACAGCAGCAAAGTGAGAAAAGAAACAGTCAACACTTATCACATACTAATAGTTCAGTTAGTTTTCGAATTTCGTGCGGGGCCCGCACGACAGCGGGCGGGACGCCGGCGCTGCTAGAAACTCGAAACCTGCATCTGAGAACCGAGAACTGAGAACTGAGAACTGAGTTTTTTTAGCGACTCCACATATGGCGCCCTCGCCAACCCGCGCTCGGTAATAATGGCGGCAATGTAGCGGTTGGGCGTAACGTCAAAGGCTGGGTTTTCTACCTGGATGCCTTCGGGCGTTACGCGCTTGCCGGCAAAGTGTGTGACCTCGGCAGCGGAGCGCTGTTCAATGGGAATGCCGCTGCCGTCGGGAGTCGCCATATCCACGGTCGACCACGGCGCCGCCACATAGAATGGAATCCCATGCTCTTTGGCCAGGACCGCGACTGTATAGGTCCCAATCTTATTAGCCACATCGCCGTTGGCGGCGATGCGGTCGGCGCCCACCACGACAGCGCCAATCTTGCCCTGCCGCATGATCGCGCCCGCCATATTGTCGGAGATGACCGTGGTCGGAATGCCGTCTTTGTTCAGCTCCCACGCGGTCAGGCGTGAGCCTTGCAGGAAGGGCCGGGTCTCATCGGCAAAAACGTGGATATTCTTCCCTGCTTCTACTGCAGCGCGGATAACGCCCAGGGCCGTACCGTATCCGCAGGTGGCCAGGGCGCCGGCGTTGCAGTGCGTCAGCACGCCACCGCTGGCCGGCATCAGTGTGGCTCCGTGTTTGCCCATGGCCTGGTTGGCGGCGATATCTTCCACGTACATGCGTTGCGCCTCTTCCACCAGCGCCTTCTTGATTTCCGCAACGCTGAGCGTCTGCACAGCATCAAAGTGCCGCCGCATGCGTTCGATGGCCCAGAACAGATTCACCGCCGTCGGCCGCGTGCCGCCAATCACCCGGCAGACTTCGTCGAATTCTTTGCGCAGGCCGGCATGGTCGCGGGCAGAGCTGTTCTGCGCTCCCAGCGCCGCGCCCATGGCCGCAGCCACCCCGATGGCGGGCGCGCCGCGCACGACCATGGTGCGAATGGCGTCCGCTACTTGTTCGTAGCTGCTGCAGGTAACGTAGATTTCTTCGGTAGGCAGCTTGGTCTGGTCAATGAAGCGTACCCCCGTCTCGGTCCATTCCAGGGTCTTAATCATGAATCTTTGATTCTAGAACATTTCGGCAATTATTACGGCCTGAGTCCACATTCATATATCCTGCTCGTATACACGCGCCCCGACAAGCCCGAATTTTCAACCCTGCTCGGATTGGGAACATTCTAAAAGCGGCCAAGGTATTCATTGGCCCGGATTGGAATGAAAAAGCCGGTCAACGAATCCTAGAATCCGCAATCTGTGAAATCCGCGGTAAGTTCTTTCTGCACGTCCCATAACGACACCGAACCACTATGGGAAAATTTGCCAGGTAACCATCTTCGGTAACAAATTTCTCCGTATTTTCATTATGTAGAGTGAGGTCAGCTCTGGTAGTCTGTCCTCAATTTTCCAAAGAATAAAACTCCCATGTTTTGCCGGTTCGGGTCACTTAGTCATAGGGGATGTGTGCGTGTCCTAATTCCAAGAGAGAGGATAATTTGTAAAAATATGAAGGCTAAATTCTGCAGTTTGTTTGCATGCATGGTGCTGTTCTTGCCGGCGCTGCTGCCGGCACAAGGCAATAACATCGCAACCGTGGTTCCCGATGGCAGGCAGGAGTCAGATTCAATTCCACCTAACACCGGCAACACATATCTTTTTTCACCGCAACCCGGCCACTCTTATTCAGTGGAGCAAAGCCGGGGATTGAACCGGCCGACCATACCTATGTGGGTCGCCAGCGGCTGTCCGGGGAGCCCGCCCACGGATACCTCCACCGCGGTTCCGGCGGTGACGCTGAATATCGGCTTTGCACCGCAGCGGCAAAGAATATCGTTTGCCTGTGCGGGGCCGGTTTTTCCTTTTAGCCAGCAATATATTGCCTCGGCTACGATTCAAAACTTCAGCGGTCCGGCGGCTTATACTTTCAATCTCACGGTCACGGAAACCACTCTGTTCGCGGGCAAATGGAAGGCCACGCCCAACGCCGACACTTTTTGGACTTTCACCAATACCAGTTCCGCCCCGGTGAATGTTGCCCTGGCGCTTCTCGACTCGTTCGGCAATCAAATGAATCCGCCTGCTCCTCCTGTCATGATCAATCCCGGAGCCACATTCTCCACTGACACCACACAGATACCGTTGCCGCGCAATCTCCCGCCTCCGGGTGGACCTAACGGCGGCTCAGTGCTGGTAAGTCAAGATGGCCCCCCCAATGCCATTCAGGCCACCGAACTCATCGTGACCAATAACGGCGCGCCTTGTCCCGGCCCTACCTGTGTTACCAGCAGTGAAAGCGTAAAGCTCGGACCCAAGAGCCCGATACAGTAAGAATGTATTTGCGAAAAAACGTGGGCGGCGCGCCAGTGCCGCCCCTTCTCCTGATCCGCGTAATCCGTGAAATCAGCGGTAAGCAGTTCAGGCTTTGGGCTCCGGGGAGGGCGGTGAAAAGGGGCCGCAGCCGCCGCGCATGCCTTGGCGGAATTTCTCGCGCTCTTCTGGGGTCATCTGCTCCCAGCGCTCCATCATGCGGTGGCGCCAGTGCCCGCCCCAGCCGGGACGTCCGCGGAAGCCGCCGAACAGGATCTTGCTCAACACCAGAATACCCAGGGCCTGCCAGTAGGTGATCTCATGCCAGCCAAAAAGCGCCGGCGTGAGCCAGTTCCACAACCTCATGACCACAAAACCGAACACACCCACCGCCAGGGTCACAAACAACAGGATTTTTAATACCTTCAAAGGCAAATTTCTTTTCATCTTCAGTTCCTCGTAAATCTTCGATTCTTATTCTTTCGTAAACTCGTCATGGATGGCCTGCAAGCGCCGCCGCAGATGCCGCACGGCATAACGCTTGCGCGCCAGCAATGTGTTCATGCCTACTCCGCTCTCGGCGGCGAGCTCTTTGAAGCTGCGCCCCTCCAGTTCGTGGGCCACGAACACTTCACGCTGCTCCTCGGGAAGCTCCTCCAAAGCTTCTTGCAACTCTTCCAGCAGCACGCCCTGGGCGTAGGCGGCCTCCGGCGAGGGGCCAGAAGAAGCCAGCAGGTCTTCCCAGAAAAGCTCTTCTCCGTGCTCGCTCACGGCCACCGGGTCGCTGGTCGAGGCTTCTGGCTTCCTCTTGCGAAACAAGTCAATGATGCGATTGCGCGCCACCCGGAAGAGCCAGGCGCCCACCTGATCAATGGGCTTCATCATGCGGTAGGCTTCTATGAGTTCAAAGAAGACCTCCTGCAGAATGTCTTCAGCGTCGCGCGGGTCGGCCACGCGCCGGCGGATAAAGTTCCGCAGCCGCGGCTGCTCGCGCGCGATCGCCTCCGAGATGCGTTGGTCCTGCTCGGCTGTCATTGTGTCAATGCTCAGCGGCGCGCTCATCTGCTTCTCACCTGTGTCTACTTGTGAAGACGGATGGGCCGCTTAAATATTGTAGAGTGGAAGCTACTAGCTTCTAGCTGTTGCTATTTCTGGGAGCGCTATGGAGTACGATTTACGATTAACCTGAGGGAATCAGCATGCAACCAACGCGGCTGCGCCACGATGTGGCGCGCTACGCCGATGAGATTGAGGCCGAGATGTGGAAGATCGGCTTCTGGCAAAGCGCGCCCCTGCGTCCTGAGCAACTGGCATTTACGCAGGCCTTTGCCATGGACACAATGATATTTTCGCAGTGGTTGCAGTTCATATTCCTGCCGCGGGTGCGGGAAGCAGTTGCCTCGAACCGGTTTCCCGGAAGCAGCAGCGTGGGCGCACAGGCAGTCCGCGAGTTCGACGGCATTAGCGAAGCTGGCCGTCTGGTAACGCTGCTGTCGGAGTTTGACGCGCTGTTTGAAGAAAAGTAATCGGCATTCAGCGCTCGGCATTCAGCCCCTGAGCGGTAAACAAGCTCAGAGTAAGTTCAATGACTCAATGATTCAATGATCCGATGGCTCAATGACTCAATCCCTGTTTACTGTTCTTTTTCCAGAGCGGCTTTCAGTTGTACTTCCGAGCCGGCGAAGACAGCGAGCTCTTTGCTCCAGGATTTGTATCCAGTCTGGGAGACTTTAACAGTGTGCTTGCCGTTAGGCAGCCGCAATGTAGCGGGAGCATTGCCTACGAAAGCGTCATCCACATAAACCTCGGCGCCGTCCGGGTCCGATTTTACAGTGACACTTCCCTTGTCATCCGTGGCAACAGCGGCCGCCGAAGCGGTGGGCTTGGTGAGGGCAGGTTCGGCGGGAACCTCTTTGGGTGGAGGAGTCGAGATGGCCCCAACCTGCGAGCGCACGTCGGACTTTTGTTTCACTTCGCCCGCGAGTTCGTCGGAGACCTGCTCGTAGAACTTGTCTGCCATGCGGTCACCCGCGCCCCAGGAAATGCCGCCATTCTTATTTTGGACGTTGATGATGAGCGTGGCCTTGTTTTCGCCTTCAGGCTCGACGGAAGCGTTGGCGGCGAATCCCTGGGAGGTGAACGAGCGCCCGGTCTCAAAAGTAAACATCAGCATCTTCTCGTTCACGTAGGTCACTACATGGCGCTCGCGCGCAGTGCGCAGCGCCGCCGTGAAGAGTTCATCGGTGGTGTTGTTGTAGGTCTTCTTTTTAGGTTTGGCAACGGCGGAAAGCGAAAACACCAACACGAGACATACGGCAAGAGCGAATGCCCTTTTCATGGATTCGTCTCCTTAAATGGAAGGTACTCTGAAATTATAGCCGTTTTTGCAACAGTTTCTCAGTTTGCCCGATGCGAGTTTCCTTGTAGCTGGGAGCTGCCTTTCGAAGGGGAAAGGGCGTCGCAAGAAATCCCGACGTTTCCAATCTCACAAATCACGCGGATAAAGGCGAGGTGCAGAATGCGCAACGCCGGGCCTGGATTGGGACCTCACTCAGGCATTCCGGACATTTCTTTGTGGTCGGGTCGGGCGGCACCTCGCCGCGTTTGAGACGCGCCTGGAGGGTATTCATGGGAACTACAACGAAGAAGTACACCGCAACCGCGACCAGCAAAAAAGAGACCAGCGCGTTGAAGAATGTGCCGTAGAGGATGGTGCTGCCGTTGACGGTGAGAGACAAAGCGGAAAAATCGGGCTTGCCGAAAATAGCCGCGATCAGCGGGGTCAGGATGTTGGTCACAAACGAAGTCACAACCGCTCCAAATGCCGCGCCTATCAACACAGCCACAGCCAGATCCACAACGTTGCCACGAAACAGAAATTTCTTGAAGCCTGCAAACATGTCGGTCCCCCTTTGGTTCGACTATGTAACCGGGATTGGATGCACTCTGCAGATTCAGAGTAGCCAGCAATGTTAGCACTCAGTACTCACGTGGCGTATTGTCAGGGCAGGGATTTCATCCTTACCGCAAAAGCCAAAAAAATTGGGGCCCATCCTTATCAAGGACAGGCCCCAGGGGGGATGTACGGCAAAATTCGATTCGAGGATCAGGCTGCGTTTGCGGCAGTCTTTCGGGCCGGTTCCACAGACGCGATGTCGAAGACACGGTCCAGCTTGGTGAGCTGCAACAGCTCATGCAGATACTTGCTGGGGTTCAGCAGGCGCACGCGCATGCCGGTGCGGCGGGCCCACTTTTCCAGTCCTACGAGCGCACCGAGGCCGCTCGCGTCAACCGCGTCAACTCCAGTGAGGTCCACCACAAGCTGGTGCGATGCGTGCTTTTCTCCGGCGTGCAACAGCATCGTGCTGGGTTCGCCATGGACCAACGGCCCATTGCAGCGAAGAATAATTGCGCCATTTATATGTTCTGATTCGATGCGAAATAACATAATCGATTCCCTGCATCAGTCTTTCTATGAGATTCGCAATCCACCGAGTGGGATTGCGAATCTCATGCCATCTGCTGCGCTCATGCGGCGCTCGCAGTTGGTTCACCCTTGTTGATTTCCTCATTCCATCATTGCTACTTACTAAGACGTATAAGGCGGAAAAAAGTTCCTAATTCGGAGTGCAATTTTGTTAATTTTTGTTAAACATTTGATTCCATCCGGAAATGTCTTATTGTCTGCTATTGGAGCACCGAATATTTCCAGGGGCTAAGCGCCAAATGCCAAGTGCTGCCAGCTTCAGTGCCGACTTGCTGATTGCTGCGTTTCAGAAAGCAAAAGCCCGGCATCTAATTCAACATGGCTCTGCAGGAATACAAACGCAAGCGGCGCTTCGAGGCCACACCGGAGCCGCCGCCAAAACTCGGAAACAAAAAAAACGAACACCGCTTTGTAGTGCAAAAGCACCGGGCTTCGCACCTGCACTATGACTTTCGCCTGGAGATGGAAGAAGTGCTCAAGTCGTGGGCGGTCCCCAAAGGTCCGCCGCTCGATCCAGGCGATAAACGCCTGGCCATGATGGTGGAAGACCATCCGGTTTCTTATTTCAATTTCGAGGGCGTTATCCCTCCGGGAAACTACGGCGCCGGAACCGTGATGGTGTGGGACATGGGCGCGTGGGAGCCGCTGGGCGACCCTGCCGCCATGCTGCAAAAGGGCGATTTGAAGTTTCGCCTGAATGGGAAAAAACTAAAAGGTGAATTCGCGCTGGTACGCATGCGCTCGCGGCGCGCGGGCAGCAAGGGCAACGAATGGCTGCTGATCAAGAAGCGCGACCAATATGCTGAAGAAGGCTTCGACGCCAACGACGGCGCCATGGATTATTCAGTGCTCACCAGGCGCTCGTTAGACGAAGTCGCTGGCGACAAGAAGTCTGAGGCATGGCAGAGCAACCGCAAAGCGGCCGGCAAGCGCGTATCCAGGAATGGTGAAGTAGGAAGGATGAAGCAGGAAGGACGAAGTAAGAAAGTTTGAAAATTATACTTCTTTCTTCGTCCTTCTTACTTCGTAATTCCTACTGGATGTCTTTCATCGCCAGCAAGGTTCCATAGTCCTGGCCATTGGGAGCGACGGCGCGGGCCACGATGCCGGCAAAGGTTTCGCGGTATTCCGGATACTTTGTGGCAATGGTCTTGATGACGTTGGTGTTCTCCTGGAAGGTCTGAGCGGTATTGGAGACATCGGGCAGTGAATATTTCACTACCAGGTCCATGCCATTTTCCGCGATCACGGGAAAAATCTCGGTGACCTTGTAGGTCTTACCGTTGGCGGCGGTGAGATTCACCGGTCCATTCAAAGGCAGATCGGCGGGCTGCGACTGTTGCGCTTCTTTATCGAGCTTGATTAGAGGCGTGAAGCTGATGAAGCTGACGGGCGTGACCAGGTTACGCGCCTGCTGGTAGTAGAACCAGGCATTATGGGTCTCACCCTTGGCTTTGTATTCCCGCGCCTTGGTGAGATACCAGGGTGCATCGTGACCCAGAAGCTGGCTGGGCTTGGGCGGTGGAAGGCCGGCAAGCTTCCAGGCGCCGCCCTCCTGCTGCAGGATAAAAGAGAGCAGGTAAGGTCCCTTCGGGCTCTTCACATCTTCAATCACCAAACCATATTTGGCCGCGGGCAGACTATTCAGCGAGAAGCTGACGAACTGCGGTGTCCCCCAGATGCCACAAAGAAACTCGGCGTGGTCGAGGACCTGGGGCCCGCCGGTGGCATCCAGCAGATAAGTAGCGCGAATGGTGGCCTGGCCTCCGCTGAAGGCGGCCTTGCTGTCATTGATCAACGCCTCGGCGCCGGCAAAATTCGATGCCAGGGAAGCAATGGCATTCTGGCGCAAAGTGGCGGCATCGCCACGGACCACGGCATCGCCAAATTGCAGCGCGGCGTGCTCGAGGGCAGAGCGGGTGGCCGAATCCATGTCGTTGACGGTTGAGCAGAGCTCGGCGGAGGCGCGGGACGCAAAGAGCGCAAAAGAAACAATCACCGCGAAAAGAGCAACTCTGAATTTGATCAGCTTCATCGGTTTTGACACTCGGTTTCTAATTACTGGAATTTATTGATTGCTGTTCGCAGCTCTATCGAACTGCATCTTACAGCCTAAATACGGCAATTGAAATGAAGCAACTTAGATACCAAAGCTGCTTCTCGATAGATGCCGTTTCGTAAGTAATAGATGTCAATGATGTATCTCTTGCAAAATGTGTGGCTTTGCTCGCAGAACGACGATGCGGGAGCATGGCAATATTTCACTGAGGCAGCAATATTTAAACAAAAAGTGGCCGCGCGCAATGCTACAATTCGAGCTTGCCGCCTCAGGATTGCGGCAATTCCCATGGCATGTTTCCCTCTCAGATTAGGAGCGTTTGCGGCCCTGCTGGCGCTACTGGTCAGTGCTGCCGCACCTGCCCATGCAAAGCACGCGGCTCGCAATCCGAATAATCCGCAGCAGAGTCAAACTCAGACCGGGACCCCCGCTCAGGCGGTCAACACCGTGCCTCCGCAAACCAATCAGCCTCAATATGGTAGAGCATACGCTCCATCAGCTTCTCCGAACGGCATGGTTCAGCAGCCTGCAAGGGCGCAGCAGTATCAGCCCAATGCATATGTGAGCACGGCTCGCCCTGGTCCCTCAACGCCTCCGGGCCAAGGTATGCCGGGTGGTAGCCCGGTTCCACCCCCAGCCGGCAACACGCAAGGGACACAAACCAATAATGTGATTGGGTTTGCAGATCAATATCCGCCCAAGCCGCCGCGGGTAAGCTTTCGCAATGGACAGTTGAGCATCGTCGCGGAAAATTCCACGCTGCCCGATATCCTCACAGCCATCCATCAGCGGACCGGCGCAGCCATGGAGCTGCCTACCACCCTCGGTACAGAGCGGGTTGCAGTAAAGCTTGGACCTGCCGGCACGGGCGATGTGCTGGCAGCGCTGCTGAATGGCTCGCACTTTGATTACATTGTGTTGAACCGGCCGGAAGATCCGGCTTCGCCCGAGCGCATCATTCTGCGTGAGAAGGTGACGGCAGACCCTAATCCCGCTGCGAGCAATGGTTATGTGGCCAGCGCAGAGCCGGCTGCCTATCAGCCGCCGGAAGTGCAAGAGATGCCGGAAACCACGCCCGAGGAAGAAGAGCCCTCCCCCGACCAGTCGGAGGCAGCCCCGGGACAGGGACAAGAGCCAGACGCCAATTACACCCCGCCTCCGGGTGATCAAAGTCAGGGTAAGACGCCAGAGCAGTTGCTCGAAGAACTCAGGCAAATGCAGCAACAGCGCGGCCAGCCACAACCGCAATTTCAGCCATCACAACCACCCCTGGTGGATAACGGACAGCCGCAGTTGTAATTGCCTTCTAAATTAAGTTATTAAATTCAACACACCATCTGAGATGTTTTCAGTGCAGTTGCTCCCGTCAGCTTTTCGATGGTCGGGAATGAGGTTGGAGCAACCACCGTAACTTCGGCCGGCTGCGACTTCGATCGAATCGCCTGAACCATCGTTTCAAGCGCGATACCGGCGGTTGGTGGATTGATAACAGATGCTGCCAGTAAACCTTGGCGGACCCAATCCTGTCCGGCTCCGGGACAGCAATCCACACCGATATAAGGCAGGCTGGTCCACTGCTCCCGCTGCGCGCCAATGGTTTGATCTTCAAAGGCACGTCTCGCGCCCAGAGCCATATCGTCGTTTTGGCCGGCGATCAGCGTAACCGGCGTTTCGTGCGAAGTTCTTAATTGCAGCCACCGGGCGATGGCCTTATACCCGCTCTGCTGGCTCAAATCCCCCGTCAAGGTTCTCACCTGAACATTGGCCGGCTTCAGCGTCTGCATCCAGGTCGATCTCTGCTCTACCAAGGGGTTTCCGGTAGGGCCGAGAAGATATAAAACCATGCCACCCTGCGGAAGCAATGCCCCGATCTGCCGTCCCTGAATTCTTCCAATCTCCGCCTGATCAATGGTGATGGCAAAAATCGGCGCCTGGCTGCTGGCGCGCAGCTCCCCTATGTAATCCCCCTCACGATTGAGCAGCCCCCATCCAATGCCCATCTTGGCAGCCTGGCGCGCTACTTGCACCAGACTGGTCCCCACCGGAGCACACAGGATTCCGTCAGGCCGGGATTCTTTCGCGGTGGATTGGATCCCGTTCAGCAGTTGTTCGGTTTGGGTAATCGGGTCGTTGCCTGCATACACGATCTCTATGTCAACACCGAGACGTTGTGCTGCATCTTGAACAGCGGCAGCGTGCTGTTTCTGATAGTGATTTTCTTCCATGATCAGCGAAACCAGGAACCTGAGTTTTTTCATAAGCATCACCCAAACTAATCTCTTCCATCTTTCTTGGGGGAGTTAGGGTCAAAGGAGACAGATGGCAGCTTTAACACAAAACCAGTTGTACTCAGTTTCGCATAATCAGGAATCTAAGCAAGTTACGGCAGTAACCATTTTGGAACTTTTCCCAAAATGGATTCTTAAAGCTTGAATACGAGCCCATTGGGACAAAAGCGGTGAGGTAAAGAAGCTATGTCTTTATAAATAAAGGTTTTAACAAAGCTTATGGGGAATTGATTAGTCGCCGCTCGAGGCGGCATGTACCTGAACACGCACTGCGACGGGAACGGCGGCAGGACGGCGGTCCATAAGCCGAAGCAGCGCGAAGATAACCAGATAACCTGAGAAAATACCAAATAAAAAGGCGGAAGCCACGGTAAGCATAACTGCCGTAAATGTCATTAGCGTAAACAAGCTGTCCTCTTAACTCAGATGGCGGGGGCAGAGCTGCTGTTGTAAAGCAATCATGCAATTTTCCCGCTGCATCCACAATATGCTATTCACCTTAATTCACCACTCGCTTCAGTGCATTGACCTAAAGTAATACTGTCTCCTGAATGCAAAAAGACGGTAGCAAGCTGCGGCTCTACCCTTCTAATTTGTGGTGCAAGTGAGCGCAGACCCCTACTTTATCGCGCATTGACGGAGTTGAGTATTAACGAATAAGATACGGCTGTACCCGCGCATTCTTAACCCGGCGGCGCATCTGAGGGGTACCCGCGCCGCCAGAAGTAAAAGAAGACCCGTTTTTAGGATGGCCATTAATAAGATCACGGTCCGGGGCGCCCGCCAGCACAACCTGAAGAACGTCCACGTGGAGATTCCGCGGAACAGTTTGACGGTCATCACCGGATTGAGCGGCTCCGGCAAGTCCTCGCTGGCCTTTGACACTATCTATGCCGAGGGGCAGCGCCGCTACGTAGAGACGCTCTCCGCCTATGCCCGGCAGTTTCTCGACCAGATGGAGCGGCCCGATGTGGATTCGATTGACGGCCTCTCCCCCGCTATTTCCATCGAGCAAAAGACCACCTCGCGCAGTCCGCGCTCGACGGTCGGGACCATCACCGAAATTTACGACTACCTGCGCGTGCTCTATTCCAGCATCGGGGTGCCGCATTGTCCGCAGTGCGGCCGGGCCATCAGCCGGCAATCGGCGGAGCAGATTGTGCATCGGGTGATGGCGCTGAAGCCGGAAGAGCGGGTGATGATCCTGGCGCCGATTGTCCGTGGACGCAAGGGCGAATTCAAAAAAGAGATGGAAAAGCTGGTGCAGCACGGCTTCACTCGGGCCCGGGTTGATGGCGAACTGGTGAGCCTGGAAGACGAGATTGAGCTCGACAAACGCAAGAACCACACCATTGAAGTGGTAATTGACCGGCTGCTGGTAAAGCCAGGAATCGAAAAGCGGCTGGAGAATTCCGTCGGCCTCGCCATGAAGCTGGCGGGCGGGCTGGTAGAAGTTTCGGTAGTGGGCGGTGAGGAGCAGCTCTACTCCGCCAAGCTGGCGTGCCCAACGTGCGGCATCAGCGTTCCGCAACTGGAGCCGCGCTCGTTCTCATTCAACAGTTCCTACGGGGCCTGTCCCGAGTGCCACGGTCTCGGAAGCCGCTACGATCTGGACCCTGCCAAGGTGATTGTCGATTGGTCGAAGCCGATACTCGATGGCGGCTTGGGGCCCGGTTCGGCATCGCAGAACCTGATTCGCAGCATCCAGTTGGTTGTCCAAGCCTACGGTTTCGACCTGGCGACGCCCTTTGAGAAATTTCCCGACAAGATTCAGAACCTGCTGCTCTACGGCGAGCCGCAGCGCGGGGGCCAGCGTGAAGGCCAGCGCGAAGGAAAGACTGGGTTCCTCGGGATTCTTGGCCACCTCAAACAGAATCTCGAATCCTCCACTTCCGATACCTATCGCGAGTACCTGCTCGATTTCATGTCGGCCACCGAATGTTCGGTGTGCCACGGCAAGCGTCTGCGTCCGGAAAGCCTGGCAGTAAAAGTGAATGGCATGTCCATTGCCGATTTCAC
>DATHMH010000027.1:0-23694 GCA_035487295.1 Terriglobales bacterium
CGGGCGGCGCCGCGGAAAAAATCGGGACCTTCGAGCGCGCGGACGGAGGCACGCTCTTTCTCGATGAAGTCGGCGACATGAGCCTCAAGACGCAGTCCAAAGTGCTGCGCACCTTGGACGAGCAGCGCTTCACTCCCGTGGGTGCAGATGAACCGATCACCGTGGACGTACGCGTCATTGCATCCACCAACAAGAACCTCGAAGACGAGATCGCCAGCGGCAACTTTCGTGAAGACCTCTTTTATCGCTTGAACGTGATCCCGTTTTACGTTCCTCCGCTGCGCGAACGCCTCGAGGACATTCCCCTTTTGGTCAAGCACTTCCTCAAGGAGTTTTCTTTGCGCTACAGCCGCCGCACGCGCGAGATTACCGACGACGCTGTGGATGTCCTGATGAAGTACTCCTGGCCGGGGAACGTGCGCGAGCTGCGTAACGTAATCGAGCGCATCGTAATCATGAATCCTCGTGCCGCCAAAGTCGAACGCAAGCACTTGCCGCCCCTCGTCTATCGCGATGGCTCCCGCCGCACCTCCACTCCCGAATTTCCCTCTTTGCATCAGGCGCGCGCCGCCTACGAACGCGACTACATCCTGAAAAAGCTCGACGAAAACCACGGCAACATCAGCCGCACGGCGGAAGTCCTGGGATTGGAGCGCAGCCATCTTTACCGGAAGATGAAAGCGCTAGGGATTGCGGTGAAAGAATAAATCTTGAATGATTTCTGCAAATTTGGTTTGCCTCTGTGTCTCTGTGGTGATTTAAGTTGCCGACTCCGAGTGCAGCAGGGCACCAGCGACCTGTTGGAGAGCCCGGCTTCGTGCGCGGGCGATCTTAGAGATGGTGCAGCCGAGCAGGACCGAGCACTCGCGGTCCGAGTACCCTTCGAGCAGCGACATGACATACACAAAACGCTCGAAGGGCTGCAGGCTGGTAATGGCGGCAGCCGGCGTGCCCGCCTCCGTCTCCGGCAGCTCGCCTTCCGTTGGCTGGGCTGCCGGCTGGATTTTGTTTCTCGCGGGCGACACCATCCTGATTGCATTCCTGATGATCGCCCGTCGCGCCCAGGAGTGCGCCCACTCTTGAAGGGCCGGCCTGCCTTCGAGACAATCTTCCAGACCACCAACGAAGCACTGCTCGGCTTTGTCGTGATCTGCCGTTAACAGCAATGAGAGCGTGTACAGATAGTTGACGTGATCGTGAAAGGTCTTGCAAAGCTCGTCGGGCGCGGCGTGCTCCTTGACTCGTTTGACTACAGCTTGGCTTAGTCGTGATGAAAACAACTTATTCTCCTGTTACGAATCGTTCCTGGTTCCTTTAGGTGATAACGGCCAAACCCAGGAGCTCCTGACGCTTATGGTGCTTTTTGCCAGCCCCCAGTACGACGCACGAGCACGCAGAAATCGACAGCAATCCCGGAAGAGGCTCGCCTGTGCTGACATTTCGGGCAAAACATATGGTTGCCCAGGTCTAAAATGTCTGGGTTGTAGAATTATTCTGATGGTTTGGTGCAATGGATTAATCTGGCCGGCTCGTCATTGAAACTTGGGAAGGTCACCGAAAGACGAGTGCGATCCAAAAGTCCGCGTATTTACGGAAAGTATCCATAAACGGGCTCTTGGACAACACTCCGGTGTCGTGGATCCAGATGCATGGGTAATAGCACCTGCGCTACGCGGAGCAACCTCAAGTTTCAAACATACAATTTCGGCTTAGTGCGCGGCAATATCCAGTTCGAAGGAATCTCTGGGCTCGAAAGCTATACTCTTCCCTTGGCTTACCAGCTTCATCATCTGAAACTTCAGCTTGGAATGGTCCACGGTAAACAGGCAGTAATGATATTGATCTTCGTTCACCGGGTCATTTTTTCCATACAGCGCATTCTTTGGATAGAGGTCTTTTGCGTCGCGAGCAAATTTTACCTGGGCCGCTCCTCCTCCTCCACTGACGATGTAGTTTACGCCGTTGCTCTCGTATCGCTCATAATTATGGACGTGTCCAGCGATGACGATGATGTGCGCCCGGCTTTTTTTCTGATGGTCCTCAAGCAATGCTCTCAGATCTATTTGCATTTTCAGTGGCTTATGCACGTTATCGGTCAGAGCCGTGTAGGGCGGCCGGTGGAGGACGACAAAGATGTAATCGACCTCCGAAGGTATTGAGTCTAACTGGGTTTTGATCCAGTCCTCCTGTGCCGCATCGTCAACCTCACTGTCCAGAACAAGAAAATAGCAATTGGCATACCGGACCGAATACCAGGGCTTATGGGAAATGTCAGGGAACTCCTTGTAATAGTTCTCCAGGCCCCGGGATGCGACGTACTCTTCAGTTTTTTTCTCGATTTCCTGGAGAGCCCGGCCTCCATAAAGCTGGCTCGGGGGAGGCCCCACCTCGTGGTTGCCAATCGCAGGAAATATTCGTATTCCACGATCTCTCACCGGCTTGATTGCCCGGTCAAAGTAAGTCCAGTCCTCGGCATGAAATCCTCTGAATACAAAATCACCGGTTACCACCAGGAATGCCGGGACTTCATTGACAATCTGATCGATGACCTGCTGGCGAGCTTTAGCATTGGCGATGATGACCGTTCCATAGGATTCATGCTCGGCGAACCTCATGTCGCCGTACGCGACAAACCTGAAAGGGTAGGGCTTAGGATTGTTGATCTGTATGTCGGCAACCGGCGCGTTATCGTGCTGAGAAGACGCAGCACCTGTTTTCTCCACGTCCCGTGTGCAGCCCAATAACAATGCTATAACGCAGGCGAGCCAGATTTGGTATGTGCGGGCGAAGACTGTGTTCATGCGGGGGAACCTCCTCTGGAAAGTCTTTGACGGCTAGCTGGCGGTGAAAGACATATATTTTTTCTATTGATCTGCGATCCTTTAGATAGTGACCAGGCTGGGCACGGTGTGCCGTGCCTTTGAATCGCGTACCGTTATACTACTTGTCGGCGCGGTTTTCGAACCAAATGATTCTGCCCGCCGCAAAAGCCAGCATTGATGACAATTGTGGCCCACGCGGCTTCAGCCGTTATGGCGCAACGCTGGTGTAAAAAGCGCCGTGCCCGGAGTGCAGGTCTCTTCCATACGACAAAACCACACCGACTCCCAAGACTGAGACTTTCGCTTGCAAGCCCGCGTCCCACAGCCATCGTTGCGAGCCTAGAGCGGCCGAGGCGCCGGTAATCCTGCCGGTATCCACAAACAGGCCGAGTTTGAAGCCAAACAAGCCGTTGCTGTAAACGTTTTTGTCGGTTTCAAAATTGGAAAGGAAATAGTTGCCACCCAGGGGAGCGCTCACCTTTGCGGCCGTCACGCGTGCCGATATGGGCCCGCAAGTACCACAAGCAAGACACTGGCAATCAACACCCGGGAAGATTGCCGCAGAGTGCGAGACATCATTGAAACCTCCGGTTAGTGTTCGGCCAGAGTTAAAGAGAGAATGTCAGCTTTTAATATTCAATTACCTTTCAAGGTCTCACTTGTTCACACAATCAAAAGCGATAACATGTCATGGGTTAGAACGTCAGTTGCACCAGCAGTACGAAAGTAAGCGAATAAATGGTGAGTGGTTCTCGTTAGACGAGATTGATATCAATGGCTTTGTAGTTACAATGAAAGGCATTGCCACTCAACCGCTAGAGATTCTGTTGGTCAATGAATATTGAAAGACGGTGAACAGTTCTATGTGTTTGTAAGCAAAGACGTATTATACCCAGCGATTCAACGCTGGGTACGATGCCAAAATGATCTCCGTCCCGTTGGGACGACGCTCGCTTTTATCCAAATACGAAGCGTTCGTCGTATTCCATGCTGTTCTTCTTCAAGAGCCTTTCGCCCGTAATATTACGGCTCCAACCGTATCGGCGACCCCGACTCGTTCTCGATGGTGAAGTAAACCTCGTGCACCACGATCGGTGCAGGGCTACTGAAGCTGACATTGTCAAAAATCGAAACCCCAGGCTGACTGCCGGGATTAAAGAATCCCGGCGTGCAACCTGAATTCACAGTCCCGAGGTGGAGTTTGTCGGTGGTTTGCACGGTACAGGTTATTGAATTGGCGGTTGCCAGATACTGAATAACTCCTTCTTCGGTGGCAATTTGTGAGCCTCCATCGGTCGCGCGGATCATATATCGGATGCGGCCTCCCGCGGTGTGGGTCCCAAGAAGTTGAATGGACATGAGCGACGTGAAGCCTGGAGATGACAAGGTCAACTGTTTGCCCTTGCTGACAATGATGACTCGGTCTACCAAAGTATCACCTGTCGTGCCCGAAACATCAGTAGCTCCGGCAGTCTGCAAGTGGACGTTGCCGCTGGCACCCTGGCCGGTGCCGTTCCCGGCGCTAAGGACTAGCTCTCCACCTAATTGATCTGTTCCAGAAGCGGCGGTACCTGCTTGGAGTGTCAGATCGTTATCTGCGCCTGCAAAGCTGATAACGCCTGTGCTGCCGTTGATCGACATGCCGCCAATCACCACGTTGCCGCCAACCACAGAGATGGGTGAATCTGTCAGGGTAAACGTGGGTGAGATTATCGGCACGTGACCGGGCGTAGCACTCGAGCGGAAGATGATTTGATAAAGTACCGGCCCATCCGGGTGTTTCGCGTTGGGTGATGTGCGCTGCCACACTACATCCTTGGATGAGTGCAATCCCGCGACCGTGACAGGCTGGGTAGTTTGCGCAACTAAAAGCGAAGAAAATACGAGAACTAGCATGTGCACTACCGCACTTCGTTTTCCAGAACCCATGGGCGTCAGCCTCCGGTTTATTTTTGGGGGAATCGGCGAATTATAACGTAAATCTTGCCGCAACTGTAATTATTCAATGGATTATCAAGCGGAGAAAATTGCAGGAGAGTTTATTACTTGTTTAATTTCAAGTCTGTCATTGCTGAGTTCTCTACTCGCGTCCAACGCGTGGGAATTTATTTCCTTGATTTTTCCTCGGCCAGTTTTCCGTACTCCCATCTGCATATGAGAAGTTAAATTCACAATAACAGGTGAGCCTACGGTTTGTCCAAATCTCTTCCATAGGACAAAGCGACGCCTACTCCCAGCACTGAGACTTTGGCTTGCAGGCCGGCGTCCCACAGCCATCTTTGTGAGCCGAGAGCAGAAGCCTGGGGCTGTAGGCGGAGGAAGGGGTGCTTGGCTGCGCAATCCTTGTGCTCTATGGAATTCTCGAAAGTCATGCTCTAATAGCTCTTAAAACAAATTGCAACCAAATATTCCGCCATCATGGCAGGGCTTTAATCTGACGTCAGCGGATTCGTGATTGGCCAAGGAGCAACACATGCGGATGCGGTGGTTCTTTGTATTCTTTTTCTTTTCAGGTTTTTGCAGTCTGCTTTACGAAGTCATTTGGTTGCGACTGGGGATGGCCCAGTTTGGCGTCACGACTCCCATAATTTCCATTTTTCTGTCGCTTTTCATGGCAGGGCTCGGACTGGGAAGCTGGCTTTCGGGGCGCTGGATGCGGAACATTGAAAATCACAGTGGAAAGTATCCGCTCCGCTTTTATGCTCTGACCGAATTGTTGATTGGTCTTTCTGCCTGGGCAGTGCCAGCCGAAATGAGATTCGCCAACAGTTATTTCGAAAATTACGGCGGCGACCTTTCTGTTTCTTCACTGCATTATTACTGGATCGCAGGCCTGTGGCTTACCTTGATTCTGTTGCCCTGGTGCACCTGCATGGGAGCTACCTTCCCCCTGGCGATGGCTGCCATCCGAAAACTAAGCGTTGCCTCAAAGAGATCGTTCAGCTTTTTGTACCTGGCTAACGTGCTGGGCGCGGTTCTGGGCGCACTTCTGCCTGCATTTGTGCTCGTGGAGTTATTCGGTTTCCGCAACACAATGAAAATTGCGGCTTTATGCAATCTGACGGTTGCTGCCTTTGCCCTTCTTTTGAGCACGTGGGTGAGAGATATTCAGCAGACATCCCCGGCGCAAGCGGAAGTAGCCGTGCAGGCACAAGTTTCTTCTACCCGGCTCATCGTGGGTCTTCTTTTCCTCACGGGGCTGGTCAGTCTGGCGATGGAGGTCATCTGGGTCCGGCAGTTTACGCCTTACATGGGAACCGAGGTATATACGTTCGCCTGCATTCTGGGTTGTTATCTGTTGGGAACCTTTATCGGTTCCAGAGTGTATCGCCACTGGCTGCGGAAGCATGGCCCAGGAGAAGAGACGGTAGCGTGGCTCCTGTTAGGCGTGGCTGGACTTATTCCTCTGCTCATGACTGATCTACGTTTACCGCTGTTTAAAGCTTTGGCAATCATACGTGTTTTAGGCATTATGCCGATTACAGGTCTGTTGGGATTTGTGACTCCCATGCTGGTGGATCAGTACTCTGAAGGAGATCCTGATCGAGCCGGAAAAGCCTATGCTGTCAACATCATAGGATGCATTCTAGGCCCGGTGCTCTCCGGCTTCCTTCTTTTGCCTGCTCTGGGAGAGCGTTGGTCGTTGATCTTGCTTACCTTGCCGCTTTTCATGCTTCTGTACGTCTTCCGGCCTAGAATGTCTGAATCTCGCAGGCGTTATGGAGTGCGATTTTATTCCGAAACGATCGTGGTTGCATTGGCGTTGATTATCTTTACCAAAGACTTCATCACAAGGTTCTCGCACTATCAGATTCGACGCGACTACGCGGCTACTGTCGTGGCTACCGGACAGGGAATGGAAAAGCAGTTGTTTGTGAACGGTGTTGGCATAACCAAATTGACCTCCATTACTAAAACGATGGCGCACCTCCCCCTCGCCTTCCATACCCAGCCTCCCAAAGATGCCTTAGTGATATGTTTTGGAATGGGGACAACGCATCGTTCGCTGCTCTCCTGGGGAATCTCAGCGACAGCAGTGGAGCTGGTGCCCAGTGTACCCCAGCTCTTTTCCTACTACCATTCCGACGGCGATCGCCTGCTGCAATCTTCAAACTCCCATGTGGTCATTGACGATGGCCGCCTGTTCCTGGAGAAGACACGAAAGCAATTTGATGTCATTACGATCGATCCGCCGCCGCCCATTTCAGCGGCTGGCGTGAGTCTGCTGTACACACGCGAGTTCTATGACGTTGTCAAGCGCAGGCTGCGCCCCGGGGGTATTCTCGAGCAATGGATTATGGAAGACGATAAGTTCGATATGCTGGCAATGATCAAAGCGTTGAAGGAATCTTTTCCTTATGTACGCGGTATGGTTTCGGTCGAAGGATGGGGGCTTCATGTCGTTGCCAGCATGAGTCCGATCCCAAATCTGACACCTGCCGAGCTCGCCAGCCGTATGCCGCCCGCTGCTGTTGCCGATTTCCTGGAGTGGGGACCAGGCAGAACGGCCGAGGAACAGTTTGCGATTCTGCTTGCCCACGAAATTCCATTGGATGAATTCCTTCGCACGCAAGGCGAGGGCATTCCGCCGTTGGACGATGATAGGCCCGTCAACGAATACTTTCTGCTCCGTTCCTGGCTTCCTGAAAAATGGAGCAGAGCACTCTAAGGCCCATGAGCAACGTTTGATGGCGAGCTGCTGTCGCGCTACCGTTCGGGCTCTTTCGTCGTCAAATCTTCTAACTGCCGGCGCCAATCCAGGCCCTCGACAAACTCGCGCGAGTCGCGCCAGCCGGGGCGGACTTTGACGAACAGTTCCAGAAAGACTTTTGTTCCCAGCCGCTTTTCGATTTCAAAGCGCGCGGCGCTGCCGATTTTCTTCAGCATCTGGCCGCCCTTGCCGATGATGATGCCCTTTTGTCCTTCGCGCTCGACAAAAATCGTGGCGGCGATGCGCGTAAGCCTGGGTTTCTCTTCGAATTGTTCGATCACTACCGTAGCGGCGTAAGGCACCTCTTCGCCGGTGAGCTGCAAAATCTTTTCGCGCACCAGTTCTGCAACCAGAAAACGCTCGGGCTGATCGGTGATCTGGTCTTTGGGAAAATAGTGCGGGCCCTGGGGCAATGCGTGGATCACTTTTTGCAACAGCAGGTCGAGCCCGCTTTTCTTGAGTGCCGATATGGGAATGATCTCGCCGAAGTCATGCAAGCCTGAGTAACTGGCGATGATAGGCAGCAGTTTGCTCTTCTCTATCTGGTCGATTTTATTGAGCAGCAAAAATATCTTGACGCCGGTCTGTTTCGCCATTTCCAGCGCGAACTGGTCTCCAGAGCCGAATTTTTCAGTGGCGTCCACCAGCAGCAACAACAGGTCGCAGCCTTCCAGCGCCGCGCGAACCTCGTGCATCATCTTGCGGTTGAGCGAGGTATCGGGCTTGTGGATGCC
This sequence comes from Terriglobales bacterium, assembly GCA_035487295.1. GTDB lineage: Bacteria > Acidobacteriota > Terriglobia > Terriglobales > Acidobacteriaceae > QIAW01. The sequence continues at coordinate 8,268 of DATHMH010000027.1, forward strand.
GGGCGTGTCAACAAAAACAATCTGGCCCGCGGGCCGTCCCTTTTTCGCAGGTTCATTCACGATGCCGAGGATTCGGTTGCGTGTGGTCTGCGGCTTGTGGGTAACGATGGCCACCTTCTCGCCGACAAGAGCGTTCAACAGGGTTGACTTGCCGGCGTTGGGCCGGCCGAGGATGCAGACGAAACCGGAACGAAGTCCCATGGCGGCTCAGGCCCTCAACTGTTCGGGCTGGGGAGTGGGATGCGAACTAATGCGCAGCCGCTCGATGCGGCGGTCGGTGGATTGCAAAATCTCAAAGCGCAGGCCATCCTGCTCCACGATCTCGCCCTGGTTGGGAATGCGTCCCAGGGCTTCGCTGACCAGGCCGGCCACGGTTGTGGCTTCGTGGCCTTCGGGGCGAACATGGAACAGCTCTTCCAAACGATCGACATCGAGGTTGCCGGGCACAACATAAGAAGTCTCGCTCTCGCGCACCACTTCGCTCTTTTCTTCGTGCTCGTCGCGGATTTCGCCGACAATTTCTTCTAATAGATCTTCGGTGGTCACAAGGCCTGCCACGCCGCCGTATTCGTCAACCACGATGGCCATATGAATATTTTCGCTTTGCATCTCGCGCAGCAAAGTTGTCACCCGCTGCGATTCGGGGACAAAGTGCACCGGCTTCATCAGCTCGCCTACGCGCCGAATGCGAGCTTCCGAATCCGCTACCTGCAGGACGTCATGTGCAAAGACGATGCCCTTCATATTATCAATCGTTCCTTCGTACACGGGCACGCGCGAGTAGGGTTTAAGCCGCAGCAGTTCGGTGAACTGCTCTACGGTGGCGTCGGCGGAAACGGCGGTGATCTCCGGCCGCGGGGTCATGACTTCACGAACAGTCTTGTCGCCAAACTCAACCACGGATTGGATCAACGCACGGTCGCCTTCTTCCAGAATACCTTCCTCTTGCCCGGCTTCGATCAGGGCCTCGACCGCTTCCGAGCCATGCTCCGGCTCTTCGGGCGGTTGCTCGCGCGAGAGCGCAGCCACCGACTCGCCAAACCCCAGCGGAATAGTGATGACCAAAGCAAGATACGTGAGCAGGCGCAGGAGCCATGTGAGCGGAACCAGCCACTCACCCTTGGTGCGCGTAAGCAGGATGAAGGGCAGCAGCCGGTTAAAGATTACGATAATCAACACCAGCCCGATCCCCGCAGTGAGCATTTCGCGCGGATGCGATTCGGTATCGTGCAGCACGGCGTAAGAGGAAACGATGCCCAGCGCAGCGGTGGTCAGTTGCGTCAGGATTGAGACCGAAGTTGAGACCTTTTGCCGGCCCAGGCCAAGCCGCGGCTCAACCCGCTGCTCGTAAATCTCAACATTTTCCTGAAATTCACGGGAGAGAAATTTTCCCATTTCGGCATACATACGCTCCACGTAGGAGGTGAGCAGCAGGATTCCGACCAGCACCGCGATCGTAATGGGAATTCCTACGTCTATCATTGTCGTTGTTTGGCACGCGCTGCTGGAGAGCGGCGCGCCGGCCTCTTCGTATTTTCCGTCCGCTGAATCAAGCCCGCAGAGACACCTAACTGCCGCCGCAGGCGTTCTTCTTTACGCGCCATCTCTCCCTTGTCGCTCTCGTGGTCGTAACCGGCCAGGTGCAACATGCCGTGCAACATCAGGACTTTCAGCTCCTGCATTAGAGTGTGCCCCAGCGAACGGGCCTGCTGTGCGGCAATTTCAGCCGAGATGGCGATATCGCCAGAGTGATCGGCACCGGGAGCAGGAGGAAACGATAGCACGTCTGTGGCTTTGTCCTTTTTCCGGAATTGCCGGTTGAGCATGCGCAGCGCGCCATTGGAGGTAATCAGGACCTGCACCTTGCCGTGCACTCCGGCAGCGCGCCGGGCACGGCCGGCAAAACGCTCCAGCGCCTGGCGGGACACGCCTCTCAAATTCCGCTTTAGCTCGGGGTCAAGCACGATCAAGTTTGGCTCCTCCTGCAATCTTGCCTAAGGGGCTAAAGCCCAGGTTTATTAAAGCCTCAAACGGCACAGCTAAAGCTGTGCCCCTTCAAAGATTTTGAACGCTCTTAAATGGAAGTGGGAGGGCTCGATGCCCTCCCACTCAATTCCTCAGGAAAATTAGTTTTCCAGCCGGCGCTCCTCCGCGGGCGGAACTTCGGCCGGCTGCGACTCAAGCGAAAGCGACAACTGGTTTTGCACACTGCGGACTTTGTGGTCTTCATATGCACGCACAATGCGTTGCACCAGATGATGGCGCACGACATCGCTTTCATCAAAATGAATAAACGAGATGCCATTCACGCTCTTGAGCACGTCCATCACTTCCAGCAAGCCGCTGCGCCGGGCGTTGGGCAGATCAATCTGCGTGATATCGCCGGTGATGACGCACTTGGAGTTGAACCCCATGCGGGTAACGAACATCTTCATCTGCTCAGAGGTCGTGTTCTGCGCCTCATCGAGGATAATGAACGAATCGTTGAGCGTGCGCCCGCGCATGAAGGCAATGGGAGCAATCTCGATGACGTTCTTTTCCAGATGGCGATCGACTTTTTCCGCGTCCAGCAGATCGTAAAGCGCGTCATAGAGCGGCCGAAGGTAAGGATCAACCTTCTCCTGCAATGTTCCCGGCAAAAAACCGAGGCGCTCGCCGGCTTCCACCGCCGGACGCGCCAGAATAATGCGGTTCACCTGCTTGGCCACGAGGGCAGAGACCGCCATTGCCACCGCGAGGTAGGTTTTGCCCGTGCCCGCCGGGCCAATACCAAAAACCATGTCGTTGTTTTCAATGGCTTCGATATAGCGCTTCTGATTGACGCTTTTGGGCTGCACGCTGCGCTTGCCCACGGCGCGCTGCCTGCCGGCTTCTGCAAGCGAGCGCAGGCTGGCATTGGGATCTGAGATCACAATGCGCAGCATGGAGCCGAGATCGCCGTTGTAAAACGTAAAGCCGTTGCGCTGCAACTGGGCATAATCGGCAAACACCTGCTCTGCCCGCGATACGTCGCCGGGAGCACCTTCAATTTCTATAGAATCCGATTTCAGATCGATGGAAACGTTCAGGCCGTCTTCGAGCAAGTGCAGGTTTTCGTCACGCGTGCCAAAAAGGGTTTCGATCCTGGGGCTTAATGCAATATTCTTCTTCATCTAGTTGTTCTGAGGACCTCCGGGCTGCGCCACTGCACAAACACCGGTCCAAAGGCGCATACACACCAGTTTTGCGAAAGTTTGCGTATGTCGGGAAATGACCGCTGCGGGTGCAATGCTCGCCACAATGTGGAAGCACTCATTGAGCTAAGCGTACTCCGGAGCAGGGTCGGAGTCAACAACGGAAATCACCTCGAAGGGCAATTTTCACAGTACGTTTACCCCTAAGTACTTCACCTGTCGTTAGATGAGGTTCATGGCTTGCAGGCTGCGGTTTTCACAAAAAATTAATTTGCAAGCATTCAGCAGTGCACTTGTTTGGAGGAGGCAATCCAGAAGACAAGAAAGCTGCTTCCTGGCTGAATGCTGACTGCGGGTTACTCTGGGGGCATAAGCGGTTCTGCAGGACCAATTTGAAGTGTGACGTTGAATTCTTTCGATTGTGTTTTCAAGATATACAACTTGGCACACTCAGGGCGAAAGCCAGCTCTCGAAACCATCACGTCGTAGTAATAACCTGCCGGTAATTCGATCCTATATTTGCCCGATGATGGATTGGGATTGATCTTCAGATCTTCGTATTTTGCGTCAATCTTTTTGGCATTCCAAAAGCGGGAGCCGTCGGCATGAATAATGATTACGGCATCAGTGATAATTGAGCCCTGCGCGTCTTTAATCTCTCCGGTCAGAACACCCATGGATTGTCCATAAACTGACGATATTAAGAGAAAAGCAAGCGAGAGTGTAACTAGTTTCCGCACAAACACCTCCTGACGAAATTCCCTCTGTTCCTGTTTCCGGGCTGAATGCTGAGTGCCGACTGCTGAGTGCTATTTCCGATCGCTCTTTACGCCGACACTTCCGCCGTCTCCGGCGCCGAAGCCTGCACCGCCCGCTCTCGCGCCCAGATCCGCAGCTTGTCAATGTCTTCGGCGCGCGTTGCGGACAGGGGTACGGTATTGGCCAATTCGTCAAGAATGGTCTCGGTGGTCAGGAATTTCTTGTCAGCATAGGCGGAGTACATGGCCGACTTGATGGCAGTATCAATCTCCGCTCCCGAGTAGCCTTGCGACGCGGCGACCAGTTTGAGCAGGCTGAATTCCACAACGTTGAGCTTGTGCTTGGCCAGTTGGACAATGAAAATCGCTTTGCGCTCGGCGGCATTGGGCAGATCCACAAAAAAGATCTCGTCAAAACGGCCCTTGCGGATCAGCTCCGGCGGCAGTACGTTTGCGTTGTTGCAGGTAGCGGCCACGAAAACGGCCGCCTTGCGGTCTTGCATCCAGGAGAGAAAAGAACCCAGCAGCCGCGAGCTCACGCCCGCATCCACCGAAGCTGAATCGGGGCCGCTGCCGGCAAAAACTTTCTCCAATTCGTCAATCCACAGCACCGCCGGCGCCAACTGCTCGGCGATGGTGAACATCTTGCGAATATGCTTCTCGGTTTCGCCCACGAATTTGTCATAGATCGCCGAGGTGTCGAACTTTACCAGCGGCAGCTTCCACTCCCCAGCGATGGCGCGCGCGCACATGCTCTTGCCGCATCCCTGCACTCCCAAAATAATCACCCCGCGTGGAGGCTCCAGGCCGGCGGCGCGGGCGCAATCCTCCCACGTTCCCACGCGGCGGCCGAGCCACTTCTTTAGATTTTCAAGGCCGCCAATCGAGGATAGATTTTCTTCGGCATCAACAAACTCGAGCATGCCGCTGCGCCGCAGCATCTCTTTCTTGGCTTCGAGCACATCGGTTATAACTTCGGGCGTTAGTGCATAGCGGCTCACTATGGCGTGGGCCACGGCGCGCTCGGCCTCTTCTTCGGTCAGCCCACACAAGTTGCAGGCCATTGCTTCCACATCGGCTGGGTTGGTTTTGCGCTTTAGAGTAAGTTTTTTGCTGAGTCGCTGGAATGTTTCTTCAATAATCTGCTTCAGCCGCGTGCGGTCGGGCAGGGGCAAATCCAGATATTCCGCCTGGGCCTGCAGCTCGGGGGGAAGCACAATCGAAGGAGCCGTAATTATCAGCGTACAGTGCTTGTCGGAAAATTCCTGCGCCACCTCGCGCAGGCGCCGCGCCACCACAGCATCTTCAATATGCCGCTGAAAATCCTTCAAAATATAAACCGCCGACATGGTCAGCGTGAGCAGGTGCGCCAGCACGCCGGCCGGCTCCTGGGTGTTCAAAATCGATCCCGCGCCGCTGGCTATGTTGATCTCGTTCTGGGTAATAGGCGCAAGAAAATCCTGGACGGCATAGTTGCCGGGCGGCATGGACCTGCTGGGCCTGGCTTCATAACGCCTGAGCCCGTCGGCCACGCTCCACTCAAAAACCGGGAGCTGCAGATCGCTGGCGGCAAGGCGGACCAGATCCAGGGCGCGCTGCTCCTCGATGGTTTCTATGATCACCAGGGGCGAGCTGGAATTGATGTAGACTTTCAGCCGATCGAGAGGAGACCCATTTGGCATAAGTTTGACCGCAAATGTCCGGTTTGCGTACAATACAGTATTCCGAGTTGTTCGGAAATATTTTCTTGGATCGCTGCCGCAAGCGGCTTCTGAAGGGTCATCCATACACTTATGGCAAATCATTTTTCGGCGCTGAAGCGCGCCCGCCAGACGGAAACACGCACCACCCACAACCGCGCCAACACGAGCACCCTGCGCACCCAGATCCGCAGCCTGCGCGAAATCCTGGCGGGCAAAGACAAGGCCGCCGCTGAAACCAAATTCCGCGAAACCGTCGCGGTCATTGATAAGGCAATCCAGAAGGGCGTGATCCACAAGAACACCGCTGCGCGCTATAAATCCCGCCTGGCCGCCCGCTTGAAAAAAATGGCTTAGTTAGCTGCAAGGCAAATCCTTTTTCGCCGCGGATGAACGCGGATTTCGCGGATTTCTCCTCGTCGACAACTTGCCTCCTCTTGACGCGTAGGACTCGAGCGAATGCTGCGCAAATCGTGGGTCTCAAGGCGTTCATTACCGTCCTAACTCGCCGCTGCGAGTCAGTTGCTCAGCATGACAACCCAAAAATATCCGCGTTCATCCGCGTCAATCCGCGGCGGAAATCTTCTATACCGGAAGCTCTTCCTGCTGCCATGCTGGAGGCAGTACCTTTGGTTCGGAGGCCAGATCAAGAATCAGGTTCTCCAGCACCAGGCGCTTGCTGGGGGGGCTGCTGCGCAGGGCTAAATCGGCACGGGCAATGAAGCGCAGGGCGCGGGTGATTTCGCGGCGTGATTTGTAGCGGCGGGCCTGGCGGATGATGTCATCGGCGGCGAACGGGGGAACGCGGAAGCCCTGCCACAGGGCCTGCCAGATAGTGCGCGAATCGCGCACATTTTTTTCCTGGATCACGAGCATCTGCCGGAAGGTGCGCGCCAGCATGTAGAGATGCCCGATCGCGGCCTCTTCGCCGTCGCCGGTCGAAAGAATGGCGTCGAGGATGGTCAACGCTTTTGGCCGGTCTTTGGAGCTGATGGCGTCTGTGAGTTCGTACAGCGAGCGCTGCTTGGCGGCCAGGACCATGGTCTCCACGTCGCCGAGCGTGATTTTTTTTCTTTCACCGACGTACAGGATCAACTTTTCCAGTTCGCCAGCGATCATGGTCATATCGCCGCCGAGCGCGTCTACCAGCTCGCGGGCGGCATCGGAATCGATTTTGACCTGCTGCGCGGCGGCACTGTCAACGGTCCAACGCACGGCGTCGCCCTCTTCTACGCGCGCCAGCTCAACGATGCCGCAGAATTCGCCCAAGGTCTCGCGGATGCGCTCAAAGCGTTCTTTATCGTGCATGTCCATACGGCGCACGTCAGCGGGAATGCTGACGTGATCGGCGATGAAAATGAGCACAGCGTCGGGATTGGGATTCTTTACGTATTGCTCGATGATGTCAAAGTCTTCTTTGTGGCTGCCGCGGCCATACAAGGCCTTCACCCCGCGAATAAAGAACACCTGGAATGGAGCCATCAGTGAAGGCGTGCGGGCGCGGTCAAGAATTTCTCCCAGATCGGTTTCTGCGAGGTCGAATTCGTAGAGGCTGAATTCGCGGAGCTCCTGGGGAACAAGATGCTTCAGGATGGCGTCGCGGCAGCGGCGGCGGAAAAAAGCCTCATCGCCCACCAGGACATAAGCCGGCCGCAGCTTGCGCGCCGAAACTTCGGCTTCAAAGCGTTCGGTCTGGCTGAACCCGGAGCGCGGCAACTCAGTAATTCTCCAGTATGTCGCTTACCAGCGTGCGCGCAAAATCCTGGGAGAGACGATCCACGGCCGGGGACTCTTCGCGAAAGAAAGTGCCAGGATCGAGGGAAAATTCGTACTGCTCCCGAAAGTAATAATTGGGATTATCGAATAAGGATTTGCCTCTGCGGTCGACCAGCGAGACGCGGGCGTAGACCACGACCTCTGCGCTCGACAGCCGGCCATTTTTAGGATCGTAGGTCAATCCGGAGATTTGCGTGCTGACTACAGTGCCATGCAAGGTGGCATCGGCCTCGGAAGAGGCAGCGTTTACGATGCGGTAATTGGTCCGGCTGGTAAATTCCTTGACCACCGCGGCGGTCAGAATCTGCTCGATGCGATAGCTCTGCGTGTTGTTGACAAAAGTGGGAATGGCGATGGTATGGACGTCGGTGGGAATTTTGACGGCTTTGCCGGCGGTGTGGTAACCGCAGCCAGTCAGCGCAAAACACAGAAGCAGAGCCGTAGAAATAAGTTTATTCATCGTAAGACAGTTCCCTCAGGGGCTAAAGCCCAAAACCTCTACTCCCCGGCTAAAAAGCCCTGACCTGACCTATGTCTTCACACAGGACGGGTTTCGCAAGCTCTTCCAGCCGCATCCTTCAGAAAATGCCTCGATGCAGCATTCAAGCTCGCGACATTCTCGGGGTCCTTCGGCTCGGGCGTTCGCCCTTCGCTCAGGATGACATTTTTAAAAAATAGTTCTAAAGCCTTGCACTTTATTGCACTCTGCCCTTGGAGTGGGTCAGCAGCATGGCCGCTACACAATCCACGGCTGTGATGGCGTTCAGCTTTAAATTGTCTGCGGCGGCCCACAGCCAAAAAGCATTCTTACGCTGGCCTGTGTTGTCGGCGCGGACGCTCAATAGAATGTCTTCCTGTCCGGCAACATTCACGTTGCTGGGCTCTTCTCCCCCAGATGGAGTGAGCGCGATATGCTCTCCGGAAAAGACGTCCCGGAAGTTCTTCAGCGACATCTCACGCTCAAGCTCAATGTAAATCGAAAAGATATGTCCGTGGAAGATGGGGGATTGCACCAGCATCAGCGAAGGCACTCTCACCCGGTTCTGGGTCACGTGCACCAGGTGCTGCACGATGCGGCTTTCGACGGCGGACAACGGCGTGACCGCCTGCTCCCCATATTGCGCAAGCATGTTGAACGCAACCTGCGTATCGAATACTTTTTTCGGCATCTCCTGGAAGGAAAGCAGGTTCACCGTCTGTTCGTGGAGCTCATCCATACCGCGGCGACCGCGCTCGGAGACGGGCTCAAACACCATGGCGGCCACGCGCGCAATCGGGCCGGCCTTTTGCGCCCGCAGCAGCAGCAATGCCAGGACCACGGCCGCAGGATGGGCCACTACAACGGCATTGACCGCGAGGTCGGCAGCGGGTGTCATTTTAAGCTCGCGCTCGATCCAGGGAGAGCGGATGGAGATGCCCGGCTCCTGCTCCAGGCCGTAAGAAAGATCGATCACGGCGCTTCCGGCATCGCGGGCCTGCTGCCAATGCTGGCGCGTAAACGCAGTTTCGCCGGCAAAGAAGGTGAAATCCACCTGCTCGAAGTTTTCCTGACGCGCGCTCTGGATAAAAGTCGCCTCGTCGCCCACGGCATCAATTTGCCCGAGGGACTCATCGTCATCCAGCAGTTTGAGATCCACGGCTGAAAAGTTGTGTTCGCTGAGCACGTCTTTAAGCTCGCGCCCTTTGAGTCCGGCGGCGCCAACAATAGCTACGCGATAGAGGTTTGTCTGCAATCCGGCTCCGGTTATACCTGTGTCAGCACCTGCGGCGGGGGCGGCAGGTCCTTTCTGCGACGCATGGCCCAGCCAAAGCGCAAAATCACTCCCGAAAGCATATACCCTAGAGCCATCAGGAACAGTACGATTTGCGAAAACACCCAGATCAAATAGATCAATCCCCCCAGTAAAATGATGGTCCAAAAGCGGTGCCGCTGGCGCAGGTCAACGTCTTTGAAATTAGGAAAGCGCCAGGTGCTCACCATCAGGAACGCCACAGCCACGATGAGCGCGCACCAGGAGGCCGAGGCCCACCAATAGTCCACCGGATAGCCGTCGCCAAAGTGCACAATAGCGGCAATCACGGCTGCGCCTCCGGGAGTGGGCATGCCCACAAAATATTTCTTCCCCGGGCGGCCAGGATTGGAAGGCTGCGGGTCCTTATCAATATTAAATCGCGCCAGGCGGCTGGCGCTGGTACTCAGGAAGATGAAGCTGGCCACGATGCCAAGATTCACCAATTTCTGGTGCAAGTCCTCACTGCTCAAGTTGATCCACCAGGGCAGGTTGCTATGGAGCGGCAGGAAGTGAAAGCCCCACATCCAGGCCAAAACCGCGGGAGCAACTCCGAAGGTAATGACATCAGCCAGGGAATCGAGCTCACGGCCAAAGTCGCTGGATGTGCCGGTCATGCGCGCAATCCGTCCATCAAGACCGTCAAAAACGACCGCGATGCCAATGGCTTTGGCGGCATTGTCGAAATGCCAGGGTGCGGTGGGCGACCCCAGCATCGCCTGCAGAATGGCATAGTAACCGGCGGCTACGTTGCCCATGGTAAACAGAGATGGCAGCAGATATATGCCTTTGCGAAAGCGCCGGCGCCCAGGCCTGGGGTCATCGTGCCGTCTCAGAGGAGTATCGATCATGATGGAGCGCCTTCTTTCTGCGCGCCCGGGGCGCCGCTGGTAAACCGCGCCAGCACACTTGAGCCGCCTTTCACCCGGTCGCCAATTTTTACCACAACCTTGGCCTCACGCGAAAAGATCACATCGGTGCGGGAGCCGAACTTAATCAAGCCTACACGCTCGCCGCGCCCAACGCTCTCGCCAATTCTCTTTGTAAATACAATCCTGCGCGCAATCAACCCTGCTATCTGCTTGAAGACTACCTTCTGACCCTCGCCTTCCACGGTCACAATATTCTGCTCATTGTCTTCCGCGCTGGAGGCTTCCATAGCATTCAGGAACTTGCCCTTGCGATAGTCGGCGCTTCGGATAACTCCGCCAATGGGCGAACGGTTGACATGAACATCAAACACATTAAGAAAAATGCTGATGCGGGTATGAGGGACGCCATCCACGGCGCACGCGCCCACATCGGTCACCTTGCCATCGGCCGGGGAGACCAATGCTCCAAGCTCGGCCGGGATGGCCCGGGCCGGGTCGCGAAAGAACCACATCACGAATCCAGCCACCAGTAAAGGCACGACCGCCAGCCAGACCGTAGTGAAATAAGCCACAACGGCTGCAACCAGCAATAATCCTATGCCGTAATAAATGCCGTCGCGTACCATGAAGAGTTAGTTGAATTATAAATGTTTCAATATGAGGAATTTGCATGCAGCCAAATCTCATATCCCATAGAACGTTCAATTGTGACGGAGAACCCGAATTCCCCAAAGTTAAAAGAATGTAAATGTACCTTACTCCTCATAAAAGAAAACAGACGGTTTGACCCTCAATTTTGCTGCATGATATAAAATCTAGTTCTATGTTAGTGGGCGCATAGGACAGTACAGACGTATTTGGGGCGCGGCCAAACCTCAATTCCATTTTCTTGAAGTGGAAGCGCGACCTCCAGGATCCCACCGGCATCTCGCCAACTCACGCAATTTGTGGGGGCCTGATTGACTCCAAACTTTAATACTTTATAGGAAGCTGCCCGTAATGCAGCATTTGTGGCGCGATACAAGCCGCCCAACTTTTCGGAGGAATTCTAATGTTTAAATGGCTCGCAGCAGGCGTGTGGCTCATGCAGGCTGCTTCGGCACTGGCCCAGGCGGCGCCATCCCAGGAAGCGGGTGGAGAAGCCAGCCTGAAACTGCCCGACCTTTCGCAGGTTTCTTTTCACGGTATTGACGGACACAAACTCCTGCTGGTCGGAATTCTCTTCTGCTTTTTTGGCTTATTGTTCGGGCTGGCGATCTACCTGCAACTGAAGAACCTGCCCGTGCATAAGAGCATGCGGGAGATTTCTGAGCTCATCTACGAAACCTGCAAAACCTATCTCACCACCCAGGGCAAGTTCATTCTTGTTCTTTGGGCATTCATCGCCGTAATTATTGGCCTGTACTTTGGATGGCTGGCGCCGGTGCCCGGCAAGCCGGTTGGGCTTACGCTCCCGATCATCCTGCTGTTCAGCGTTGTAGGAATCGCGGGCAGCTATGGGGTGGCGTGGTTCGGAATTCGCGTCAACACCTTTGCCAATTCGCGCACTGCATTTGCCAGCCTGGCAGGCAAACCGTATCCAATTTATTCGATTCCACTCAGGGCGGGCATGAGTATTGGCATGTTGCTGATCAGCGTCGAACTGCTGATCATGCTGTGTATCCTGCTGTTCGTGCCGGGGGACTACGCCGGAGCATGCTTCATCGGCTTCGCTATTGGCGAATCGCTGGGGGCGGCGGCGCTGCGCATCGCCGGCGGCATCTTCACCAAGATTGCAGATATCGGTTCTGACCTGATGAAAATCGTCTTCAAGATCAAAGAAGACGATGCCCGCAACCCCGGCGTCATCGCCGACTGCGTGGGCGACAACGCCGGCGACTCCGTTGGCCCCAGCGCTGACGGTTTTGAAACCTATGGCGTCACCGGCGTGGCGCTGATCACCTTCATCCTGCTGGCAGTGAAAGACCCGGTCATCCAGGTGCAATTGCTGGTTTGGATCTTCGTCATGCGCATCATGATGCTGGTCTCGAGCGCACTGGCGTACTTCGTCAATGAAGCAATCGCCAAGGCCCGCTACGGCAACGCCGGCAAAATGAACTTCGAGGCGCCCCTGACCTCGCTGGTATGGCTGACCTCAGTGATCTCGATTGCGCTGACCTATCTTGTTTCCTATGCCATCATCCCGACTTTAGGCGGAGACAGCACGCTGTGGTGGAAGCTGGCGACCATCATCTCGTGCGGAACCCTGGCCGGCGCGGTTATTCCCGAACTGGTCAAAGTATTTACCTCCACCGAATCTCGGCACGTACGCGAAGTGGTAACGTCGTCTGAGGAAGGCGGGGCGTCGCTCAACATCCTTTCCGGACTGGTTGCCGGTAACTTCTCCGCCTATTGGCTGGGGATCACGATGGTCGCGCTGATGGCCATTGGTTTTTATTTCAGCACAATGGGATTGGGGTCCGTTCCGGCGGGCGCCGTCGATCCGCTGATGCTGGCCCCGGCAGTATTTGCCTTCGGCCTGGTGGCCTTCGGCTTCCTGGGAATGGGCCCGGTGACCATCGCGGTGGATTCCTACGGTCCGGTAACCGACAACGCACAATCAGTCTATGAACTGTCTTTGATAGAGCAAATCCCCGGAATCGCCGGAGAACTCAAAAAAGATTACAACATCTCGGTAAACTTCGAGCAGGCCAAACACATGCTGGAAGAAAATGATGGCGCGGGCAATACCTTCAAGGCCACGGCCAAACCTGTGCTGATTGGGACTGCGGTCGTGGGCGCAACCACCATGATCTTTTCCATCATCATGGCGCTTACTCATGGCCTCACGCAAAACAAGGAGTCGCTCTCCCTGCTGTACGCTCCTTTTGTGCTGGGGCTGATCAGCGGCGGCGCCATCATCTACTGGTTTACCGGCGCTTCCATGCAGGCAGTGACGACGGGCGCTTATCGTGCTGTAGAGTTCATCAAGAAGAACATCAAGCTCGAAGGCGTAGAGAAGGCATCGGTCGCCGACAGCAAAAAAGTGGTACAGATCTGCACCCAGTACGCACAAAAGGGAATGTTCAACATTTTCCTGACGGTATTTTTTGCCACGCTGGCTTTTTCTTTCGCAGAGCCGTTCTTCTTCATCGGCTATCTCATCTCCATCGCGATCTTTGGACTGTACCAGGCCATCTTCATGGCCAACGCCGGCGGCGCATGGGACAATGCCAAAAAGATTGTCGAGGTGGAATTAAAGCAAAAGGGTACTGAACTGCACGCGGCAACCGTTGTGGGTGATACCGTGGGCGACCCGTTTAAAGACACATCGTCGGTGGCCTTGAACCCAATCATCAAGTTCACCACCTTGTTTGGACTGCTGGCGGTTGAGTTGGCGGTGCAGTTGACTGCTGAGCAGGGCTCCGGGCTTACTCATCTGCTGGCGGCAGCTTTCTTTGTTGTGTCCGCGTTCTTCGTCTGGCGTTCGTTTTATGGAATGCGGATTGGGGCAGCAAGGGAGCAGGCAGAATCCGCGTCAGCTCGTTAGATCGACACTGCTAAAAGATCAATGCATGAAAGCAGAGGCGTAACATGCTACGTCTCTGCTTTCGGCATCTGCATTCAGACGGCCTTCGTTAAAACTCGCAGTCAAGCGCTTTCCGGAGGCGGGCAAAGATTCTCCCCAGAGTCGGAAAAGCCTGCTTTCCAGCCCAGAAATGCGGCCGCCAGAAATCCAACCGATGCCAGCCCTGCCATCCCCGCATCCAACCCTCCTGCCCATACGACATTGCCAGACGGCCTCACAAAAGCCTCAGTCAATGCGAATAGCGGAAACAAAATCATCACCTGCAAGCCGAGCAACACACAGGCCATGCGAGGCGTCACCAGGGCGAGAATCGAAGCGAGTACAACGAAAAGAAGAGTCATATCGGCCATAGAGCCCATATGTATCTGGGTGGCCCCGGGTATGTAGAGCAGCAAGCACCACACTACCATGGAGACGCAGAACAGCAGCAGCAACCGCCACAGCGAGGCGAGAGCTGGTGAAAGTCCGCACTTGAGAGAGAAAAGAAGGGCAAACAGAAAGACGAAAAAACCGAGATCAAGAAGACCGGGGCTTTGGAAGACGTAAAAGAACGTGCCGGTCTTGTACCAATCCAGAACTGGCAGCCAGGGCGAAGCTATGGTTTTGGTTTCGGTTGCTGCCGGTTTTCCCGCAAACGCGTTTCGTAACACATCCCAGGGTCCGGGCCCAAAAAGGGTCTTTACGTTCTCAATCTTGTTTTCGACGATCTGAGAAGCGCTCAGTTTGCCATAATCTTGCACGAGTGCCTGCCCGAAGGTCAGCGAATCAAGGTTCTGGTCTCCGGCAAGATGCCACTTGAGAAGCCTGTTGCCGGGCGGATCGTAGTGCTTCTGATACATGGTCCAGGGCAGCAGGAACAACAGCACCATCGCAATTCCAGCGGCCACGGAGCTGAGTGAGGGAAGCTTTCTTCCCGCGAGCAAAACAATTGTGAGCGCGATGATGCTGAAGGCGACGCCACCGTGGCTGAGCATGGCCACTCCAACGGCAGCGCCGGCAATAGCCGCATCGAAGGGAGGGCAGCACTTGACCTTGCCCAAAGGATAGCGAAGAGCCAACAAGGCGAGAATAAAGAAAGCTGCGCTGAGCAGCTTGGGCCAGATAAAGAAAGTGTTGATCAAGAAGAAGCGGGAGAAAATGCAAAAAGCGCACACGATGACGATCGCCCGCCTGTCTACGGAAAGCATGCGCAGCAGGAGCCACACTGCAACCAGCCACAGGGATTGCAACAGTGTCCCCAGAATCTGATAGCTGAGCTCGCGGCTTTGAGTTTGCCAAAATGGGAACTGGAGCAACGTAATTCCCGCCTGCAGTGGAGGCCGGTCGCTGCTCTTCCAGCCAATCGTCAGGAACGGCCGGACTGGCTGGGAGTGATAAAGTTTATCGGCAAAAAAATAAGGCAGCATATTGTCGATTGGCAAGGGATCGACAAAACGTTCCTCAACCTGCACGCCCGGGTCTACCGAGTGCTCGTAGAGGAACCCCAAGCCGGTGTAAAAGGCGGTCAAAATCACCATCAGCAGCGCGCAGATCGCGACTTCTTTGAATAGCTTCGTATCCGCGCGGCGCTTCAAAATTACATAAACGACCATTATTAACGAAGCGAGCACCACAGCTTTTGCTGTGTCTTTTCCCGCCCTGGCACTCAGCAAATAAACCCAAAAAACAAAATAACCGGCGGCCGCACCACCAAGAAGCGTCACACACACGAACCGAAGCTCATCGAGCTTGCACTTGAAATTGAGCAAACAGGCCAGGGCAATCCCCGGAAGCAAAAAGACCGCGGCCTC
>DATHMH010000028.1:0-15953 GCA_035487295.1 Terriglobales bacterium
CCAGCCCAAAGGGTTGGATTTCGTCCTGCAAAACTCGCCCACATCGCAAAAGTACCTGATCGAAACCATGCCGGGCGGTGTGGCCTTGCTCGATTACAACAACGATGGATTGCTTGACGTTTTTCTGGTGAATGGCGGACATATCATTCCGCCCATGGCCGGAGTGGAAAACTTTGATCGGCATGATCGGCGATACTGGAACCGTCTTTACCGCCAGAATCGTGATGGCAGCTTTACAGACGTCACCGAGCAAGCAGGGCTTGCCAAGGCCGGAGAGGGCAACTACGGGATGGGTGTAGCTGTTGGAGACTACGATAACGACGGCTATCCCGATATCTACGTGACCAGCTACGGGAAAAACATCCTTTACCACAATAACGGGGACGGAACTTTCAGCGATGTTACCGAAAAAGCCGGGGTTGCTGGCGGAGGCTGGTCGGTCTCGGCCGGCTTTTTTGACTACGACAATGACGGCAAACTTGATCTATTTGTCACCCGCTATCTGGATTGGGACCCAAAGCGGAGCAAATCCTGCGGAAACGGTATACCTGCGTACTGCCCGCCTGGAGAATTCCCCGCGGTAAGCAACATTCTCTATCACAATCGCGGTGATGGCACTTTCGAAGATGTCAGCGTGCCGTCAGGCATTGCCGCCAAAAAGGGCCACGGCCTTGGTGTTGCATTCGCCGACTACGATGGCGATGGTTTTACCGACATCTTTGTCGCCAATGACGTCGTAGAGCAGTTTCTTTTTCACAACAATGGTAATGGCACCTTTACAGAGCGAGCTCTCGATGCCGGCGTCGCGCTGACCACAGACGGGAAGATGATCTCGGGCATGGGAGTGGTGTTTCAGGATTACGACAACGATGGACGTCCGGACATTATCGTGACTGAGCTTCCGCGCCAGCTTTATACCGTCTTCCACAATGAAGGACGCGGCATCTTCACGGAAAGGACGCTCGAAACGGGCTTTGGTTTGTTGTCAGGAGCCAATTCAGGATGGGGCCTGGGGCTGGAAGATTTTGACAACGACGGCTGGAAAGATGTGTTTGTCGCCCAGGGACACGTGATCGACAATGTCGAGAAGTTTGATTCTTCTCTGCGCTCTCTCGAACCTCCACTGTTGGCGATGAATCATCATGGACGATTCGAGCGTGCCAACGCGGGCAGCGACCTGCCCGTAGCTGGACGCGGCGCCGCCTTTGGCGATCTCAACAATGATGGATGGGTGGATGTCGTCACCACGCGGCTGGGCGCGCCGCCACAGATATTCCTGAACAATGGCGGCAAGCAACATTGGCTGAGCATTACACTGCGCGGTACTCGCAGTAACCGCGACGGTTTTGGGGCCAAAGTGACGGTAAACGGACAAATGCGCGTCGCGACTGCCGCCGGCAGCTATCTTTCCTCCAACGATAAGCGTTTGCACTTTGGAATGGGCTCGGCACAGACGGCGAGCATAGAGGTACTGTGGCCTTCCGGAATTCACCAAAAACTCAACGACGTTCGCTGCGACCAATTTCTCATCGTGAAGGAGCCCGAACATCCATGAACTGCGCAATTATGGTTTTGTGTATGCTGGCGCAAATGAGTTCGACCGGGCCGGCGCTTTCTCCGGCAGCTGCGCAGCATTTGGAAGCTGGAATAGCAGCTGAAAAGTCTCATCAGCTGGAAACAGCCATTTCTGAATTCCGCAAAGCGGCTGAAGCCCAACCTGACGCCGCGCCCGCCTATCTGCATCTTGGAGAAGCTTACATGAGCAATCACCAATACGGAGACGCGGTTATTCCACTGCGCCGGGTGCTGGAACTTGACCCTGACTTGCCGTCGGCACACCTGCTTTTAGGCTATGCGCAGCTTGCCCAGGGTTACGCAGCCGATGCCATTCCACATTTGGAAAAAGTACATGAAACCGGGGCCTTGGGCATCGCACAGATGCAGACAGGTCAGGTCTCTGAAGCCGTCTCTAATCTTCAAGCAGCCGTCAAGCAAAGGCCAAACGATCCAGACCTGCTCTACTACCTCATTCAGGCAAGTGAAATGCTTGCCGAACAATCGACCGACACATTATTCACGAACTACCCCGATTCCAATCGTACACATCAACGACGAGCGCAGAATTACTTTGCCTTGCATCAGGCAGCGCAGGCGGAACAGGAATATCAACGGGCTCTGGCCATCAGTCCAGAGGTCCCTGGCCTGCATCTTGAATTGGGTCAGGTGTATGCTGAAACCGCCCAATGGTCCAACGCTGAAGCCCAGTATCGAATCGAAACGCAACTGCAGCCTGGAAACGCCCAGGCCGCCTATCGGCTGGGCGAAGCATTGTTACAGGAAGGACACGCGAAGGAGGCGTTACAGGAATTACGGCGTTCCAATGACCTGCAACCCGACATGCCGGAAACCCTTTATATTTTTGGGAAAGCGGCTTTTGCCGCTGATGATTTGGATGCGGCGCAAAAAGCGTGGACCAGAGTGATTGCAATCGAAAAAGAAAGCCCACTGGCTGCACAGGCACACTTTGGATTGGCCGGCCTCTATCGCAAACAGAACAAAGCAGCCGAGGCCGCATCGGAAATGCAGGAATTCTGGAAACTCGAAGGGCGCAACAGCCACACCGGCGACGGCCGAAGATGACAAATATCTTGCTCGTTGGGTGATGCGGCGCGGACCTGGTGTTTGTTGGGTGTGCCTCCGGTCCACGAACTTGGTCGACCTCTGGAACATTCCTATGCAGGGGGCGTGCGGGTGATAAACTGCAGGTATGGCAGGTAAGAAAAAAGCGAAGAAGACCAAGGCGCGCGCCAAGTCGAAGTCCAAATCCAAATCCAGATCCAGATCGAAGACGGCTGCGAGCAAGAAGAAAAACGCCAAAAAGGCGTCCAGCCGCCGCAGGAGCCAGGCGCAAAGAAACAGACAGGGGGCTGCTGTAAGGCTCTCCCGCAGGCGTGCAATCGGGGAAGCCGGACAAGCGGGAGACCTGCAAGGACTCTCCCGGCGCGAACGTGCCGATTCGGAGAGTGTTGACGAATTGCTCGAGGAAGGAAATGCCTTCGAGGCAGGCGTAGTCGCCGGTGTGCAACGGGCCGAAGATAGTGATGAGCAGGAAGTGCGCACGCGCGAAGTGCCTGAAGATGACGTTCCAGAGGAATATTTAGACAAAGATTTGTGAGGAACGATTGGCTTTGTTGTGATATTGCCGCGTTTTTGGGTAAGTCGTGCCCTGATAGAAGGCTTCACACCGCGAGAAATTTTTCTGACGTAAGGAACACAGCCGAGACGGCTGTGCCACACGGGCTTATTCGTAACTGAATCCACAAAAGCTGTCAAAGCATCTCAGGGGTATTCTTATGGACCTCAAAGCGGGCAAAGTCTTCGTGGTGGAGTCTGACGACGGGCTCAGGGCACAGATCGTCAAGGTGCTGAGCGACGCCGGGTATGAGCTCTCGACCGATGCCCTCGCTGGAATGATAGCGGTGCTTGCATTTGCTCCCGACGTGGTTGTTCTCGGCGCTGACCCTCCCCAACTTGACTGTTGTGATCTCCTTTCGGAAATCAAGGGTTCTGAATCCACACGTAACATACGAGTCCTGATGCTGTCGCCGGGAGGATCGGGTGAGCGAACCCGAGGGATGGATTTAGGGGCTGACGATGTACTTTCATTGCCTTTCGATCCACACGAGTTGCTTTCGCGGGTCCGCGCGCAGATTCACGCTAAGGGTGATATCGAGAACCTGCAAAAGCGGCTGCGCCTGGCGGAGACCAACCGAAAAGAGTCGCAGCAAGTTGCCGCCGCCGTTGACAAAGGGCGGCGGACGCTTCGGGTCGGGTTCCTGGCAACCATGACTGCGTTGGCCGTCGTAAGCCTGGTCTTCTTTTTTCTTTATCGCCGCACCCAGGAACAGAACACCCGGGTCTATACCGCGGTCACGCGGCTGCAGAGCAGCGTACTGACGCAGGACCAGCTCATTCAACGTTCCCGCCAGACCCAAAGCGGCGCATCCGCGGCGGCCAATGCCGAGACACTCGAGCTTCAGAAGAAGCGAGCCGATCTGAAATCGAAACTTGCGGCCAGCAATGCGGAAAATGCCTCCGCGCTGCGGAGCGAGTTGAACACCGTACAAGGACGTCTTCAGAAACTCGAAACGGAAGGCACGTTCGCGCAGGCCATCATCCAGAGCTATGAGCCGAGTGTTTGTCTCATACACGTCTTGGTGGCCTTCCGCGATCGCGCCACCGGCCTGCGGTTGCGCTATGCCGGGTTCACGATCAACGGCACACCAACCACCGATGAGCATAACAACCCACTGCTCAGCTTGACGGGAAGCGGTCCGGAGGTCCATCTGGATGTTTTTGGAACCGGATTTCTCGTCTCCGCGAGCGGGGAAATCCTCACCAACCATCACGTGGTCGAGCCCTGGTGGCAGAACGACGATCTGAAAGAGATGACCGATCAGGGCCTCGAACCGGTCGCTACCGAGATGACAGCGTACTTTCCCGGTGTGGCCCACGGGATTTCCATCAACACGGAGAAGATTTCTTCGGCGGCTGACGTCGCCTTAGTGAGGGGAAACGTCTCGGGGCTCGGAATCAAGGAGGTCGCTCTCGCCGATCGCGCGAATTCCGCTATGAGCGGCGGGGCGGTCGTGTTGTTGGGCTATCCAACTGCCGTGGATGCAATTCTGGCGCGAGCAGGGGAGGAGACCGTCCGATCGATTGTGGCTGCGTCTAACGGTGATCCCCAAAAAGTGATGCAGGAACTCGCCGCCCGCAAACTAATCAGGCCCATCACCACGCAAGGACATATTGGCGACGTGCTCTCCGACAAGATTATCTATGACGCGCAAACCACGTCTGGAGGCTCCGGAGGCCCGCTGTTCAGCAACCAGGGCAAAGTTATCGGAATCAACTTTGCCATGGTGCGCGAGTTCGGCGGCTCGAATTTCGCCATCCCGATCAACTATGGGAAGTCACTTCTGAGGCCTTGAGTGAAGGCATGGAACGTTTAGAGCGTGTTTCAAAGACCAGCTCTGGCAGGAATATCAGACCCACAAGTCCTGAGCGACGACCAGAAAAACAAAAAGGAAGCGAGCCTTGTCAGGCCCACACCGCGCTTCGCGCGGCATGGGGCTACCAGGCGTTAAGCTGCTTCACAATAGACTAACCATGGAAATGTATTCGCTGGTGCGGAGATAACCCAACGCGCCGGTGCTATGGGCAGTCAGCACTCCGAAGGTACGAGTATGACGCGAATCTCCCAGCCAGTGTAAACACCAAGGCCCCTAAGTTTCCTTGTCCGATCCGGGCAAGATGCATAATATGCCCTACAATATCGATTTTGTGGTACGATGTTTCGGCAAAAATCTGGCTTTGCTTTCCGAAATGGAATGGAAACAAAGCGACTCGTAGCTAATGTCCACTTTCCATCATTTTTTTGCGCCGGAATTTTTTGAAACACTCCGGTCTTAACACTTCTACAAAACAAGGAGCCGCCTATGAACACGTACGGAATATCACGCAGACAGCTTGCCCGGTTTGGTTTGGGTGCCATTGCCGGAGTTGCCTCTTTCCCCGGCATTGGTAATCTCCCGCTGGCGCACGGCGAGGAGGCTGCAATTGCAGAATCGCCGTTCTCTGAGGAACCGGCCTTAGCGGCTTCTTTGAGCCGCGCCTATTCCTTCCTGAACACGATGATGGATGCCTATGCCCAGGGCCAGACCGTACGTCTTTCCCAGAGCTACGCCGATCAACAGGGACTCCAGAGCACCGGCTTCGTTTATGACAATTCAGTTGTGATTCTTGCCCATCTATTGCGGGGCAGGCGGGATGATATTTCCCGCGGGGAGACTCTTGGCGAGGCTCTGTTGCATGCGCAGCAAACCGACTCTGCCGCTGACGGTCGAGTGCGCCAGGCATACTTCGTAGACCAGCCGGACGCCTCCGGCGTCTTCGTTCGGCCGGCTCTTTTCCCGTTCTTTTTTCTCGGGTCAGCGGTCGGCGACATGGCCTGGACAGCAATTGCCCTGGCCCAACTCTTTCATCACACCAGGGACCAGCGTTTTCTTGACGGAGCCGTGAGATTAGGACACTGGATCGTGAATAACACCTTCGACACCCGCGGAGCCGGCGGTTTCAACTTCGGCGTCGACAACGGCAACAACAAGCTGCTCTTCAAATCGACCGAACATAACATCGATTGCATAGCGTTATTTACACTGCTGGCCCAACTAACGGGAGATGCAACCTGGTCGAGCCAGGCCGACCATGCCCGCACTTTCGTCGATGCTATGTTCAATGCCGCAGGCGGTTTCTTCTTCACCGGCACAACTCCCGATGGAATCACCGTCAGCCCCGACAATATTCCCGAAGACGTCCAGACATGGTCTTTCCTGGCGACTTTGGACAAGAACCATGCCGCATCGATCGAGTGGGCCAAAACCAACCTGGCGACGACCGACACACCGCAGACTATTCACAGCCGCCTGAAAGGCAACAGCCGCATCTCGGGAGTGAGTTTCGCAAGTCAAAGCCTGCGCGCCCTTACACCATCCGATCAATTCTCGCCTCCGCCTGATCCCAACGCCGTATGGCTCGAAGGGACCGGTCATGTGGCGGCGGCGCTTCTAAACCGCCGAGGATCCGCAAAACATGACTTGCCCGGTTTTCATGGAGACGCAAACACGGCCCGTATCCTGCTCGAAGATATTCGCGTTGCCCAGGAAACGTTGGGCCAGGGCCAGACTGTAGGAGGAAAACCCATCGTAAACGGCCAGGGTGTGATCGCGGCATCGAGCGTGTTGAATACCGGCTTTGGCTTTTCCTACAGCCCAAACCTCCACATTGCCCCGACATCATGGTTCGCAATCGCCGGCCAGGGAGGCAATCCCTTCCAGCTCAGAGAGCGAAGGGAGCACGAGGATTCCAGCGAGGCATAGCACTATGTCACTGTTTTCTGTGCGGAGAGATCCTATTACTGTTCTTTCGAGCGAGCAGCGGGCACTCTGGGCTAGAGTGCCCGCCCCCTTCTTCTTCCAACTCGGCTAGTCGATCTCTATACCACTGATTAATGCGTTGTTCGTTGTTGAGGTGAACGTAATCGTGATATGCCCGCTCGCGTCCGCCGTCGCCGTGAACTGCTGGATGTTGGCGATGTTCTGCCCACCCGATGCCGCCACAATGTCGAAGTTCGTCAGCACTTGCGTTCCATTGATGCTCACGTTGAACACCCGCGAGCCCTTGGTGGTGAAGAACGTCTCACAGAAGTGCAAACGCACGGTATGGCTTGACCCGGCTGTGAGGCCGGGGATGGTGTAGGTGTAGGATCTGGCAGTCGCTGTGGCGATGCGCGCCGTCTGATACACCGCCGCCGGAGCCGGGTTCGTCACCTTGCTGGTGTTGATCGTGTTGGCATGATTGATGGTCACTCCGCCGGTGAAGTCCTTGTCAGCCCCGAACGGACTTACGCCAGTGGTTGAACCCGAATCAATGCAGAGGGTGGAGCACACGCCACCACCGCTGGTCGTGGTCGCGCTAGCCTGGTTCGACGCCCCCGAGGAGCCAGCGGAATCCACGGCTTCTACAACGTAGAAGTAAGTGGTAGACGCTGCCAGGCCGGTATTCGAGAACGACGTAGAGGTCAGGCCACTAGCGATCTGATTGCTGCTGGATGGCGTAAAGCCACTCGTTGTGCTGCGAAACACACTGTAAGTATTCGAGCAGCCGGAGCCAGCGGTGCTCGCCGCCCAGCTCAGGTTGATCTGGCTCGACGATGCCGCTGTGGCTGTCAGCCCGCTCGGCGCCGAGGGAACCGTGGTGCACGAGGATGTACCAGGCACAACTGTGAAGGATTCTGAGGAAGCAACGGAGGTGCTGCTGGCAATCAAGGGGCTCGCACCGGCATTGGCCGCAGTCACATATTTGCCATTGGCCGTGGCTAGCAGCCCGATGTGTCCATTTTCCGCATCAACCTCGGTAAATGTTTGCCACGCACCGAGTGCAGGCTGGTCGGCAATCAGACTGCTTGCGCCGGCATTCTCGGCGGTCACATAGTCGTTGTTGTCCAGGGAGCGCAGTGCGATGTTTCCGTTGCCGGCGTCCACCACCTGGAAAGATTCCTGCGGCGTGCTGCAGTTGGCAATCAAAGGAGAAGAGAAGCCGCAAACGAATTCGCCGTTGACGACTGCCTTGAGGGCAACAGTTGCGCCTGGGACCAACCGTTGGGCGCCGCCCGGATTGGTCGGACGCACCACGCTCAAGGGCATCAAACCTTTCAACATTCTGTCGCCTGCGCCGGCGATTCTTATGTAGTAGTCAGAGGTGCAATGGGTGCCATCCTCGTCCAAACTTACGTAGCCCCCGCCGACCGGAACCATCGCCTGGGTTTCCGCCGTTTTCATAATTTGGTTTCCTTCACCGTATTCGTCATACATGGAGATGTAAATGCCTTGGACATGCAGCCGGACGGCGTTGTAAAACATATCCCACATGAGATTTCCATGAGACCGTTGGTGCAAGCGCAAATCGCCCGGCAACACAACCGGCTGGTAGTCAATGCCGTGGGCATTGCAATATGCCTGATCAGCCACCATAAAGTTGTTGAAAATATTGTTCGCGTCGCTGATGTTGCCAACGGACCCTATCAGCCACGGTGAAAGCATGTTCGCCGCGTTATATACGGGAAGCTTGCTGGCATCGGCGGTGCGCCAGTCGCGCGGAACGCCGAGAATCACATAAACACCTTGACCCTTGAACCAATTCACTATATCGAGAAGTTCGGAGACTGGGCGGGTGCTGGTGGCCATCCAGATGCACACGACCGGCTTGCCGTTCTGGCGCGCATACATGGCAGATGCCGTATGAGCGCTCATCTTGTTAATCCAGTCGGTCTTGAGATCTGTGTCCATGGTTTGCCAGCCCGTGATGTCGTACATGATGTAAAACTTGCGGCCAAAGGTTTCCGCTGCCGTCCTGACCCTTACCGCCATGCCATCGCGGTTGGCTTCGCCCGCGGGATTAAATCTTTGCAAAGCTATGGTGTCAATTCCGTTCTGTTGCATCCATGAAACCTGGGCGTTGACGGTTTGTTGATCATACGAGGAAAACACGTTTGCCGGCTGGCCGTTGCCAAGGTTGGCAAAGCCAGTGTGGTAGGTTCTGGTGTAATCCCGCACATCAGGCCAGGAGTCGCTTTCACCGTTATTGGAAGGCGAGAAAATCACGTTCCAATTCTGGCTCCAATGCCACCAATTATTTTGTGGCGATCCATCGCCTGCGGCCCCAAACCAGCCTTGATAGCCAACGCTGACCTTGCCGACAACGTCCCCCGGAGCACTGGCCGCCAGCGCCGGCGAGCCGGCATAGAAGGCCATGCCAACGAAAGTTAAAACCCATAGTTTTTGAATGAAACGAAGAAGAGAATTCAACATGATTTTCACACTCCTTATGTGTTAGCGTCGTCGGTTTATCCGAGCGCCTTGCTTATTTCACTTCCGTTATCGCCAGAACATACATGTTGCCGTTCTTTGGCAAGCTCAGGCTTGAGACCGTCTCTCCCGATGTCGTTGTCGGAGAAAACGCATCAGTGTAATTGGTGATGTTATTCTGCCCCGGAGTCCCTTCTCGGAATGCCATCGTCTGAGTTAGGCGGCTCCGTTTGTTTGGACGAGTCTTTCGGTTTTGCCCTCTCACTCACAAAATAATTTCTTCACCTTTTGATCAGGGCGCTTTTTGTCGCGTTGCAGTGTATCTGAGATGAGCGTCTTTGTCGACCCTTAATAGCATCGAGACTCCCGTAAGATTCACTTCCTGGCAATTATGTGAGTCGGAGGGTCAGGCAATCTGTTCAAAATGGCTTACTTCTCCTAGTCGTGCAAAACAGAGATTTCGCGTTTTGAACATTCTGTTCAATTTTGACCAGACTAGTCACTGTAGAAGCCAAACAATAGTGTTCTAGGCTTTCGGGCAAGCCCAGATTGCTGCGGCGGCGGCCTAAGGGTCTGTTCAAGAAAGTTCAGCCGGTCCCAGGATTCGCCGGGGATCAATGCTTAAGGAGAACCAATGTCCAAGACTTGGGAACACTATCATCACGCTGCTCGTCATCATGAACGCGCTGCGTACCATTACAAAGCGGCTGCGAATTACGACCAGACCGAAGAGCACGAAAAGGCTGCACACCATGCCTACATCGCTCATGGACACACTCAACAGGCGCTTCATCATGACGCCGAGGTAGCAAAATTACATGCCGAGCACTGCGGCGGTCATGCGACCACCCCTCCCGGGCAGGAAGCTGACAAGAAGAGCGCTGCATAAACAAAGGCTTATTTCTGTCTCAGGCCATAGTGAGCGCGCGAGTGTATACGCGGATCTGTTCACCAACAGGAGGGCATTGTGACGATAGCACCAGAGATCACAACAGAAGTAACCGGCATTACATATGAGGGCGTGACGTATTCTCACGTTCCCAAAGGGAAACCATCTGAAGGTCGCGTCGAGACATGCCCGGTTTGCGATGGTACCGGGCAAATGTACAGCCGCAAATGCAGGGAGTGCCACGGCCGCGGGCTAATTCAACAGTCGGTCTGAAGCACAACCGGAGCTGAAAAATGGCGGCGTTGCCTGAAATGTCCGAAACCAGCGCACGAAGATTCGACGTGATCGCCAGTGCAGAACGAACTAAAAGCGAGAAAAGAGCATCTCTATGAATGTAATTGTTATTTCTTTCAGTTTGCTGGTTGCGCTCTTCGCGATCTTGTTCGTCTACAGGATGCGCAGGCTGAAACCAGAGATTGCCAAATTCGGATCGCTCAGAATGTGCCCATCTTGCCGGTTGATCACATCTCGATCAAGAGCATGTTGCTTGGAGTGTGGTAAACCACTTCCAGCAGTTTAGGCACGCGTGCGAGCCTGAAATGGTAGATAGAATTATGGAAATAGGAAAGAAAAACTTCGCTGCCTCAGTGAAAATCGATTTGTGAACCAGGGAGCAACAAACCATGACTACGCTGCTGTTCACGATCCAGATCTCCGGCACATATCGTGGTACTCAGGAAATTTACTCGGCGCAGGTGATCGGCTGTAACGGCGAAAAGCTCTATCATGCCGCAGAGGCATTATCAATCTCAGAGGCTGTCGAGCAGATCGTGAAACAAATGAAGCTGCAGGAGAAAAACAACATGGCTCCGGCTGGTAGCGGCCATGCATGATGGTTCAGTTCTGAAAATGGCCAGCCTCCCCACCTTCATTCCAATTGGGGTTGTCATGTCAGGGGTGCACTCAGGCTTACGCTCTGGACTCCCGCTAATGCACCCGAGACTCCAACGATTCAAAAGGAGATTTTGATGAGAGAGCTTGATAAGTTTATTGCTGCGTCCGATGAGAGAATTCAGAAGAAACAGCATTTCGACTTGCAACAAAGCCCCCGGGAAAAGGAAGACACGAACAAGAAGAGTGCGGAGGTCTCGATGGCAGGAGCCTCGCGGCGTCGGTTGAGGCGGAACTGCTGGCCATTTTAAACCCGCGGTACGAGGGATCCACAACGGGCGACAGGGGTAGAATTTACTTTGGCGTCGAGCAGAGGAGTTTCTATATCATCTGCGATCCCTTCTTGAAGGACGGAGACGTGCAAGCCGGATGGTTTGGTGTAATCCGCCACGGCGCCAATGAGCAACTGGCGATGCTACAGTTCAGAAGCGACTCCTTTCAGGACACTCTGTTGCAAGGTATTAGGGGCGCGAGATAAGGCCGCCCATCTCGGCGTGATCGCCGGCAAGCAAGCCGCATAGCAACCGCCGTTGAAGTACTTCCCATTTGCATTGGACAGAGAGGCTTCCCTGCTTCTGCCTCTAGCCTCTTAATGGCTGCGGCTCATGAAATGGAAAAGTCTGCGCGGTCGCTGGCTTTCGGTTTGACTGCTTCCCGATGCCATTCCTGAGTGCTCGAACCTTTTCTCTCATCTTCTGCTTCGACCTGCGCTTGCGGTTTTCTCTTGCCTTGTCGCCGTTGATCAATGACATATGTGCACCCCAATGGTCTTTTGTTCAAGGACTTCAATCGCTGTTTCTCGTCACTCTTGCAATAACTGCGCCTTCTATCAGCTATCAGCCGAAAGAAGGCGCAATTGGTCATCGAGAGAACTTCGTCCGCATCGACTGCGGCCTGGCCGCTGCTCTCTTATATCAGGGCTGTAGCATCGGCAAGGCTGCCAGTCTCACGGCAGAGCGAACAATTCTCTAGTTCACCGAAGCAGTTGTTGCGACTCCGCCGATGGTTTCACCTGAGACCACCAGTTCCACGCGGCGATTCTGCTGCCGGCCTGCTGCAGTATGGTTAGATGCTACCGGTTGCGTCTGGCCATAACCGCGCGACGTGATGGATGACGTCGGAATGCCCTGCTGCACAAGGTAGTCCCGAACGGACCCAGCGCGTTCTTCCGAAAGCTGCTGATTGTAAGAACTCGCACCCACACTGTCCGTATGCCCCTCGGCTGTCAAGCGAAGGTCGGGATTCGCCATTACGATTCCGGCAATCTTTGCCAGCCGTTCACGGGCAAGAGGGCGCAATCCGGATTTCGCAGTTTCGAAGAGGACATCCGACATATTGATTACCAGACCGCGCGCAGTATCGCGCGTTTCCAGGACGGCATTGAGCTGCTGCAACAATTGCGCTCGCAGTTGTGCCTTATCTGCCTCTGACTTTACCGCTTGTTGCTGTGCATCCAGCCTTGTTTGCGCGCTATCCGCTTCGGCTTTAGCTTGGCCGGCTCGCGCCTGGTCGGCGTCTGCGCGGGCGTTGCGTGCTGCCTCTGATTGAATGTCAGTTTTCGCATTGGCCTGTGCTGCGATGTCTGCCGCATCCACCTTTGCTTGCGCGCTATCCGCTTCGGCCTTAGCCTGGCCAGCGCGGGCCTGATCGGCATCTACGCGAGCGCTGCGTGCTGCCTCCGATTGAATGTTGGCGTTCGCGTTGGCCTGTGCGGTTTCATTATTGGCTTTAGCTTCGCGGTCGGCCCCGGCTTGGCGCTCCTTGGCGACATCTTCCTGCTCGCGGCGGCGTACGGTAATCAGGCGTGCGTCCTCTGCCGCCTGCACGGCTTCGCGGGCAACAGTCGCAAGGGGTTTCTGTTCGGGCTTCTTGTTAGCCTGATAGCCCTCAGCTTGCTGTAGCAAATTAGCTGCCTTGCCGAAACTGTCAGAAGCATATTGTTCCGCTCCCGCCAATTGCGCGATGCGAACTGCGTTGCGGGCTTCATGCAGATAAAGGGGAACCTTGGGATCAAGCACCAGGGGCGCGTAGGCTTCGCGCTTGGGAATATATTGGCCGCGACCGACGAGTTCGTATTTGGCATCAATGTATTCGGTAGCACCCACGGTGTCGGGGCGAACCATGTTCTCCATGACAACCAGGTCACTCGGCTGGGTAACCCCGAAGTAG
This sequence comes from Terriglobales bacterium, assembly GCA_035487295.1. Taxonomy (GTDB): domain Bacteria; phylum Acidobacteriota; class Terriglobia; order Terriglobales; family Acidobacteriaceae; genus QIAW01. Next base: position 13,435 of record DATHMH010000028.1, read on the forward strand.
GGCTCGGCGGTGATGACAAGGCCAAAAGCCTGAAGATCGGTGGTTAACTTCATGTTGCGATCGTCGCCGGGGACTACTTCTCCCAGATTACTGGCGCGTCCCTCAGGAGTAATTGCCCACAGGACATATGTGAGGTATTCAGTGCCAAACGTCTGTGGTGAGTCAAGTCCGCGGACTTTGACGTCGAGCGTGATGCTGCCCTGATGGCTCTCTACTTTAGCGATACCGCTTGCCTTGGGCATCAGATCGGTACCCTGCAAGTCCACCTTTGTTCCACCGCTGCGGAAGTGATAGTTCACTGCTTTCGTGGTACGCCCGACGACGTTGACATGGATGGTGGGCGTAGTTTCCATGGCCGCGCTTTGATTCGGTATGCTTTGCTGGGCTGCGCTGGGTAAACCCCAGCCGGCAGTGAAAATAATCAATAATCCCAACATAAGAAATCGGCTGCATTGATTCATGGTCATTTTTGCTCCTAAAACGGGAAAACGATTTTGAGGCTTGTGCACCGCTCCGATTCCGGCCTTAGCTGCTCAAACCGATTACGGATATTGAGGCTTATAACGATTCCACTGGCAGGAAGGTCACCGGGTTCGTGCGGGTGCAAAGCCAGTTCAATATGTAAGTATTAATTCATTGAAAGTTGGAATACTGTTCAGAATTGACCGCCAAGCTGACTATTGCAGTCTTTCCCGGGAATTGCGGCGATAACCCAGTTTTAATCGTCGTAGAGGGCAGTCTTCCTGAACAGACCATCGGCCTCATTGCTTCTAATCGAGCCGTTTCGGGAGGCCTTTACGTGAGCGATTGTGCACAGCTTCGGTCGCATGCCAGGTGAGATGATTCTTTTATCGCGCGGCTAAAAACGGGGGCACACTTATGAAGATTAAATTGAATGATTGGGTTGAGCACGCGGTATTTGGGATAGGGCAAGTGTTCGAAAATCGTGGTGAGAAACTTGGCGTGCGATTTGTGAACTCAGGCGAAAAAACATTGATCAAATCTGCGCCAATATGGCCTCTGACTGCGCCCAGCGTAGCCACCACCTCCGGCATCAGCAGACGGCGAGTCAAGGCAAAGGTGGCTTCGAGAATCCAAAATTGCGCCCAATGACTGAGAGGGTTCGCCTGGCATTGTGTTCAAAATTGAATAGTTTCACTTTTTATGGACCGGTAACATGGGAGAGCGATGAAAACAAACAACACACTCCCTGACGCCAAGGCGGCCTTTGAACCGGGGATACTTGCGGCGAAAAACAGCATGGGCAAGAAGAACGGGCAGCGCGGTCTTTCACCGGCAGGTAGCCTCGAAAAGTTGTTGAAAAGCAACGGCAAATTGTCTCGTGCCGAGGCAGCTCTTACCCCAGAAGCCTTTTTGGCAAAGAGCGGCCTGGGCCGCAAGATTATTACTACGGAAAAAGGTCAGAGCATTTTTTCACAAGGAGACGCCGCCAATGCCGTCTTTTTCATCCAGAAGGGCAAGGTCAAGCTTACGGTCTTCTCCAAGCGCGGCAAAGAAGCGACCATCGCTTTGCTGGGCGCCGGCTCCTTCGTAGGCGAAGAGTGCGTAGCGGCCATCCAGCCGCACCGCATGGCAACCGCGATCGCCCTTACCCCCTGCACATTGCTCAAGATTGAACGAGCAGAGATGGTAAGGGCGCTTCACGAGGAGCAAGCGTTCTCTGATGTATTTGTCGCCTTTTTGCTGGCCCGCAACGTTCGCATTCAAGAAGACTTGATTGATCAGCTCTTCAATTCCAGTGAGAAGCGTCTGGCCCGGACCCTGCTGCTGCTGGCCCGATTTGGCAAAGACGGTACGCCGGAAACCGTAATTCCCAAAATAAGCCAGGAAACGCTGGCAGAGATGGTGGGAACAACCCGCTCACGGGTCAGTTTTTTCATGAACCGCTTTCGAAAATTAGGATTCATCGAATATAACGGCGTCTTGCGAGTTAACAGTGCGCTGCTCAATGTTGTTCTCCACGATTGAGCCTTCCGTTCCTTGAGGGCCGGCCTCCGCTGCTTGTGGGTGGCTCCCGGAGTTGTCCGTACTCCGCTACCAACGCCGCGCCGCTCAGGCCAGTTCTATTCTGATAGTCAGCAACACTTCCAGGAGAACAGCGTTACTAAGAATATCTTCAGAGATGCGCATGATTTCGTCTTCCGCGATCGGATGTTGTTGGCCAATGAATTACATTCCCATTTCAGGCACAAAAGGGCTGAGTTCAAAATTGCACATTCTTAATAATTCAGAGGGCTGTCCCATTTTGAATAGTTTTTGCGAACTGCTGAATACATAATCGTGTCTCGAAAAATCTGGTCCCGGGTAGGGAGAGGAGGGTTCCGATGGCAAACTCTTTCAAACATGAAATTTTAGTAGTGGATGATGAGGCTGCCGTTCGCGACAGTCTGGCCATGGTGCTGAAAGCCTCGGGATACGACGTCAGTATCGCCACCCACGGCTTTGACGCTCTTCTGCAGTTGAAAAGGAAACTTCCGTCCATACTGATTTCCGACCTG
>DATHMH010000029.1:0-2462 GCA_035487295.1 Terriglobales bacterium
CCGCTCGATTGCTACGACAACATCGGGGTCCTCTTTCACAGCCGGGCCGACGTCCTGGCTCAGGTCTTCATCGACGGATTTATCCAAGGGAAATTTATCTCTATTTTTTCATTCCTGTTTGGGATGGGCTTTGCTATCCAGATGAGCCGGGCGGAAGCGCGCGGCGTGCGCTTCCTGAGCTTTTATCCCCGAAGACTTCTGGCGCTCGCCCTGTTCGGGCTGATTCACGGGATGCTGATCTGGGCGGGCGATGTCCTGCTGACCTATGCATTTTCGGGCACCATTTTGCTGCTCTTCCGAAAACGTCAGCAGAGGACATTGCTGTGGTGGGCTGGAGGTTTGTTCTCGCTGCCTATCGTGGGCAGCATGGTTTTTTTGGCACTGTATTTCAGCCGCTTCCATCGGCCCTGGATGGATCCCAAACCGCCGGACGTGCAAAAGCTTTACACGGTCATCAACATCTACGCGCATGGAACGGTCCGGCAGATCCTTGCGCAAAACTGGGTGGAATGGAAGCGGGAGCTGCCCACGACTCTGTTTGCGATCTATGCGGCGGCGCTATTTCTGCTTGGGATGTGGGTGTGGCGGGCCGGCATCGTGCAACGGCTTGAGGAATACAGGCCAGTGCTGAAACGCGTTTGCGGATGGTGCATGCCGGTAGGGTTGATCGTCAGTATTTTCGTGGCGATCGTGAAAGCGGTTGTTCCCCCCGGCACTGCTTCGTTGTGGGCCTGGCTGGGCGGAGTTCTCTGGCTGCCCGGATCCCACATCTTGGCTGCGGGTTACGCTTCGGGGCTGTCGCTTATCTTTTTGCACGAGGAGTGGCGACGCATCTTGCTCCCCTTTGCCGCCGTTGGGCGGATGGCGTTGACCAACTACTTGATGCAATCCGTGCTATGCACCTTGTTCTTTTATCACTACACGACGGGTCTCTATGGCCGAATCGGACCAGCGGTCGGGTTGATTCCCACGGTCATTCTCTATGGTGCGCAGGTTGTCTTCAGCAACTGGTGGTTGCAGCGGTATCGCTTTGGCCCCATGGAGTGGTTGTGGCGCGGGATGACCTACGGCAAGTTCCCCTCGATGAGCAAAGACGAACCCGTGCCGGTGCTCGACGCAGCTTTGGCAGGGTCCGACGCCGTATCAAGCAAGTAGTCCAGCTCCTCTGTGCCCATGGAATTACCGAGCGGATTTTAGAATCCGCAGCGCAATCAAGAAACGTGCTAACAGACCGGTGCTTGCCTCGAAACATCCAAGGGTTGGGAAGGTCAATTCCGCCACAAAACCGTGCATCATTAAGAGTGGCTTTTCGATGGAGATAACTCATGGCCAGCCCCACTCGGTACATTGCTTTGCTCGGAGCGATTTCGTTATTGCCTGTCCCACAGCTGGCGATTGAAGCTGCTGGACATACCGTTGTACTCAGCCCTCAGTCCGTATCTACGCAATCGGACGCTTATGATGTTCTGCTCCATTCAAGGTCTTTGGCAGACCAGCGCGCCGCCATTAACATTGTCCTCCGCGACTCGCGGCAATATGTTCCGCGCATCCAAGAGAGCCTTCGCAATTATCCCCGGTTATTGCGGACTGATCCAATCGCCGCGCGCCGGGCAGTATACATTTCAACTTTAGTGCGCGATCCTTCGTTCGCCCCAATTCTGGCAAAGGACTTAAATCTTCCAATAGTTCTCGATGACTGTGTTTACGCATGCCCAGTCGTATTCGCGCTTACGATTCAAGCGTGTTTCGCTGGTTGGGATCCGCCGCAAAACTTGGATCCTCAACTCAGCACGGTCCACGATCTACGCGCCGAAATCCAAATGGTTTCCCGCATACACCTCAAAAAGGGATCGATTACAGACGTGGCTCAAGGGCCAGGAATTGAAGAACATCGGAAGGAATTCGACGGCAAGAGCGAGGAGGAGATTATTCAGATAGCTGGTCAGAAAACCTCATCGGAGGAAACTAGAATGTACGCAGCATTTTGGCTCGAAACGCTTGTCACAGGGAGTAAAAACCGGATCGACCTTTATTTACTTGCTTTGAATGATTTTGAAGACGGTTCAGGCGAATACAAAGGTGCTGTCTACCAATCGATTTATCGAGCTGAATTAGCCAAAACGAAGGGACAGTGACCGGTTCCGCTGGTGTTGGTTAGCGACAGCCCGCCTAATCCGAAGCTAGCTTATTCCTGCAGACTATGTCTGTTCACCCGGAATGTACCAGAAAGAATGGCCTAAACGCGGCGGAGGACGATGTGGGTGATTTCCGGAGGGGCGCCGAGGCGGACTGGCGCGCCGACGGTGCCGAGGCCGCGGTTTACGTAGAGAGCGGCGAGGCCGTTGGGGGCGTTGGGCATGAGCTTGATGGTTTCGCCCATGCGCTTGGGCTGGTCGGGCATGAGGAGCGGCCGGTGATAGAGACCGGCGATGTAATCGGTGATGAAGCGCGCGGGGCTGAGG
>DATHMH010000030.1:0-33712 GCA_035487295.1 Terriglobales bacterium
AGCCGCACCACGGTCGGGCGCGCCGCTCGGCAAGGCTGTTCCAAAGAAATCGCGGCCACCATTATTGGCGATTACCGCGCCAGAACCCGCAGCGGGCGATCCCGCTTTAAGGTGATAACCATCCACCGTATTGATTCCTACCCCGCCGCTTCCAGGGGAGACCAGCATTGGATCGGCCGTGATCTTGTGCGGGTCCGCCGGTTCGCTGGCCGGATGATTCCCAAAGAACAGGTTTGAATTGAAGACGTTGTTGGCCAAGCCTGTGACATTGTAAGTACCATTCCCTACGTTGTAGATGATGTTGTTGGAATAAGTAGTGTTGCTGGCAAGGCCTCCCGTGCCGCCAAAAGCATGACCGCCAAAGATGCTGGGCGACAACCCCGCACCGATATAGATTGTATTGTTATAAATCTGTGTGTTCGTGCAGGCCCCGCTGAACTCGATGACTCTGTGCACATCGTCCTGGCTGATGTTGTAGCGAATGATGGTGCCGTCGGAGAAGCCGCCCGGAATATCGTTGGGATTGGCCAGGCCCCCGCCGTTGTTGTGGGTGTAGTTGTATTGAACAAGTGTCGATTGACTATCGCCATCGGGATCGAATGCCGCTCCCTCCAGGCCGGTGAAATTGGGGGCGGTACCGAATACCTCATTGAACTGCATCACCGCATTCAAAGTGCCGATGGTGAAGATTGCGTTGCCATGCAATCGCGTCGATGAACCATTGATTACGTTCGACTCGATTAAGGGCGCGTTCGCGGCACGAACAATAATCGTGTTCTTGCCGATGTTGGTGAAGTGGTTTCCTCGAATGATCACGTTGGTCCACGCCGCTGTGGCAAAACTTCCTGCCCGCGGGTTCGTCCCTGAATCGGAGGTCGTATAGAGTCCAACGTCGTCTACATGCGTGACCGTGCAATTTTCGACAAGGACATCGTCGAATTTGGCTCCAGCCCCGCCGTGAGACTCGAATCCGATGCCTCCAGTGGCCTTGGATGTATTATCGGCGCCCAATTGGCCGCTAACGTCGTGAATGTTCAACCCCACCAGATGGATGTGGTGCGAGGTACCCGTGGCAATAATGAGCACGCCCCGGTGCAGTCCCGCAGCCCCCGCGTTGGTGATCTCGAGATTGTTGATGTCCCAATATTGCTGGCCACTCAGCTCCACCGTAGCGGTCACCGCCGCCCCGCCGTCAATGCGCGGCATGGCTCCGGTACCGAACTGGTCAAGCGTGATTACATTTGCGGCAGTGCCGCTGCCGCCCGGGTGCAATGTACCTGTCCAGGAACAACCCGTGAACAGCAAGAGGGAATCGCCCGGAGCAAAGGTTGTGGCATTAGCTTTTGCCAGCGATTTCCACGCGGTAGAGGGAGTAGTGCCTGCATTTCCGTCATTGCCGCCGTTACAGTCGAGATAGAAGGTGGTCGCTGAAAGCAGTGAAGGGATGAAGAACAAGGCAAGCATGAATAATGAGATACGACATATCCGGTTGAACATAATTAAATCCTCCGTATTGTAATGTCATAACAATCTTTGAAATTTTGGTTGGCTATTGTAAGTGAATTGCCTGGCTGAGGTACTGCGCCCGGCAGTTTACTCCTATTTTGGGTGAACTGAACTTCAAAATGTGTGGCCGAACTTCCGCTGAAGAGAAACAGTCCGGGGTGATTTGCCATGACGATTATCCACTTGGCGCACAAGTGGATAATCGTCATAAATCGGCAATTACTGAACTTCGATTCCGCTCACCAGGGATTTATCTGTGACCGCGGTGAACTGAATCACATACTGCCCGGACGCATTGGCATTGCCCGTGAACTGCTGGATGGTTGCCTTATTCATGGCGCCTGCCGCTGCAAAGATGTCGAAGTTGGTAAGCACCTGCGTCCCGTTAATGGAAACATTGAACCTGCGCTTGCCCGCCGCCGTCCAGAAGGTCTCGGCGAAGTGCAGGCGCACGGTATGACTCGATCCGGCGATAAATCCGGGAATCGTGTAGGTGAAACTCCCCACCCGCGCAGTCTGATAGACCTGCATGGGCGCCGGGTTGGTTACCCCGGTCAGATTGATGGTGTTCGCGTGATTGATGGTCGTGCCGCCAGCGAAGTCCATATCGGCCGCGAACGGGCTTACCGCCGGTCCTCCGGCATTGATGGCAATCGCTACCGGTGGTGGTCCAGTCGTTGGCGTCGCGGAAACCTCGTTAGAGTTGGGACTTTCGCCAGCCGAGTTCTGTGCCGAGACCACATAAAAGTAGGTCGTGCCATTGGACGCAGTCGTATCGGTAAAGCTGGTTGCAGTCACGCCCGATGCTACAAGCGCATAGTTCATGCCGCTGGTCAACGTGCGTTTTACGTTGTAGGTGCTGGCGCCCGACGAGGCAGTCCAGGAGAGACTTACCTGGTTATTTCCCGCGACTGCCTTCAGTCCTGTTGGCGCTGCCGGCGGGCCGACACCCGGCTCATACACTCGAACATAGTCCACCAGCATCATGGAGGGATTGGGCGGATTATTGATGGCTCCTCCGAAGGCGCCGCCAATTGCGAAGTTGAGTATCAGATAGAAGGGATGATTGAATACCCATTGATCGCCGGCTGGAATGCTGGCCGGCGTAACCGTAAAGTAAGGCTTGGTGGGATCGTCCCGATAAAATTGCATCTTGTTTTGGGACCAGACCACGCCGTAGGTGTGATAGTTGGCATCGTCAATTCTTCCGCCATTGGGGAATGTAAAACGGCTGCCAATTCCGGCCCCGCCGGAGTATCCCGGTCCGTGAACTGTGGATGAAGTCGTGCTCGGCCCATAACCGTTGCGCCATTCCATGATGTCCTGCTCGCCGCATGTCGGCCAGCCAATCGTGTCATGGTTACTTCCTAACATCCACCAGGCCGGCCAGAAACCTGCGCCGACGGGAAGCTTAATCCTTGCCTCCATCCGCCCATATGTGAACTCATGTTTTGTCGTTGTCGCACCTTTTGGTATTCCAGTGTTCATGCGGCCCGAGGTCCATATACCGTTTCTGTTCTCCATGAGGATGACCAGGTTTCCGTTGCCGTCCTCATAAATATTGGGCTTGGTGACATCACAACCGGCGACGGTAGGGTCGGTAGGCAAGGGGGCGGGAGAACAGTAGTGCTCGGCCTCTCCATTGGGAGGGGTACCGGTCTGCACAAAGTTCCAATCGGAAGAACTTGGAATAGTTCCCTTAACGCCATTAAATTCGTCGCTCCAAACCAGGTTCCAGGTGGTCTGAGCACTGGTGCGGCCCACTGTGAGTAGCAGGACCGATATCATCAATAACCATTGCAGCGCCACCCCTCGTGAATGATGGACCGGGGGAACTGCCTGCACTTTCTGCATTTCTGGGCACAAGATCTTCATCAAAAGATGCTCCTTAGTTAAAGTTGCTTGCATTCTTAAATTGTCTTACTGGATCTCAATTCCGCTTATCAGGGACTTATCTATGACCGAGGTGAACTGAAACACGTACTGCCTGGCCGTAATGTCGTCTCCGTGGAAAAAATAGTCGTGGCGGACGGATTCCGCATTTCACGTGCCGGTGCAATCAGATTCTGTTCCGCCGAGCTCGCAGAATAGATCAAGAAAGAAATACGGGAATCAGCTCAGCGACGACACTCCAACGCCGGGAATCAACAGAACTGAGGCACTTGAATCTGTTCTGCATGAAAGCTTCCGATTCGAAACGGGCCAGAACATAACTGGCCCGTTTCTCCTCTGAATTTGTTTACTGAACCTCGATTCCGCTCACCAGGGACTTATCCAGGACCGCGGTGAACTGAATCACGTACTGCCCGGACGCGTTGGCATTGCCCGTGAACTGCTGGATGGTTGCCTTATTCATGGCGCCTGCCGTTGCAAAGATGTCAAAGTTGGTAAGCACCTGCGTCCCGTTAATGGAAACATTGAACCTGCGCTTGCCCGCCGCCGTCCAGAAGGTTTCGGCAAAGTGCAGGCGCACGGTATGACTCGATCCGGCGGTAAATCCCGGAATCGTGTAGGTGAAGTTCCCAATCCGCGCCGTCTGATACACCTGCATGGTCGCCGGGTTGGTTACCCCGGTCAGATTGATGGTGTTGGCGTGATTGATGGTCGTGCCGCCAGCGAAGTCCATATCGGCCGCGAACGGGCTTACGGCCGGTCCTCCGGCATTGATGGCAATCACGGGTCCACTCGCTGGAGTAGCCGAAACCTCGTTCGAGTTAGGGCTTTCGCCAGCCGTGTTCAGTGCCGAGACTACATAAAAGTACTTCGTGCCGTTGGTCACGGTCGTATCGGTAAAGCTGGTGGCAGTCAAGCCCGATGCTACAACCGCATAGTTGGCGCCGCTGGTCAAGGTGCGTTTTACGTTGTAGGTGCTGGCGCCTGCCGAGGCCGACCAGGAGAGACTTACCTGATTGTTGCCCGCAGTTGGCGTTGCCAGCGTCGGCGCCGGCGGCGGTGTTGCGCCACCCGTTGGCGTAGCGGAGACCTCGTTCGAGTTAGCGCTTTCGCCGGCCGCGTTCTGTGCCGAGACCACATAAAAGTACTTCGTGCCATTGGTCACGGTCGTATCGGTGAAGCTGGTTGAAGTCACGCCCGATGCTACAAGCGCATAGTTCATGCCGCTGGTCAAGGTGCGTTTTACGTTGTAGCTGGTGGCGCCCGTTGAAGCCGACCAGGAGAGACTTACCTGACCGTTGCCCGCGCTTGGCGCTGCCAGCGCCGGCGCTGGTGGCGGGTTGCCGCCGCTGGAAGGCAAGCCAAAGGCCAAGAGCCGGCCGCCTGTAGCTCCGAACCCATCTGTGATGTAAACCATGCCATTGGCTACGACGACGCTGGACCAGTGACGTGAGTTTGTCGCTGCAGTCCACAACTGGGTTCCTGTCGCGAGGTCCAGGGCGAAAACGTGTCCAGACTCGTTGGCGCTGTAGACGACGCCGTTGGCCACAATGGCAGAAGTGTCCCAGCCATTGTTGACGTGCCATATCGGCACCAGGGTCGGGGTGCCTCCGGCGCCCAGTTTATATTGGAGAGCGGAGATGCCAGCTGTGCTTGGGGGAACGACCCAAGTGGTGCCATTTGAATCGGTGTACACAGCAAACTGGGAGAAGGCCTCGCCTCCCTGAGGCAGCGCAATACTAAAGAACTGGCCGCTTGTATGACCGGGACCACCCTGGCCGCTCAGGTTATCCGCATTATGCAGCCGCATCTGGGCGGTTTTTCCGCACGTTAACACCACATTGGCGATAGTGCTGCCTGGCAAATGAGGCATGACGTTCCCAATATTGCTGCCTTGGTCCTTATCGGCGGCGATTTCAGCCGCAAAACTTGGAGGGGTATAGCTGTCGACCGGACCATTGTTAACACCAGTGCCATCCGCATTGACTGCCACCACTGACTGCGACCAGCGGTGTGCAGCTGGATTGAAAGCGCCAAATTCAGCCGAGGCTACATAAATCAGGTTCGTGGCGGGATCGTAAATTTCTCCGGCGCGTGACCAATTTCCTGAACCCCCGCTAGCGCAACCTGTGACGCCAGCCGTCCCGGGGTGTCCATCGACGTTGCTGCATGACAAGTTGAAGACATGTTGTGTGCCGGTAGCCAAGTCGATAGCCGTAATGCTTCCGAAGCCACAGGCTCCAAAACCCGAGCTGGAACCGTAAAGCCTGGTAACGCCACTCGCGTCGGTTGCAATCGCCAGTGCTGACGGAATCTTGGTTCCGCTGCATGAGGTTATCCTCTCCGGCCAACCGCCACCGGTAACTTCGGTGCCATCCGCCACGTTAAATTTATGAGCGAAACCATCTGCCCCTGGAAAATAGACAAACTGTCGATTTGGATCGATGGCCGGACTGGAATTATTGAAACCTCCTGCCGCTTTTGCCGTCCATATTACCGTTCCCTTCTGCGCATCAAACGCATAAATACCTCCTAGTTTGTCGTTAACAAAGCCAAGATCTCTCACTCCGCTGGACGTCGAAACGCCCGTGAGAAAGACGGGAGCCGCATCGGTGCCCGCATTCAACGGTAATGTGAAGACATTTTTAAGGCCACTCACGTTGCTTGCATTAAGTATGGTCTCACCATAGTTGGCGCCGGATTTCGGTGCGTCACCGCTGAATTGCAGCCAATCGTATTTAGTAACTTGGGCTTTTACGACGTTGGGTGGATTCAAGTACCCGAGAAGAGAAAGCATGACAAATAACATCAAGGCCCCAAAAAGGGTCATCAATACCGGGCGAAACGCACGTTTTACTTGGGGGGGATTCATTTTCAGCTCCTTTTAGCGACAACGGATTTTTACAATATTGGACAGACTGTGCGGACTATTGACCTGACCGCTGAGGTCGACCCGAGCAGGGTGTTAAGACTTAACTTTCAGCCCATTCCGCCACACGGTTCCTGTAGTTCTGTTACTTGGGCTTGGTACTGTTTCAACGGCAAAGGCCTGCCACTGGCTCGGTTTGCATTCGTCATAATCCCGGCTAGAGGGCTTATCTGGCATCTTGCTGCTTATGAAAACAGCCCAGCCCCAACAAAGCCTTGGAGTCTCAACTTTCTTCCGGAAAAAAGCAAGTTTAATTGGGTTGAGTTAACGGCTTGGATGGTTAACTTAACCTCTGAAACTATCCAGAAATTGAATGTGAACCATCGAGAAATTGAATGAACTGAGTCACCGCTCAGTTTTTGGTAATGAAGGTCGATTTTCTACTTCCAGCAGCATTTGACTGAGCAGTGAGTGCGCGCGCCGCTGATCGCGGATGGACTGGGGGGCGTGGCTGCTCGCCAGCGCCCCCGGCGGAGACCAGGATCGTAGAGCAGATAGGAAGGGAACGCAGTTCAACCTACCAAAACACCGCGTACAGTGCCACCAGGGCGCCGCACACGATCAGCGTGCCCGCTAAGAATCCATTCGATACTTTGAACATGGAGGCATCGACCTCCAACCAGGTTCCGGAGGAGCTTTCGCCGCTGCCCGGGGCGGCGGGCCTTTTCCCGAGCAGGCTGATGATCACCATCCCAATCACGCAGAAAATGAAGACCATCTCCATACGATCTAAAAAAGGGATCTCGTAAACGCCGGCGTCATTCGCCTTGGCAAAGCCGTGGGAGGCGAGTCCGGAAAGGTCTACGAAATTCGGAATAAATTTCAGGAAACAGGAGCACGCGAATCCGCCGATGGTGGCGAAGAGGGCCGCATTTGAATTCGTGCGTTTCCAGAAAAAGCCCAGGAAGAACATGGCGAAAATCCCGGGGCTGACAAAACCCGTGTATTCCTGGATGTATTGAAATCCGCCTTTGGCGCCGATGCCCATCCTCGGGGCGAGGAAAACGGCGATGGCCATTGCGACGACAATCGCGAATTTGCCTATCCAGACAAGTTTTTTCTCGTCGACCCCGGGGTGCAGATACGGCTTGTAGATATCGAGGGTGAAGATGGTGGAGATGCTGTTGGCTTTTCCGGCGAGGGAGGCGACGACGGCCGCGGTGAGGGCGGCGAAGGCCAGGCCTTTCAGGCCGATGGGCAGCAGGTTCAGCAATACCGGATAGGCCTGATCGGGTTGCACCTGGTTACCCAGAAGCAACTCGTGTTGAAAGCTTCCCTGCCCATACAACACAAAAGCGGCGATGCCGGGCAGCACGACGATGACGGGCATGAGCAATTTCAGGAAGGCGGCGAACAGGAGACCGGCGCGCGCCGTGGGAAGGCTGGCCCCGAGCGCACGCTGGGTGATGTATTGATTGCAGCCCCAGTAGCTCAGATGCGAGATCCACATTCCCCCGATCAAGACGGTCAAGCCGGGCAGATCCAGGTAGTTGGGATTGTCCCTTTTCAGGATCATGTGAAAATGATCGCCGGCGTGCTGCCTCAACAGGAAGAATCCGTTCATGACCCCGGTTGTGCCGAATTTTTCGGAAACCAAATTCAGGGCGAGGTAGGTTGTCACCAGGCCGCCGAGCACGAGAAAGAACACCTGAATCACATCGGTGTAACCGATGACCTTCATTCCGCCGAGGGTGATGATCACCGCGAAAATCGCCAGCCCATACATGCAAACTCCAAAATCGATTCCGGAGATGCCGTGGACGGCGAGCCCGCCGAGGTAAAGAATGGAGGTGAGGTTGACCACCACGTAGAGCAATAACCAGAAGACCGCCATGGTCATCGCCACAGTGGGGTTATAGCGCTGCCGCAAAAACTGCGGCATGGTGTAGATCTTATTTTTCAGATACACCGGCATGAAGAACAAGGCCACGATGAGGAGCGTGGCCGCGGCGAGCCATTCGTAGGTGGCGATGCCCAAACCCATCTTGAAACCGGAACCGCTCATGCCAATCATCTGCTCGGCGGAGATGTTGGAAGCGATGAGTGAGGCGCCGATGGCCCACCAGGTCAGGGCACCCTCGGCCAGAAAATAGTCGGTCGAGGAAACCGCGGCGGCCCTTTTTCGGGTGTAGATCCAATACCCGTAGCCGGCGACGGTCAGGAAATAGATGAGAAAGACGATGTAATCAAGGGAGTGGAGTGTATTCATCCAGAATTTTCCTTTTTTGATTTCGAAAACAGCAAAGATTGTACACTGCCCGCCAACATCGAACCCCCAATTCCCTTTGGGGGGTACCCCCTTGCGCAGCAAGGGGTCTCAAGAACAGTTTCGAGTTTCGGGTTTCAAGTTTCGAGTTAATGGCCCCCACCCCCCATTACTTCGAGTAGTTCATGCCTGGTTAAATAATTTAGATTCAATGAGATACGAAGGATGTGGGAGTAGTCAAAAACAGTTTCGAGTTTCGGGTTTCAAGTTTCAAGTAATGACTCCCACCCCCATTACATCGAGTAGTTCATGCCGGATTAAGTCATTGAGATTCAATTAGGTGTGGAGGATGCCGGAGTAGTCAAACATTTTAGCCCCCTCACAGGCGGAGCGGGGGCGGGCTCGGCATTCAGCCCGTCCGAGCCCATTCAATGAATTTGCAGGGCCGCATTTCAAGATGAGCATCCGCGCAGGTAACGAGCTACAACGTTTCGTAATTTTCAAAGAACTGCCAAAGTTCGGCGGCTTGGGCCGCTTTTAGGCACACCTTCAGAACAATCATGGCCTACGGTCATCGGACAATCAATATTTTGATATCACCTGGCAAAAAAGCTAACTCTTCAGGAGTCTGGGCGATTTTTTGCCAGCCCGTCGCAGGGAAAAGAGTGGTTTTCCACCGCGGGACGCAAGCAAACGAGTTCCGGCTCTTTGCAAAACCGGGCACTTGTAAGATAAACTAACTCCAGTAAACTTAGTCCGGTAAGAAGATATGAAAACAGTGAATATCCATGAGGCCAAGACCCAGCTCTCCAAGCTTGTCGAAGAGGCTGCCAAAGGCGAGCCGTTTATTATCGCGAAGGCGGGCAAGCCGGTCGTAAGAGTTACCGCGCTCAGTGCGCCAACAGGCGCGCAAGTACGGCGGCTCGGTTTTATGGCAGGGCAGATTTCGGTGCCAGAGGACTTCGATCGAATGGGCAGGGAAGAGATCGAACGGATCTTCGGTGGTGGCGCGTGAAGCTGCTTCTGGATACCCACCTTTTGTTGAGGGCTGCAGGCGAGCCCAACCGGCTGTCGCGAAAGGCCCGCACTTTGATCGGCAATCCGGAGAATGAGCTTCTTTTCAGCGCCGCGAGTTTATGGGAGGTAGCGATCAAGCGCGGGCTGGGACGGAGCGACTTTCAGGTGGATGCGCGACTGCTTCGCCGCGGCTTACTGGACAATGGCTACAACGAGTTGCCCATTGTCAGCGATCACGTTGTCGCTACGGAGAGTTTGCCGCCCATTCACAAGGACCCTTTCGACCGTGTTTTGGTGGCACAGGCTACGGTCGAGGGTATCACGCTGTTGACGATGGACTCCCTCGTGGCGCAATATCCGGGGCCAATCAGAACCGTATGAGGTTCCCTTCGTAAGAAACCAATTCCGATCAGAGCGGAACACTGTCGGGCACAGAGGTAAACACAAATTTTGCCAGGAGTATAAAAGAGAAACGCACCCCAATCGGTGGGAAGCCAAAGTACCAGAACTCTTATGAACTTGTGGGTGGGATTTCCATGCTTGTCATTATTAGCGATCTTCATCTGACGGACGGCACGTCGGGAGAAACGATCCGGCAAGGTGCCTTTTTTCTACTGCGGGAGCGTTTGGTTTCGCTCGCCTACGATGCGTCATGGCGGTCTCCAGGAATCTATAAGCCGATTGAATCCATCGAATTGGTTCTCCTTGGCGATATCTTAGATGTCATTCGGTCCAGCGTCTGGTGCGATGCTCCGCCCCATGTACGGCCATGGGGGAACCCGAGCCATCCTGATTTCATCAATGCCGTGACCAAAATAAATGCTGCAATACTGGCGAATAACCAAAAATCCCTGGGTGCACTAAAAAGTCTCTCGAACTTCATTACAGTGCCGGTCGCGGATCGAAACCATCGGCCTGTATCCGACAAAGCTGATCATTCCCATTCCAAAGACAAGCGCGTAACAGTCCCGGTAAGGCTGTACTATCTGGTTGGAAACCACGATTGGTTTTATCACTTGCCGGACGCGGCATTTGATCCGCTACGAGCTTCGGTTGTGGAAGCCATTGGCCTCGAAAACCCCAAGGGGCCTTTCCCGCACGATCCAGCCGAATATCCAGAGTTGCTCGATATATATGCAACTCATAAAGTATGGGCTCGGCACGGGGACATCTTTGACCCTGACAACTTCGATGGAGATCGGAACAAGTCGTCGCTTGGCGATGCAATTGTGGTTGAGCTGCTCAACCGCTTCCCAGCAACCGTCAAACAGAGGCTGGGAACGCAACTGCCGGCCGAGTGCTTGGACGGATTAAAAGAAATCGACAACGTCCGTCCGCAGGTAGTCATTCCAACGTGGATCTATAGTCTGCTGGCGCGGACGTGTTCGAAAGAGCAAGCAAAGGCCGTGATGAAAGTCTGGAACGAACTCGTGGACAACTTTCTCGGGATTGACTTCGTCAAGCAACACAAATCGTTCTTCTTAAAATATGGTCTGAAGCTTACAGGCGGGATCTCGGTGGGGTCGCTAAGCGGGGCGCTGCTCTGGTTAAAAGCAAAGCTGGGGGTGGGCGGCGATGAACGATTTTACCCAAATGCTCTTACTGAAAAGGCTTATCGCGACGGCAGCGCTCACTTTATCGTCTACGGCCATACTCACCACCACGAAATCGTTACTCTCAGGGCGGCGAGCCTCAAAACCCGCCCATTTGATCAGGTCTACATCAACTCCGGCACCTGGCGTGCGGTCCATGAAATGGCAGCGGCAGACCTGAAGAGGCCGGAGTTTGGCGGATACAAGGTGATGACATATCTGGTTTTCTACAAGGAAGACGAACACGGTGATCGTGAATTCGAGGCTTGGTCTGGAGCCCTTGGCAGCTCGACATAGTGTGTAGACAACCGGGGCGTGATGTTCGGGCAATCCATGAGGGCCCTTATGGTTGTCGACGAGGTTTTTGCGCAGCAAAGGACACCAGAGCCTAACTTTGGTGGACACCAAGATGGACACCAAGGCGGTAAATCATTGAGAGAAAAGGAATGGTGCCGAAGAAGGGACTCGAACCCCCACACCCTTGCGGGTACATGGACCTGAACCATGCGCGTCTGCCAATTCCGCCACTTCGGCTTGAAGTTGCTGGACGGGTGAGCAATCTGGCCTGACAGCCCGTCGCCAACGGAAGGAACAAGAATTTATTGTCACAAAGCCGGGGTAAGGCTGTCAACGCAGGTCCGCCTGATCGCTGCCGCGCTTTTTACCGTTGGCGCCGACGCGCCTTTGACTTCGCTCTTCCACGGGCCTAATATTTTCGCCACGGCATGATCAGCATGCTTTAGCGCCTTGAAGGAGAACCAATTCCATGAAAGCAGCTTCGATTTTCATCGGCATCACGCTATTGTTTTTCGCCGCGTTGACCTGGGCGCAGGCCCCCGAGAAGCCAAAACCCGCCCCCGAGCTCGATCGGCTGAATTACTTTGCCGGCAACTGGAACACGGAGACCGATATGAAGGCCAGCCCTTATGGCCCGGCCGGCAAATACACCAGCAAGGACCATTCCGAATGGATGCCCGGCAAGTTTTTCCTGGTCACACACTCCATGATGAACGGTCCCATGGGACCGGGAACTCAAGTTGCAGTGATGGGCTACAAGACTGATGACAAGGTCTACACCTATGACGCTTACGACAGCATGGGTCAAGCTAACCACTCCACCGGCACGGTTTCAGGCGATACCTGGACGTGGACCGACGAAGAAAAGATGGGCGGCAAGTCGTTTAAAGGCCGCTTCATCATCAAAGAGCTCTCGCCCACTTCCTACAGCTTCAAATACGATATGCAACCCGAAGGCGGCGATTGGTCAACCCTGATGGAAGGAAAGTCCACAAAAATTGCAGGCAAAGAAGGCAAGGAAAAGAAAGAAGGAAAGGAAGATAAAGACTAGCCCGGATTTCTCACCACGGAGACACGGAGGCACGGAGAGCAAAGGGGAAATTTCGAGGACACGCGGTTCTTCTGCCTACTCCATCTGTGCAATGCCATCCACAGTGTCGCATCAACAAGTTGGCTGGCTGATTGGGAAAATCAGCCAGGGGATTCCTTCCCGCTTTGCGGGATCGGAAGACAAGAAATGGAGTTTTCCTCAGCTCCAGTTATTTCTGGCTCGAACGAGGGCGGCCTGGCGCCGCCCTCTTCTCAAGGTAGACCAACCGTGACCTGGACTGGGGTTATTGCTGGTTATTGCTGTGCGGGTCGACGTCTACTTCTTCGCTTGAATCGAAATCAGCTCGATTTCGAAAATCAGCGTGGAATTCGGCGGAATGTCGGCTCCGGCGCCCTGTTCACCATAAGCGAGATTGGGCGGAATAAAGAGCTGCCACTTTGATCCTACGGGCATGAGTTGCAGGGCTTCGGTCCAGCCCTTGATGACTCCGCCGACGGGAAAGTTCGCCGGTTCGCCGCGTTTGTAAGAGCTGTCGAACTCGGTGCCATCGACGAGGGTGCCCTTGTAATTGCAGGTGACGGTGTCGCTGGCTGCCGGCTTGGCGCCTGTGCCCTGGGTCAGCACCTTATACTGAAGTCCGCTGGGCAGGGTAATCACACCCTCTTTGTTCTTGTTGGCGGCCAGGAATGCATCGCCGGCCTTCTTGCTGGCCTCGCCCGCTTCTTTCCTCTTCTCTTCCATTTTTGCTCTCATCTCGGTCTGGAACTGCATCATGGTGGCGCGCGCTTCATCGTCAGTCATGAGCGGTTTGCTGCTCTGGTCCAGTCCGTCTTTCAGGCCCTGCTCTAAAACAGCGGGATCAACATCTACCGATTGCTGCCGCATACTGTGTCCCATGTTGAGCCCAATCGCGTAGCTGACCTTGCTTTTCTCGTCGCTCAGCGCGATGCCGGGCTGGGCCGGGCCGGCAGCAGAAGTCTTCTTTTTCGCTGTGGCGCCCGTGCCCTTTTTTGTTGCCGAAGAAGAGGTTGCGCTCTTGGCCGCGGGAGCGGTAGAGCTCTTGGTGGTTGTCGCGCTTTGCGCCGTTGCCATCCCGGTTTGCAAAGCGATTCCGAACAGCAGAGTACATCCCCATACCATTACAGTTTTTTTCATAAGAGCTATTTTCACATCCGCGAGGGCGGAGTGCAAATTCAGAGTGGCCTCCGCTTTGAATTTTGCCTGAGAATAAAGTCCCGGGACTTGGTATGATTTCCCAGCCTGGAGCCGCCCTCAATCCTGCCCAAACCAGGAAGGCCCGCTTCTCTGACTACTTTGACCACGGCAACCGCTGAGTTACGGAATGTGAAAGCTCCACGCAATAAGTTATTCCGTTGGGCATTTGTACTGGTTCCCGGCCTGTTGCTGTATTTTCTGCCGCTGGCGGGGCTGAACGCGAGCCAGCGTCACCTGCTGGCCATCTTTCTGGCAACCATAGTTGCGCTGGTGGCGCAGCCGGTCCCTATGGGAGTGAGCACTACGGTTGCGATCACGATTCTGGCATTGACCAGGACCATCGCTCCGGAGAAGATTTTTGCGGGCTACAGCAATCCTACGGTCTGGCTCATCTTCACCGCATTCCTGTTTTCCAGGGCGGTTACCATCACCGGGTTTGGAATGCGCGTGGCCTATACCTTCATCCGCCAGTTTGGCCACAGCTCGCTGACACTGGGCTATTCCATCGCCGCTTCGGACCTTGTGCTGGCCCCGTTTATTCCGTCAGACACCGCGCGCGGAGGAGGCATCATCTGTCCAGTGGTGCACAGTATCGCTCGCGCCCTTGGCTCCGAGCCCGGGACGCTGGCTGCTGAGCTTGGTGCCTTCCTGATGCTGGTCGGCTTCCACTCTACGTATACTGCCTCAGCCATGTTCCTCACGGGTATGGCGTCGAATCCGCTGATGGCAGATTTTGCCCACCAGATCGCCCACGTGGAGCTGTCCTGGCTGAAGTGGGCCATCGGCGCCTGCGTTCCCGGACTGGCAGCATTGATGGTCGTGCCATTGCTGATTTATCGGCTGCATCCACCCGCCATTCGCAACACTGAGTCCGCGCGGGTGCACGCCCGCGAGGAGCTGAAGAAAATGGGTTCCATGAGCTCCAGGGAGTGGCGGCTGGTGGCGATCTTGCTGCTGGTCATGGGCGGCTGGATAACCTCACCCTGGCACGGGCTGCCCAATGCGGTAGTAGCGTTGTTTGGAATTTCTGCCCTGCTTGTTACCGGCGTGATCTCGTGGGACGACCTGCTTGGCGAACGCCGCGCATGGGAAGCGCTTATCTGGTTTGGGGCTCTGATCATGATGGCCGACAGCTTGTTGCAGGCGGGCGTGGTTGATGTTCTATCGAAAAGCGCCTTCCATTACATACAGGGCTGGCCGTGGATCGCTGCTTTGATGGTTTTGATTACCCTGTATCTCTACGTCCATTATGGCTTCGCCAGCATGACCGCGCAGGTTACGGCGCTCTATCCCGGATTTCTTGCCGCCGCTCTGGCCAGCGGAATCAATCCGCTGGTTGCGGCCCTTTCACTGGCCTACTTTTCGAACTTGAATGCCGCCATGACCCATTATGGAACCGGCTCGGCACCCGTCTACTTCGGCACCGGTTATGTTTCCCAGGGCAAGTGGTGGAAGATTGGATTCCTGGTTTCGCTGGTCAACCTGGCGCTGTGGATGGGACTGGGAATGCTCTGGTGGAAGCTGCTGCGCTGGTGGTAGGATGAGTTCTCGGTTCTCAGTTCTCGGTTCTCAGAATTGCTGCCTTCCTAGCAGCCCCTGCCTTTTGCGACTAGCGCCCGCACCATGTCCGCATAGTGCGGGATTAACTCCACGATAATTCGGTCGAAGTCCGCCGCCTCTTGCTCGAAATGCTGCCTAACAGCGTCCATACGATGCACCATTATAGAAACTTTGAGGCTACAGATGCGTGGGTAGGGCGTTTTGCCGAAGAGCTACCCACGACCGTGCCGGGCTTAAATTCCTAATATCAACCAAATCTCATTCGACCATGGTCTTCATCACTGTGAACAGTTCCTTCTTCGCTTCAAATCCAATCCCAGGCAGATCAGGGAGGGTGACGAAGCTGTCTTCCACATTTATGCCGTCCGCAAATCCATTAAAAGGCTTGAAGACGCTGGGATACGATTCATTGCCGCCCAAGCCCAACCCGGCGGCGATGTTGAGTGACATCTGGTGCCCGCCGTGGGGGATGCAGCGGCGCACCGACCAGCCATGCTCTTTCAGCATGTCGAGAATCCGCAGATATTCGACCAGGCCATAGCTCAAGGCGCAGTCAAACTGAAGGATGTCACGGTCAGCCCGCATGCCGCCGTAGCGAATCAGATTGCGCGCATCCTGCATGGAAAAAAGATTCTCTCCGGTTGCCATTGGTCCGGCGTAAATCTTAGAGAGCTCGGCCTGCAGGGCGTAGTCGAGCGGGTCGCCCGGTTCCTCGTACCAAAGCAGGCCGTAGGGAGCGAGCGCGCGGGCGTATTCGATAGCTTTAGGGAGATCGA
Source organism: Terriglobales bacterium (assembly GCA_035487295.1). Lineage (GTDB taxonomy): Bacteria > Acidobacteriota > Terriglobia > Terriglobales > Acidobacteriaceae > QIAW01. Next base: position 16,043 of record DATHMH010000030.1, read on the forward strand.
AGCGTCCGTTAGCATCTACAGCAAGCTGGTTCGGATGCTTCAGCAACTTCAGCACCGCCTCAATTCTCTCGAGGTCCTGAGCGAGTGGCACGCCGCCAATCTTGATCTTGACCGAAGAGTAGCCCAGGTCAAGATAGCTCTGCATCTCCGCCTTTAGAGCTGCGATGTCTTTGCCCGGATAGTAGTAGCCGCCGGCCGCATAAACGAATATTTTTCGATCAACTTCGCCGTTGCGAAAGCGGTTGGCAAGAAGTTGATAGAGCGGAAGTGCGGCGATCTTGGCGACCGCGTCCCAGATTGCCATGTCAATGACGCCCACTGCGACCGAGCGCTCGCCGTGGCCACCCGGCTTTTCGTTGGTCATCAATACATTCCATATACGGAATGGATCGAGGTTCTCACCGTTTTCGTCGAGTAGCGCTTCGGGTTTGGCGGATTTCAGGCGGGGAATGAAACGCTCGCGCAGCAAACCACTGGGAGCGTAGCGTCCGTTGGAATTAAATCCAAATCCGACAATAGGTTTGCCATCTCGGATGACGTCTGTAACCAGCGCGACAACGCTCACTGTCATCTGGCTGAAATCAACATAAGCATTGCGGATTTCAGATTTTATGGGAACAACGATTTCACGCAGGTCAACGATTTTCATGTAAGTAGGGCCGACGTCTCGCCGGCTGTCGTGTGGGCATCTTGCCCACACATTACGAGCTTGCTAAAGAGAAACCGCAGAGGCCACCGCTTTCCCCACCTCAACCGTCGTTGCCTTCCCGCCCATATCGGGCGTTCGGGGGCCCTGGGCCAGAACAATCTCAATGGCCCGCATGACGGCGGCAGCGGCCTCAGGATGCCCCAGATGCTCCAGCATCATCGCGCCCGACCAGACCTGGCCGATTGGATTGGCGATTCCCTTTCCGGAAATGTCGGGGGCTGAGCCGTGCACCGGCTCGAACAGCGAAGGAAATTCCCCATCTGGGTTCAGGTTTCCCGAGGGCGCAATACCGATGGTCCCGGTGCAAGCCGGGCCGAGGTCGGAGAGAATGTCGCCGAACAAATTGGAAGCTACGACTACGTCAAACCAATCCGGATGCTGCACGAAATGAGCGGTCAGGATGTCGATGTGATATTTATCCACCTGTACCGCCGGGTACCTGGTTGCAAACTCGGCGACGCGCTCGTCCCAGAATGGCATGGAGATGGAAATGCCGTTCGACTTGGTGGCCGAGGTCAGGTGCTTTTTAGGACGCTTCTGCGCCAGCTCAAAAGCAAACTTCAAGACCCGGTCCGTTCCTTTGCGGGTGAACACGCTTTCCTGCACCACCACCTCGCGCTCGGTCCCTGAAAAGATTCTGCCGCCAATGCTGGAGTATTCGCCCTCGGTATTTTCGCGCACCACATAAAAATCAATCTCGCCCGGCCTGCGATCGGCCAGCGGCGAGGGCACACCCTCAAAAAGGCGTACGGGACGCAGGTTCACATACTGATCGAATTCCCGGCGCATTTTGATCAGCATTCCCCACAAGGAGATGTGGTCGGGCACCAGCGCAGGCCAGCCGACGGCGCCAAAGAAGATCGCGTCATGGCCGCCGATCTGCTCTTTCCAATCGGCCGGCATCATACTACCGTTTTTCAGGTAGTAGTCACAGCTCCAGGGAAAGCAGTCCCACTGGAGAGCAATGTTAAACTTCGCGGCGGCCGCATCGAGCACGCGCACGCCTTCCGGAACTACCTCTTTGCCAATGCCATCGCCCGCGATGACAGCTATTCTGTACTTTGTGTTGTTCATTTCTGGAAGCTAATGATAAGGAATCACGCTGCCTTTCCACAAGCGCGGCGAGGCACGTGATGAAACAGCGGAAAGAAATCGCACAACGAAGGGATGCAGGACGTAAGCAAAACGAAGTCCCGGGGTTGACCGGGACTTCGTTATAAATCCGCGCGAGAGGCGGGGTTAGTCTTCCTTCTTGGCGTTGACCTTCACACTGACCTGACGCACCACCGCCAGGAACGGCTCAGCCATTGCCGGAGGCGGGACCTTGCCGTTGAGAAGCGTCTGGTTGGTTACATCCGGACTGTAGACGGCGACGGTCGCGTCCTTATCCTGATTGACCCAGGTGCCGTCCAGGCTTACTCCTGCGAATATGCCCTTGCTGCGGGAATAAGTAAGAATCTCGGTGTCCGCTTTCCAGTCGGTACCGGCGGAGGCATGACGGCCCACCGGGCCGGCGGCCGCAGAAGCTTCGGCTCCGATCTGGAATTTATTCGACATCAGGTGCTGCATGCCTTTGTCGTTCATCATCAGCATCACCAGGTCAATACCTTCGACGCCGACCTGAAACCCCGCACTACCGCCTGACATGGTGAAGAACGCCGGAGCGCTCCAGCCTGCAGTTGTGCGGCAGGTGGCGACGCCGCGTCCGCGCTTGCCGCCGAAGATGAAGCCGGCTTTCACCAGGCCTGGCACGATCGCCACGCACTTGGCATTGGAAAAGACCTCATCCGGAATACCCTTATCGGGGGCTGCCGTAATCTGCTGCAACACATCGCCGGCTGCCTGAAGCCGGTCTGCAGCCTGCTGTTTATCGCTCTTGTCGGCTGTCCAGCCGAGCGTGCTGAGACACGCGAGCGCGATCACAATCATAGTTTTTTTCATAGAACTCTCCGTTCAACGCATTCACACTCTTACCTGAGCGTATTGAATGGTTAGAGGGTTAATGTTGCTGCTGGGTTCGCTGCTGGCCAGAAAAATCGAGAGCAGCTGAAAAGAAGCACTCAGCATTCAGTAATCAGCATTCAGCCAGTTCAGGGGTATATCCAGCGCAGTGTCTGCGAGGACGGGAACTTTCAATCCGCCTCCCGCAAAAACGCCCCAAGCTGACGAACCAGGCAACAAAATGGTATGTTGGGAAGGCTTGGAAATCTTCAAGGAGAAGATCATGGAAAGAAAAGCAGGAGCAGTTTGGAAGGGCGGGCTCAAAGACGGCAAAGGAACCGTGACCACCGCCAGCGGGATATTGAAGGCCACACCTTATTCCTTCAGCACGCGTTTTGAAAACGCCCCGGGAACCAACCCCGAGGAGTTGATCGCGGCCGCACATGCCGGATGTTTTTCCATGGCCCTCTCCGCGCAACTGGGCACCGCCGGCATCACTCCTGAGAGCATCAGCACAGAGGCCACCCTGACGCTGGAAAAGCTGCCCGACGGCTTCGCCATCACCAAAATTCACCTGGATGTCTCCGCTAAAATTCCGGGCGGGGACAAGGCGGCATTTGAAAAAGCCGCCCAGAACGCCAAGAGCGGATGCCCGGTCTCAAAGGTCTTGAAGGCCGAGATCACCATGGACGCGAAGCTGATTTAGAGAAGCAGTTCTGAGTTCTCGGTTCTCAGTTCTCAGTTCGTAACCCGGAAATCTGATTTGGACTAGTTTCGAAGGCTGCAATGTCGCCAACTTTGCAGCCTTGGTGTTCCTTTTGTGCCCTTTGTGGTTTAGTTTTGGGCTTTTTCTCCCCCGGCAACAGCAGCCCATCCCAGGTCATCTGAAATCCAAGGTGAATGCAAATCTCATGACTGGGCTACGCGCGTGAAGATCACTCTCTTTGGTTTGACGCTGTCTTCTTCCTGGGGCAACGGACACGCTACGCCCTATCGCGCCCTTCTGCGGGCGCTCAGCGCCATGGGAAATGAAGTGGCGTTCTTTGAGAAAGACGCTCCGTACTACGCCCGGCGCCGCGATTTTTCACAGTGCGATTACTGTGACCTGGTGCTCTATTCTTCCTGGGACGAAGTCCGCGGCCATGCCCTCGCCGTGGCCGCCGAGTCCGACGCGATCATCGTGGGCAGCTATTGCCCCGAGGGGGCGCGCATCGCCGACGAAATACTGGCGCTTGACCGCCCGCGCCGTGTTTTTTACGATCTGGATACTCCCATCACCCTGGAAAAACTGCGGGGCGGCGGCGCCGACTATCTGCGCCGCGAGCAGATTCCGGAGTTTGATCTGTATCTCTCCTTTACCGGCGGGGCGATTTTGCGCGAACTGGAACAGCAATGGGGAGCTCGGACCGCTCGGGCCCTTTATGGATGCGTGGACCCCGACCTCTATCTTCGCCAGGAACCAAGCCCCGTGTTTCGCTGCGATCTGGGATACATGGGCACCTACGCCGCCGACCGTCAGGTAAAACTCGATGAGCTATTTCTGCAACCCGCACGGCGGTTCCCAAAAAAGGAATTTGTGCTGGCCGGCTCCATGTATCCCGAACACTACTGCTGGCCCGGGAATGTACGCTGCTTTGAACATCTTGCCCCCGGGCTGCATCCCGCTTTTTATTCCTCGTGCCGGCTTACTCTCAACGTCACCCGCGGCCAGATGGCGCGTTATGGCTACGCGCCTTCGGGGCGCTTCTTTGAAGCCGCCGCCTGCGGCACGCCTATCCTGAGCGACTGGTGGGATGGGCTCGACCAGTTTTTTGTCCCCAACCAGGAGGTTGCCATCGCCAGGCGGGCGGAAGACGTGGCGAACCACCTGCAAAGAGACGACGAGGATTTGCGCGAAATGGCAAGGCAGGCCCGCGAGCGCACCCTGCAAGAGCACACCGGCGAGCGCCGCGCGCGGCAACTGCTCGATTATCTCGAGCCGGCTGCCCGCTCCCGCATGCCATCGTGCTCTATGGAGGCGGCGTGATCGGAATTATTCCCGCCGCCGGGGCCGGCGAGCGCATTCAGCCGCTGGGATGCTCCAAAGAGCTGTTGCCCGTGGGAGCCCGTAAGATTGACGGCAGTGAGCGCCCCAAAGCCGTGGCTGAATATCTGGTGGAACGCATGATCGCCGCCGGCGCCGAACAAATCTGCATGATCATCTCGGCGGAAAAATCGGATATCGTTCGCTACTTCGCCAGCCGCGACTACGCCGCCGAAATCTTTTACGTCGTGCAACGTAAACCGCAGGGATTGTGCGACGCCCTCTTTCGCGCCGAGCCCTTTGCCCGAGGCCACGATCATGTGCTCATCGGCCTGCCCGATACGATCTGGTTTCCGGAAAATGCCTACCGCGCGGCGCTCGATTTCTCCACCGCCGAGGTCAATTTGATTCTCTTTCCTGTGCAAACCCCTTCCGCCTTCGACGCCGTGGTATGCGATGAGCAGAGTTTTGTCGCCGAGGTCGAGGTAAAACGCGAGGACGCCCACTCCCATTGGATCTGGGGCGCTATCACGGCCAGTGGCAATGCCTTTTCAGCTTTAAAGCAATTGTGGGAGTCGCGCCATCGCGGCGACATCTATATGGGCGATCTGTTCAATGCCTACATTGCCGCCGGCAATTCGGTGCGAGGCGTCCATTGCGGCGAACTGTACATGGATGTTGGCACGCTGGAAGGCTATCACCGGGCCCAGGATTATTTAAGACAGCTTCAAGCTCCAGGCTCCAAGATGCAAGGATTGGAAGCCGCGTAACGAAAGCTTTCAACCAGACTACCTGCGATTTTTCTCGACAACGCGAATTGATGCTGTGAAGCCTACTCGCTGTGTGCCCGCAGCAGCTCGCGGAGCTCGCGGTTGATGCGCGCGGCATCGCGCGACGCCTGGTCAATGAGGGCAAGCCATTTCTTGTTGTTCTCATCCAGGCTGGATTGGCCCAGCAGATAAGAAGCCTGCATCACCGTCTCCATGGAATTGCTCAGGTCATGTGCCAGCTTGCGAAGCTGCTGGCTGAGTTCGGTGGGAATTTTCTTGCTGACGACAGAAAGGGGGGATTTCTTCTCCTCTTTATTTTCGTTGTCATCGGGCAGGGGAGAAGATTTCATTTTTGTTTGCGGCGCCATGGAGGGGATCCTCAGTTATTCCTTACTCAATTGTAATGGCAAATTACGTTGCGAGGTAAGGTACAAACAGCCTGCATATTGGAGTATTTTACCTAGAAAATAGTTGCCTTGGCCTCTAGGCCACTGCGGTCATAGGACTTTGGTAACTCTCGGCTCTGCCCGCTCCCGTAGTAGAGTCCTTCCCAATTCAAACAAGTTTCCCGATTCGATCAGAAAAGCAGTTTTCCCCCAGGAATTTGGTTGGTAGTTGCGCGCCGCCAACCTGAGACGTCAACCGGACGCGTCATGCTGACGCTTCACTCTGACACCTGGAGAAACTGTGCGTATCTTTTGCTTTAAGGGCTCCGCAGCCAAAACAAGGCCGCTTCGCCCTCGCTTTTGGTTCGCGCATTTCGGCGCTCACCAAAAGCCCACCCTTTTCGCCCGAAGCTGGAATCTCCTGTTGAAGACCGTGCTGTTCGCGTTTGCCGCGCCGCTGTTTGCGGGTACGGCCATCACGCCCACGACAACCTTGGCGATTGAAACCGGCAACAACACCAGCACCGCTCCCAGCTTCGCGGCCGAGAGTGACGGCAATGAGGGCCCCTCGAACATCAGCAAAGTTTCTATACGCAGCCTGCTGTATGCGGGCTCAGCCACAAAAATTTATGCCCACCTCATGCCCTGGTTTGGGGGCGCCAATCATATGAATGTCGGCTATTCTTCCGACGATCCCACCCAGGTGAAGAAGCAGGTGGATGACATGCTGAGCCGCGGCATCCAAGGCACAATCATCGATTGGTACGGCCCAAACTTCACTACCGAAAACACTACTACCCAGCTCATGGTGCAAGAGGCCCAGAGCCGCGGCGGAAACTTTTCTGTCGCTGTCATGGAAGACGGCGGCCAATTGCAGAACTGTGCCCGGACCGCCGGATGCGACGTAACCCAGGAGGTCATCAACGACTTAAATTACGCTTACAACAACTTCGAAGTCTCTTCCGCGTACATGCGCGTGAACGGCCGGCCCGTAGTCTTCTTTTTTGATGGCACCAGTTACCCTGTGGATTGGAGCCGCGTTTCCGCCAATGTAAGCGGAAATCCGCTCTTCGTTTTCCGTAACTCCGGGGCGTTCACTCATGCCCAATCGAACGGCGGCTTCAGTTGGATAGCTCCCCTGCCTGACCCGACGAACATGAGCATCGCCTACCTCGATGGTTTTTACAACGTTGCGCTCGGTTTTTCCGCGGAGAACACCTTCGCCTCCGCCTACAAGGGTTTCAACGATACTCTGGCGGCATGGTCGCAAAACCGCATCGTCAACCAGCAGTGCGGCCAAACCTGGCTCGCCACTATGGCGGAGATTGGAAAATATTATTCCGCGGGCAATCCGCTCGAAGCCATTCAGCTTGTTACCTGGAACGATTACGAAGAGGGGACGGAACTGGAAACCGGAATCGATAATTGCGTGGCAATCGCTGCCGCAATCGCAGGTTCAACGCTGAGCTGGAGCATTAGCGGACAGGAGAACACTCTTGACCACTACACAATTTTTATCTCCACCGATGGCCAGAACCTGATGCCGCTGACCACTGTGGCCACCGGCATCCATGCGCTTGATCTCACGTCTTTTGGATTGAGCAGCGGCAACTACACGCTGTATGTGAAAGCGGTGGGCAAGCCCTCGCTGCTGAATCATATTTCGGGGCCGGTGACGTATAGCGTCAATCCTCCTGCGCCTCCGCCGCCGGTGGCAAAACTCAGCGTCACTCCCAACCAGGGAGTGGCCCCGGTAAACGTGAACGCCTCAACGGCCGGCTCCAGCGCGCCTGCGGGAAGCATTGTTTCCACCTCCATTGATTTCGGCGATGGAACCGTTGTGCGCGTGGCCGCGGACGCAGCCGCCTCACACCTTTACGCCAATCCAGGCAGCTATGTGATCCGTACCACGGTTACAGATAATCTCGGCGCCGCTTCCACGGTCAGCGCCAGCGCATCGGTGGCCGCCGCAGCCTCGGTCACCATCACCACGGGCGCGCGCTTCGCCGCATTCGGTCTGCCGGTGCATGTTGTGGTGAAGGGCTACTCCGGCAATTCCATTACCCAGATGCAGCTATGGTTGGATGGAAAACTGGTTGCCCAATGCCAAACCAACTCTATGCAGACGACAATCCGCCTGCGCCGGGGAGCGCACCAGTTAACGGCGACCGCCAAAGACTCCAGCGGCGCCAGCTTCTCTGCCACCGTTTCGGTGCCCGGACCCTGACGCAGCCGTGGTTTCAGCAGGACAAGCGAATCATTCCGACAAGGCTGCCTGGAGGGCCCGAATTCACCTTTCTTTACGTTTTCAAGCTGCCGAAATTGAAACTTCGAGCGGGGTTTGTTCGTCTAATGGTTACTTATGACCAACAAAAAGAGATCAAAAACTGAAAAGAAGGCCGAAGCGAAGGTGACCCATGCCCCGGCTCATCCCTCCACCCGGGCAAAAGAGGAGTTCGAAGTGGAGTGGGAGGCCATCCAGCAGTTGGAGAAAAACGTGGACCAGCAGCATGTGAACGAGCTGACTGACCATGTTTTCAGTTCGGTGCTTTCCAAGTTCGGCTGGACGCGCAATGAGCAAGGACATCTGGAAAACACGGGAATGGAAGAAGCGGCGTAAGCAGGCTCACCGGTTGTGGAACCAGGCTGTGATCTCCATATCCAGAGCGACGGCGCTGCGCGACGTACGACTTTGGCACCTGGCAGCGCCGCCAGCCTGATAGTTCGGTCTGTTTCTCTATGCGGTGGCCGCCATGGTGCGCCTGCCCGCGAATGCGGCTACGACATTTGGCTGGAACAGATACCAGAGGATTCCACCGTATATAGCGAGCCAAAAACCGGCCCAGATGATCGCGAAGATGTTGAAGTGCATCAATGAGAGAAGGACGTTTAATGCACACAGGATGCCCCAGAGGCCCACGAAGGCAATCGTGATAATGCGTGCCCAGTTCTTCAACCCCCACATGCCCCAGCCAACGAGAGCGTAGATGGCAGCGAAGATAAACATAAGGACCCCAACTCCCACGCCCAGGCCACCAATTATGCCTGCCACTGCGGCAGGTAGTTGACTGGAGAGCTGGCTATTGTGAGCCAGGATGGCAGCCATCATGCCCCCTCCTAGAATGAAACCCAATCCGGCTAGAACCGTGAACACAGCTCCCAGGAAATCAAGAATCGCAAGAATGGTAACTCCAACAGGTCTGCCCATAAGTATTTTTCCCTCCTAAAACGGGTATTGTAGCCGTATTCAACCCTCGCGCCAGACATTTATTGATATTGAAGCTGGAGGGTTATACTCAGAAAGCCCATGTCTGTAACCCTGGACCAGATACTTGCCAATACCCGCCAGCGAGTGGATGCCCTGCTGCATTCCCCCTCGGCCAAGGGCCTGGAAGAGCGAGCCCGCCAGCATGTCCCTCGCGGTTTTAAGCGAACCCTTCGGGAACGGGCGGCACAGGGCATAGCGGTCATTGCGGAGCTAAAGAAGGCCTCGCCTTCCAAGGGTGTCATCCGCCAGCATTTTTCAGCGGTACGCCTGGCGCGTGAACTGGAGCAGGCCGGGGCGGCCGCGCTCTCAGTGCTGACCGACGAAAAATACTTTCAGGGATCGCTGGGCAACTTGCACGAGGCCTCCACGGCCACGCGAATTCCGTGCCTGCGCAAAGATTTCATGGTGCACGAATTGCAGTTATACGAAGCCCGCGCCCATGGCGCCGATGCCGTGCTGCTGATTGCCGCCGCCCTGCGCGATGACGAGATGCTCCTGTTGTTCGAGAAGGCGCGCGAACTCGAGCTTGACGTGCTGTGCGAGGTTCATGATGAGCGCGAACTGGAGCGGGCCATGAGCATCGGCTTTGACATGATTGGGGTGAACAGCCGCGACTTGAAGACTTTTCACGTGGACCCTGAAGCCCCGTTGCGCCTGGGGCAAAAATTACCGCGCAGCGCCTTGCGGGTGGCCGAAAGCGGCATTCATACCGCAGACCGGCTGCGCCAGTTGCGGGATGCAGGCTATCACGCCTTTCTGATCGGAGAGTCGCTCATGTACGCCGATTCGCCGGGAGAAAAGCTGCGCCAGTTAATTTCAGAAGTTGGCACGCAAGCGCTGGGCGCGGAGCCAGCCGCCCGCTCCCGGGGCAAGCTGTGACCTGGATCAAAATTTGCGGCACCACCAGCCTGGAAGATGCCTTGCTGAGCGTAGAAGCAGGCGCAGACGCCCTGGGCTTCATCTTTGCCGAAAGCCCCAGGCGAATTGAGCCGGAGCGCGCGCGTGAGATCATTATGGAACTTCCGGCTAGAATTGAGAAGGTCGGGGTCTTTGTGGACCCGGCATTGGACTATGTTCGCAAGGTCGCACAACTGACCGGGATTACCCGCATTCAACTGTATGGCGATGAGCAGCCTGGGCTGCTTCGCGCGGTGGAAAAGAACCTGCCCTTGCGGCCCATCACCAGAGCCATTGGCGCCGGCGCGCATTTACGCGAGACTCTTGTCGCGCTGAATGGCTCGGGTGCCATGGATAGCATTCTGCTCGATTCCGGTTCGGCGGCGCAGCGCGGCGGCACAGGCAAGGTCTTCGACTGGAAGACCGCGAAAGAAGCGATTGGGCAAAGCGGTCTGAATGTGCGCTGGATTATTGCCGGTGGCTTGAAACCAGAAAATGTCGGCGAGGCCATCCGGCTGTTCAAGCCCTGGGGAGTGGACGTGGTTTCGGGAGTGGAATCCAGCCCTGGGAAAAAAGACCCCGGCAAATTAGGAAAGTTCGTCGCCGCCGCAAGAGCGGCGGCAGAAGAGATTTAGTTATGGCACCAGTATTGAATATGGCGACAAGCGGCACGCGCTTGAAGAGCAGTGCGAGCACCGCAGCCCACGGCCGCTTCGGTCCATACGGCGGCAGCTATGTGCCTGAGACCCTGATGGCGGCCCTGGAAGAGCTGGAGCAGGCCTACAGCAAAGCCCGCCGCGACCGCAGCTTCCAGCAGGAACTCGACGACCTGCGCAAAAACTATGCCGGCCGTCCTACGCCGCTGTTCTTTGCCCGGCGGCTTACGCAGAAGCTGGGCGGCGCGAAGATTTATCTCAAGCGCGAAGACCTGCTGCATACCGGCGCGCACAAAATTAATAACGCGTTGGGCCAGGCGCTGTTGGCCGTTCGCATGGGAAAGCGCCGCATCATCGCAGAAACCGGCGCCGGACAGCACGGAGTCGCGACCGCTACCGTATGCGCTCTGCTGGGTTTGGAGTGCGTGGTCTACATGGGCACCGAAGACATGCAGCGGCAGGAGCTGAACGTATTTCGCATGCGGCTGCTCGGAGCCGAGGTCCGCGGCGTCGATTCCGGCTCGAAGACCCTGAAAGACGCCATCAACGAGGCCATGCGCGATTGGGTCACTAACGTCCGCACCACTCATTATTTGCTGGGGAGCGTGCTGGGGGCGCATCCTTATCCGCTGATGGTGCGCGAGTTTCACACCGTGATTGGAAACGAGGCGCGCGCCCAGATCCTGAAATTTGAAAAGAAACTGCCCACAGCAATCATCGCCTGCGTGGGCGGCGGCTCCAATGCCATGGGCATCTTTCACGCATTTCTGGCCGACAAAAAAGTGGAGCTGATTGGAGTTGAAGCCGGCGGCCGGGGAAAAAAGCTGGGTGAGCATGCAGCCCGTTTCCAAGGCGGCTCGCCGGGAGTTCTGCAGGGCACATTCTCGTATCTTTTACAGGATGATGCCGGGCAGATTGCCGGTACGCACTCGGTCTCTGCCGGCTTGGATTATCCGGGCGTGGGTCCGGAGCACTCCTGGCTGCACGATGTAGGACGCGCCGAATACGTTTCCGCCGACGACACCGAAGCGTTGGCCGCCTGCCAGTTGCTGGCGCGCACAGAAGGCATTATCCCGGCGCTGGAGTCGTCGCACGCCATTGCAGAGTGCCTCCGCCGCGCTCCTAAAATGAAAAAATCAGAAATCATGATCGTCAACGTCTCCGGACGTGGCGACAAAGATATGGGAATCTTGCAGAGAGAATTAAAACATTGATTCATCGGATCATTGATTCATTGGGTCATTGAATCATTGAATCATTGAGTCATTTGGTCATTGAATCATTGCATCATGTGCGATCGAGCCATTAGGTGTTATTGACAGCGGTTGATTCATCAAGGCAATTGAGTCATTTATTTGCGAAGATAAACATGCAAAGCAAGCCTGAAGAGCTTAAGCTACGGACAAAACGATTCGCTTTGCGGATTGTCAGACTCTATAGATCTTTGCCCAAAAGATCTTTGCCCAAATCAACCGACGCTCAGGTGATCGGTAAGCAGGCACTTCGCTCTGGAACTTCTGTAGCCGCAAATTACTGCGCTGTATGCAGAGCTCGTTCCAAGCCTGAATTTGCAGCAAAAATGGGTATCGTCGTCGAAGAAGCTGATGAAACGGTATTCTGGTTAGAATTGCTCGTTGAAGCTGCTATTGTATCGAAGGATAAATTGAACGATCTATTATTGGAAGCTAATGAGCTGCTGGCCATCTTTGCGGCATCGCTTCGGACTGCGAAAAATCTTAAGGCGACGATCAATGACCCAATGATCCGATGACTCAATGACTCAATATTCTATGCCTCTTAACCTTCCCTTACGTCCCTTCCTTGTCGCTTACGTCACCTGCGGCGATCCTAACCTTGCCGCCAGCAAAGGAATCATTCTTTCGGCGATTGCGGCCGGCGCCGATGTTATCGAGCTGGGCGTGCCGTTTTCCGACCCCGTAGCTGATGGTCCGGTAATTCAGCGCGCCAGCGAGCGGGCGCTGGCCAACCATACCAGGTTAAGCGATGTCCTGCAGCTTGCGGAAGAGATCAGGAATGCTGAAAACCGTGTCGGCCTGATTGTCTTTTCTTACTACAACCCTGTGCTGCGCTACGGGCTGGAGCAATTTTGTCACGATGCCCGCGAGGCCGGGATTGACGGCGCTTTGATTACCGACCTTACCGTCGAAGAAGCCGGCGACTACATTACCGCCATGCGCAAGCGCGATTTGGCCACCGTGTTTCTGGCAGCGCCCACCAGCACCGATGCCCGCCTGAAAGCCATTGCCGCGGCCTCTCGCGGCTTCGTATACGCGGTGTCGCGCACTGGAGTCACCGGAACGCAGCAGAATCTTGCCGACGACGCCGGCAAACTGGTGCGGAGAGTGAAGAAATTTACGAAGTTGCCGGTTGCGGTGGGGTTCGGTATCTCCAATTCCGAACAGTTCCACGCCGCGGGCGAGTTTGCCGATGGAGTTGTCGTGGGCAGCGCCATCGTACAGGTCATTGAGAAGAACTCTGCCAGCGGAAATGCCGCCAAAGCTGTTGGCGAGTTTATTCAGGGGTTGAAGAAGAAGCATTCAGCACTTGGCAGTCAGCATTCAGCCCCTAAACAAGCATTTAGCACTTAGCAGTTAGCATTTGGCCCCTAAACAGCTTGGACTCAAGAAGACCAGGATTTCCACCACTTGGGTAGCTACGACCTGCCCCTAAGGACTAAATGCCAAGTGCTGCTTTACTGGCTGAATGCTGAGTGCTGACGGCTGACTGCTTGTTTTATCCCGCCTTGCGCGCACTCTCTTTCAGCACCTCATCCAGTTTGCCTGAGAGCTGGTGCGCCCGCTCATTATATTCGGAGGCGATGGTGTCATATTTTCGCTTGAGCAGGTGATATTCATCGGCGATGTTGAGCGCGGCCAGCACGGCCAGGCGCAGTGAATCCACGGTGGAAGTCTGCTCGGCGACGGTGCGCATCTTGAGATCTACGTAGTCAGCGAGTTTGAAAATATAGTCGGGGTCGGTGCCGCGCAGGTTATAGGGCTGATCGTAAATTTCCACCCGCACGCTGGTGGCCGTGCCGTTTTGTTTGCTCACTCGTTTCTCCCTTGTGGTGCAGCCGGGCTGCACCGGAAACGTGCCGGTTGATGCGGCGCAATCGATCATGCGCTTGGGTCTTGCGGCTGGCTATCTGTGATTATCGCGCAGAATCGTCTGCCGTCAACGCATCAATTTGCTTGAGCATCTTTTCCACCCGGCCGCGCACCTCCTCGCGTTCGCGGCGCAGGGCCACCACGTCGCGGCGCAGGGACTCGGTTTCCTCATCGCGCCCGCTGATCTGCTCGCGCAGCCGCCGCGCGTCGCGCTCGGCCGCCGCCTGCCCCTCGCGGGCCTGCTTCAACAGCTCAATGGTGCGGTAAATCTTTTCTTCCAGGGCCAGGAAATCGTCGGAGGATATGCTTGATTCAACTTCTTCGGAGACTGCTTTGACAGACATGGGAGAGTGTCCTTTGAAAAAATTATGTGAGCGAAGTATAAAACAGCGTGCGGCATTCAGCAATCAGCATTCAGCCCCAAACGGAGGGTACGAGAGGCAATATCGAAAATTGCTGCCGTTTGCACAACTTCAGGAGAGACTGAGATGGCAGTTATTGTTCAAAGGTGCCAAGGAGGAACCTCGGTGTACAATCTTTGCAGTTTCGGAAGTCAAAAAGGAAATTCCGGTTACGGTTGCAAAAAATGAACTTAACCTCACATCGACAACACAAGCTGATTCCATTGGCGATGTTGCTTGTAAGCACCGTTTTTGCTCAAGATTCCCAACCTCTTGGTGATGTTGCCCTCCGACTGCGTGCGGAACAGGCCCAGACGGTTACAATATCGCCCAACGCGCGAGCAGACCAGATCCTCAATCTGGTAGCTGAGACCTATAAGCATTGCACGACCTACAGTGATTCAGGGGTACTCACGACGACTGACACACCGGGCCGAACCAGGACGAGTAACTTCAGTACTGCTTTTGTACGGCCAGACCGCTTTCGTTTTGAATATCATGATGAGAACCTTGTCACGCACGGGCCTGATCTCTACCTGGTATGGCGCCAGGGACAAGATGTCCGGTTTTGGTCGGATCTCGCAACGGATGTCAAATCGGCGGTTAGCAGCGGAATTGCGCTCCACAGCGCAATTGCCATGGCTACAGGTGTAACTCTCGGATCTTCCTTCTTGATACCCAGCCTGTTGCTGCCGGATGAGATTTCCGGCAGATATTTGACCGATATGAAATCAGCAACCCGCCTTGATGACGCAAGGCTGGGTGAGGTCAACTGTTTTCGAATCCAGGGTAAGCTCGCTAAGTACTCCACTACGATTTGGATTGATTCCAAGACCCTACTGATACGAAAGATCGAGACTGCGGACGATTTCGACAGTTTTCACAATGAACAAACAATAACCTACGAGCCAGTCATCAACGAGCAGGTTCCGCAACAAAAACTGGCATTTTCTCCACCCACGCGGTAAGGTGCCCGAAACAAATCTGCTATGTGCTATGAATATAAGGTCCAGATGCCACGGCTGGTGCTGGGGTGTTTCCAGAACCCAACGCAGTGGAAGAGCGAGCTTCACAGCTACCCGCCGCCGACATGAGATCGATCCCCAGTCTACTGCACCCAACTCCTGGTGAACCTGTTCGCGTGGCCGATGAGCGTCCCTTGGCCGCTTTTCATGACCAAAACCTAGAGGGCAACACTTTCTTATTAATTGAGCTGAAGGAAGCCAAGAGCCAAAAGCTAAGAGCTTCTTAAAGACGCCCCGAGTTTGGTTAAACTCTCAACGATTTTTCCCGCCCATGCGGCGACCTCGTCATCTCGCAGAGTGCGGTCGCTGGATTGGAAGGTAGCGCGCAGCAGCAGCGAATACTTTCCGGCAGGGATGCCGGCCTTCTCGGCGTCTTTGCCGCGCAGCAGGTCGGCGGGGGCAAAGCTCTGCAATTCGGGGATATGGAAATCTGAGAGCGCCCGGTGAATCTGGGCATACTCGACCTGATTGTCGAAGACAAACGAGAAATCGCGTTCCACGGCGGGGAAGCGTGAGAGCGGCTTATATTGCGGACGGCGCAGGCCATGCCTGTACAAAGGATCAAGCAGGAGTTCGGCAACGTAGAGTTCCGGCTTGATCTTGCGGGCGGCAGCGACCTCAGGATGGATTTGTCCCAGCCGGGCCACGGTTGCGCCATCCATGACCACACAGGCCGAGCGGCCAGGATGAAAATACTCACCGGCATTGCTCGGATCGAAGCACAGAGAGCGATAGTCGAACGCCGCGAGCAGGGTTTCCACATCGCCCTTGAGATCGAAGAAAGAATAAGCGCGGGTTGGAATGTGTACGCTGCCGGGGTTGTTCTTGCCGGTTGCGCCCAGGCAAATGTGCGTGTGCTCCTCGCGCCCAGTGCCGGAGAGTTCGAAGACGTGACCCTCCTCGAAGAGCCGAACGTTTTCCGAGCCGTGATTCAGGTTATAGGCCAGCATGTCGAGCATGCCGGGCACAAGCGAAGTGCGCATCACTGTGGTTTCTTCATTCAGCGGATTGGCCAGCTCTGCCACCTTCGCTGCAGGAGAAAACTTTTGCGCGTCGGCGGCGCTGATGAAGGTGAGAGAGACCGCCTCGTCGTATCCCAGGGCGAGCAGGTTCGAGCGCAGCCGAGTATCGGCGGCGGCCTCAGGCAGCTCCACCACGCTGCCTACGAACGTGGGCAGGGTATTGCGGAAGTTGTTAAAGCCGTAAACGCGGGCGATCTCTTCAATCAGGTCAATCTCGCGCTCCACGTCCATACGCCAGGTGGGCAGTTCGACCAGGAATTCATTGGCAGATTTCTTGCTGACGGTAAAACCCAGGCGGCCCAGGATGCGGAGAATATCTTTTTTCGGAATCTCCTGCCCCAAAATGCGCAAGACCTCGCTGTGGCGCAGCCGGACAGGACGCCGCAGCATCTTGCGGGCCACCACATCGATCTCATTGCCGGTCAGCTCGCCTCCGCCTGAAGCGAGGAGGAGTTCGGCCACACGGGCGCAGGCCAGGGAAGTCGCGCCAAAGTCAGCGCCGCGCTCGAAGCGATGTGAAGCATCGGTATGCATGCCGTGACGGCGCGCGGTCTTGCGCACGCTGGCCGGGTCGAACCATGCTGACTCGATAAGAATGTTTTTGGTGTTCCCGGTGATCATCGTGTCAAAGCCACCCATGACGCCGGCCAGGGCCACAGGTTTTTTGGCATCGGCAATGACCAGGTCTTCGGGATGCAGCTTGCGCTCGACGCCATCGAGCGTCTTCAGGCTTTCGCCGGCGCGGGCGCGGCGCACGATGATTGTTCCACCCGCGAGCAAGTCAAGATCGAAAGCATGGGTAGGATGCCCCATCTCGTGCAGGGTGTAATTGCTGGCGTCCACGGCATTGCTGATGCGGCCAGCTCCTAACAGCTCCAGCCGCTCTTGAATTTTCTGCGGCGAGGATGTGATCCTCACGTTACGGATGATGCGCGCGGTGTAACGGGCGCATCCCGGCTTGTCTTCAATTTCGATTTTAAAATCCGCCTTGCCTTTCGTGGCGGGCAGCGTGGGCTCAATCGGTTTCAGATCGAGGTTATAGATGGCCGAACATTCGCGGGCCACGCCGTAGTGGTTCATGGCGTCCACGCGGTTGGTGGTCAAGTCCATCTCGTAGACAGCCGCGCCATTTTCTTCCTGGACGGACTCCACCGCAATGCCCGCCGAAGTGAGGTCTTCGGCGAGTTGGCGGTCGTCAGCGGCGACCTTGACGAACTCACGCAGCCATACAGGAAGGATTCTCACGCAAACTGCTCCAAAAACCTCACATCGCCCTCATAGAACAACTGAATCTCTTCCACTTCGTACTTCAGGATGGCGATGCGCTCCGCGCCCATGCCAAAGGCGAAGCCCGAGACTTTCGACGAGTCATAACCGTTCTGCTTCACGAAGTCGAAGACATTGGGGTCAACCATGCCGCAGCCGAGCAACTCGATCCAGCCGC
>DATHMH010000031.1:0-82227 GCA_035487295.1 Terriglobales bacterium
ATTTGAGTCGGTTCAGGGTGTTGGCACCGTAACCCTCAATCTATACAAAAATGGGTTGTTGATTGAGTCAGTCCAAGACTCATCGAGTCCTTTAAACGGTGGCAGCCCTGGAATGGGTGTCTACGGAAATACTTCCGTATCCGTTGTGAATAACTTCGTCGGCGGCAAACTTATAACCCGCCCGGATATCCTTCTCGCGAGCGGTGCCGCAACGTGGCAAGCCGGTGACACGATTAAGCTGTCGGTTTCTGGAACCGCATTAACCCTCTATCAGAACAGCATTCTTCTTGGGACCGCTAGCGATACTTCGTTGCTTGCTGGGAGTCCTGGAATCCTCGCCGTAGCAGGTGGCGCACTCAAGAATTGGTCGGCTGCTAATTTGTCCGGTCATACTGTTGAATCGCTATCTGCTTTAACTTCAAACTCAAATGCCCACTACGAGCATGATGACTTTCAAAGATCTTCTGGTACATTCCCTCAAACTCTGGGATCAAAATGGAAGAACTTGTGGGGCCCCACCAATCCGAACGGAACCCGCGCGGGTGGCTTCTCGCAGATCATAACGTCTGGAACCGTTGGAGTTAATCCCGCCGGTGTGACGGGCAGTGGAGGAGTTTGTGGCGACGGAAGTTCTGATGACGCTCCACTTTGGGAGCCCAATCCTCCGACGGCCCTTCCTGCGGATCAATGGTCGCAAGTGACCATTGCTACTTCAGCCCGCCCAACATGTCCGTCTCCGCCATGTAGCGACAATCGTATTACTATAGGAGTCGTTTTTCGCACGACAGACAACGGAGACGGAACTGCTTCTCAATATACGTATGTTGATAGCTTGGGAGACCCGTCGGTTACTTATCCCTGGAGCACGCCGCGCTTTATCGCTTGGAATTCACAAGGTCTGCCCTTGGTTCAAAAGGGCGGTCCGGCTTTTCAGCCCGACGATGTCGTCCTCGGTATAGCGCTAGGTGATGTTCTCTACGGATATGTCAATGGAATTCTGGACTTGCAAAGCCGCATTGATCCTCAATACTCTTTATCCGGTCCGCTGGCGGGAATCAATGATTTTAATTGCTACAACTTCAATTCTGGTGACCATCGCATGACGTCTTGGAGCGCCGGTAGCGTACCGTAGCGAAGTGTGGATATTGGCTGACGATATCCTACTCTGTTTGTTGTTCTCGCACGTCCAACTTGGTTCTCCAACTCCGAGGGCCGCATTTGAGCACATGTCCGTGGTGCAGAATGCGGTCGAGCATAGCGCTAACGGCGGCTGCATCTCCGAGCAACTTGCCCCAGTCTTCCACCGGGCGGTTAGAGGTTAGCAGGGTGCTGGCGCGTTCGTACCGTCGCATGATGATCTCCAGCAGTTCCTCAGCTGCCGTGAGGGGCAGCTTGAGCATTCCGAGATCATCGATAATCAGTAAGGGAACAGTTACCAGCAGCTCCATGTGCTTTTTGCGAGTACCATCGAGAGCGGCCTCGGCCAGTTCATCGAGTAGAGTATGGGTTTCGCGGTAGAGCACGCGGTAGCCCTGCTGTATACTGGCCTGCCCGATGGCTTGCGCCAAGTGGCTCTTGCCCGTTCCAGGAGGACCCAAAAATAAGGCGTCTTCATGGCGGGAGATGAAAGCGCCGGTAGCC
This sequence comes from Terriglobales bacterium, assembly GCA_035487295.1. Lineage (GTDB taxonomy): Bacteria > Acidobacteriota > Terriglobia > Terriglobales > Acidobacteriaceae > QIAW01. Next base: position 1,642 of record DATHMH010000031.1, read on the forward strand.
AGATCGAAGACCAAACTGCGATTCATCTTCTTGTTGAAGTTGAAGTCAAAGTTGTCGAGGGTTTTCTGGGAGTCGCGAAACTGAGCTTGCTTGGTTCGCCGCTCCAGCAGGCGCTCGCCACGACGGGCCAGCTCGTCCGAGACCAGGCAGGAGATCAGGTCAATCGGGGTTAGCGGTTCGCTTTGTGCCTGGCGCAGACGAGTCTCCAGCACGGCGGCCATGCCGCCCAGGCGTAGTTGTTTGAGAGCACGATCGAGTTCGGTGAGATTCATAGGCTTTCTCTCTCAGTTCCTTTCTCTGTGGTTTGGGTTTTTTGATTGATGAGATCGCGGTATTGCACCAGCTCACGGATCAGCGGATCGACTTGCTGCAAGCTGAGCGGGGCTTGAGGATTGCGTTCCAGATAACGGCGCACAAAGCGATATTCCTGGACGCCCATCTCCAGCGCGGAAGCACAAGCTTCGTCAACGGCGGCAGCACCGTACTTCTTGGCTAATGAGAGGACGCCGAGAATGCGGCGCACGCCCACTTCTCCTTGCTGGCGATGAATGGCCTCGCAGAGCGCGCCGATGTGTGTGCCGACACGACCCGCCCGCCACAGCAGTTGGGAGGTGCGCAATGGTGTTCGCTTGGAGTGGTCCTCGGGCTTGATGCGATAGCAGCCGCGTTTCTGGCGCACATGTTCACGCAGCAGTTGGCCGGTTTTGGGATCAAGCAAGCGCACGAACAACTCGTCCCACTGAACGCGCACCAGGCGCCCGATCCAGCCCGGCGGAGCGCCGTAGTAGGCAGCTTCGACTTCGACGCAGCCGTCAAGATGCACGACGCGCTGACCGTACTGGTAATAGCGAAAAGGCTCGACTGGCAGAGGAAGAAGAAATGGTTTCTCCTCGGCAAACATGGCAGCCACTTGGCGTTTGGTGGTGCCGTGGATGCGAGTATCGGCCCAACGCTCTTCCCAGCGGTCTAAATACACTTGGGCTTCTTCCAGACTCTCGAAGCGTAGGCCCTTCAGCGGCGTTTTCTGGGCATGGCCGACACCGGATTCGACTTTGCCCTTGCGGTCGGGATCTTGCACACGGCAAGGCAGGGCGACGGCACCGTAGTGAGCAAGCACGTCGCGGTATAGAGGATTGAGTGTTGCATCATAGATGTCCGGGACGAGCACGCCCTCGCGGAGATTGTCGAGAACCACGACACGTGCGGCTCCTCCCAAACGGCGGAAGGCGCGCTCATGAAGTTCACTCCAGATACGCGCGCTGGAGCGAAAGGTCAGCAGCCGGACAGACTTGCGACTGCAGCCCAGGGTCATAACGAACAGCCGGGTGCGACGATACTTGCCGCTCTCAGGATCGCGCACCATGGGGCCGGTACCATAATCGACCTGCGCTTCCTGGCCGGGAGGTGTGGTGATAACCACGCGAGCCTCGGGTGTTTGGGCGCCGCGCAGCTTGCGCACGAAGCGCTGAACGCTCTGGTAGCTGCTGGCGAAGCTGTGCTCAGAAACCAGGTCCTGCCAGATGGCCGTAGCATTGCGACCTCGGCTCAGTCCGAGCTCAATGGCTTCGCGATAGGATTCGCACGCACTGGCGCTGGGGCTGCGCTGCGGAGAGATCGGCGGTGTCCGATCTGCTTCTGCTACAAGAATCCCTTTCTGGTTAGCTTGTGCGTGGAGGTGGGTAATCACTTCGGGGTCGGTGATCACCTCGTTGGCCGGTTTTGGCGTTGTTTTTTCTTTGGCCGCTAGTTCTTCAGCCGCAGGGTGGTCGGGCTTGGGGTTGAAGTTGAGCTCAGAGATCGCCGGGATGGCTGGTTTTGCGGGGCCGGAATCGGCAATCACTTCGTTGGCCGGTTTTGCCGCACGCCGCCCCCAGCCTGCCGGCGGACGCACGGCAATCCCTGCCGCTTTCAGGTACTGGCTGGCGGTCTCACGACGAATGCCGGTCTCGTGCTGGATGCGCCGTAGCGACCATCCCAGCCGTCCCAGAGCTATGATTTGTTGTTTTTTCTCTTCTTTCAAGACATTGGCCATGTCCCGGGAGGCTACAATCCTCCGCGGCGTCAATGTCCCGGATGGCTACTTCCGTTGGCCGGTTTTGAAGCGATAATCAGTGGCCGGTTTTGAGTGATCGCTGAGGTCCGAAGACTGAAAGAGATATCTAACCTGCTTGCACGTACGGAAACCTTAAGCGGATATCGACAAATAGATAAGAAGTTGCATGACATATTTGACAGAGTCCGCAAGGTGAGAAAAGTTGAGCAATCAGAAATCGCTGATTTTATGCGGTTCTTTAGTTCGATCGCCGGGATAGCAGGGCAATCGTTACAAGACAACTTGTTTCCAGGTTTCTACACAGAAAAGGAGTTCCAGCGGGAGATGAAAAAGCTTCTGCGTTGCCGCCCAGAAATTGGATCGGAGCTGGAAGAACACAATCACACAGCAGCTGGAGTCACTGACCTGTCATTTCGAGGCATCCCCCTAGAGCTTAAAGTGAGACAAAGTGGAAGCGTAAGAGTGTCACACATGGGCGCCGAGTTTGAACAGGTCACACAATATGTTGTAGGCAGTGATCGCTGTTTTGGAGTGGTCTGTGTACTCGATTGCTCACATAAGCTACGTGCACCAGGAGTTCCAGCAAATGACATCTCGTTTAGGATTGTTTCTCCGCCACTCAGAGGCCGTCTGCCGATCGGCTTGGGGATTGTTTTGATCCGGGGAAATCTCTCGAAGCCATCCAAAATAACAAAAGATGGATCTGATGGAAAAAGACTGGTCCAACGGAAGCGCGACCATTCGAGATACTCCAGGTAGAAATTCTTTCCAAAATTGCTCTAAAACAATCTTCGCGGACGCCCATTGCGAGAACCCTCTCAGGGGACTCTCTGACGGACAGGGCGTGCAACTTTCAGCGGGTAGGGCGGCCTTTCAACTTTCAACTGCAACTGAAGTTTCATAGTTTTCCCAATTACAATGTGACAAGGAGCAATCAAAATGCCCGAAGTACGCGTATCCAAAGAAGTCCACGTGCGAATCAAGGAATTCAAGCAGATTGTCGAGGCAGTTATTGGAGAAGAAATCGGCCTAGATACATGCGCGGAGTTGATCCTTGGTCAGGGCATGGATGCCATGTTGGCTGAAATAATCGGTTCAGTTGACAAGACCACATTGCTGAAATCCTTCCAACAACTCAGTTCACAATTTCCCAGCGAAATTTATGGATACGTTGCGGAAACGCTACGCACAGGCGTTGCAACCCAGCTGAAAGAGGAAATTCGACAGCGCATCGGATTTGCAGCGAACGAGGATTCAAAGACTCAAGAGGCGAATCTCCCTATTGATCCTGCGGAGTTTCACGAAAGGTCTAAATAATCCCCTTTAACAAGCCGGAGACGGTTATTTGCAATGTCTTGGCTAGTTTGTAGAGTGTTGCTAGGGTCAGATTGTATTCACCGCGCTCAATTGCTCCCATGTAGCTGCGGTGAATGTCACATCGGTCTGCAAATTCTTCTTGCGACCACCCCTGTTTTTTTCGCAAATCGCGGATACGGCTTCCCAATGTCCTCTGAAATTGTTCTATTTGCATCAAGAAGCATTTGGCGGTATTTGGCGCGAATCGTCCACCATGTATACAGAGGCCATACAAACATGGTATAACGATATCGTGAAGTGCCTGCTGAAGCTCAAGGTCTTACTCCTTAAACACGGGAAGTGTTCGGCATGTGAGGACCAAGGCCAGAGGAAACATTGCCAAACATGCTTTGATACGCGCCTGGAACCAGAAGTTTTGGAGGCTATCACGGCACTTGATCTGGCGGAAAAGTTCCAGGAGAGTAGCAAACGCTCTTTTGAAGACATTTCAGATGACAATTACGAGAGGCCGCCGGAAGGAAACTATTTTCATCATGTCATTCAAACGAAAGAAAAGCTTGAAAAACTGTATTTAAGCTACGTTAATGATGGCACCGCCTTAAGAGATGAAAAAGAGATCGTCAGAAGACTCCTTACGGAATTGGCGTACAAAGACAAGGAAGATCATCCGGTTATGGCTAAGCGAAAGAAGCCGCTCACGATAGATTCCATCGATGTGGACAATGACCAGGAACTAGATAAGTTTTTGGCGCAGGTTCATGCCGTCGGCGACAAGATCTGCCACGAGCAGGTACAGGAAGCGATCCGTTTGGGAATTATCGACGACAAAGGCAATCTGCTCAAGAAAGAGATTCCGGAAGATATGCGGGAAGGCGCCGACCGCGACTTCGGAGGCTAGAAAGAAGGTGTAACGTGATCGACAACTTGAAGGTATTGTGGGATAACCGCGACATAGTGCAGATGCTTTTCACCATACCAGTGTTGTACATCCTCTATATGTTGCCAAGTATGATTGCCGTCCGACGTCGGCACCCGCAGAGGCGGACCCTTTTGTGGGTAAATTTCTTCTTGGGATGGACGGGTTTTGGCTGGATCCTCGTACTACGCAGGGCATTAGACACCGCGAGGCATATGTGAACACGATAATGGATCAGGAACTCAAATCCGACCCAAGATTCCAGGTGCTGGTGGCCAAAATAGCAACCCTTCTACAGCACCAATACCCGAAACAGTACACAAAACTGAACCACAGCGGCCGCCTTCAAGCCTATTTGGAGGCCCAGGCGGAGCAAGCCTGGGAGCAAATGGAGCGGGCGAGAGAGGCAGGCTACACCACAACCCAGGCAGAGGAGTTTGCGGCAACATTCCTATATCCGCAGGTGGAGGAAGATTCTCACCATGAGGAGCACGATCCCGAGGATATCTGGCTAAGAGACAGACTGGAAAAGAGACTGCTAGACGCCACAGGGAAAACAGTGCCGTTCGACTAGACAGAAGAGAAAGAGCCGGCTCTTAACCATCGACACGTTTTATCACCGCCACAGCACCTGCAAACAGTTGCTGTCGACACATGATCCCCGACCCTGTCTCTAACATTTCCCGCTTGATTTAGCCTATCTAAACTATACATAATACATGTATAATGCGTGTATAGTTAAAACAGAATCGTCTACCGCCCCCGTTTCGATTCTGCTGATTCTACAGGCAGGCTGATATGTCTAATGATCGACGAAATGCACAATCCCCCGACATGCCACAGTTGGTGGATACGCGGAAAGCGGCTGAGATGCTTGGCCGTTCAACAGCCACATTAAAACGCTGGCGGCACGAGGGCGTCGGACCGAATTGGATAGAAATCGAAGGCCGCGTTAGCTATGATGTGGCGGTTCTTCTAGAATTCATCAGGAAGAGTACACGAGTTGCTTCCGTGCGGGCTGCTATGGAGGAGACTCGTGAAGCTGTTTAGAAAGCGAAAATCGAAGTTCTACTGGTACGACTTCACGGTGCGCGATAAACGCTATCGTGGATCAACGCTCGAAACCAACGCCGCTAGGGCGGGAAAGATTGCCGGACTGAAACTAGCAGCGGCATTAGAAGGACGCGACCCGCTGGACAGGAAGGCACCGACTTTGCGGGAATTTTCGGCGAGGTTTGATGCTTGGATTGAAACTGCCCGGTTGGAAGCTCAGACGCAACGCTATTACCGGAACGGCTGGAGACTCTTGCAAACGACATCCATCGCTGGTATGAGGCTGCATCGCATCACGGCAGACGACGCGGAGGCACTACGCTTCCCAGGATCAGCCGCGAATGGGAACAACGCCCTTCGCACCTTGCGCCGGATGTTGCACAAGGCCAAAGAGTGGAAGCTCATCCCGCATGTTCCGGAATTCAAGCTGTTTAAGGAAGAGGGGCGGGCGCTCAGGCTGGATGACGCGGCAGAACGCAAACTCCTGAAGGTCGCAGAGCAACCTCTCAAAGACATCATTGTGATCATGCGTGACACGGGAATGAGAAATGTCCGTGAACTCTACCGCTTGCGCATCGAAAACATTGATTTGAATAACCGTGTGATATTCAACCCAACCAGCAAGACGGCCAAGGGCAGGAGATTCATCCCCATGAGCGAACGGGTAATGGATCTTCTGAAAGCCCGCTGTGCCGGACGCACGGAAGGCTGGGTCTTTCAGTCGGTTCGTAAAGGTAAGCATATTGGTGCAGCTTTCGTGAACCGGCAGTGGGTCAAAGCCCGCAAGGCGGCAGGTCTGCCTGAAGACTTGGTGCTTTATTGCGCTCGGCATGATTTCGGAACGTACGTTATGCGCAAGACCGGAAACTTGAAAGCGGTCATGGACACCATGGGCCATTCGGACGTGAAGATCGCCATGACCTATCAGCACCCGGAGCTGGACGTCGTACGTGATGCGATAAATTCACGGCACACTTTACGGCACACCGGGAAAAACGACAACCAGGTAAGTGCTTGATTCTTCGCCAGAAACCAGGGATTTTCTGATCCAGGAAGCGTTAACTCTGGATCAGCATATCGGGGTTCGAATCCCTGGGGGGCAGCCAATCTTTCAACAACTTACAAACAAATAATGTCACGGTAGGCGTTCGTGTGTTTGTTGGTTTTTATTGGGATTTCTTGAGGGTTGTTTGAACGGTTGGCCACTTTTTCCTTTGGAAGTAAAATGATGGTACGCAGCAACACTTAGGAAGTTAATCAATACCGCGATCGTGTTCCATGCGACCACTGGTCGTGAAGCAATCAACAAGCCGTAATAGACCCATAGAATTTGAAAAATGCCGAGGATTGCCGCCATTCTTGGGTTCATGCCGGCGCTGGATCGGCGCCTGAACATCGCGACCAGGTCGGGTACAGCGGCAAAAGTTGTTCCAAAACCTGCCACGAGACCAAAGATGTCTGAACGCTGAAATCTGGGGATCAATAGACTTCGCATATCGTGTGGAACAAGGTCTTGGCACCCACAGAGCGCAAGCGAACTCAGCACGACAATAGTGATTGTCGGCCTGCTGAATCGCCTCACAACAGATTTTTGATTTCCCAGGTACATCGATATGCTCTGGCACGGTAATACCACGCCATCTGTATTTGGCGACAGGGTGGTTCAGCCAGTTCTGGGCAACATCCTCTTCCACGTTTTGCAATGCGGCGTCTGTCAGATTTGACAGAAGACCCAGGCTTCTTTCGATCCTATCCTCCCTTCTGTAGCACTGCAGTTCATTTCGCTTTGCGAGATGTACCTGTCCATAAAAAGGGAGGTATGCCGTGGGCATAGCAACATGGTTTGCTGCGACTCTCCGACAATATCCGGAGATAGCTATCTTTGTCACCTTGGCCTTGGGGTATTTCTTCGGCAAATTCACATTCCGCGGCATTGGTCTTGGTTCGGTCACTGCTACGCTGCTGTCGGGCGTTGTGATCGGACAGCTCGGGATCACGATCTCGCCTCCACTGAAGGCATTTGCTTTCCTGATGTTTCTCTTTGCGGTCGGTTATGGAGTTGGGCCGCAGTTCGTGCGAGGTGTTGCCAAAGATGGCCTGCCGCAGGCGATTTTTGCAGCCGTCCAATGCGTTCTATGCCTTTCGGCTGTGGTCCTGTTCGTCAAGATTGCCGGCTATGATCTTGGCTATTCTGCGGGACTTTATTCAGGGTCGCAGACCATTTCTGCGGCGATGGGACTCTCGACGGATGCCATCAACCGACTGGGCTTGCCCGCCGATCAAGCCAAACGTCTGCTCGACTCAATGCCGATTGCGTATGCCGTGACCTACATGTTCGGTACGGTCGGATCGGCAATCGTAATCGCGCTGGTCGGTCCGGCGCTGTTTCGCATTAATCTGAGGGCAGCGTGCAAAGAGTACGAAGAGAAGCACGGAGGGAAAAAAGAGCTCGGCGGGGCCGGTTCTGCCTGGCACCGCTGGGAGCTGAGGGCGTTTCGTGTGCAGCCCGGGGGCATGGTTAGCGGGCTGCGAGCTGTGGAAGCCGAGGCACTGCTTCCGCAATCCCGCGTTTTTGTTCAACGCATACGCCGCAATGGAGTCATTGAGGAAGCAACCGCAGACACAATCTTGCGCGAGGGCGACGTTGTCGCCGTCGCGGGTTCTCGCGAGGCGCTGGTGAGCATCATCGGCGAACGCGCGAAGCTGGCGGTTGCCGGCGGCCGTGAGGCGTTCACGAATCCATCTGCGCCGCTCGAGGTTGACGATCCCGAATTACTGAACGTTCCCGTCGAGGGCATCGACGTTTACGTAACCAGCAAGGAAGTAGACGGCAAAACTCTGGCCGAACTCGCCATACTACCCGGCGCCCGCGGCGTCTTCCTGCGGAAGATTGTGCGGGGTGCGGTTGCGACTTCGATTCCTATTCTGCCGAATACGAAAATCTTCCGAGGTGACATCGTTACCCTGGTGGGCCGCACACAGGACGTGAGCGTCGCCATCAAGATGCTGGGTGTCCCAGACCGCGCGACTGATATCGCCGACGTTGCTTTCATCGGCGCCGGAATCAGCATCGGCGCGTTGATCGGCGCGCTGGTTTGGAAAGTAGCTGGAGTGCCATTGACTCTCTCTACCGCCGGGGGCGCACTCATCTCAGGGCTCATTTGCGGGTGGTTGCGTTCTGTTCATCCGACCTTCGGGCGCATCCCGACCTCGACGGTCTGGTTCATGAATTCCGTCGGTCTGAACATCTTTATTGCCATCGTAGGGATCTCGGCGGGACCGGGGTTTGTCAATGGCTTGCGAACCCAAGGCATAGGCTTGTTCCTGTGGGGAGCACTGGCAACGACCGTGCCTCTTATTCTTGGCATGTTCATCGGAAAATTTCTCTTCCGTTTCCACGATGCGCTTTTATTCGGCATCGTTTCCGGCGCGCGCACGACGACAGCTTCACTCGGCCTGGTTTGCGATCTGGGCAAGAGTCAGGTGCCGGCGCTCGGATATACCGTAACTTACGCTGTGGGGAACACGCTGCTTACCATCTGGGGCATGGTGCTAATCCTGTTGTTATCAAGAGGCCACTGAAAGGAAAAATATGGAACTTCTGGAACTCCGCAACTTTGAGACCCTGAGCCCGTTTGAAATCAAAGACGAGCTGATCAAGCTGGCAAAAAAGACTTCAAGAACGACGCAATCGGCCTTTCTCAATGCGGGACGCGGCAACCCTAATTGGATCGCGACTACCCCACGCGAGGGCTACTTCCTGCTCGGCCAGTTTGCGATTACTGAGAGCAAACGTGTGATGGAGCACTCGGCCGGCATTGGCGGAATGCCTCAAGCACAGGGTATTGCCAGCCGTCTCGAGGCGTGGCTTGCGAAACATTCCGACATGCCGGGCGCGTCTTTCCTCTCGTCGCTGATTCCATTTGCGGTGAAGACATTCAAATTCGAGCCAGACGCCTTTGTCCACGAACTTGTGGATTCGATCATCGGCGACAACTACCCGGTCCCCGACCGCATGCTGGTCCACAACGAGAAGATTGCTCACGAGTATCTGATGTGGGCGATGTGCGGGGAGCCGCGGCCCAGCGGCAAATTTGATCTCTACGCCGTCGAGGGCGGAACTGCGGCGATGTGCTACATCTTCAAGTCGCTGAAGGCCAATCGCCTGCTGCGTTCCGGCGATACCATCGCTCTGGGCACGCCGATCTTTACGCCCTACATCGAGATGCCTCATCTTGAAGACTATGCCCTGAACGTGGTGAATATTCAGGCTCCCCAGGAGAATCGCTTCCAGTTCACGGACATGGAACTCAAAAAGCTGGAAGATCCAAAGATCAAAGCGTTTTTCCTGGTGAATCCGGGTAATCCGACGGGTGTTGCGCTCAGCAAAGAAACCATCGCCAAGATCGCCAACCTGGTGAAAACCACGCGTCGCGATCTCATGCTTCTCACGGACGACGTATATGGAACGTTTGTCCCGGATTTCCGCTCCCTCCTTGGTGAGCTGCCACAAAACGCCATCGGCGTGTATTCCTATTCGAAGTATTTCGGGGCGACGGGCTGGAGGCTCGGTATCATCGCGATCCATGAAGAGAATGTGTTCGACAAGATGATCGCGAAGCTGCCCGAAGATGACGTGAAAGCACTCGACAAACGCTACGGCGCACTCACGCTCGAGCCGCGCAAAATCAAGTTCATTGACCGCATCGTGGCCGACAGCCGCGACGTGGCCCTGAACCACACGGCCGGACTTTCGTTGCCGCAGCAGGTCATGATGAGCCTGTTCTCGCTGGCTGAGCTCATGGATGCCGCCAAGCTGTATCAGAAAGCATGCCAGGAGATCGTGCACCGGCGCGCCTGGGCGCTGATCGATGGTCTAGGCTTGCAACTCAGCCCGAACCCGTACTACGACGCTTACTACGGCTTGATTGATTTTGAGTTTTGGGCGCGTAAAAACATAGGAGAAGAAGCAGTCGAATACCTGAAGAAGAACGTTCATCCGCTTGATCTCGCCTTCCGCCTGGCCGAGGACCACGGGATCGTGTTGCTAAACGGCGGCGGCTTCGAGGCACCCAACTGGTCGCTACGCGTTTCGCTGGCCAATCTTCCCGACGAGGTATACGAGGAAATAGGACGCGGGGTTCGATCCATTGCGCGCGGCTATCGGCATGCATTTGAGGCCGCAAAACAGGCCGAACAGTCTCCTCGAATTGCTGCTGATTAGAAGCTTCTCGCCGAGTTGTTGCGATCTTCGGCCAGATACCAGCTACGTGTATTCGGGTCTCGGCTTCGATAAGCGCGACCAAGGACGAACGCGATGAACGGAGGGCTAAAGCGTTTACGGAGAATCTTCCAGTGCCTGCTGACAATAGTCTGCATTCTTGCCCTGACGCCAAGCGAGTGCTTTGCTTACCTGCAGTCGGGGGGGGCTGGGCAAACTCAGAATCAGAGCCAGAGTCAAAATCAGCCTGCGAAGATTCCACCCGAGCAACTCGATTCTCTGGTGGCGCCTATTGCACTTTATCCAGATTCGCTGCTGGCGCAGACTCTGGCGGCCTCAACCTATCCTCTTGAAATTATCCAGGTCCAGCAATGGCTTGCGAAAAATTCCGGGTTAAAAGATAAGGCGCTTGCCGACGCGGTTGCAAAGCAGCCATGGGACCCCAGCGTCCAGGCGCTGGCCGCGCTGCCCGATGTGGTCAAGCGCTTGGCGGATGACATCCAGTGGACCGCAGATTTAGGCAACGCATTCCTGGCGCAACAGAGCGACGTAATGGATGCCGTGCAGCGCATGCGCAAGAAGGCCCAGGAGAAAGGCAATTTGAAGACGACCGAACAGCAGAAGGTAGAAACCAAGGTCATGGAGAACAAGAGTGTAATCGTGGTCGAGCAGGCCAGTCCGCAAGTCGTGTACGTGCCCTCGTATGATCCCGTCGTGGTGTATGGCCCGCCAGTCTACCCTTATCCGCCCATCTATTACCCATACTATCCTGCAGGATATTACGCCGCAGGCCTGGCGATTTCCTTTGGCGTTGGCGTAGCGATGGGCGCGTTCTGGAGCGGCGGCTGGGGATGGGGATGCGGCTGGGGCAACAATGACATCAATATCAACAACTACAACAATTTCAATCGCAACGCGAATATCAATCGTAACATTGGCAATCGGGGGAATACAAGCTGGAGGCACAATCCGCAACATCGCGGCGGAGCCCCGTATCGGGATCGGGCCACGGCCAACAGGTTCGGGGGCACAGCGCGGGGAGACTCCCTCGCTAATCGTCAGTCCAGTGCCCGCCGACAAGTCGGGCGACAGGGCGGCAATTTGGCCAGCGCTCGTGCAGGCGGCGGTGGTCTCGGCAATCGTCCTGCGGGCAGCACATTGAGCGGCGGCGGCTCCGACCGCATCGGAAGCCGTGATCTCTCGCGCGGTGGCGGCGGAAACCGCGACGGCTTTGGGGGAGGATCACGAGGTTCCAGCGGATTCAATGGAGCAAGCGCGCGCGCCAATAGCAGCCGTGGCGCCTCGAGCATGGGATCTCGCGGCGGTGGAGGAGCGCGAGGTGGAGGCGGTTTTCGTGGCGGCGGGCGACGCAGATGAGCGCCCCAGATTGCCGAAGCGAAATCTCCAGGAGCGATGCTATGAAATCAATCTCTGCCAATCAAAATCTTTGCCGGATTCCGGGTTTCGCGCGTGCAGCCGCGTGGGTGCTGCTGCTCTCGCCTGTGCTCCTCGTTGCACAACAATCTGCAGCTAAAAAAGCTTCACTTTCCTCCAAAGCTCCGGCTTCTGCCGGTCGAGGCGCCAGGGCATTTGACACTCCACAGCAGGCTGCTGATGCGCTGATCAGTGCGGCCGAGAAGTTTGATGTGGACTCTCTCGAAAAAATCTTTGGTCCAGACGGCGACGATATTGTGCTTTCAGGCGAATATCCGCTGGACCGCCAGCGGGCCCTGGATTTCGCCGCCGAGGCACGCGAAAAGGAAAATATTTCTATGGAGCCGAAAGGAGGAAACCGAGCGTTCCTCCTCGTGGGCAAAGAAGGCTGGCCGTTTCCTGTGCCGCTTGTGAAGCTGGGAACGGAATGGTCGTTCGATGCGAAAGCCGGCCGGCAAGAGCTTTTCAACCGCCGCATCGGCAGCAATGAGCTGGACGCTATTGATATCTGCCGCGGTTACGTAGAAGCGCAGCACGAATACGCGCTTGAGCCGCGCGAGGGCTACGACGTAAACCAGTATGCGCAACGCATCATAAGTACTTCTGGCAAACAGGATGGCTTGGCCTGGCAGAACCCGGACGGCAGCTGGGGCGGTCCAATAGGGGAAAAGATTGCGCTTGCAATCGAACAGGGCTATTCCCCCGACGCGCAACCCTATCACGGGTATTTCTTCAAGATCCTGAAAGGGCAGGGCCCGGCAGTGCCGCTTGGTCAAATGGACTTTGTGGTTAAAGGAGTGATGATCGGAGGCTTTGCCCTGATCGCTGTGCCGGCCGAGTACGGCGAAACCGGAGTGAAAAGCTTCATGGTAAGCCACGATGGCGTTGTCTATGAGAAGGACCTGGGACCGGCCAGCCTCAACGAATTTATCAAAATGGAACGCTTCAATCCTGATCCTTCCTGGAAACCGGTGCTGGAACAATGAGGGAAAAGGCTGGCAAAAATGACAGTTTCAATCTGGTATAGCATCTGGCATGTTTTTGCGTGTAAGGAAAGCCTACCGTGAAGCAGGCTTGAACAGGAGGCAAGGCCATGGTCCAGTTCAATATACGCAGAATCACACGGCTGGCAACCGTGTGGTCGTTCGCACTCATTCCTCTTGCCGCAATTGCCGCCGAGTCCGTCAAAGTCGAAGGTCTCATCAAAGCGCGAGACGGCAACACCATGATTTTGCAGACGAAGGACTCCCCCAAACTTGTCGTGCAACTGACGGATGACACCAAGGTTGGACAGGTGCAAGGTATGCTCAAGGCGCGACGGAAAGAAATGTCGATGGCGGCGCTTATTCCGGGTCTCGCGGTGAAAGTGGAAGGAACCTACGACAATCAGAACCAACTGCTAGCGAAGTCGGTGTCATTCAAAGGCAATGATCTGAAACGCGCCGAATCAATCCAGGCTGGCTTGCACGAAACGAAGGAGCAGACGAAGCAGAACAAAGCAGAGTTGGAAAAACAGCAACAGCAGGTTTCGGCTAACAAAGCTGCTATTGACGCTGCCGTCGCGCGCTTCGGCCAGTTGGATGATTATTACATCCTCGACGAGGTCACCGTTTATTTCGCCAATGGCAAGGTGAAAATTGATCCGAAGTATGCGCCTCAACTTATGGCGCTGGCGCAGAAAGCCAAGAACGTCAACGGCTACATGATCGAAGTAAAAGGATACGCATCAGCCGTGGGCAGCACGGAGCTCAATCAAAAACTCAGTGAGGACCGCGCCAACGAGGTGACGAACATCCTGATTCAGCAAGGCAATATTCCGCTGACCAGAATGCTGGCCCCGGGCGCCATGGGAGAGAGCCACCAAGTTGGCGGCAACCAGACTGAGAAGGAACAGGCGGGAAACCGGCGCGTCGTCGTGCGTGTTCTGCAGAACAAAGCCATTGCAGGAGTTTAGCAGGATGTAAGTCGCGCTCTGATACAAATCTTGGGACGGAGAGTTTCCAGCAGCCCGATACAGGCCTCCGTTCAACCAACGGGGCGAAGTCAAAAATTGAAATAAAGAGAGGCAATTATGCACCGGAAAATAATTTTGATGGGTTTGCTGGCAGAGTTCTTGCTTTCTGCGGCAGCGGCCTTCGGAACAACAGTCAAAGGCATGATCAATTCTCGCAGTGGAGACACCTTGAGTGTAAAAGGTGCAGGCGGAACCGCAACCGTAGTGCTCACCGACAATACGAAAACGAAAGACGACCGGGGACTGTTTGGTCTGGACAAAGAGCATCTCTCAGACGTTGTACTGGTCCCAGGACTTAAGGTGTCTGTAGATGGAACATCGGACAATCAGGGACGAGTAGTTGCCGATGTGATCACGGTGGACGGCGACGACCTGGAGACGGCCGAAATGATCCAGGCGGGCCTGAATCCCACGGCACAACAGGTCGCCACCAACGTGCACGCCATTGAAGTCAATAAACAAGGTGTTGCGGCCAACCAACAGGAACTCGTGGTCCACAAACAGAAGATCGAGCAGAACATGGAAGACATCAAAGAAAATACCGAGCGTTTTACGGCATTGAACGATTATGACGTGAAGGACCAGGCAACCGTGAAATTCAATGCCGGCAGCTTAGAGATCTCGCCAGAGGACCAGGAGGCGCTCAAGAAACTGGCGCAAAATGCCGCCGGCCTGAGCGGATATATCGTCGATGTGACGGGGTATGCTGATTCGACCGGCAGCGCCGCGATGAATACAAAACTGAGCGAGGAACGCGCAAAAGCGGTCGTCAGTTTTCTGTTTCAGCAAGGCAAAGTGCCGATGCGCCGCATCGTGGCTCCGGGAGCCATGGGTGAATATGGGCCAGTAGCATCGAACGAAACAAAATCCGGACGCGCCGAGAACCGCCGGGTTGACGTGAAAGTGCTGGTCAACAAGGGCATTGCCGGCCAGTAGTTTGCGTGGCTATGGGCGGCGGGAAGATCTTAGGAGTTCGATATGCGACAGGTAATCGTCTTGAGCTGGTCTCTTCTCACGTTCACATTTTTATTCGCGGAGCTTTCCATCACGGTGCAATCGGCTTCAGCACAAAGCCAACCGATCTCCGGAGTGCCGATGACGCCAATCGCACAATGGCCTCCGGCTCTGCCAGCCGCGGTGCCGGCGGCAAACCAGGAAGAAACCGCCTCGCCGCCCACCGCTGCCCAGACACTGGGAATCGGTAACTTCACCGCGACCGGCGCGGTGTGGAGTGTATCCACGAATCAACAGAGCTTGGCTGATGCTGCTCGTGAAGCGCGCCTGAGACTGGCCAAAGACCATCCACGCGTTTTTACCAATGATGATATCGCCCGTACGCGCATGGCCGCAGGTGAGCCCTCAACTACCTCTGCGGCCAAAGTGATTACAAACGAACAAACCATGCCGGCATCGGATATCGCCACCCAAAGCGCCAACACCAGAACTTCCGGTAGTACGCAGAATAATGTTCCCGCTTCCAATTCGACCACACCACCAACTGACTTTAGTCACCATCAAAACCAGGTGAAGCGCGGCCCGTCTCGGGAAACAAATAAATGATCTGGCCAGAATGAGGAAGGTAAAGGGTCTTGGACTTTTTGCCTTCTTGCTTTGTCCAGAGGTCGTGTGGCCAGTGGCGCGTGGAAAGTGATTAGTGATCAGGGAAAGCGAGTTTTTCCCAAGTCCTTCCTGGCATCTCTATGTTCAGTATCTCTGTGCCTCGGTAAGAAACTGCGGCTAATCTAAGGCTTCGGGCCAGACCAGTCGGGGTCTTTCAGATTCCAACCGCCGCCGAGAGCCTTATACAGTTGCACGATGATGATGCGGCGATTGAGTTCTGTCGTGGCCAGAGCATTCTCAGCCGGGAACAACTGCTGCTGGGCCTCGAGAACTTCAAAGTAACTTGCTTTGCCGGCAAGATAGCGCTGGAGCGAAACTTTGACGGACTCCCGGTACGCTTGCACCGAGCGGGCCTGTTCGGTGCGAATGGATTCATACTTCTCGCGTGAGATGAGAGCATTCGATACGTCCTGGAAGGCAAGCAGGGCCGTCTGCTGGTATTGCAGCCTCGTCTCTTCCCAAAATGCAACGGCCTGGCGTTTCTGCGCTATGAGAGCGCCGCCATGAAAAAGCGGGCCCGTCATGTTACCGGCAACGCTCCAGACGAGCGTTTGGCCAGAGGAGAGCTGTGAAAGCGGGGCACTTGCATGGCCATAAAGAGCGGTGAGGCCGATCCGAGGGAAAAAGTTCGCAGTGGCCACGCCTACCTGAGCATTGGCGGAGCGCACTTGCTGCTCGACGGCAAGTATGTCGGGACGCCGCTCTAATAACGCGGAGGGCAGACCCACGGGAATATCCGGAGGTATGGCTTGATCGAGAAGTTTGGCGGCGTGCATGATCGGATTGGGATTGTTGCCCACCAGTACGCTGATCTGATTTTCTTTGAGTGCGATCAGGCGTTCTAATTCGGGAATTGTCGCCGCGGCCGTTGCCTGGGCGGCCTCGGCGCGCGATGTATCGAGCTTGGAAGCAACTCCACCCGCCAGCCGCTGGTTGAAAAGGTTCAGGGTTTGTGAGAACGAATCTGTCGTCTGCCTGGAGATTTCCAGTTGAAGATCTAACCCGAGCAGCTCAAAATAGGCTTGCGCGACGTCACCCACCAAAGACAGCATAACGCCGCGGCGCGCCTCTTCTGTGGCCAGATACTGGGCGCGAGCGGATTCATTGCTACGCCGGATGCGGCCCCAGATGTCCGCTTCCCAGGCGGCGGTGGCCACACCGATGAAGGACCCCTGCTCTTTGCCGCCATTCCCATTCGGAATAATCCCGCCAAATTCATTCTTGCCATGACCTGCCCTTACCCCGTAGTCCAGAAACGGGAAGTACTCGGCGCGTGCCTGCGCCTGAAGCTGGCGCGACTGCTCGATGCGGGTTACGGCAACGCGCAGATCGTAATTATTCGCCAATGCCATCTGAATGAGGCTGATCAGCTGCGGATCTTTAAACACCTCCCACCAGGGCAGATCGGCAATGGATGCCTGCTGTGCCGCTCCCTCGACGCCGCGAAACTGGGGTGGAACATTTATTTTTGGGCGGCGATAATTCGGACCAACTGCGCAACCGATCAACAGGACGAGCAAGATCATCGGGCTGCAAAGTTTCAGCCGGCATCCTCGTACGTATTTGTCGAAGGTAGTGAAAAATGCAGAACAGCGGGTTGCGGCCGAGCTGCACGCAAAGTGAGTGCTTCTGAAAGGCTGAATGGGACTAGTCATCGCCGAGACTCCCTGTTCGTCGCTCGGGTTCGGATGGGTCGACCAAAGATATCTTCGGTGGCTCGTGCTTCGCCCCGCCTAACTTTTCAATCAGATAAAACAGCGCGGGAATGATAAAGATTGCGATGGCGCTGGCGGCCGTCATACCGCCGATAACTGCCGTGCCCATCACCTGACGAGATACAGCGCCCGAACCACTCGCCGTCCACAGCGGTATGCAACCCAAAATGAAAGCAAGAGAAGTCATTAGAATAGGGCGAAGGCGCAATTTGGCGCCCTCCAGTGCAGCATCGGTGAGCGGTCTGCCTTTTTCAAATTCCGCTTTTGAAAACTCGACGATCAAAATGGCATTCTTGGCGGCGAGTCCGACCAGCATGACCAGGCCGATTTGCGCGTAGACATTGTTTTCCAGGCCAACACTCGCCAACTGATTGAAGACCCCAAGACCGATGACCCGGCGCAAGTACAGAACAGAAAACGCGCCAAATACGGCGACAGGTGTGCTCAGCAGCACGCTGAAGGGCAGACTCCAGCTTTCGTACAGGGCCGCCAGGATCAGGAAGACAAACAGGACAGAGAATCCAAAGATCACAGAAGATGGCACACCCTGTGCCGCCTTCTGTTCCTGAAACGACATGCTCATGTAATCAAAACCCATTCCGGGCGGCATCGTCTGGGCGTAAACTTCCTCGAGCGCCTTCATTGCCTGCGCAGAGCTGTACCCGGGCTTGGTGATGCCGTTGATTTGAACACAGGGATACATGTTGTAGTGCATGGTGAACTCAGGACCGAGTTGCGGCTGGATCGAGGTCACGGCGGAGAGCGGAACCATCTGGCCAGCGCTATTGCGCACATAGAAGCGGCCCACGTTTTGGGTCTGCGTTCGGTACGCGCCCTCAGCCTGAACATAGACCTGCCAGGTGCGCCCAAAACGATTGAAAAAGTTGATGAACGCTCCGCCCATGAAGGCCTGCAATGTTTGGTAGACGTCGCTGAGCTGCACTCCCTGCTTAAGCACTTTGTCGCGATCAACCTTCACGGCAAGCTGAGGCACCGAGGGCAAGGCGGTGGTGAATATGAAACTGAATTCAGGACGCTTCTTCACCGCCGCCATGAACTTTTCCTGGTTCTCTCTGAGGAATTCCAACCCTCGTGCAGAGCGGTCTTCGAGAACAAACGTGGCGCCGCCCGATGCGCCAATACCGGGAATCGAGGGTGGAGGAAAAGTGATAGCACTGCCCTGCGACACTTGCCGGAGCGTGTTATTCAAGTACACCTTAATCGGCCAGTATTGCTCTTCCGTTTTTTTGCGTTCTTTCCACTTCTTCAGAGTCACCCAAAAGAAGGCACTGTACGTATTCTGAACGCCACTCAACATGTTGTAACCAACCACAGTGGTAACGTGATCGACGCCCGGGGTCTTGCTCAGAATATCTTCAACAGTTCGTGCAGCGGCGCTGGTGCGCTGCTGCGAGGATGCGTCGGGCAATTGCAGAGCGGCAAACACATAGCCCTGGTCCTCTTCGGGCAGGAAGCTCTTGGGCAGCTTGCTGCCGAACCATCCCGCGAGCACGACGCTTGCCAGGAGCAATATGATGGTGAATCCCATTTTGCGAATGAGAACGCCGCACCAAGTGACATAGCCATCGGTCGCGCGGCCAAACCATTTGTTGAACCAGGCGAAGAATTTTCCCAGTGGCCCGCGAGCTTCCTTTTTTGGCCTGAGCAGCAAAGCACCCAGCGCCGGACTGAGCGTGAGAGCATTGAACGCCGAAAGAATGACCGAGACAGCGATGGTGACGGCGAACTGCTGATAGAGACGGCCGGTGATGCCGGGGATGAAAGCGGTCGGGATGAACACCGCCGAGAGAACAATGGCAATGCCCACCACAGGGCCAGAAACCTCTTCCATGGCTTTAAAAGCAGCGTCCCTGGGAGACATGCCATGTTCGATGTGATGCTCGATGGCTTCCACTACAACAATCGCGTCGTCAACCACCAGGCCGATGGCCAAGACCAAGCCGAAGAGGGAAAGGGTGTTGATCGAAAATCCCAGAACGGGAAAAAGCATGAAGGTGCCAATGAGGGAGACGGGCACGGCCAGCAGGGGAATCAGAGTGGCACGCCAGCCCTGAAGGAACAGGTACACCACAAGGATCACGAGAACCAGGGCTTCGACGAGTGTTTTGACGATCTCATGGATGCCTTCGGTGACGGGAAGCGTGGTATCAAGGGCAGTGGCGTATTCCAGGTCGGGAGGGAAACGTTTCTTCGCCTCTGCCATCAAGGCCCTGGCGGCCTGAGCGGCTTTGATGGCGTTCGATCCGGGGAGCTGGTAGATGGCGACCACTGCTGAGGGCTTGCCGTCGAGCCGGCCTTCCATGTTATATACCTGCGTGCCCAGCTCGACCCGAGCCACATCTTTCAGGCGCACGATGGAACCGTCAGGATTGGCGCGCACCACGATCTGACCGAATTGCTCGGCTGCAACCAGACGCCCCTGGGCAATGACCGCGTAGGTAAATTCCTGCCCCTTGGGTATGGGTTCGCCGCCGATCTGTCCTGCCGGATTGACCGTGTTCTGCGCTTTGACCGCGCTGATGATCTCCGGAACGGTGATCTGCAACTTGGCCAGTTGGTCGGGATCAACCCAGAAACGCATGGCGTACTGGCCGGCCCCGAAAATTGTGACACTGGCGATTCCGTAGGTGCGCGTGAGCGGACTCAAAAGATTGATATAGGCGTAGTTGGCGAGAAATTGAGCATCGTATCTGCCATTGGGAGAATAAAGATCAAAGAGCATCAAAGGGGCCATCGTGGACTTCTGCACGATGACCCCTTGCGCGTTCACCTCAGCCGGAAGCTGCGAGGCCGCCTGCGACTGGCGCATCTGCGTGAGAATCAGGTCGGTGTTGGGATCGGTCTTGATATTGAAATCTACGGTGACCCGTGTTCCGCCATTGTTAGGGTTCGTGGAGAACATGTACTCCATGTTGTCCACGCCGCTCATCTGTTGCTCAATCGGTGTGGCCACCGATTGGTCGAGCGTTACGGCGTCGGCACCTGGATACATGGCGTTGACCTGGATTTGAGGATCGGCAATGTCTGGAAACAGAGCTGTGGGTGAGCTCAACATTGCGACCACGCCAGCAATCACCATGATGATGGAGATCACCATGGACAGCACGGGATGATTAATGAAGAACTTGGCCATGAATGTGAGTTGTTAGGTGCCGCTGGTTGTCGCAGGTTTTTCTGCAGTAGCATTCTCTTTATAAGGTTTTGGAGTTACTTGCATGCCCTCCTGCACCTGCTGTGTGCCCTCTGCAATGACGCGATCGCCGGGCTTGAGTCCGTCGTCAACAACCCACCAACCGCCGATTTTTTCGCCCATTTTGACGGGGCGCAAAGAGGCCTTGTTGTTGTGATCGACCAGCGCTACCATGTAGCCTCCTTGAAGTTCAGTCACGGCACGCTGAGGCACGAGTAACGCATCTTGTTGAATCTTTGTGACTGTACTGACGCTGCCGAAACCACCAGGCCGCAGCACATTGCCGGGGTTGGGAAACTCGATTTGCACTTGAATGGATCCCGTCTTGATGTCGATATTGCGGTCAACGGCATAGAAGCGGCCTTTTTTGGGAAAAATCGTCCCATCTGTAAGCTTGAGCTGCCATTCGAGTTTCTTGAGCAACGAATCCTGGCTTATACCTTGCCGTGAAGCCTCACTGACGGCCTTGAGATACTCCTGTTCACTGGGTGTGATGGTTGCGAGGATGGGATCTACAGTGGAAACCGTTGTCAGACTTCCACTCTGAGGACTTACGAAGTCCCCCACCTGGGCAGTAGCGATGGCGGCTACCCCATCGATAGGCGAAACAATTTTCGTGAAGCCGAGGTTCAACCTTGCGGATTGCACCTTTGCGTCGGCTGCTTCAATAGAAGCTTGTTCCTGTTGCACCTGTGCTTTGGCGGCAAGATTGGCCTGGACGGCATCGTCAAGTTCCTGCTGGCTGATGGCGCTTTCTTTGGCAAGGGGGGTATATCGCTTGACGTCTAGTTCCGTCTTGCCGAGCTGTGCCTGGGCCCGCGCAAGATTTGCCCGGGCTTGCTCGAACTCTCCTCTGGCCTGGTCGAGGGCCGCCTGGAAGGGGCGTGGATCGATCTCCAAGAGCGGCGTGCCCTTCCTTACGTAAGCACCATTCGTGTAGCTTTGTTTGAGTAGCAGGCCGGCGACCTGAGCGCGGATCTGCGCGTTCACAAATCCATCAAGCGTCGCCACCCACTCTCTTTTAATAGGCACATCTTTTTGTACGACATCAACGACTTCGACCGCAGGAGCCTCGGCCGGCGACGCCTTTTTTCCGCATGCGCCTAAGAATAACGTGACAGTGATGAACAGCGCCAAAGCAAGCCTTTGTTTGATTACCATATGAAGCTCCATGAAAAAGTGCACGGCGCCTGACGGAACTTGCGCTGAGTTCCCCAGGGATAAGGAACGTCACGTCAGGCACCGCGCAGATGAACGCGCGAAAATTGAGCTTAGGCGCTCACTGAGGGGCATGCTAGAGGGGTGGCGGACGCGGGAGAACTGTCAAAACTAGCAGAGACTAAAACACTCCAGAGCTCAGGGTTGACTCTGTCTATTGCCGCTCCTGGAGCGAAGACTTGATTGGCGCAGCGGGAGCCTGCGCTGGGGTGGAGCGATCAACAGAAGGGGCCGAACGCAAACCATTACCAAACATGTATTGTTCGACAGAAGTATCCACGCTGCGAATATGCAGATCGCGCTGTGGATAAGGAATTCCAATGCCGCTCTCTCTTAAGGCTTTGGCGAGTGCGAGCGTGACCTCACTGCGCAGTTGGAACCACGTGTCCTGGAAAGCGGACCAAAATCGGAGCTCGAAATTCAGCGCGTTTTCGCCAAATCCGATGAAGAAAGCCTCGGGTGGGCGCTCGCGCAATACCCCGGGATGCAATTGGGCAACATTCACAAGAAGCTGCAGTACGCGTTCTGGATCAGAGTCATACGTGACTCCTACGGGTATATCGACCCGTCGCCAGGGTGACGACAAGGTCCAGTTGATCACTTGGTTGGAAAGCAGGTTGCTGTTCGGTACGATCACCTCCGCTCCCTGAAACGTAACCACTGTGCTGGAGCGGGCGCCGATGCGCCTGACAGACCCGACCAAACCGCCGACGTCAACAACATCGCCGAGGTGAATGGGCCGTTCGAAAAGCAAGATCAATCCGGAAACAAAATTGTTCACGATGTTCTGTAAGCCGAAGCCAAGACCGACGCCAATGGCGCCAGTAAGCACGGTGAGCTTATTGAGTTCCACGCCCGCCTCAGCCATCGCAATCACAATGACCAAAATTAAAAGAAGATAGTAGGAAATCGTTGAGATGGCGTAGGGTATCCCACGCTGCAGTGGTAATCTTGGAAGCAGGACTTTTCTCAACAAGAACGCGATTAGGTTCGCCAAGAGATAGCCAACCAGCAGGATCAGCACAACCGTCAGCATGTCGCCGAGGGTAAAGCGGAATTTTTCTGGGCCGATCGGGTACTGCAGTACCTTGGAAATTGCGCCCACCACGCGATCATACTGAGTGGACAAATGCAAGATACCAGAAACCCACAATAAGCAAGCCACGCCTATGACCGCCCGTTGTGCCCAGCGATCTGCGTCAGCAATACCAGATTGGGAAGACGGCTTTGCAGGATTCGCACACAAGAAGACATCGAGGACCAGGAAGAGAATGCGTGTCACGCAGTAAAGAACCGTGGCCCAGAATGCGCCCAGGAGTGCTACGAAACTGAGAAGGTGTGCGAGAGAAACAAAACCAAACACATTGGCGATCTCAGATGCGGCCAGCAGCCCAATGCCTGCCTGAATTCCAAGAGTGAGGATTTGCAAATGCTGACCTTCTATATGTAATCGGCGCAGCATTGATGGGCGCGTGAGCCAGCCAAGGCTTATCAGAGCTAAAGAAACAATCAGAGTAAAAGCCGCGCGTTGTAACGTTGCAGCAAGCTGAATCGCTATGGAGAAAGCCATCAGCGTACAGAAAGCAAGCAGAACGTGGAGAACCCCCCGCAGGGGAGGCGCAACCAATCGCCGCAATAGCCGCACAACAGGAACGATGTAAAGTACATAGATGACGAAAGCCAATCCAACGGGCGCCGAAGCAATGCGGCCAGTGGTCACGATCAAGGTGGCAAGCAATGCCATCGAATACGGGATTGAAAATAACTGTTGGGCTTCAGAGCCAGAGGCCAGACCGCGTTCTCGCACCGCATAGGATTTGAACTTGAATATACCCAACAGGATTACAAGATAAAGCACAACAAGGCCAAACAGCACAAACTTGTGGCTTCCCAAAAATTCCCTGGAGGTTGCATATGAGCGCTCGAAAGAACGTTGCATGTCGGCTCGTGCTGCCTGCTCAAGCAGTGGCGGTTCGAGATCCTGCCATAGAGGGCGGCTGTCGCGCTCCAAAAGCCGCCGGTCGAGTCTGTCTTGCGCTTGCCGAACACGCAAAAGCAGATCTGAGATTTTTCCTTCCAACTCCGAAACCTGATTTTGGAGCGTAAGTACATAATTCAGTTGCTTCTGGGACTCAAGCCGGCCGGCCTGAATGTCTCGTAATTCATGTTGAATTCGGTCTACCACTGGCTCAATGCCTTCTGTCTGGTGGACCAGGTCCCAGGTAGCCTGCCATTGGCTCTTTTCCTCATCAAGACGGCGTACCTGCTCCTCAAGCCTGGAAGCCTGGCCGGTCAACAGTTCACGCTTCGCCGCGTATTGAGAGCCGAAAGACCGCCAATATCGTTGTTCATCGCGAAGTTCCAAAATGTTGGGTGAACCTGCCAGAAGGTCACTGGTATGTAACGCCCGCTGCCGAATCTCTTCCGATTCCGCCTGAATCGATTGTTCGGCTCTGAGCAGGTCGACATCAGGACGTTTGGTTTCCCGCAACAGTCTTTCCAGTTCTTCTGCCCTCCCGGCGATCTGCGGCAAAGGAATAGCCCCCTCAGCGGTTTGAGTCGAAGCAGAGTTTTGAGCCGCAATCCTGACCGCGAAGAGGACAAAAAAAATGAAAAGCGATGTCGTTGAGAATGAGCTGACTCGGGCAGTAAGGTGTTGTCCAAGAGCGCTCAATGCCAAGTGCCGAAATTGCCGGGATTGAATAGAAGTTTCCGCCTTGTGATGCACTTGAAATCAGCAAGAGACTGACAGGTATACGATATCGGTTACGCCGCGTGTCTCACATCTGTCAAAAGCGACAGGGGGACTTAAAGCACTGATTACAACGTACTCTGAAGTTCGTAATGACACGGGACCCGAGTCCAATTTTCCTGTCAGATCTGACAGTTCAAGGCCCGGACGGAAAAGCGCATCCTACCAGACGTTGCATAAACACAGAGCATTTGGGGGTCGTCAAGGTATGGTTACGATGTGCGCGAATTCGTCTTGCAACCACTTGTTCGATTACATGCGAGGTGGAAAGCTCTTTCTCTTTCAATCTGTCCCGCTCGATGCAGGCGATGGCGACTTTCAGGAGCGCGTTCATGTAGTCGAACACTTCTGGTTGTGCAGGGAGTGCGCTTCGAGCATGACTGTAGTTTCGCAAGATGGCGGCAGTCCGACGGTAGTACCCCTCCTTGCCCAGAGAGAGCAGGAGCGAATCGAAG
Source organism: Terriglobales bacterium (assembly GCA_035487295.1). GTDB lineage: Bacteria > Acidobacteriota > Terriglobia > Terriglobales > Acidobacteriaceae > QIAW01. Next base: position 26,621 of record DATHMH010000031.1, read on the forward strand.
GTTGATGGTCTTCACACTTGGCCCAGGCACAAAATGATTCGTCATCAGCCGGTTTCCATGCGGCAAGAATCCGAGAGCGGGCTGTTGACTGGCTATTCTGCCAGTAGTCAGGGGCGAGCACCCTCGGTAGAACTAAAACGATGGCGACTCCAAGTGAACGAATGACAATCGACGTCCGGAGCATTTTGTACAAGCTGACGGCAGTACTGTGCTCCGTCTTACTGCTCGTTGGTGGCACTGTGTCGAGAGCGCAACAGGCTGCTCCACAGGCCAGCCCACCTGCGCCAGAGAAGATACCGAATGATCAGCTGGATTCCCTGGTTGCGCCCATCGCCCTTTATCCTGACCCGCTTCTGGCCCAGGTACTCGCTGCTTCGACCTATCCTCTCGAACTGGTGCAACTTCAACAATGGCTGGAGAAAAACAAGAACCTGAAAGAGAAGGAACTCACTGCCGCAGTGGAAAAGCAACCCTGGGACCCGAGCGTGCAGGCGATGGCTCCCTTTCCCGACATCGTAAAGCAGATGGTCGATGGCATCCAGTGGACGACAGATTTGGGAAACGCCTTCCTTGCCCAGCAGAAGGACGTCATGGATGCAGTGCAACGCATGCGCGCGAAAGCCAACGAGGGTGGAAAGCTCAAATCCAATGATCAGGTCAAGGTAGAAACCAAAAAGGTGGAGAGCAAAGACGTCATCGTAATTGAACAGTCGAATCCGCAGGTGGTTTATGTTCCCAGCTACAATCCCTCGGTCATTTGGGGGCCGCCGGCATATCCTTATCCGCCGGTTTACTATCCGCCGGCGGGTTACTACGCCGCCGGCATGGCAATTTCATTCGGGGTTGGAGTTGCAATGGGAGCTGCCTGGGGCGGAGGCTGGGGCTGGGGATGCGGTTGGGGAGGCAACAATGACATAACCGTCAACCGCAACAATACTTTTGTCAATAATTCGAACAGAGTCAACAATGTTTCCAATCGACAAAACCTGAGCAACCGCAGCGGCAACTGGCAGCACAATCCCCAGCATCGCGGTGGGGCTCCATATTCGAGCCAGGCAACTGCGAATCGGTTTGGCGGCACAACTCGTGGGAGTTCGACGGCCACGCGGCAGGCCGGCGCGCGCCAAAATCAGGGTCAGTTGGCGAACAGGCAGCAAAGTGGGTCCGTGGGCGCTGGAAGGCAGGGAGCCAGCAATTTCAGTGGCGCAGGCGCCGGACAACAGAGAGGCGGCAGTTCCAGCGGCGGAGATCGCATTGGAAACCGCAGTGTTTCGCCAAGCAGTGGTTCCAGCAGCCGAGGCGGCGGTGCATTCGGCGGCGGATCGAGCTTTAGTGGCAGTGCGGCCCGTTCCAGCAGCCAACGGGGTTCATTCAGCCGAGGTGGTGGCGGGTCCTCGCGAGGTGGTGGCCGAGGACGGCGGTAATGCGGGAGAGATGCATGAAATCAAGAAAAATCAACGTCGGCGTACGAAGGATTTTTGGGTTTTCCGTGCTAGTGCTGATCTCCGGCTACCTTGCTCCGGGACTTCTGCACCCAACAAAAACATCAGCGCAGTCCACTCAGCGAACATTTGCCGCAGCAAAAGAGGCTGCTGATGCTTTGATCAAAGCATCAGAAAGTTACGACGTGCCGGCGCTGACGGCGATTTTCGGTCCGGAAGGTGAGGACCTGGTCTCTTCGGCAGACCCGGTACGCGACAAGAACAATGCTGCCGCCTTTGCCGCGAAGGCGCGGGAGAAGATGCGGATCACAGTTGATCCAAAAAACTCGAAGCGCGCCATTCTCTCGGTTGGCAATGAGGGTTGGCCGGTTCCGGTGCCGATCGTCGATCGGAACGGCAGGTGGTTTTTCGATACGAAGGCGGGACACGATGAGGTCATCTCGAGGCGGATCGGCGCCAACGAGCTGGATGCCATCCAGATTTGCCGCGGCTATGTCGAGGCGCAAGATGAATATACTTTGACGAAGCACGATGGCGCCGAAGCGAACCAGTACGCTCAGAGAATCATCAGCACACCCGGTAAGCAGGATGGTCTTGCGTGGCAGAATCCTGATGGCAGTTGGGGAGGTCCCGTGGGAGAGGGAGTGGCCAAGGCTTTGGAGCAAGGCTACTCGGACCGCTCGCAACCCTATCACGGTTACTACTTCAAGATTTTGAAAGGACAGGGGCCCTCAGCGCCGCTGGGCGCGATGAACTTCGTGGTCAACGGAGCGATGATTGGAGGATTCGCCCTAGTTGCTGCGCCAGCGGAATACCGGGTTACAGGTGTGAAAACATTCATGGTGGGTTACCAGGGAATCGTGTACGAGAAAGATCTGGGGCCTGACACCCTCAACATCTTCAAGAACATGGAAGTCTATGATCCTGACAAGAGCTGGCATCGTACGAACGACGGGTGGTGAACCGAGGATCCCGAGTACGAAGAAGCGCGGCATGAAACCGAAGGTCATGATGAGAGACGGAGAAACAATGCCCCGGGTAGGTATGGGCGGCATCAGCCAGGCGCTGATTGATCGAGTGCACATACTGGTCAACCTGGAGCGCGCCGCCAAAGGGAAAGAGCCGGCCGACTTCAGCCAGCCGATACTTAAACCTAAATTGTGGCGTAAGCGGAGCGCTGAAAAATCGGGAATCGGTATTGCATTTCCTGTAACTCTGGCTCCGCCGTTTCGAGCGCTTGAGTAATGGCCACCCTCCCCTATTACTTCAAGTAGTCCAAATCATGTTAAGCAATTCGGATTCAATCACATACGCCAATAACTGGAGTAATGACGAAGTAGTTGCGATGGCTCGTTGTTAACCTTCTCATTAATCCTCTCTCCAGTCCGTTGATCACATTTTGCTCAGCGCAGAAGGCGGAACGCATTTCAGTTTCGAGAATAATGATTGCAGGGAATTGGTCAAAGCGTATGGTTTTGATATCACTCGCATTTGCGCCTTGGGCACCCTCCGACTGCACTCAGGGAGCTTCTGGCAGCCGTCTCCTTCCAAAATAACGTTACGAGAGGGCCTCCTGGGTTGGCCGTGGATGGCGCGGGGTATCAGCAGTCTGCAATCGGATTTTACAGACTGTGATCTGAGATGGTTGGCGGCCGCCCGCCTGCAACCCTAAAGAGCGCAAGGCATTGACCAGCGACCATGGGCCGTCGCCTTTGGGCAGGAAACAGTCTATCGCGCTCAAGTGTTCCGGCGACGAGGACCCACTGAACATCAAGACCGGCAACTGCGGATGGCTTCGTTTGATTTCTTTCGCGAGCTCAATCCCGTCCATTTCCGGCATCTCCTTGTCGATGATTGCTCCATCGATGCGATGGTGTTGGATCGTTTTCAACGCCTGATATCCACTCAGGGCGGTCCATACGAGATATCCATTCAGCTCAAGGACAGCTCGACACAACAAGAGCGTGTTTTGCGAGTCATCGACGCAAAGGATACTGGTTCTGCTTCTTTTCGAATTTAGTGGCGAAGTAGCCATATGCAGTCCGTTTCATGGTGCGATCTGAGTGCATTGAGGGAAGGCACTCGACGCGCCGTTCTATGGCACCAGTGGGATCTCGGAGGCCAGTTGTACGTTGATCATGAGGCTGAGGCGATTATCTACCTGATAGAATTTTGCTGCACGTTTGGCGCCCAGCGCCTTTTCGAACCTGGGCCAGTAAGCCTTTCGTAAATTCAGCGTTTCGTCGTCGATGCTGATCATTCTTTCGGTCAGATTCTTTGCCTTGGCATCGTCCATGATGCCGGCGGAGTTTGCATAGTCTTTGATCAACTGGAGGCGTTTATCGGCGATGGCATGTTGATTACGCGCGTAGTCCTGATAAACGGGCCAGAATGCCGACGATTCGGCGTCGGTGAACTGCATGGTTTGAGCGATGATTGCGTTTTTGTCTTGCTGGATGTTGGAGCGTAAAAGCTGGATATCGCTGTCGGTCAGTGGCTTGGCCGAGACATCTACCGTTTGAGCAGAGGCCGCAGGAGCCCATAGAGCGCAAGCCGTACAAACAACTGCCAGAATCCGCCTAAACATAACATTGCCCCTTTCAGCTCATAAGTCGCTAGATCTTTCCAGGTGTTATTTGATGGAGTATCCGCGGGCATCCATTACTTTTTGCCGGTGAGCTGGCAGTTTGCGCCATGACCGGCGAGGTAAACAGCAAAAAGGTTGCGACTGCGATACCGGATTTCATGATTGCTCTCCAAAGAAGTCGTCAACTGTTACTTGCATTTCCAATGAGAAAACCAGCCCACGCTCTCGCGCACAGAAGGACAATTCAAAAATACAACGTTTCGGTATTTGCCAGCAGCTCGGAGGCTAACCGTGGTTGACTCCGGGGGAAACTGTTAGAAGTAACAGCGTGCGGGGAATCGTTCTACAGGTTTATTTTCAATGAGATACATGGAGTTGAGGCCTGGGCTGACCGGTTCCAGTTGATCTTGGACGAGGTATACCGAGGCCCTGGCGATCTTCCACAGACGCCTCTATTTGCAGTTCAGCATCAGGAAAAGATCGAGCAATGGTCGCTCTCAGCCGTTGTTCCCAATACATGAGAGCTGCCGTTCTTTTTTCGGGCAGGACTGAAGTAAGGTCAGCAACCAGAGCGTTCATGCGCCGTATCACCTGCACACTGCTCGCGCCGTAGGACAGAATCTCATCCAGGGCCAGCCGAAGAAAATCTTCCCAGCCAGGGAATGGAATCACCAGCCTCAGTTTGTCATCTGCATCGTGAAACATTCCCGTATTCAGGTTTTGACAGCCCAGGCGAAACAACAGGTCTTCGATCTGGTCAAGTGCCTGAACTGCTGTTGTGGGGTCGTTGATGGCCGGCGACAGCGCCCTGATGGCAATATCAACCAACAGGCGAATGGCATACTTAGGGTCTTGCGTGAACGTACGTTCCGCCCCGAATTTGAGGGCATTCCTCAGCGCATTGTCTTGCATCACGCAGCGAGCACCAAAGACGTGCAGCAGCGGTGTCGTGTCGCGGACCGTATCACCCACAGTTACAACGATTTCAATGACTGCGCCCGAACTCCTGGCCAGATTCATCAGACGTACTATATCAATGGCTTGCAGGGCCTGGGGTTCTCCCTGATACATCAGAGTGAGCACAGGAGGCGATTTGCGGAATCTCGCTGGCGGGATGACTGCCTCCTCCGACCATGCCAAGGGGTAGGTCGTCCTGATAACCTTTCGGCCCTGGTCGCCTGTGAAGGTCAGCATGCGGGTGACCTGCAACAACGCGATGCGATGGATGAGAGCAATCAGCGCCGCCACGCTGGCGAAGAGTAAAGCGGTGACAATGCAAACACTTACAAAGGGAACCCTCCCTGAGTTGTATCGATCTACGCCGGATAATGCCGCTACAGCGTAGAGAAAGGTGGCCGAAAAAATTCCCAAAGCGTGTGACAGCACGGGAGAGCGGGCAATCCAAAGCGCGAGACGAGGTGAATAAGCAGTTGCACTGAACTGAACCATGACAAAGGTCAGGGAAAAGACGATTCCTGTTAGCGAAATCATTCCAGACGCAATGGCAGAGTAGATGGCAATCGCTGCGGAAGTACTCAGGGGAGAGACCAAGTGTGGCAACAAGTGGTGCTCAATGCGCGGAAGGCAGGTTCCGGCAACAATTGCAGCCGCAGAATATGCCAACGGAATGGCCCAATTGCCCGATTGCAGTGAACGTTGCATGGGATCACCAGAAGAGTGTGATTAAGCTCGTTCCCGTTTTGAATTGGTAACGTTCCGAATGCACATTTTCGTTTTTAGTGTTCATGGCGACAGGACACAACTGTCAAGATATACGGGAGGTCCTTTGTGAGCCATGGAGCCCTGTTATTTCTGCCAGTTTTTCGCCCCTGTTACGTGTGTTGGACTGCTTTTACGCAAACGACGATGCAGATCGTAGCGGCACGAGGGCTGTTCCCGATTCATTTACAGGGACAGCCCTGAATCAGCCGTCTGGATTTCACAAGGAAAGCCGGAGTTGGTAAAGGAGAATGAACATGCCTTGGAAGGTGGCGTTCGTATTTGTGTTTTTAGCGATCCTGCCCGCCATTTTGGCTGGAAGCCTGCGGGGACATTCAAGACGGCCAAGCCCCGCTGAAGTATATCTTCAGGTTGCACCGGGGAGACCCTTTGACGAAGTGCCGGCCCAGTGCACATTCAATGTTCCACGTCAATGGGGTGAGTTCGTTGGCGCCAGTTCCAGCGGCTTATACTTTCGCGATGATTCCGGCACGGTGCGTTATATTGCCCAACTGCCGTGTGGGCAGGAGACCGTTCCTTCTGTGCAGCTCGAAATTCGCAGACGGTAGTGCCCGCCTGGGGAAGGAAGGAAATGTGTTGAGGTTGTTTTCAAGATTTCCTTATGCCCCTTAGCGATTGACAACAGCTTGGCGGCACGGATTCGTGCGCTGAGGTTAAAGTCGTTTTTGTAAGACTCTTCAGACTGATTTGACCGGCGAAGCCCAGGAAGATCGTGTCAGAAATAATCCAACGCGTCGTGCGAAATCTGATTGGCCGGATCTACGGGCCATTCACATTTCGCTTTGTGCTGCAGCCGCTGGTAGCCGTGATTCTTGGATTCCGAGCGGGTCTGCGAGACGCACACGCGCGAAGGCCTTCTTACTTCTATAGCTTGCTATTTCATCGGGGCCACCGGCGCGAGATGGTGCTGGACACTGTGAGGGACCTGGCCAAGCTTTTTGTTGTGGCAGTCCTGCTCGACACGATTTATCAAATCATAGAATTGCACTGGATTTATCCGGGAGAAGCCCTTATTGTCGCGCAGGTGCTGTCTATCGTCCCCTACATGCTGGTTCGCGAATCGGTAGGCCGAATCACACAATGGTGGTACAGAAAGCGGCGACACGGAATACGAGCGGCGGCCTCGTGATGGCGAAACCGATTCGATGGGGAGCTGAGCTTCTCCAAATCCCTCTTCTGTGAATCGTGATCAAACGCAGTGAGCGACAGCCCACGTTGATTCCCAAATTGAACGATTGATGACTGTCAGCATTTACAGTTATGTCTCTGGTCCATTCCCGTTACAGTCCGACTATGGAGGCGTTGTGTAAACGCTTTGAAGGTTCAATGCCAGAATTTAAAGTTCTTTCGCGAGCGCTCCTCTTTATTCCAGGGCTTGCCTTCATCGCCCTTCCGGGGCTGAGCCAAAGCCGCAGAATGCCGACAACAGGGCAGCGCGCTGAGCTGACCGATTCCCAACAATTTGCAGCGCAGCCATGGCAGTTGCAGCCGCCTGATTTTGCGCTGTGGGCGGAGAGCCGCATTGGGAGCTACCGGCAAAGTCTGGAGCAATATCTTCCACCTCCGGTGGCAGTGCTGCGCATCCCGGCCATTCAGCTGGAGACGCTGGTGTGGGAGGGAACAGACGACGCGATATTGAATCGAGGCGCAGGTCTGATCACCGGTACAGCACGGATTGATGAGAGGGGGAATATGGGTATTGCCGGGCACAGAGATGGCTTTTTTCGCCGCCTTAAGGACCTGAAAATTGGAGACAGCATGGAACTGGTTACACAAACGCGGAGTGAAACCTATGTTGTCGATAGTTTCGAGATCGTGGATCCGGAAAATGTCGGCGTGTTGCAATCCAGGCTGGCCCAATCTTTAACGCTCGTGACCTGCTATCCGTTCTACTTCGTTGGCAGCGCGCCACAACGCTATATCGTTCACGCATCTGTCAGGAACTCAAAGCCGCTCGAAACCGGCGGCAATGATCAGACTCATTTCACGCTTTACACCAATCATAACCGGGAGGATTCAAAATGAAATCGATTCGATTCACACAGAAGTTACAGCCGGCGTTTGCGGCCGCAATCGTTGCCATCGCCCTCAGTGCGACATTGAACGCGCAGGTACAAACACAAACCACTACCGAGTCGGAAACGCCAGAAAAGACCATCACAGTCGAACGCGGTGAGGTCGTTTATGTCTCGGGGAACGACCTGGTAGTAAAAATGGAAAGCGGCGAGCTGCGGAATTTTGAGAATGTGCCGGAGAGCGCGAAAGTTTCCGTGGACGGAAAAGAGCTCGGAATTCACGAGTTGAAGCCCGGTATGAAGCTGGAGCGCACGACCATCAAAACCGTAACGCCGCAGACCATCAAAACCGTGCAAACAGTCACCGGCAGGGTGTGGCACGTGACGCCACCTACTTCGGTTATTCTGACGCTGGAAGACGGCACGAACCAGCAGTTCAAGATTCCTGAAGGGCAGAAGTTCAACATTGACGGCGAGATGACCGATGCACGGGACCTGAAAAAAGGCATGAAGGTGTCAGCCACCAGGATCGTGGAGGAGCCGCAGGTGATGTATGAAGAGGAAAAGAAGATTACGGGAACCATGCCTCCTCCTCCGGCCCCGGCTCCGAACGTGCCAATTCTGATTGCCGTCGTGGCGCTCCCTGCCGTTCCTACGGCCGCCGGGGCTTCTCAGCAAGCCAAGAGTGAACAACCGAAGACAAAGCTACCGCAGACTGGCAGTTCGCTGCCGTTGATCGGGTTGTTGGGTGTTGTGGCGCTGGGAGCGTCGTTGGGATTGCGGCTGGTTCGCAGGTTTGCGTGAGAATCATTTTGAGAATGCGAAATGGGGCCGGGGGCTCAAAGTGCAGATTTTTGACGACCTAAGTGGCACGACTCGTGCCCTGATACAAGGCCCCGCATTCAGAAGAGTTTTTCCGTAAGCTCTGAAGCCGTTTCCTGACACAAAATTGTTTTTGAAGCAAGCCCTAGTCAGTCGTTGGGCTTTGACCCGATACCAGCGCCAGGCTGACAAAGTTGAAGCCCAATAATTCCGGCTGGTTGCAAAAGTTCAGCTACGGCGCGAGCGAGGCTTTCGTGCGACTTGCGGGAGGAAGCCGGCTAAATGAGCTCGAAGCTGTCGCCGCGCTTTTGGTTCCTGCACCCAATCGAGCATGAGCATTACTAGAAACCACGGCAGCCAGAATACGAGCACAAAGACAATGGCAGTCCAGGTATCGCGCCAGCGGGCATCTAATTCGCAGAACTTGAGAAATACACAGCCGATGGATAGATAGGCAGCCGCAATCGCAGCCGCAATCGCAGACCATTCGAGAATAGACAGGGCTGTCATGGGCGTGGTCGTGTCTCTTTTTCCATCTCCTATGTCTGGAATCGAATGTCATCGGTTGTCTTCGGTTGCCTGCACATTGCCTGCTCAGAAGCGGATTCCCGCGGTGATCGGTATGAACTGGGTCTTGATATTCCTGGTGGGGGCATAGTTGTAACGCGCTTCCACGTAGAATCTGTAGCGAGGCTCACCCACTTTTGCGGTGAAGCCGATGCCTGCATTTCCTCCGAAGCTGCTGACCGAGAAGCTTGCGACTGTCTGATTGCTGGTTACAAATCCAGAGGTGCAACTGAATCCCCACCAGAGCCACGGCGAAAGGCAGGTGACGTTGCTGCCGGTCACGATCTGTCTGGAGAGACTTGCGTTGCGATGGTACCAGCCACCGCCGCCAATAAAATAGATGCCGGTAGACCTGCCGCGCAGTTCGTATCTGTAGTTTGCGGTCAAAGAGAAGAGGTTGCTACTGCCACTGAGATCGTTGGATTGCGACACCTGTCGAATCACGCGCAGGGCGGCATCGCTGGCGTAGACCCTGTTCCACATGAACTCGCCGACGAGGGCATGGCGGTCATTGAAGTTATATCCTGCGCCGGCGACGACTCCCCATCCTATATTCATAAAACGCGCCGTCGGGTTCAGAGGGGCAGTGACCGTCATTCCGAGATTTGTATTCAGCTTGCTATCTTCGCCGAATTCGCCCTCGTCTTGTGCATGAAGCGCAGTCCATGCCATCAAGTTCATTGCGACGCTTATCAACACAAGCGTCCTTACGGTCCGCTTCAGTCTGGTGTTCATCGACCACCTCCTCGATTGCTGCGCTTCAATAGTGAGAACTTTGCTATGCCGGTCCGGATGAACGCCGGACAGTCAGAGTTGTTGCGGCTTATCGTACGAGAGCGGTTCTGTTGTGGACTACTGTCAATTCTGTCAGAGTGCGTAGGGTCGAGCGCACGTAGAAATATCAGGCGGCCGGCGGAGCCAGGGCTATTGATGTCTGTATAGGTAATAGGGCTAAAGCCCAATTTGACTTAAGCTTCCCCCCGGCCGAAGCCGGGGGGGCTTCCACCCTGCGCCACAAAGCAACGCGTCACTCCCACTGTGGCTTGCAACACTATGCCACGCAATTCTTGCGTTCCCACGAGTCTAGCCTGCAATTTGCTCGCGGGTCATGCGACCGACCATCTCTGCCTTGCCAACCTGGAGGGCATCTTCCGGCCGCAGACGCGCGAACAGATCGAGGTTGCGCGCTACGATGCCGGTCCATCCGGTTTGGTGGCTGGCTCCGAGACCGGCGCCGTTTTCCCCATGAAAGTATTCATAGAACAAAATGTAGTCTTTCCAGTGCGGGTCTTCCTGAAATTTCCTGGTCCCGCCGTAAACCGGCCGCAGGCCATCGGCATCCCGGAGGAAGATGCTCGATAGTCTGCGGCTGATCTCTGCCGCCACCTCAAACAATGTCATGTATGTTCCGGAACCAGTGGGGCATTCGACTTTGAAGTCATCGCCATAGAACTGGTAGAGGTTCAACAATGCCCGTATCAACAGGCCATTCACCGGCATCCAAACCGGGCCACGCCAATTAGAGTTGCCGCCGAACATTCCGGTGTTGGACTCGGCCGGCAGATATTGGACTTTATATTCCTGTCCATCGAGATGGAACATGAACGGGTGCTCCAGATGATAGCGGGACAAAGAACGTATGCCATAAGGACCGAAGAACTCGTTCTCGTCGAGCATGTATTTCAGAATCTGTTCGACCTTTTTCTTGTTGCAAACCGACATCAATCGGCGTCCGGCGTATCCAATGAAGTCATCGCCGGCGGGGGCAATATGCTTCAGCATCTCAGGATGCCGCTTCTTGAACAAGTTGACCAGTTCCTTCAACCGGGGATGGCGCAGCAGGTGGCCTTTTGCTTCGAGTACGGTCGATGCGCACAGCGGCAGCAACCCTACCATGGACCGGACCTTCAGCCGAATGGCATCGCCATTGGGCAGGTGCAGCAGGTCGTAGAAGAAACCATCTTTCGCGTCCCACATCTGATCGTGTTTCTCGCCGATGCGATCCATGGCATAGGCAATCCAAAGAAAATGTTCCAGGAAGCGAAAGGCGATATCTTCGTACATGGAATCGTAGTCGGTCAGGACGAGCGCGATCTCCAGCATGTTCTGGCAATAGAAGGCCATCCATGCGGTGCCGTCGGCTTGATCGAGGTGGCCGCCGGTCGGAAGCGGCGAGCTGCGATCGAATACGCCAATATTGTCGAGGCCGAGGAAGCCGCCGGCGAAGACGTTTTTTCCTTCCGGGTCCTTGCGATTGACCCACCAGTTGAAGTTCAGCATCAGGCCTTGGAATGATTGTTCCAGAAATCGCAGATCTGCCCGGCCCAGCTCCTTCTCCATGTTGTAGAGGAACAATGTAGCCCACGCATGCACAGGAGGATTTACGTCGCTGAAATTCCACTCGTAGGCGGGAATCTGACCATTGGGATGCGCGTAAAGATTTCGCAACATGAGCAAGAGTTGCTCTTTGGCGAAATCGAAGTCCACGAGCGACAGAGCCAGAGTGTGAAAAGCCAAGTCCCATGCCGCGTACCAGGGATACTCCCATTTGTCGGGCATGGAGATGATGTCGTTGTTCAGCATGTGGAACCACTCGCTGTTGCGGGCGTAGCGATGATCCTGGTTGGTCAGGGGATGAGCTTCATGTTCCTCGAGCCAGCGGTCAAGGTCGAAATGGTAATACTGTTTGCTCCACAACATTCCCGCCAGAGCCTGGCGATGTATGCGGCGTTCATCGTCGGTGAGCGAGGCGGGGGTAATCCTGTCATAGAATTCATCTGCATCGGCGAGACGGCTGGCGAAGATATCGTCAAATGCCTTGAATGGGTGCGCTGATGGCTTTGCAATGAGCCGCAGTCTTAAAACTCTACTGCCCTGAGAAGGCACTTGCAGGCGGTAGTGCGCAGCGGCTTTCGTTCCGGTCTTGGCGGGATTTACTGCGTTGCGCTGGCCTGAGAGCACGTAATTGTGAAATGCGTCTTTCACATAGGGCGCTGGATTCGGCTGACCCCATAAGCGGTTGACATTGGACTCATTGTCTGTGAACAGGAGCTCAGGAGCGCCTTCGCAGTAGAGCGTGCGTTCGCCAAGCCGCGAATGCGCAACCTGTACCGTTCCATCTGCAACCTGGTGAAGCTCGGGTTTGGTTTCATCCTTGTCCCAGGACCATGTGTTGCGGAACCAGAGCGTTGGAAGCAGATGGAGCTCTGCCGCTTCCGGCCCCCGGTTGTAAACGGAGATTTTGATCAGCAGATCTTCCGGATCTGCCTTGGCGTATTCGACAAAGACGTCGAAATAACGGTCGTCATCGAACACTCCTGTATCGAGCAGCTCATACTCGAACTGGTGGCGCGACCGATTGCGATTCGTTTGCACCAGGTCAAGATATGGAAATTCCCGTTGCGGGTATTTGTAGAGATATTTCATGTAGGAGTGCGTGGGGGTGCTGTCGAGATAGAAATAGTATTCCTTGACGTCCTCGCCGTGGTTGCCTTCGCTGTTGGTCAAGCCGAAGAGACGTTCTTTCAGGATTGGGTCGCGTCCATTCCACAGGGCGATCGCAAAACACAATTGCTGCTTATCATCGGAAATGCCGGCGAGGCCATCTTCTCCCCAATGATAGGTACGAGAGCGGGATTGTTCATGGGAGAAGTAATCCCAGGCGTTGCCGTCGCGGCTGTAATCTTCGCGAACTGTGCCCCACTGTCGTTCACTGAGATATGGACCCCATTTTTTCCAGGGCACACCGGCTTCACGCGCCTCATTGAGGCGCTTTTGCTCATTCGTTTGCGCATAAATAACTGGAGACTTCTGGATCGTTTTCATTGTGCTGTTCTTCAATCCTTTCCGTCACCCGTGCCGGCTCATGGGCCTGGACCGGGCTTGCACAAGACATCGTTAAGACTGCTCTTCGTCGAACCATCTTTATGATCATTGCTCATTCGTGGTAGCCGACAACAAGATGATTTGGTTACTCCATCGTGTTTGGTATTTTAAATGGAGGCTCGATACTCAAACCTTGTCTGCAGGATGCATGACTTTCATCGGAAGATAAAAGAGGATCGTAATTGGGCCTACTGTCAATGCTGCCAGTCTATTTGTGTGGGATTTGACCAATGCGTGTGGTTTCCGCGCCGTTAAAAAACTTCTTGCTTGTATCCAAGGTAAAAGAATTTCCGTCAGTTCTGACAGATGACGGGGAGCCAGGGCAGACCTACACTCAATCCATAGGTTCGGGAAGGAAATGGTTCATGAGAGTTGCCGCCACGCCGAAGAAGCCGGCATTGCTGCTGCTCGCTTTTCTGTTTTCGGGTTGCGGACATACGTTTATTGGTTTCGTTTCCAATCCGGGAGGAGCCAGGAGTGTAAGCGGTACTGTGACGATTGTGCAGTTTGGAACCATGAATGACGGGCACGGAAACATCATTACGTTCACCGGCGTTACATTTGTCCAGAGCGGCACCGCTTCTACGGTCAACTTCTGCGGCGATCAGAGAAACCAATTTCCGATCAACCGATTTGTGCGTGCCGACTTCACCGACGGAATTTTCTGCTCCACGCTCCATACTGTGACCCTCGGCGCCGGATGAATCGGGGGTCCTCTCTCCAGCAAGGTCTGTAAGAAGTTACAGTTTTCTTCACTGCACGCGCGCTGCAAACTATGCGAGCGATTGACGCGCGGAATCCGCGTGTTCAACCGCAGTTATGCGTCAAATAAAAACCACTCCCAAAATGGGAAACAACGTTGCATTTCAGATTCGTGAAGGCGGGAGCGCGTTGACTCGGCTGGCCGCCAGGATCCGGACACAGTCAACAAAAGAGGAGATTTTGTAATGGTTGGTAGAAGAAGCATATGGCTTACAATTGTCTTTCTGGCTGCGTGCCTAGGGCCGGCGAGCGCACAATCGGATGATTCCGGTCAAAATGCACAGGAGTTGCGCAAGGAACTGAACGACCTGCGCGAACAGATGAGCAGGCTTCAGACGCGGCTTGATCAGTTAGAAAGCAATCAGGCGCCGGCGACTGCGCCTTCCGCCGCTCCAGCTACGGGGCAGCAAGGAACGACGCAAAACACTCTGCCGCCACAACAAGGTCCGAGCAAACAGGTGGGCGAGGCTACGGCGACGTATCAAACATTTTCCGAAGACTCGAGTGCAGCTCCGCGTTATGACAATGTTCCGCTTGATCCAAAATACAAGGGCTTCTTTCGCCTTCCCGGCACCCAGACAATCTTGAAAGTCGGCGGATATTTCAAGACAGACTTCATCTATGACCTTAAACCCGCGGGGAATACGGATTCATTCATACCGTCATCATTTCCGATTCCTTCCGTCGTATCTGTGAACAACAGCACGATCTCTGTGCGGCCGACGCGTTTGAGCCTCGATTTTCGCATTCCCGCAACCCAAATTGGTGAGGTGCGCTTCTACGTTGAGGGCGACCTGTTCGGAACCAATGCAACGACTCCTCGTTTGCGTCATGCGTATGCGCAGGCGAAGAACTTTCTGGTTGGGCAGACATTCTCGAACTTTATGGACCCGGATGGATTTCCTGACACGCTGGATTTCCAGGGACCCAACGGTATGGTGAATCTACGGAATCCACAATTCCGATACGGCGCTGCGCTCAGCTCGAGTACGACACTGTATATCTCGGTGGAAAAGCCAAGTTCCGACATCATATTCAAAACGCCGCAATTCTCGGCGCAACCCAATGCACCAAGTCCTGATGGAGCGATTCGCTTGCGCCAGGAATGGGAAAAAGGCCACTTCCAGGTTTCCGGGCTATTTCGTTCGATTGGGGCGTTTCTGCCTGACGGAAAACAGGATTCGGTCTTTGGATGGGGTGTCAATGCTTCCCTCGGGGCGGAAATAGCCGGCAAAGACAACATAATACTTGCTGCTGCTGCCGGACACGGGCTTTCACGATATATCCAAGACACTTCAGGGCTTGGCATCGACGCGGAACCGGCCTCGGCTACCGCGCTGCGGGCAACTCCGGCGATCGGGGTGGAAGGATCGTACCAGCACTACTGGACGAAGAAATGGCGGTCGAGCGCGGTGTACTCCTATGCAGCGGTCGATAACACAAGCCTGGCAGCGGCAACGACCTACAATCATGGCACGTACACTGCTACGAATCTGATCTGGAATCCGGCAGGTTCGCTTCACCTTGGCGCAGAATTTCTTTATGGATGGACGGTGGAGCAGAATGGCAAGAAAGCAAATGCGCCGCGCATCCAGTTCAGCGCCAAGTACACCTTTGTGAAAGTGGAACCGGATCGCAACTAGATTACGTTCCGCACAAAGGCCGATTCATCAGGCAACAGCATGGCAGGAAATGGCGAGGACAACAGCAACGGGCGTTTGAAGCGCAAGATGTATGAAAAAAAACTGAGGCGGCTTCAGGTGGAGCTTTGTAAGCTTCAGGAGTGGGTCAAATACAAAGGACTGCGCGTCATCATTTTGTTCGAAGGGCGTGACGCCGCAGGCAAGGGCGGCACGATTCGCGCTATTACAGAGCGCGTAAGTTCCAGGGTCTTCCGCGTGCTGGCCCTGCCCGCGCCCTCGGACCGCGAGAAAAGCCAGATGTATATCCAACGCTATATGCCGCATTTCCCGGCGGCGGGAGAGATCGTGATCTTTGACCGTAGCTGGTATAACCGCGCCGGCGTAGAGCACGTCATGGGCTTTTGCACGCAACAGCAGTATCAGCAATTTTTGCGACTCTGCCCCACGTTTGAAAAATATATCGTGGATGCCGGCATCATTTTTATTAAGTACTGGATGGAGGTCGGGAAACAAGAGCAACAGCGGCGATTCGAGGCGCGCATCCAGGATCCGCTGCGGCAATGGAAGCTCAGCCCCATGGACCTGGAATCGTTTCGGCGGTGGTACGAATACTCGCGGGCGCGAGACAAGATGCTCAAGGCGACCGACAGCAAACATGCCCCGTGGTACATTGTTCGCTCTGACGACAAGAAGAAGGCGCGGCTCAATTGCATCTCGCATCTGCTGGGAATAATCCCTTATTTCAAAGTCCCGCGCGAGAATGTAAAGCTGCCGAGACGGAGCGAAAAAGGCAGCTACGATGATCAGGCGACACTAAGACGAAGGCGCTTTATTCCAGCGAAATACTGATGTCGTGATTTACTTCTTGTGCTCCATGCCGGAAACCTGTCACCACTTACAGATATCCATTTGAAAACTCACCTTTAGGTTTGTGAAATGAGGTTCACCATTGAGCCAGGCTGGGTTGTTCTGTTTTGCGTGTGTCTCCTGGCCGGCAACTGCACGGCGCAGGACCTGGCGCCGCGGGCTTATCTTACTACGCCCATTCATTCCAACGCGATCACGCTGACATACTCCTTAAATGATGGCGGAATTCTTTTTGACGGAGCTGTTCCTATTACAGATGCGGCAGCGAGAATCAATCTTGCGGTCCTCAGTTACACGCACTCACTCAGTTTTTTTGGGCGCACGGCCAATTTCACCAGTTCTTTGCCGTACGCCATCGGTACCTTCCAGGGAAGCATAGGCAGCACACAACAATCCAGGTATCGCTCCGGTCTCATGGTCTCAAGTTTTCGATTTTCCGTGAACCTGAAGGGAGGGCCGGCGATGGACCTTGCCGAGTTCCGGCAGTGGCGGCAGAAAAACCTGCTGGGCATTAGCATCAGGGTACTGCCGCCAACCGGCCAATACGACTCAACAAAAGTGATTAATTTTGGGACCAACCGCTGGGCGTTTAAGCCAGAGCTGGGTTACTCGCGCCGCTGGGGACACTGGATCCTCGACGCGTACGGAGGAGCGTGGCTCTACACGACAAATCCCGACTACCTTTCGATTGGCAGATTTGCTTCCAGAACCAACACGCAGTCGCAGGCCCCAATCGGCTCGTTTGAAGGACATCTCAGCTATGATCTAAAGCCTCGACTTTGGATTTCGCTCGACGGCAATTATTGGTACGGCGGCCGTACGAGCTTGAACGGCGTGCAGAACCCAAACACACTTCAGACAAATTCCCGCGCCGGAGTCACCGGGTCGATTCCATTGACGGCGCGGCAGTCGCTGAAACTCAGTTACAGTGACGGCGCTTATGTGCGGTTCGGCGGGAATTTTAAGAATGTTTCCGTGGCGTGGCAGTATTCGTGGCTGGGGAGACCGAACTGAAAATGAGGATTCTCTTGAAGATAAAATGCGCGGGCAGGATGCCTACGCGACAGCCGACGACGCGCCGGCGTTAGTTCACTTCATTCATTGGCAGGAGCCGTCATCTACGAACTGGTTGTTGGTTACCATCGTGACCAGGGAGTGGGCGCAGTTCAGAATCTTTTGATCGAGCGGGTCATTATTGAGGGCATCGGGAGAGACGTAGGTCTGAGACTTGCTTGTCTTCAAGTACTGTTCGCTCAGCGTGTTCATATTGTTGAATTCATTGGTGAGCAGCCGGAAGGCATTTTGATCTGATTCGGTTGAGGCCGCCAATGAGACTAGCCCGACGCTCTTTTGAGCCAGGGCGCGGTAATGGTCAGCCCACTCCTGGGTGATGGGATAGCTCTGTTGGACCGCGTTCTTCAACGCGCTCCGCCACTCGCGGATCACCGACATTGCTTCGATACCGGCTTTGACGAAATCTTTGGAAAAGCCGGTTGCGGCACTGTGAGTTGAAGTTGGTGAGGCTGCCTGCGCATCTGCTGATGAAGGCAGCGTCAGCTCAATTTGATTGCCTTTGAAGCGAAGCGAGCCACCGGCGAGCCGCGTGAATGCCTCGATCTCAATATAGGAACGGCCCTTCAGGTCTATCACGGGAATCTCTCCGGAGTGACCGGTTAAGACCAATGTCCGGTTCGATGGAACTGCCAGTGCAAGGACAACCATAGAAAGGAATAGCGCGAATACGAATTGTCTGCGCTTTGCGGTCCGCATCATGGATTTCCAGTGGCGCTAAAAAAGTTCGGGAATCAAGACATGTTTTGTTTTAGGCGCCGTCATGTCATGAGATACACGATGATTGTTCCCCACGTGGTGAGCAGAACGTGGCCGAAGGCGACCGTGTACGAGTACCCCAGGGTCGCGACTGGGCTGTCTGATTTTTCCTGCACGGCGGCGACGCCGGCGATCATGGTTTGAGCTCCCGCGAGGCCTCCCATCAAAAGTGCGGGATTCAGCTTGAGAATGTATCGACCGAAGAAAAGGCCTGCAACCAGAGGAACAAGCGTCACCACGATTCCGCCCAGGAAGAGTAAATAACCGTGTTCTTTGACAGCGTTGACAAAGATCGGGCCGGCCTTAAGACCAATCATGGCCACAAAGGCGGCCAGTCCGATTGACCTCATGAAAAGAATTGCCGCATCTGGGATTCTTCCGAACCAGGGGCGCACAGAGCGCAGCCAACCCACAATGACTCCCGCCAGCAGGGTCCCAACACTGGTTCCCAAATTGATCCTCATATTGCCTATGGGGATGATGACAGCCGCGCCGACCAGGACGCCGACGAACACGGCGATTCCGAGAACAAGCAGATCGCTCTCCTGCACAGGATGTATGACCCTGCCCGCAACTGAAGCTAGTTTTTCCACCGCGGCTTCGGCGCCGGTGACTTGGAGTGTGTCTCCCCGTTCGACGATGGTTCCTCTCCCGATCGGCAGAGGGCGGCTCCCTCTCATGATTCCGCGCAAGAGAACACCACGTGCTTCCTCAACTGTGTCAACAATTTCCTGCAGAGTCTTGCCGGCAATTGTCTTGCTGGTCACATAAACATCAAAAGACGCGACAGGTATTTCCAGCAGTTCCGGATCGGCCACTTCACGGGACAATGGACCCAGCACTTTGACCATGATCTCGGTACGACCGAGCACTGCCACAGTGTCGCCGCTTTCGAACTGAGTGTCGGCAGCAGGAGAGAGGATTTCTCCATTGCGCCGGATTCGTTCTATGAAGAGACGGGCGCCCGCCACCGATTTTTCAGCTTCGGCTATCGTCTTCCCGATGATGGGAGCGTTTTGCGGAACGGTGTACGCACGAAAGCCGATAGGCTGCCATGCCGAATGGACACCGGGCTTTGAGCGCTGAATTCCCAGCAGATCTTCAACTTTCTTTGATTCTGCGCGCAAGTCAGCGCGAAGGAGTTTAGGCCCGAGGCTGCTGCAGCACCAGATGACCCCCAATGTGCCAAAGATGTAGCAAATCGCATCGGCCACCGCGATGTGGCCTATCAGTTGCTGCTTTTGATCGTCGGGCAACGACAGAGCCTTGATTGCCTCGCTGGCCGTGCCGATCGCCGGTGATTCAGTAAGAGATCCGGAGAGCATCCCGGCAGAGAAGCCAGGGTCAAGTTTCAGGAAACGCGCCACTGCATAGGCTGTCAGAAGCCCGATGACCGGGACAAATATTCCTAACAGCGCCCAGCGCCAGCCTTCTCCTTTGAGATTACTGAGAAAGCTGGGGCCTACGGAGTAGCCGATCCCAAAAAGGAACAGAAGAAACAACATTGATTTCGCCTGGTCGGATACGGGGACGTAAAAGAAGTTGCCAATGAGAACGCCGCCCAACAACGATCCGGTCACCACGCCCAGGCCGACGCCGCGGAATTTCACTTTCCCGATGAAGTACCCGATGCCGATGGCGAGATAGACTCCCATTTCGGGATACTTTGAAAACAAATTGGCCAGCCATTGCATAAGGTAGCTAGTCAGGCCGCTGCGGCAACACCCGGAACACGGATGGGCGCTCTTCGCGATTGCAGAAATTCTGGATTCAACAGCTTCAGTCCCAAGGCTGCGTTGAAGCCGTGGATTTCTTTGACATCAAGGTTGCGCATGAACTCAATGGTCTCTGGGCTGATGACCTGTCCGGGAACCATGATTGGAAATCCCGGCGGATAGGGAATTACAAAGTTGGCAGAAACCAATTCAGGCCCTTCTTTCAAACGCTTGTCAATTTCGGGGCTAGACAACTTCAGATGTTCACACTGCTCTTCGCGATAGGCTCCGAAGAAGGCCGAGCGCATATCGCCTTCGCCTGTCACGCTCGAAGGGTCTTCGCGGAAGGAGCTATAAAAAGAGCTGAAGTCCGGCAGATTGGGAACGTCTGTCATCAGGGATTTCACTCGCGTCGCAAAAGCCTGTTGGGCCGCTTTGCCGCCCTGCGCCAGCCTGGTTTCAATTTCCTGCGAGATCTCAACCAGCACCTTGATGAGCTGGGCAATATCACTGCGCGTGTTGTTGATGTTGGTTTGCAGCAGCACGCTGTTGCGGGAGGTCTTGTTGAGTTGAATGTCATATTCGGCGGCGAGCAGGTTCTTGAACTGCGTGCCGTCGTATCCTGCCGAACCGCAAACCAGGGTGAGCCGCGTCACATCAAGGGCAAATTCGTCTTCCCGCAGCGCCTTTACCGCGGTTGCCCAGTTCACTCCGGGGGACAAATAATCGATGAATCCAGAGTTTCGAAATTCGGAAGGAATCATTTCGTCGGCCCCAAGAATGCGAAAGTACTTCGAGATCAACGGATGAGAATTGACCTCGCGGCGCACATCAAGTGCCAACTGGATAGCCCGGTTCACCAGCTCGTAACCTTCCAGTTCCATCTGCCGCCTCGCGATATCGAGCGTGGCGATGATTTGCAGGTTGGGTGAGGTGGATGCATGGGTGAATACCGCCTCATGAAATTGCTCTTCGACGGTGTGATAGTCCGGATCTTTCACCAATATCATCGAGCCTTGTCGCAGGCATGACATTGATTTGTGAGTGGAATTTGCCTGGTAGACGCGCAGACGGACTTTCTCTGGATTTGCCAGCAAGCGAGTCTCGAGCAGATTCGGATCGCTGGGATCCAGATCGGCCCCGAGTTTTTTCTCCTGTTCTTTGTATGCTGCCTGGTAAGCGCGGTCTTTGAACTTGCGTTCAAGAATGGCAGCCGCGCCCATTGCCGTACGCCGGCGGTAGAACGGACTCCAGCGGGCGAAGCCAAACCAGGCCTCGTCCCACAGAAAAATGAGGTCGGGCTTGATCGCAAGGCACTCTTCCATCACACGCTCAACGTTGTAGATGTGGCCGTCGAAGGTGCAATTGGTGAGCACAAGAAGGCGAGCACGATCGAGTCTTCCTTCGGACTTCAGGTCGAGCAAAGCTTTCTTGATGGTGCGCAGCGGCACGCCACCATACATGGAATATTGCGTGAGCGGATAAGCTTCTACATAAAGAGGAAAGGCGCCGCTGAGCACTGCGCCGTAGTGATGTGATTTATGGCAGTTGCGATCAACCAGCATGATGTCACCAGGGGCCAGCAGTGCCTGTTCGACGATCTTGTTCGAGGTCGAAGTGCCGTTGGTGACAAAGAAGACGTGATCTGCACCAAAAGCCCTGGCCGCCTTCTGCTGCGCCAGTTTGATATTGCCGGTGGGCTCAAGTAGACTGTCGAGTCCTCCCGTGGTTGCTGACGATTCGGCGAGAAAGAGGTTCAATCCATAGAAGTTGCCCATGTCACGAATCCAGTTCGACTTAAAAATGGATTTGCCTCTGGCCACTGGCAAGGCGTGGAAAGTCCCCATTGGACGTTGCGCATATTTCTGCAAGTTATCGAAATATGGAGTGTCGTAGCGGTCGGCAATGCCATCGAGAATACTCAAATGCAATTCGAGAGGCTCTTCGACCTGGTAGAAAACCCGCCGAATGCTGGCAGCGTCAGCCTCGCCGGCCACTTTTTCGGGCTGGCGGTCGCTCAGAAAATAGATGTCGAGTTCGGGCCGCAACTGCTTCAAGCCCTGCACGAGCGCGAGGCCCAAGCCGTAAGGTTGTGACTCGACATCAATGCCACTGGCGGCAAGATAGGCAGTCAGAAATTCATGCAGAACCGGGTTGTTGTGCACCGAAGCGAAAGGAATGCCTTCATAGATCGCCACAGCTTCGAAGCTACCATTCAGAATGGCCCCAAGCACGGCGTCTTCGAAATTGCCGACGAACACCGACTCATAGATGAACTTGTCCTGCGGCCTGCGCAGCTTGCGGAACTCTTGCGCCAATTCCGGCCATGCCGAGGCGCGAGCGGGGTTCACGATCAGAACCTCAAAATAAGGACGAACCAGAGCAGCTTCGCCAGCACTGCCAGGAATGCGCTCTGCCAGAGCGATTTGCGACTGGTCTTCGGACCGATCTTTGGCTTGCCAGTCGAAGGCATTGGTGCGATAGGAATGCGTGAGAAGTGCGGTACTGATCGACTGAGCGAGCCGAGCCGTTTCTGCCGCATTTTCTTCGAGGATGCGCTGGTTGAGAATTTCGAGCAGCGCTGGTCCCGGAAAAGCAAAAAAGTCTTCCCATTGCCGCAATTCCAGGAATGCAGCCGATACCGCAGCCTGCTGTTTTTGCTTTTTCGCGGGCGGCTGGTTGGCTATGGCTTCCCAAGCGCGCGCCGCCTGCAGCAGCGTGCGCCAGCGGTCAAAGCGCGCTTCGGCCACGGTGAAAAACTGGTCAACTCGAGAATCAGGTGTTTTGGTTGTGCTACTCATGGATGATCTCCGTCTTCTGAACCCGCGCTGAGGTTATGACACGACTTCTTTTGTTGAAACTGTTAGAAATTACAGAATGAATTGGCTTTGTTGGCGTCCTCGTAGGTCGTCATGCTGATCGGAGCCGCGCTTTTTTTGCGGCGGACTCGGCAAGTGGGATGTGAAGGCTTGGTTGACATCCTTTGAAATTTTGGACATTGTCGCAGTTCAGGATGGAAGAGGGACAAATTCCAGCCGGGCCGATTTCAAGCCGCCAGTGGTCCCCCTCTCCATCCGACGTCCCTTGGCGCTCAGGCGAATCGGCACCTGTCAGCATTGCCAGTCGTTCGCGAGATGTTGCTCGCTGTATGTTGGCCATTGCAATACGCGCCAGCACTGATGGGCGTCCGCATGTGGCGTGTAGAAGAGGGAGCATGAAATCGGATTTTTCATCACCGTCACTGGGATGGTTGGGCAAAGAAACGATGTGGAATGTCCTGGCGCTGGCGTTCATGCATGCAGCCGTTTTCAGCACGTTGTGCCAAAGTCAAAACCACTCACCCGAATATCAAAAAGGCACAATCACTTCTGTCGTGCAACATGAAAAGGCAGAAAGCAGCGATGATTCTGTTCCTCGCTATGACGTTTCCATCAAAGCCGGCGATACGGTCTACGTTGTGCTGTACACGCCGCCGAATGGACTAGATACCGTTAAATACAAAGCAGGAATGAATGTGCTGGTCTGGATTGAAAAAGACACGATGACCTTCCATGATCTGCTGGGCCGAACGATCAAAGTGCCGATCCTTCGACGGGAGATTGTTCCAACTCAAAGCAGCAAGTAAGCTCACCACATCTCATCTTTCTCCTAACGAGATTTCCGCAACAGTTTTCCAGGACCTTTGATCAGCGAGTTGCAATCCTGATGCAAAGATGAGGTACTCGGCTGGCAGAAGTGACAGTTTCGCCCTTCCTAATCTGTTGCGAAAGTACTCTCAGGGAGGAATCATAATTATGAAATCGGACTTGTTCGGCGGCCTCGTTCATAAAGCATCTATCATTCAAGACAAAATATGCTTTATTTGGAAGCGAGGGGCATGGGTATTGGCGGCAGTCATGTGTGTGACCTTATCGGCCTGGCCGCAGGAGTCGGCGCCTAACGCCGAGCTGTGGCTTGGCTATTCTCATCTTAGTTATTATCCCCAAATCCGAGGTTCGTCGGGCAGAAGCATTACCTTCAATGGCGGGGGCGGCAGCTTTGACTGGAATATCATCAAGCACTTCGGTCTTAAAGCTGAGTTTGACGGATACACAACCACGACGAAAACCTTTGTCATCCCGCCGGCCACCTCAGTTTTTCTGCCGCTGGGCGGAACCGTGCGCGCCCAGGGTAACATGTTCACTTATCTTTTTGGTCCGCAGGTAAAGGCCTACTTCCATCACTTCGAACCGTTCGGGCAGATTCTTTTCGGCGCGGCGCATACCAACTTCTATAGTGATGTGTTCCGAGTGTCGGGTGTTACCAGCCGCAGGCCCGACAACAACGCCTTCGCGATGGCATTGGGTGGCGGCGTTGATATTCGAGTAGTCCATCATTTTTCCGTCCGGCCCATCGAGGTTGATTATTTGCTGACGCGCTTCGGAAACAACGCTGTGGTTAACAATCAGAACAATTTCCGTTATCAGGCGGGCATTGTTTTCAACTTTGGTGAAAAGGAGCAGGCAGCTCCGGTTTCCTCCAGCCTTACCCTCGAACCAACCGAAGTGATGGCGGGTGAATCGATCAAGGCGACGACCGTTCCGACTAACTTCCCACCGAAGAACAAGCTGCAGTTCAACTGGAATGCGACCGGCGGCAAGGTTGAACCGGCGCAGGCAAATGCCTCTATTGATACCACGGGCCTGGCTGCGGGCAACTATACCGTGCAGGTCCACACCACCGACGACAAGAAGCATGATGCAGTAGCCACAGCGAATTTCGCAGTGAAAGAGCCACCAAAGAACCCGCCCACGGTTTCCTGCCTTGCAAACCCCAGCACTCTGCGAGCCGGCGAGCCAGCTACTATCTCCTGCGATTGCAAGAGCCCTGATGGCCGCACGGTGGCGGTGGCCGACTGGAAGGCGACCGGTGGCAAGATCGGCGGGAGCGGCAACACTGCAACGCTCGATACGACAGGATTACCTGCAGGGGCAGTGACGGTGAGCACAAGGTGTAGCGACGACCGTGGGCTGAGCGCGGAAGCAAATGCTTCGGTCAACGTTGAAATGCCACCTCCACCGGCGCCAACGGTCAGCAAAGCCTGCGATATCGACTTTAATAACAAAAACAAGCCTGCTCGCGTAGACAATGCCGCCAAGGGCTGCCTGGACGGCGTTTCGGACAACTTGTTGCAAAATCCGAACGCAAAGGTGATCGTGGTTGGCGAACAGATGTCAACGGAGAAAGCGAAGGGACTGGCAGCAAAGCGCGCTGTCAACGCGAAAACCTATCTGACCTCTGGTGAAAATCAGAAGGCGATTGATGCCAGCCGCGTGGAACCGCGCACCGGCGGTGCCGACGAAAACAAAGTTGAAGTCTGGTTTGTGCCTGAAGGGGCGGCCTTCGAACAAGCCGGCACTAATCTGGTCAACGAAGCAGAAGTAAGTGTCGCAAAGGCGGAGCGGCGCCGGCGATGAAAATCTCTCAATTTTGAAATGAAAGCGGCTGCCCCGGTAGCAGGGCAGCCGTAAACATTTTTGGGACTGAAGGAGCGCCTTGCAGCGACTGAAGCCCATATGGGCTTACGGTACGAGTAAACTCGCACCCTGATACAAGGCTTCGCGTCTGAGAAGATTTCTGTAACCTGTGAGGCAGGCGGTGTCTTACATACCATCTCCAGCCAGAAAGTCTTACGACAAACTGAAATGCGCTAGCTAGGTGCCTGTAATGTGGTTCCTCACAGCATATTTGACAAGATCAGCGCTCGTCTTGGCGCCAAGCACTTCCATCATCCG
The DNA here is from genome assembly GCA_035487295.1 of Terriglobales bacterium. Classification (GTDB taxonomy): domain Bacteria; phylum Acidobacteriota; class Terriglobia; order Terriglobales; family Acidobacteriaceae; genus QIAW01. The sequence goes on from DATHMH010000031.1 coordinate 52,270, forward strand.
ATATTTGTGAAAAGCTACTGTCCTGGTCGTTACGTTCAAGATATCTCCAACTTCTTTCATCAATTTGCCTTCGGCCAAGAGCTGCAGGACCTCGCGTTGCCTCTGGGTGAGACGTTCAGCCTCTTGCACCTGCTTTGCGGGCTGCCGCCGCAAGTAGCTGATGGTGTCTTTCGGCAGGCTCCGTGACATGTAGGTCTTGCCGCGCAGCACCTCGCGGACGGCCAGGACCATTTCTTCAGCAGCGCAGGTTTTGAGAAGGTACCCTGAAGCGCCACGGCGGAAGGCTTCGGCTGCGACATCGTTGTCATGATTCATCGTCAGGAATATGAGTTTGAGTGAGGGCAAAGCTTGTTTCAGTTGTTGGCCGGCATCGAGGCCATTCAAAACAGGCATGGTGATATCGACCAGAATTACGTTCGGACGCAACTCGATGGCGGTCTGGACCAGGTCACGTCCATTGTTCACTGTACCTACCACGTTGTATTCCGGTTCCAGAAGTCTCTTGCAGAGCTCCGCAACCAAAGTATGATCGTCAGCTATGAGGATACGAGGACGGTTCGTCAGCATGGTAATGAATCTCCGATAATAATTTCTACAGGCAAGAGTGTTCATTTGCCAACTAGGAAAACTACTAGGTTGTTGAGTCGCAGATGGTAACGGCATAGGACGAAAGGGCATGAAGTTTGATGGCTTTGCCCCAATGAATCTAATTTCAGCTGCGTTGTGCGTCTTCGTCTACATGCACACCACCGCTGACATATTGTTTGCCCTGCAGTATCGACTGAATGGCGGGCCAAAGGTCATTGGAAGCGCTTGTCTTGAGGATGTATCCCTTCGCCCCATGATTCAAGACATGGCTTGCTATGGCTGCGCTGCTGTTCATCGTCAGGAAGAGTATCGCTGCGCTGGGTACGAGCTGCTGAATGCGCATTGCGGCTTCGATTCCATTGACTCCGGGAAGAGCGATATCCAGCAGGATGATGTCGGGCCTGAGCTCTTTTGCCTTGTTGATTGCTGTCATTCCATCTGCGGCAGAGCCGACAATCTGTAAGTGCGTGTGTTCTTCGAGCAGCACTCGGACCATTTTGTGCCAGGAAGGATAGTCGTCCACAACGAGAATGCGAATTGTCCTGCCTGGCGCGGGCGCTGCCCACTCGAACGGGATGAACCCGCTTTCCCCGCGCTTTTCGAAAGCTGGCTCAGAGGTGAGAAGCTCGTGCTGGCCCGGTTCGCTCTCGGAAACAGCCTGGTTTCTGACTGCGATCGATCGCTGCCGCCGTGTGGCAGATCCCTTTCCGGCAAACACGGCTTGCTCGTGAACCATCTTCGTTTGTGTATGAATTGCGCGACTCTGTTCGATATGTCCCATTGACTCTTGTATCAAAGAAGCTGATTGCTCTGTGGCGGAAGCGTATCGTTTGCAGGCCAGCTTCGCCTCGTCGCACATGGCCCTGGCCAGCTCAATGAGATCTGCCAGCTCTTTTAGCCAGTCAGCAGGTGAAGTAAGGTGAGGGACTATCAAATCAAAACTAGAAAGGGAATATTTTTTGCTCCCGCTCTGAAAGAGGATCAGGGGCACCGGGCTGCGGGAACGGATGCGAGAAAGTTCTTCGCCGGGCTGAATATGGCTTTCGCTCACAACAACAGCATCGAACCCAGGTTGCTGCAATGCCGCGTTCAATCTGGGGAGGGACGTGCCACATTCATTAACTTCGTAACCGCTTTGTACCAGTGTTGAGACGACAGCGCTGCGATCAATTCCAAAATGAACTATCCTGATAGCCATAAGGTGCTCCAGATCTCTTTAGCGTAGCGCAAGTTATTTTTATCTGTTTGGAACCCTTGGACAAAAATGGGAACGCCAAGATTCGCCGCATGGTGTGCTCAAGGCGGGTTCGATGAAATCAGATGATGCTTGAGCGCAAACAAGACCAGCTCGGCGTTGTTTTTGACGTTGAATGATTTCATGATGCGGTATTTATGGAACATCACGGTTTTCTCGCTGATCTTCAGGATATGCGCCACCTCTTTCATGGGGCGGCCTTCAGCGAGCAACTGCAGCACATCTTTTTGGCGGGGACTCAGTTCCCTGGAGACTTGATGGGCGCGGGCTTTCTCCACCGCCCAGTTTTGCAAGCGCAGCTTCGGCGTGATATACGGTCTCCCGTTGAGCACTTCGGAGATCGCCTTCATCAGCTCCGAGATCGCGGAATGCTTGAGAACGTATCCTATGGCGCCCAGATTCAGAGCGGCAGCTGCAAGGCTAAAATCGTCGATCATCGTCAAGAACACAAACTTTACAGCCGGAAGAGACGATCGTAAACGCTCGGCGGCGGCCAGACCATTCAACAATGGCATGCTGATATCGAGCACAATAACATCTGGCTTAAGCGTGGGGGCTTCAGTGAGAAGTGTTCGCCCGTCTCCAACAATGCCAACTACGTCGTAACTTTCCTGCACGAGGATACGCAGTCCTTCAGCCACGATGCTGTGATCGTCAGCAATGAGAACGCGGGCGCGATTTGTGGAAGATCCGGGATATGGCATGGCGTTGTTGCCGTAAGTAAGTTAGCTTCTTGACCGCATTGCCCGGCAGTTTCAAACATCGATTCGAACCAGGCCGCCCGCAGCAGACAAACATCATACCAGCAGGCAAGCGAAGCCCCCATTCTAGTGACGTTTGTAGAGCAGACATGCGGAAACAAAGAGCTTGCTGGCGAGCACAGCATTGATGGCGGGAGAACAGATCGTTGCGTAGCCGTGATTGCACCACATACGCCGGTTCTCCCGAGCCCATGGCCGCATTGACGACCTCGGAGTCTTCATGAACGGTCAAAAAAATGATTTTGGAATGACAACCGGAGTCGCGCAGCCGGCAAGCCACATCGATCCCGCTCGGTTCTCCGATAGAAATATCGAGGACTATGAATTCGGGCTTATGCCGGTTGTAGTCGCGCAAAACATCAGCTCCATTGTCTACCGTGACGACTGCATAAACGTTTTTCCTGAGCAATAGGAGACATGACTGAGGACCGCATGGTTATCGCCGGCGAGCAATATTCTTATCTTAGGCACATGCGATCCTTTTACGAATCGCTGGGGGCTGTAGAACAGAGCCTGTACCACAGGGTCAGCTTTATACCGAGATTATTGTTCTTGTAAAGTCTTTGCTACTGCTAGAAGTAACGGGGAGCGATTCGGCCCGAGCCTTGAAAGAACTATGCGATTTGCGCGTGTCTAGTGGTTGCGGGAACGGTTCCTTCCACCTGGGTTCCCCGAAAAGGACGTGACCTGATCGAAAACTCCCCGCCCGCCAATCGCAGCCGCTCCCGCATACTGAACAGCCCCAGACCGCTATTACCTACTTGCTCCGGATCAAAGCCAATTCCATCGTCTGCCACGCGCAACCGAACCATCCCTGACTCGCCTGCCAACTCCACTTTAATGTGGCGTGCGCGACTGTGTTTGGCGGCGTTGTGAAGCGACTCCTGGGCGGTGCGGAACAAGCTCAAAGAAACGCTCTCATCAAGATGCCGCGGCAGATCGCGCACCGTGCATTCCACGTCGATCTTGTGCTGCTTAGAGAATTCCTTGCAGAGATCGCGTACAGCGGAAGGCAGCCCAAGGTAGTAAAGTTTGGAAGGATGCAGCCGGTGCGATAAGTGCTGAAGGTCTGCCGCGATCTCAATGGCGAGCTGCTTAAGATCTCGAAGCTGTTTTATCCATGGGGATGTATCGCGTGCTCCCCGGTTTTCTTCAAGTTCCTGAAATCCGTTTGCCAGCAGGGCCAGGCGCTGGTTAATGTCGTCGTGTAATTCTCCCGCAATACGTGCTCGCTCTTCTTCCTGTGCGCGAATGAGCCGGCCGTTCAGTTCCCTTAAAGATGCCTTCGCTTCTTTCTGTTCGGTCGTATCGATACAGCAGCCGATATATCCGGCGAAGCTTCCGTCTTCGGTTAAACGAGGCACACCATGATCGAGCATCCAGCGATACTGGCCATCGTGGCGCCGCATGCGATACTCGGCTTCAAAACTTTCAAGGGCAGCGAAAGCACGGTCATAGGTTTCAAGACGGACTTGTAAATCCTCTGGATGCACATCCTTCTTCCAGCCTTCGGCCAATTCCTCTTCCATGGTTCGCCCGGTGAACCTCAGCCACTCCTTGTTAAAGTCGGTGTAGAGTTTGTCAGGCCCCGAGAGCCACATGAGCACCGGGGCCGAATCTGCCATCAGGCGGAATCTCCTCTCGCTTTCGATCAGGGCCTGTCGTGCTTGTTTATCCTGAGTAATGTCGCGGGCGATTTTTGAGATACCAACGATCCTGCCGCTTAAATCCCTCATGGGCGACATCGTTATTGAGACATGAATTCTCCTCCGTTCTTTGCTCACCCGGAGCGTTTCAAGGTGCTCGATACGTTCGCCGACTTTTGCACGCTGTAACAACGAGCGCTGCTCATAGAGCAATTCAGGCGGTACGATGATTGAGATTGGCCGTCCTACTGCTTCTGCTTCAGAGAACCCGAAGATGTGTTGCGCCCCTGAGCTCCAACTCACGATAATTCCATCAATATCCTGGGAAATGATGGCATCGTCGAAAGACTCCACGATGGCTGAGTGCTTGACGCGGGTTTCTTCGGCTCTCTTTCGTTCGGTGATATCTTGGATGGTGCCACGCACCCCGGCGATGCTGCCTTTGGCGTCGCGAACGGCCTGGGCTCGGACTATCACCCAGATTCTGGCGCCATCGGGCCGGCACCCTTCCAATTCAAGTTCGCATGCCTTCCCCGATCGCCGTAGCTCCTCCATGTTTTCACTCAGTTGCCTCCAGCCGCCGGGCGTAAAGAACTGCGAGAGCTGTTGGAAAGATTGGATAGGCAAGCTGAGATTAAAGCCGGTGAGGCTATAAAGCGCGTCTGACCAGGACACGGCATTGGTATGAAGGTCCCAATGCCAGCTCCCCAACTGTGCAACACGCTGAGCTTCTGAGAGCTCTTCCTCTTTGCGGCGTAATTTCTTCTCAACGCGCCTGCGCCTAGAGCGGTTGCGAATCAACACAACAATCAACACCGTTTCAGCGGTCCATCGGTAGATCTCCCATGGAGAAGGCTGCCAATATAATACGGAGCTTTCCGGCGGAAGCCGGTCCTCCGCGATATGCCAGCGTTGTAGCTGGCGCCAATCGAAGACACCGCGCTGGAACTCTCCAGTCTCGGTGGGGATATTTTCCGGTTTCTCGCCATTCAGGATGCGCGCACGCTCGCGTCGGGGGGGCCATCCAACCGCGCGCAGATCAGCAACGGCGCCGCCAACAAACCCGGTTCCTATAAAAGAAGAAAAAGCGCCATGGTTTGACCGCGCGGCATTTTTGGCGAGCATTGGTAGAATTCGGGTTGAAACGAACGGCTTGCCGCTGGGGTCGGCATTAAAGTCGAGAAATAGAATGATGCTGCCAGACGGCAGGTTCGCCAGTCGCGACTGAATCTCAGCAAATTTAAGATCAGTCCAGTATTGAAAGTCGATTTTGGGCTCATAGGAATGAAACTCGGCTCGGGCTGTTTTCACTTCGATTTTTTCGCGGTCGGAAGAGCCGGAGATGACGATGACGTGATGTGTGCCGGGGTTTTGCTGCATCGCCAATTGGAGCGTAGGCATGTAGTTCAGCTTCCGTATGACTCCGGTTGTGCTTGGCATTCGTCTGAGCTCCAGGGGAGCATTGTCTGAATCGCCAGTGGAGAACACCAGTCCCGCATTGAGAAACAATTGCCTGCAGGATTCTTCTATGATTGGAATGGCCTGCTCGCCAATGATTATGACAAGGTAGACGTCTTGCCCGCGGTGCTTCTCGCGCAGAAGCGACAGTCTTTTCCTGATGTGCGACTGATCTGCATGAGCAAAAGAGGAGTCGATGTACTCGAGCGTGAAGTGGACAGGCATATTGCGGCCTTCAAGAATTTCTGTCCGCGCTTCTTCGATCAGGGCCGCGATGTCGGAGGAATCCGGATCTGAAAAAGTCAGAAAAAGCACCTCCGCTTGTTGTTTGTTGAACGTGGTGGCGGCAACCCTGCCTGTTAATGGGATGACCCCAAGCCAGAAGAGGAGGAAGACGAGTTGGGGCCGGAACCAACCGGCTCTTCTACCGCACGATGATGGGTGATTTCCACCAGAAGCCATGCAGCCCTGTCCATCCGAAAAAACTGGAAAATAAATTATTGGTAATTTACTGGTTGCTTTTGAGTGCCTGCGAAGTCGTGCGTACTGATGGCATGGTTCCTGGCCGAGCCTACGCGCAACCCGGAGGCGAGCAAATCAGATGAAGCATCCAGCCTGCTACAGAAGCGGGGAAGGGCAGTCATAGTGCATCGGTCCTCACAGCGGTCTCCAATCAATGAAGATTGTCCTGTCTTTTGTCGAACATTGAGATGATTTGTTCCTTCTTCATGAATGTACTGGTAGACGCAGACACCCATCTTACTAACGGCCCCAGGTTCCGCCAGGGAACCAGAAACGACTAACGACTGAGGAGTGCAACTTGCCCGTGGCGAGGCCTTCGACGCCAAGCACGCGAAAAAAAGTAGTTGCGAAGAGAAGAAAGGTAAGGCCCGGGATTGTCTAAGATCGTTCATGGCTATAGTGCGAATGGCCTTCCTAAAAGCGCAGTCACACAGTAGAGAAGGGCAAGCTTACTCAGAACCTGAAAATGCCATAACTGACAAAAATGACAGGTTCCCAGAAGTTAACCTATATCAGAGGTTAGGCCGCTGGACCCGAGTCTTGATGTGCCGCGCGCCGATTAGCGCAGATCGACATTCTTACTTACACTTATTGCGACGGCCTCAGCATAAGTGGCTGGACCAGTTTGAAAATGACTGCCGCTTCAGCACTCTTTACTTTTATGCCTGTATCGGGAATTGCAAAGCTGGCAATACTGCCAGTCCTGCGCCAACGAGTGCTCCTTCCAGGAGCTGTCGAACTCTTTCGAACAGATCACCTTAGCCGCTGAAGTCAACTGTGTATGTAGTGCCTGCGGCGCACTTCGGGCTGCACTCAAGGCAAGCTCATCAATCGGCGCCCTGACGAAAGTCCACTCCGGCTGTTACAAGTGACAGTTCCCATCCGCGTTCGTCCGCTCCTATCATCAACCGCAATGAATGTTTAGGAGAGGTTCGCTATGAGGAGATTCCTACTTCTATCGAGTGGCGTGCTTTTGCTCATCGCATCGAGCGCCATTGCTCAAGATGTTCGCTACAATTTCGACAAAGCCACCGATTTTTCAAAATTTAAGACGTACAAGTGGACTGAGCTCAAAGACGCACAAAAGCTCAATGATCTGGCCGAGAAGCAGGTGCAATCTGCCATCGATGCAGAACTTTCCAAGAAAGGCCTGATGCGGAGCGATAAGGACCCTGCCGATCTTTTCGTGGGATACCAGGTTGCCATAGGCCAGGAGAAACAATTCACCTCATATAGCAGCGATTGGGGATACGGCGCAGGCTGGTATCGGGGTGGCTGGTACGGTTCTCCGGGAGGAGGTTTTACCACCGGCCAGACTTCGACGATCTACACCGGACAATTGGCCATAGACATGTATGACTCGGCAAATCACGACTTGGTGTGGCGGGGCGTGGCCAGCAAGACGATCGACACCAAGGCCAAGCCCGACAAGCAGCAGAAGAATCTCACAAAGGCAATTACAAAGCTTTTGAAAAATTATCCTCCCGCTGTGAAGAAATAGCGATCAGGCTTGCCGAAGACGGACAGAGACTCGCTTTCTCTACTCCGTACTGCGCAACCGCGGCTTTGTCCGTCTTCGACAGTGAAAATTGTATCGGCAGAGATCATCGTCGAGCACACTATGCGCCAGATGCGGGGCCAGAAAAACAATTTGTTAGCCGCACAGGGAGGAGGAACGAACGCCAGAAACTGTCATCCGTAATAGATGCACTCTGCTCTACTTTGCTAGGGTAGAAAGCCCAACACAACAGATTTTGCGTTTGTGGGGATAACTAACTAGGGACCGTCACAGTTGACAGTGCCATGCGTGCAAGAGATACCGCAAAGTTATTATGCAGTAACAAAGCCATGACCTAGCACTGCCTGGCGCATTCTTATCATGAAAGGGCCAGGAAGTGCAGCAAATACACCATCGGCAGATTACGCCGTCAATCGATTCTTCTATGAGGGGTAATAATGGAGAGGCACACTATTCTGAACTCTTGGAAAGAAATTGCAGTCTACATGCGACGAGCGGTGCGGACTGTACAGCGCTGGGAAAAGGAGAATGGGCTCCCAGTACACCGTCTGCAAGGCAAAAAACGCAGCCCGGTCTTCGCTTTGCAGAAAGAGATCGATATTTGGCTTGAAAACTGTCCGCAAGGCAGAGATAACATCAATCAAGATCTTACCAATCAGATCTTGACCGGACAGCATAAGATAGCCGATTCAATGGATCCCTCTGCAAAGCGACGAAGACTTTATGCATTGCAGCAAGCCGTATCATCCCACCGAAATCTACACCAGGATGGGCGAATGTGAACCTGGTGGTTTGCTTTGTCGAGCAAGGCGGCACTTTCACACTGCTCATGATTGTTTCCATGGCGAACATGAGTCGGTGGCAACCTGCTCCACTTCGTTCTGAGAAGGATTTTTGACCGGTTCCGGCGCGGATTCAGTTTTCAGTATCGGAATCGCCAGTTCCAAACCAGGAGGAGATGAACACGCCGCCTTGCAGTACCTTCTTGATTGCCTTCACCAAATCTGTCTGCATACGGGATTTCAGCACATATCCTGATGCGCCTGCTGTCAAGGCAGCAGATATGTAATCCTGGTCATTGTGAACGGTGAAAAAGATGATTTTCGCTCTGCTATTATTGCGCGCAAGTTGCTCTGCAGCCCGCAAGCCATCGAGCCGCGGCATGCCAATATCCAAAACGACCAGATCGGGTTCCAGGCGTTCCACAGCTTCAACCGCTTCCACCCCATCGCAAGCAGCGCCTACAACCTCAAACTCCGGCTCAAGCAGTTGACAAACCGTTTCAATGATTCCAGAGTGGTCATCGGCGAGCAAAACTCGGGGCTTTGCAATACTCAATCTGACGTCATCTTTCATGAAAAGTAATTTATCCCTTCCATAGCCCCATGAACCTGCATCTTGTGACCCTGGCCAGAATCGCATAAAAATGCACACAAAATTAAGAACAGCAGACTGGACGCGCGTACAAAGGCTGCGCTTCTTCGGCCGAACGATGACGAAGAGGAACTGGTCCCAATAAAAACAAAGGGAGGCGAGAACATGTGCACAATACACCAAATAACAAAGGTTATGCAATTGACAAAAAAACAAACATTGTACAAGAGGGCAAGCGGTCTTTATCAAGGCTCTGCGGACAGAGATTTTTTGCGCAGACAGGCGCTCTGTTTAGCGATTCATTGTTGTCGGCAATTTCTTGTTGTTGCATTTCAGGATATGCCGTTACAAGAGAATCTGAATGTTAACAGAACATTAATCAAGCGAGAGTGATTCGAAATCGAACGGATGATGGCAGGGGAGTTCCATTTTGGTACCGCATTCCCATTTTGATATTCGTCAACCTATTAAGTGTTCAATTGCCTTGCGGTTGCACCACTAATAGGGCTATAAGAATATTCAGAGCACAAAACTCTGGTGTCAGGTCAGATGCAATACGGGCGTGCAACCAGTTTAAACATCAACAGCCGTTCGCTTATTATTTTCCGGTTCTGTGAGTCTGGAACAACACTGTTTACGCAATTTATGTTTGTAGGAGCGCTTGAAGTAGAAGCGAGCAGGAGATCTAGCCATGAATTTCACCAATTCATTGCGGTTGCTGTTAGCTGGCGACAAGCCGATCTTGGCTTGCGCGCACATGTATGGCAACATTCCAAGAGATTGACCTATGGCGATCCCAGCACTTGTTCCTTCACCAATAGCTGCGAGCAGGATGAAGATGACATTGTTTCGGCTCGCTCTTACGTTGTTGCTGTTTAATTCCGGATCCGCAAGCTGGGCTTCCAACGTTCAAAAAAATCATCTCTTATTGTTAGGCTGCACAATGGCTCCCGGTCATGGCCGCGACGTGTTGCTTCACAAAAACAGTTTGAAGGCTCCCTTGGTCAGGTGGCCTGAATTGCAGCGTGGAGAAACAGGTAACTCGCAGGTTGGGCCGCTTGTATTCAATCGTGAACCGTTTTGGCGGCGAAATCAACGCAGCTTGCTGACGCTCGGGATTGTGGGTATTTTCCTGTCACATGTGCTTCTTGTTTTGTGGCTGCTGCTTGAAATCCATAAGCGAAAACTTGCCGATTCTACATTGAAGAACCTCAGCCACTATTTGATAAGTACCGCCGAACAGGAGCGCAGGCGAATCGCGAGAGAACTGCATGACGGCGTCAATCAAAGAATGGCGTTACTTTCCATCAAGTTGGGGCGCTTGCTGTCTGATTCATCGTCCTGGCATCCAGCACTCACGCCGCGGCTCAAGGACATCTTGCGGGAAGCGAACGGAATTTCCTCTGATATCAGCAGAGTTTCGCAGGAGCTGCATTCGTCAGCCCTGGAGTTTCTGGGCTTGGTTCCTGCTCTACGGAGATTGTGCCAGGAGTTTTCCGAACACCAGAATATTCCCGTGAACTTCCAGTCAGCCGAGTTCAGCGGCCAAATCTCACCTGATATCAATCTTTGTCTATTTCGGATAGCACAGGAGTGCCTTACGAACGTCGCCCGACACAGTGGAGCAAGGTCCGTTGACGTACAATTGAAATTTGAGGGCACGAGCGGCCTGGAACTTATAGTGGCCGATGATGGCAGGGGTTTTGAAACGGCAAAACTTAATGAGAGGGCGGGCCTGGGAATCCTTAGCATGCGAGAACGTCTAAGACTTGTAGGCGGTGAGCTTGCGCTTCACGCTGCTCCCGGTGAAGGCACCTATGTGGCTGCAACGGTACCTTCTGCCCAGGTGAATCGAGCTGAAGAAAATATGCCGGCGGCTCCTGCTGCAGATGCTGCGGCGCCAGTGACGAGCTGGCCGTGGAAAAAGTTGCCAATGCTGGTGACTGCCATCATGAAACACGACGTTCGTTCTCACGCTGAAGGCCCCCGCGCTGTTTAGAAGCCCTTTCGTTCAGCGCAACTTTGTACGTAAGGAGATCATGAGGCCGTCGAAGGCTTTTCAATTCGCCTCCCCGGGCGTTTCTAAAGCCCCAGCGCCACTCGACAGCGGCGCGCTTAAATGGCACATCGGGGGCAAAAAGCCCGGCGAGACCTACAAGGCTCGTGATTTGTCGAACCGCATCGGCCTTCGCACGCTCTTCTTTGCTCTGCTGGTTGTGATCAGTTACTATGTCGGAACAAAGATCGGCTTCTCCTTTACCCCCAGAGACCGGTCCATTTCGATTTTTTGGCCTCCCAACGCAATGCTGGTAGCGGCGTTGCTGCTGGCGCCAAAGAAGTGGTGGTGGACCTTCTTCCTGGCGGTGCTTCCCGCCCACCTGCTGGTTCAACTGCAGAGCGGGGTGCCTGTTTCGCTGACAATCGGCTGGTTTGTTGGAAACTCGGCAGAATCATTGCTTGGCGCATGCTGCATCCGCTACTTCCTGGAACGGGAATCTCTGTTCGAAAACGTGCGAAGTGTTATCGTCTTCCTGGTTTTTGGGGTGATCCTTGCGCCCCTTGCGACGACATTCCTAGATGCCGCCGTAGTGCTCGTTACAGAGGATGGAAGCAGCTATTGGGCGCTGTGGACGGCGCGCCTGTTCTCGAACATGCTGGCCGAGATCACACTGGTGCCGCTTATTGTTGTCTCTGGCATGCATGGTATGGCTTGGGTTCGCGGCGTGACCTTGCTACGCTTTGTTGAAGCTGCCGTGTTCTGTTTCGTTATGGCTGTGATCAGCATTCTGGTTTTTGGCGCGCAATACTCATCGAGCAACAGTGTTCCGCCGCTGGGTTATCTTCCTTTGCTTTTTTTGTTGTGGGCGTCTGTGCGCTACGGGCTGGGCGGGTTGAGCGCATCGGTGCTCGGCGTTTCCTTGATCGCAATGTGGAATGCCATGCATGGACGCGGGCCGTTCTATGCAGCTTCAATAGCAGACAATATCCTCTCGCTGCAGGCCCTGCTGCTGGTCATTACGCTGCCACTGATTCTTTTGACGGCGTTCATCCGCGAGCATCGCGTTCTAGAACGCACTCTGCAGGAGGCGGGTTGCAAGTTGATTGATTGGGCAGAGGGTGAACGACGATCTTTCGGGGAAAAAGTGCAGGCTGAGATTGGCCAACCCTTATCGCTGCTGGCCCGTGAAGTGGAGGAACTTAAGAAGACATCAGACCCGAAAATAGAGCCACGACTGAACCAGCTGAAACAGAGCATTCGCGAGCTTTCTGGGGCGGTTCGGGAGCTATCAGAAAAGATGTATTCAGCAGAATTGGAGAGCGCAGGCATCACTGCAATTCTTCGCGGCCTGTGCCAGAGTATTCGCGCTCAAGCCCCCTCTTTGCAGATTGATGTCATTCTGGAAGCATTGCCAGAGAACCTCTCTCCGAAGGTTTCTCTTTGCCTGTACCGTGTTGCAGAGGAGGCATTACGCAACATCGTCAAACACAGCCGCGCCCGCAAATCGGTGGTCGAGCTGAAAGTAAGGCGGCAAAGGGTGCTTTTGCGAATCGTTGATAATGGGGTGGGGTGGGACCCTAGAGATCAACCGGCGACTGGATTCGGGATCACCAACATGCGTGAACGCGCCAGAGCCATGGGAGGCACAATCGACATCTTGTCTCGGCCCATGAGAGGCACTATGATCGAACTGTCTCTTCCCTTGAACATTGCATCGACCAGCTCGCCGCACGACCTAAAGTGATATCATTTCGTTGACTCCCGCAAAAGATGGTTCGTCATCAGTATCAGCATTCCAGAATGCAGCAGTTGTCTGCCTCGCAGGTCTTCGAAAATTAGCAGTAGTCTCATTGGCGCGCCACTCACAGGACCGTATCTAAGAACGGCTGTACTGGAAGATGCCCCTTTCTCGTCAGTTCCTCTTGTATGTGACATGCTTACCGGCAATGTGCGCTAACACCATCTTGAATCGTTCGCCATCGGCGACGGGTTTGTCCTTAGTTGCGCGATTATTGAAGCGGAACGTTTGTTCATCCAGATAGCGGAACAGTGGAAGGGTTCGACACTCAGATATGTAGCACCAAGGGGTTCGTTTTAACAACGACCAAAAGTTTTCGAGTCCGTTCGTATGTACGCGGCCACCAACATACGCCACAGCATGAGCCCATATCGGCGCCTGCCTGAGCCTTTAAGCCAAGCGATAGTGTTCCAAGCTGGGATACATCGAGATTGCAATCACTTGAAGAATCCGTTTTTCAGGCCGGCATCATGCTGCTTTCGGGCTTTTCGTTCGCTCCACCTGTTCTGCCGGCAGGGCGCGTTCCGCTTCGCGCGTGGTAATCAGTTCACCCGGGATGCGGATGGCGCGATAAATTCCCGCTGCAATTCCTGCGCCCAGAAGCGGTGCAACAATAAAGAGCCACAGTTGCTGGAGTGCCCAACTGCCTGCGAAAACCGCCGTTCCGATGCTTCGCGCGGGATTCACCGACGCGTTGGTGATGGGTATTCCTGCCAGGTGAATCAGCACCAGAACGAAGCCGATGGCTATTCCGGCAAAACCAACCGGAGCCTTCACGTCCGTAGAGCCGAGCACGGTCAGCACCAGGAACATCGAAAGTACGACTTCGGTCAAAAGGCCTGCTGACAACGAATACTGGCCCGGAGAATGAATACCGTACCCATTGGAGACGAGTGCAGGATTGTGAGCGCTGGGGCCGCCGCCTGCGATTAAAAAGATCAGTCCGGAAGCAATAACGGCGCCGATAATCTGCGCGATGACGTATGCGACGGCGTCGGCTGCTTTGATTTTTCTCGTCAATAGCATGCCTGCCGTCACTGCCGGGTTAATGTGACAACCGGAGACTGGTCCTATGGTGTAAACCATCGCAAGCAACGAGATTCCAAAAGCGAATGCAATCCCAAGAAGACCGATCTTTTCTCCTGCAAACACGGCGCTGCCCACACCGCCAAACACCAACACGAAAGTGCCCACCATCTCGGCCATGTATTTCTTCATAAATTCATCTCCTAATGTGCCGTGAAATAAAGGCTCACCGGCTTTTGCGCCGTTCTGCCGATTCGCTGCATGCTCGAAACCGCGCGAAAGATTAGGCCGCGAAATGTCTGCTTTGAGCAGGCTTTTCTTGCCGCACCTCATGGGTCAGGCAATTATGGATCGCCTGCACCAGCGCTTCAGGCGTGACCGGTTTGGTCATCAGCAAATCGCCTTCCTCAGGCATAAAGGATTCCGTGTAGCCCGACAAATACATCACCTTCACGCCCGGCCGCAATTCACGGATTCTTCGTACCGCATCCGGGCCATTCATGCGCGGCATGGCAATGTCGGCTATGATCAGATCGATGCTGCCCTGGGTTTCGTTTGCGATCCGCACTGCGTTGACACCGTCAGACGCAGCAAGGACCTGCAGACCCTTCTGGGCAAGAATGTGAGCCATCATCTCGCGCAAATCATCCAGATCTTCGGCCAGAAGGACCGTTCCTGACAGAGTGCCGGGGCTCTGGGTGAATGCCGGGGTTTCTTGATCTTTTCTTTCATCAACTCGGGGGAACGTAAGAACAAAACAGGTCCCCTGGCCCAGCTTGCTTGTCAGCGAAATTTCGCCTTTGCTTTGTTTTACAATCCCGTGCACGACGGCAAGACCAAGTCCCGAGCCGCCACTTTGCTCTTTGGTGGTAAAGAATGGTTCGAACACTCTCGGCTGAATAGAATCGGGTATGCCCATGCCAGTGTCTGTAATTGTTACGACGACAGACTGCCGGAGTGCGGATTCATGTAAATCACGGTTGGTTGACGAGTGTCCGAGGTCGATCGCAAGCACTCCGCCATTCGGCATGGCGTCGCGCGCATTCACGGCCAGGTTGATGATGGCTTGCTGAAATTGAGATGGGTCGATTTCAACAAATTCTTCTTCATCGCTGAGATGTATGTGCAATTCAATATTCTTATTCAATAAAGGACGCAGCATGGAATCCATCTCTCCACAAGCATGATTCAGATCAATGACTTCGATGTGCGGTTTCTGTTTGCGGCTGAACGTGAGTAACTGCCGAATCAGTTTTCGCGCTCTTTCCGCCGATTTGAGGATGAGGCTTGTATTGCTGTGTGATACCTCATCCTGCGAGAGCCTTTCATCGAGGAGGCTGGCGTACCCGACGATGATCGCCAGCTCATTATTAAAATCGTGAGCAATGCTTCCCGCGAGCTGGCCAACGGTATTGATCTTCTCCGACTGCAGCAGTTGTTCATGGAGTTGCTGTCGTTCCTTCTCACTTCGCCGGAGCTGTGTGATGTCTACAAAATACAAAATCTCACCTCCGTTTGCGTCCACCAATTTTGCTCGCCCACCTAAGATTGGCACGCGTGAGCCATCCTTCCGGATCAGCTCAAGTTCGAGCAGAGGCGTCCTCCCGAACTCATGTAATTGAATCTCGAGCTGCTCTTTCAAGTGATCGTAGCCGGAAGGAATGAGCTTGCTTGCTTCTATTCCAATCAGTTCGTGATAGTTGTACCCCAGCATCTGGGCAAACGTCTCATTCACATAGTCGAGCCTGCCGCTGCGAGTTCGGCCAGCTACGCCAATCAGCCCAGATTCCCTGAGGCGCTGCAACTTCGATTCGTTCAATGCACGCCGCCGTTCTTCTTCACGTTCGATGGCTCGGACAGAGAGCCACAACAGAAGACCGCTGACCGCGACATAGATAAGCCCCTTTTCCGTTTGCAGCAACCAGAACCCTTTTGGCGGAGTCAGAAGATTAACAAGGTAATCAGAGGTAACGATCCAGATTGTTGACCAAACCACGAACCCCAGCGCAAGACGAGTCGCGGCCGACCGGGGTGAAAGCGGATAGGTGATCTCTGTTCTCATTTGCCTCTTCCTCTTCCGAAACGATTGAAGGATGTTGTTCCGGAAACGTTATGCCTGGAAACCAAGTATTTCCTAACCTACTCAGGGAATGGCGAGGCGCATACTGTCAGGGTTTACAGCTCTACCGCATCCTGGCTGCGCTGGTGAAACCCAGGGCAAAATGATTTTTTTGTTGAGGAGAACGGCACTCAGCATTGGGCATACAGCATTCAGCCCAATGCCGATTCTGTCGCACTGAAGGGCTGGCGACAGGCTCCCAGATCCGGTGCGGAGGAAAGAAGCCAAGTCACCATTGAGTCGCTATCACCTTAAAAAACACGCACAACTCCGAGGCGCAATCGGAAGTGACTCTGGCCGCCGGCGATGAAATGCGAGCGCAACAGGTCCATGTTTGCACGAGCCAGCCAACGTGAGTCTATGGTGTAGTCAACTCCGCCTCCCAGGTCCCAGGTGAAATTCGTGGCTGTGGTCCTAGCCGAAAGCGTCCCTGTAAAATCTCTGATCTCCTGGTGGATCCGGCTTTCTCCCAACAAGACTTCCGCGAAGGGAAGAATCTTTCTTTTTTCGAGCTTCTGCGTAGCCTTCCACCCCACAAAGCGAACCATGGCGCCAGCGAGCAGGTTCTGCGAATCCGTTTTGATCCTGATCGACCCGGTGGAGGCAGTAGTATCGAAGACCCCGACTCTTGAGGAGCCCCAAAGAAAGTCTCCATCAATTGCGGCCACGACGTAACGGTTGAGTTGCCAGCCGAGAGAGGGGCTGAATCCGTTGAGTCCATTGTTCCCGGATTCATGAATGTACGAGACACCGGTCTCTAGCTGTGCCCAGGTAAACGTAGGAACTATGACCAATAAAAGCAGAAACAACCTCTTAGAAAATGGCTTCATGTAGGGCCCTCCCAAAGAACGGGCTGATCTTTGCAACCCGTTTCATTCCGGTACAACTGTTCTACTGCGAAACCAGCACGGGTCGCAGGCTAGCTGCCGGCCCCGCGCGGCATGGGATCGATCGAGCTCAAAATTGCCGTTTTAATCAATAAAGCAAAGCAAGTCTCCGGCTCGAAATGATGTAACGAGGAGCTGAGGCAAACCGCACTAAAAATCGTGTGAACTTGCCCTCTCAAAGAACGCTCCAGATGGGTGAGGAGCAAATCTTCCACAGCTCATCTCAGCTTTCTACAGTGATTAGAAGGCCGGGGAGCAGAACTTTGTACTGCCAGAAATGACAGTTTTGAGAGGATCCGCAGCTTTTGTCGTGCGACCATTCCTGTCCTGCCGGAGCGGTGATCCGCCTGTCCGCGAGAAAAAGTTGAGACCAGACTTGATTCATTTTCTTTGTTAGGTGGAGCTTGCAATAAAGGCGAAGAAATCCGGAGCAACAGAACGCCAAAAACCCGGGAAGCTGAGAGCTGACATCTGAAGGCTTGGAGCTAAGAATGGGGCGGCCAGGCCATCCGGCGAGCTGACATGGCGCCCGAATGTGGACTAATCGTTGGGATGGCGATCAAGATAGCGACCGGCAAAACGAAACATCACCCAAACGCCTAGCCGATCCCCACAACCGGCGATTCCCGTAACTGTGGGAATCACTGTGTCTCATTTTGTCATGTCCGCAGGACCCGCATGTGGAAATGGTTCTGCATGCTCGGGACGCTAATGATGTTGTCGTTAATACCGAGGCGCTTCCCTAGTAATTCTGACACTATTTAAACGCGTCTCTTCACTGGAAACTTAGAGTTCTATCCAAGGAGCGGCTCCACATCATCACGCTTCATCTGGGCAATGGCCGTTCTGCCGCCGCCATTTGTGGCGGCCGCTCCGTAGATACGTCGATGGGTACGACGCCCTTGGAAGGCCTTGTCATGGGAACGCATTCCGGCGATATCGATCCTGCCTTGGTGAATCTCGTCGCCACCAAAGAAGGCCTATCTACTCATGAGGTCGAGGTTCTCCTGAATACCCAATCCGGACTACTGGGTCTTTCTGGACTAACGAACGACATGCGTGCGCTGCTGCAGGAGCTGAAGAGCAAGAATGACCACCGCGTGCGCCTAGTCATCGAAGTCTTCTGCTATCGCGTAAAAAAGTGCATTGGAGGATATTTTGCCTGCATGCGTGGCGCGGATGCGATTGTCTTTACGGGAGGGATCGGAGAAAACTCACCAGAGATTCGCGGCCGCATTTGTTCGGGGCTTGAGTGGGCAGGTCTAAAACTCGATGAAAACAGGAATCGGCGAATGGTTGGCCTCGAAGGACAAATCAGCAGTGACGATTCAACTCTGCAAGCATTCATAATCCCAACCGAGGAGGAACAGTTGATTGCACGCGACACTGTAAATTTCATCGAGCATGAGTACAGTTCCTCCCGACTGGAGCAACCGTGGAAAATCAAAGAATTGCGAACTGGATGAATCGAATGTTCTTGTCGTTGCGAAGATTCAAATTCCCTACATGGGCATTAGCTCTGATGTTCGTTTCCACCAGTATGGCTCAGACTGAGACGAACCAGGTCCACCTAGCACCGAACTCAAACTCCCTGGACAAGATGAAGAACACCTCTTTGAACAATCGCAACAATACGCTTTTTTCCAGTGTTGATCTTGTCCTGGTTCCTGTTACGGTGTCCGATTTTGGCGGCCGCCCGATGCTTGGCTTAAATAAGGACAATTTTCAGATTTTTGATAATAAGAAGCTGCAATCTATCGAACAGTTTTCAGGCGAAGATATCCCAACCTCGATTGTTGTGATTCTAGACACGAGCGGTAGTATGGCCGAAGCCGACAAACTTGAAAAAGCACGGCAAGCTGTTCTCGCGTTTTTGGAAACCTGCAACCCGCAAGACGAGGTTGCCATGATCACAGTCGCGGACAAGCCGAAACTAAGCGTCGATTTCACTGATTCCCTTGCAACGATTCAGAAAGCGATGATCTCCACAGCAGCTGGCGGGGCCACAGCGCTTTTGGATGCTGTATATCTGGCAATAAATGACATGAAGAATTCAAAGTACTCCAAAAAGGCGTTGCTGATTGTCTCAGATGGGGGCGATAATCACAGCCGTTACAAGGAACGTGAAGTTACGGAGCTCATTAAAGAATCTGACTTGATTATTTATACAATCGGTGTTTTCGATGAAAGTGTTGCCGCCGGCCAAGACTATTTTTCGGTTATCTATGACGAGGCTTTCCCGAGCGAAGAAGAGCGCCTTGGCCCTTTTTTGCTTTCTAGCATGAGTGAGATCACGGGCGGTCGCAGTTTTACCATTAACAACCCCGACGACATGGTGGAAATAGCGTCGAAAATCAGCCTGGAGCTAAGAAACCAATACGTGCTTGGTTATCACGCTCAAAGCCTTCCCCACAATGGCAAATGGCACAACCTCAAAGTCAAACTAGTAACTTCCCAGAGACATCCACACCTTCGGGTCACTGCGAAGCAAGGATATTACGATGCTTCCCATTAATCAGGCATCGGTCCTGATATGAGTACACCGTCGCACAGCTTTCTCGAACAAAAAAAGGGTGCAGAACGCCCTAAGTTTTATGCCACAATCGCGTATGTTCTTACCAATTTCGAAAATTCAACGACTCTAATTCTGCCCGTGGGATTGGGGTTTAACCGCGTACTTCCATTCAACTGGCGTGAATTGAAGAGCATTGACTGGCTCCGAGATTCTCTCCGGCCTATGGCCGCAAGAAAGACAGATCACCCCAACGCGCCGGATTTGAGTTTCTTTCTCTATCTCGCTTTCGCGCACGGCAAGCCATCCTGCCACAACCGGCCCCTTGCAATTCTCACAAGCATCAGCAGAAATGTGGAGATATTCTTTTCTCATAATGTGATCCATCACGAAGCGGAGCATCATTGCCCTGGCCCATATCCCGGTATTCACCGGATACTTCGATTGTGAATAAAACGCCAGCGAACGGGGCGAAGCAGTGACCTGCTCCACACTCTTTCCGATGAAGTCTCCAACTATGTCATTCGGCGCTTAGTTATCAGGTTGAAGATCATCACTACCACGGCTACAACCAGAAGCAAGTGGATGAGGCCTCCACCGACATGTAAACTGAAACCCAGAAGCCACAGAATCAACAGGATTATGAAAATTGTCCAAATCATCGTTTGTCTCCAGTGCTCGTAGTAAATAGCCACATTTTGAAATTTGTTCGCGGATAAGTCGGACTGTTCATTGCCGCACATTCAGAAGCTACATGCGACGTTGAAACAGTCCGTTGAAAGCAACTTACGTGTTAGTTCGCAGCTCTTGCTACTGCCTTCGCGCCGCTGACTGCATTGAGGAAAGCTCGTGCTGCGTCTGGGGCGGCTACCTGGCCCGTCAGTACAGCTCGAGTAGAAGCTTTGCGTCCATAGATCGCGCGAGTAGAGTCATCATCCCGCCGAATCGAGGCGCCTTCCAGCGTGGCGCCGACAAAAGCACCGTTGGCGCGGGAATAGGTCAATATTTCCGTGTCCAGCTTCCAGTCCGTGTTGGCGGAAGCGTGGCGCCCCACCGGTCCGGCTGCCGCCGAAGCGTCGGTCCCAATCTCAAACTTGCTGGCAATCAGATGCTCCATACCTTTTGCATTCTGAATAATCATGACCAGGTCCACGCCCTCGAGGCCTATCTGCAATCCAGCACTGCCTCCGCCGATCGCGAAGAATGCAGGCGCGCTCCAGCCATTCTCCGTGCGGCATGTTGCCACACCTTTACCGTGCTTGCCTCCCAGGATGAAGCCGCCCTTGATCATATTGGGCACAACCGCGATACACTTTGCACCTTCCAGAACTTCTTCTGGAATGCCTTTATCGGGAGCGTCCATAATCGCGTGCAGCACTGTCGCTGAGTTGTCGAGCCGCTCCGCGGCATCCTGGCGCGCGGTTCCTGCCCAGCACAAGCCACTTACGCCCAGCATTACAATTAAGAATCTAAGTTTGTTCATAATGAAATCCTTCTTTTTAAGAGTTTGCCCTCCGGATTTCCTGCTCCGGCCGGCGTTTGTAGTTCATTCGCAGGGTTAGTGCGAAGGAGAGCTTTCGCTTTATGAAAGAATCTCCTTAACAAATCAGATAACGTTCGTGCGAATTAAAACCGTGACTCACTGAGGTGAAGATCGGCGTGAGCGCCGGGTTAGGCTTGCTGAAGTGCTTCCGCGGATTGAAATGCAAACCTGCGAACTTTTGATTTCAAAACTCGAATCGTTCCGGAGACTGTTACGACTCTTGACTCTTCACCTCGGAAATTTCGAGAGTCATAAGGCACCATATCAAGCCTGGACATAAGCCGTCTGGTCAAGAACGCTCATAGACATGAAGTAGAAACGAGATACAGGAAGACTTAAAAAGACATAAGTGCTGGCGCACTACGTCAGGAGGTTAGTAACCTGGGTTCCGGGAGGTGGAGCGAAATCTCCAATGCCATCCGCAATACCAAATTTTATAGCCTCTTTCCCGCAGAGGTACAAGTCATTGTATTTAAGCTCCGTCCACAACTCATCTGGCATGGTGACGTGATTTCGCAGGATAGCTTCTGTCCGTTCATCGTCGAGCACCAAGGCCTTTGCCAGGTGTTGAAGCCTGGAGGAGGTTGCAAATTGGGAACTATTAGTGCTGCGATGGATCATGAACGTTCCGCTGGCGGAAGTCTTGCGTCCCTTTGCCCCAAGATAGGCAATGACCGCAGCGGAGGAGAGCTGGCCGGCATTGTACAAAGTCACTGGAATTGGCAAGGCACGAAACATGTTGTACAGAAATACTCCATCCCCAACCGTGCCACCTGCGGATTGAAAGAGGATGTGAACATGCTTGGCCTCCCTCCCCATCGCGGTTGTTAAACAGTCGACGAGCCTTTGTGTGGTTACCTCCAGGATTGTCCCGCAAAAAATAGCCCATACCTCCTCAGGAGTTTGTATCGGACTTTGAGCAGGCGCAGCCGGCACACTTGTCGAAGTCGTCGGTATAGCCGGGATCGTTGGCGTTGTCACCATAGTGTTTGTACCTTTTCAAAACTCGAAGTTGTTGCAGCCCGTCTGGCCCTTAACTCATGAGATGCGTGGGAGCAAAGAATGAACAAGCGCGACCAATCGAGTTGAACGCGCCTGTCTTGATCGAAGAGCCGCTGAAGCACAATTATCTGTGGTCGCGGGAATCGGTGCGGTTGCCACCCAGGTTCGGGTAGTCCTGCTGATAGTTCTGCTGGTAACCCTGCTGATAGCCCTGCATGTAACCATGACGGTACTGTACCTTATATTGGTTTTTATCGCCGAAGTTGGAGCTATAACCCTGGTTTGCATTCTTGTAGTTGCTCCTTTGCGTGGGGCGAGAGCGTTGTCTTTCCTGCCTGTCTTCCAAGCCATCGTGCTGTCCATTCTGCACGCCGGTCTGAAAGGCTTGATCGCGGTTGCGGTTCCATTGATCAACGCGATCCTGCTGGTTGTAATTGCTGTTGGCGTTGTGATCGCGATTGTCCCCGTCCTGGCGGTTATTGTTTTGGTAGTTAGGGTCATTCACGCCGCCGTTCTGCCTATCCTGGTCCTGTCTTTGGTCTTGTCCGCGGACATGGTCATCCTGTGATTGTTGTGCTCTGGCCAATCCAGGGGCGGCGAGCAAACCAACAGTGATGACAAGTGCAAACATCCATGTTGCTTTTCGTAAATTAAATTTCATTGCAAAACTCCATTCTGCTGTTAAAAACATTAGAGAGCGGTCCAGCGCTCAAGAAACTGCGTAAGATACGGTTCGGTCTGGCAGTTGGAACAAAGGCCAGCTTTACATAAGAACCAGATATTATTTCTATACCTCCGTTTGAGATCACCCTTGATGTTAGCGAACCAGCGGGTCGAAGGTCTGAGCACAATCGCTCAAGTATCGGGGACCGGGGCGCTCGTACTTCCAGATCGCGGCGACGAATCACTACGTTCCGATATGAATCCGGGAAAGGGAATGAAAAAGTCCAAAGACATTCATGAGCCACAGAACCACGGCAATAACAACGACGCCGTTCAAAATTGACTTGATGGATCCTTGCATCGGAATGAAGCGATTCACCAGCCACAACAGGACACCTACCACGATTAGAATTTCAAGCAGTTGAATTAAAGGCATGATTTTTGACCTTCCTTATTTTGCGGGCCAACTCCTCTCATCCGTCTGGAGGGCTTGCCCTAATTTCAATGTTCGAGAGTTTTAGACTCGTATCATGTTTCGCCGTAAGATTTCGCGGTATTCACACGGATGGAAAACTCCGATGGGTGGATGTGTTTACTCTACACACTCAGCAGAATCAACAATGACAGGTGCGGGCTTTCGCGTCTGCGCAAGATAGCTCACATGCAGGGATTAAGATTGCCGGTCGCCGGCGGCCAGATCGAATACCGAAACGTCGGTGCGTTCGGTGCTGTTCAGTGGCGTATAGGAATTTTTAGCAACATTCAACTCCAGGGAGTGCATCTGCGCCCACGAATACTCAAACTCCCGTCCACAGTCAAAGCAGACCTGGTATGTTCGGTTCTTGATCGTGAACACGCGGCTCAGCCGGCTGTGCTGACACCCGAAGGCAAACTGGAAAATCGACAGCAGTAGTTTCATAAATCCCGTGCGGGCTGCGATTGCGCTCCACTTTATGGTTTTCATGAGCATTTATTTCATCCTTTTGTGGCGCAGAAAACTCCAACCGCGAACGCACATTGTCGTGGCAAACTCCGGCCTCAGAGGAGATGTCAGCCATCTGGTTTGACAGATTACTTGCTCTTCCATACATCAAGAATCGCTCATTTCCTCTTGCAATACTGTGCAGAATGGTACTCCTCCGGACTACAGGCGAAGGCAGGAAGGGTTTGAATGTTTCGGAAGAGGGAGAGCAATCTAGACCAGTTAATGTTTGATGTCTGGGCGATCATGACACTTGCGGTCGCCCGCAACCAGGTTCGCTGGGCAGGGGATGCGCGGAGACTCTTATGAAAAAGAAAATGTTATACATCGCCGGGGGACTAGCCGGCATCGTGGTGGTTCTTGTGATCGCTGCACACTTGCTAATCGATGCCAACAGCTTTCGTCCTGCCATCGAGGCACAACTCAGCAATTCACTAGGCAGGCAGGTGAAGATAGATGATTTGAGCCTATCGCTGTTCTCAGGTGGAATCTCTGCCCGCGACATCAGCATTGCGGACGACCCCGCTTTCAGCCACGCGCCATTTCTGACCGCGAAATCGGTCGATGTCAGTGTGGAACTGATGCCGCTGTTGCTCTCACGTTCGGTGCGCCTGACCGCCCTGACACTGAAAGAACCGGAGCTTGTCCTGCTGCGTTCATCCTCAGGCAAATGGAACTTCTCCAGCCTGGGCGGCGGCCCGAAAGCGGCGTCAACGGCTTCGGCGCCAAACTCCCCGCCACAGGAGTTGGCGATCCAAAAACTGCAGATCGTCAACGGCCGGGTGACGGTTGGCAGCTGGTTAAATCCCGAGAACCCCAGCAAATACGAGGCGGTGAACGTGACTGCGCGCAACGTTTCCTACGAATCCCAGATTCCGTTTACGTTCGCAGCCATGACTCCCGGCGGCGGTGATGTGAAGGTGGAAGGCACGGCGGGACCGATCAACCGCGTGGATACTGCGGAGACGCCTCTTTCGGCGGCCATCACGTTGCAGCACTTAGATCTCGCCACCACCGGATTTATTGATCCTTCGTCCGGTCTGGGTGGGTTGCTCGATTACACGGGCACTTTGAAATCCGACGGCAAGAACGCACACACAGAGGGCACAGTGAAGGCGGAGAGGCTGCGGTTGACTCGTAACGGTGGGCCAGCCAAAGCGCCGGTGACAGTTGATTATGCGACCGACTACGATCTGGCTCAGCAAGCCGGCGTACTTTCCCGCGGAGACATCCACACAGGAACTAGCACGGCACATCTTTTGGGCAATTACACGCAGGGGCAATCTACTGTGGTCCATTTGAAGCTGAACGGATCGGCGTTGCCTATGGCTGATATCGAAGGCCTGCTACCCGCGGTGGGCGTGGTACTGCCTGCCGGCGCTGGGCTGCAGGGGGGCACCGCAGATGCCGCCCTGGCGATCGAAGGCGCGGTGGACCGGCTGGTGACGACCGGCGATCTGAACGTCTCAAACGCACGTCTGACCGGATTCGACCTGGCCTCAAAGATGTCTACATTATCTGCGCTGACGGGGATGAAGGGAGGGGCAGACACGCTCATACAGACCCTCAGCTCGAACCTCCGCATCGCGCCAGAAGGCATCCGGGCAGACAACGTGAAACTGATTGTTCCCGCGATAGGAACGATGACAGGGCGAGGAACCATCGGAGCTAACAACACGCTCGACTTTCACATGCTTGCGACTCTGGCGAACCCCGGCCAGGGCAGCACACTAGGGAAGATGGCTTCCGGTATCCCCGTGCTTGGGCAAAGCGCTAAAGGAACTATCCCTTTTATGATCCAGGGAACCACCTCGTCACCGGTTTTTGTGCCTGACGTGGCTGGCATGGTGAGCGGCGGCATGCTCACTTCGCTCCAACCACAGCAGCAACCGGGTCAACAGGGCTTGGGCGGCATGCTGGGCGGGTTATTAGGAAAGAAGAAATAGGCAAGTAACGATCTCGCGGCACTCAACTGCCATAGCTCCGGAGGTTGCATGATTCCCCCCAACGTTGACGATCCTATGAAATCCATCCTGACGCCACCACCCGCGGATCTTACGATTCATGTGGGCCGCGGGTCACCTTCCGAGAACTGTGCAAAGATCAGGGCCCTCGGCTTCACAATATCTAAGCGGATAAAAATGTACGGCGAACGTTTTGAGCTGGTTTCCGATCCCTTTGATGACGATGGATGCACCGCAGTTCACGCCATTAGCGGAAATGATCCCAGGATGCGTACACTTCGGCTTCCAGTAGCAATTCTTATAGGTTTGTCAGGCCGATTTAGAAGAATCCAACGATTTTAGTTCCATTGGCCTGTGGGGTGTTGGCCACGTGATGGATTCTGTTCAATTTCAGCGGGCACAAGAGCTATTATTCGGCCCGTTCTTGTTGGGGCTGGCTATGTAGAGATAGAACCGGTTTAAGCGGTGCGGAGGGCCAGGGTGTGGATTCGTGTTGCAGGAGGCTCCCGGAGGAGTAGTCTTAAGCATATGACCCTAATCAATGTTAAAGCCCCACCCAATCCCAGGCCCAAAGTTGTTGTTAAAGGTCCTATTCGCTGCCATAAATGCCAATTGCTTTGCCAGGACGCCGACCATTATCTCAGCCATCCCTGCGAGCCCAAAAGGCGATCGCTGTGAGCACGAGAGGGCTGTGAACGGGCGGCTCCGGGCAAAACTGAGGAAATGGCTCGAGAATTCCACCTTGAGGGCAAACCGCGCCTCCGAAAGCAGTACAAAAACACGGTCGAGTGATCATTTGTGAACAGATTTGCGCCCCTTTCACTGAGAGACTATGTCGTAACTAGACGTGTAAGGAGGTTCCCGTGCTTGATGCCTTCGAACATCGGATCCTGCTGGTCATGGCCGATGCCGACAATCGCGAGACCTATGCATTATTACTGGCTTCTGATGGCTACGATATTTCCACCGCTGAAGACGGCTTTAGCGGCCTCTTGCTGTTAGGCGAAGAGTGCCCTGACGTACTGGTTTGTGACGTCAACATGCAGCACATGTCGGGGCCTGCGTTTCTCTCCGCGGTTCGCCACCGGCTCCCCCAGGTGCTGGTTGTTGCCATGGGCGAAGCCACTTCGAGTGAAATCACTGCTGACGCATTCCATCCAAAGGGAGGGAAGGAGCCCGAAGCACTCTTGGGAACTATCGCACACCTGATTCGAACATCCGGCGCAAAGGCGAGTGCCGATACGAAAAGCCCTTCTGCGGTTGAGATTCCCTGCAACTGGAAAGCTTCGCGAGCAACACCTTACATCGTCGTGACTTGCACAAAGTGTCTGCAATCATTTTCATTGGACCTGGCTGAGCGAGCGCCGGCCCAGGTCCTGGAGACATCCTGCATTTTCTGCCGCAATAAAATCAGATACGTCATTGATTCTTCATTTTCCGTGGGGCTTCTGCTCAAGGCGGAGCGCGACTGGCGAGAGCCGGAGGCGAGGAACCCTGCAGGCCAGGAGGATTAAGATGCCATCCTGGTCTTCAGTTCCGCCATTACGCCGCTTCTTTCTTTTCACCAGGGGTTTGTCCCTGCACTAATTCCTCGAATAGTGATCGGTAGTGAATCATCGCTGTTCTCAGATCTTCGGTATTTGCTTCCCCTTTTCCGAGCCGCAGCGCGATTCCGTGAGCGGATCGGTAATTTTCCACTACTCGGGGATGGTCGACAGAGATGTCTGCGGCACGTTGATCAAAATCGGCCACAGGATATCCACGAGCCTTCATTAAGGAACACACCAGCTCGTCGGCTTCGGTAACGGCCCCTTTCGGATAGTCAACAAAGCGGGACTGCACTGAGTTCCATTCGCCAGAAAAGCGTTCCCGTTCCGTGGGATGGAGATCGCGGATCTTAAGCTTTTCAACCCGCTTCTCACGATCCGCCAACTTCGATTCGGCTCTTCGTTCGGACCCATGCTGTTGCACCGCCCGCTGGTACTCCGGCCCAAAACGCTGGCGCAGGCCTGCAGTCGTAGCTCTGCGTCTTCGCCTGAACAGCCACGAAAGGGCCGCGATGAGCACAATCACCACGACTGCAATCACAATCAGTTTGGGATCCATCAGTTGTTGAAGATTCATCGTAAGACCTCACTTGTACCACATCAGTATTACATCCGAGGGCTTAAACAACTGCCCAGAATTGAACATCCTGCACGCCAACTATGAAAAGGGGTTGCGGCGCCGGGGGGCAATCTCCCAGAGCGTCTGCGGCCCGCCATTCTGCGCACCACCCGTGACTCTTCAGTTCAAATCAGCATCTCAATTACCAGGACCTGCGAAAGGGGTTTCGTGCATTATCACTTTGACGATCAAATCCGGAAAAACACGGAAGTGGCATTGCGGGTAAAGCAGTTTATAGGCGTAGCCGTCGTTGGTGGCGTGGCTTTATTCTTCGCCTTTACAGTATCTTGCGGTGTCAATTTTGGTGCGGTTCAGCCGCAGGATCTTTGCAAATGCACACCTCTGGAGCCGGACGTTGCCGATTTCCGCCACGACGAGAAGCATGTCCCAATTCCCAATATGACACCAACAGAGACTACGGTTGACACCATTCTCAGTTGGCCGCAGGATGACATCATTCTTCCGGACGCACCTCGAACTGGGCGCGAACTGCAGGTGTTTCATGTTGCGCAGGCATTTCTACAGAACGTGCGCGTTAACGGCGAAGACTGTGACGTCAACTTTGAGATTTCTCAAACAGCAGATCGAAGTGCTCCCAGAGTGATCGTGGAGACGCCTGTTGATAGCGAATTTTGCAGCGCGCGAAAAAATATTCAATCGCAATTAACGCAACATGGGTTTCGTCTTGACGCAGAGCATGGTGGGGAACTGCCGCAAGCTTTGCCGGCGGAGGTCCTGGGAATGGCATTCGAAGATTTTGAGCATAATCGTGGATCTGGACAGGTTATGACGTTATGGGAACTCCACCCCGCAACTGTAAATCTGCTCCCCTAGGCCGGCCTGAACCAGTTATGGAATGCTCTGAGGTGATTCGATGCGCCCGTTAAGGGTGAAAGCAGCATGGCCCGCGATCAAAGGATCACTGATAACCATCTACAAAGATGTTTATGACGAACATCTCTTCGTATTTGCCGCCGGGCTGTCGTACTATTTTGTGCTCTCACTGTTTCCGCTGTTAGTTTCGATGGCGTCCCTGCTCGGGTATATACCCATCCCTCACCTGTTTGAGGGCCTTCTAGGCTTGATGGCAAGGCTCGTGCCCGGAGATGGAATGAGTTTGGTGCGAAAAATCGTGTCTGACGTCGTCAGCCACAAACACACGCACTTCCTTACGCTCGGGTTAGTTTTCACGATCTGGACAGTTTCCAGCGGATTTGCGGCGATCATGGACGGTCTTAATGTCGTTTATCGAGTTCGCGAAACACGCCCCGTCTGGAGGACTAGACCGATTGCACTCGGGCTGACGTTGCTCGCGGGATCTCTGTTACTCGTAGCTGTGGGATTAATGGTGGAGGGGACGCACTTTGGAATCTGGTTTACCGGAAGATTTAACCTCAATCCTGCCATACTCGCCGCCTGGCGTTACTTCCGATGGAGCATCGCTATAGCCTTTGCCGTGCTCGCAGTAGAACTCCTCTACCATTTCGGTCCGAATATGAAGCAGCGCTTCCGGGACAGCCTGATCGGGGCAATCGTTGCAGTCACGACCTGGATTGGTTTGTCATACGTGCTGGGGAGTTACTTCCGAAACTTCGACAATCTTGATGTGACTTATGGAGCGCTAGGCGCTGCGATCGGCTTATACGTGTGGTTTTATCTTTCTGGTTTTGCCGTTCTGATCGGTGGAGAAATTAACTTTCTGCTTGGCCAACGAAGGGACCACCGAATTTTGCAATCGTCCTCTGCGCGTACTCAGATCAATAATCTGGATGCCGCAGCGTGAATTGACTTCCAAAGAATAGCCAGCAGGAACCGTTAAAGGTGTGCAAAACGGACATTGCTATAGCCCGCTAGGGCAGCACCCGCAGTTCTTCTTCGACTGGTGGGAGTTGGGCGGTCTTTTTGGACCGAATCTGGCCAATCCTGACTGAGGCTTTGAAGATGGCCCCAACGGGGATGACGCCGCCGAGCTTGTGCGCCGCTACGGCCGCCAAGCCCATGGATGCGACGCATCCGCACGAACTGCAGTCCGGATTCCCGCCGTATTGACAGGGCACGACCTTGGTTTTCAGGTCCGCCGACAGTATTTGGGTGGTGAGCGCAAAAACACAGTCCTTGGGACTGCCTGGAGGCGTGGCGAATTGGCGAATCATCCCCTCCGGCATGTCCAGCTT
>DATHMH010000032.1:0-24317 GCA_035487295.1 Terriglobales bacterium
ACATATTCGAAGTCGCTAAGGAAGCATCCACCGGCTGACTCCGCCAAAATTGAACTCTGGTATCAAATCCTTGCCTTCGGTGCAATTGCTTGGCATGATCGATTTTGGCGCCAGCCCCGCGGTCTTTGAAAACTCCATCCCTCGCCTCCCTGGCTCCAGGGCGGACGACAAGGTATCTCTGCCTCTGCCGCTCAGAGGTTACTTAGTAACCCCCCACCCCCCTCTCGAACAGCGATCCTCTCAGACGTTACTTAGTAACCCCCACCCCCTTCAAACCGTGTCGTCTCTCGACTGGCCGGAAAGCAACAACCTGCCTCGCCGCACAAGCTCACCGCTAGCTTCCCTTGGCCTGAGAACTGAGAACCGAGAACTGAGAACTGCAGTTCAAGAACTACTTCCCCATGACTCCGCCATTTCCTATCTGATTGATTGTGAATCGCTTACCACTGCATCGACTACTTCAAGTAGTACCCCCACCCCCACCCGATCCAAATCTGGAGAGTTCAGCGCAAAGCGCAGCCTTCCCTGTCCAAGCTGTTTAGGGGCCAAATGCTAACTACTAAGTGCTAAATGCTCGTATTAGGGATGACTGCTGATCTCTATTTTTTCTTCCAGTCATTTCTCCATCCATCTCGATTTTTATCTTTGTCTTTGCCTTTGTCGTTGTCTGGTGGACCGATGTGGGTCGGGTCGTTAGCGGTGTGGCTGTTGGGGTCTCCACCGCCAGAGACTGTGGCCGAGTTGATAACGTTGGCCCGGATGTTCTGAGGCACATCCACTACCAGCGTGATAGCCGGCCAGACGTCGCCTGGAGGCAACGAATCGCTGCGCGTACAGGTCAGCGTACCCAGGTTGCAGGTCCAGCCCGTACCAGTGAGGGTAACCGGCCCCAGCGTGTGTTCTACATCGGGCAGGGTATCAACGACGGTAACAGTGCCATTCGTGGGCCCAGCGGACGCGCTGTTGCTCACGGTAATGGTGTAGGTGCCGGTGGACCGGCGCGAGAAGTCGCCATTATGGGTCTTGGTGATGGTTAGATCGGCATTCTTCACGCTGAGGATCGCAGTGGCGGTGTTGCCTGTTCCCCCATTCGTTGAGCTCACAGCGCCTGTGATGTTGGTGTAATTGCCCGGCGCCGCGGCGATGAACATCACATTGAACACGCATTGGCTGTTGACTCCGATACTCGCTCCTGACAGGGCAATCCCCGTCGGCGCCGTGGTTGTCAGCGTCCCGCCACACACCGTAGTGGAGGAGTTGGCCACCATGAGTCCGGCAGGTAGCGTGTCGGAGAACGCCACGCCGCTTTCTGCCACCGGATTGATCGCCGGGTTGGTAATGGTAAACGTCAGGGTACTTGGGACATTCGGCGCGATGACATTCGGATTAAATGACTTGCTGATCGAGGGCGGCACAACCACTACCATGCTGGCCGAGGCTGGCGCGCCAGTGATTCCAATGAACGTGCCCGAGCCATCGTCGAAAGTAGCGGTAATGTTGCTGGTGGTGTTGTTCTTAACGCCGGAGGTGATACCCACCACGTCTACTGACAACATGCAGCTGGAGGAGCCAGGCAGGGCCAGCGCCGTGAGGCTTACGTTATTGCTGCCCGGGTCGGCAATGACAGCCGCATTCGCAAGGCAACTGCCCATCATATTGTTAGGCGAAGCCACCAGCAGCCCGCTGGGCAGCATGTCATTAAACGCGATGTTGACCAGTTCCCTGGTGGAGTTCGGGTTGGCGACCGTAAAACTCAGCGACGTGGTTCCATTCAGGGGAACGCTGGGGGCCCCGAAAGCTTTGGCCAATGTTGGCGGCACAACTACTGGCGCTGCGTTCACGGTCAGACTAGCCGTGTTGCTGGGCGCACCAGGTCCGCTCTCAAAGGCGGAGATCGGGCCGGTCGTATTGTTCATTACCCCGGTGGTAGTTGCTTGCACTTCCACCGAAATAAAGCATGCCCCGGTGGCAGCACTCGATGCTTGTGACAATACAGACCTTGATGCTGATACTTGATGGCGTGAAGCAATTGATAGTATGGGCGGAGGTGGAGGAAGCAACCCTACCGAGGGCGCCACGATGCCTCCGGATAGGCTGATGGAAGAAGAACCTGGCACGGCTGTAATCGTGCCGCCGCAATCATTACTATTAAACTGGGTAGACGATGAGACTACCAGGCCCGCGGGCAAGGCGTCGGTAAACTGGATACCGGTCAGCGTCACGTCGCTATTCGGATTAATGATCGTGAAGTTCAATAACGACGTTCCATTCACCTGGATAGTGTCGGGCAAGAAGAGCTTGCTGAGGGATGGCGGCTGGCCTGTAACCCCGGCTTGAATGGTAGTCGTTGCGGTAGCGCCGTCAACCGTTGCAGTCGCGCTGTCGGTTCCCGTCACCGTGGAAGTAAATGTGGCCGAGGCTGTGCCTGAGGCCTGAATATTCGCGTCTGCGCCAGTGATATTCCCGCCGGTAGCGCCAAACGTAACCGGTAATCCGGTCACGGCAGTCAGATCGGAAGCGGCAATTGGACCGCCCAGGGTATCTGTCAGGAAGCCGGCGGTTAGCCCTGTTGAACTGGATGCAGGAATGCTCACTGAGTCCGGTATAAGAGTCAGCGTAAGGGACGGCACTGTTAACAGGAGACCGCCTCCAATAACGACGTCATCGGGGTTTGGCCCGCCAATATTGGCCCACCAATTGTCCGTGAAATCGCCTGTTCCTCCCGAACTGAAAACAGCGTTCCCATTAAAGGCATTCGCCGCAGTGTTGTTTACAAACCTGTTGAAGTGGGCTGTAACTATCCCACTTGTAACAGCGATGGCGCCGCCGTGCCCGGAGGCGTCAGCATCCTGGTTGCTGTCAAATGTGGATTGCGTAACGGTCGCTGCTCCGGAACCAATATCAATGTCGAGCGCCCCGCCCCCCGTGGTTGTAGCTCCTGAGATCACCGTATTTCCGGTAAACGTCGAATTGGAAATGGTGGTCATGTAGGAAGAGGCTCCGCCATTCAGTTGATCTGCAACAGCACCGCCTTCGCCGGAAGCCTGATTATTCGAAAATGTGCTGTTCGTAATCTGGAAGGTCGTGTTTGTATCGGCGGTGGGGGACATGGAAATAGCACCGCCACTGCTGGCGCCGGCGTCATTGTTAGTAAAGGTGCTGGCGGTCACGCTCAGATTTCCGCCAACGCGCAGACTGATCGCGCCGCCCGGCGTATTGGTTGCCGTGCCATTGACCGCATTCGAATCGAAGATACAGTTCGTTACCGTATAAGAATTAGCCGAGCCTCCAGCCAGCAAGCCCCCGCCGCCCAAACCGCTGACATCGTGGCCACCGGTGATGGTTACGCCTGAAATGCCAAATGTGAAATTCGCATTGGAGGCGAAGTTGATATCCATTACGCGGTCGGCGACTGTCTGCTGAATGATGGTCGTAGCCGCACCTGCACCCACGATGGTTGTTCCCGGCGCATTCACATCAAGGTCGCCGTTTGCGTTACCTTGCTCGAGAGTCGTGGGGATGGTGAGTTGATAGGTTCCCGCCGGTACATTAATAGTTGTGCCCGGATTGGCATTGGCAAAATCGATTGCGCCACGCAGGCTGCAATCATTCACCCCGCCCGGAGCGCAGGTCGAGACATGAACATCATCGGTCCTGTTTACTGTAATTGTTGCTGGAGATGCATTGACCAAAGAGATTGGGGCCGCCTGGCCCGATTGCAATACGATCAAATCGCGTTCGCCATTTACCTTTTTCGGCATTGCCAGAACTGCCGTGGGTTCGCCTTCCATATCCATAGCAATCGGCGCCAGATTCACTTCACTCTGTGTGTCCCCACCGGCAAAGGCCTTGTTTTGAAGCTGCAAGCGTTCATCCCCGGGCCTTACTATGTTGATCTTGCGGCCTGCCTGATCAACCGCCAGCAGATCATTGACCTCGCGTGGTGATATCTGCGACGCTACCAATAATTGGCCGGCGAAATTGCCGGCGACAGTCGTCAAGCCGGTATAAAGCTGTTTTGCCAGAGACCATTGCACCCTCTTTGTACCCGATTGCCACAAATGGCCGGCATTGCGTTTAAGCGCCGCCGCTTCTCTGGCGGTTAAAGGCCGCGTGTCCAGGTCGCTTCGCTGCAGCAAATGGATCGTTCCATCTTCTGACAAAAGGGCCATCGACCGCTTGTTATCGCGGTTCCACGTAAATGTCCCTAGAGTGAGTGAACGAATATTGAATCCAACTTTTATATGTTCCACTCTGGAAGCGAGATTCTTGCCGGCGGCCTGGTTTTCTCCGTGAAGAATAATGACCTCGTCTCCAGCCGCAATCGCCAGATCCAAGAACGCATCGTTGTCTAAACTATCGAATGCCAATGATGTGGCTTCTGCGGTAAGGGAGTACTTCATGGGCTGGCCCGACAATCCGCCCGACGCCCCTTCGAAGATAAGTACAGCCGGGCCGTCCTGCCCTGTAATTCCGACAGCGACATCTGCCGCTCCGTCAGCTTTGTTGAATTCGCCGGTGGCCAGTGCTGTTACCTCTCCCGGTAAAGAGACCGCTTGTGCTGGGCCGAACCCTCCTCGGCCATTGCCCGGCAGAAGGTAAAGACCGCCTCCATGCGCTGCCGCCAGAATGTCTTTCTTCCCGTCGCGATTGAAGTCGCCGATAACCATGAAGTCCACTGCTTCGGGCAAATCA
This sequence comes from Terriglobales bacterium, assembly GCA_035487295.1. Classification (GTDB taxonomy): domain Bacteria; phylum Acidobacteriota; class Terriglobia; order Terriglobales; family Acidobacteriaceae; genus QIAW01. Next base: position 4,696 of record DATHMH010000032.1, read on the forward strand.
ATGAGTTGAACGGCCGGGTTGAAAGAAGCAGGCATCCTGCCGGCCTGTATCGCCTGGTAGATCTCTGGCGAACTGGGCGCGAAGGCATCAATATTCCCTAAATAAACTGCTATGAAGCCGTGGCCATTGGCGGAATAGCCCACAAGCAAATCCGGAGCGCCATCGTTATTGAGGTCATCCGTTGCAAGCGAAAGCGGCTGCGCCGAACTTGAATGAAGGGCGCCAACCGCGCTCGATTTCCCCGTATACGTAGCCTGCACCTCTGATCCATGGAGCTTGTTGACCGCCAGAGGGGGAAGGCCGTAACTTGACCCGGCAGTGCCTAGCAGGATGCCGATGACGGCGCATGTAGACCTGGTGCGAAGCCAGGAAAGACCATGAATACGGGAAATACCAAAACGGTTAGTCTTCATAACACTCCTCGGAAAATAGCCCTTGCGTGGGCAGCGTTGATTTCTGCCTAGCTTCTGGGCGGTCCGGCTCGAGAGATGAGCCATGTCACAGAAAGCCGGCATTCGGCTTACTCAAACAGTTATCGGTGCAACCGCAAAAACTGCGGGAATCAGGGGGGATTTTGTTATGTGAAAACCGTTGTAGATAATACCTTAACTGACTTCATATTTCCGCAAGTTTCTGGCTCAATTTATAGGGCATGTCGAGTACCAAAATGGAATTGTGCCAAAAGGGTAAATGAAAATTCATCTGTTGAAACGTTTGGCAGTAACCATTTCCTTAAGAATGTGCTGGCATTGAGCCCGGTCTTTATGGCCGGGTTTTTCTGTTGGGCCACGGGCGGATTTTCACCAAAATTTCAGGAGAAACTGATACTCAATATATTAGGTGCTTATCTCTTTCATCTTCCGCCAGGCGCTGCGTGCTTTGTGGCGCAACAAGCTGCGCAGCTTCCTGACCCTGCTGGGCATTATTATGGGTGTGGCGTCGTTCATCTGCGTGGTGGGCATCGGCAGCGCCGGCTCCAGCCGGGTGCAGGATCAGCTCGACAAGCTGGGCGACAACATGATCTGGATCGAGGCCGGCAGCCGCAAGAGCAACGGGGTTCGCGCCGGCACGCGCGGCATCCGCACGTTGGTCATGGATGATGTCCACGCCATCACCGAGCAGGTCCCGCTGGTCAAACTGGTCTCCCCGAACGTAGACGGGCACGTCCAGGTGGTCTACGGCAACACCAATTGGGGAACACAATATCGCGGCGTGACCCCGGAGTTCCAGCAGATCAGGCGCTGGGACCTCCACAGAGGCGACATGTTCACCGCCGAAGACGTCAACAGCTCGGCATTGGTCTGCATAATCGGCCAGACTGTCATAGACAACCTGTTTGGCAATGAAGACCCCATTGGCAAGACCATCCGGGTTAACACCCTGCCCTGCAAGGTGATTGGCACGATGGAGCGCAAAGGAATTTCTGCCACCGGCCAGGACCAGGATGACTTCGTGCTCATGCCTTACACCACCGTGCAGAAAAAGATCACCGGCACCTTCTGGCTGGATGATATCTACTGCTCCGCCATTTCACAGACCGCAATCCCGGAAGCACAGCGCCAGATTATAAGTCTGCTGCGCGAGCGCCACCACCTCTCGCCCGGCGACGATGACGACTTCAACATCCGCAGCCCGGAAGAGCTCATTCGCGCCCAACTTGCAACCGCCCAGGCCTTCACGTTTCTGCTCGCCGGCACGGCTTCCCTTTCGCTCCTCGTGGGCGGAATTGGGATCATGAATATCATGCTGGTCTCGGTGACCGAGCGCACCCGCGAGATCGGGGTGCGCCTCGCCGTGGGAGCTACCGAGCACGCCGTGCGCTTGCAGTTCCTAAGTGAGGCTGTTGTCATAAGCGTCATGGGTGGAATCCTGGGAGTGCTGACGGGCCTGCTTGGCGCTGCAGCTCTGCAAAACATCCTGCATTGGGAAATTCAAATTACCCAGACGGTAGCTCTCATCGGCTGTTTCTTTTCTGTCGCCATGGGCGTCTTCTTCGGCTACTACCCGGCCAACAAGGCGGCCCAGCTAAACCCTATTGAAGCCCTGCGCTATGAATGATAGAGTTCGCCTAAGCCCCCAAAGTATAAGGACCTCAGCTTATGGCCACCGCTAACACGCCGATGGTTTGCTCTGTCTGCGCTGCTCCCATGCTGCTCGCCGGGAAGAGGCTTTATGGTTATTCCATATGCGAAAAGTGTCACAGTGATTTCGCCATGAAGCGGGCTTTCGCCTATATTGTTGACATGATGATTTGGAGCGTGGTGTGCTTCCCGCTCTCCATTTTTATTATTCTTCTTTCCGGCATCAGCGGAGCGGTTGTGGAAACAGCCACCCACAACAATAACAGCGGCGCCAACATGGCCATGCTTGTCTTTTTTGTATGCATTTTGGGATCCATGTTTCTTGTTCTCGCCATGGATGGCTTCAAGGGACATTCGCCGGCGAAAGCCATGTTCGGATTGCAAGTGATCGACGACCTCACCGGCCGCCCCATCAACTTCTGGGATTCGTTCCAGAGAAATTTGCCTCTCGCCGTTCCCTTCATGCCGTTATATGCCGCCTTCCAGATTTTCCAGCACGATGGCCGGCGCATGGGCGATGGCTGGGCGCGCACCAAAGTGATCTGGAAGCCCTATCGCGACAAGTCCCCATTCCTCTCGCGCAAACAGTTGCAGGCGCAACTCTCCGCCAAGGCAGCAGGGAAAATTTCAGTCTGACAAGAATTGGTTCAGAACCAATCAGCGCGTGCGAGTTTTCACTCCGCGAAAACGCTTTTCATTCTTTTCGCGCTCTCCCGGAGGAAGGGCTTCTCTTACGTCAATAGGCCGTCCATTCAGGTTGGTTCCATTCAGGTCCTGGATGGCGTCGTTGCCCTCATTATCGTCGCTCATGACCACGTAGGCGAAGCCAAGCGGCTCACCGGTCGTGTGGTTGCAGAGGATTCCCGATTTGAGCACTTTCCCGTAACTCTCAAACAGTGCCTGTATTTCGTCTGGGCGGGTAACCGTCCCCAGATTGCCGACGTAGATTTTCTTCATTCACGCTCTCCCATTCACGTTTTTCACGGTTACGCTCTCGGGGCGCAGTAACCGGCTGCTGAAGAATCTTAGTATTTCTTAGGGAAATTCGGGGGTTGCGCGCCATCTGGCCGCTCCTGGAGCGCAGGAATGGCGGGCGCGGCATCGGGAAAAATTGTCTCGGAGTCTTCGGGAAGCACCGCCTGAGAATCGTCTTCCCCGGGCTGAGGACTTTGCTTATCGAGTTTACGCTGTTTTTTGCGGGCCGCTTTTTCCAGCTGTTTTTCCCTTCGGGCGCGCTCTTTTTGAAGTTTACCGAAGCTGCTACCTGACCTGCCAGACATACATCCTCCGAAGGGTAAATTTGGCGGCGGCCGCCAAAGAATATGAAAAACTTCCAAAAAAGAAGAGGCGACTGGTATGCAATCGCCTCGCCTTAGATTAACGATTAAAGAGGCTGCACATTTTCGGCTTGGAAGCCCTTGGGCCCCTTGACCACATTGAATTGGACCGCTTGGCCCTCTTGCAGACTGCGAAATCCGTTGGCCTGAATGGCCGTGTGATGCACAAAAACATCCTCGCCATTCTGGCGGCTGATGAATCCAAATCCTTTAGCATCGTTAAACCACTTAACTGTGCCTTGTTCCATTGTTTCTTTTCCTCTAATTCTTTTCGATTTTTTACGTTGTACTGAGTCGGAAGATACTGCAGGGCAGGGGCTGGCTTGTTAGGCGAGAACTGCTCACAACCAATTCAATTGACGCATATTCATCATAACACAAGCGGCCTTCCGGTATCCCAAGCCAGGCAGCCGGGAACGACAACCTTGGCAAGCTACCCTATGTAGGCTGGTAAACTGTTCTCATCACGCCCCGCGGAGGGATGTGTGAGCGGTTGAAACAGGCGGTCTTGAAAACCGCTATACCCGAAAGGGTATCGGGGGTTCGAATCCCTCTCCCTCCGCCACTCACTCTTCTATAGATTTACAAATTACGATTGCGACGCCTTCGCATTCTTTGTGCCCTTTGTGTCCAACCCTTTGTGTCCTTTGTGGTCAAGCAATTAGAATTGTTCTTCTTTTCCGCGCCTATGCCTAAGCTCGCGACCAAAGAACGGGAGATGCTGCTGCAATCGGCCCGTGATGCCGTCAGGTATGCCTACGCTCCCTATTCCGGATTCAAAGTCGGGGCTGCGATCCTGACCGAGGACGGTAAAATCTTCACCGGATGTAACGTCGAAAACGCCTCCTATGGATTGACCATCTGCGCCGAGCGTTCGGCGATATTTTCGGCGGTTGCCAATTCGGCGGGCGGAAAACTGGGACTGCGCGCAGTAGTGGTGGTCAATGAGAAAGAAGTGCCGTGTCCTCCCTGCGGCGCATGCCGCCAGGTGATCGCCGAGTTCGGCGCCGACACCATCGTGCTGTTTAAATCCGAGCAGGATTACCAGGAGCTGACCATCGCCGATCTGTTGCCCTCAAGCTTCCGGCTGAATCAGAGTTGAAGCGAAACATTTGTAATGACAACGGGGATTCCTGAACACAATGCGCCGAGCCCACAATGAAAGGAAGCAGCCCCAATGCCCACTGTGAGCGATTGGCAAGCAGCCGCCAAACTTATTGATCACACCCTGCTGAAGCCGGAAGCGACCACCGATCAGGTCACGCAGCTCTGCCGGGAGGCGCTGAAGTTCGGCTTTGCCAGCGTCTGCGTGCAGCCTTGTTACGTGCCCCTGACCGGTTCGCTTCTTCAGGGTTCGGCAGTGAAGGTTTGCACCGTCATCGGATTTCCCTCGGGAGCAACGTTGAGCGAGTGCAAGCGCTTTGAGGCGTCCGAAGTCCTGCGACTGGGCGCGCGTGAGCTGGACATGGTGATCAACATCGGCGCGCTGAAATCAAGAGATCACGCCGCCGTGCAGGCCGACATTCAAAGCGTTGCCGAGGTCACGCACCAGGGTGGCGCGATCCTGAAAGTAATTATCGAAACTGCGCTGCTCACCCGTGAAGAAAAAATCAAAGCCTGCGAGCTTGCCGTTGCGGCTGGGGCCGAGTTTGTGAAGACCAGCACGGGATTTGCCGGTGGTGGCGCAACTGTAGAAGATGTCGCTCTCATGCGCCAGGCGGTGGGAGATCGGGCCAAGGTCAAAGCCTCCGGAGGCATCCGCAGCGCGGCCGATTTCCAGGCCATGGTCTCTGCCGGGGCAGACCGCGTGGGCGCTTCCGCCTCAGTAGCAATCATGCGCGAGCTGGGAGCGCCGTAGTCAGAAGAGAATACGATGCACGTTACCGACCTGATCCGCAAAAAACGTGATGGCGTCGAGTTGAAGCCGGAGGAAATTGAATTCCTCGTCATCGGCTACACTGCGGGGCAGATTCCTGACTACCAGATGTCCGCCTGGCTTATGGCTGTGGTCCTGCGCGGCATGACTCGTGCTGAGCTGGCGGCGCTGACGTCGGTGATGCTCAACTCGGGCGAAGTGCTGGATCTGTCGGCACTGGCCGGCGCGAAAGTTGATAAGCACTCCACCGGCGGCGTGGGCGATAAGACCTCTCTGATCATTGCTCCTATCGTTGCCGCAGCCGGCGTATTTGTCCCCATGGTGAGCGGGCGCGGGCTGGGGCACACCGGCGGTACGCTCGACAAGCTGGAGTCCATTCCAGGCTTCAACGTGAATCTCTCGGCCGCCGAATTCCGGCGCGTTCTTTCTGCCTGTGGGTGTGCGCTGGCGGGACAAACCGGCGAGATCGCCCCCGCAGACAAAAAAATCTATGCCCTGCGCGATGTCACCGGCACGGTGGAGAGTCCTTACCTGATTTGCGCCTCTATCATGAGCAAAAAGATGGCCGAAGGCATTGATGCGCTGGTGCTCGACGTAAAGACCGGAAATGGCGCCTTCATGAAATCAGAGCAGGATGCCGCCTTCCTCGCCGAGTTGATGGTCGAAACCGGGGAACGATTGGGGAAAAAAGTAGTTGCCCTGATCACAGATATGAATCAGCCACTGGGCCGCGCCGTGGGCAACTCCCTGGAAGTTGCCGAGTGCCTGGACGTACTGGATGGCGAGGGACCGGCTGACCTTCGTGAACTATGCTTGCTGCTCTCAGCATGGATGTTCCTACTGGCGAAGCGCGTCACGACACTGGAGGAAGGCAAAGTCCTGGCAGCCGAGATGATCTCCACGGGCCAGGCCCGAGAAAAATTCAGGGAGATCGTCGCCCTGCAGAGCGGCGACGCCGGGGCCATTGACGACCCAGGACGCCTGCCGCAGGCTGAATACAAGATTGATGTGCTGAGTCCGGCTGCCGGATTTGTAACTTCCATGCTTTGCGAACAATTAGGAACAGCCAGTGTGCTGCTGGGCGGCGGACGCGAACGCAAAGAAGACTCGGTCGATCCCGCAGTGGGAATGATGATTCACAAGAAAGTAGGCGACCCGGTTACGGCCGAAGAACCGCTTTGCACTATTTATTACAACTCCGCGGTGCGTCTGGAGCGCGCGCGTCCGCTCATTGAACAGAGCTACAAGATTGAAGCTGCTCCCCCGCTAAAAGCCAGGCCACTAGTGCATCGGGTCATCGGAGAGTAGGTGGAGTGCTCGGATAAATTGTGTGGCACAGCCGTCCTCGGCTGTGTGCCTTTACGCGGCCAACTACGCCACACTCTCCGCAATCCGGGGAATTACCGCCTGAAGCAGCGCTTTGAACTGGCCCGCAACACGCCGCCCCGTCTCCAGCACCTCTTCGTGATTGAGCGGAGCGTCTAACACTCCGGCAGCCATATTTGTCACACAAGAGATGGCCAACACCTTGATCTTCATCTGGCGGGCGACAATTACCTCGGGAACAGTGGACATGCCTACCAGGTCAGCCCCAATCGCCCGCAAATAACGTATTTCCGCAGGGGTTTCATAACTTGGCCCGAGCAGCGCGGCGTACACGCCTTCGGGCATCTTGATGCCGAGCTTCGCGGCGGCCTCCAGCGCGATTTTTCGATAGGCCTTCGAGTAGGCCTCAGTCATGTCAATAAATCGCGGGCCAAAGCGCTCATCTTCGTGACCCACCAGAGGGTTCTGCCCCATGAGATTGATATGGTCGCGGATCGCGACCAAACCTCCCTGGCTGTAATCTAGATTAATTCCGCCGGCGGCGTTGGTGAGTATGGCGGCGCGAATTCCCATGCGGCCGAAGACGCGCATTGGGAAGGCGGCCTTAGCAGCCGAGTGTCCTTCGTAGAGATGCACCCGGCCTTGCATGGTGGCCACCGGATGCGTGCCCACCTTGCCGATCACAAGCTGGCCGGCATGGCCGGCGGCGGTGGAGCGCGAGAAATGCGGGATATCGCCATAGCTGATTTTGACCGCTTCGGTCATCTCATCGGCGAAGGCGCCCAGTCCCGAACCAAGGACTACTGCTATTGCCGGACGCAGCGGGCTCCGGCTAAGAATGAATTTTGCCGATTCTTCAGCTTGCTGGAATTGGTCTGAGGGTTGGTGGCCTGGTTGAGGAATCGCTGTCATAAGGTCCTTTGCGCGGTGGAGCATTTTGCAAATTGGGATTGTAATGCTATATTGCCGCCCAATCCCAATCGAGGTTATAAGTGCCACGCAAGAAGGTTTATTTTCTCATTACAGTTCTGCTTTTGACGGCCGCGCCGCTCCTGGCTCAGCGAACCCCGACGGCAGAGGATAAGACCGCGAAATATTTTGAGTCGGTGCGGCACCAGCCCTCTTTGCTGCTCGATTTCCTGCAGCGCATGCCCAAGGGCGGCGACCTCCACAATCATCTTTCAGGCGCTGTTTATGCAGAAAGCTTTATCCAGTGGGCCGTGCAGGATGGCCTATGCGTTGACCGCAGCACCTCAACATTGCTGCAACCACCGTGTGACCCCAAAAGCAAAGTTCCCGCCTCCACTGCTTATCAGGATGTAGGGCTCTATACCCAGCTTCTGGGGGCTTTCTCAATGCGCGGATGGCATCCCGCCGTCGAATCGGGCCACGACCATTTTTTTGCCACCTTCGGCAAGTTTGGAGCGGCCAGCGGCCCGCATACCGCCGAGATGCTGGTCGAGGTCAGGTCGCGGGCGGCAGCTGAGCACGTGCAATATCTGGAGCTCATGTTCAATCCCGATGGAGGCGAGGCCGCCAAGCTGGGTGCGCGCCTGGGCTGGAACGACGATTTTGCAAAAATGCGGGACCAGCTACTCGCAGCAGGTTTACATGATGTTGTGGCCCAGGCCCGCCAGGGGCTGAACGACATTGAGACCAAAGAGCAGGCGGAGTTGCATTGCGGCGAGCCGCAGGCGAACCCGGGCTGCAACGTCGAGACGCGCTATCTGTATCAGGTTGCGCGCGGGCTTGCTAAGGAGCAGGTCTTTGCCCAGATCCTGGCCGGTTTTGAAATCGCTTCCCAAGATCCGCGCGTCGTCGGCCTGAACCTAGTGATGGCCGAAGATTGGTATGTTCCCACCCACGACTTCCGCCTGCATATGGATATGCTCGACTTCATGCACAAGCTTTATCCCAAAGTCCACATTGCGCTGCACGCCGGCGAGGTGACCATGCAATTGGTGCCGCCGGAAGAGATGTTCCACATTCGTGCTTCGGTGGAGCGCGGCCACGCTGAGCGTATTGGCCACGGCGTGGATATAATGCACGAGCCCGACCCCACCGGATTGCTACGCGAGATGGCAAAGCGAAAAGTGCTGGTCGAAGTGTGCCTGACCAGCAATGATGTGATCCTGGGAGTGAGCGGCGAGCATCATCCGTTGCCAGTCTACATGCGTTTTGGAGTGCCTGTCGCCCTGGCCACCGATGACCCCGGTGTTTCCCGCTCGAGCATGGCGCTGGAATATCAGCGCGCCGCCGAAACCTACGATTTCAGCTACAAAGATCTGAAGAAGTTTGCGCGCACCAGCCTGGCCTATAGCTTTTTGCCGGGCGAGGGCATTTGGAGAGACACCACCGGATTTGCGAGAGCAGCGGCGTGTACAGGGGATGATCCAAAATCCCCGAAGCCTTCATCTGCCTGCGGCCGCCTTCTGTCGGCAAGTGAAAAGGCGCACGCCGAGTGGGAGCTGGAAAAAGCTTTCGCAGGATTTGAAGCGCAGTTTTGAACAAACAGGTTTCGATCAGAAAGCGCACGAGAAAGCAAAACGATTCCAGATCAGCAACGAGGTATTTCGAATGGCACGATTTGCAGGCTTGCTGGGCATCATGGTTCTGTTGGCGCTCGCCTATATGTTTTCCACCAACCGCCGCGCGATCCGTCTCAAGATCATCCTGTGGGGTTTGGCGCTGCAGTTCTTATTTGCCGTTCTCTTCGTCCGCTTCGCTGCCGGAGCGCGGGTGATGTACGCCGTCGGGGAGAAAGTCAATACACTGCTTTCCTATTCTTTCGAGGGGTCGAAGTTCGTCTTCGGCGAGTTGGGTGTGAAGCAGTCGTCCATGGGCTTTTTCTTTGCCTTTCAGGTGTTGCCTACAATCATTTTCATCTCCGCTTTTTTTGCCGTGCTCTATTACTTCGGAATCATGCAGTTCATCATCAAGATCATGGCGTGGGGCATGACGCGTTTCATGGGAGTGAGCGGGGCCGAGTCGCTCGACGTTGCCGCATCGATTTTCATGGGACAGACAGAAGCTCCGCTGACCATCCGTCCGCTGCTGCCCGAGTGTACGCAATCGGAGCTGATGACGATCATGACTGCAGGCATGGCCCACGTCTCTGGCGGAATTATGGCGGCCTACATCCTCTATGGGATTGAAGCACGGCACCTGCTGGCAGCCGTCATCATGACCGCCCCGGGAACCATCCTGATCTCGAAAATGCTGGTGCCGGAGACAGAACAGCCCAAGACTGCGGGCAAAGTGGAGATTGCAAAAGACGAATTGCATAAAGATTCCAACCTGCTTGCCGCCATCGCCCGCGGAACTATCGACGGTGGACAACTGGCCTTCAATGTCGCCATCATGCTGATCTCTTTCATTGCGCTCATCGCGCTGCTCAACGGAATCATGGGCGGCATCCACAACTTCCTCTTTCTGCACTTCCACTTCGCGTACTTTCCAGAGAGCATTCAGAAAATCCTGGGATTTATCTTTGCTCCGGTAGCCTGGCTGATTGGCGTGCCCTGGAAAGATTGTGGCGCGGTGGGAAACCTGCTTGGCACGCGCATGGTGATCAATGAGCTCTATGCCTACACCCAGCTCGGCGCTCAGAAAGCAACTTTAGATCCACGCTCGTTTACTATTGCGACCTTCGCACTGTGCGGGTTCGCTAACTTCAGCTCCATCGGAATTCAAATCGGCGGCATCGGCGCACTGGCTCCCAATAAACGGGAGCAACTGGCGAAACTCGGCTTCCGCGCCATGCTGGCTGGAACCATGGCAAACTTGATCTCAGCGTCAATCGTTGGTTTGCTGATGAGGAGCTAAAACTGAGAACTGAGAACCGAGAACGGAGAACTGCAGTCCGATGCCCCTGGGCAACCACCGCCGCCATGATCGCCTATCACGACAGCGAATGGGGCGTTCCCCAGCATGATGACCAGGTGCTTTTCGAGTTCCTGATTCTTGAAGGGGCGCAAGCCGGTCTGAGCTGGTCCACCATCCTGGCCAAGCGCAACGCCTATCGCAAGGCATTCAGCAATTTCAATCCCAACAAGGTGGCTAAGTATGGGGCCGAAAAGCTGTCTCAACTGCTCTCCAATCCCGGCATCGTCCGTAATCGCCTGAAGATCAATGCCGCAGTGCGAAATGCGCAGTCATTTCTCAAGGTGCAAAAAGAATTTGGCACGTTCGACCGCTACATCTGGAACTTTGTCGGCGGCCAGCCGATGGTGCGTTCCTTGCGCTCCATGCGCAACCTGCCCGCGCAAACTGCCGAATCCGCGGCCATGAGCAAAGACCTGGTAAAGCGCGGATTCACTTTTGTCGGACCCACGGTTTGCTACGCCTTCATGCAGGCTACCGGCATGGTCAACGATCACCTGGTGAGCTGTTTCCGCTATTCTGAAATCAGCGCCCTCGCCGCGTTCCAATCGAGGCCGTAGCCGCGGCGTAAAGCGGGCGCAAGGGCTGCGGAGGCCGCCTTCTCTTCCCTATTACGAAGTGATATGATTTTTATCTCTTGCAAATTCGTTAAGTATTCGCAATTCCTTCCCAACCATTAACGAACGGAGGTAAATATTCATGGCAACGATATCCGTACAGAGCCAATTGAACAAGCAAGTGCTTCAATTTTTATCGAAACCCAAAAAGATGCTGATTGACGGCAAGTGGTTAGATGCCGTTTCGGGAAAGACATTTGCCACCCTCGACCCGTCGACCGAGGAGCCTTTGGTGCAGGTCGCCGAGGGCGACAAACAGGACATTGACCTCGCCGTAAAAGCGGCGCGGCGCGCATTCGAGAACGGCCCCTGGCGCAAGATGACGCCTTCCGAGCGCGGCCGCGCGATCTGGAAGCTGGCCGACCTGATGGAGCAAAATCTCGAACAATTTGCCGAACTCGAGACGCTGGATAACGGCAAGCCCATCGGCGTTGCCCGCGCGGCGGATGTCCCGCTGGCCATCGACCTGTTTCGCTATATGGCGGGCTGGGCTACGAAGGTCGAAGGGACGACCATTCCCATTTCGGTACCATACACTCCCGGCGCAAAGTATTTTACCTACACTCTGCGTGAACCCGTAGGCGTGGTCGGTCAAATCATCCCCTGGAACTTCCCATTGCTCATGGCGGCCTGGAAGCTTGGACCGGCGCTGGCCACCGGCTGCACCGTTGTCCTCAAGCCGGCGGAGCAGACTCCGCTTTCCGCTCTCCTGTTGGGCGAGCTGGCGCTCGAAGCCGGAATTCCCGCGGGCGTGTTGAATATTGTGACCGGATTTGGCGAAACCGCCGGAGCCGCGCTGGCGGCCCATCCTGATGTGGATAAAGTCGCATTTACCGGCTCGACCGAAGTCGGCAAGCTGGTACTGCAGGCTGCTGCCGGCAATCTTAAAAAAGTTTCCCTGGAGCTGGGCGGCAAGTCGCCCAACGTCGTCTTCAGCGACGCCGATGTTGACGTCGCCGTGAAAGGCGCTGCCAGCGCCATCTTCTTCAATCACGGGCAGTGCTGCTGCGCCGGTTCGCGGCTCTATGTGGAAAGCAGCATATTTGACCGCGTGGTCGAGGGCGTATCGCAGCAGGCGAAAAAAATCCGGGTGGGTGCGGGCATGGATCCGCAAACCCAGATGGGGCCGCTGGTTTCCCAGGAACAATTGCAGCGCGTCTGTGGTTACCTGGAATCAGGTCAGACCGAAGGAGCCAAGGCGGTCACCGGCGGCAAGCGCGCCGGCAACAAAGGTTACTTCGTCGAGCCCACGGTGCTGGTCAACACCAATCCGAAGATGAAAGTCGTGCAGGAAGAAATTTTCGGACCTGTGGTTACGGCCATTCCATTCAAGAATGCCGAGGACGTTCTTCCCAGCGCTAACGACACCGTCTATGGACTCGCCGCCGGCATCTGGACCAAAGACATCAGCAAGGCCCATCAGCTCGCGGCAGAGCTGAAGGCCGGGACCGTCTGGATCAACTGCTACAACATCTTCGACGCTGCCCTGCCCTTCGGCGGATACAAACAGTCAGGCTGGGGACGTGAAATGGGCAAAGATGCCCTCGAGTTGTATACGGAAGTTAAAGCAGTCTGCACGCGTATCAGCTGAACTCGAGAAGAGAGTCTGGGCAGGGACGTGGCTTGCTAGGTCTCTGCCCGGGCGCCATAAGAAATTGTAAGGAGATCGTTATGCAAGAAGCTAACAAAGCGCTGGCTCGCCGTTGGTTTAAAGAAGTGTGGAACGAGGGCAAGCTTGAGACCATCGACGAACTGCTCTCCCCCAACGCTCCGCTTCACGGTTTAGGTGAAACCGATGTAGAGGTGCGCGGCCCAGCCGGATTTAAGCCCTTCGTCAATAACCTGCGGAGCGCCTTTCCCGATATTCGCATCACCATCGAAGACATCATCGCAGAGGGCGACAAGGTTTCGTTGCGGCTCGACATCAAAGGCACGCACAAAGGCCAGGGACTGGATATTCCGCCGACGGGCAAGGCGATCCGTGTCGCGGCAATCGTGACCGCAGAGATCAAGGGTGGCAAGATCGTGGCCGGCTGGAATAGCTGGGACCAGCTTGGGTTGTTGCGCCAGCTCGGCGCCTTGGGAGCTCCTCGAAGCGACGATCGCTTTCTGGCCGCGCAAGCCGGAAAAGCCGCCGCAGGCGCTGCAGCCAGGTAGCTCTGCGGGCTGTGCTGCACGATATTTGCCCTCCGCGAGTCGAGCTATAATATTCTTCTGTTGTGGAGTATCTGGCATGACGAAGATCATGGACGAACAGGCGCTTGAAAGACAGCTTCGCACTGAGGGGTTTGCCACCACGTACGTTTGGCAGGATAGCCCCAACGCTTTCTACCCCGACCACATGCATCCCAGCGAAACCGCGCATGTCATCCTCGACGGAGAGATGACGGTCACCATGCACGGCGATGCGGAGACGTACCACGCCGGCGACCGCTTCAACATCCCCGCTAAAGCCATGCATTCGGCGCGCATGGGCACAACCGGCTGCCGGTATTTGATTGGCGAGAAATAAATATTTCCCTGCCGGGTTTTTTCCGCCGTGCTTCGGTGCTAAGATTCGCAGGCCATGAAATATGCATTCCGCCTTCTTCCTTTTCTTCTAATAACCATTGCTGCACTCGCGCAAGTCCAAGCCCAAGCCCCGGCGCAGAGCACCACACTGAATCCTGCTCCGCTGATCCAAAACATTCTTCATCGCCACACCATCTCATTGAACGGAGATTGGCACTACATTGTGGATTCGCACGAGATCGGCACGGGTAGGCGCTATTACACGAACGGCAAAGGTTCTACGCCATCCGGCGTGGTGGAATATGATTTCGGAAAATCACCCACCCTGCGTGTTCCCGGTGATTGGAATTCGCAATACCCTGAACTCGGGCTATACGAAGGCACAGTCTGGTATGAAAATTCTTTTACCTATCATCCCTCGCCGAATACTCAGACATTTCTTTACATCGGCGCCGCCAACTACCGGGCGCACGTGTGGTTGAACGGCGAGCCTCTCTGCGAGCACGAAGGCGGCTTCACGCCATTCAACTGCAACGCGACCGGGTTGCTGAAAGACGGCGACAACTTTGTCGTGATTTCGGTCAATGACACGCGGCACGTCGAAGACATCCCTGCGCTCGCTCCCGATTGGTGGAACTATGGCGGAGTGACCCGCGACGTAATGCTGGTCGAGGTGCCGCAAACTTTCATTGAAAACTACTCGGTGCAGCTCGAACGCGGCAGCATGAGCCGCGTCGCAGGATCGGTCCAGCTTGCAGGGGCGTCGGAGTCACAGAAGATCGCTCAGCAGAAAATCACGGTACGCATTCCGGAACTCAAGATTTCCCAGGAAGCGGCTACCGACGCGGATGGCAAGGCGCATTTCGCCTTCGACTTGCCCGGAGTGCAACTGTGGTCGCCGGAAAACCCAAAACTTTATAACGTTGAGATTGCGTCGGAAGCCGATCATGTTTCCGATGAGATTGGCTTCCGCAGCATTGAAGTCCGCGGCCTCGATATCGTGCTCAACGGCCATCCCGTTTTTCTGCGTGGGATCACGATGCATGAAGAAGCGCTTGGCCATCCCGGCCGCGCCCATGGCGATGAAGACGCCCGCGCGCTGCTGGGTCTGGCCAAAGAACTGGGCTGCAACTTCGTGCGCCTGGCCCACTATCCTCATGACGAACACATGACGCGCATGGCCGATCACATGGGATTACTGGTGTGGTCAGAGATTCCAGTGTGGCAGGCGATTGATTGGAACAATCCCGCGGTTTTGCAAAAAGCCAAACAACAGCTTGCAGAGGAGATCAGCCGCGATCATAACCGCGCCTCCATTATTTTGTGGTCGGTCACCAACGAATCGAAGACAATACCCGAGCGCAATGCCTTCATCCATGAGCTGGTCACGACAGCGCGGGCGCTCGATCCCACGCGGCTCATCACCGCGGCTACCAATCAATTCAAGCGGCCCGATGCGCATAGCATCGTTGTGGATGATCCGGTGATCGCCGATCTCGATGTCTTCGGCCTGAACGAGTACGTGGGCTGGTATTACGGCACGTTTGCCGACCTCGACAACTTCTCATTCACCACGCCTTACCACAAGCCCATGATCGTGAGCGAATTTGGCAGCGAGGCCAAGGCAGGCAATCATGGCACTCCCGGCCAGCGCTGGACGGAAGAGGACCAGGAAGAGCTTTACAGGCACCAACTCGCCGCCCTGCGCAAAGTGACCTTCCTGCGCGGCATCGCTCCCTGGGTGCTGAAAGATTTTCGTTCACCCAACCGCCAACTGCCGGTCTTGCAGGATGGCTACAATCGCAAAGGTCTGGTGTCAGAAACCGGGGTGCGCAAGAAAGCATTCAGTGTGCTTCAGCAGTTCTATAAGGAAGCAGCTTCACTGAATGCCGCCGCCGGCGCGTCCGATCAAGATCCCGGTCAGAAACACGAGCACACCGCCCAGCATGACCTGGATCGCGGCCGAGACTAGCGGGGTCTCCATATAACGATGGCGGATATAACTAATCACAGCTAGCTCCACCACGACCACAGCCGAGGCCGCCGTCATGGCGGCGTGAAAATTAGAGATCAGGAATGGCATGGTATGGCCGAGTCCGCCTGCCGTGGTCATCAGGCCGCAGATGGAGCCGCGCAGCCACGGCCGTCCGCGCCCAGTGAGCGAGCCGTCATCCGACAGTCCCTCGGCGAAGCCCATCGATATTCCCGCTCCCAGCGATGCCGCCATGCCGACAAGAAAAGCGGCCCAACTGCTTCGCGTAGCGAGCGCGGCGGCAAATAAAGGCGCCAGGGTCGAGACTGAACCATCCATCAGGCCGGCAAGGCCGGGCTGCACAATCTGCAGCACGAACAGGCGGCGGTGCGCGGCATCCTCCTCGGCGAGTGCGCCAGCGGTGAGGTGCTTCTCTTCCAGCGCCCCGGCGTTGGCATAGTGCTTGCGCTCGGCCGCAGCCAGGTCATCGAGCAGTTTGCGGGTTGAGAGATCGCTGATTCTTTGCGCCGCCCGCTCATAGAAGCGGCGGGTTTCAAGTTCCATGACCTCAATTTGCTTTCGGACCACGTTGATGCCCAGCGGCCGCACCAGCCACACCGCACGGCGCGGGGCAAAACCCTTGATGTCTTGCCGGCGAATCAATGGAATGTGTTCTCCGAAGCGCTGCCGGAACTGCTCAGTCAGGCTGGCGCGATGGCCTTCTTCCTCCGCCTGTATCTCTTCAAACATCCGGGCGGTCGCCGGATAATCTCCTCGTGCCCCATCGGCGAAGTCGGCGTAGATGCGCGCGTCTTCTTCTTCCAGGGAGATGGCCAGCGCCAGTATTTCTTTTTCCGAGAGCTCGTCGAAGTTTCGGGGCATGTTTTCTCCTCATCCTTGCAAGCCAAGGATGCAACTCAACATCCTACAAAAAGCCGCCACAGATTGCCCTGGTAAAACTTTTGCGCCTTATGTTCACGATAAACAATTTAAATTGGACTTGGGATACATCCCCATTTAGAGTTTTCTCTGGCCAGAACCGTCTGGCGCGGAACAGCCGCCGTCCGGTTCACGCAGTAATTGTCTGCTCGTCTAATGGGTTCAGCCGGTAGACCAAAAGCAAAAGGTGCGAGAGAATGACGCACAGCACCAATAGAGCCAGACTGAAACACCGGGGGGAGCTTAGACCATGAGTCAGGCGGTTCTTACGCGTGACGCCAATCACGTTTTGACGTTGGAAGAAATCGGCAATCTCGCGAAAGAGGGCGGCAAGCCGGCCGAAACCCTGATGAACGTTGTCGCTTTGATAGCGAAACGTTTTCGGACCGACGTCTGTTCGGCCTACCTGCTGGAGCCGGACCGCGCCAACCTGGTGCTGGCCGCAACCATCGGGCTTCGTCCGCAATGCATTGGCGCCCTGCGCATGGCCGTCAATGAAGGCCTTGCCGGCCTGGTGGCTGAGCAGGTGCGCCCGGTCGCGGTTGAGCAGGTGAAAAACCATCCCCGTTTCAAATATTTCAGCGAGGCGGGGGAAGACGCCTACCATTCTTTCCTCGGCGTTCCCCTCATCGATCGTGGCATCCTGCAGGGTGTGCTGGTGGTTCAAACAGTTGAACCCCGCGTGTTCCACGAAGATGAAATCCGCATGCTGGTTGAGGCTGCCGCCGAGGTTGCGCCGGTGGTAAGCGAGGCCCGCACTCTCGATCGTTTTATCGCCCCCGTGCAGGAGCGCCTCTGGTCGCTGGCCCGCAACCTGTGGTGGAGTTGGGATAGCGATTCCACCAGCCTGTTCCGCGACCTCGATCCCATTCGCTGGCGCCAGCTCAATCACAATCCCATCTCGCAACTGGGAGAGATCCCATTGGCTGGAATCAAGCGGCGCGCCGAAGACCAGGTGCTGCACGGCCGCATTAATTACGCCTACCGCCGCCAGCGTGAATATCTAGAAGCCGATCGCACCTGGGGAGCGCGCTATGCCGGCGTGCTGCGGCCCCGTCCGGTGGCGTATTTTTCCGCCGAATTCGGATTGCACGAATCCATTCCGGTATATTCCGGCGGCTTGGGCGTTCTTGCCGGCGACCACATCAAGAGCGCGTCTGATCTGGACATCCCCCTGATCGGTATCGGGCTGTTCTACGGCCAGGGATACTTCCGCCAGCGGCTCGACCGCGATGGCTGGCAGCAGGAAGAGTATCTGCAGACAGATATCAACCAACTGCCCATGGAACCCGCCATCAGCACCAGCGGCGAGCCGGTGATGGTGCAAATCGAAACCCGTGGCTGCGCCATTCGCGCCAAGGTATGGCGCATGAAGGTAGGACGCTGCGACCTGCTGCTGCTCGATTCCAACGTCGAGGGCAACTCTCCTGAGGACCGCGAGCTTACCTCGCGCCTTTATGGCGGTGACGGAAGAATTCGCATCCGCCAGGAGCTGCTGCTCGGCATTGGAGGCTTCCGCGCCCTCAAGGCTATGGGCATTACCCCCGGCGTGCTTCACCTCAACGAAGGTCACAGCGGATTTGCCGTACTCGAGTCCGTTCGCAACCGTATGCAGGAAGAGGGCCTGGGCTTTGACGAGGCTGTGCCCCGCGTCTCCCGCGAAGTCGTGTTCACCACCCACACTCCGGTGCCCGCCGGTCACGACCGCTTTAACGGAGAACTCATCGAGGAACATCTTGGCCCGCTGCGCGATCTCCTGGGTCTTTCCCGGGAGAGACTCATGGACCTCGGGCGTGAAGGCAACGGCAATCCCAACGAAGAGTTCTGCATGACCGTACTGGGATTGAAGCTTTCGCGCCGCGCCAATGCGGTTTCGGCGCTGCACGGTGAAGTCTCGCGCGCCATGTGGACCGGGCTGTATCCTGACAAACCTGAAGACGCCGTTCCCATCGGACACATCACCAACGGCGTCCACGTCCCGACCTGGCTGGCGCCGCAGATGTTCCGCCTTTATGACCGCCATCTGGGAACCAACTGGCACATGCACAGCAGCGAGCCGCGCACCTGGGATGGAATTGAAAACGTCAACGACGGCGAGCTTTGGGAAACTCACCTCAGCCTGAAGTCGCGGCTTCTGGAATTTGTCCGCCGCCGCGCCATCGAACAGGCGGAGCGCCGCGGCGAGCCGCTCGAAACCCTGCAAAAACTTACGCGCGTGCTAAGTCCAGACGCTCTCACCATCGGCTTTGCCCGCCGCTTTGCCACCTATAAGCGCGCGAATTTGCTGCTGGCAGATATCGAAAAGCTGGCCTCGGTGGTCAATGATCCTAAGCGTCCGTTGCAATTCGTCTTCTCCGGCAAGGCCCACCCGCGTGACGAACCCGGCAAGCGGGTCCTGCAGCAGATTGCCGAATTGATGCGTGACCCGCTATTCTCCGACAAATTTGTCTTCGTCGAAGACTACGACATCAACGTTGGACGTCACTTTGTCCAGGGCGTTGACGTGTGGCTCAACAACCCGCGCCGACCGCTGGAGGCTTCCGGCACCAGCGGCCAGAAGGTGGTCTTGAACGGCGGCCTCAATCTCTCTGTGCTCGACGGCTGGTGGGCTGAAGCCTACGACGGCCTGAACGGCTTCGCCATCGGCACCGGCAGGACCCATTCGAATATGAATGTGCACGACACTCGCGACGGAGAAGACCTGTATCGCGTGCTTCGCGAGGAAGTGATTCCTCTTTACTACCAGCGCGACCACGACGGCCTGCCGCGCGGCTGGATCAAGCGAATGAAGCGCACCATCCGCACCCTGGGCTGGCGCTTCAACGCCGATCGCATGGTGATGGACTACACGTTGAAGTGTTACGTTCCCGCAGCCGGCGGCACCTCCAGCGACATGACCGCCAGCTTCTAGTCATCGTGCAAGCAACGGTCCTCTGCGGGCCGACGGGAGTGCCCGAAGAACCTCAACCCGGGTAGGGAAGACCTCGAACAGCCCCCGGGGGTTGTCCTTCCTCACCGCTGGTTTTCGCAAACTCTCTCGGTCCGCGATTCCCACCACGCAGCGGCTGGACGACAGAGCCA
>DATHMH010000033.1:0-4268 GCA_035487295.1 Terriglobales bacterium
GGGTTGCTCACCTTGAAGCGCGCGCTTCCGATGCCGCCGACGGCTTACCTGCTTGCGAAAATGTTGATGACCATGCTGTTTGCGACCATCGTAATGCTTACGCTGATCGCCGCCGCGCTGACCGTCGGCCATCTCCGGATCTCCGCCGGACAATTCCTGTTGCTTGCACTGATCGAAATTCTGGGATCGCTGGCGTTTTGTTCGATTGGATTCTTTATTGGCACTCGGGCCTCGGGCAAGAGTGCACCAGCTTTCGTAAACCTCGCTTATCTACCCATGATGCATCTTGGAGGGCTATTCTACCCACTGCCCAAGTCCGCTCAGCCCATCGAATTCCTCTCCCCTGCATTCTATTTGTCTAGACTGGGGCTGCACATATTGCAGTCCCCGAGTCTGGACGAAATTTCATTCGGCGCAACGGGTCCATCCAGTCACGGCGGAGTAGTGGTCTGTGTAGCTGTCCTTGCGGGCGTAACTCTGCTCTTTGGCTGGCTCGCGCTTCGCCGGTTTCAACGTCTTGCTTAGAACCTCTGCTTAGAAGGAGACCCCATCATGAGTGTGACTCAAACACCATTCGCGCCTCTACGCAACGAGTATGCCTCTCTCCCCGAGCCGGGTAACACTTCTCAGATTCAATACAACGTGGCCATCGGCTACCTGCGCGCCTTTGTCACAGTACTGGTCCTGGCACATCATGCAGCCCTTGCCTATCATCCGTTTGCTCCGGCGCCGCTGACCTCGTTGATTGCCGAGCCTCGGTTGTGGCCCGCGTTTCCGGTGGTAGACGCGCAGCGGTGGAGCGGATTCAGCGTGTTGGTGGGGTTCAATGACACTTTCTTTATGTCGCTGATGTTCTTCCTCTCGGGTTTGTTCGTGTGGAAGAGTCTGCAGCGCAAAGGGAGCGGAGCTTTTCTGCGGAATCGCATGTTCAGACTCGGCCTGCCGTTCGTCGTCGCGGCTGCGTGCCTTGCCCCGCTCGCTTACTACCCGGCGTATCTCCAGACCGGGCATCAAGGCCTGGCTGGTTTCTGGCTGCAGTGGATTTCCCTCGGCAACTGGCCGGCAGGACCGGCATGGTTCGTTTGGGTCCTGTTGGCGTTCGACTGCGTTGCTGCCCTGCTTTTCATGCCGATTCCGAAGTGGGGCGACGTCCTCGGCCGGTTGTTGTCGCGCCCGTCGCGGCGCCCGATTACGTTCTTTGCGATTCTGGTATTCGCCTCCGCAGCCGCTTATATCCCGATGGCACTCGTGTTCAATCCCTTTCGGTGGACAGTCTTTGGTCCCTTCTTTTTCCAAACAAGCCGCATCCTTCACTACCTGGTCTATTTCCTGATCGGCATAGGCATCGGGGCCGCCAGCGTGGAGCGCGGCCTTCTGGCCCGGAACGGAAAGCTGGCACGGGGCTGGCCCCTCTGGGCGGGCGGGGCACTATTTGCCTTCGGCTTAGCCGGCGCCGTGTTCATCGTGGCCATTTCGGCTCAAAACTCTCCTTATCTTTGGGGGACCCTAGGGGGCTTCACGTTCACGTTGTCCTGTGCCGCCAGTAGCATGGCCTTTCTAGCTCTGTTCGTGCGCTTCGCCAAGCCCCGAAAGATCTTTGACAGTCTGCGCGAGAACGCCTACGGGATCTACCTGATCCACTACGCCATCGTGAGCTGGTTGCAATACGCGCTGTTGAAAGCACAATTGTCTGCGATAGAAAAGGGGTTCATTGTGTTCACCGGCACACTGGCGTTGAGCTGGATTGCAATTGCCGCCATCCGGCGTGTTCCGGCAGTTGCGCGCTTAATCTAGACAAAATCCTGCCAATCGTCTGGTGTAGAACTGCGGGGATTGGGGTTACGCAGAACGTGAGCACTACTTCGCCTGGGACGGCGAATCTGGAACAATTGTCGTAATCGGGCGATTTCGTTCGGAACGCGCTCAAGGAGCGCAATGGCAAGTGTCATCGGACAGCATGCCGAGGTGTACGTCAGCCGCTGGTTTGAGTCGGTGTGCTCGCCGCCTAAACCAAGCTTCAAGTGACGCAGCGGAAGTAGTGGCTTCGTTAAGGCGGTTCAGACCAGCTGAACGCGGTAAAGGCCCAATTGCCTTTGATGGGATGAGCTCCGCCGAACAACTTATTCCTAGGCAGTAACTCTTGTATCGAGGCTTTTCATAAAATCCAGAATCATATGAAGGACCGCCGGGTCCCCGATCGCAGTATTGATCATGGTGTGATACAGGGTGCGGTTAGGCCATTCGACGTGGAAGAACTTCTGGATGAAATCTGCGCGTTCCCGGTCAACCGTATCGACGAGCTGTTCGGCCTCCTTCTCACTCTTGCCGCGAGCCAACAGGCGCCGCACCTTATCTTCTCTCGGAGCATAAAGAAATATCCGCAACGTATCCTGGCGGTGCTTGAGAAACTGCTGCGATCCCCTTCCGACGATGACCGAGTTTCCCGTTTTCGCCGCGCGCAGAACCACACGTTCTGTAAGCTTCAAAATGCTCTCGCTATCGACAACCTTGAGCTTGTGGGCATTGAGGCTTCCTTCGTAGCTCCCGCGCAAAAACGATTTAAAGAGCCGATAGTAGAGGGGATCGGTTCGTTCCTCCCGAAGTTCGACGACTGCCTTGGAACATTCAGCCAGCCGCGCTATCTCCTCAGTCAGCAGCTGATCCCAAAGCTTCCAGCCAAGCTGCTGAGCCAACCGTTGAGCGATTTCGCCGCCGCCGCTTCCGTATTCGCGTTCAATGGTGACGATTTTTATCATTTCCATCGAAGACCCCGGCAAACCCCGATTTCATCCGATTGCAGATAACGCCAGCTTTGGTCAGCCGACTTCCACCGCACCGCCGCCACCGGGCTCATTTTTCTTCAAAGCGAAAGCTAGAAAGAACATGATACCCGCCCCCACGGCAAGAACCATAAACGTATCGATGTAAGCCAGACTTGCCGCCTGGGCTTGCACGGATTGATAAATCCTGGCATAAGCCTGCAATTGCGAGTCAGGCTTGCCCACGCCAGCATTAGCCAGGCGCTGAGCCAAGCCGTTCGCCGAATTCAAAAAAGTGGGATTGGCGAGCCTGACGTTCTGCACCAACCTCGCCTGATGGAATTGCGACCGCCGCGCTATCAAAGTAGTGACTAACGACGTCCCCACGCTGCTTCCCATGTTGCGCATGAAATTGACGATTCCGGCGACCGCATTGTTCTTCTCCGGTGAAATTCCAATGTAAGCCACCAACGTAATCGGCACGAACAGAAACCCTAAACCAATCACCTGCGTGATGCGCAGCCACACGGCGGCGCCGAAGCTGATCTGAAGGTCAATCCGCTTAGTGGAATAGAACATCGCCATGGACAGGGCTAGCCAACCAAAGGCAATCAAGTAACGGGCCTGGATCTTCGTCGTGAGTTGGCCCATGATCGGCATCTCAAACAGCAAGACCAGTCCTCCAGCCGAAAGAGCAAGCCCAGCCAGTTCGGATGTGTAGCCGAGGAGCGTCTGCAAGAACTGCGGCATTAATACCAGGCTGCTGAACAACAGGATTCCCAAGGTGAACATCATCAAGCTTGCACTCGCGAAGTTAAAACTCTTGAACATCCGGACGTCGATGATGGGTGCTTTCTGATGCCACTCCCAAACAACCAGCGAAATCAGGCACACGGTCGCGACCACGACTAACGTAGTGATGAAGCGCGACCCGAACCAATCATCCTCCTGGCCCTTATCGAGCAATACCTGCAACGCCCCGATACCGAGAGTGAGCAGTGCTATGCCGATGTAGTCCAGCTTGACTCCGGCCGCCTTGATTCGGCTTAAATAGGGAGGGTCTTCGACAAAGCGCCGCACCAGAAACCAGGTGGTCAAACCAACCGGAAGATTGATGAAAAAAATCCACCTCCAGGAATAGTTGAAGGTGATCCATCCGCCCAGGGTTGGGCCGATGGTAGGGGCCATGATGGCCGTGATGCCATATAGCGCAAATGCCAAGCCGCGCTGTTGCGGTGGAAAAGTGTCAGCCAGAATGGCCTGAGCCATGGGCTGCAGCCCGCCGCCACCCACACCTTGCAGCACGCGAAAAAGCAGAAGGAACCCTAGATTCGGTGCGACGCCGCAAAGCAAGGAACTTATGGTAAAGACTCCCAAACAGGCCATGAAAAAGCGCTTCCGCCCGATGGCCCCGGCGATCCAGCCGCTGATCGGCAGGATGATGGCATTCGAGACCAAATAAGAAGTCAGCACCCACGTACTTTGGTCGTTGCTGGCGCCTAGATTGCC
>DATHMH010000034.1:0-217131 GCA_035487295.1 Terriglobales bacterium
TGGTTCAAGATTTCCGCCAGAGGCGTCAGGACGAAGCCCTGGAAGCGATCGTAAGCCGGCTCAGTCTTGAACCCGGCGTTTCCGCCGTCAGCTGGAACTCCTGGGTCAGGTCCCGGACTCCGAATAGGCAGCCAACGTCTAAATTGGAAAATGGCAAAAGCACACGACCAGGCAGCGCGAAAAGAAGCCAAAAGTTGATGAAGTAGCTTCAACGAGAAGCTGCCCGTACAAGAGATTTGATCGCAGTAATACGCAAAGCACCCAGAAACAAATGATCGCGAGGGTAGGACAAGCCTCTGGGGCCTCTGCGCACACCCCGGTGCGGAACTCAGCGCCGCGGAGCCGCGCCGGAACAGAGAATCCCTGAGAATTCCTATTTCGATATCAACGCCGGCGGCAGTGTGATGTGCTGTCATGTCAGTACGGGGCTGCTTTCGATACCGCCTGAACGGGTCAAGTAGCGAGCCGCTGCACTTACGGCCTCACGCCCACCCCTCTCTTCAATCACACGACAAGTGCAGCAAATTTAATTTTCTTAAGTTCTTCAGGAGTGAGCTCTTTAAAGCCAACCTTCACTTGTCCTTCTGGTGGTGGAGGCGCAGAACAATGCTTACAATTGCGTAGAGGTTGTGTCTGGATTCGTCTAGCGACAGCGTTAAAGTGGGCTGGGTCTTCCTTTTCAACTTGAGCAACGAACGTCTCAAGGCTCCGTTTATTACAAGCAGAGCAGGTATACCAGACATCAACGTTGAACCATTTCCCGGACATGGAAGCAAATATTAGCACAGCAAGGATACAAATATGGAAATTGCCCTTTTGCTGTTTATCATCGTGTTTGGATGTGTTGTTATTGGCGTCCTGGTCTGGGCTCTATTCTTGCTCGGCACTTTCCAGACCACCACTCGACTCCAACTTATTGACCCATAACCAGGACGACCAGGGCTGATTGCTGGCGTAACATCGCCATTACACTCATTTGAACTAGGCGAGTTCCCGCGCAAGACGGAAACGGTCCACAAACGGGCCTCGAGGAAGTTGGGCGGATTGGCGATGGCACGTCGGCTTGTGGGAAGTAATCCCACTTCTCGGTGATCCTCAGAAACCGGACTACTGAAACCCGTGCCGGAGAAAAACTAGGCTGTATAGCGCGTGCAATGCTCTCTTAAGGCGGGTTTTCCTTAGCCCAGTTGCGGAACTAGCCCCGGAAAGCGGACTATTCGCTCGTATTCGGAGAAAGGTTGGGTTCGCAGAAGACTGTCTGGCGGAGAGGGGGGGATTCGAACCCCCGATACAGCTTTTGACCGTATAACGGTTTAGCAAACCGCCGCCTTCAGCCACTCGGCCACCTCTCCGTGTTTGGGCGGGAACAGACTGAGCTTTCATTATAAACGCGACTGCGGCTTTGTCGAAAAAGAAGATAGCCCAAGCCGGCGAGGAAGATGGAGCTGGAAATAATCGGCTCCATGCTATGGCGTTTGAAGGCGACTATCAGGGCAAAGAGTGCAACCGCAAACTGGCCCCCGAAGGCGAACATAAGCAGGCTTCCGAGCGCGATATCGCTTTGCGCCCGCACTCGACGCAATGAAAGCCATGCCAACACGCCAAAATACACAACATAGAGAACAATCGGTATCCTGGCAGCGGCCAATACAGTTGGAACCAGGATAACCGCCAGATACATACAAAAGCCTTCGATCGCCGGCCAGTGCGCTCCCCCAGCCTGGATATTCTCGGCCGATATTTTTCCCAGCGCGGCATAGCGTAGAGCGAGTAGATATAACAGCGACGAGATCAGCGCCAGCACAAGATACTGCCCAGGCGTTCCCGCAATTCCCGTTCCGCGATCGCCTTTACCGAAAAACGCAAGTGCGCTGATCAATAAGGTGATGGCAGCCAGCACTGCTAGGACTTTTCGATTCAGCCATGGCTCTTCTCTTTCGCCCGGATATAGGCTGTGTACGATGATGATTGGAAACATGAAAGCGAAGAACGCATGCCATGTGCTGATGGCCATGGCCCAACCCGTCTCCATCCCGCCGTACAAACCGTATCCGTCGAAAATGTTGATGGGCACGTCGTGCACACGAAGAAAGGTCTTGGCGATGATGCCTTCGTTATAGATGCCGTAGATCAGCCCCAGCAACACAAGTCCCACCACTCCCGCCTTCATTCTGAATGCCAACTCGCGCAGCACCAGCACAGCAAAGCCGTAGCCAATGGTCATCATGGCCAGCAGGATCCGCGGCCGCAGCATGGTAGTAATGTTCACGTTCGTCGTGAGTACTTCCGTCAAGAAAGGCGTAATCAGCATCAGTGTGATTACAGGTTTGATGTGCCTTATGCGCATTGCAGCCAAAGCCTATGGACGCCGCAGTACTGTCTGGTAAGGATCAACCAAAATGTGGGTCACGCCTTCAGGGGCGGTGAGGCGAAAATCTGTTTCCTTGCCATCGGCAAAGACGCGCCCCAAAAAAACCGGCTGCCGGTTCGGCGTAGTGAAGGCGCCGTAGATGGGCACCGAGGTGACAAAATCTTCAGGAATCTCGCTCTGCATTAATTTTCCGGTCATGATCGCCCCACCCTTGGGTTTGCGCGTCACCCGGATTTCGGCAGCTTCTAATTTGGGAATAGCGGTGCCGTTGACCCAGTTCGAAAAAAACCAGTCGAGTGATTTTTTATTTTCGTAGGAGAGGCTGTCGGGCATCACCTTTTCGAATGCACGCTGTAATTCTTCGGTGGAAAGCCGCGAGCCTGCGTGTTCCTGCTGAAGATTGCGCAGCACCTGGAAAAAGAGTTCATCACCCCCGGCTGGCGCTGCCGCGCCTGCTTTAATGCGTCCGGGCTCGCGCAACATCATGCGCAGCATATGCATGAGCCATGTGCCGCGTCCGTAAAGCACCTTGTCGTAGCCCTCGGGAAACTTCGAGGATGCCAGCCGAACGCCCAGGGTCACCGCTCCCGCGTCTTTATATTCCAGCCCGCTTTTATTTTTTTCCAGCAGTACACGGCGGTAGGTGTCCATCACAGTTTTGACTTTTTCCGGGCTCTCGGTTTCCAACTCCATTAAGGCAAGGTAATTAGCCAGGGCTTCCATCATCCATTCATCGCGGTAGCTTGCCCAGAGCACATTGTCGCCCCACCATTGATGCACCAGTTCATGCGCGGGCATCAGCTTGTCATACAGAATGCGGTCAAATTCGCTGGTGCGCATTTGGGCCTGGTCCGAGACGGAGGGATCTATAAATGCATAGGTGGAGAGATAAACCAATCCTGGCCAGCCCTGGCTTGAAGGGCCCGGGATCTGCGTAAGCGCGACCGAAGGAAAGGGGAACGGACCGATGCGGCTGGACATGAAATTAATGGTCTCTGCCGCGCGCTGGGTCAGGGGTTTGACCTGTTGAGCAGGAATCAATAGTGAGGTTGCCGGAACCGATTCCATCACGACTCGTCCGGTGCGCGGATTCACGTGCGCCACCTGCCGTTCCGTAGTCAGCGCATGTTGTAAGGGGTTTTCTACGCCTTGCGCGGCATAGGTTTCCACCAGGGTCTCGCCCGCATGCGCGGAGCTGCTCACATATTCGCCCAGATTGAAACCGGCGAGCGGAACCGGCCGGTCCGAAATCCAGTGAGAAACCTGCTCGCTGCCAACACTGGTCTGCGAGATGCGATGTCCGCTGGCCACCAGCGTCCATGCGGAAGGATAACGAAACTCCATATCGAAGGTGGCCATGTCCGGTCCCTGATTGGGATACCAGGTGCCGCGCGCGCCCACGTACATCAGGCCGCCGCCGGCTTCAGAAAGGACCGACCCACTATAGTCAAACTTGAGTTCAGCTTGCTCGCCCGCGTGCAAAGCCCGGGGCAGCAGCACTACAAAGATGTCGTTCCCGCGGCGGGCAAGCTGCGAGCCTGCCATCGCTTCATTTTGGATAAATTCAGCCGGGCTCCCGTTCAGAGCCACCGACTTGAGCTGCAGGAACCTGGAAAGTTCAAAGGCCAGCGCACGCACCCCCTCGCGCCTCGCGCGCAATTGCAAAATAGTTTCGCTCTCGAGCTCATGCGAAGGCAAAACATGCGTGCTGATCTTGTAGTGGGAAATATCAAAGAATCCCGGCTTCTCTTCTGCGTGCATGCTTTCGGCGTTCTGACGGGCAGAGCGCATGGGAAAAGCGGTCCACAGGTCGTAATAACGGGTTCCGTTTTCCGACTCGCTGACTTGGGCCACATAAATCTGGTCGGGAAAGTTCGTAGCCAGGTTTACGTCAAATGTTCCCAGCTTCAGGCCCCCGATGCGCGCATGAAAAATCCTTGTGCCTTCCGGGTTGGTAAAAGCCATGAGCAAGCGCAGAGCGTCGGCATCGGCCATGCTTTGCGCCAGCGAATCCCATCGGCCAACGAAAGCCTGCGCTTCTTCCGCCGGGGTAGGACGCAAGCTGCCACGCAGTTCATCATAGGTCGCGTCATTGAAGCGAAAATACGCCGTGGCAAATTTTTCTTCCAGCACGGCAAGATGGGTAAACAGCGCCAGCGAGGCGCGCTCGGTCTGGTTCGCCGGCACCAGCAGCATTTCACCCTCGCCCTCGAAAAATGCGCCGGTCACGCGTCCATCCACCGCCTGCGTAAAAGCAATGGTTCCTTCCGTGAGGGATAGGTGAATGTCTTCGCGGTCCAGGTCGGCATCACGGACGTGAAAGACTTTTTGTCCATCCAGGCCAACGCCGCGCAGCTGGTGATAGAGCGTCAGCGCGGGCGTGGCATCGGGGGTAGGCGGCGCGGCTGCTCCCTGCATTTGCGGGGCGCTCCATCCGGGCACCGCGGCAATAATAATGATAAGCGACAGGGCGCAACGGGCGAATTTTCCGGTAGTGCTGACTCTGGTCATGTCCCTTGGTTATGAGCTTACGGGGGCGTTATTTGCTAAAATTCGCTTGCGTGTTCAACAAATTCATTGTAACTGCCTTTTGCTGCCTGGCGTGTATGTTTGCCTCGGCCGACACTATCCATCTGAAGAATGGGCGCACCATCTTTGCCGATAGTGCGCATGAAAGCAATGGCAAGGTGATGTACCAGGTGGGCGACGACAGTTATGCTATCCCTAAATCGTCGGTAGACCGTATTGATGGCGGCGGCGTTCCGGCGCGCTCAGGATATAGTTCTGCCAAAAATGACATCGCCATCGCGCCCCCGGTTGAAGACATCAGCCGCTCCAGCGAAGTTCAGGACAAGCTCTTCAAAGACGGTCACATTGATCCCGTGGCCATCAACCAGATCGAATCCATGGGAAATGTTGAGCTGGTCGCCGCCGCTCTCTATGTGGCGGGCCGCTTTGAATACAACAATGGCAACCGAGACCTGGCGCTCAGCTACCTGCTGCGTGGGCTGCACTATGCCCCGGAAAATCCAGCCATGTTGCATCTCTACGTGGCTACCCTGCTTTCCTTAAATCGCGCCCAGGAGGCCATTCCCTACGCCGAACGCGCCACCCGGCTTGAGCCCAACTCTGCCGATGCCTGGTACCTGCTGGGAGCGGCTTATTTCAAGACGGACCGCACAGATGAAGCCATCCGCGCCTGGCAGCGTTCTCTGAAGCTGCGTCCGGATCCCGTCGTGCAGGCCATGCTAGACAAGGCGTTGCGCGAGAAAAATGCGGAGAGCGATTTTTCCGAAGCTGATAGCGGCCATTTTGCGTTGCATTATGAGGGCAAACAGACCTCGAACGAGCTGCGCAAAGAGATTCTGGAGACGCTGGAATCCCACTACAACACGCTGGTAGGCGAGCTGGGAGTCGCTCCTCGCCAGACCATCTCGGTTTCGCTTTACACCACACAGTCATTTTTTGACGTTACCCAGTCGCCCGGCTGGTCAGGCGCGGTGTATGACGGCAAGTTACGTATTCCCGTCGATGGCCTGACCGGCGTGACCTCAGAGCTTTCCCGTGTGCTGAAGCACGAACTGACGCACGCCTTTATCAACCAGATTACGCACGGGCGCTGTCCGCAGTGGCTTAATGAAGGTGTTGCCCAGGCGCTGGAGCCCAAGAGCACTTCTCCCGTTGGCAGGCAGCTCGCGAACGTCTATGCGGACCGCCGCCAGATTCCACTCAGCGCCCTCGAAGGCTCGTGGATGGGCTTCTCCAATGGACAAGCCTACATGGCCTACTATGAGGGATTGGCCGGTGTTGAATACATCCGCGATACCTTCGGTATGAGCGACATCCAGCGCATTCTGCAGCGCCTCGGCGATGGCGCCTCCACCGAAGCCGCACTGCGCAGCACCATCCATAGTGGCTATGCCGACCTGGAAGACGGCATCACCGATTATCTGAAGAAGACTTACGGAAGCACGAGTGGAAATTAGGATTTGATCGGCAGCCTCCATGCCTTTTTTAATGATGTACGAGCCCGAAGACTTCGGGCCGCTGCAGTGCAAATTGACGGGACCGCTGCCCGGCTTTCGTCCAGATGGATTCTGGCTGGCTGAGCTCTCCCCTCCTTTAAAAATGGCGCCCATGCGCCCCACCCACAACAAGGTGCTGCTCTATGAGCGAACTTCTGGCCACTCTATCGCCAACCTCGGTTCTGAAGCATTTTCGGTTTACATTTTAGCGATCAAGAATGATCAGGCCCTTGCGCGTAATCACATCGCTGAGCAAGATGTCGAAGTCATTGGCTGGGCCATGTTGAGCAAAACTATGCAGTCTCTGAAACGTTTGCGGCCCAGAGAGCGATAATCGATGGATCCCTTCACAATGAAAGCGGCAGTGCGGTTTTTTAACGACCTGTGGGTTCCGCTTGTAAACCACTGATATTAAAGCTCATTTTCCATGCTACGAAATTTTGGAGATGGTCTTGAAAATCTGAAATCTGCACCAAATTTAGGAATTGCATTTCCCCACAGTTGTGGTACTTTTTAGTTCTTCCTCCTCGTTCCCCCCGAACGTATGAAATTGCCATTTCGCCAAGCTGTACCGCAGAGGTCTCTGCGCAAGCCGGAGACTAGTCAAGCTCCCATCTTGCAAACCGCCACTGTTGCCGCTCTTTATCGTGGTGCGCGGGTTGGAGGAGATTTTTTTGACTTTCAATCCATTCAGGGCCGCCTGGTTTTTTTCTTGCTCGACATTGCCGGAAAGCGCGAAGAGGCCCTCGATATCGCTGCTGGGTTACAGGAGGTCTTCCGCACGGAAGGCACAAAACTCTTCCAGGGTTCGCCCCTCAACGAAGCCGATGCTCTTAGCGATTTTGCCATCCTGCTGAACCGCACCCTTATACAGCTTGCCAACGGAGTCCGTTATGCGCCTGCATTTCTGGGCTGCTATGAAGAGGAGCTAGGCACGCTTTTTTACATTAACGCCGGCCACACTCCTGGCATTCTAAAAGACCACGACGGCGTCACGCTGCTGGGGGCCAGCGGCCTGCCTTTGGGTCTGTTTTCACATGCCACGCACGACGCCCAGATGTCTGTGCTGGAGCCTTCGGCAGCGCTGCTGGTGGTCAGCAAAGGGCTGGTGGAAAGCCGGCGTGGCAATCAGGAGTTTGGATTGGAGCGGGTGCGCCAGGGCTTCGAGGCCATGGAATTCAAAAGCGCCGGGGAAGTGTGCTCCGGCATTCTCGATAGCGTGCAGCAGTTTACCCGGAATACCCCCGGCCAGAATGACATCTCGGCTTTGTCCATCATGCGCTCTGCTGTAGCGCTCGCGGCAGCTAATGGAAGCCGCGGCTGACCAGCGAGATATCGCAAAACAGGCTTCTCCAGCCACATTGTCTTGATCGCCTGCAAGTGATAGCATGAGCACAATTCCAGTGTTATTAAAGTAGGCTTTTGCGCCCTCCCCCAAGCGCGATCTGGTGTTCCATGAAAAAGCACAAGGGCCTGAAGATTACTGGCGCGGTTATTCTCGGTATCGTTATTCTGATCTTAATCCTTCCTTATGTGTTCAGCGTCAATCAGTTTCGCCCAACCATAGAAAAACAATTGCAGGCGAGTTTGGCCAGGCAAGTCACCATCGGCGATTTACGGCTTTCTATATTCAATGGCGGCATCAGCGCGGAAGACATCAGCATTGCCGATGATCCCAATTACAGCCAGCAGCCATTTCTCAAAGCCAAGTCGCTGGATGTGGGCGTTGATCTTTTGCCCTTGATTTTTTCGCACTCGCTGCACGTCAACTCCGCGACCTTGCGCGAGCCCGAGCTGTACCTGGTGCGTGGCAGCGGCGGCAAATGGAATTTTTCGACCCTGGGTGCGAGCGCCGCGCACCAGCCGCGCAGTCAGCGTGGGCGGGGCCGCAAGAACGCGCCTCCTCCTGAAGCCGAGCAACCGGCAGCGGGAGAGAATTTCTCTGTGGGGTCTTTCAGCATCGTTGATGGCCGCGTTGTCGTTTCCAGCACAGCGAACCCTTCGCGCCAGCATGTTTACGATCATGTGGAACTCAAGGCTTCTAATATCGGTTATAACGGCGCCATTCCCTTAAGCTTCAGCGCCAACACCCCCGGCGGCGGCAAGCTGAACATGGAAGGCACTGCGGGTCCGGTGAGCCGCACCGACACGGCTGAGAGCCCACTCAATCTCACCATGAATGTGAACCACATGGACCTGGCTTCGACCGGGTTTGTGGATAGCTCCTCAGGATTGGCGGGGCTCCTGGATTTTCAAGGCACCGTGGATTCCGATGGAAACACTCTTACCACCAAGGGCAAGGCCAAGGCCGACAGATTGCGCCTTGTACGCAGCGGCGGTCCGGCGCGGCAACCGGTAATTTTTGATTACGCCACCCAATATGATCTGAAACGGCAGGCGGGTACGGTGACCCACGGAGTTCTGCAAACCGGCAAGACCGCGGCCAAGATCACCGGTAATTACCTGAAACAGGGCGACCTCACTGTGGTGCACATGAAGCTGAACGGCAACAAGATGCCGCTGCCTGAAGTTCAGGGCATGCTGCCTGCTTTTGGCGTTAACTTGCCCGCGGGGTCGTCATTGCAAGGCGGTACGGTCAGCGCCAATCTTTCCGTTGATGGACCGCTGGATCACCTGGTGATTACCGGACCTTTGGATATCGCCGATACTCGGCTGGCGGGCTTCAGCATGGCGTCTGGCCTGGCCAGCGCATTGAACGGCGCCAGCGGCGGACGCGACACAGTCATCCAGACTCTAAGCTCCAATTTGCGCCTGGCGCCGGATGGAATCCGCGCTGACAATGTGCAGCTCATTCTTCCTCAATTGGGAAGCTTCACCGGCAACGGCACCATCAGCCCCAGCAATGCCCTGGATTTTCACATGCTGGGCAAGATGAATAACGGAGGCAACGGCCTCTTGGGCGGTCTGTTCCGCTCAAAAGGGGAAATTCCCTTTTTGATACAGGGAACAACCTCTAAGCCGGTTTTTGTCCCCGATATGGGCAAGAGTCTGGGAAACATGGTTACCAACCCAGCGAAGGGTGTGGGCGGTCTGTTCGGCGGGCTCTTCGGCAAAAAGAAACAGAATTAGCAATCGGCATTTTATTAAGGATGGCAGACAAATCAACTCCAGATTTTGTTCTGTAGAATCCACTCAGGTTCCTTTTCTCCGAAATTTAACATCTGGCAACATTCCTTTACCGAGTCGAATTCAAAAAGATCGGGTTATACATACCTAGCTTGATAGTCGGGCCCTCGAAGCAGAGTTGCCGAAGCAGCAGGTCCGGTAGCTCTACCGCGCTTCGGGAGGCTTCCCTTTATCTGTGTTTAACAAACATTCCACGGAGGAAAAAATGAAACGCAACCCCCAGGGTTTATTTCTTCTACTCGTATTAACCTGGCTTGGAACAATCTCTGCTCAAGCCCAGAGTACCAACAACATCCAGTTTCCGAACCCGTTTAAGCACGTTGTGGTGATATTTCAGGAGAACCGCACGCCCGATAATCTCTTTCAGGGATTGTGCAGCCCTCCTTTCGGCACAGCCGCCTCATGCAGCACAACTCCAAGCGCGACGCAATACAACATTCAGACCAGTAACTGGCTAAACAAACATTCGGCTACTGGTGTGACCCAGCCTCTGCCGGTGCCTTTGGGAAACACCTACGACCTGAGCCATGCGCACAACGCGTTCATCAAGATGTATGACGGCGGCAAGATGGATGGGGCGGGCGATATCCCATGCTCCGGCACCTGCCTTACCCAGCCACAATTCAGGTTTGTGGACAATTCGACCGGCACTGTGAATCCTTATCTCGAACTTGCGACCCAATACGGATGGGCAAATTATATGTTTCAAACCAATCAGGGGCCCAGCTTCCCCGCCCATCAATTTGTCTTTGGAGGGACTTCTGCGCCCAGCGCATCGGACGATGCATCCGGCATCTTTGCCGCGGAAAATATGGGTGGCACGAAGGGGCCTGCAGGATGCATTGCTCTGGCGGGAACGACGGTCATGTTAGTGACGCCCAGCGGTGAGAACCAGAAAATTTATCCCTGTTTCGAACACCAGACCATGGCTGACCTGCTGGACACTGCCGGAGTCAGTTGGAAATACTACGCGCCGGGCGCCGGCTCCATCTGGACCGCGCCGGATGCAATCAAGCATATCTGCCAGCCTAATGCTCCCACCGGAGGAACTTGCACGGGCCCCGATTGGACACAGAATGTAGACCTCAAGCCCGCAGATGTCTTGAGCGATATCAGCGGCTGTAGTCTGCGTGACGTGAGCTGGGTAATTCCCATCGGACAAAACTCCGATCATCCTGGAAGCCCAAACACCGTTGGCGGCCCTTCCTGGGTAACATCGATCGTCAACGCCATCGGGACCGATACCAAATGCGAGCAGGGAAAAGGCTATTGGTCCGATACGGCGATCATCATTTCATGGGACGACTGGGGTGGCTGGTACGATCACCAGAAACCAACCATCCTGACCGGCAATGAAGGTGATTACCAATACGGCTTCCGGGTGCCGCTGATCGTGGTCTCCACTTACACGCCCAAAGGGTACATCAATAACGTGAATCCCCACGATTTCGGCAGCATTCTGAAGTTTATCCAGGGAGTCTTCAACATCCGCGAAGGTGCGCTCGGATTCGCCGATTTCCGCGCCAACGGCGACCTGCAGGGTTTCTTTAACTTCAGCCAGACCCCGCGTCCTTTTAATAAGATCGCGGCGCCACTCGGACCCAGCTTCTTCCTGAATGACAAGAGGCCGCCTGAGCCGCCGGACAACGATTAACCGGAAACGCTTTACGGTAGAGACGCAGCTTGCCGCGTCTCTACCCTTATTTTTTGGAGCGCATAAATTTTTCTGCCGGCGAGAGTTTATCGGCGGTGACAAAGATGGGTTCAATGTCCGTCGGAATATCGTGCATGCGGTCAATCGCCTTCTGCACCACAGGGCGAATCACCGACAGCTCTTCCATCATTTTTTTTGCTCCGGCATAATCGCCCGTGGCTTCCAGCGTCAGCAGGTCGTGATCGAGATCGCGCACGGCGGCCTTGATCTTTTTGAAATCCACGGCAAAGGTGCCATCGGGATTGGCCAGGAAGCCGCCTTTATCCATGATGTAGTTGATCTGAATGGCCATGCCTTTGGCGTGAGCCTCAGTCAAGCCAAAGCGCAGCGTGCGGAAGGAAGAAGCCAGAAAAGTAGTGTAGAGGCGGCGCTCGGCAACTTCTTTGGATTCGCCATCGGCGATGCCCACTTTCTGCCCCTGGTCGAGCAGGTATTGCAATGCGAACAGGCCGGTGATGTCGGCTTTGGCTTCTTCCAATGTACTGTAATTTTCCTTCAATTCCAGCCGGGGGTTCGTTGAGCGGCCGTTGACGGTGATTTGATGTGGACCCAGGCCATGCATCAGTTCATGGGCCACGATGTGGGTGAAAAATGCTTCGAAGCTGACGCTGCCCTGGTCTGAAGCAGAGAGCACCAGCTTGCTGATGGGGAGCAGCACCTGCTCGAATTTGGCCTCCTGCACATTTTTCATCATCACGCGCTTGCTGCCTTTTTGCGCGACCACGCGGTCGTCATTGGGCAGATTGTAAGCGGCGGTTTGGACGCCATGGCTGGCGTCGCCCGAGCAGAAAACCTGGTTTACAACCCGGATGGGCGCGGCCGCTCCCAGCTTTAGATTGCGGTATTGCGGATCCATGGGCAGATTATTTTCAATCTCCTGCAGATGACGGCCAAAGAAGTTGAGCTTGGCGCTTTCTTTTTCATCACGGAGGTTGATGTAAGCCTCAAAGGCGGCTTTGTAACCGAAGAGCTCGTCGTTGTAGGTTTCATAGGGGCCGGTGGTGATATCGAGGGGCGCATCGAGATCCATCCAATCCACATCGCTCTGGTAGTAGTCGTTGCTCAGAAAAGCATCGGCGCGCGAGTTGAGGAATTTTTTCAGTGAGGCGTTTTCGGTCAGATCGGCGGCTTCTCGCAGGAGCGACGCAGCCTTCTTCAGATTGGAATTGTAGGCGGTTGAGTAGGGAATGATCTGAAAGGAATTCGCGCATCCACCGAGACAGACCTTTTCGTTGGCTATGATTGTATAAAAATCCGTTGCCTGTTCGCGGTCCTTTTCTGAGAGTGTCTGGACCCAGGATTCAAAATCCTCTTTCTTCATGTCTTCCGGATAGAAATTCGCGCCCAGCGGCTTGCGTGGCGGCACTCCGGGCAAGAACGCCTTGTGCTCATCCAGCTCTGACCAGGGGCTTTTGTTGATCCCGAAGTAATGCAAGCGAACTCGGCCCAGCGGGGTTTTGTCGCGCTGCAGTGCGACATAAACTTCATGGTTGCGGCTCCAGAGCTGCGTCATGAAAACGTCGTTAAGAATACGCGCCGCTTCAATCAGCTTGACCAGGGCTTTCTGGTCGCCGGCTGAGAGCTGCGTGGTATCCACCTGGATTTCGGTAGGCGCAAAGCGCGCAATCATCTTCTTCAACTCTGCCAGATCGGGATAGGAACCTTGCGAAGAAGTTTTGTGTTGTGCGGTGAGAGATGAGGCCATAAACAACACCATACTGAACGCCAAAATTTTTTTCACCGATTTGCCTTTTGAATTATCTACCAGAATTTCTGATACAGCCCTTGGGTTAGCATACCAAGTATGCCCCTGCCAGGCAGGGCCGATGCTACTCTGGCTCAGGACAAATAGCACGGCAACTGAGAGCTGCCTTTAGGTACAATATACAAAACCGATTCGTCTACATTCAGGTTAATTTTATGAAACTACGTCCACTCTCATTTGCTTTTATAGCCGCTCTGGTCTTGGCCGTGCCGCTCATCGCCGATACGGTGGTTGAAGAGATTGTCGCCCGCGTGAACGACGAAGTGATCACCCGCTCCGAGTTGCAGCGCAGCCGCGATCAGCTGGTGAACGAATCCAAGGAAAAGTTTGGAGCGCAGGCCGACCAGGCGATTGCCGCCAAGGATAAGGACGTTCTCCGCGACCTGATTGACCAGGCGCTTTTGGTGCAGAAGGGCAAAGACCTGGGGATCACCGGGGATACGGAGCTGATTAAACGTCTGGATGACATGCGCAAGCAGATGGGCCTGGACGCCATCGAAGACAGCGGCTCCAGTCAGACCAGCCTGCAGAAGGCGGCGGAGCAGCAGGGCGTCTCCTGGGAAGACTTCAAGCAGAACATGCGCAACCAGATCGTGACCCAGCAGGTGATTGGACACGACGTTGGTTCGCACATCCAGATCACCGAAACTGAGATGAAACAGTTCTACACCGACCATCAGAAAGAGTTTGACCAGCCGGAGCAAGTGCGCCTGAGCGAGATCCTGGTGGCGCCTGCCCCCAGCATCAATACCGGCGACAACTCAGACGCCAAGAAAAAAGAAGATATTCCACCTACGCCTGAACAACTGGCCGCAGCCGAACAAAAAGCCAACGATGTGCTCAGCAAAATCAAGGGCGGGGCCAAGTTCGAGGATATGGCGCGCAGTTCTTCGGACGGCCCAACCGCGGCCCAGGGCGGCGATCTGGGTTATTTCAAGCGCGGCATGCTGGCGCGCGAGCTGGAAGACAAGACCTTCGCCATGAAAGCCGGGGAGGTGAGCGACGTGGTCCGCACCAAGCAGGGCTTCATTATCCTGAAGGTCAGCGAGCATACCCAGGCCGGCATCATAGCCCTCAAAGATGCAGAACCGCAGATTCAAGAGGCGCTGTATCTGGAGAAAATCCAGCCGGCGTTGCGCGCCTACCTTACCAAGCTGCGCGAAGAAGCCTTCATTGATATCAAGCCCGGCTTCGTGGATTCCGGCGCCAGTCCCAATCAGACGAAGCCCATCATGACAGCGGCAATGCCTGAGACGAACAAACAAACGCCAAAGAAAAAGAAGAAGATGGGGATCTTCTGAGGGGGACCGGGTTGAAAAACGATTATTCCGTGCGCTCCGCTTCGATCTAACCCGTACAATCTCTTACTTCGCACTCC
This sequence comes from Terriglobales bacterium, assembly GCA_035487295.1. GTDB lineage: Bacteria > Acidobacteriota > Terriglobia > Terriglobales > Acidobacteriaceae > QIAW01. Next base: position 14,401 of record DATHMH010000034.1, read on the forward strand.
TTTACAAGCTGAATGCTGAGTGCTTTTCATACTGAGAACCGGCAACCCGGGAACCGGAGGACGTTTTTCGTGATACTCTCAATCCGAGTTCCTCTATAAGCGTTTGTCCTGTATTTTTGCATTGTATGAAAGATTTTTATATTCGCGATTGCGCTGCCCACGAAAATCAGAACATTACTTCTTCTTTCATCGTTACTTCCAAGCAGATCAAGAGCAAGAAGAGCGGTGAGCCGTATCTGGCGCTCACGCTGACCGACCGCAGCGGGTCGCTTGAGGCCAAGGCCTGGGACAATGTCGGTGAAATGATCGGCGCCTTCGAGCAGGACAACGTCATCAAGGTTAAGGGTCTGCTCAACAAGTACAACAACCGCTGGCAGCTCACCATTCACAAACTGCGCCGCATGGAAGACGCCGAGATTGACTTCAGCGATTACCTGCCCAAGACCACCAAGGATATTGATGAGTTATGGCGCAAGCTGGCCGGGTTTGTGGCCACCATGAGCGATCCGCACCTGAAGACGCTGCTCGAAGTTTTCATGGCCGATGCGGACATCGCAACCGCGTACAAAAATGCCCCTGCCGCCAAGACCCTGCACCATGCCTTTATCGGGGGGCTGCTCGATCACGTGGTCTCGTTGTTTACCTTGTGCGACCTGACGGTGCACAACTATCCGCATGTGAACCGCGACCTGTTGTTGACGGGGGCGTTTCTCCACGATATCGGCAAGGTCCATGAGATCTCCTACAGCCGCTCTTTCGCTTACACCACGCGTGGGCAGTTGCTGGGGCACATGATCATCGAGCTGGAGATGCTGCACGCTAAAATTGCGATTGTGAATCAACAGGTATCCACGCCCTTTCCGGAAGACCTGAAGACCCTGGTGGAACACCTGATCATCAGCCATCACGGGCAATACGAGTTCGGATCGCCCAAACTGCCCATGTTCCCCGAGGCACTTATGCTGCATTACCTGGATGATCTGGATTCCAAGATGGAATCCATGCGGGCGCACTTCGAACGCGAACCGGAGAGCGAATGGACGGGATATAACGCCTCGCTGCAGCGCCCGCTGCTCAACTCGCAGAAGATCATGCAAAAAGCCGCACCCAAACCGGCCGCCGCAGCGGCCATTGCCTCTACCAACGAAAAAGGATTGTAGGCCAGTTTAATCGCACTTCGTAAATCGAACTTCTCACCTTTCCAACCTTCCACGGTGCTCTGCGTCCTCTGCGGTTCAATTTGTTTATTTAGGTGCTATCACTGAGAACTGGGTACCGAGTACTGACAACTGTTTTTACAATTGCCTCCAGCCTTCAATTTTGATACAAACTGCTGCATCAGGAGGATTTTATGCGTTTGCGAATAGCAGCTCTCGTGCTGCTCATGGCGGTGCTGGGCATCATTGTGGGTTGCAGCAAGCCACCGGCAGATAATTCCAGCTCCGATTCCAGCGGTACCACCGCTGCCAGCGATACCACCACGACCTCAGACACGGGCAAGAGTTCAGGAGGTCTATTCAGCCGTCCCTTATCGGTGACCGTTCCGGAAGGCGCTTCGATTGTGGTGAGGCTTGACCAGGCGATCAGCAGCAAGACCAGCCATGCTGGCGACACCTTTACCGCTACGGTCGCCCAGCCCATCTCCGTGGGAGATAAAGTCGTGATTCCCCAGGGAGCGACTGCATCCGGCACAGTGGTTGATGCCAAAGCGCGCGGCCGCTTTAAAGGCGCTGCGATGCTGAAGATCGTGCTGAACTCGGTCACGGTAAATAACAGCAACTATAACGTCGAAACCAGCGCCGATTCGCGGTCCATGAAGGGCAAAGGCAAGCGCACAGCGACCCTGATTGGCGGCGGCGCGGGATTGGGCGCGCTGATTGGCGGCCTGGCCGGTGGCGGCAAGGGTGCGCTCATTGGCGCCGGGGCGGGGGCCGCAGCCGGCACTGCGGGCACGGCCTTTACCGACAACAAAGACATCGTGTTGAACTCGGAGCAAGCAGTGACCTTCCGCCTGCTGAAACCTTTGGAAGTTAAGATGTAAATTCCGCAAATTTTTAAGGCAAAAGGCCCGGGGAATGCTCCCGGGCTTTTTTCAGCCTGCGATGCCTGAAAGACCACTATGGACCTGAACTCGTTTGAATGTCTGACCTTCGACTGCTATGGGACGCTGATTGACTGGGAGACGGGCATTGCTGCCGCCCTTCGGCCTGTGCTCGAAGCGCATGACGTCGATATCGGCGACAGCGAGTTGCTCGAACTCTATGGCGAACTTGAGGCCGCCGAAGAGAGGCGCAGTTACAGACCTTACCGCGACGTATTACGGGGCGTGGTTGTGGCTTTCGGAGACCGTTTAAACTTTCGTCCCTCGCTGGAGCAGATCAATAGTCTTCCGAAATCGCTGCCCAGTTGGCCGCCTTTCCCCGATACGGTTGCGGCTCTCGCCCGCCTTAAACAAAAATACCAGCTTGGCATTATCTCCAACACGGATGATGATCTGTTCGCCCGCACCGCGGCAAGACTACAAGTCCCCTTTGACTGGATTATCACGGCGCAACAGGTGAAGAGCTATAAACCTTCCCACAATAATTTCCAGAGAGCCGCGGAAAAAATCGGATTGCCCAAAGAAAAGATCCTGCACGTTGCCCAGAGCCTGTATCACGATATTGTTCCCACCCGGGAGCTGGGATGGGCCAATGTCTGGGTCAACCGCCGCTCGGGCAAGAGAGGCCCGGGTGCGACCAAAACCGCCAGCATCATGCCCGATTTAGAAGTTCCCGATTTGAAATCGCTGGCCGAGCGAGCGCTCGGGAAATAAGAAGTTAGAAGTCAGAAGTAGGAATTTCGAAGAAGAAGGCCGATTGCTCAATTCTTAATTCTCGCTTCCGACTTCTCACTTCATACTTCCAACTTCTGCCTTTCTCAGGCCGCTTTTTTAGAATTTCTTGATTTCCTGGCGGTGCGCCCCGGCCGGGTTACATCGCGGCTGAGATAGGCGCTGATAGATTCGCGAAGCTGATCATGCAGTACGCTGGTAACTTTGATCAAGTCGCTGATAAGCGAGCTCACCTCGATGGCCAGCAGGTTTTGCTGCAAGGTTTGGCAAATAATGCCGTGCAGCAGGTGAGTTTCCTGCAGAATCATGGGAATGGTGTAACCTTGCTGCCGCCGGGTCATGCCATGTTGCGCGGCCTGGGCGCTCAGTGCCGGGCTCCCATCGCGCCCGGAATGCAGCAGATGCATGATGGCCTGAAGGATGCCGGGCAGGTGGTCTGAACGTTGCTCCGGGGTGAGCTTGATCGAGGCAATTTCCGGCACCTTCACCACCGCTGCCAGCCAATCCGTCACGATTTTGTGCGAATTCTCTTCCAGGATCGCAACCACAGGCTTGGGTTGCACCATGTGGCGCGGATTGCGCTGGCGCAGTTTGTCTTCAATGCGATCGACCAGCTGGGCCACATCAGCCGGTTTCACCACGTAATCGTCAACTTGGGAGCGAATGGCCTGCAGGGCGGTTTCAAAAGCCGGATAGCCGGTAATAATCAGGGTCACAGCGTGCGGTTGCGTGCGCCGCATGGCGCTGACCACGGTAAACCCATCGCCCGGTTCGCCAATATTCAGGTCCGAAATCAGGACATCGAAGTGATGTCTGTGCATTGCCGCCAGCGCATCTTTTACCGTGGCCGCCGCGTCCACCTGAAAGCCATGCCGCTCTAAGACCGCCGGCAATGTCAGGCGGAGGCTGACTTCATCGTCTACGAAGAGAATACGCCTCTTCTTTTTCATAGTCCTACATTCCTATGAATTTAGTGTCGCTGCCAGACACTCAGGTTGGCAAAAAGAAAGATTTCTTTGCTGGACCAGCCACGGGATATTGGGCAAGAAATTACGATCCGTCTTTCTTACTTCTGACTTCAAACTTCTGACTTCCGGAAACCGCTACTGGTTGACTGGAATCTTGATGATCTTTTTCTGGATCGCGTAGGTCACCAGTTGTGCTTTATTGTGAATATCGAGCTTGCGCATCAGGTTAAACTTGTGGGCCTCCACCGTCTTTACGCTCAGCCCCAGCATCACGGCGATTTCTTTGACCGAATTGCCTTCCGCCAGCAGCTTCAGGATCTCGCGTTCGCGAGCAGTCAGCGTGGAAATACGCGGGCGCATCTTCTGGTCGCGTACCCGGGAGCGAAAGTCTTCCACCAATTTGCCCAGCACCTGCGAGCTTAAATACTTGCCGCCCTTGTACACGTCGCGCACCGCGCTGACCAGTTGGGGCGCGGGCGTATCTTTAAGCACGTAGCCGGAGGCGCCGACCTCCAGGCACTGTACCAGGTAATCTTCGTCTTCATACATGGTGAGGAACAGGACCTTGGTTTCAGGGCGGTTCTTCTTGATGTGGCGCGCGGCCTCAAAGGAAGAGAGTCCGGCCATGCCGATATCCATCAGCACAATGTCGGGGCGCAGGTCGCGGGCTTTCTCTACGGCATCACCGGCATTGGGCGATTCGCCCACCACCTCGAAATCTGACTCGCTCTCCAGCAGGCGGCGTACGCCCTGGCGAAACAGTGTATGGTCGTCAACAAGCAAGCATTTGATTTTTGGCATTCCTAATTACCTCTTTCATTCAAGGGCTCCGCAGCCAAAGGAAGGCTACTACGCCCTCGCAAAAACTTCGCGCTATTTCGGCGCTCAGTTTTTGCTCACCCGTATTCGAGCATCGTTAGTGCACGTGTGAGCCAACAGCGGCAGCGGACAACGCCGGCGTTTCAACCGCCGATTGCAACGATGGCACGCTGACTTCCAGCCGCGTCCCTTTTCCTTTGGCCGATTGCACGCGCACCACCCCTTTCATGGACTTCACTCTTTCTTTGATTCCAGCCAGGCCGAATGAGTGGCCACGCGAGTTGCCGGATTTCGCGGCCATCCCCACCCCGTCATCCTCCACCGAGAGCCTCACCATGTCATTCTCCCGGACAAGCTGGATATTTACCGTGTGCGCCTGGGCGTGTTTCACCACGTTATGCAGGGCCTCCTGCACGATGCGGTACAGGGCGGTTTCAGTCTCGGAATCGAGGCGGCCAACGTCGTCGGCAACGTTCACGCGCGCCTTGACCCCGGTATTGCGGAACAGATCTTTGGCCTCTTTGCGAATGGCGGCCACCAGCCCCAACTCCTGCAGAACCAGGGGAGAGAGTTTGCCGATAATGCGGCGGATGCCGTCAATGGTGCGGTCTACCACAGACACAGTCTCGCGGATCTTGGCGCGGGGAGCGCGCTGCGGTACGGCCTGCTCCAGCATGCCTAGATAGAGCCGGATCACCATCAGCGCCTGGCCGGTCTCATCGTGCAGCTCACGGCTAATGCGCTTGCGCTCTTCTTCCTGCGCACGCAGCAGGTGGCCGCTGAGTTCGGCGATGCGCGCCTCGCGTTCGCGCAACGTCTCGGCGATGTGGGCGCGGTCAATGGCAAGGGCGGAGCGGTCGGCGATGGCGCGCATCAATTCGCGCTCGGTGGGCAGCCACTCATAAGGCCGGTCAAAGCCCAGCAGGATCACGCCGATCACGCTGCCATCGGCCATTTTGAGCGGCATGCCCCATAAGGTTTTTGCTTTGTTGCGCCACGCCGGGTTCAGATTAGGATCGTCATGGCTGGCATCGAGCGAAATGGCGGGCTCTCCGCTCTGGGCGATGGCGCCGGAAAATCCCTGGCCCGGTTGTATTTCTACGTCTTCGTGAATCTCGCCTTCAAGTCCTACCGAAGCCTTCACATGCAACAGCTCAGAATCAGCTTCGCGCAGCAGAACCACGCCCATACGCGCGTTAAATATCGTGGTTGAAATGCGCAGCACGCGCTCCAGCAGGATGGTCACAGTAGGAGCAGCCAGCTCGGCATCAAGGATGGAAAGCAGCGCGGTTGATTCGTTGCTTTTGGTGTCAAAGTAAGCGCCGCTGACGGTTACAAACGTCGCCGAATTCAGCGTTTCCAGCGCGGCAATGGCTTCGGCGCGGCGCTCGCCAAACAAACTTCCCAGGTAGGGCTCGCACTTCGATTGATAAATATCGAGCGAGAAGGCCACCAGGCGTGTATCGACCTTCAATTTCGCCAGGCGGGTGCCGGTGTAAACCAGGTTCTCAATAAAGCCCTGCAAATCTCCGTGACAAAGATAAGAACATGCGGTGGCGATCTTGGTGCGCTCCAGCGCGGCCAGGGCGCGCGCTTCAAAATGAAACTCTTCGGTAATTTTTTCGCGCCACGCCGCGGTGATGTCGGGGAAATAGGGCTCGAGAGCGCGAGCGACTTCCACGATCAGCTCGCGCGAGCTTTCTTTTAACGGCAGTACGGCAGACACAACCAAACAACTCCTATTGGCCAGAGGGAGGTCTCACGGAAAGAGACAGCTAAAATTTGAAGATTACTATCTGGTTATCTCAAAATACCAGAATTTCAAGTATTTTAACCGCTTTTTCGGAAAAATGTCACTGAATCAACATTATGTTTACCTTTTTCTTATAAGGGGAAAGACGGTCGAACAAAAGGGGAATCCGGCAGGGTGTGCCATCATGCGCCCGGTTTTTCAATAAGTGGCTTAGAGAACCTCGATTCAGGATTCCAGAAATTATGTGGCCAAAATTAATTTGATTTGACAAATCAAACTATTATCGTATTATTGTTGTGTGAAAGATCATGGAGTCCGGCGGTTATTAGAGTTTTATCCCAAGATCTTTTTCGCGTGCCATGTGCGTCATGTGCGTGATCCTGAAACGCACAAACAAGTTAGCGCACACCAGGCAAGTGTGCTGGATCATCTCGATGACAAAGAACCAACCAGCCTCATGATTCTGGCCAAACACATGGGAGTAACGGCTTCGACTATGTCGCTGACTGTGGAGCGTTTGGTGCGGAGTGGCCACGTGGTGCGTGCAAAGGATGCTGGCGATGCCCGCCGCGTATGCCTACGGCTCACGCCCGCGGGACTGCGTATCAAGAACATGCAGAAGGTGTTGGATCCGGAGCGTGTGAGCGATCTGCTGTCGTTATTGTCTGTAGAAGATCGTGAAGCGGGCCTGCGCGGCCTGGAACTTCTGGCCGCCGCCGCCGAACAACAGGTCCAATTGAAAAACACAAGGGGAGCAAGCGGATGAAATGGGTCCTAATTGTAGTGATTGCGCTGGTTGCACTGGTCGTTGCGGGCTGGGTGATTGGATTGTTGCTGCCCAAGGGACATACGGCCATCCGCACACTGCATTTGAAACAATCACCGGAGGCCGTCTGGGCAGTTATTACCGACGCTCAGTCCATGCCATCGTGGCGTCTTAACGTCATCAAGATTGAGCGCCTGCCTGATCAGAACGGCCATCCGGTTTGGCGTGAGACTTACAAGAGTGGCGAATCGCTTGCGTTAGAAATGCTGGAATCGCTTCCACCGAGGCGTTTGGTAGGTCGCATTGCCGATCCTAAACTCCCATTCGGCGGGACTTGGACCTACGAAATCATGCCTGCCGATGGTGGCTGCACCATTACGATCACCGAGCACGGAGAGGTCTACAACCCTATCTTCCGGCTGGTTTCACGTTTCATGAACCAGGCGGGAACAATCGAGGAGTACTTAACTTATCTGGCGCACAAATTTGGGGAAGAACCAAACTTTCACCACTGACACTATCTGCGGGATCAGAACCCCTTCTCCGAGTCCAGGAGTATGGTTACCAAGCCATCACTGAATTGACATTAATGTTTACCTCTTTCTTAAAAGGGGAAAGACGGCCGAACAAAAGGGGAACGCCAACAGTTTAACCACAAAGGACGCGAAGGAGGACGAAGGGCACGAAGGAAGGCGAAAAATTTGATTTACTTGATTTTGGAGAAGCATCAACAAATCTAGCGAAAAAGTTCAGAAAAGAGCCTCGGCTTACGCAGTAGTCAATAGTCGTTGATCGGGCTGTCTTTGCTTGCCGGCTTGCCTCGATCCACTCGCATCACTCCAGTTTCATCAATGAAGAAATGCCGTACGCCAGCTTGAGGTGTCGCTGGATCTCCATGTACCGTGTAGCTCTCGATAATTCCCTTAGCATTCGGTGGTCCTGGAATATAGGTGTAAAAATACCCGCTTTTCGCGGTCGCTGGGCTTGAGGCGTTGGCCAAGACAAAATCAATCAGGCATGCCGATGTTGGAGGAAGTAGATTCGAAGCTGGGCAACCATCTGCAGGCGATCCCAATTCACGTAATGTTCGCGAATAGCCCCGCTTGGGAAAGCTCTGCCGATATTGCTCCTCTGCAGTGGAGATGGTTTGTACGCCATAGTCAGGCCGCGGGTAGAGATCGCGCTCAACGGCACGGAATGCATAGACCGAAAAAATGAGGATTCCAATTATCGTGAGGCCACTGAGGGCAACGTAGGTCCATTTGCTGTGCAAGATTCGCATCGTCTTCAAAATCCTTTCTCCGAATCCAGCAGTATGGTTACCGGGCCATCATTCACCAACTCAACTTGCATCACGGCCTGGAAGATGCCCGTCTGGCAGGGAATGCCCAATCCGCGCAGGCGCTCGATCATGTATTCGTAGAGCTTACGCGCCTGCTCTGCCGGCGCGGCTGCGTCAAAAGACGGCCGCTTGCCCCGCCGGACGTCCCCATACAGTGTGAATTGCGAGACCAGCAGCACCGCTCCCTTAATATCCGCGACAGAGAGGTTCATCTTGCCGTCCGGATCTTCAAAAATGCGCAGCCCGGCAATCTTCTCGGCCAGATAATCGGCGGCAGCTTCTGTATCGGTGCGGGAAACGCCCAGCAGCACCAGCAATCCGCGGCCGATCTGGCCCACAATTTTGCCGTCCACTCTGACGCTGGCGCGGCTCACGCGTTGTATCACCGCACGCATGAATGAAAACGCAATTGTAAGCCTTGGCAAATAAAAAAGCGGTAACCGGATGTTACCGCTCATCGTTTTCGTTATTGTTCCAACAATACTTTGACTATTGGGTGCTGTGGATCCTGAAGCTGATCACAGTCTCGGCTGGAACCGTGGCCTGCATTTTGCCGGTGGCCATGGCCAGGCCGGTTCCTGCCGCCGCACCGGCGCCGGCGCCAATCAGGGCGCCTTTACCGCCACCTGCCAGGCCGCCAATCAGCGCGCCTAAGCCCGCGCCCCCGCCAATCTTGGTGGCGTTACTGGTGGTGTGGCTCTTGCCCTTGAATGAGCGCGAACTGCTGCTCACGGGAATGCCGTTCACCGAAGTCAGGCGCAGAGTCAACAGCCCGGGCGCATGGATGCGTCCGCTATCTTTGGCGTACGAGATTATGCCCTTGACCGGGTCGCCGGCATGGGCAATGGTTTGGTTTCCATTTACGACCAGGTCATTGACCAACGAACCTGACCAGGCTTGCCCACTACGGTTTGTCCCCGATTTCAGCGTGCTATAGGTGCGCACGGTAACATAAGTTGCGGCAGGAATCGTCTCCGCCATGGCCACGGCCGCCAGCGCCAGCAACACCATAAACACCAGTAAAATACGATTTGCTCTCATTAGAATGCTCCTCTCAATATCGGAAATACTTCGTTACACTGCTATCAGAACCGGGAATCGATTTGGCTTAAAATTCATCTTAAAATGCGGAACTCTGCTACTAATTCAGCACGCAATATACCAAACTATGCCAATAAATTGTTAGATTTGGCTGGTCTGACCCCTCTCCCGGCCCAATTTTACATACCTGACCCTAGAGAAATTGCACCTAAACTACTGGGAAAGATACTCTTACGGAGAAAAGGCCGTTCCCTGCGTACTGGCCGCATTGTCGAGCTTGAGGTCTACCTTGGGGCCGACGATGCCGCCGCCCATGCCGCCGCCGGCCTCACCCAGCGCAACAGCGTCTTGTTTGGACCACCCGGACGGGCCTATGTTTACCTCACTTATGGTCTGCACTATTGCCTGAATATCTCTTGTATGCCCGAAGGCCAGGCTGGCAGCGTGTTATTTCGCGCTCTGGAACCACTGGCAGGATTTTCCGCAATGGCCAAAGCACGCGGATTAGCGTCAACGACTGCTAAAGAACCGCAGACCTTGCGGCTGCTCACCAGCGGACCGGCGCGTCTGTGCCAGGCGCTGGAAATTACCCGCGAACAAGACAACAATCGCGATATGACCTCGCCAGACTCCGGTCTGTGGATCGCCGATGATGGATATAAAGTAAAAAAAGTCGTTATCACCCCACGCATCGGCATCACCAGATCGGCGGAGCTTCCATTGCGCTATTACATTGAGGGCAATCCGTTTGTTTCTGGAATGAAGAAGATCAGGAATAGTGGATCAGTTTAAAACAACTACTCAGGCCTGGGTTCGCGGTCTTTTGGGTTCATGTCGCAGGCTATGGCCTTTGACCAGATTGAAGAGCTCTTCCGCGAGATTTTTGGTGTGGTCTCCGGCGCGCTCCAGCGCCTGCGCAATGAAGAGAATGCTTACTACGTCGGCGCCGTTGCGCTGGCGTTCCAGATGACGTTGAAAGAGGGCTTGCCGCAGTTGGTCAAGCTTGCTATCCATGCTGAGCACCTCGCTGGCCAGTCCCAGGTCTCGCGATGTAAAACCGTCATGGACTTTTTCCAACATTTTCTGCAGCACCGTGGCCATGTCTGCCATGTGTTTGGTATCTTCACGCGCCAGATGGTGCAGCATTTGCACGCGCTGCGCCACGTAGTAGATGAGGTCTCCGATGCGTTCGAGGTCGGTGATGAACTTGAGACATGCCAAAAGCTCACGCGCTTTGTCTTCTGATACCTGCGTGATGGCCTGGGGCAACCTCTCATCGATCTGCCGTTCGATCTGGTCCAGCTCTTTTTCGCAGTCTTTGACCGCCAATGCCGCCATGGCTGACCGGTTCCTGATCAGGTCGCCGATGTTGTAAGCAGCATCTTTGGCAATAAGGCATCCCTTGACAGCCAATGCGGTCAACTCATGGGGCTTTCCTGTTTTGCTTTTGCGAGGAGTCATGCACGAATTGGTTTCTATTGCTCGGTCAAGCGAGAAGTAGAAACATCTTCAATTTTAATATTTAAAGAATAGCAGGATATACGATGACAGCGAACTTTATGGCGCCGTTTTTAGAGTTATCGGCCTCTGCTGACATTATTCAAAATTCAACAGTGCCAAGTCGTCGGTTGATTTCAAAATACCTACAGCAAGATGTTATCAATCAGCCGGGTGCTTCCCACAAACGCCGCCACCGCGACCAGCGCGCCTTTGGAAATATCGGCTACAGGATCAAGAGTTTCCTGATTGACGATCTCCACATAGTCGAGACGCACCGCGGGCTCATCTCGAAATATATCTTTGGCAGCTTCCATCAGTTTGGCGGCGTTGCGCTCGCCCCGGTCGACCAGGGTTTGCACGCGACAGAGCGCCCGATATAAAACCAATGCCTGCTTGCGCTCGGTGGGACTCAAATATGCGTTGCGTGAGCTGAGGGCCAATCCATCGGTTTCGCGGACTGTAGGCACCATCATGATCTCAACGCTGAAGGCCAGATCGCGCACCATCCTGCGGATGATCGCAACCTGGGCGGCGTCTTTTTGCCCAAAGTAAGCCACATCAGGTTCGACGATGTGAAAGAGTTTAGAGACCACTGTGGCCACTCCGCGAAAGTGCCCTAGGCGCGTGCGTCCACAAAGCTTATCGCTTAGCCTCTCCACCGTGACAAAGGTGCTTGCGCCCTGCGGGTACATCTCATCGACGGTTGGGACAAACAACAACGAAACCCCTTCGGCTTCCAGCATTTTCTGATCGCGCTCCGGGGCGCGCGGATATTTGGCAAAATCTTCGTTAGGGCCAAACTGGGTGGGATTTACAAAGATGGAAACAGCAACTGTTTTGCACTGTGCCCGGGCGGCGCGCACCAGCGCAAGGTGGCCTTCATGCAGCGCGCCCATGGTGGGCACGAAGCCCAGGCGCTGCTCGTTGTTTTTCGCGGCTCGGCAGCGCGCGCGCATTTCCTCGATGGAATCAACGGTTTTCACTTGCGCAGCGCGCGTTTACGTTCCGCGATGCTCTCCAGCGTCTGCCGCGTATCAGCGGGAAGGTGATAAGACTCCTCGTCGCTGGGAAACGCCCCCGATTCAACATCAGCTTTATAGCTCTCCAAAGCGTGGCGGATCGTTCCCGCAACATCGGCATATTGCCGCACAAACTTGGCGGGTGGTGCAAATGTCAGGTTCAGCATGTCATGCAGCACCAGCACCTGGCCGTCGCACTCCGGGCCGGCCCCGATGCCGATGGTGGGCACGTGCACTTCAGCCGTAATCATAGCTGCAACTTCGCGTGGCATGCCTTCCAGGACGATGCAGAACACGCCGGCGCGCTCCAGCGCCACGGCATCGCGCATAAGCTGTTCGATATCTGCCAGCGTTTTGCCCTGCACTTTATATCCGCCCATCAGGTGTAGCGATTGCGGGGTCAGGCCGATGTGGCCCATCACTGGGACCTCGGCGTCGCGCAGGCGCGTAATCAATCCCACCCGTTTTTCTCCGCCTTCAATCTTCACTGCCTCGGCGCCTGCCTCTTTAATGAAGCGGGAGGCATTGCGCAGCGCATCCTCCGCACCCAGTTGATAGGAACCATATGGCATGTCGGCGATCAGCAGCGCGCTGCGGACAGTACGGCGCACGGCACGGGTATGGTGCAGCATCTCATCCACGGTGATGGCAAGCGTGTTTTCCTGTCCCAGCACCACCATGCTGAGCGAATCGCCGACCAGCAGCATATCAATGCCGGCCTCATCCACCAGCCGGGCTGTGGGATAGTCGTAGGCAGTCATGCAGGTGATCCGCTGCCGGCCTTTTTTCTGTTGAATGGAATGAACTGTAACTTTAGGACGTGGGCTGTCCTGTGGGACGTGCGAAGTGAAGCTCATGCTACCTCCAGTGCAGTTCCGCATAGCGGATACCGTCTGAAACAGTCCTCGGTTCTCAGTTGTCAGTTCTCAGAGAACCAGACCTAGACTTCATTGTAGAACTGGAACCTATCTTTTTGCAAAGAGCTTTCGTCGAAGTCTTATGCCATAAACCCAGATCATTCTTTCGAATCTTTTGTGCTTGCCTTGTCTTTCTGCAACCACGAGAATATTCGCACCATGGGAACCAGGGATAAGCGCGTAGATACGTATATCTCCAAATCGGCGGAGTTTGCCCAGCCTATTCTTCAGGAGCTGCGCGAAATTGTTCACGAAGGCTGTCCCGAGGTTGAAGAAGCCATCAAGTGGCGCTTTCCTGCATTCATGTACAAGGGTATTTTGTGCGGCATGGCTGCGTTTAAACAGCATTGCGCCTTCGGATTCTGGAAGGGCAGCCTGATTATCCCTGGAGAGGAGAACAACGTTAACGCCATGGGCCAATTCGGGCGGATCACTTCAATGAAAGACCTGCCACCAAGGCGTGTGCTGCTGGCCTACGTCAAGAAAGCCAAACAACTGAATGACGAAGGCATAAAGTCCAGGTCAAAGCCGCGCGGGGAGAAGAAGGAGTTGGCAGTTCCAGCGTATTTTACGACGGCATTAAAGAAGAACAAGAAAGCTCTCGCTGTCTTCGATGCGTTTCCCTACAGCAAGAGGAAGGATTACGTTGAATGGCTGACCGAGGCAAAGACCGATGAAACCCGAAAACGCCGGCTGCAGGCTTCCGTCGTGTGGCTGGCGCAGGGGAAGTCGCGTAATTGGAAGTATGAGCGGTGCTAGGCGTTGCCGCAGCTTCTCTCCTCTACAATCGTTCCATGGACCACCATACGCTTGCCGCCATCAGCATTGCGGGCACCACCCTTGATGTGCTGGGAAGTCTATATCTTGCTTACGACCTGTTGGGTGGGCAGCATGGTCCCCTGCGGCTGCTGACCCGGGCAGTAACGTATTCCGTTGTTTTCGGAGTCGGTTACGGCATCGGTCTGGGATTTGTCTTTGGATTGGCCTCGGGAATCGCCACCGGCATCACCCTCGCCATTGAATTCAGCCGAGCCTCTCGCGGTGAGAAGCATTATTCGCTTCCATGGGAGGCGTTGTTCAGCGCCATACGCGCCTTTGGATTCAGCCTCGGACTTTACAGAATCCTTGGCCTTCGCTTCGCAATCGCATTTGGCATTCTTATCACCATTGGACAAGTATTCGCTTATTCCCGCGGCATGCGACCTGCCACGGACTACGAAGCTGCCCGCCGGCCGCGGCTCTCACCCCGGCAATTCTGGGGGACTATCATCCGAACCATCGGCTACATCACAACGGCGCTCATTTGCAGCACTCTGGTTCGCCACATCGAACATCCCTGGGCATTTGCCCTTCGGGTAGGATTGGTGACGGGCCTGGTCACCGGCATCGGCATCATGATCAATCCCTTTATCGAATACTACGCCGACAATCTGCCGGAGCGGCGCCTCGGCGTCTTTGGCATAGGATTGATACTCTGCGGCTTTACATTGCAATCTCTTCAGTACTGGATAGCGCTGTTGGATATTCGTCTTACATAAGTCATCGTGTTGGCAGGCGGCTTTCAGTACCGGGGGTAATCCCAATTCGGACCAGCGCGCGAACTGATGTCCCCGCGTCCGCTTCTGCTGGGCAACACCGGCGGGACGCCGGCGCTACTAAAAACCTTTGCTCACAGTGCATAAATGGGGTAGTGTTACCCCCATGCCCAACCCCCAAGATGAGTTGGAAGCGCTGCGGCAGCAGGTAGCGGCGCTGACAGCGCGAATTTTCCGGCTGGAGCAAAGGCTGGGAATTGCTGCGGAAGCTCAGCGACCGGAAGCAGCTCCGCCCATCGCACCGCCTGCGGCGGCGGCTTCACCAGCTCTTCCCATTTCGGAACCGCAACCGTCTTCAGCTTCGGCTCCGCCCATGTTCGCGCAGGCCGCTCCGCCGGCTGAACGCGGCAACCTGGAATCGAAGATCGGCAAGCTGTGGTTTAGCTGGATTGGCATCATTGCCATCCTGGGTGCCGTCTCTTACTTCCTCAAATTGGCCTTCGATAGCGGCATGATCGGTCCCCTTGGCCGGGTTGCCATCGGCATCGTCGCCGGCACACTGGTTGTATTGTGGAGCGAACGGTTCCGCCGCAAGAGACAGGCGTTTTTTTCATATTCTCTCAAAGCAGTAGGGATCGGGGTACTGTATTTCTCATTGTGGGGAGCGCACTACTTCAACCTGATTCCAGTGGAAGCGGTCTTTGCGGCCATGATTATCGTTACGTCAGCTACGGTCGTCATGGCATTCGCACAGGACGCGCAGATCCTGGCCCTCTATGCGCTGATTGGCGGCTTCCTCAGCCCGGTACTGGTTTCTACGGGGAAGAACGAAGAGATTGTTCTGTTTACCTACGTCGCCATACTGGATCTTGGAGTGCTGGCGCTCGCCGTTCTCAAGCCCTGGCGCCGGCTGCTGTGGGGCAGTTTTATTGGAACCATCATCCTTTACGTGGGCTGGGGAGCGGAACATTACTCGAGGAGTGAACGCCCGACCACTCTCGTATTTGCTTCCATATTTGCCGCGATCTTTGCCGCCATTCCCCTGGTCACGCCGTATTACCGCTCCAGCAAATTTCCCGGACCTTCGATCACCCTGACCCTGCTCCCTTTCTTCAATGCCGCCGGATTCTTTCTCGCGCTTTACGCCATGTACGAAGAGGAGACGGCAACGCTCACCTGGTTCGCCCTGGGACTGGCGGCAATCTACCTGGCGATCAGCAATGTGTTCATGCGCCGCTTTGCTGAAAAAGATACGCGCAAGGTGGTGGCCCTGCTGCACGTGGCGATTGCCATTGCGTTTATCACGATTGCCATCCCGCTCAAGCTGAATGCGCATTGGATCACAATCGGCTGGCTGATTGAATCGGCGGTGCTGCTGTGGATCTCAGACCGGACGAAGATCGCCGTTTTGCGTTACCTGGCGGTCACCATCCTGGTGCTGGCGATTTTCCGCGTCTTCGTTTTCGACAGCTCGGAGATGGCAGCGAGGTTAGTCTTCAATGCGCGCTTTGCCACTTATGCAGTTGCCGTTGCGGTGCTGGGTGGAATCATCATTCTGGGCAGCCGGGAGGTGAGCAAAACCGAGTCCGGCAAAACAGGAAAATGGGCGATCAGGCTGGCGGGAGTTGTATTGACCGTGCTCGTCCTGGTGAGTCTTACGCTGGAGGCCCATGATTATTTCAGCCGCCAGTCAATGGCAACCACTCTCTATGATGGCAGGAATTGGGAACTCTACATGCAGAACGAAATTGCCGAGCGCTTCAGCTATTCGATCATCTGGCTGGTTGTTGGCGCGGCGCTGATGGTGACGGGCTTCTGGAAGCGATCTGCGTTTGTACGCTGGCAGGCCCTGGTGCTGATTGCTTTTACGATAGGGAAAGTCCTCTTATACGATTCCTCGGAACTCAACCGCGTATACCGCGTCGTGAGCTTCCTGGTTTTAGGGATTGTGCTGCTCGGCATCTCGTACGCCTATCAGCGCGATTGGCTGAAGCTTTCTCCCCAGGCAAACAAATCTGCCAAGGGGACCTCGGCATGAGCATGAAAGCCTTCTTCCTCTTTGCGGCGTTGTCTGTATTCGTGGGCGCTTCTGTTCCTTATTTCAAATATTTGCGCGAGGTGCAGGTGGGTGGCGCGTCTGGGCAACACTATTTTGTGGTGGATGAGACGGTGTGGCAGCATGCCCGCCCCGATCTGGGCGATCTGCGCCTGTATGCGGCTGATGGCCATGAAGTCCCTTACGCCCTGAGCACCGAGCGTGGCAGTTCTGAGACCGACCAGAAAGACGTTAAGGTGCTGCAGCCAGGCGTAGTTGGCGATAAGACGCAGTTCTTTCTGGACATGAGCGACCTGGCAGAGTACGACCGAATTACTCTGAAGTTGAGAGCAAGAAATTTCGTCTCCAAGGTGCGCGTAGAAGGGCAGGACGATCTGCACGGCGCGCACTGGTCAACGCTGGCCAATACCATTGTTTACGACCTCTCAGACGACAACCTGGGCGGCAACACCACGCTGCGGCTGCCCGTCACGCGATACAAATATCTTCGTATCACCCTGGAAGGGGCGGTGAAACCCGCCGACATTGAAGCCGCGACCGCCAACATAAAAGAAGAAGAGAAGGCGGTGTGGCGGAATATCAGCAGTGAACCAAAAAGGGAAGAACAGAACAAAGAAACGGTCTTTACCTTTTCGGTGCCGGCGAATGTTCCGCTGGAGCGGCTGGAATTTACCATTGATGCCGCGCAACCTAACTTCAAGCGCGAGGTCGAGATTCAAAACGGGGAAAATGATTGGCCTGGTCCATCAGGGGAGCTCAGCCGCGTGCACATGCTGCGCCATGGGCAGAAGATCGACTTTGAGCAATCCACGCTCGATCTGGGTGGAATCAGGCCGGACGTTCTCAAAGTCGTAATCCATAACGGAGACGATCCCCCGCTGAAGATCACCGGCGTGCGGCTCGAGCAATACGAGCGGCGCGCCTACTTCAACTCGTCAGATTCGCCCCACCTCTATTACGGCGATGAGAAGCTCGACGAGCCGGTTTACGACTACGCCAAACTCTTCCAGGCAGAGGCGAACGCAACTCAGTCCCAGCTTGGCGCAGAGCAGACGAATACGGCATTTACGGGGCGTCCGGATGAGCGGCCGTGGTCAGATAAACATCCAGCTGTGCTGTGGATCGCGATTGTGGCAGCGGTGCTGGTGCTGGGTGTGATGGCGCTGCGGTCAATGAAAAATACGACAGCAGCCTGAAAGAAGCGGTCAGCGTAAAACACGCAATAGCGCTTCGCATTTAGCCCTTAGAAAACATCTGCGCTGCACGTTTACAGATTGCTTACATGATCTGTGAGGGCTAAATGCCAAGTGCCGCAGTTTGGATTGAGTGCTGACCCTTACTTCGATAACTCGCGCTTCACGATTTCGCTGACTAGTTTGCCATCCACGCGCGTGCCAGAAGCTGCGAATTTGGCCATGGCATTCTTCATCACTGTGCCCATGTCTTTCATGGTAGGCGTTCCCATTTCGGCAATAGCGGCGCGCGCCGTGGCAACCACTTCTTCTTCGCCGGCGGCCTTGGGCATGTAAGACTCGATGATTACGATCTCGGCGGCTTCTTTGTCGGCCAGCTCCTGGCGTCCGCCCTTGGTGAACTGCTCCACAGAATCTTTGCGCTGCTTGATGAGGGTGCTGAGCACGGCCAGCGCCTCTTTTTCGTCGAGCGGGGCGCGCTTGTCGATTTCCTTGTTCTTCAGGGCAGATTTCACCATGCGCAGGGTGGAAAGGCGCTGCTCTTCGCGGGCGCGCATGGCGGCGACGATGTCTTGCTGAATTTTTTCGGGAATGGTCATACAGAGGTTTTACCACAAAGGGCACAAAGCGGAACGAAGGAACACGAAGGGAAGCATTTGAGGTTTCTATGCCGGCTATGGCCACGAACAGATTCCTTGTTTTTTCCTTTGTGTCCTTTGTGGTTAAAACTGTGGTTAACATTCGCCAATACAATGCTAATATGCACTCAGTTTTACCCTCCCCCCGATTTGATGTGAGCATGTCTACAGACAGTCGCAAATCGGAACCAGCACCCGCCTCCAGCAAGGCGGAATCCAGGGGCACGGCATCCAGGCAGACAACTGCGCATTGCGCGACCGGACCGCTTCGGCTCATTGTGGCAGACGACAGCGCCGTGATACGGGAATTATTGCGGCGGCTGCTGGAGGGATGGGGGTATGAAATCCATTTAGCGAGTGATGGCACAGAGGCGTGGGAGTTGCTGCACTCTGCCGACGTGCCTACCATTGCCATTCTGGATTGGATCATGCCCGGAATCGAAGGCATTGAACTTTGCCGGCGCATGAGAGCCCTTACCCGGCGCCATTACACATACATCCTGCTGCTTACGGCGAAACACGAAAGCCAGGACCTGATTGATGGGCTCCGATCGGGGGCCGACGACTACATTCGCAAACCCCCGGCGCCGGGCGAGCTGGAGGCCCGGCTGCTGGTGGCCCAGCGAATTGTCTCGTTTCAAGAGAGCCTGCTTGCTGCCCAGGAGCGCTATCGCAACCTGGTGGAAAACAGCACCGCCCTCATCTGCACCCATGACCTTGAAGGCAACCTGCTCTCAATTAATCCCGCGGCCGCTCGCGGCCTGGGACGCGCAGTGGAGGAGTGTACCGGGAAAAATATTCGCGAGGTCCTGGTTCCAGAAGCCATACCCGGCTTCGATTCATACCTGCAAGAGATCCAGCAAAAGCAGGTTGCTGCCGGAAATATGGTGGTGGTCGACAGCGCCGGGCAGCGGCATATCTGGGCTTACAGCAACCGTCTCATCCATGACAGGGGCGCCGCTCCCTACATATTAGGCCATGCACAGGATGTTACCGAGCAGGTACAGATGCAGAAGGCGCTTCGCACAAGTCAGGATGCGCTGTTGGAAGCCGAAAAGAAACTTGCCCGCAGCGACGCCCTCACCGGCCTGGCCAATCGGCGCTCGTTTTATGAAAGGGCCGAGATCGAAAGAAAGCGCTCTTTCCGTTATGCGCGTCCTTTGAGCATGGCCTATGTTGACCTCGATAACTTCAAGCGGGTAAACGATACCAGCGGCCACGAAGCCGGCGATCAGATATTGATCACAGTCGCCGGTATCCTGCAAAACAATCTGCGCGCCGAAGATGTGGCCGCACGCCTGGGAGGAGACGAGTTCGCGCTGCTGCTGCCCGAGGCCGGTCACGCCTCGGCAGCCTTCGTCATCAATAAACTGCATCGCCTGCTGACCCTGGCTATGCAGGAGAAACATTCTCACGTCACCTTCAGCATGGGCGTAGTAACCTACGACACCGTCCCGGAAAACACCGAGATCATGGTGCAAAAAGCGGATGAAATCATGTACGAGGTGAAACGGCATGGCAAGAATTCCATCCGGCACGTGCGGAGCACGAAAGAGTAGGATTTCGCCGCGGATAGACGCGGATTAACACGGATTTCTTGAATCCTTGCAGTGCAAAGTCTCGTTCTTCCCTGAACCATTCTCTGGTTGAGCAATTATCTTCTGCCTGCAACATGGCTGGCTTGCAAATCGTGGGACTCCCTGATTTTTGTAAACGAAATCGCGTTCTCACAATATGAAACCCGGCAGGCTTCGCTCTGGTCACGAGAACGGGCATGCGGTATCATTCAATGTACCTCTCACTATTTCTCATAAGGATCACTAATCATCATGCTACGCAAAAATAGGCTGTTTACCCCCGGTCCGACTCCGCTTCTGCCCTCGGCGCAAAATGCGATGGCGGCATTTGGCATGCACCACCGCACCGCGGATTTCCGCACGCTGTATACCCGCACCCTTGCCGACCTGAAGGCGTTTATCGGCACCAACAATGATTGCCTGCTGCTGGCCTCTTCGGGCTCGGGTGCGATGGAAGCTTCTATCTCGAACCTGACCTCGCCCGGAGACACCATCCTGGTGCTCACCGCCGGCAAGTTCGGCGAGCGCTGGGCAGACCTGGGCAAGGCCTACGGCTGCAAGGTGGAATTGGTGAAGGCGGAGTACGGGCAGACTTTTACGCTGGAAGCCGTGCGCCAGAAGCTAAGCGCTGACGTGCGCGTGGTCTATATGCAGGCTACGGAAAGCTCTACCGGCGCGCGCCATGATGTCCCTGGGGTGGCAAAGCTGCTGCGCGACTCCAAGCACGAGGCGCTTCTCGTCGTAGACGCCATCACGGGCTTAGGCACAACCAAGTTCGATGTGGATGGCTGGGGCCTCGACATCGTCATCGGTGGATCGCAAAAGGCAGTCATGATTCCGCCCGGGTTGGCGTATCTCTCCGTCAGCGAGCGGACCTGGCAGCGTATGGAGACCACCAAGTCTCCGCGTTATTACTTTGATCTGCGCAAAGAGCGCAAAGCCGCATCGAAAGGCGAATCCGCCTTCACGCCGGCTACGTCACTCATCGCAGGATTGGGAGCGGCATTTGATTTCATCCGGGCCGCCGGCAATGGCGATCTAGCCGCCGGACGCGATGCCCTGATTGCCAATGCCGAATTGGCAGCCGCTATGACACGGGCGGCGGCCGCGGCCCTGGATTTAGAGCTTTACGCGCCAACCGCACCGGCAGCAGCGCTTACCGCAATTATTCCGCCTGCCGGGATCGATTCCGGCGTGTTCGTAAAAGGTTTCCGCGAGATGTTTGACGCGGTTATCGCCAACGGACAGGGTGATATGAAAGGCAAGCTCTTCCGAATTGCCCATCTGGGTTATTTCGACTACCTGGATACGATTGCTATCATTGCTGGCCTGGAGCAGGTAACCGCGAAGGTTGGCCAGCGCAAGAGCTTTGAGTTTGGCGTAGCCGTGCGCGCGGCGCAGCAACTTTATGCGGATGCGAATGGCATCGCTTATGAACCGGTGGGAGCGATGGCGTCGGCCAAGTAGCTTTTTTAAAAGGTCTGCGCTCTTTATTGTCATCCCGACCCCGCGAAGCGGGAGAGGAACCTCGGATGGAGACTAGAACCACCCGCGGCCTAAATCGGACCACCCGTGCTTTCTGGTCCTCGAACTGCTTGCAGCCTCGGATTTTATTAGGATTAAAAGTATAGATTAAGTCCTTAGGAATAATAGAAAACATGAAAATCGTACTTGCTGAAAAGACTTCGTCTGCCGCGGTGACTCTGTTTAAAGAAGAGTCCGGTTGGACGGTGATCACGGCGGACCAGATCAACGGCGACCTGCCTAAACAGATTTCCGATGCTGACGCGCTGCTGGTGCGCTCGGCGGTGGACGTAAATGCCGGGCTGCTGGAGCATGCCCAAAAGCTGAAGGTCATTGGCCGCGCCGGCGTAGGCGTGGACAACATTGATCTTGACGCAGCCACGCGGCTGGGGATTGCGGTCATGAATACCCCGGGCGCCAATGCTGTCGCCGTGGCCGAGCATACCTTTGCGCTGATGCTGGCGCTGGCGCGGCATATTGTCCGCGCTGACGTTACCACCCGTGCCGGCAAATGGGAGAAAAAATCGCTGCAAGGCAGCGAACTGCGCGGCAAGACATTGGGCATTGTGGGACTCGGGCGCGTAGGTCTTGAAGTCGCCCGGCGCGCGCGCGCCTTCAGCATGGAGATGGTTGCGCACGATCCTTTTGTCTCCGCCAGCGTCGCCCGCGAGCTGGGCATCAGGCTGGCTTCGCTTGACGAGGTTTACGCGGTTGCCGATTATCTCTCGTTGCATGTGGGTCTGACCCCGCAGACAACGGGCATGATCAATGCCGACTCCTTGAAGAAAATGAAAAAGGGAGTGCGGCTGGTGAACTGCGCCCGCGGCGAGCTGATTGATGAAGCCGCATTGGCGGCGGCGCTGCAATCCGGACACGTGGCAGGTGTGGCTCTGGACGTATTTACCCAAGAGCCGCCCAAGGGTTCAGCGTTATTGGGATTGGAGAATGTTATCGCCACGCCCCATATTGCGGGCTCGACCGGCGAAGCGCAGGATGCCGTGGGCATGCAGATCGCCCGGCAGGTAAAGGACTACCTGAAAGACGGCGTGATCCAGAATGCGGTCAACGTGCCTTCGGTCTCGCACGATGAATACGTGGAGATGGAACCGTATATCCTTCTCGCCGAGCGGCTAGGCGCCTTCCTGGCACAGGCAACCGCCGGCAACCTGGAAGAGATCTCGCTTCGCTACAGCGGGCGCATTGCCGAGTGGAAGACGGATCTGATCCGCAATGGGGCCATCAAGGGCATTCTCAACCTGATGCTCTCCGAGCGCGCCAACCTGGTAAACGCTGCATCGCTGGCACAAGAGCGCGGTCTGCGGGTTCACGAAGCTAAGAACACCGAGACCCCCGGCGGCTGGGCGGGCAACGTGCTTTCGGTGCTGGTCAAGACCAACCAGAAAGAGATGCTGGTCAAGGGTGCGATCCTGCACGGCAAATCGCCACGCCTGCTGGCGGTCGATGACATTGACATTGAAGCGCCGCTGGAGCGCGATATCGTCTACATGGAAAACCGCGACGTTCCCGGCGTGATCGGAAAAGTGGGAATGGTCCTCGGTGACCACAAGGTCAATATTGCCAACTTTGCCCTGGGACGCCGGGCCGGCGAAGGCAGCGACGCCATTGCCGTGGTGCAGGTTGACAGCAAAGTTCCGGAAGCGGCATTGGCCGAGCTGCGCAAAATTGAGGCCGTGAAACTGGCGAAGACGATGAGACTTTGAACTGCCTACTGCGGATTTCACGGATTGTGCGGATTTTTTAGAACGTGTGGGCAGGATGCCCACACGACAGCAGGCGGGACGCCGGGGCTACTCTTCTTCTTCCTGGCTGCGGCGTAGTTTTTTGCTCTCTGCAAGAACGCTCATGCTGTGCATGAGGTTTTGCAGGGTTACGATTCCTACCAGGCGTTCCTGGTCCACGACCGGGATAATCGTCAGACCATGGGAGGTTATCTTGCGGAAGGCGCTGGCCAGCGTATCGTTCTTCCCGGCAATCTCATAGGCGCGGTTCATGATGGATTGCACGTAAGCATTGCCCTCCTCCCGGAGGGCTTGTAGGATTTTCTGCCGGGAGACGACCCCCACCATGTCTGTACCGCGCACCACGGGAAAATCGTCCTGCAAGGTGTGGACCGCCTTGCTGAGCGCATCTTCCAGGGTATCTGCCGGCGAGAGGGTAGAGAACTCGGTCAGCATGACCTCTTCCATGCGCACGTTTTCCAGCACCGATTGAAACAGCACCGTGCGCTCTTCAAGCTGCGCGCCCACAAAGAGAAAGAAGCCGGTCAGCATCAGCCAGGTATTCCACAAACCGGCAAACATCAGGAGTACAACAAACAGATTGCCCAGGTTCACGGCGCGGCGGGTGGCGAGCGGGTAGTCCATGTGGCGGGAGAGCAGAGCGCGCAGTACGCGTCCGCCATCCAGTGGAAAGGCAGGCAAAAGATTGATGGCGGCGATCAGCAGGTTGATCCACACCGCGGAGCGGGCAAGGTTACTCAAATGCAGCAGCGGCAACTGCCGTAAAGAGACCTGCGGCCAATATTGCCGGACCACGGCCGCCAGTCCGACCGCCAGCACCAGGTTCACCAGCGGCCCGGCCATCGCAATATGAATTTCACGCTGTGGCGAGACCGGATGAGGATGAGTAATTTGCGAACTCTGCTCGCGGGCACCCTCCATGAGCGAGAGCCCGCCAATGGGCAGCAGGATGATGGCCCGGGGCAAAGGCCCGCCGCGCAGGGCGACCACGAGATGCCCTAACTCATGCGCCAGCACGGCAGCCATCACGATTCCCGTGAATGCCAGGCTGCGCAGAAAGGTATAGGTAGGATCGACGCCTTTCGATTCGGTCATCCAGACAAAAAACAGCAGAAAGAAAAATGTGAGGTGCACCCGCACATTAATGCCAAACCACTGGCCCGCCGGAATTGACCAACTACGCATACCCATAGAAATGCCTATGGCCGCAAAGGCGGCCTGTAGACATTGTACAGAGGATTAGACGCAAAATTGAGGCTTGAGGTTCCGAGGGATGAATCAATATGTTTCATGGTTTCAAAGGTTCCTGCTTCGACGCTTATACGACTTGACTTGTGCGGCATATGTGGTCACGACAATACTCCCCCCCACGCGAACTACGGCTTCCAAGGTTTGCTTCTTGATGCAGATCTTGTGCGAGGGCGGCTTGACTCCACTTTGCATTCCGATATTGAATTGCCTCACCTGAGCGTTATTCCATAGTTTGCGAGCGGTCCTTGGAAGGTTGGTGATAAGAGTAGCCAATCGACGAGTTAAAGTGTCCGCGTCTTTTTGAAAGGAATGAGACAAAGAAAAGTGAGCTCCGTAACGTTCGCCTTCCAGTCCCACATAATGGACGAATACCTCGTCTCCCAATGCAACAATGAGCTGGTCAAGAGGGAATTTAGACCACACATCAACATCTACATTCAGGAAATGTGTTTCTTTCGGATCTTGATTAAAAACAACCTTCACAGAATTTCCTCAAAAAGCTTCTCGTATTGGCGCGTTATTTCACCCCAGCCATAGCGTTCTCTAGCGCGCTGCGTGCCCTTGGCGGCCAGCTGTGCAAGCGATTTCGGGTCACTGAACAGATTGTTTAATTTTGCCGCCAGATCGTCTTCGTTGTGCTCGAAGACTACCCCGCAATCACCAGCGGTCTCACGGTTCGATTCAGTGTTCAGGTACAGCGCTGGATTGCCCGCCGCCATGGCCTCCACCAGCGCGGGATGGATGCCGCCAACTTCGCATGCAAAGACAAAACATGCCGCGTTGAGCTGCAGCTCCCAATATCCATCGCCATAGATTGAGCCGGTGAAGATCACGCGCTGATCTGCCTGCGAGCGCAGGCGCTGCTCATAGGCAGGATCATAGGCGTTGCTGCCCACCATCACCAGCGGCCAGGGAATCCGCGTTTTCTGATAGGCGCGAACTACCAGTTCAGGGTTGTTTTCCGGCTCAAGGCGGCTGACGTAGAGGACGAATTGCTTCGGATTCAAACCGAAACGCTTTAGAACTGAGCTTTCCGGGGTGGTTTGCATGTGTTGTGGCGGCTCCGCGCCATAACCGATCATGACCGAAGCTTTGCCATAGCGGCTTTGATAATACTGCTGCATGGTCAGCGAGTCGGTGACCACGCGGCTGGGCGTAAAGACGGAAAAGAACTCGCAGACCGACAATACCATCCGCGCCAGCGGTCCCCATTTTTTGCGCTGGCGGTCGAGGCCATCCACATTTAAAACCACGGGCTTGCCAAACAGGCGGGGAATCCAGGCCACAGGACTGTTGGCGACATTGCACAGCAGCACCATATCGGCTCGTGTAAAGATCACGTGCATGACCGAGAGAAAAGTATGTACAGGCGTGTCTAAATGCTTGGCTGAGATGCTGGGCAGGATGACGCGGCGAATTTTTGGATCCACCAGACCGGCATCTTCAGGGCGGGTGAAGGCGCGGCGGCAGTATACGGAAACCTCGTGCCCGTCATTTGCCAGATATTGCGAGAGCTTTTCGTAGAAGGCCTCAAAGCCTCCATAGCGGTTGGGGATGCCGCGAGTGCCTAAAAGAGCAATCTTCATGAAAAATGCTTTTCCGGTAATACTCATCAACATATAACATTTGCAGTAGAAATCCCATGAAGGTGCTGTTTGTCACTAACGATGCCCTGGGGGCACAGATGGCCGGTCCGGCGGTGCGCTGCCTGGAACTGGCGAAGGTGTTGGCCCGCCAGCACGAAGTCACCATAGCCAGCACCCTGCCCAGCAAGCTCTTTCCCCAGGGAATACGCATGCTCGATAATGCCGCCGAGCAGCAAGGCGAGCTGAAGGCAGCGGCCAAGGCCAGCGACGTGGTGATTACGCAAGGTCTGGTGCTGGCCCGGTTCCCGTTCCTGGCCAAACTGGCCAAGCACCTGGTGATTGACCTGTACGACGCCTATCTCCTTGAATATCTGGCACATGCGCACCCCGACCATCCGCAATGGGGATATCTGCGGCAGTGGTACCGCCTGAATGAGCAGATGCATGAGGGAGACTTCTTCCTATGTTCCAGCGAACAGCAATGGGACTACTGGCTGGGGCGGTTATGCGCCCTGGGACGGTTGCACCCGGACGAGTATAAGCGCGATCCCAGCTTTCGCAGCCTGGTTGGCATTGTGCCCTTCGGATTGCCGGCGGCTCCGCCGGTGCACTCGGAGAATGTGCTGCGCGGAATCGTGCCGGGAATTGGGCCGAAAGACTTTCTGCTTCTTTGGGCGGGAGGCATGTGGCAGTGGCTCGATCCGCTGACGGTGATCCGCGCCGTGGCCGAAGCCGCCAAAGAGCAACCCACCATCAGAATGGTGTTCCTGGGGGCGCAAGATCCCAATCCGAATAATCGGCCGATGTCCAAAGCGGAAGAGAGCCGGTCGCTGGCCAAAGAGCTGGATTTGCTCGACAAGTTTGTATTCTTTTATCCGGTATGGGCGCCTTATGAGCAGCGGCATAATTTTTTGCTGGAGGCAGATGTTGGCGTCTCGGCGCATCCGGCTTCGGTGGAGAGCCGCTTCTCGTTTCGTACCCGCGTGCTGGATTACATCTGGGCAGGATTGCCGATGATCCTCTCGCAGGGAGACTACTTCGGCGACTTCGTTGTGCGCGAGCGAGTGGGCCCGGCGCTGCCGTCCGGCGATGTGACCGGATGGAAAGATGCCATTGTGGCCCTGGCCGAGAACCCCGACCTGCGGCACGAGATGCGCTTGCGGC
This sequence comes from Terriglobales bacterium, assembly GCA_035487295.1. Classification (GTDB taxonomy): domain Bacteria; phylum Acidobacteriota; class Terriglobia; order Terriglobales; family Acidobacteriaceae; genus QIAW01. The sequence continues at coordinate 41,643 of DATHMH010000034.1, forward strand.
TGCAAGCGCTGGCTCCACGCTTTTATTGGGAGGCGGCAGCGGCTCCGCTGCTGGAATACTGCAACCAGCCCTACAACACCCACCGCGCTTCAGGCCTGAAGGGCAAGATTGCTCCGTTGCTCAGTTCGGGATACGACATGGCAAAAGGGTTCAAGAAGTAGGAATGTGGGATTGCTGCGTAATCGGGTAATTGTGTAATTGAAATCAAAATCGAAGCTTGTCTATTGTCAGTTTCAATTACTCAATCCCTCCATTCTTCATTGAGTTATTTTTAAAAATTGGGGGGATCGAGTAATTGTTTAAGTGAAAACAATTACTCAATTACGCAGTTACACAATTACTCAATTTTTCCCGGTGCGACTCAACTGTGCCCCTCCCGGAGTTCAGCCGTCCGAGTGTGCCTGGCATTAGTTGGTGGTCGTCTGCGAGGCCGCTGGCGCAGTGGTAGCGGCAGATTCACCGCCGACAGACAGCGAATACTTCTTGCCGGCAAAGAGAATCTGGGTCAACGACAGGCTGCCATCATCGTTCTTTTTTGTGCGGTAGGCGTCGTAAGATTCGGAACGGCTCTGTGGCACCATTTGGGCGGGCACAGTGGCTACAACCTTGCCTTTGGACAGGATGTTCAGGTCAACGTTAGGGCCGGCTCCATCCCACTTAAGCTGGTATTGCCCCGGGGCCAGTTGATGTCCGCCCACGGAGACAGCATCACTCAACTCCAACGCGCTCTTGTTTGCAGCAAATGCGGCCACGGCCAGCAGCAAGACCAGCCCGGGCAGCAGCTTTCTGGAAATCAGCGACAACTTCATGGTAATTCTCTCCTTTCCCGAAACGGTCGGGAACCGGTTCAGGCAACATTAAATTCCCATTTCGACACCCTTGCGTTGCCGGCAAGCGGCGCCTCTTAGGCGAAAAATAACAATACTGTGACCACGGGAAACAACGGCTGCTATCGCCTGTGACCGTTAGACGTTTCAGGTCAAGATACGTAACGTGTAAGCCTCTGGTTCCTCACATTTTCTTTTGAAATAAAAAAATTTGGCTGAGACATTTTGCATGCTGAAGAGTCGAGGAAACTACAAATTATGGAAGACAACAGAATCCCATTTTTGGAAATAGAATGAAGCGAGACGCATCTCACCTCTCTCTATTGATGCAGCGTAGAAGAATCTTGGTTCATGTTTTAAAAAATTCGAGCGCCGGCGCCAGGTCCACTGAATGCCTATTCAGCGGAGGAGCGCTTTTTGCGGCGTTCGCGTTCGGGAGTGCGTTGCTCGGTGCGGATGGAGTACAGACTCTTATCGGCGCGGCTCAAGGTTTTTTCCAGCTTTTCTTTTTTCCTGCGTGCAGCCCAGCCCAGCGAAAAAGGTGCCTGGCCCTCTTTGCGGGCGGCGGTCTCAATACGTTGCGCGGCAGTCCGGGTATGTTGTTCGTCGGCATGACCCAGCAGGATGAGAAATTCGTCGCCTCCCAGCCGGATCACCGCCTCTTCAGCCCTCACCTGGCGCATGAGAAAACGGGCGAGAGAGAGTAGTACATGGTCCCCGGCCTGATGGCCGCGGCGGTCGTTGTATTGCTTGAAGTGATCCACATCGATGAGGATGCAGCCCCACGATCCGGGCAGGCTCTCACTGGCGGCCTCAAACATCGAGAGATAGCGGCGGTTGAAACAGCCGGTCAGGGGATCGCGAATGCTTTGCTCGCGAAGCTGGTTTTCCAGCTCCTTGTGAACAGTTATATCTACCAGAACGCCGTGGTAGAAGGTCTCGCCGGTTTCCGGGTCTTCCAGGGAATAGGCGGAATCGAGAACGGTGCGCATGTTGCCATCAGCCCGCCTGATTTTTAGCTCGAACTCGCGGATGTAGCCATCGCGCGCAAAGATACTTTTTTGCCAGGCGCGAATTTCGGCGTCGGTAAAATCGGTGACTTGATGTTTGCGCAACTCCTCCACGGAAGAAACCCCAAGGATATCGAGCAGCGCCTGATTGGCGTCAACGAATCCACCTTCGGCGTTGGTGATGTAAATGCCCTCCTTCAGGTTCTTCACCAACTCGCGCAGAATCTCAGGATCGCTCAGGCTTCGCATGTGTGACTCTTGCAACTTTCCTGCTGCCGACATAGACATACCGTTTTACCCTTGCCGAGGGTCACTCGATGACATGAATGATTCCTCTATTTTTTCATTTTGACACCGAAGATGCCAACTTCAGTACGACTAGAGTCCGTGCTCCAGCATTAAAATCTTGCAATAGCCGAACCGCTTCCCGTGGAACGAGCATTTTTTATAGCGGCGATGTGTGCAAAATTACCCGCTCTGCCCATGAACCTGGAACGTAAAAGCGCATCGTTCTTGCAACTACCTGAAAATAAATATCTTACAGTCGCAAATTCCTGCATTAGTTTGGCCCTTAACCTGTATATAGATACCGTGAGCGCCTTGTGTGCTCCAAAGGTGAGCTGAGGAATTAAGCCCAGTTCCCAAGTAACTTTGCCCCAGGTAGTTCGGAGGATTTTCCATGAATCATCGTACTTTGATCGCATTAGCGCTGGCGGGAGCGCTGGCATTGCCCGCTATGGCACAGAGCAACTCTTCACAGCCGCAATCCAGCACACCGGCGGCCACCGACCAGCAAAACAGTTCTTCGCAGTCCCAGGCTGCCCCGGCCGACCAGCAAACCAGCCCGGCGCAGACCTCGAAAGATACCCCGGAAACGGCAACTCAGAAGCAGCCGCTGCAGTACGAGCGCCATGAGGGTTTTTGGGGCAAGATGAATCCCTTTGCCCGCAAGAAATATGTCCAGCGGCAGATACAGCCGGTGCGTGACCGGGTCAACGAGCTTGACGAACTCACCGCCACCAACGGCCGCATGATTAAAGACGTGGATGCGCGCGCTACCGAGGGCATCCGGCTGGCATCGCTTAAGGCCAATGAAGCCGATCAGCACGCCGTTGATGCCGGCAACCGCGCCCAGCTTGCCCGGCAGACTGCAGACCAGGCCAACACGCACTTGCAGAGCGTAGAAAAAGTGGTAGGCAACATTGACCAGTTCCAGCCGGTTTCGCAGACGGAAATCATGTTCCGCCCCGGACAGAAGATCTTGAGCAAGAAAGCCAAGGACGCGCTCGATGACATGGCGACTCCGCTGAAAGACCAGAAGGGTTACATCATCGAAGTGCAGGGCTTCAGCTCAGGACGCGGCCAAACGGCCGTTACCAACTCCCAGGCCATGGCGCAGAGTGTTGTGCGCTACCTGGTGCTGAATCACGAGATCCCGGTTTACCGCATTTACACCGTCGGCATGGGTAATGCCCCGGTGCAGCAGGATACGGCCGATGGCAGCAAGCCGCGCCGCATCAGCGGTGGACGGGTCGAAATCAGCTTGCTGAAGAACGGTGTGGGTGACCTGAGCGCCGAGCCGGGTGCAGCCCCAACCGCAACCAATCAAGACACCAATCAGCAGCCCCAGGAAAACAGCACACCCCGATAGGTTGTTCCCCCGAGGTGCACACGGACGCACCTCAACATTAGGAAGCCTCTTGCGACCCCTCCTGCAAGAGGCTTTTTTGTTTTTTGAGCAGTCAGCAGTCGGCATTCAACCCCTAAACAAGCATTTAGCACTTAGCCGTTGGCATTTGGCCCCTAAACAGTTTGGATCAAAGTAAAGGGAGCAGGATTCTACCATTCGACGAATGCGCTCTAGGGGCTAAATGCCAAGTGCCAAGTGCTGTTTGTAGGAGTGCTGAGTGCTGACTGCTTGAGGTGCTGAATGCTCAATATGCGATACTGAAATTATGGATGTCTCGCAAACCGCGAAGCAGGCGGGCAGGTACGATCCCAAATCGGTGCAGGTCAACGTCACATCGGGAAGAGGGATGAACATCCAGTGGAAAGACGGACACGCCAGCAGCTATAGCTTTACCTGGCTGCGGGACGCGTGCCCGTGCGCCATGTGCGATGAAGAGCGCGCCGGCTCAGGGCGGGCCATTGGGGCGGCTCCGCAACCGCCGCCGGGCACGCTGCCGATGTACCGGCCACCCGTCAGGCCCAACGAGGCCGCGCCCGTGGGCAAATATGCCATCAGCTTTAAATGGAACGACGGCCACCAGCACGGCATTTATTCCTGGGAGTTCCTGCGCGATCATTGCCCGTGCGCGGAGTGCAAAGCGGCTGCGAAGGCCTAAATGGCACGACTGAATGAACTCGTGCCCTGACAAAGACAAATCTGCGTTGATCCGCGTTCATCCGCGGCGAAATTATTATTGTGAATTTATTAGACCAACTTAATCCCCAGCAGCGCGAGGCGGCTGAGACCATTGAAGGTCCGGTGCTGATCCTGGCCGGCGCAGGTAGCGGCAAGACGCGTGCCATCACCTATCGCATCGCTCACATGATAGAAAATGCCGGCATCTCGCCGGATTCGGTGCTGGCCGTTACTTTCACCAACAAAGCTTCCCGCGAGATGGCCGAACGCGTGGAGAAGCTGGTGGGTGGGCGAACCCTGTTGCAGCCGCTGATTTCGACCTTTCACTCGCTTTGCGTGCGGATGCTGCGCCGCGATATTGAGGCGCTGGGCTCGGGCGTGAAGAAAGATTTTGCCATCTACGACGAGAGCGACCAGCAGCAGCTCGTGAAAGCCGCCATGCGGCGCCTGGGGGTAGATGAAAAGCAGCTTACGCCGCGCGTAGTGCTGGGGCGCATCTCGTGGGCGAAGAACCACATGCTCGATCCCCAAGAGATTTACCTGCAATCGGCCGATCCTAAAACGGAACGCATCGCTCATATCTACGAGATCTACCGCCAGGAGCTGCGCAAGGCCAACGCGCTCGATTTTGACGATCTGTTGCTGGAGGCGGTGCGTCTGCTGAAGGTCTCAGGCGAGGTCCGCGAGCGCTATAACCGGCGCTTCCAATACCTGATGATTGACGAATACCAGGACACTAATCGCCCGCAGTACGAACTCATGCTGCTGCTGGGCGGCCAGCACCAGAACGTGTGCGTGGTGGGCGATGAGGACCAATCCATCTATTCCTGGCGCGGCGCCGATATTCGCAACATCCTGGAATTTGAGCGCGACTTCCCCAGAGTAAAAACCATTCGCCTGGAGCAAAACTATCGCTCCACGCAAAATATTTTGGAAGCCGCCTCGGCGGTGGTGGCCAACAACGTCAACCGCAAAGGCAAAAATCTTTGGACCGCGCGCCAGGGCGGCCCCAAGGTGGGCTATTATGAGGGCCACGACAGCGAGAACGAAGCGCTCTTTATCGCTGATTCAATTGCCAACCATCTGCGCGAGGCTACGGCCACGAACGAAGAGACACGCGTGGCCGTGCTCTACCGCACCAACGCTCAATCGCGCTTGTTTGAAGAGGCTCTGCGCCGCTACCAGTTGAAATACAACGTGGTGGGCGGATTCTCGTTCTATGAGCGCGCCGAGATCAAAGACATGATCTCGTATCTGAAGCTCATTCAGAATCCTGACGATTCCATCGCCTTGCTGCGCGTAATTAATACTCCTGTCCGCGGCATTGGGAAAACCAGCGTGGAGACACTGGAGCGCATTGCCCTCGAAGCCGGGCTCTCTTTGTGGGCGGCGATTGGACACGCCATCGAGCAGAAATTATTGCCGGCGCGAGCTCTGGCTGCGCTCGAGAATTTTAAAGCCATCATTGAAGATGCCCGCGCCATGCTGACGGGAGATTTCAAGAGCAGGTTAACCACAGAAGGCACAAAGGACACAGAGGAGGCTCAGAGTGCTTCCGTTCCTGCTTCAGATCAACAGATTGCCTTCGATCCGGCTGCCTTCGACCCGGCCGCATTTGATCCTTTTGAATTGGAAGACGAGGATAAAAAAGCGCCCGAGGCGCAGGAACCTTCTGAGCTTTCTTTCAGCGAAGAAATTAGGGCGGCAGATGGCGATGGCGCGGAATCACCCGCTGCAGGAAGTTCCACGGCGGCAATTCTCAAATTTCTCCTCGACCGCACGCGCTACATCAAAACCCTCGAAGAAGAAGACACGCCAGACGCTTACTCGCGCATTGAGAACCTGCGCGAACTGGTGAACGCCGCCGTGGATTCGCGCGACCGGGGCGAGACCCTGGCCGAATTTCTCGACCATGCCGCGCTGGTGAGCGACGCCGATCAGTATGACGCCGCCGCGCAGGTCACGCTGATGACCCTGCACTCGGCCAAAGGACTGGAATTCCCCCTGGTTTTTCTCGCCGGAATGGAAGAGAACCTGTTTCCGCACTCGCGCACCTTGCTCAATCCCGGCGAGTTGGAAGAAGAGCGCCGTCTTTGTTACGTGGGCATGACCCGAGCCATGAATACGCTGGTGCTCACCCGCGCCCGCTATCGCCGGCGCTATGGAACGGATATGCCCGAGCCTACGGTGGCCTCGCGTTTCCTGGAAGAAGTGCCGCCGCACCTGCTGGAAGAGTTGGGGTCGTCGTCCAGACGCAGCTCAGGTGTGCCATATCCGCCCTCGGCTATGGCTGGAGAGAGTTCGCATTACAACTACGAAGATGAAGACCAAAGCATGAGCGGCTCGTCGCCATCCTACGGGCGAGGCAACAAGAGGGTCAGCTATACCGGGCCGACCTATAATTCCATCGAAAACATCGCCGAATTCTTTGCCTCGCGAGGCAAGAAATTCACTGCACCCAAAATCGCACAGCCTGCCCCCACGGGCCGTAAAGGCTTCAAGCCGGGGCAACGCGTGCGCCATCCGAAATACGGCGAAGGGACGGTCTACAAGCGCGAAGGCGAAGGCGACGAAGCCAAGATCACAGTACAATTCCCCCGCGTCGGATTGAAAAAACTGGTGGAAAAGTACGCGCAGTTGGAAAAGGCTTAAGGCAGTACTCGGTACTCAGTACCCAGTGCCCAATGCTTGAGAAGCTAAATCCAATTTTTCTTAAAAACAAAGTTGTAAGTCAAGATTTTGATTTATGCTGTTAGATTCGATTTCAAATAATTTACAAAGGAATTCATGGCTAACACCACAAAACTGAGCAGAGAAGAACGCAAGAAAGCCAAGCGGACGGCGCGCAAAAAAGCGGCGCCCAAACCCAAGCGCACCACGCCTCGTGGTTCCACCAAGCGCAAGATGAAGAAGATGGCGCGCGGACAGGCGAAACGTTAATTAGGCGTATGGGCACAGCCGGGGACGGCTGTGCCACTATGTCCTGAATTCTTTGCCTCCCGCGACGATTTTCAGGGGATCGGCATAGGTTGGAAGCTAAAGGCTAAGAGCTAACGGCTAGGGCTTCTTTCACGCAAACTATGGCTGGACAACTTTTCGCCAAGAAATCCATCGACAAGCTGATCTCGGATTCGCAAGATCCAGAGAAGCGGCTCAAGAAGACCCTGGGGCCGTGGACGCTCACCGCATTGGGAATCGGGGCGATCATCGGTTCGGGCATTTTTGTGCTAACCGGAACGGCAGCCGCTGGAGAGAATTTCAAGGCTCCCTCCATCCTTCAAGCGCAGGTGATGGATCTTTTTATTAGCCTCGTGCGCAATGGGCACATCAGCGGAACGATTCTGCACGGGCGTCCTCCGGCAGGGCCGGCCATCGCGGTCTCTTTCATTCTGGTCGCTATTGTCTGCAGCTTTGCCGGACTGTGTTATGCCGAGCTGGCTTCCATGATTCCCATTGCGGGAAGCGCCTACACGTACTCCTACGCGACGCTGGGCGAAATTTTTGCCTGGATCATCGGCTGGGACCTGATCCTGGAATATGCCGTCAGCAACATTGCCGTCGCAGTAAGTTTTGGCGGATACCTGAAGGCCCAATTGGAGCAGTTCCATATTTTCCTGCCCGACAAATGGTCTACGCCCGTTTTCGCCTCCAACCATTGGACCGGCGCTTACTTCGACTTGCCCGCCTTCTTCGTGGTTTTTGTGCTCACCGTGCTGCTGGTGTGGGGAATCCGGGAATCCACCAAGGCCAACAACGTCATGGTCGCGATCAAAATTGGCGCGATCATTGTCTTCCTGGTTGTGGGCGGCGCGCTGGTGAACCCGGCCAACTGGCACCCATTTGCTCCTGCCGGTTTTGCTGGGATCTTGAGCGGCGGCGCCATCATTTTTTTTACTTATATCGGGTTTGACTCGGTTTCCACCGCCGCCGAAGAAGCCCGCAACCCCCAGAAAGATATTCCCTTCGGGATTATTGTCTCTCTCGTCATCTGCACGGTGCTGTATGTGGGCGTGGCCGTTGTTCTGTTGGGCATGATGAAATATCCGGTGTTTGCCTCAGGACCGGCCAACGATGCGCCTGTGGCCTATGCGCTGCAGGTGCTCGGGGCGCGACCAGCATTCCGCACCATCATTATTGTGGGCGCATTGATGGGCATGATTTCCTCGCTGTTGGTCTTCCAGTATGGGCAAACGCGCATTTGGTTTGCCATGTCACGCGATTGCCTGCTGCCTCGCATTTTTTCTGCCGTCCATCCCAGGTTCAAGACACCGTACTGGTCGTGCTGGATTGCTGGCGCGCTGGTTGGGATTCCTGCAGGAATCGTAGACATTGGCGATGCCGCCGACCTCTCCAACATCGGAACGCTGTTTGCCTTTGTGCTGGTGTCGCTTGGCGTACTGTTTCTCCGGCGTACGCAGCCTGAGCGACCGCGCGGCTTCCGCGTGCCCTTTGTGCCACTGTTCCCGATCATTTCTGTCGTTCTTTGTGGCGGACTCATGACGGGACTGCTGCTCATAACCTGGATCCGGTTCTTCGTGTGGTTGGGCATCGGATTGTTGATTTATGCATTTTACAGCCGACGCCATAGCGAATTCTGTCCCAGGCCTGCTGCAGCTTCAGGCTCTTCCTCATGATCTCGATATCTCAATTGGGTCTGTAAGATGAGCGATTTTATCCATCGGCTTCCCAAGGCCGAGCTTCATCTTCACCTCGAAGGCGCGGTGGAGCCGGCGACGCTGGGTGAGTTGAGCCGCCGCCACACCGCGCCGCTTCCCTTTCCGGGAAACAAATATGAGCAACCGGCGGAAGGGCTGCCGGTGCTCTCCGAAGCTGACGTCCGTAGACTTTACCAATACAAGGATTTTCCCGGCTTCCTGATGGCTTTTAAGGCAGTCACCGAACGCCTGCGGACGGCCGATGATTACGAGCTCATCACCTACCGCATGATGGAGCGCTTGCGCGCCCAGAACGTGCGGCATGCCGAAGTGTACGTAAGTGTCGGTGTAGTGCACTGGCGCGGGCAGGATTTTGCCGAAGTCTTTCGCGGCATTGAGGCCGGGCGCGTGCGCGGAGAAAAAGATTTCGGCGTCTCGCTGCTTTGGATCTTCGATGCCGTGCGCCATTTCGGCCCGGATGCCGCTCAGCGAGTTGTAGAAGAGGCGGTGAGATGCCGCGAGCAAAATGAGAGCGTGGTTGGCTTTGGCATTGGAGGTGATGAGCGCCGTGGCCCGCCTGAACTTTTCCGTGAGGTCTACGGCAGCGCCCGCGAGCACGGCCTGCGCCTCACAGCCCATGCCGGCGAATCTGCCGGGCCGGAGTCGGTGTGGGGCGCAATCAACCTGGGCGCCGAGCGCATTGGGCACGGCCTGAACGCCTGGCACGACCGTGAGCTGATGGCCACGCTGGTAGAGCGCCAGATTCCGGTAGAAATCTGCCTCAGCAGCAATTTGCGGACAGGCTGCTGCCCGGCGCCGAACCGGCATCCGTTAAAAACCTACTTTGACGTTGGCGTTATGGTGACGCTGAATACAGACGATCCCGCGATGTTTGAGACCACACTCGAGCGCGAATATGGGGTTGCGCAGAGAGAATTCGGCTTCAGCGACGAACAGTTGCGCGAGATTGCGCGCAATTCCTTCGAGGCATCATTTTTGCCGGCGGAGAAAAAATTGGCATTTTTAAATATGGTCGATGTGCTTCCCGTTTAGAAATTGGGTTTCTGATTCAATGCCCACTTCTTCCGCTTTTCTCTGTGCCTCGGTGTCTCTGTGGTGAATAACTTGCATTTTAGCTGACTTGAGTGAACGCCTTCTCAGCAGCGTGAATCGTTGCTTCAATGTCTTTTCCCGTATGCGCGGTACTCATGAATGCCGCTTCAAACTGCGAGGGCGGTAAATAGATGCCCTGCTCCAGTATGGCGCGATGGAAGGCGGCGAACTTTTTCGTATCGGACTTTGCCGCTGAATCCCAATCCGTTACCGGATGACCGTTGAAGAACCATGTGAACATCGATCCCACGCGGTTGGCTTGCAATGGGATTTGTTGATTGCAAGCAGCCTGCGCAACGCCCGCCACAAGATTTGTCGATTGCCTCTCCAGCAGCAAATAAACATCCGGATGCTGGCGCAGGTAACGCAATGTCGCCAACCCCGCGGCCATGGCCAGCGGATTGCCAGAGAGCGTGCCCGCCTGATACATCGGTCCCAGCGGCGCTACAAGGTCCATGATCTCAGCCCTGCCGCCGTAGGCGCCAACGGGCACGCCTCCGCCGATGATCTTTCCCAAAGTGGTAATGTCAGGATGAATGCCATACAGCGCCTGGGCCCCGCCATAAGCCAGGCGGAAACCGGTCATGACTTCATCCATAATCAATAGCGATTTGTCGAGCGCGGTAATGTCCCGCAGGGCTTTCAGATAACCAGCTGAGGGAGGCACACAGCCCATATTTCCCACAACCGGCTCGACAATCACGCAGGCAATTTGCCGGGAGAATTTTTCAAATGCCAGTTCCACCGCGACAACATTGTTGTAAGGCAGCGCCAGGGTAAACTGCGTGACCTCTTCGGGAACGCCCGCCGAGCCGGGAATGCCGAGCGTGGCCACGCCTGAACCGGCTTTGACCAGAAGCATATCGGCGTGTCCGTGGTAGCAACCCTCGAATTTTATGATGTACTTTCTTCCCGTATACGCACGCGCCAGGCGGATAGCAGACATGGTGGCTTCGGTCCCTGAGCTGACGAAGCGCACTTTTTCAATGGAAGGAATAGCGTTGACGATCTCTTCCGCCAGATCGGGCTCGGATGGCGTGGTCGCTCCAAAGCTGGTTCCGTTGCGGGCCGCGGCCTCTACGGCCGCCAGCACCTCGGGATGAGCATGTCCCAGAATGAGCGGTCCCCAGGAGCCGACGTAATCAATGTATTCATTGCCGTCCGCATCCCACATACGCGAGCCCGAGCCGCGCACGACGATAGGCGGCTCGCCTCCCACCGAGGCAAAAGCGCGCACAGGAGAATCCACCCCGCCGGGGATGAGCTTTTCAGCGCGCTTCTGCAACGCGCGCGATTTTTCGAGGCTGCGAGACATGACAGGAAACCATAGCATAACGAAAGAGCATTCAAAACTCAGCCAAACAATATTCACCACGGAGGCACAGAGACACGGAGAAGAATTGGGTCATGAGGTGGCCGCGAGTGATAATGAAGATAAGGGTTCAAAACACGATTGAACGGCGGCTGCTAAAATACAATCTGCATGCTTCTGTCGTTCGTCCGCGAAGTTTTCGCGGACGCAGAGAAAACTGTCTCTTTTGCGCGCCTGGTCTCACATCTCAAAGCTTCTCTTCAGAAACCGGAGGGGGGTAGTAGAGACGGCGCAGGGCGCATCCGTGTCTCTGGACTCACTCCTCCTGCCAAGCTGCTTTACTTCGCACTGCTGCACCGCGGCCTGGGACGTCCTCTGCTCGTGCTCGTGCCTAATAACCGGGCCGCGGAGCAGATGCTGCCGGTGCTGCGAGCATTTTGCGAGCTGACCGGGGCCTGCGAGGCCTCGAGCGTTGTCGCGCTGCCGGCTTACGACGTTCTGCCCTTTGAAAATCTCTCGCCGCACCCTGAAATTCAGGAGACGCGCGCCAGCACACTGTGGAAAATCGCCACCGGGCGGGCCGCGCTGGTCATCGCGCCCATCGCGGCGGCGGCCATGTGTCTGCGTGAGCAGGAGTATTACGCCGACTTGGCGCGGATTATCCGCAAAGGCGAGGCCATTGACGCCGAGTGCCTGGTCGAACACCTCAACACCGTGGGCTACAGCGCGGTGGATGTAGTCGAGATGCCCGGCCAATACGCGTTGCGCGGCGGCATTCTGGACGTCTACCCGCCCGAAGCCGAGCGTCCGGTGCGCATTGAATTCTTTGGCGACGAGGTGGAATCCATGCGCGCCTTCGACCCCGGCTCGCAACGCTCTCAGAGCCCGCGCGATGAAGTAGTCTTGCTGCCATTGACGGAAACACCGGTCTCCGAACAGACGCTGGCGGCCATTCACACTCGCCTCTCAGGCAAACGGGTCTCTGGATCGCAGGAGATTCTGGAGCAGGCCATGGCATTGGGCGGGGTTTCCATCTTCCCAGGATGGGAATTTTATGCGCCTATCGCCGGACAGAATTCCACCATCTTTGACCTGCTGCCGCGCGCAGCGGTTTTTGTGCATGAACCTGCCAGCGTCAATCAGGAGCTGGAAACCTGGTGGGAAAAAGTTCAGGATGCGCACGAACGCAGCAACATCGGCTCGCTGGTCAGGCCACAGGAACTCTACATCCCGCCACCGAACCTGAATGCTCATATCGAAAAGCTTCCCGGAGGAAGCGTGGAACAGCTCGGCATTATCCACAGCGGTGAGGAAACGATTGAATTTTCCTCCCAGCCAACGCCGCGTTTTCACGGATCAATGCCGGCGATGGCCGAAGAAGTCCGCAAGCTGGTCGCTGAGAACCGGCAGGCCGTTTTTGCATTGCCCAGCCTGGGCGAGATGGAACGCATGGCCGAGGTCCTGGGCGAATACAACATTGCCTATCGCCTGGGCAGCCGGGGGCAGAAATCCGCAGGCACCTATGCCGACGAAGCCAGCCAGTATTTTGCAGAGGAAGAGGCCGGTGCGGTGTTGCTGGTCAAAGCCTTCGTGCCTGAAGGGGTGCAGCTTCCTGATGCCAGGTTGTCGTTGTTCGGCGCGCTCGATCTGTTCGATGAATCGGAGGTGATTGCGACCCACACGGAAGGGCGCAAGTCGAAGGTCTCGGCCTTTCTCTCTGATTTTCGCGACCTGGCGGTTGGCGATTACGTGGTCCACGTGGAGCATGGCATTGGGCAGTACCTGGGGCTGAAAGAAATTTCGCAGAGCGAGGGCGAAGCGCCGCTTGAGTTCATGGTGCTGGAATATGCCGATGCCGCCAAGCTCTACGTTCCTCTCACCCGGCTCGACCTGGTGCAAAAATACCGCTCTGCCGAAGGCGGCAAGCCGGTGCTCAATCATCTGGGCAGCGCGGCCTGGGGCAGGACCAAGGCGCGCGTCAAGAAAGCCATGGCCGACATGGCCGATGAACTGCTCAAGCTCTACGCCGAGCGCAAGAGCGCGCAGGGCATCGCCTTCTCGCCTGATGGGCAATGGCAGCGCGAGTTTGAAGACGCCTTCGAGTACAACGAAACCGAAGACCAGCTTCAGGCCACCGCCGACATCAAGCGCGATATGGAATCATCGCAACCCATGGATCGCCTGCTGTGCGGCGACGTGGGATACGGCAAGACGGAAGTCGCCATGCGCGCCGCCTTCAAAGCCGTGAGCGACAACAAGCAGGTTGCCGTGCTGGCGCCTACGACCGTGCTGGCCTTCCAGCACTGGGAGACATTCAAGCGCCGCTTTGCCGCTTTCCCGCTGACCATTGAGATGATGAGCCGCTTCCGCAGCGCAAAAGAACAAAAAGAAATCCAGCAGAAGGTGGAAGCCGGCAAAGTGGACATCCTGATCGGCACGCACCGCCTGCTCTCCAAAGACATAAAGTTCGCCGACCTTGGCCTTGTGGTCGTAGATGAAGAGCAGCGCTTCGGGGTGCGCCACAAAGAAAAGCTGAAGCACTTAAAGAAAGAAGTGGACGTGCTCGCCATGTCGGCCACGCCCATTCCCCGCACTCTGCACATGTCGCTGGTTGGGCTGCGGGATATGAGCGTGATTGAAACCCCGCCGCAGGACCGCATGGCCATCCAGACGGTGGTGGCCGCGTTCGATGAAAAGCTGATTCGCACCGCGATTGAGCACGAGCTGGAGCGCAGCGGGCAGATATATTTTGTCCATAACCGGGTGGAATCCATTTACGAGATTGCGGCCCGGATTCAGGAGATGGTCCCCAAGGCGCGCGTACTCGTTGGCCACGGACAGATGCCGGAAAACGAGCTGGAACGGGTGATGCTCAAATTTATCCGCCACGAAGCCGACGTGCTGGTGGCCACCACCATCATTGAAAACGGACTCGATATCCCGCTGTGCAACACCATGATCATCAATCGCGCCGACCGCCATGGGCTGAGCGAGCTTTATCAGTTACGCGGACGCGTAGGCCGCTCCAATCGCCGCGCCTATGCTTATCTTCTGGTCCCTGCTGAAGCCGAGCTCACGCCGGTCGCCCGCCGCCGGCTGGCTGCGCTCAAAGAATTTTCTGACCTCGGCGCCGGGTTCAAGATCGCCGCCCTCGATCTTGAACTGCGCGGGGCCGGCAACCTGCTGGGCGGCCAGCAGAGCGGACACATTGATGCCGTTGGCTTTGAAATGTATACGTCGATGCTGGAGCAGGCGGTGCGCGAGTTGAAGGGCGAGGCCGCGCCGCAGGAAGTGGATACACAACTGAACCTCGGCCTCAACATCCGCATTCCCGCCGAATACATTGCCGAAGAAAACCAGCGTCTGCGCATGTATAAGCGTGTGGCCGGAGTTGAAAACGAAAAGGCCCTGGCTGATGTTACGGCGGAGCTGAGCGACCGCTACGGGGCACCTCCGCCAGCGGTCGAGAACCTGCTGCGCTACGCCGCCTTGAGATTGCAAAGCAAGCGCGTCGGCGTGGCCGGCATTGACCGCAAGCGCGACCTGGTAAATATCAGGTTCGTGGCGGAAGCGAAAATCGATCCGCTGCGCCTCGCGGATTTTGTAGGCAAAGAACGCGGCGCGCAGTTCTCGCCCGCAGGCATCCTGAAATTTACTTTGAAGGCCATGCAGGCCGAGGAAGTGCTGGAAAAACTGCAATCGCTGTTGACCAATCTCGCGGCTGAGAAGCTCGCTGTTTCTTAGCCATCCCGCCTCTAAAGCGCGCACAGCCGAGGATGGCTGTGCCACACGTAAAAAGCGGCACCCGCCCAGATGACAAGTTCTTCGCCGGTCAAATATGATGGCTTGGCGAGGAATTTTGCCGAATGCGTCCAGTTGTCTTCCTGCTTACCGCGAGTCTGGTCTTAATAAGCACGCTCAGCTCAGCCCAAGCTAAACCGCACCAACCGGCCCCCAAGCGCGCACCAGACACCAACTGGGACGCGCTGGTAGAAGAGTTTTTCAACCAGAACTATTTCAAGTTCGGCCCCACTGCCGGGACCGCCGCCGGGTTCCATCAGTATGACCCGCTGCTTGAAGATTACTCGCGGGCGGCGTATGAAAAAGAAATTCTTTCGCTGAAAGAGTTTCGCAGCCGCTTCGAAGATTTCGATCCGCAAAAGCTGAACGAAGAGCAGCAGGGCGACCGTCAGGTGGCGCTGGGTTATATCGATTCCACATTGCTCAACCTTGAAACATTGCGCTTGTGGGAAAAGAACCCCGACCAGTATTCCAGCAACATCAGCAGTTCGGTGTTCGTGATCATGAGCCGCAATTTCGCTCCGCCCGAGGAGCGGCTCAAATCCGTGATCGCGCGCGAAAAGCTGATGCCTAAGGTCTTTGTGGCGGCGCGGGCGAACTTGAACAATCCGCCTAAGATCTACACCGAGATCGCGCTGATGCAGGTGCCCGGCATCATCAGCTTCTTCCAGAAAGACGTTCCCGAGGCGTTTAAAGGCGTCCACGACAGCGCCCTGCTCAAAGAATTTCACGCCAGCAATAGCGCGGTAATCCATTCCCTGGAAAATTATGAGAAGTGGGTGAAAAACGATCTGCTGCCGCGCTCCAAGGGCGACTTCCGCCTGGGCGCCGAGAACTACAGCAAAAAGCTGCTGTATGACGAAATGGTCGATCTCCCGCTCGACCGGCTGCTGGAGATTGGCATGGCCAACCTCCGGGCCAATCAGCAGTGGTACAAGGAAACAGCGGCCCTGTATGATTCCACTCGCACGCCGCAGCAGATTCTGGAAGAGATCGGCAAAGACCATCCTGCGCCCGATAAGCTGCTGCAATCGTTTCGCGACGTTCTGGGTGGGTTGAAAACCTACATCGAAGAAAAAAAGATCATTACCATTCCCTCGGAAGTAATGCCCATCGTGGAAGAGACGCCGCCATTTGCGCGAGCATTGACCTTCGCCTCGATGGATACGCCCGGCCCCTACGAGAGGAAGGCAAAGGAAGCGTATTTTAACGTCACCCTGCCTGAGCCCGACTGGAAGCCGGAGGAAGTTGAAGAACACATGGCCGGATTTAATTACGGCACCATCATCAGCACGGCGGTGCATGAAGCTTATCCGGGGCATTACATCCAGTTTTTGTGGGAGCCGCAGGCGCCTTCGAAGATCCGCAAGCTGCTGGGCGCCAATACCGACATCGAAGGCTGGGCGCACTATTGCGAGCAGATGATGCTCGATGAGGGTTACGGACGCGACCCCAATCTGCCCCTCGAGCAGGATAAGAAATTCCTGAAACTGCGTCTCGGCCAGTTGCAGGATGCCCTGCTGCGCAACGCGCGTTTCATCGTTGGCATCAAGATGCACACCGGGCAGATGACCTTCGACCAGGCCGTGGATTTTTTCGTGACCGAAGGCTATCAGTCGCGCACCAACGGAGAGCGCGAGACGCGGCGGGGAACTTCAGACCCAACGTATCTGTACTACACGCTGGGCAAGCTGCAAATCCTGAAGCTGCGGGAAGACTACAAGAAAAAGATGGGCGATAAATTCAGCTTGCAGGAATTTCACGATCAATTCATAAAACAAGGCTTCCCGCCCATTAGAGTCATTCGCAAGGCAATGCTGGGGGATGATAGTCCAGTTCTTTAAATTTTTAGTACTGAGTACTGGGTACTGAGTACTCGATTGAGAGTGCTGAATGCTATGTTAAAAGTCCGCAAAGCAGTGTTTCCCGCCGCTGGATTGGGCACGCGTTTCTTGCCCGCCACCAAAGCCATGCCCAAAGAGATGCTTCCCCTGGTGGATAAACCCATCATCCAGTATGGAGTCGAAGAAGCGCTGGCCGCCGGCTGCGACCAGATTGTGATCGTGACCGGCCGCGGCAAGACCGCCATTGAAGACCACTTCGACGTAAGCTACGAGCTGGAAAAGATGCTGGAGGAGAAGGGGAAAAAAGAGCTGCTGGCCATCGTGCATCACATTTCAGACATGATCCACGTGGCTTATGTGCGGCAGAAAGAGGCCCTCGGCCTGGGACATGCCGTGCTGATGGCGCGCGAACTGATCGGCAATGAACCCTTTGCCGTGCTGCTGGCCGATGACGTGATTGACGCGAACGTGCCCTGCCTCAAACAGATGATCGATGTTTTTGAAGAGACGCAATCTTCCGTCATTGCCACCCAGGTGGTCGAGGGACCGGCTATTTCTTCGTATGGTGTGCTCGACGCCAAGCCGGTGGACGGCAAGTTCCAGGGGCGGCTCTTTGACATCTCCAACATGGTGGAAAAACCCAGGAGAGAAGAGGCCCCCTCGAACCTTGCCATCATTGGGCGCTATATTCTGACCCCGAAAATTTGGGATGCGCTGGAACGCACGCCCCTGGGGACCGGCGGCGAGCTGCAGCTCACCGACGCCCTACGGCTGTTGCTGCAGGAAGAAAAAGTCTACGGCTATTGCTTTGAAGGCAAGCGGCACGACACCGGTGACAAAGCTGGGTTCCTCAAGGCCACCGTGGAATTTGCCCTCAAGCGTCCTGATTTGGGCGACGATCTGAGAACATGGCTTAAAGGGTTGAAGCTTTAAGAGGTACTGTTAGAACAGCATTTTTTGGTTGGCAAACTGGATTCGCAAGCCTGCTCTGCCCATTGCATTTTTAGTCTTTCCGCACGATGATTGCTGGGTCTATTCATCTCATCAGGAAGGAATGCATCCATGGCTATTCCCGTTTTGAAACCTACGGCGGCCCGCGACGAGAAATTCGCCGGCGTGACCTACCATATCGAAGGCGAGCTTGTACCGGTGCTGCACCTCGAGTTGGGAAATACTCCGGTGTATTTCGAGCATTACATTCTTCTGTGGAAAGAGCCGAAGGTGCAGATCGGCGTCAAGTCGCTGAAGGGCGCTTTCAAACGTATCATGGCGGGAATGCCCATCTTTATGACGGAAGCATCGGGCCCCGGCCAGATCGGCTTCAGCCGCGACGGCGCGGGACACATTTTTGCCGTCCATCTGAACCGCGGCGAAGGAATCGAAATGCGCGAACACCAGTTTCTGGCCGCCACCGGCGGGGTTGAGTACACCTTCACGCGGGTGAAGGGCATTGCCAATATGCTGCTGGGCGGGACCGGGTTCTTCATCGATCATTTCACCGCACAACAGGCTGAAGGCATTGTCTGGGTGCACGGATACGGAAATGTCTTCGAAGTGACACTCGCAGCCGGCGAACAGATTGACATTGAGCCCGGCGGTTGGGTGTACAAAGACCGCAGCGTGCAGATGGATACGCAGTTCCAGAGATTTTCCACGGGATTATTTGCCAGCGCCGGACAGATCGTGTGGAACCGTTTCACCGGACCGGGAAGAGTCGGAGTTCAATCCATGTACGTTCACATGGAAACGGCGGAATAGTCTAGAGCCAAACCAGCTCTAGCCACCAGTCTTCAATTTTTTTGATTTCTCTTCGACGCCCTTGGCCAGCTTCTCTTTGTGAGCCACAATCTTCTTTGCGATCTCAGGATCGCTGACGGCGAGAATCTGTGCTGCCAGAATTCCGGCATTGGTGGCGCCTGCCTTGCCAATGGCGACGGTGGCCACCGGTATACCGGCCGGCATCTGCACCGTGGCCAGCAGTGAATCCAGGCCTTGCAGCGAGCTGGAAGGAATCGGTACACCGATGACCGGCAGCGTACTCTCGGCCGCAATCACGCCCGCAAGGTGAGCGGCGCCGCCCGCGCCGGCAATGATGACTTTGATGCCGCGTCCGGCGGCATTATGGGCAAACTCAGAGGTCTTGCGCGGTGCGCGGTGGGCGGAAGTGATGTCGATTTCATAAGGAATGCCGAACCCGGCCAGGGCTTTCCCGGCCTCGTTCATAATTTCCAGATCAGAGTCACTGCCCATCACGATTGAAACTACAGGTTTGAGGGTCATCTTTCTCCTTTAGTCCTAAGTCCTCAGTTTGGAGTTTTTAGATTTTTGCAACCGAGTACTGAGTACTTAAAATTTAGACTTTTTGTTTCAATGCCCGAGCCGCAATATCTTTGCGATAGTGCATCCCGTCAAAATGAATTTTCTCTACGGCAGCGTATGCCCGCTCGACGGCTGCGCTCAGGCCGGCGGCCCGCGCGGTTACGCCCAGCACGCGCCCGCCGGCGGTATAGAAATTTCCGCTCTGGTCGCGGCTGGTGCCGGCGTGAAATACCTTGACGCCCTCAATTTTCCCGGCTTCGCTGAGCCCAGTGATTTTTTTCCCAACCTCGTAGACCTCGGGATAACCGCCCGAGGCGATCACCACGCACGCGGTGGCATCGCTTGACCATTTGAAATCGCCGTCGCTCACGCGCGCGTCAATGGACGCCTCCATGGCGTCCACCAGGTCGCTTTCCATACGCATGAGGATCGGCTGGGTCTCAGGGTCGCCAAAGCGGCAGTTAAACTCCAATACCATGGGGCCGCGGGCGGTAAGCATAAGTCCGACGTAGAGGATGCCACGATATTCGCTGCCTTCAGCCCGCATGCCTTCAATCACCGGACGCGCAATGTGCGCCAGCAGCCACTCGCGCATTTGCGCATCCAGAAGAAAATCTGCCGAATACGCCCCCATGCCTCCGGTGTTGGGCCCGGTATCGCCATCGCCCACGCGCTTGTGGTCCTGCGCGGCCACCAGCGGCGCAGCCCGCTGGCCATCGCTCAACACCAGGAAAGAAAGCTCATCGCCCTTAAGAAATTCTTCCAGCACTACGCAAGCGCCGGCGCTGCCCAGCATTTTGCCGGAGAGCATCTCGCCGGCCACGCGGGCAGCTTCCTCTTTGCTCTGGGCGATCACGACCCCTTTGCCGGCAGCCAAACCATCGGCCTTGACGACAATCGGAGCAGAGAAGTGCGCGAGCGCATCTTTGACCTCTTCCGTTGTATTGCACACCGCATAGCCCGCCGTCGGAATATTGAAACGTTGCATGAACTGCTTGGCGAAGCTCTTGCTCGACTCCAGCCGCGCCGCCGCCTGCGTAGGACCAAAGACGCGCAGGCCGCGGCGATTGAATTCATCGACCACGCCCAGAGTTAGCGGCAGCTCGGGACCCACCACCGTCAGGTCAGGCTGAATGCGGCTGGCAAGTTCAACTGTGGAATCAACGCTCTTGAGATCAAGGCTGATACAAGTGGCCTCTTCGGTGATGCCGCCATTTCCAGGGGCGCAGATGACCTCTGAGACGCGCGCCGACTGGCGAACTTTCCACGCCAGCGCATGCTCGCGGCCTCCAGCACCCAGAATCAGGACCTTCATTCCCATAAGCTCGAATCAACAGGTTAGGTGGGAGCTTGCGGAGATGTCAAACGTGAAAAGCAGTTCTCAGTTCCCGATTCTCAGCTCTCAGTCACGAACGCCTCAAATAATGTGAATTCTTCCTGAAGATTTTGCGAATCTAACCACCTTCAGGTTCATCGTAATCCTATGCCCGATCATGCTGCTTTCCTGGCTTTTCTTGTTGCCGCTTTGGCCCTGAACTTTGCTCCTGGGCCAGACATGCTTTACGTCCTGGGCCGCAGCCTGGGGCAAGGCCGCAAAGCCGGCGTCGTCTCCGCTCTCGGTATCTTTGCCGGATGCTTGGTGCACATCGCCGCCGCGGCCCTCGGATTAGCCGCCCTGCTTCAGGCTTCGGTCACGGCGTACAACATCATCCGTTACGCCGGCGCCGCTTATCTGATCTATTTAGGCGTGCGGATGCTGCTCAGCAAAAAAGCGCACAACGCGCTCTCCACCAGCAACAGCCTTCCGTCGGCAAGTTTGAGCAGGATCTTTATCCAGGGAGTAATCACCAACGTGCTCAACCCCAAGGTCGCTATGTTCTTCGTGGCCTTCCTGCCGCAGTTTGTGAACGCGGCGCGTGGCTCGGTTGTCTTTCAGATCGCTGTTCTGGGATTGATCTTTGATATTGGCGGCACGCTGGTGAACATTGGCGTCGCATTTTTCGCCGGGCACATCGGCAATCGCCTGCGCCAGAGCGCCCGCGCGGCCAGCCTGCAGCGCTGGTTCACCGGCAGCATTTTTATCGGACTAGGCCTTCGGTTGGGACTGGCCGGTCGCAAATAAGTGATTCGCTAAGACGCAGCAATATGAGGCTCAAATGAAATTCGCCAAGATCGTTTTCTGGATTGCAGGCATCTGGGGCCTGCTGGTGCTTACGCCGCTGTTTTTTATCTTCAACACAATTGGCCGCCAGGATCCGCCGCCTATTACGCATCCGTTGTTCTACTACGGCTTCGTGACCGTGGGGCTGGCCTGGCAGTTCGCGTTTTTCGTGATCGCCACCGACCCGGCGCGCTTCCGCCCCATGATGATTCCCTCGATGATCGAAAAGCTTGGTTATGCCTTTGCTGCTTTCACAATCTACCTGCAAGGGCGAGTACGTTCGGGAGATTTAGTCTTCGGCGGCGCTGATCTGCTGCTGGGCTTCTTGTTCATCGTTGCCTTCTTCAAGACAAAGACTTGAGGTATTCGATCAAAGGCATTCCAAAAAAATCTGCGATCTTCCCCGAGCGCCGGTATCCGTTTTTTTCGTAGAACTTCACCGCCAGGCCTGTTCCACGCCAATACGGCAGCACCGCCATGCCGCGCAGATGGCCCTCGGCGCCGTGAAATGAGCCGGCAATAGTTCCCACAATTCCCTCGGGCGCAGCTGCGACCAGCACATGCATCTGTTGCAAGCGAGCCGCAAGCCGTTCGGGAGTGAGTATGGTGTCGGCAAAAGCATCAGGAGTGTAAGCGCCTTGATAGGGCTCGAAGGCGGCAGCAAGGCAGCGCAGGATTCCTTCTTCATCGCCTGGGCTTGCGGGTCGGATAACTATTTCGTCTTTCAGTTCAGCATTCATCGCGCAATGAGGAACGCTAAATTCTTTCCAGCTCCAACACGGTGCGTTCGTTGCGCAGGTTGCCGGTATTGAGGGTTCCTTTAGGTTCAATCAAGACAATATGCACTTCCTGCTCGGCCACAGGACAATGCTCCACCCCGTGCGCAACGATGAAAAACTCACCTTCATCAATGGCGACATCGCCATCGCGCAGTTTCATCAGCAATCTGCCCTTCACCACTAAAAACAGTTCGTCTTCGCTTTCATGGTGGTGCCAGATGAATTCGCCCTTCAGCTTCACCACTTTGACGTGGCAGTCGTTCACCTCGCCGACAATGCGGGGATTGCAATAATCGGTAAAGTGGCTGAATTTTTCCGCGAGATTTACTTTTTGATTTTTCATAAAGATTCCCGGGAGACGTAGCAAGCTGCGTCTCTACCATTATTTCCTTAAGAAGAAATACGTCGTCATCCCTGCGCCAATGGCGATGACCAGGTAACGCACCACTTTCTGGTCGAGTTTTTGCGCGTACCATGCGCCGCCATATCCGCCCAGCGCCGCGCCCACGGTCATCAGGATGGCCTGCGGCCACACCACCGCTCCCGCTAAAACAAAAGTCACAATGGCAATGGCGTTGGCCAGGCTTGCCAGCAGCGTCTTGAAGGCATTCATAGTGTGGATATTCTCCATCCCCATCACCGCCAGCAAAGCCAGCATAAGAATTCCGGCTCCCGCCCCGAAGTAGCCGATATAAACGGCAACCGCCAGTTGCAACAGCGTCACCGCAAACAAAGCCGCCAGCGAGGCATGGGCGTGGCGCTCGGCGCGGCGGCGTATCCAGTTGCTCACCGGGCCGCCAACTGCAAAAGTCAGCGTAGCGCCGAGCAGCAGCCACGGAACCACCCGCATGAAGGTGGATTGCGACGTCTTCAGAAGAAGCCTGGCCCCGACGAGCGAACCCAAAATGGTCACTATAAACAGCGGCATCAGCATCTTCCATTTTTCGCGGCCTTCGAGCTCGCGGCGGTACGCGCCCACCGATGCCACGGTTCCCGGCCACAGCGCCACTGTGTTGGTGGCGTTGGCATTGATGGGCAGCATTCCGGTGAAGATCAGGGTGGGAAAAGCGATAAAGCCCCCGCCCCCGGCGACGGAATTCAGCCCGCCGGCGACAACCGCCGCCACAAAAAGCAACGCCGCATGGCTCAGATGCATGTTTCCCAATGGATTAGATTATCAGGCCAGAAGATTCTAATTAATACCGCGCGTGAGGAATCTGCGGGTCACCAGCATGTTCGTAGTAAGTTCCTCTCTTGAGCTTGCCGTTTTGCTACGATGGATTCGATGCTTTCCAATCGTTCCATGCCTCGCAGCATTGTGATTCCAGAACTGGCCTACCCGAATATCGGCGAGGCGATTGATTGGTTGTGCAAAGTCTTCGGCTTTACTCTTCGCATCCGGATCGCGGACCACCGCGCGCAACTGAATGTCGGTGGCGGGGGAGCGGTGGTCTTAATTGAACAGAGCCGCAATGTCTCGTTGCGATCTGCCGTCATGGTGAGGGTCGAAGACGTTCACGCTCATTACGAGCGAGTGCGGCGAAGCGGTGCGAAGATCGTTCGAGAACCCAGAGACTATCCTTATGGCGAACGACAATATAATGTCGAGGACTTCGCCGGGCACCATTGGTGCTTCTCGCAATCCATTGCAGACGTTGATCCAGGAGAATGGGGAGGAACGTCCGCCGAACTGTAGCCTAATGACCTTGGACTTTCGCTACGCTCTGACGAGTCTGATTTGTTGAAAGCAGCGGCTGCAGCTTTATTCCACGGTTTGAGGCAGGGGTTCTTGCTCGACTGGCCGGGCAGCCACAGGTTGGGAAAGAGGATCGTAGTCGCGATAGACGCTAATGTGAAATACCGGTTGGCGGAACTCCTCTTCCGCGTCAATCAGCCCGCTGTTCTGGATATTCAGCAAATAATTCTGCACCCAGGTGCGCTGCTTGCGGGTCATGCCGCGCTTGGCAATATCAACCGCGGCGCCGGTCAGGTGCGGGGAAACAATATCGCCATCTTCAGGAGTGGCGGCAACGGCGGCAGCGGCGTTACGGTTGTGGCGGCGCAACTTCTGCTGCACTTCCGCGGTGCGCACAGCCGAGTTCACCTGCAACGGAGTTTTGAATTCCTGGTAATACGCGTCGGAAAAATTCTTCAGAAATGTGCCCGCCCAGGGACGGCAATAACGGCGATCTTCCGGCAACTTGGGATCGACGGTCAGGGTGCGGCCCAGCGGAAGGGCCACCAATTCCTGATTGCGGGTCAGCTCCTGCAGTTGGGCATCATCCTGAATGCGCTCCAACTCGTCTTGTGTGGCCTTCTGGTTCTGCCGCACCAGAGATTCATGTGATCCCTTGATCGGCGAGTGAAAAACAATACGGCGAAAATGGCGGCGATGATGAGTCACCAGGTGAGCAGGTTTTTGCGCAGAATGCGTGCCTGGCAGAACGGCGTTCGCGAACATCATGAATAAAACAACAGCCTGCATATCCCCTCGGTCTGACTGACTCTATTCCGGGCGCCGTGCCCCAGGTACTCCGAATTTAGACAGCAAATTCGCCCAGCAAAGATGTCTAATTTACACGAAAAATTCTCTTGGCGTAAGTTGACTGCCCGGATTCTATCCATGCCGTTCGTACATGCACCATCGGGGAAACGCCTGAGTGTTGCACCATCGGCTTGATTTGGGCAGCCAGAGGGACATGTCCAAAAGTCACGCGGTATTCTTACAGGATGCAGTTCAATTATGAAGGCAGGGTCTTTCGTACGGTGAGCAACTCAGCCCATGGCGAGGCGGGAAGCGAAACGCGCTTTCATTACCACCAGCAGGAAAATGTAGTCTGGGCAGCTTATGGCGGAGGCAATGTTCTGTTGGGAAACCTGCTGGCCAAAGTCAATGCCGATGGATCTTTGGAAATGCGCTATCAGCACCTGAACCAGGCGGGAGAATTTATGACCGGCGAATGCCATTCCGTTCCTGAAGTCCTGCCTGATGGCCGCTACCGCCTGCATGAAAAATGGCGCTGGACCTGCGGCGACTGCTCCAGCGGCGAATCGGTCGTTGAAGAAATTCTTCACGACGCAAAATAAAAATGCAAAATCAAAACTGAATTCCGTCACTAAGTTGTTATCGCACGGCCCGCATCTTTTCCAGAAATTGGTTGACGGTAATAACGGCTCGGCCCACCGTGCCGCGGCCAACTTCCTTCTCTCCTGCGCGGGCGCTGACGCGCAGAGTGTAAAAGCGGCCGTCGAAAGCTTCGAGCACCGCCTCAGCCGTCACCTGCGCGCCAATGCCGCTGGCGGCGCGGTGCTCGATGTTGATGTGCGTGCCCACGGTCAACTCCCCCGGCTCGCAATAGGCTTCGAGAGCACGAAAAGCGGCGGTTTCCATCAGGCGAATCATGTCAGGCGTGGAGTAAATTGGCGGCAGCGTCTGGTGATGCGACGTGAGCGTGTGTTTGAATTCAACCGTCTCGCGGGCTTCGCCGCGGGTGCCGATGGGAATAGGCTTGGCCATGGAACTTAATTTAACCACAGAGACACAGAGACACAGAGAAAGCAAAATCAGGTTTCTCTCTCTGTGTCTCTGAGGTGAATGCAAAGACTTTCTTTGCCTTTAAGGGCAGGCAATTCGTTAGGCTACGCGGCCGCGCGCTCCAGTCGCTCGCGTTCGATGCCATCGAGGGCGCGCCACAGGGCTTGCGCGGTTTTTTCAGCGGCATCGAGGGCCTGGGTAATGCCGTCATCGCCCGCCATGCTGACCTGCGCTTCCAAAAGATTTTGCCAGACTTGGGCATGGAGCACATCGGCCGTGGTATGCAAAGTGAAATAGCTGCAGGTTTTGCCGTCGGCGCCGTAACGCTCTTGCAGTCCCGCGGCCTTTTCTTTGGCCACACGCGGAACCTGCGATTCATAAGCATAAAAGGCGGCCAAAGCCTCTGCCGGGGAGCCTTCTTTTGCGACTTTTTCAAAAGCGGCGATCAGTTCGCGGACCTCGGCAACCGGCTTGTTTCCCTTCACCATGGTGCGGTTGGCGCCCATGCCCTCGGCGAAATCAAGCCAGAGCTCGGCGTGGGAGCGGCGATCAGGCGAACCAACCCCTTCTTCATCGGCGCGATTTTGCGAAACCGTTTGCGCCATTTCCGGCGTGGCGCATTGGTCCGCGGCCGTGTTTAAGCGTTCTTCAAAAATTCTCAGATATTCGGGAAAGGCCGCGACATGGTGGTAATAATCGGCGGCGTAGGCCCGCAGGTCGTCGCGCGTGAGATGGCCCATGGTCCAGGCCTGGTAAAAGGGATGGCACAGCAAATCGTATTTCGCGATGCGGGCGTTCAGTTCCTGCCAGAACGGACGTAAGTTCATGAGTGCTCCTTGCTGGGAAATTCGGCTAATTAGAACACACTATCTTCCTACAAACATACGTCTGGGGGCAAGTTAAGCGGGGAATTTTGCCAACCGGCGGGTTGAGGCCGGGCCGCATCTCAACCGGCGTGCAAAAGAATGTTGCTAAAATAGGAAATGTCAGGATTTCCATACATTTCATGCAGTTCACCGAACAATTCGATGTAGTCGTGGTCGGCGCGGGACACGCCGGGTGCGAAGCTGCCACGGCTGCGGCGCGCATGGGGCTGAAGACGGCGCTCTACACCCTCAACGTTGACCTGATCGCCCAGATGTCGTGCAATCCGGCCGTGGGTGGCATCGCCAAAGGGCACCTTGTCCGCGAAGTGGACGCCCTGGGCGGCATCATGGGCGAGGTCACCGATGCGGTGGGCATCCAGTTCCGGCTGCTGAATACATCGCGCGGTCCGGCAGTGTGGTCTCCGCGGGCGCAATGCGACAAGCAGGCCTATCGCCTTAAGATGCGCGAGGTGCTGGAGTCGCAAGCGAATTTGAAGATTAAGCAGGCCGAAGCAGCAGATCTGATTGTTGAAGACCTCGAGCCTTCGGTGGATGAGCACTCAGCCCTCAGCCCTCAGCATTCAGCCAATGAGGATTCTCGCGAGGAACCGAGTCCTGCTCGAAACTCGAAACTTGAAACTCGAAACTGTTCTTCTGAGAACCGAGAACTGAGAACCGAGAACTCGCGCGCAAAGCGCGCACTGGGCATCAGGCTGCGCGACGGACGTACTGTGGGCGCAAAGGCTGTCATCATCACAACGGGAACGTTTCTCAACGGATTGATTCATTGCGGCGAGCAGACGTATCCGGCCGGGCGCTCGGGTGAGCCGCCCTCGCAACTGCTGGGCGAATCGCTCAAGCTGCTGGGCTTGCGCGGATGCCGGCTCAAGACCGGCACGCCCCCGCGCCTCGACGGGCGCTCGATTGACTGGACGCGCTTTGAGCTGCAGCCCGGCGACGCCGATCCTACGCCCTTCAGCTTTCGCACCAGGCAGATCAAGCAGCAGCAGGTGCCGTGTTACATCGCCTTCACTACGGCGGAGACGCACCGCATCATTGCCGAGAATGTGCATCGTTCGCCCATGTATTCGGGCCAGATCAAATCCATTGGTCCGCGCTACTGCCCGAGCATTGAAGACAAGATCGTCAAGTTTCCCGACAAGCGGCAGCACCAGCTCTTTCTCGAACCCGAGGGTTTGAACACGCATGAAATTTACGTCAACGGCATGTCAACCTCCATGCCGGTAGATGTGCAGCTTGCTATGATCAAATCCATTCCCGGTTTGGAAACAGCCGAGATGCTGCGCCCCGGCTATGCTATCGAGTATGACAGCATTGATCCTACCGAGCTGGAGCGCACGCTTGAGACCAAAAAGATTGCAGGCTTGTTCCTGGCCGGCCAGATCAATGGGACTTCCGGCTATGAAGAAGCCGCATGTCAGGGCTTGATGGCCGGCATCAACGCCGCGCTCAAGATCAAAGCCGAGCCGCCGTTGATTCTGGACCGCACGGAAGCTTATACCGCCATCCTGATTGACGACCTGATCAGCAAGGGGACCAACGAACCCTACCGCATGTTCACCTCGCGCGCCGAGTTTCGCCTGCATCTGCGCATCGACAACGCCGACCAGCGCCTCACGCCCCACGGCCGCCGTGCTGGACTCATCAACGACCAGGCATGGGCTGATTACCTTGCCAAGCAAGAGAGGTTACAGCAGGTGATGGAAGTGCTGGAGAAGACGAAATTTACGAAAGAGCACTTAGCGCTTGGCGCTTGGCATTTGGCCAACAAAGAGCCCTCAGCCCTCAGCCCTCAGCATTCAGCCAATGAAGATCCTAATGAGGAACCCGGTTCTACTCGAAACTTGAAACTTGAAACTCGAAACTTATCTGAGAACCGAGTACTGAGTACTGAGTACTTGAATAACGCTGTAGGCAGCACCCTGGCACAAATCCTCAAGCGCCCGGAGATCACCATTGAACAGCTCGCGCCTGTTCTGTGTCTATTGATTACAGGGACCATCGCGCAAATTGACGCCGCGGCGGCCGCCTATGTCCGTGGCGAGGGCGCGTTGCCTGCGGCGGTGCGTAACGAACTCAAGACGGTCGAGACCACCATCAAATACGCCGGCTATCTGCAGCAGCAGGAGCGCGCCATCGAGCGCCTGAAGAAAGCCGAGCAGCGCACTATTCCCGAGTGGTTCGATTACAAGGCGGTCAGCGGCCTCTCCCGCGAGATGAATGAAAAATTGCAGCGCGTTCGCCCGCGCACTCTGGCGCAGGCTTCGCGCATTCCCGGCGTCACGCCCGCGGCCGTGTCCTTGATTAATGTATATATCGAAATCCAGGCGCGGCGGCACCAGCAGGCGGCTTCTATCTAATTCGGCAAACACCCTTGGTGTCTTGCATTGCTTCGCGAAGCGCGATACATTCCACCTCACAATCCTTCGCATGAGCGTATTAGGTTTATGGCAAGAGCCCAGCTAAAAGCGAGCCGCGAAACCGCTCCGCCCCAAAAATCTTCCGGGGTCACGCCGGCCAGCTGGCTCTACACTCCCGCGCTCGACCTCATTGTAGGTTGTGGAGCCTGGTCAGCGCCGCTGCTGCTGGTGACGTATGCGGTGTCACAATCCAGCGCTGCGGGCATGGCCATGGTTTTTTATGCGCTGGCGCTGGTCTTCAACTATCCGCACTTCATGGCGACTATTTACCGCGCCTATGGTACGCGTGAAGATTTTTCTAAATATCGCGTCTTCACAGTCCACATCACGGCGCTTTTGGTGCTGACGGCCATTCTTACGCACGCCTCATTCAAGCTGCTGCCCTGGGTTTTTACGCTCTACATCAACTGGAGCCCCTGGCATTATTCCGGCCAGAATTACGGATTGCTCATGATGTTTGCCCGGCGCAACGGCGCCACTTCTGCCAGCGCGGTGCGGCGTGCGCTTTATGGCGCATTTCTGATTTCGTATCTCATGTTGCTGATCAGCTTCAATACCGGAGTATCACAGGTGCCGTTGGTGCTTTCTCTGGGGATTCCGGCGCAGATCAGCTTTTGGAGCAGAATCGCCTGCGGAGTTATCTTCGCTTTGCTCGGCGGTTTCGCGTTTTACCATTTGATCCGCCAGACCAGCTTGCGGGCCATGCTCGCGCCGCTTACGCTTTTTTCCACGCAGATTCTCTGGTTTGTTCTGCCCCACATTCTGGAATTCGGCATCGGTTGGAAGCGGCCGCAAACTCTCTACAGCAGCGGGATGCTGGCGGTAATGCACTCGGCGCAATATTTGTGGGTGACCAGTTACTACGCCCGGCGCGAAGCCGGAACGCTCGCGGTCGCCAAACCCGGCTGGAGCCTGTGGAGATATTTCGCCACGCTGACGGCGGGGGGAATTGCGCTGTTCATCCCCGGTCCATGGCTGGTGAGCTACGCCTTTCATTACGACATTACCGTCAGCTTGTTGATCTTCACCGCGCTGGTGAACATCCATCATTTCATCCTCGACGGAGCCATCTGGAAGTTGCGTGACGGACGCATTGCCGCACTTTTGCTCAATACCCGCGAACCCGTCGGCGAAGAGAATAGTGAATCGGTTCTTGGCGGGGCCACGCGCTGGCTGCGGGGAAGCACCTCAGCTGCGCGCGCGCTGCGCATTGCCGCCATGTTGGTCCTTTTTCTTTGGGGAGGCATCGAGGTTGTCCGCTACAGCCTCAGCTTCAACGGCAACGAGATTTCGAGCCTGATGCGCGCCCTGCGGCTCGATCCGTACGATGCCAGCGCGCAAACCCGCATTGCCGGCGGCGAAGCCGATGCCGGCGACTGGCAGGCCGCCGAAGCCGCGTTGCGCAAAGCTATTGCTGTGAATCCTCGCAGGCCCGGCCCCCAGATCGAGCTGGGCCGCGCATTGATTGAGCACGGGCAGTACGAGGAAGCGTACGCGCAATACCGGCAAATAGCTGTCTTGTTTCCCGACGATGCCGATGCGCTTACCAATTTGGGAACGCTCGCCGAACGGCTTGGGCACGAGGATGAAGCCATCGCAAGCTGGCAGCGTGCCCTGCAGGCAGATCCCGCAAGAATCGGAGTGCATCTGTTGCTGGCCGAGGCTTTGCAGAAGCAATCTAAACCCGAACTCGCCTCCGCCCATTATGAGGAATACTTCCGGCAAGTGCTGGCCCATCCCGAACTGCGGCCCGAGCCTAAGCTATTGATTCCGATATTGTTGAAGTGCGCCAGTCTCAATGCTGAACTTGGCCGCACCGACGTAGCGATTACGAACTACAAGTTGGCGGCAGACATCGCCGGAAAAAACCACGAACCTGACCTCGAGGGCCAGGCCTATGCCTCTGCGGCTGAGCTGCAAGCCAAAGCCGGAAACGCAGCTGTGGCCGCGCGTTCCTATCAGCAAGCCATTGTGGCCGATGCTGCCAGCGGCGACCAGCGCAACCAGGCCAAAGATTGGTTCAACTACGGGCAGCTCCTCCGCCAGCGCCACCTCACGCGCCTTGCCTACGCCTGCTTATTAAAATCTGAGGATCTGCTCCACCAGGGCGCGCCCTCTCCGGAACTCGAAACTGCCACCGCTTCGCGCCGGCAACTCGAGACCGAGTTGGGAAGAGAATCGGCCGGCGTCCGCCGCGATTTGTCCAATGTGCTCGCCCAGGCGACGGTGCTCGAGCCCAAGGACTTTCCGAAAGTGGCAAACTAGCAGCTATAATTTTTAAGCTTACGGCTTCGAGCATCGGTCTGGAAGTATTCAGCGTTCTTTCATCATCACAATCTAATGTCGTAGGGATCGAGGAGTGGACCATGATGAGAAGAAAAGCCGGCCCCGTACACGCAATTCTTTTTTTGATTCTTGCCGCACTCGCTCACGCGCAACAATCTGCTCCACTGCGGCTGGAGAAGACAATTCCACTGCCCAACATAGAAGGCCGCATTGATCACATGGCGGCCGACGTGGAAAATCAGCGTCTTTTTGTGGCCGCGCTGGGCAATAACACGGTAGAGGTTGTTGATATCAAGAGTGGCAAGGTGGTGCAAACGATCGGCGGGCTGGCCGAGCCGCAAGGTATTGTTTACCAGCCGGAAAAGAAACTCTTGTGGATCGCCAACGGCGAAGACGGCACGGTGCGGATCTTCGACGCGCAAACATGGAAGCTGGTGCGCTCGATTCCCCTTGGCGGCGACGCCGATAATATCCGCCGGGACGCGGCATCGCAGCGCATTTATGTGGGATACGGCAGCGGAGGGCTGGCTGGCTTCGATGCCCAGGAGAACAAAGTAGCAGATATAAAATTAGACGCCCATCCCGAATCGTTCCAGCTTGAGAAGAATGGTTCCCGGATTTTTGTGAACCTGCCCAATTCCAAAAAGATCGCGGTCATTGATCGCGCCAAGTCCGCTGTCATAGCTAGCTGGGCAACTGACGACGCCGCGTCGAACTTTCCTATGGCACTGGATGAAGCCGAAGCCGATAGCCGGCTCTTCGTTGTCTGCCGCAGGCCCGCCGTGCTGCTGGTACTGGATACAAAGTCCGGCGACGTCGTGGCTAAACTGCCGGCCATCGGCGACTCCGACGATGTTTTTTACGATTCAAAGCGCAAGCGAATCTATGCCTCGGGCGGCGAGGGAGCGATTTTTGTCTACCAGCAACAAGACCCCGGCCACTACAGCAAAATTGCCCAAATTGGTACCGTGAAGGGTGCGCGCACCAGTCTTTTTGTCCCCGAGCTGGACCGACTGTTTCTTGCCGTGCGGCGCGAGGGACAAAATGCCGCTTCCATTCAAGTCTATGAGGTAACGCAGTAGCGCCGCACATTCATGCGACAACACAGTGCAACAAACCTGACGAGGGCTTATGAAAAACAATCTGCTTCTGCTGGCTGCCATTTTCATCTGCTTTGTTTGCCCACTGTCCGCCCAGGAGAAAAATACTTTAACTCTCACACAGACGATTTCGTTGCCCAAGGTTCAAGGCGGATTCAATCACATGTCGGTGGACGCGGAGCACCAGCGGCTTTTTGCAGCAGCGCCCACCAACAAAACTCTGGAGATCATTGATCTGAGTTCGGGCAAACCGTGGCGCAGCCTGGAAGGAGAAAAGCCCGCGGCAGCGCGCTACGCACCAGAGTTTAATCAACTCTATGTTCCGCGCGGCCAGAGTCTCTACATTTACGACGGCACGACATTTGACCTGGTTACCAAGGTTGACCTCGAGAGCAATCTGGATGAGCTGCAATATAACGCCGGAGCAAAACAACTCTATGTGGGCTGCATGACTGCCGATAAGACCGGCATCGCCGTCATTGCCATTCCGGAAGGCAAGCTGCTCGGAAAGATCCTGCTGCCCGCCAAGCCCCAGGGAATTATTGTGGAGCAAAAAGGAGAAAGGATTTTTGCCAACATGCCCAGCTTGAAACAAATCGCGGTGATGGACCGCGACAAGCGCGCCCTTTTGGATACCTGGCCGCTAACGGACATTCAGGGCAACACTCCCATCGCGCTCGATGAGGCCCGCAATCGCCTGTTCGTTGGCGCACGCCAGCCCGCGCAGTTGGCGGTATTCAATACGGCCACCGGCAAGCTCGTGGCCAGGGTTGACATCAACAGCGATACGGACGATCTTTTCTACGATCCCGCGCACAAGCGCGTTTATGTCTCCTGCGGCGAGGGTTTTATTGATGTCATCGCGCAGCGCGACGCCAATCATTATCAGTTGCTGGAGCGCATTCCCACCATTGTCGGAGCCAGGACCTCTACTTTCGCGGGCCAGTTGAATGGCTTTTATCTGGGAGTGCCACGGCGGGGGGACGATTCCGCACAGATTCGCGTTTTCAAAACGGGAAAATGATCCGGAAACGCTATACCGTTTACTGTGCCTGTGCAGCCAGTCAAAGTATAGTAAGTAGCGCAACACCCTTCAGCCCTTAAGCTCCCCGTCCGAGGGTTTATATCTGCATCTGAACCGCAATTTTTCTCAACTCGCTGCTTTGACTTGCAAAAATCCCGCGACTATGGCATTCTACTTACCTCCCAATAAGGGAATCTGTATTATGACGTTACGCAAACACAATTCGATCATGAGGTCCGGCGG
Organism: Terriglobales bacterium; assembly: GCA_035487295.1. Classification (GTDB taxonomy): domain Bacteria; phylum Acidobacteriota; class Terriglobia; order Terriglobales; family Acidobacteriaceae; genus QIAW01. The sequence goes on from DATHMH010000034.1 coordinate 75,324, forward strand.
CAGTACCTTCGCCGTTATGGATCGACTGCGGACGTCGTTCCCGTATTCGCGGTAATGTACGACTTCCGCTAAACGATTCCATACATTGAACTTCGCTGGGTGGCGCAGGCCACGGTTCCTTCGACTATTACTCGACTAAGCCCGTAGCCGTTCTTTCTCCCAGCAATAAATCCGGGTCAGTGGTGAAGAAAACGGGTACTTCTTCTGGTAGCGCTGCTTAACCGCGGCGGGGGTTCGACTCCCCAAGGCCGTCTTCAGTTGTTCCCTGATCGGTTATTCGGAATTGCAAACACGGAAAGGCGTGCAGGCAGTGAGGTCGAGGCGTAGCTTGCTCCGTCTCCAGTTATTACAACGTTTCGGCCGGTGGCGTAGACGATGGTTACTTCGCCTTGAGAGCGGGAGGTCGCAGGTTCGATTCCTGCCGCGGCATGTTTGTGGCCGCGTAGCTCAGTGGATAGAGCGCCTAATGTGCCTTTGTCGCTTGTTCCCCGGCCAGTCAAGGTCAACCATCAGCCGAGGTGCGTGCGCGCCTTGTTTATAAAGCAAAATGTTATGGGAAACTTGAAAGTTCAAAATGGAACGCCGGTGGGCAACGAATCCATGTGCAGCACGTGCCGCTACGCGCGCATCATCAAAGGGTTCTCGGAAAGTGAAGAGATTGTTTTCTGCGAGTTGTCGTATCAATCGTTTCGGGTGCCGTTCCGCGTGCGCGAATGCTCCGAATATGACGACAAACGCCTGCCACGGAGGTATGAGATGGAAAAAATTGCTTACATCCTGCTCTCAAAAACAGTAGGACGCGATATTGGATTTGTCACGCCCAATGAGTTTAAGAAACTGGAAGGCGAAAACGCGGGAGTTCTTCCGTAAAAACAAATTTGCCGGTGGTGGCAGAAAGGGTTACTTCGCGCTCGGCAAGGGGAGCTTTGTCAAGCAAAGTCTCTTTCGCTTGTTCCCCGGCGAACAAAAACATTTGGTAGAGACGTAGCTCTGCTATGTCTCTGTTGGAAGTCACGAAATTTTTTCGGTGGCGAAGACAACGGTTACTTCGTAATCCGACGGCGCAGGTTCGATTCCTGCCGCAAACGCCTTTCAGGTGTGTGCGTAGCTTAACGCTAGAGCATCGGATCCCAACTGTGTCGCTTGTTCCCCGAGGAGATGAAAGAAGGAAAGACGATTATGGCAAAGCTGAATATGTTTAAGATCGGAAAATTCACCGTTAGTCCGCGTACTCATGAAGGCGCTCCCGCCAAGCGCATCACCGTGGAACAGGAGCTGCGCCGCTCGGTGCTGGCCTGCATGTTGTGGGAAGACCAGTTCTACGAAGACGGCGTCGAGATCGCCGGACGCATCCGCGAACTGGTGCCTAAGGTCGAGGCCGGGCGGGTGGCCGCGCTGGCGGTCGAGGCGCGCGAGAAGATGAAGCTGCGCCACGCTCCGCTGTTGCTGGTGCGCGAGATGGCGCGCCACAAGACGCACCGCGCCTGGGTGGCTGAGACTCTGCAGCGCGTGATCCAGCGTGCTGATGAGCTCGCCGAGTTCGTTGCCATTTACTGGAAAGACGGCAAAGAAATCCTTTCCGCGCAGGTAAAGAAGGGGCTGGCGGGCGCATTCACCAAGTTCGACGCGTACGCGCTGGCCAAGTACAACCGTCCCGGGCCGGTCAAGCTGCGTGACGTGCTGTTCTTGTGCCACGCCAAGCCGCTGGATGAGGCGCAGGCCGAAGTGTGGAAGCAGCTTGTAGAGGGAACGCTGGCTTCGCCCGATACCTGGGAGGTCGCGCTCTCGGCCGGTGCCGATAAGCGCGAAGCCTGGGAGCGCTTGCTGCGCGAGAACAAGCTCGGGGCGCTGGCCCTGCTCCGCAACCTGCGCAATATGAAGGACGCCGATGTCGATCCGAACTTGGTAGGCCCGGCGTTGCGCGCGATGAAGACCGATCGTGTGCTGCCCTTCCGCTTCATCGCTGCCGCGCGTTACGCGCCGCAGTGGGAGCAGGTGCTGGAGCAGGCCATGCTGAAAGCGCTGGCTTCGCAGGAGAAACTGCCTGGGGAGACAGTGTTGCTGGTAGATGTCTCCGGCAGCATGAATGCCGCGCTCTCGCGCCAGTCGGAGATGCAGCGCACCGACGCCGCCTATGGTCTGGCGGTGTTGCTGCGCGAGATCTGCGAGCAGGTGGTGATCTACACCTTCTCCGATAAGCTAGTTCGGGTGCCCACGCGCCAGGGTTTTGCCCTGCGTGACGCGCTCGAACACAGCCAGTCGCACAGCGGAACGTATCTGGGCAAGGCGCTGGGCGAGTTCAAGGAAAATTACGACCGCGTGATCGTAATCACCGATGAGCAGTCGCACGACGCAGTGCCCAATCCGAAGGCGGCCGGCTACATGATCAACGTAGCCAGCTACAAGAATGGCGTCGGCTACGGCAAGTGGACGCACGTTGATGGCTGGAGCGAGGCTGTCGTCGCGTACATCCGCGAGTTGGAGAAGATGCCGGAATAAGCAATGGAGGCGCAATTCCTTTTTGGAATTTGCGCCTCTGTGTTGGTTTTCGGGGCAGAGACGCAGCACAGAGCTTGTTTGGCTCTGTTGATATCCTCGAGAAGGTCCTCCCTTTTAAGAGTGTCATCCTGATCCCGCGAAGCGGGAGAAGGATCTCCGATGAAGACTGGAATTACCCTCGGCCGTGATCGGATCGTACAGAATTTGTCCCTGACGAGTTTTAAGATGCGAGGATGTCAACAGAGCCAGACAATCTCTGGTTCCAAGGCTTGATTATGGCCGAACAATCCATCTCTCTTTCGTCGTACCTGAAGCTGCTGCGCGGCAACGCGAATTTCCGCCGCCTCTGGATGGCCCAGATCATCAGTGAAGTTGGCGACTGGTTCTACATGGTGGCGCTGTACTCCATGCTGTTGCAATTCACCGGCAGGGCCGAGCTGCTGGGCATCGCTTTCGTGTTGCAGGTAATGCCGCAGGCGCTGACTAGCCCCATTGCAGGAGTAATCAATGACCGGCTACGACGGCGGCGGGTGATGATCTTCTCTGACCTCGCGCGGGCGGTGATCGTCTCCTGCATGTTGCTGGTGCGCTCGCCGCAGATGATCTGGCTGGTCTATCCGTTGCTGGTTCTTGAGACCGTGATGTGGGGGCTGTTTGAGCCTGCGCGCAACGCCGTGCTCCCGAATATTGTAGGAAGCGAAGAAATCATCGTCGCCAACACGCTCAGCTCGACTACCTGGTCTCTCAATTTCTTCCTCGGCTCTGCCCTGGGCGGAGCTGTGGCCGCCTTCCTGGGACGCGATACCGTTTTTGTGCTGAACGGCCTCTCTTTCGTGGGCTCGGCATTTCTGATGTCGCGGATGCAATTCAACGAACCGCACATGAAAGCCTTGCCTCACTTGCGCTGGCGCGACCTCATCAATTACTCGCCTATGATCGAAGGCGTCCGCTATGTGCGCCGGCAGGCCCGCCTGGCTACCGCCGTGTTTGTAAAAGCGGGCCTGGGAGTCACCGGCGCCAGTTGGATCATCTTTCCTATACTGGGAAAATACATTTTCCCCGTCACCGGACATAATATTGACCCGCAGCGTGGCGCCCTGCTGGGCATGAGCCTGCTGATGGGCGCGCGTGGCCTGGGTTCGCTCATAGGACCGCTGGCCCTGGCTCCCTGGGCACAGCAAAAGCCGCGGCGGCTGAGCCTCGGAATCATGATTGGATTCTTTGTTTATGGCAGCGGATATATTGCACTGAAATTCATTTCACATGCCTACCTAGCCTATATAGTGGTCACGATCTCTCATATTGGCGGCGCAATGGTGTGGGTGTTTTCCACCACGCTGCTGCAGTTGATGACCGCCGATGAGTTTCGCGGGCGCGTTTTCGCCGCCGACCTGGGTTTCTGCACCATCGTGTTGGGAATAACCGCTTATTTTGCAGGCTTGTTGATCGATCACGGGGTCGATGTGCGCACCGTCGCGCTGGCGACAGGAGTTCTCACCGTTCTGGCCGGAGCGGTTTGGGGCTGGCTGGGAGTGAGGAGCGGAGGAGACGTTTCCGTAGAGACGTAGCTTTGCTGCGTCTCTCATTGCAGGTCATGTTCTTCACTCTCAATCCCTAATTTTATTTCTCTGCCATGGCCGCATTGAACCTGGCCACGGCGCTTTCCAGGGTCTTCTCCAAGTCTGCCTGAAAAGTCTGCGCTTTCTGCTCAAGCTTGCTGGTCGCGGAGGTAAATTCGCCTTCGAGGTGCAGCAGGCCCTCTTGGGCCAGCGTTTGTGCGGTAGCGATCAAGTTTTCCGCGCTGTTGTTCAGGTAAGCGCAATCGTAAGGATCAGCGATCCACACCTTGGCGTTTGATTTTCCCGACCGGTATCCCAGCCAGTAAACCTTGTGCTGCACAAAGCTGCGCAACTGCTCCTCCGACGCGGCCGTGAAGATGATCTGGTTGGTCTTGAAGCTGAAATGGCGGCTCGATACCTCCACCGGCACCAGCTTGGCAGATTTTTTGAATTCTAGGCGGCCGGCATCCGCCGCCATTCGGGAGGCGTTGATCACCACCACTTCGGCGTCGTGCGGTTCGAGCGATGGAATTGCCTCGGCGATGGTGCGTGAGACGTTGGCCGCAAATTCGGCGTGCCGGGCCATCTCCGGGTCGCTCAGCAGCCATGCCTTGCCATGCAAAACATGGAAATCGGCGCCTGAGGTGGAACCGTGAAAGGGCCACGTAAGTTCGAAGCGCAGCGGGACGCCTCCCAGGGTCACAAAAGCCATGGGATCAGGATTTTTGGAACGAAATTGATTCAGGTTCGACATAGCAATTTGCAGAATTAAAAATTACATGAATTCCAGAATGTATTCACCTTTTTTGTGTATTCGACCAGTCCCAGAGATTTGCCCTCTATCCGTGTTCCTGATCGTGAATGGAACACGGCATCTTGTCACTTCATAGGGCAACTTGTCATCTGCCATTCACATCAACAATTGAAACAAACCGCTCAATCATAGCCAAGCTAGTCCATGATCTCCTGGCCCCCTGGGATTCGAGACGACTGCAAAGGAAACAATGAGACATTTCAGGACCCTGTTTCTCCCTCTTCTATTCTTTGTCTTCTTATTTTTGCTTGTCGGTTGCGGCACTACGGGCAGCCACTCTGGCGGCAAACCGGGCCCAACACCTGCTCCGACTCCGCAAGGTCAGATCACGGTGACGGTTGCCCCGGCTGCCGTCACGGTAGCGGCGGGAAGCGCATTTAGCGCGTTCGTGGCCACGGTCACGAATACCTCGAATCCGAATGTCAACTGGCTGGTGGATAACGTTGCCGGCGGAAACACTACCGTGGGAACCATTGATGCTTCAGGCCACTACACCGCGCCCTCCGCGGCCGGTACGCATACCGTAACCGCGGTCAGCGTCGCTGATCCTACCAGGAGCGGCAGCGCTCAGGTGACAGTAACACGTGGAATCACAGTCGCAATTACACCCACGTCAGCAACCGTACAGCCAAAAGGAACGCAGCAATTTACCGCGAACGTGAGCCCGGTGCCCAACTTCGGCGTCGTATGGTCGGTAGACGGCGCCGTCGCGGGAAACGGCACAGTTGGGACCGTTAGTTCAAACGGCCTTTACACCGCGCCTGCAGGTTCTGGAACTCACACCGTCACTGCCACCAGCAATGATGATTCCAGCAAAAGTGCAAGTGCTCAGGTCACAATTCCACCCGGGATGGCGATCTCCCCCGTTAAAGCCAGAGTAACACCCGGCGCAACACAGCAATTCACCGCGACAGTTACCGATCCGGCGTTGCTTCCGGTCACCTGGTCGGTGGATGGCATCGGTGCAGGCAACAGCAGCTCAGGAACAATTGCCAGCACAGCTGCGAGTACAGCCACTTACACCGCTCCCGCCACTGCGGGCGCCCATACCATTGGAGCAACCAGCGCTTCCAATCCCAGCGTCACTGCCAGTACCCAGGTCAATGTAGTTGCGGTGACTACGAATTCGGCCTCCGTCCTTACCTTTCACAATGACGGACAGCGAACGGGACTGAATCCGAATGAAAGCGTTCTTAGTCCTGCCAACGTCAATCCGGCCACCTTTGGAAAACTTTTTTCCTACCCGGTGGATGGCCAGCTCTATGCCCAGCCGCTCTATGTCCCGGGTCTCGCTAATATCGCGGGAGCTACTCACAATGTTGTGTTTGCTGCAACCGAGCACAATACTGTCTACGCCTTTGACGCCGATGGTTTGAGCACCATGCCGCTATGGCAGAAAAATCTGGGCCCGGCTGCTCCCTCCAGAGATGTTGAGGGCATCAGTCCCGAATTGGGTATTACCGGCACTCCGGTGATTGATCCCAACACCAGCACGTTGTATGTAGTGAGCGATAACAACCGCAGCTTCAAGCTGCACGCCCTCGATCTGCATGATGGTTCCGAAAAATTCGGCGGGCCAGTCACGGTAACGGCCACCGTTCCCGGCGCCGGCGCCGACAGCTCAGGCGGCAACCTTACGCTCGAAGGTGGCTGCTATCAGCGCCCGGCGCTGGCCCTGGTCAACAGTGTTGTCTTCATCGCATTCGGACACTGCAACCACGGATGGGTGCTGGGTTATGCCGCCGATTCATTGACCCTGGTAAGTAAATTCAATACCACGCCCAACGGGGCCGGCGGCGCCATTTGGATGGGCGGCGGAGGCATAGCCACAGACGGAGCGGGCAGCCTCTACCTGATGACAGGCGTCGATGCCGGCGATCCGGCCTCCGGCTTCAACGATGCCTTCCTGAAGTTGAACGCGGCAGATCTTTCGGTGGTGGATTCGTTCACGCCCTCCAACGAATCATTCCTGCGGGCCAACGATGCCGATTTAGGCAGCGGAGCGCCCATCGTTCTTCCCGACAACAGTTCGGCCCATCCTCACGAACTGGTGGGCGGAGGGAAAGACGGGCGCGTCTTCTTAATAGATCGCGATCACATGGGCGGCTTTACCCCTCCCACCAATCCGGCCTGCGACAATACCTCGGTGCCGCCGGTCTCGTGCGATAAGAACGTGCAGACCATTCCCGATATAGGAAACGCGCAGTTCGACAACCTGTTCGATACCCCGGCCTACTGGAACGGCTTTGTATATTTCCATCCGCAAAGCGCCAAACTTCAGGCGTTCCAATACGGCAATGGGATGCTGTCAGGCAGGGCGTTCGCCAACACGGCAGACTTCCAAGATCATGGGGCCACGCCTTCGGTATCGGCGAATGGGAACAGCGCGGGTATTGTATGGGAGCTGCAAAGCGATGCCTGGAGAACGGGAGGCCCTGCGGTTCTGCACGCCTATGACGCAACCAATATTGCCACCGAACTCTATAACAGCAGCCAGGCAGCCGGCAAACGCGATGTTGCCGGACCGGCGGTAAAGTTCACCGTGCCTGCAATTGCCAACGGGCATGTTTACGTTGGCACCGCCAATGAGCTTGATGTGTACGGGTTGTTGTCGCAGTAGAACGATTGACGGTTGGCGCGGTCGCTGAAAAGCGTCGCGCCTGGGCTTTGTATCAGGGCACGATCCCGCTCAGCGGGATCGTGCCCTAAGTCGCTGGGAAACTAACACTTCCTTGCCGCCGCAGGCATGCGCGTATCCCGCAAAGCGGGAGAAGCGCACAGAACGAACGTTTTTCCGCAGCCCTCTTCAACCTCGATGCCGTGCGGATACATCGGGGCCAACAAGCGGCTGGAAGCACAGCCACGCTCAAGTTTTTCTCTGTGTCTCCCTGCCTCCGTGGTGAGAAATTGCGATTAAAACAACGCCGATTGCTTGCGGCTCAACGGAATGCCGAAGTGGTCGTAGGCCAGCTTGGTGGCCACGCGCCCGCGCGGGGTGCGGTCTAAGAATCCTATCTGCATGAGAAAAGGTTCGTAGATTTCTTCAATGGCCTCAGCCTCTTCCGCCAGGGCTGCGGCTAATGTATTCAATCCCACCGGGCCTCCCTGGTATTTCTCAATGATGGTCAGTAGCAGCTTGCGGTCAATTTCGTCAAAGCCGTGCTGGTCCACTTCCAGCATCTTGAGCGCGGCCTGGGCGGTGGGCAGATCAATTTTTCCGCCGCTGCGAACCTGGGCGTAGTCGCGCACGCGTCGCAACAGGCGGTTGGCGATGCGTGGCGTGCCTCGCGCTCTGCCGGCAATCTCCTCGGCGGCATCGCGGTCAACAGGGACCTTCAAAATCTCTGCCGAGCGTTCCACTACGAAGCGCAACTCGTCGGTGGTGTAGAAGTCCAGGCGCAGCAGCAGGCCGAAGCGCGAGCGCAGGGGCGCGGAGAGCAATCCGGCGCGCGTGGTGGCGCCAATAAACGTAAATGGATGGACTTCAATAGTGTGCGTCCGCGCCGCCGGGCCCTGCCCGATGATGATATCAAGCTGATAATCTTCGAGAGCCGAGTAGAGAATTTCTTCCAGTGCCGGCTGCAGTCGGTGCACTTCATCGAAGAACAGCACCTGCTTCTGGCGAACATTGGTGAGCACCGCCGTCAGGTCGCCTTTGATCTGCAGCACCGGTCCCGAGGTCTGCTGGTAGGCGACGCCCAACTCGTTGGCAATGATGGTGGCCAGCGTGGTCTTGCCGAGGCCGGGCGGGCCGTACAGCAGCACGTGGTCCAGTGTCTCCCCGCGCGACTTGGCGGCCTCAATGGCCACTGCCAGGTTTTCCTTTACCTTGTTCTGCCCCACAAACTCCCGCAGGAACTTGGGCCGCAGCTTCAGTTCAAACCCGGCATCATCCTCCACTGCGGCGGCAGAGACGATGCGGTGCTTCAATTCCGGACCAGTTTTTGGATTGGAAATTGCCACGTCTGCTGCGCAGTGTACCACCAAAAGCCGGATTGGTTAATTAGCGGGTGGCCACCCTTTCGCGCTTTTTTGCAGAATTTCAGAAATCCGCGTTGATCCGCGTCAATCCGCGGCGAAAGCTTTTGCTTTTTGCAATCTGGTATCAAACTCTTGGCTTCTGAGGAATTGTAGTCCATCATTTCCACGGAGGTATCTCCTGGGAACGGTTGCCAGTCGTTAAGACTGTGATCAGGTCTAGAGGCCGCACAAAAAACAAGCGGACTACTCGAGTAATGGGGGAGGGGGCTGCTACGCCAGGGGGATAGCACACAAAAGTTGTTGAACTCTGGCAGAGACCGCCGCAAGAACCAGAGGGTGACTACTCGGGTTTTTCCGATATGTCATTGAATCGTAACGGTTTAACCCTGCATTCACTACTTGATGTAATGGGGGAGAGGGGAGCACTACTTCGCGAGGAAACAAAACCTGCTGGACTCCGGCACGAGTTGCCGTGGAGATGGGTTCTTTGAAAATCTGTTAAGCCGCCGAGGGATCGCGCGGGCTGGGAGTATCCGGCGGGGGCGCGTTTTCGTCGCCGTCGCGGCTTGGATGGGCGCGGTAGTCGGCGATGATCTGGCGGGCCTCTTCCGCCTGCTCTTCCCGCACCAGGACTACGGCGCCGCCAATTCCGGAGAGGACATCCGGGGTCTCGCGCCAGATGACTGTCGATTCGATGCCCGCGCTTTGCAGCAGGCCTTCGATGACAATGGCTTCCGATTCCTGCTCGGTGCCAAAAATCTCGGTCAGTTGCTCGTTGGGTTCTCCCTGGGTTGCCATTGAGTTTTGTCCCCCTTTCATGCGATGCAACGTCGTTTTCTATCTACCATGATACAGCGCCTATCTGCTTTGGAATGAAAAGAAAATCGGATCTGCCGCCCCCTGGTTTCCTGGTATTTTCTCCGCGCCTCTGCGCCTCCGCGGTTGGCTAGCTTTTTCCTTGTGGAGCCTTCCTGTTTGTTCTCTGCATATTATTGAATGTCAGTGATTTACGACTGCATACCCTTGCTGAGCAAGGGGGGTACCCCGGTAACTTCCAAATCCCCAAATTTTTAAGGCGGTCCCGGCAAAGCGTTGTATCATTGCCCGCAGCAGACCACAATCCCTTCAACTCAGGAGAGCAAATATGAAGCGCTGTTTTTTTGCGGCTGTATTGGGCGTGGTAGTGATATTGATGACGATGACCGGATGCTCCAAAAGCTCCAGCGGTGGGGGCAATCTGCTTACCAGCGCAGCCTCGGTGCTGACCCCATCGGATCCGTGGACTGAATTTGCGCTGATGACCGCGGCCCGTTCCAAGGCCACAAGCTGGCGGTCCAAGATGGTCTCCAATCAGGCTGGACGCTCCTTCGAAATGGATAGTGAAGTCATGTGTCCCGACAAGATGCATAACAAGATGACCCAGGGAGACAAGGTGACCATGGAAAGTTACATCATCGGCGGCACCATGTACGTGAACGCCGGTGGACGCATGATGAAGGTTCCCAACCAGATGCCGGGAGCGGCGATGCAGTGCGGCGGCACAGCTCCGAGCAGCGCTTCCTCGCCGTCTCCAAAGTTCTCTATCGGCTCGCTGCCCAGCATGAAAGATATTTCCAACGGATTGCAGGAGATGGAAAAGATGAAGCAGAACGTGACCATCACCAAAGGCGGCGTCTCGGTGGTCGAGGGTTCGCCCTGCCAGGAGTGGAACATCGTTTATAACGATCCGCAGAGCAAGCAGAGTTATAACTCCAACTATTGTGTGGGAGTAGCTGACCACCTGCCCCGCCGCATGATCGTTGATAGCGGGCAGGGAAAAATGGAGATGACCTACTGGGATTGGAACAGCAACATCAGCATCAATCCGCCCACAACGTAGCGGGAGCGTAGCATCGGGGGATGGAAACAAAAGCCTGCAACAGGGCGGCGTGGAGCGCATCTAATTTAAGTAGCATTTCCGCAAGCACACAAAGTAATCAGCACGCTAGTTTTTGGGGCCACATACTTATGGACATTCCGGAACGGCAAGCCGCGGACCCGGGTTCGGAAGCAGCAAAATCAGAGGCCGATCCCAACCACTCCGCTCTCAGCCAGGAAGAAATCGAAGACGAAAACAAGCGCATCCGCCGCCTGCAGATCATGATGAACATGGTCATGGCGGTGATCTCGCAGGAAGAGATGACGCTGGAAGAAGCTTCAGAGATGGTGGCCAACGCCAAGCGCGCCGCCCTCGCCATGTTTCCCGATAAGGAACTTGCCTACGACCTGATCTACAAACCGCGCCTGCAGCGGCTGATCCGCGAGCGCTTCCGCCTGCAATAAAGAGTCAACCACAGAGGGCACAAAGGAACACGAAGGAAGTAAAACAGGAAATCCTTTGTGTCCTTTGTGGTTAAATTTTTATTTTTCAGCTTCGTGCGCCAGCTCCGCCACGGGTTTGCGCACCAGAAAATAGATCACGCCAACGACGGCAATCGCCGCGAATATCGCCACAAACTTAAGCTGCGGATACTCGCGGAAAAGCGCGGGCAGCCGCTGCACGATGGCCGGGCCGAAAGAAACCACCAGTTTCGCCAAAATGACCCAGCGGATCATGCGCCCCACAAAAATAGCCAGCAGAAAGTGGCGCACTTTCATCTTGAGCGCACCCGCGGCGAAGATAAAAAGTTTGAACGGAGTCGGCGGCGGCAGCATGGAAGGAATCATAAGCGCCAGAAATTCCTGGCTTTGAAAGCGCTCGCTGATGGCGTCAAACCTTGCCTGTGAGACGCGCTTGCGCAGCGCCACTTCTCCGCCCTTGTACCCGATGGCATAAACCAACAGGCTGCCCACGGCCGAGCCCATCGCCGCCAGCCCCGGATACAAAAGATACAAGCAAGCCAGCCAGCGCAGCGACGTGGGCTGCACTCCCCCTGCCTGCAGCCAGCGCAGCATCGCGTAAATGTAGGTCGCGAGTATCAGGTCCATGGGCAGGCCGAGCGCAGCGGAATCCACGGCGGCGATGGCGAACGCCCCCCAGGGACCGAGCGGAGCGAGCGCCTTCAGCAGGAAAGCGGTATATTTTTTCAGGAGATTTTTCAAACTAAGCGGCGCGGCCGTTTCCCTTTTTGTGAATCCTCAATTGTACGCGAAGAAGGCGCGGTGTGTTCCCGTTACCGATGCTGCTTTTCTGAATTCGACATGGGCATGAGGTGCGATCCCTGGTGTTCCATGCCGTGGTGTCTGGCCAGTTCCTCGGTCTTAGGCAAATCCCCAAAGTAATCTTCATTTACGCTGATCATCACCGCCGCGCGCAGGTCGCGAATGCGATCCTGCAGGCGCTGGCTCTGCAGCCGTCCGCGGATATCGGCTTCCACAGTCTCCAGCGGAATTGCCGTCTTCGACTCCAGCTTGTAAATGGTGTAGCCGGAGTCGTCGCTTTGCACGGCGGATACGTCGCCCGGATTTAAGTCAAATATCTTCTGCTGGGCGGCAGGCACGAGCGGCCTGCGGACCGGACCGATTCGGGTGGAGGGCCGGTCCGTAATCCGCCCCTGCCCCGACCAGATTTCGCCTTGCAGGGAATCGAAGTCTTCTCCTTTGGCCGCCCGCTTTTGCATCGCCTCCGCCTGGGTCAGCTCGCCTGCACTTCCGGTTTTGGGAATGAACAGTCTGCGCAGCGAACCCAGCTCATAACTCGCGGCATTCTGCTTGTAATATTGCTCCATATCATCCTGCGAGACGGTGGAAGCCTCCGCTCCCAGGGCGCGCACCAGTTGCCGCTCCAGCAATTGCAGCCCGGTAAATTCTTCCAGCTTTTTGAATTGCGGCTGCTGGTCGAGCTTAAGTCTTCGGGCCTCTTCCCCCAGAATCAGCAGTCGCGCGTATTCGGTTGCCAGGTTCAGCCGGTTTGAGTCGGGCATGGCCGGGTCAAGCGCTGCAATCAGGCTGTCAAACTCGGCGCGGGTGACGACAGTTTCACAAGATTTCGCCGCAGAATTCACATTGCCCTGTTGCGCGCACTGGCTGTGCAAAATCAGAACCGGATCGTTCTTTCCTGTTTGGGCTTGCTCTTTCCCGGCCCCGGCGGTTTGAGGCGCGCTGCCGCCAGTCTGGGCCGCAGCAGGGCCGAGCCTGATAAGCAGAAGACAAATTGCCAGCAGAAAAAAGCGGGGATAACGGCGTTGTGCTGTTCTCACAATGACTCCATGGATGAGTGGTAGGGCGCGATGCTCTAGTATGCCATTACGCAACGGAGCCAGGAATTCAAAATCGGGTGAGCGGATGGCGAGCGCTGGAGTGCGCGAGCCAGATGCGGGGCGAAGCAGTTCATTGCGAAGCCCTAAGATTAATGTGCAATTTCTTGCACTCCCCCGCTGAAGGCAGTCTTGCCTAAATACCAATTCGCGGCTGCATTGTGGAATCCGGGGTCTTGTTCGTTGGCATTGCAATTGCACCTTAAGCGTCTCGACACTGAACACCTCTTGTAACTCCTTAGTTTGTGCAAGTCGGAGGGGCTTAAGCGCTTGGATTGTATTACTAAGTGTGCGCACTGAGTGCAGATTGTTGCACTTGTATGTTGCGGGCTGAAGAGAAGACAGTGCCCAGGAAGCAAAAAGAGCGGGAGATTGTACAAGTGCAGACAGGACCATCGTGTCAGGGCGGCTGGACGCTTCGATTCATGTGGAGCGCGATTCTGGGGATCAGCATATTAGCTGCCGGCACTGCCGGGGCGCAGACTGCTTCCAGAATCAGTCCCACGGCGGGCAGCACCGCCGGTAGCGGCCGTATGGATATTCTCGGCGCCGGATTGAGCAGCAGCGCAACTGTCTCGATCGGCGGGCAAAGTGCCCCCGTAATCGGCGCATTTCCTGACGGCTCTCAAGTTACAGTTACTATTCCGCCCGGCGCCCAGGGACCGGCTGATGTCGTGATCACAGCCGGTGGAAACGCCACCACTTTTCATGGCGGTTATACCTACCTTGATCCGTCGGTAATTGCCTTCGCAGATGACTTCAACTCCGGCGCGCTGAGCAACTGGAGCGCTTCGCCGCTGGGTCTTTTCGGCAACTGGGGCGCAAGGAACGATGTGGCCGACTACAACGGCGGCGGGCACACCCAGATTTACGCCGGAAGCAGCGCCTGGACAGACTACACTCTTCAAGCCAAATTCCAACTGTTCAGTCTGAATAACTGGCCCGGGGGGATTCGCGGCAGGGTCAATTTAAGCACGGGCGCTTCCTACACTGCCTGGCTTTATCCGGCCAGCTCCACCATCAAACTGTTCAGGACCGGCGGCTGGAACATTGACAACAGCGGACTCGTCCTGCTCAGTCAAGCCAGCGTTAATACGATTGCTCCGAACGTCTTTCATACGCTGCAAATGGCCTTCAGCGCCAGCCAGATTACGGTCTCCTATGACGGCGCAGCCATCATTCAGGCTAACGATAGTGCCTTGAGCTCGGGGGCAATCGCCCTGGACGTAAGCAACCAGCACATTCAGTTTGACGATGTGATAGTCACCACTGTGCCGGCCGATACTACTCCTCCCGTGGTTTCGATCACCGCACCGGCAAGCGGAGCAACTGTCTCAGGCACAACCACCGTCAGCGCTGCCGCTTCCGACAATGTCGGAGTCGCGGGCGTGCAATTCCTGCTGGATGGAGCAAACCTGGGTGCGGAGGTGACCGCATCGCCGTACTCTATTTCATGGGATACAACTGCCGCCGGCAACGGAGCGCACACCATTTCCGCGCGGGCGCGCGATGCCGCCGGTAATACCGCTACCGCCGGCAATATCACTATTACCGTCTCCAACAGCATTGTGCCTACGCTGACTGGCGTGAGCGTTTCGCCCTCCAGCGTCACCTTGCCGCCGGCTGCAACTCAACAACTGACGGTCACGGCGCAGTATTCTGACGGCAGCACGCAGAACGTTACTGGAAATACTTCTTATTCATCCAGCAATACGGGCGCGGCGACGGTCAGCGCTACCGGATTGGTTACTACCGGATCCGGGGGCAGCGCTACTATAACGGCAGCGTTTAACAGCAAGTCCGCGACAGCAGGCGTTACGGTGAGCACTGCCGGGCCGGCGATCACGCGCATCAGTTCCACTGCCGGCGCCAGTGCTGGCGGAGGCCAGCTCGATGTGATCGGTAGCAACCTGAGCGGCGCCGCGGTCATCATCGGCGGACAAAGCGCTTCCTTTATCAGCGGGCTGGCAGATGGCAGCAGGCTCTCGGTGAAGATTCCCGCCGGCAACATTGGCAGCGCCGACGTTGTGGCCACCAGCAGCAGCGGCTCTGCCACCCTTGCCGGCGGTTACATCTATCTCGACCCCACAACGATCCTCTTTGCTGACGACTTTAATACCGGCTTACTCAGTAATTGGTCATCCTCGCCTTTAGGTCTATTCAGCAACTGGAGTGCTGCCGCCGACCTGGCTGATTACAACGGCAATGGGCACACGCAAATCTACGCCGGCAGCGCAGCCTGGACCGACTACACCGTTCAGACAAAATTCCTGCTGTTCAGCGCCAGCAACTATCCCGGAGGATTGCGCGGCAGGGTGAACCTGAGCAATGGCACTGCTTACGCTGCCTGGCTGTATCCTGCCAGCTCAATGATCAAGCTCTTCCGTACCGGTGGCTGGAACATTGATTCGCCCGGCTTGGTCCTGCTGGGACAGGCAACCGTGGCCAATATGGCGCCGAATGTGTTCCACAGCCTGTCGCTGAACTTCAGCGGGACGCAGATCACCGTGACCTGCGATGGCACAGATGTAATCCAGGTCACCGACGGCACGCTGCCCCAGGGGGCAATCGCCCTTGATGTGAGCGATCAGCACATTCAATTTGATGATGTCCTGGTGACGCGTCCGGTTCCCGACACAACTCCGCCAACGGTATCGCTCACCGCGCCCTCGAGCGGAGCTTCCGTATCCGGCACGATCAGCGTGACCGCTAATGCCGCCGATAACGTAAAAGTGGCCGGCGTGCAGTTCCTGCTCGATGGTTCCAATTTGGGAAGTGAAGTTACTACCAGTCCTTATTCTGTGAGCTGGAATACCACAACAGTTACCAATGGAGCGCATACGCTCTCCGCGCGGGCGCGTGACGCTGCCGGCAACACAGCGACCGCGGCCAACGTGGCGGTCACGGTCGCCAATGCTCCGCCGCCGGCATTGACGGGAATCTCGGTTTCGCCCAGCAGCTTCAGCATGTCATTTACCGGGGCGCAGCAGTCATTGAGCGTGATCGCCGGTTACTCCGACGGCAGCAGCGAGGATGTGACCGCCTTGGCCAGCTACTCTACAAGCAATTCCGCCGTAGCTACGGTCGCCGGCGGCGGCGTGGTCACCGCTGCCGATAGCGGCAGCACCACCATCATTGCTACTTATGGCGGATTCTCAGTGCAGTCCGCGGTTACCGTCAGCCTGCTGCCTCCCGTGGTCGAAAGGCTGAGCCCGCCGGCGGGCAGCGCCAACGGCGGCAACCGTCTCGATCTGATCGGCAATAATTTATCCAGCTCGATGACCGTAACCGTTGGGGGCCAGAGCGCGGTCATCGCCGGCGCTTTACCCAATGGAGAGCAGCTCACGGTCATCACCCCTGCCGGCACAGTAGGTCCGGCCGACGTGGTGGCTGCCAACGGCACCGGCAGCGTGACCATTAAATCCGGATACCAGTATTTACAGCCCAGCACGATGCTCTTCAACGATGACTTCAACCTGGGGAACTTCAGCAACTGGACGCTTTCTCCCATGGGCTTGTTCGGCAACTGGAATGCCAGTGCAGACGTGGCCGACTACAACGGCGGCGGGCATACCCAGCTCTATGCCGGTTCGGGCTCCTGGAGCAACTACTCTGTCCAGGCGAAATTCCAGCTCTTCAGCGCCAGCAACTACCCCGGCGGTCTGCGCGGCCGGGTCAACCTGAACAACGGCGTGGCCTATGAAGCCTGGCTGCTGCCGGCGACCTCGCAGATCAAGCTCTACCGCGTTGGCGGCTGGAATATTGATTCCCCAGGATTGACGCTGTTGGGGCTAGCCAATGTCCCTTACATGAGTCCTGATGAGTTCCATACTCTGCAGTTGGTTTTCAATGGGCCGCAGATCACCTTATTGTTAGATGGGCCTGCCGTGCTGCAGGTGAATGATGCCCTGCTGGCGTCGGGAGCGATTGCCCTCGACGTCAGCGATCAGCATATTCAATTTGATGATGTGCTGGTCACCACCATTCCGGTGGATACGATTCCACCATTGATCACTCTGACCGCGCCGGCGCTCGGCAGCACAATCTCGGGCGCAACCACGATCGCTGCTACGGCCAGCGACAATGTGGGCGTGGCCGGAGTGCAGTTCATGATCGATGGGGCCTTCTTCGGTCCGGAGCTGACGGTCGCTCCTTACAGCATTGCGTGGAACACAGCCAATGCGGCAAATGGCGCCCATACGCTGACCGCCATGGCGCGCGATGCCAGCGGCAATATCACCACCTCGGCCTCGCTGACAGTGACGGTTGCCAACAATTACGTCCCTTCCCAATCCGGGCAATGGACCGCTCCGTTCAACTGGCCGGTCGTGGCCATCAATCTTGCCGTGCTCAAGACCGGCGAAGTCATCTCATGGGACGGCCCGCCGGCCGATGGCGGCGCTTCTGTAACTCTGTGGAATCCAGGCACCAGAATGTTCACTTCGATGCCCAACACCGCCAGCAATATGTTCTGTGACGGCCAGACAGAACTTTCCGATGGCCGCCTGCTGACCGCCGGCGGACATGCCGACTGGGGCGTGGGGATTCCCAATGCCGATATCTACGATCCTGTGACCCGCCTTTGGACGAAAGCTGCTTCCATGAGTTTTGGCCGCTGGTATCCGACCTTGACCACATTGCCTGACGGCCGCGTGCTGGCCGTCTCCGGCTCAGACCGCTGCGAATTTTGCGTGGTGCCAACCCCTGAGATTTACGATCCGGCCGCCAATACCTGGACGCAGTTGACAAAAGCCAGCCAGAGTCTGCCCTTATATCCGTTTCTTTTCGTGCTGCCCGATGGCCGCGTGCTTCAGGCAGGATCGGTGGGCTCAGCCATCGCCACCCAGGTGCTCGACCTGAGCACGCAGCAGTGGACTGTTGTGGATTCCAATGTCGTAGATGGCCACAGCGCCGTCATGTACCAGCCGGGCAAGGTGATGAAGTCGGGTACGGCCTCGACGCCCAACCTGAGCAGCGCGCCTGCCCAGCCGGTCACCTTCGTGCTCGATATGACCCAACCCACGCCCAAGTGGCAACAGACTGCTTCCATGAATTTTGCCCGGGCCTTCCAGAATCTGACTTTGTTGCCCGATGGCGCCGTGCTGGCGACAGGGGGAGAATCAACCCAGGATGGCACCAACTACGCCAATGCTGTGCTGCCGGCTGAGATGTGGTCTCCGGCCACGGAGACTTGGACAACCATGGCATCGGAGCAGACCGGCCGGCTTTACCACTCCAGCGCAGTGCTCTTGCTCGATGGCCGCGTGCTGGTCGCGGGCAGCGGACGCGCTGGCGTAGCTCCCGAACTCAACGCTGAGATTTATTCGCCGCCCTATCTGTTCCACGGCCCGCGGCCGGCCATCAGCTCAGCCCCAACCGAGGCAGTTTACGGAAGCAGCTTCCAGGTCGGCACTCCCGATGCGGCCAGTATCAGCTCGGTTTCACTGATCCGGCTGTCGGCAGCCACGCATTCCTTCAATATGGACCAGCGCTTCCTATCTCTCGCCTTCCAGCAATCAGGCAATGGATTGACGGTTCAGGCCCCAGCCAACGCCAACCTCGCGCCTCCCGGTTATTACGCCGTGTTTATCGTGAATTCCAATGGCGTGCCCTCAGTGGGATCGGTGATCAAACTGCCATAAGAGAAATGTGAAATGGCGCTGGCTTGCCATCTCGCGAAAACCTTTTTCTCTTGATATTATTGAATCCATTTTTTATCGATCAAGGAGGCTCTATGCAACGAATGGTCCATTTAGCATTGACGTTTTTCGTTCTGTCCTGCATGGCCGGCCAGCCAGTCACGATGGCGCAGGAAAGCAAGAAACCAGCGCACAAAGCGGCGTCCTCGAAATCGAGCTCCAAAAAGCCGGTGAAGAACGCCTTTACTCCAGATTCAATTCAGTATGGCCCCGCGCCTGCGTTTCTTCCCCCTGGCGCGCAATTGGCCGTTCTGGAAGGCAATCCCATGGGGACGGGTGAATATACGATCCGCATCAAGGCTCCCGATGGATACAAGATTGCTCCTCACTGGCATCCCCGGCGCGAGAACGTCACTGTCGTTGAAGGGACAATCAAGGTTGGAATGGGTGACACATTCGACGAGAGCAAGATGATGAGTTTCCCGGCAGGAAGCTTCGCTTTTCTCGACCCCAGCATGCACCACTACGCCATGATGAGCGGAGAAACCACGGTCCAGATCCATGGCACGGGGCCGGTAAAGTTCAATTACATAAATCCCGTCGACGACCCCAGCAAGAAGAAGTGAATTCTCAAACGGCGGCATGGCAGACTGTTTGTCAGAGGCAGGATCAGACCATCTTTGGAAATGATTTGAAAGACTAAATTCAAGACCCCCTGTCAATCAGCATGCTCGTTCGTGTGGCTGGTGTTGCCCTGCAGCAGGTCCAGCATGTGAGGCAGCAGCTCGATTACGGCTTGCAACGATTCCACCGCTGCCTTCGGACTTCCCGGCAGATTGAGAATGAGCGAAGTGCCGCAGATGCCGCAGACTCCGCGGCTCAACGCCGCTAAAGGCGTCTTCTTTGCGCCTTCGCTGCGCATACGTTCAGCAATTCCTTCCACCAGCCGGGTACACACCGCGCGCGTTGCTTCCGGAGTTACATCGCGGATCGCGATGCCGGTGCCTCCGGTGGTCACAACTAACTGGGCCGAAGCGGCGAGCCGCCGAAGCGCGGCCTCAATCGCCGGCTGTTCATCGGCTACAATCTCCATTTTTTCCACGCACAAGTGATTTTGCTGAAGAAGCTCTTTTACCGCGGGACCTGAAAGGTCCGGGCGTTTGCCGGCAGAAGCTGAGTCGCTGACGGTGAGGATGGCTGCTTTCGTTTCAAGTTTCAAGTTTCAAGTTTGAAGCAAGATGGATTAATGATCAAGCACCATTCGCTTCACAATAAATACAAGGATATTTGGGGAGTTTCTCCTGCTCGGGTACATCGGGGAATTGTGCGAAGATTTTGAATCATTAATTTATGTCCGGAATCAGTAACGTATCGATGAGGTCGGAAGCTGCATAAGGTTGGACCAAAAAAATGCAAAAATAAGAGAAAATGCTTAGTGTTGTAATAGGAATTATCTTTTGTAAAGATTTGTATTTTATTGCCTGGAAATTACAAAAGTAACTTCCGCTCTCAGCCAGAATACTGTATAAATAATAATTCACTTAATACTTTATTAATACATGCAGAAGAGCCATCTTATTTCGACTTTGTCCGCCGGATTGCTATTGTTCTTTGGCCTCACTGGAGCCGGGGCACAGACAGCGGTTCCGGACTCGCAATTTCTTCCGTTATCGATCTTTACCTCGCCAACGCCCAGACCGCGCATGGCGCCAGAGCTGGCGCTGGCCACCTTTGATCAGCGGGTTGACCATCAGTTGAGCGGGCTGCCTTCTTATTCGGCTGTGACCCGCATCTCGGCGGAACTTCCCGGCAGCAAGCAGCGCGCCGTGTTCGAGCTTGAGCGCCACTATGACGCGCCCAAGACCCTGCAATTCGTTCCCATGCAGTTCTCGGGCGATGGTTTTGTGAAGCACAACGTCATTAACCGCGTGCTGCAGCAGGAAGTAGACCGCACCGGAAAAGAAGATGGCGCGCAAACTGCCATCTCAGAGCGGAATTACAAGTTTACTTATAAGGGCGAATCGGAAATCGAGGGCCGCGCGGTGCATGTTTACCAGGTAAAGCCGCGGGCCGAACTGCCCGGCCTGTTCAAGGGCCATGTTTATCTTGATGTGCTGACCGGCGCACTGTTGCGCGCGGAAGGCAAAGTGGTGAAGTCGCCCTCGTTTTTCATCAAGAAAATTGATTTTGTTACCGACTACGCCGACTTGAATGGATTTTCCCTGCCCATCCGCGTCCACTCCGAGGCCGATGCCCGCCTGATTGGTCGTGTGGTCATGGATATATCGACCACCGGCTATAGCTTTGCCGGCAGCCCCGCAAGCCCCGGCCCCACGGTTGCAGCCATGGATAATAGCCCGGCTGCGGCCACCGCTCCTGCTCCCACGCTTACAAGCAGCGACGATAACCCGCCGGTTGCGGGCAATCCCCTCATACTTACTAACAGCACGGAACAGTAAGCCCTAAAGCTGAGACGTTACTTACCGAGCTGCAGCTGCGCCTTTTGCAATGCTTGATCATCGGGGAAGATGCGACGCCCTTTACGCAAAACAGATTGAGCCGCCCGGGAGTCCCCGAGCGCAATATCAACGCCCGCAAGCGACCTGAAAAGCGTGGCATCGGCATCGGGAAAGAAACGCACAATCCATTCGAAGGTTTCGCGCGCCTGCGCCAGCCGGCCGGTTCGGCGGTACAGCTCGCCGAGTGAGAGATGGCAGGAGTAGCTGTAGGGATCTTTCAAAGTGCCCTTGAGCAGCGCTGATTCAGCCTCTGTGTAATTAGCGGCTTTTGCCCACATCGCTCCCAGGCGGCAGTATTCGTACGCGGGTGGGTCGCCCATCACGGCCATCCGGCTCAATTGGGCCAGCAGGGCGGCGCGGTAGTTTTCCTGGTCTATGGCAAACTGCATTTTATCGTCGAGCGCCGGCAGGTAGCGAGGGTACCAGGCGAGGACTTTTTCTATGCGCGACTGGGCAGAGGCATCGTCTCCGCTGCGGTGTTCGGCAATGGCGAGCCAGTGCATCGCGTCCGGCGAGACTGGATCCAGCCTGAGGGCGGCTTCAAAGAACGACTTGGCCTCGGGCAGAGCGCCCTGCATGAGCGCAAACCGGCCTTGAGCAACGTCGCGCGCGACCGACTCGGGTTGAGCTTGCAGAGCTTTCAGAAAATATCTGGCGTTATCGGTGTCCCCGAGATCAAGCGCTGTAGCCGCGCCCGCCTCCAGAGCGGGCCGGATATCCGACGCCTGCAAATTCGCCGGCAGCGGACCGGCGCGGAGCTGCGCAATCAGCGCTTGATTGGCGTCAGACAGGCCGTGCGCAAGCAGGCTGCGCGGAGCGTGGTATTCGAGCAGCGTGCGATCGTCCGTATTCAAAACGCTGCCCGCGCCCAGCTTTCGTACGGCTGCGGCGTCTAACAAATAATAGGCAGCGAGTCCCTGGGGTTGGTGGATGTCAAGGGATACAAAGTCCTTATGCAGAGCCTGGTTTTGCCAGAGGGAACGCAGGCGGTCGAATTGGAAGGGAGCGGCTTCAGTCCGGCCCAGAAACAGAAGGTCGGTTTCAGCGGCGCGCCACAAGGTGACATCGGCGAAGTGCCGCGCGAAGCTGGCGGCAATCATGCGCAGGTCGTCCGGCGCAAGCGAGTAGGCCTGCACCCATTGCACAAACATGCCTCCTGGCGCGAGGCGCTCACGGGCAGCACTGTAATATTCATCCGTGAACAGGGTGGCGATTCCCGCGATCCAGGGATTCGACGGCTCAGAAATAATCAGGTCGTATTTCTGCCGCGAAGTAAGCAGGAAGTTTCGCGCGTCATCGAAGATGATGTGAACGCGAGGGTCGTTCAACACGCCGCGATTAAGGTCCTTAAGATACGGCGCTGCGCGGAGTACAGCCGGCTCGATCTCGACGCAATCAATCCGCTCGACGTCGGGATAACCGGCAACCGCCGAGACCGTCATTCCACCGCCAAAGCCGATGACCAGAACTCGCCGCGGCGACGGGTGGAACGCGGCTCCCAGGTGGCCCAACAGAAGTTGTGTTCGAGCATCGCCCGAAGAGGCATCCACTTTGCCGTTGACCCGCAGGGACACGTTGGCGTCGGTGCGCACAACGGCAATCGAATCGTTGACGCCATCCGCCATAAAAAGCAGGTCGGTGGTCGCGGCAATCTCATCAAGGCTGAGATGGCCATAAGAGTTCCCATAGAGCACTGCCGATAATGACAACAGCGGCCGGTTATAGGAAAAAGAAGAGGCCCCGACGACAATGGCGGCTAGAAGACACAAAAAATCTGCTGCCAAAAGGAGGATGCGGCGCTGTGGTGAGCGCAGGTCAAGCGCCAGCGCCAGCAGCAGATTCACTCCAGCGGCGGCGGCAATCACGCGAAAGCTGCCCAGCCAGGGGACCAGCCAGAATCCAGTGATCATTGACCCAACGATGGCGCCTAGCGTGTTTGCCGCGTAAGCCCTTCCCACTCTTGCGGCCCCGGCTCCGGCCCCCGCGCTGCCGCCGAACAGAACAACCACCAGCGGAAAATTGAAGCCGAAAACTATTGCGGCGGGAAGCACGGTCAAAGCGCTTGTGACAAACTGCGCCAGAAGCAGGCCGCTGAACGTCTGATGGGTCGCCCGCAGCAGAGATGGAATGATGGTGGGAATCCAACGAAATAAAACCAATGAAAAAAGCGCTGCGATTCCTATTCCGATTTGTGTCCGCGAGAGCGTCGCAATCGAGACTCGTTCTGGGGTTCCAGAGAACCGCTGGAAAAGTGCGCTGCCCACGACGGCGCCGGTGAGAAACATCGCCAGCATGAGGGTGAAGGCGTAGGTTGAACTGCCAATCGTGATGGCCAGGAGCCGCGTCCAGGCAATCTCGTAGGCAAAGGCGGCGCAGCCCACAACGCCAAATAAAAAAAGCAGGAAGCGCGAATCGGCGTATTGTGGACTCGGCGCAGCCGAAGTCGCTGTTTTAGTTGTGCCCTTCGCAACTCGGGTAGGGGGATGCTCTTGCCCCATCCGAAGCGCGATCAGGCCAGCGAGAATGTTGAAGACGACGGCCACGGCAATGGTCACGCGCAAGCCGAGAACGGGAAGTAGAACAAATCCCGAGATCAATGTCCCGGCAACAGCCCCCAAAGTGTTGACCCAATACAGTTGGCTGACACGGGTTCCCAGTTCGGCAGAATTTTGCATCACGCTGCGAACCAGAATGGGAAGCGTGCCTCCCATAAAAAACGTTGGAATAAACAAAACCACAGCCGCGCCGAAGAACCTGAGCGCGAGCAGAAATGGCTGCCAGTCTCCAACTGCGGGATACGCGGTTATGTAGAGCAAACGCACGCCGGTGAGGCCCGCGAGAGAAAGGGCGCCGGTCGCAGCGACGGCAAATTCGACGCGGGCGTAGAGGGCGATAGGTTCAGTTTGGCGTTCTACCAGCGCGCCAAAATAGGCGCTGCCGGCAGCGAGGCCAGCCATAAAGACAGCGAGCACGGTGGCAATGGCATAGACGGTGTGTCCGAAGATCAAGCCCAGGGCCTTGCCCCAGGTCACCTGGTAAATCAGGCCTGCCGCCCCGGAGAGAAAGAAACAGGCCAAAATAGTAAGAAGTTGTTTGCGCGGGAGGAATTCTCTTCTCATGGGCGAAGAATAGGCTTTCTAATATTGTCCAGCCGCGGCGGGTTTTTGCAACGACGATAGACTTAAAACTATTTGACTCGCAAATATTTTATAGATGTTCCCGGTCAGGCTCGTGTGGAACTCATTTCACCTCAAACTTACTCTCATAGGTAGTGCTGCCGCTTCCATTGTTGTCGGCAATTTCATATTGCAAAGTGTAGGTTCCCGGCTTTGAGTCTGCCGGCAGGTCAAGGTATCCCGTCACGAGCAGGAAGAAATTCGCCGGATGATACACATAGCTGTCGTTGAGGCTCTCCCAATCCGGCTTGCTGAGTAAAACATTGCCATCCGGGCCCAGCAGTTTATAGGCGATGTGCAGATTGAGATGATCTTCGCGGAATTGCATGCCCAGCAAACGAAAGCTGTAATAGACGCTTTCCCCGGCGTGATACTCGGCCGGCGAGATGGGCTCGCCTTCCTTGCTACGGGCAAAATGGAAGTCGCGGGCATCGAGCTTCATTGCGGCCAGCACCGGCGAGGGATTTTCCACGGTAAACGCCGGAGCAAAGTCTCCCGCTGAATTGGCCACGTTGTCCTGGGCGTGGATATTGAGCTTGTAGATGCCGGCAGGCGCAAAGGGCGGCAGATGAATGCGGTATGTCACCTGGATGGGCGTGCCCGCGCCCTTCGATTCTCCGCTCACCGTGTTCTCCCAGGGCCGGTCGAGCGCCAGTCCATTGGGGTCAGTGCTGGTAACGCGGATGGCGACTGCGATGTTGCCCTGCGGATTGCTGCCGTAACCCGTCAATTCATATCTGGCATAGACGTCGTCCCCTGCCTGGTAGACCGACGTTGATCGCGGTGCGATGCTGTTGCCTTCGGTGAAGGTGAAGTTCTGCATTTTCAGGTTGCCGCTTTGTGTGGGGGGCAGAGTGGCGGAGCCGCTCTGCGCTCCGTGCGCTCCTGAATCAATGTTGCCTCCGGTGCCGGTCACGATATGCAGGCTGATCGGGTGCATGTTGCGGTATAGCCGGTAAAACTGCCAGCCCATCGCGCCCAGCGTCGCCAGATAAAAAACTGCTCCCACCAGCGTGAAGAAAAAACTGTCTCGCAAAATCACCACGGTGCCTGCCATGCGGTCGCCGATGCGCTGCCGTTTCATGGAAAGCACGGCGAAGAGCCAGCCCAGCAGATAGAAAGCAGGCAAGACATCAAGCAAGCGCGCCAGCGTGCGGATAAACGCCGCCCGGAAGCCAGGGCCCTCGCCCGTGACCCGGCGCACCTGGATGCCAAGAAACGCCTTCCCTAATGTAGCGCCGAAGATGGCCTCCATGATCCAGAAATAAAGTATGCCCAGAAGCGCGGTGCCCACCGTCGTAGCCAGCAAGGGCGCGCCGGTTAAATGCAAGCTGGCGGCATCAGCGCCCTTCCAGCGATTGGCCGCCCAGATCAGGATTAGCGAACCTAATGCGGTCAGCGCGATCATGTCCAAGATCAGCGCTCCGAAGCGGCGCCACAGGCTGGCCAGCCCATAACCGGCCACCAGCACCGGCCCGTCGGCATGAGTCTCATCTGCGGCAATGGTGTGTTCTAATTCCGCACCGCAACATGTGCATGTGGATGAGTTAGCAGAATTCTGGATGCCGCATTTAGGACACTCCACAGTTTTCCTCCCGGAACCAGATTCGTCACTAAGGCCAGATTCGGCATTCTATCGCAAACATTAGCCATAGCGCAGTGTCGCCGGCGTTCTGCCGGCTGTCGTGGTTGCGGAAATTAACCAAGCCACGTCTCTACTGCAAGGGTGTCAACAGAGTCATCAGGGCTTTAACTGAGAACCGAGAACTAAGAACCGAGAGCTGTTTTCATGGTATTCTGGGCCTATCCGCGGCCACGAATCCAGCAGCAAATGAAATATCTCTATTCAGAACTTCCCGCCGTGCAAGTTGCGGGAACGAGGCTGGTGGGACGGGTGGTCTTCGGGCTCCTGGTGCTCGCCGCCGCGTTGGTAGGCGCCTTCGCGGGTCTGTTGATTGTCTACTCGACCGATCTTCCCCAGGTCAGCGAACTCGAACACTTTCGCCCCAGCTCCATTACCGAGCTCTACGACGATCAGGGACGCGAGATCGGCTCTTTTGCCATCCAGCGCCGTGTGATCGTCAATTATGACGACCTTCCCAAGGTGCTGCGCGATGCGGTGATTTCCATCGAAGATAAAGATTTCGAACGCCATTGGGGCATTAACTTATGGCGCCTGCTGGGGGCGTTTTACCGCGACCTCTCGCCGCATCGCAATATGCAGGGCGCTTCCACGCTGACCATGCAGCTTTCGCGCAACCTGTTTCTTTCGCAGGAGCGCACCCTGTCGCGCAAGGTGCAGGAAACCATGCTGGCCATCCAGATCGAGCGGCGCTTTACCAAGCAGCAGATCTTCACCATGTATTGCAACCAGATTTACCTGGGACACGGCGTCTACGGCTTCGAAGCCGGCGCCGAGTACTACTTCAACAAGCATGCAAAAGATTTGACGCTGGAAGAAGCCGCCCTGCTCGCCGGATTGCTTAAGAGCGGCGTCGAGTACTCGCCCATCCTGCATCCTGATCGCGCGCTGGCGCGGCGCAACCTGGTCATCAACAACATGCTGGAAGACGGCAAGATCACCGCCGAAGAGGCCAGCCGCGCCAAAGCAGCGCCCATCAAGTTGAATGTCAACGTTCCTCCCAGCAATCTTGCTCCGTGGTTCGCGGAAGACGTGCGCCGTTATCTGGAGAAAAAATACGGCAGCGACCAGGTGCACCAGGATGGTCTGCGGGTTTACACCTCGCTCGACATGGACCTGCAGAAAACCGCGACCCAGGCCGTTCTCGATGGCACAGCCGCCTACGAGCGCCGCCATGGCTGGAAGGGGAAGCTGCAAAACGTCTTTACCATGGGCCAGAAGATGGACTACCAGCATCCGGATTGGAATAACCCCATCGAAGCGGGCACTTACGAGCATGCGCTTATTACATCGGTGAGTTCGTCTTCGGCAACCGTAAGGTTCGGCCGCTACAGCGCCACTCTGGGGCCAAGCGATGTCTCCTGGACCGGCAAGCGCTCGCCCCAGCAGCTCTTCAAAGTCGGCGATATTGTCTACGTGAAAGTCATGTCCTTGGGACCTGACAGCAAGGCCAGTGTACGTTTCGAGCAGGATTCCGGCGCGCAGGGCGCGCTGCTTGCCATTGATAACGCCACCGGAGACATTAAAGCCATGGTCGGCGGGCGAGACTACGAGGAATCCAAGTTCAACCGCTCGACCCAGGCCTTGCGCCAGGTGGGTTCGTCATTCAAACCCTACGTCTACACCGCCGCCGTGGATACCGCTGGCGCAACTCCTGACGATATGATTCTGGATGCGCCCACTTCTTTTATTACCTCGTCAGGCGTGTACACGCCGCACAATTACGATGGAAAGTTCGAGGGCAACATCACCCTGCGCCATGCGCTGGCCGAGTCGCGCAATATTCCTGCGCTAAAGCTGGCGGAACGCGTAAGCATGAAAACTGTCATTGAATACGCGCGCAAGTTCGGCGTCAGCTCCCCGTTGCCGCCTTATTTGCCGGTCGCGCTCGGGGCCGCCGAGGTGACGCTGTACGAGCAGACGGCGGCATTCTCTACTTTTCCCAACGATGGCGTGCGCGTTACCCCGCGTTATATCCGAAAAGTCACGGACTACGACGGGCGCGTGCTGGAAGAAAATTATCCTGAAGTCAAAGACGTGGTCGGGGCCAACACCGCGCGCATCATGACCACGATGATGCGCGAGGTTGTGCTGCATGGCACCGCGGCCAAGGCGGCGGCGCTCAAACATCCGCTGGCGGGCAAGACCGGAACGACGAATGATTTCACCGATGCCTGGTTCATCGGCTTTTCTCCCTCCATCACCTGCGGAGTCTGGATCGGTTATGACGAAAAGAAAACCCTCGGGCCGAAAGAAACCGGCGCGCAGGCTGCGCTGCCCATCTGGATGGATTTTATGAAAGTTGCCATCGCCGGCCATGATGACGAAGACTTCACCGGGCCAACGCTGGCGCCTCGTCCGGCAACCGCGGTGGCGGCGAAAGAGGATACCCCCGACATCAAGTCCGGAGAAGACGTGGAAGAAACGGCACACTGAAATTTTGTGCATGAAAAAACACGAATCGAACTGAAATTGGCTTCGCCTAAACAACCCGAACTAGTTGCTGATGCTCGAGCCTACGGCCCACCAACCGTAAAGCTCCTGGGATTCTCCGCGCGGCGCATCTTTCGCCTGGCAATGCTGGGACTGGTGCTCGTTTTGGTGGCGTTTCTCTCGGCGCTGACCGCCATGCGCTTTGCCATCCACGGGCGCGAGGTGCAGGTGCCGCAACTCACGGGCAAGACCACCGCTGAGGCTGAATCATTGTTAGGTAATCTGGGATTGACCCTGGAAGTCGAAAACCGTTTTTACAGCGCTACGGTGCGCGAAGGCGGCATTGTTTCCCAGATACCGGAAGCCGATACCAAAGTCCGCCGCGGATGGCGGCTTCGCGTGGCTCTGAGCCTGGGCCCCCAGCGTGTTTCCGTTCCTAATGTTTTGGGCGAGAGCGGCCGCGCGGCAGAGATCAACGTGCAGCGCCGCGGGTTGGAGCTGGGCAGGGTAGCCATCGCCCACATACCGCAGTTCCCCGCCGATCAGGTCATCGCCCAGAGCCCACCGCCCAATTCCACCGGCATCACCACGCCCAAGGTGAACCTGCTGGTGACTGCACCCCCGGAGGCGCAAGCTTTCATCATGCCCGACTTTACCGGCCACTCCGCCATGGACGCCCGCCACACCATCGAAGCCGCTGGCCTGCGCGCCATTCGTAGCGGCGACAGCGCATCTTCGAATCTGGACCCGAATTCGCCCGCTGCATGGGCCGGCTACGTCGCCCACCAGACCCCCGCCTCTGGAGAAAGAGTTACGCCGGGGACAACCGTCATCCTCGAAATTGCGCGTTAAAAGTTTTTTACCACGGAGTTTTTTCACGACGGAGGCACGGAGAAAAGCCAAGGACAACAAAGGTCTCTGAAAGAAGCCCTTAGCTATTAGCTCTTAGCCTTTAGCTTCCAACCTATACCGGCCCTGAAAATCATAGTAGTAGGCAAGAATTCAAGACATACAACTGTTTTTTTAAATCGCACTTCGTAAATCGAACTTCTGACTTTCCGGAGCCGGAAACTAGAAACTCGAAGTTCCAAGCTTTTCCCCCTCCTCCGGCCGATATCCATTAATAAACTCCCGCACACTCATTCGCTTCTTTCCCTCCGGTTGAACTTCATAAACTTCTAATACTGTTCCACCGCCGCAACCAACCAATAAATGATCGGGTAGGGTCCGAAGTTCGCCAACCGGAATTGAATATCCGGAACCAACTTTGGCCTGCGTTATTTGGAGCTGCTTGCCGCGAAGCGATGTAAAGGCCCCCGGCCAGGGCTGGAATCCGCGCAGGCGGTTCACCAGGACCTCCGCCGGGCGCGAAAAATCCATGCGCCCATCTTCTTTATTCAGGATCGGCGCCAGCGTGGCGCGGGAGTTATCCTGCGGCCTGCTGTGGATCGAGCCGCTTTCCAATCCGCGCAAGGTTTCCACCATCAGCTCAGCGCCCGTCTCTGCCAGCCGGGGAGCCAGCGTGATCGCGGTATCGCTTTCCAAAATGGG
Organism: Terriglobales bacterium; assembly: GCA_035487295.1. GTDB lineage: Bacteria > Acidobacteriota > Terriglobia > Terriglobales > Acidobacteriaceae > QIAW01. The sequence continues at coordinate 105,372 of DATHMH010000034.1, forward strand.
AAGCTCGCGCTGCAGCAGGATGTCTCCAGTATCGAGCCCTTCGTCAATGCGCATGGTGGTTGCGCCGGTGATTTTCTCGCCACTCGCGATGGCCCACTGGATAGGCGCTGCTCCCCGATATTTGGGCAGCAACGAGGCGTGTAGATTCAGATTGCCCAGCGGCGGCAGATCGAGCATCCACTTGGGAATAATACGGCCATAGGCGACCACAATGATGACCTGCGGCCTGAGCGCCTGAAGTTGTGCCTGAAATTCCGGGTTGTTCTTGATTTTTTCCGGCTGCGTGACCGGCAGACCTAACTCGAGTGCGCGCTGTTTAACTACCGGAACCGATATCTGCTGGCCGCGCCCGCTGGGCCGGTCGGGCTGGCAAACTACCAAAGCAACTTCATGCCCTGCGGCAACCAGAGCGTTCAGGGTGGGAACGGCGAATTGCGGGGTGCCGCAGAAAGCCAGTCTCATGAAGTAATTTTCTCATTGACACAAAGGTTTACAGAAATATACGGAAATTTACAGAATTGGAATGGCCCAAAAGCTACAATTGTGCCAGGATCATGAGAACCAGACACCTTGCCGGAGTTGGCGCAGCGGCGTTGATGCTTTGCTATGGGATTCTTTCCCATGCCCAGTCGCTGGGCGAAGTGGCGCGCCAGCAGCGACAGGCTAACACGAAAAATAGCCATCGTGCCTCTCATGTGGTCACCAACGAAGATATTACTTCCAAGGCTGAATCTGGGGACGTGGCTGTAGCCTCGTCAGCAAAAGAGGATTCCACCCCCGACACCGCCAAGGGGAAAGATACAAAAGCTGCTTCGGCTTCAGCCCTTCAGACAAAGATCAAAGCGCAGAAACAAAAGATTGCAGCTTTGAAAGCTCACCTGGAAGAGCTGCAGCGGCAATTGGAGGATTGGAACAAGGCAGCGTGGGAAAATTCGACCATATCATATGTAAGCCCGTGCGCCTTTCAGGCATATGACAAATCCGCTCAAGAGTGGTGCGATACTCCAAAGCGGCTCCGCGCGGAAAGCGAAAAGACCCAGACAGAACTTGAAGCCGAGCAAAAGGACCTGGAACAAACCCAAGAAGAAGTCAGGCGAATGGGCTACGGCAATGCCTTCTACGACCCCGAGTCCTGATATGAAAATCAGATGGAGTCACCCGGCCGTTTTCTACACAGTCCCTTTTGTGCTGCGGTGGCTTTGCTCAGGAGCAATCCCTGGGAGATGCAGCGCGCCAGCAGCGGATGGAAAAGGCGAAGAATACTCGGTCCGCATCGCATGTAATCACCAACGAGAGTATCTCGTCGAATGCCCAGCCTGAAGCGACTCCTACTGAGGTGACAGAAAAGAAAAATGCGGAATCGAATCCTCCACCAGAAAAAGATTCCAAGACCTCGTCAGTTCGTGAGTTACAGGCAAATATCAAACAGCAGAAACAGAAGGGCGCCGCTCTACAGGCAGATGTTAACGCTCTCAAGCAGCGGGTCGATGAATCCCCAACCAATCACTATGGCTCCTGCATTTTTGGCGTAAACCATAACTCGCAACAGGAAACATGCGACGTTCCCAAGAAAGCGGCCGCGGAGTACGAAAATGCCAAAGCCCAATTGGAGATCGAGCAGAAGAATCTGGAGCAAATGCAGGAAGCAGTCAGGCGAATGGGTTACGGCAATGCCTTCTACGATCCTGAATAATCGTTTCATATCTCTGCCTTGGGCGATTGGTCCTACACCTCACATTGATGGGCATTACGGTACTACCACTCGCCGGCTTTCACCATCTTCCTGATTTTTCTCTTGATCAAATCGCGTTTGAGCCCGCTCACGTGGCTGATGAAGAGCTTACCGTTCAGGTGGTCGGTTTCATGCAGAAAGGCCCGCGCCAGCAGGCCTTCGCCGGTCTTCTCGAAAAATTTGCCTTCTAAATCCTGCGCGCGCACGGTCACGTGGTTGGCGCGGGTGACTTTTTCGCGGAAGTCAGGCAGGCTGAGGCAGCCCTCCTGGCCGGCCTGTTTCCCTTCGGTGTGAATGATTGTCGGATTCACCAGGACCAGTTTTTCCGCCGGATTTTCCTTGAAGGTCACATCGATAACAGCGATGCGCTTGGAAATCCCGATCTGCGGCGCAGCCAGGCCCACGCCGTGCGCCTCGTACATGGAGTTGAACATGTCTTCGGCCAGTTTGCGCAGCTCGTCGTCAAAAACGGTGATTGGTTCTGCCGGCTTCTCCAGCACGACATCGCCATATTTCACAATGGGATAAATCATTGAGAGGCAGTTTCAGGTTTCAAGTGTTTTGCAATCGTGAAAAGACAGTATAAATAAAGCAGTTTCAAGTTTCGAGTTTTAAAGGCTTTGCCGCGGTGTTTGCCGGCCAGCAATCCGCTGGCGTTACTTCAGTCATATTTCTTTGCAAGAAAGCCCAACCTGAGCGTTCTCTCCGCAGGCAGGTGAGGGACCTCTATGAGAAGTTCAAATGTATTGCTTTTTCTGCGGCGCCGAAGATCTGGCGCCGCACTTTTGTTTGTGTTTGCGGGCGCGCTGGCGTTTTTTTTAGCCTCAGCGACCGTGGGTTCGGCGCACGAGCCGTTGCATTCGCCCGGATGGGTGGTGATACCCGTTGACGAGTATCGCACCCTGCACGCTGAAGCTTTTCCGGCTGAGAGGCAGCCCGAGCCGCCGCCCGTGGAAGCGACTCTGACGCGGGTTGACTACGATTTGAAGGTCTCGGGCGACCTGGCAAGCGGCGGCGCCAGCCTGACGATCGATGTTCTGAAGGAAGGATGGGTGCGCGTTCCCATCCCCTCTGGCCTGCTGGTTCGGGAGGCCAGGCTTGACGGCAAGCTTGTTTCGCTGGTGTCGAACCCGGACGGGAAAGACGGCAAAGACGGGAACCAGCTTTCGGCGGTCCTCTCTCATTCCGGCCGGGCCGTGCTTCTGCTCGATATTGCCCTGCCGGTGGCGTCCACTGCGGGCGAAGAAAGCCTCGCGCTGCCGGCGACCGCCTCAGGCGTTACGAGGGTTTCGGTTGAGCTTCCCCGCCAGGGCCTGGATATCAAGCTGACCGGCGGTCTTCTGTCAGAGAAAACAGAATCCGCTACCGAGAGCAAGTGGGTGGCCTATGCCCATGCCAGCGAGCCGCTGACCTTCACATGGCGGAAGAAGACTGAGGACCATCGCGCCACCCAGCCCTTACGCATGCGCGGATCGCTGATTCAACTCGTCGGCCTGGGCGAAGATTCAACTTCAATCTATGCTGAAGCGGAGGTTAATGTTACCCAGGGCGCGGCCAGTGAAGTCAAGATTCAAGTTCCCGAAAAAGTTACGATCAACCAGGTATCAGGCGCTATGGTCGCGGATTGGGAGGTGAAAGCAGGTGAACTGGCGGTCACGTTTCTCGAACCTGTGGAGCAGACCGCCAGGTTCACCATCAGCGGCGAGACGCGCACAGCGCACGATGGCCAGATCGAGATTCCCGTGCTGCGCCTGCCCAACACGGAGCGCGAGACCGGCGGGGTCGCGGTCGAGGTGCTGGGTGCAGGCGAGATCAAAGAAAGTACGCCGCAAGGGATGGAAGGCGCCGATGCCAGCGACCTGGGCGAGATGGTTGCCAGCCGCCAGTCGCCTTCACTGGAGGCGTTTCGCTTTCGCACCGGCGATGGCAACTCTCCGCGGTCGTTGACCTTGAATGTTGCCCGCTACGAGCAACAGGCGGTTTTAATGGCCAATGTTGACGAAGCCCGCTACCTTGTCCTGTCGAGTAGCGATGGCAAGGTCCTTACCCTGGCCCGCTACGCGGTGCGTAACAATCAAAGGAACTTCCTCAAGATCAAGCTGCCGGCCGGCGCCATGGTTTGGAGCGCTACATTGTCAGGAAAGCCGGTCAGGCCGGGGCAGGCGCCCGATGGCAGCCTGCTGCTTCCGCTGGAGAAGGCGCACGGTGGCGAAGAGGCCCCGGAGTTTGCAGTTGAGGTGCTGTATCTCAGCCGGGGCGCCATCTGGAATGACAAGGGCAAAGCCGCAATCGGGCTGCCAGCGCTCGATCTGCCGGTTTCGCGTACAGGCGTGGTGGTGCACTATCCGCCCCTGTTCAAGGTGACCACCGAGCCGGGAGGGGTCTTCCAGCAGCAGGCGTTCGAGAACCCGGTTTCCACGGCTCTGCTGGATGGAGGAGCCGGGCAGGGGACAGCGAGAGGGTATCCTGCCAGCGCGCCTCCTCCTCCGGCGGGCGTGGCGGGCGAAGCGACCCAGGCGCTCTTCGATAAATTCTTCAAGGAATCCCATTATGGGAAGAAGGCGGGGATTGTTCCTGTCCAGCTTACATTTCCTTCCTTTGGCCCTTCTGTGTTCCTTGTTTCCCAACTGACCAGTGAAGGCCAGGCGCCGGCGCTCAGCCTGAGCTATGAAAAAAATAAAAAGGGAGGCGCAAGATGAAAAGCAAACTGCTTCTTATGATTTTAATTTTGTCTGTGAGTGTGATGGGGCGCGCGAAAGACGAGGCGCCGTTTCCCGATCCGGGAAATGTTACGCTGTCGCTCGAGGAATACAACCGGCTCGTGGACGTGGCGGGCAAGCCCGTGAAGAAGCCCGATCTGCCGCCGCTTCCCTATGCCGTGAAGCGCGGCGACCTGAAGCTGCATGTAACCGATGAGGCCGTGCAGGGCACGATCCAATTGCAGGGCGAGGTATTCAGAAAAGGCGAGACCAAAGTGCCGCTGGTCACGGATATGACCATCCTCGACGCGCGCCAGGAAGGGAAAGCCCTGCCCCTGGAGCAGGAGAACGGAAAGCATGTGGCCGTGCTGCCTGGCCCGGCTGAATTCTCGGTTGCACTCGATGCCGGTTTGCCGCTCAACATTGAAGCCGGACGCGCATCGTTCAGCCTGCCGGCTCCCGCAGCAGGGAGCGTCCGGCTCACGCTGGTGATTCCCGGCGATCATACGGATGTAAAGATCGATCCGGGGCTGATTACGGCGCGCAACTCGGAAGCCGGACACACCACCATTGAAGCAGCCCTGGTTCCGGGAAAAGAGGCCCGCATCTGGTGGACAACGCGCGAAATTGCCACGCCCGCCGCGCCGCGAGAGATGCATTTTCTCTCCAATGTGAAGACCCTGGTCTCGGTGGACGAAGCGGAACTCAAAGTCGCCGCCCTGGCCGATCTTACCGTGCTGCAAGGCGAGGCTTCACAGTTTGCGGTGGAGATTCCAGAAGGGTACGAAGTTACCGGAGCATCAGGGGCAGCGCTGGAGTCCAGCGAGGTGCAAGCCGGTGTTTTGCTGCTGAACGTCAGCACAGCAGCGCAACGCAATTACCAGTTCCTGATCTCGATGGAAAAACCTTTGACCTCCTCTCAGGCCGAAGCTCCTTTCCTCAGCTTCAAGAACAACCAGCGGGAGACCGGCGAGGTGCTGGTGGAGGGCGTGGGAACCATGGAACTGACCGCGAAAGAAAGCGGAGGCCTGAAGCGCATCGACTGGAAAGAAGTCAATCCCTATCTGCGTTCGCTGTCGCGATTCTCTCCGCAGGCCGCATTTCGTTATCACCGGCAGCCAACAGAAAACCCCGGACTGGCGCTGGAGTGGGTGCGCTTTGCCGATAGCAGCGTGCTCGCAGCTGTGGCCGAACGGGCGGTCGTGACCACGCTGGTGACCTCTGACGGCAAATCGCTCAGCGAGGTGAAGCTGGTGCTGCGAAATCAGGCGCAGCCGTTTCTGAAAGTTTCGCTGCCGAAAGGCGCGGCCATTCTTACGGCGGATGTTGCCGGCGGGGAGGTCAAGCCGGGCATAGATAAGGATGGAAACACCCAGGTGCCGCTGTTGCGATCAGGCTTTCGCCCGACGACAGAGGCTTATACAGTCTCTTTTGTTTTCATGCACTCCGGCGCGCCCTTTGCCAAGAAGGGCGGCTCGGACTTAGTCCTGCCACAGATGGATATTCCCATCAGCCTTCTGCGGTGGGAGGTATTTTTGCCCGAGCAGTACAAGGTCAAAGATTTCGGCGGCGATGCGCTGGCAACCAGCCTGCTGCCGCTCCCCGTGCAGCAGTCGCTGGCGATCGATGGCGAAAATGCCAAGGACCTGGGAGCGGCGGATGCGAACAGCATTGTTTACAACTCCAACGGCAATTTCGATGCTTCGCTGCTTCCGGGACAGTTGGGAGGATATGTTACCGACACCTCTGGCGCGGTAATTCCCAATGCGCAGATCACGATTGTCGATACCAACACCAACCTCACACGCAACGTGACTACCGACCAGGCAGGCCGTTGGCTGGTTTCCAACATACCCTCGGGCAGATTTAAAATCTCAGCGTTCTTGCCGGGCTTCAAAAAGTTCTCCCGCGAAATCACCAATGACGCCAGCAGACCGCTGAACTATGGTTTTACTTTGGAGGTAGGGACAGTCAGTGAAACCATAATGATTACCAGCGGCGGCGAAGCAGATGACCGGCGCGACTCCAGGCGCGCTGAGCGCGAAGCCAAACAGAGACAACAGGAGGCGCAGAATGCGCCCTCAGCGAATGTGACCAATCTGCAGCAGCGCGTTGCGGGTGTATTGCCGGTGAGAGTAGACGTGCCACGTGCGGGCAACTCCTACTGCTTTGTGAGGCCGCTGGTGCTCGACGAAGAAACCAAGGTGACGTTCAGCTATAACAGCCGGTGACTATAGCGTCCTTACCGGCAACTGAGAACTAGCACTAAGAACTGCGTTCCAGCAGTTGGCGCAGAACGTACTGCAGGATTCCGCCGTGGCGGTAGTAAAGCGCCTCTTGCGGGGTATCAATGCGCACCAGCGCGTGAAAATCAACTTTCTTGCCGTCGGCATGGGTGGCCTGCACCGTTACCTTTTCTCCGCCTTTGAACTCGCCGTTCAGCAGGCTGGCAATGCCACTGATATCAAAAACCTCTTCACCGCTCAGGCCAAGCGATTCAGTGTCTTCCTTGGGCAGAAACTGCAACGGCAGCACGCCCATGCCTACCAGGTTCGAGCGATGGATGCGCTCATAACTTTGCGCAATGACGGCGCGCACCCCGAGCAACGACGGTCCTTTGCCCGCCCAATCGCGTGACGAGCCGGAGCCATATTCTTTGCCGGCGAGAATGATCAGCGGCACGCCCTCTTGCTTGTAGAGTTCCGAGGCTTCAAAGATTGACATCTGCTTGCCGTCGGGCAGGTGCCGGGTCACGCCGCCTTCGGTGCCGGGCGCCACCAGGTTGCGCAGGCGCGTGTTGGCAAACGTCCCCCGAACCATGACCTCGTGGTTTCCGCGCCGCGATCCGTAGGAGTTGAAGTCGGCGACGGCGACGCCATGCTCGGTCAGGTATTTACCGGCAGGGCTGGCCGTCTTGATGGATCCCGCAGGCGAAATGTGATCGGTGGTCACGCTGTCGCCCAACTTGGCCAGAACGCGTGCTTTGCGGATGTCCTGCACAGCGGCTGGCGTCTTCGGCATGTTGTCGAAGTAGGGAGCGCGTTTGATATAGGTAGACTTCTCGTCCCAGACAAAGGTTTGACCGCTGGGAACCTTCATGCTCTTCCACAAGTCGTCGCCGGCAAAAATTTCGTCGTAATTCTTTTTGAACATGCTGGAATCAATGCAACTCGCGACCGTTTCTGCCACTTCTTTTTGCGAGGGCCAAATGTCTTTCAGGTAAACCGGCTTGCCGTCTTTGCCTGTTCCCAAAGGATCGTTCAACAAATCTTTCTCAATGTGTCCGGCAAGAGCATAGGCTACGACCAGCGGCGGGGACATCAGATAATTTGCCCGCACCTCCGACTGGATGCGCCCTTCAAAATTGCGATTCCCGCTCAGCACCGAGGCCACAACCAGGTCATGCTCGGCAATCTGCTGGGTAATTTCTGCGGGTAATGGGCCCGAGTTGCCGATGCAGGTCGTGCATCCGTAGCCCACGGTGTGGAATCGCAGCTCGTCGAGGTAAGGCTGCAATCCAGATTTATTGAAGTAATCGGTCACCACGCGCGAGCCTGGGGCAAGCGAAGTCTTGACCCAGGGCGGGGTCTTGAGTCCGCGCTCCACGGCTTTCCTGGCCAGCAATCCGGCGGCGATCATCACTGATGGGTTCGAAGTGTTGGTGCAACTGGTGATGGCAGCAATCACCACCGAGCCGTGGCTGAGGTCTTCTTCCATCTCTGCCACAACAGATTTTTGGGCTGACGGCGCGTGCAGCACATCTTCGTGTCCAACCGCGGTTCCTCCTCCTCCCTCGGATTTAAGATGCTGCACCTGGTCTGCAGCTTTCTGCGTTGCGCCAGGTTTCAGCAGAGAGGGCAGCGCATCGTGGAACGATTTGCTCGCCTGCGAGAGTGGCACGCGGTCCTGCGGGCGCTTGGGACCGGCGATGCTTGGTTCCACAGTTCCCAAATCGAGCTCCACTACTTGTGAGTACACAGGCTCCGGCGATTGCCTGGTGTGGAACAGGCCCTGCTCTTTGCAGTAGGCTTCGACCAATCCAATTTGCTCCTCGGTGCGTCCGGTCATGCGCAGATAGCGTAAAGTTTCTTCGTCCACCGGAAAGATGCCACAGGTAGCGCCGTATTCGGGAGACATATTGCCAATGGTCGCGCGGTCAGCCAGCGGCAACGTGGATAAACCGGGTCCAAAGAATTCGACAAATTTTCCGACAACCCCGGTCTTGCGCAGCAACTCGGTCACGGTAAGCACCAGGTCGGTTGCGGTTGTGCCTTCGTGCAGCGATCCCTTGAGGCGGAAGCCCACGACTTGCGGGATCAGCATGGAAACCGGCTGGCCCAGCATGGCCGCTTCGGCTTCAATTCCGCCTACGCCCCATCCCAACACGCCCAGACCATTAATCATGGTGGTATGCGAGTCGGTGCCGACAAGCGTGTCCGGATAGGCGGCCAGCTTGCCATTTTCCGGGTTTATGAACACTACTTTCGCCAGGTATTCCAAATTGATCTGGTGCACGATTCCCATATCGGGAGGAACAATCTTGAGGTTGCGGAATGCCGATTGTCCCCAGCGTAAAAATGCGTAGCGCTCGTGGTTACGCTGGAACTCGAGCGCTGCGTTCACGCCGAAGGCTTTAGTGGTGCCGAATTCATCCACCTGCACGGAGTGGTCAATCACCAGCTCGGCCGGCAACAACGGATTGATCAGCGCCGGGTTGCCGCCCAGTTCTTTCATGGCATCGCGCATGGCGGCCAGGTCTACCACGGCGGGGACACCGGTAAAATCCTGCATGAGCACGCGCGCAGGAGTGAACGCAATTTCTTTGGAAGGAACAGCCTTGGGGTCCCAGTGGGCCAGCGACTTTATATCGTCGGCGGTGACCGAGCGCCCGTTCTCGGTGCGCAGCAGATTTTCCAGAAGCACGCGCAGCGAATAGGGCAGGTGCGTGGTCGAGATGCCGGCTTTGTCGAGCGCATCCAGCCGATAGATTTCATACTGCTTGCTTCCGATGCGCAAGGAAGCCTTGCTGTTCAAGCTGTTCATTTCCGCGATGTCCTCCGAAACCTTCTATTGTAGTTCAAACAGTGCTCCGCATTCAGCAGGCAAGATTGGTTTCGTCGCGGAGACAAGGAGAACAACCAGGCGCGGCGACGAGATGGCAGCTTGATGTTGATATGCCATTCCTGACGCGAAGGGCGCGGTTTTTTGGAGTGCGCCGAACAGCCAAATTTCAAGCATCGAGTGGCGCCTCTGGTTACCAAAGTTTGGGCGCTCAGCGCAATCAATGCGTGATAAGATTCAGCCACTCCTTAAAAAAGAGAAGCTCCCCAGAGCAGTAGTCCCCCACACAACTTTACTGGAGGCAACTATGCCATCGCGTTCCCTCGCCTATCGTTCCGGTTTTGCAATCTTGTCGGTTATGCTTGCTTTGACTTCATCAGTTCTTGCCCAGGTAGAAGTCGCAAAACTGCGCCCGAATTTGGTGTGGCAGCGCGCCTCGCCCGCAACCGGCGCAACCGACGGGCCAGTTCTGTATCAGCTCCTGCTCAGCGGCGCCGGAACGCCGGGCACCATCGCAAAGTTCGACACCAATCCCCGCCATCTCATCAATTCACACATTACAGACGTCGGTGGCATTGTGGCCATTGGCGGCATGAGCGTGGACAGCGGCACGGGAATTATCAGCTTCGCCGGCGGACAGACTTTTCCCGGAACGGGAACAAGCACCATCACCAGCATAACGGCAGGAACAGGCCTCTCAGGCGGAGGCAACAGCGGGAATGTGACATTGAGCAATGCCGGAGTCCTGGGAATCGCCGCGGCCGATAGCAGCGTTACCGTAGGCGGAACCGCCGCCAATCCTACGCTGGCGGTGAACTCTACAACCAGCGATGCGCGCTACGTGCTCAAAGCCGGCGATACCATGACCGGCGCTCTCAATCTGCCGGCAAACGGCTTGGTGGCCGGCGGCAGCCAGCTTGTTCTTTCCGGTGGGAAGGTGGGTATTGGCACTGGTGTCCCAAACGCGCAGTTACAGGTGACAGGTCCAGGCGGCGGATCCGCCATAGGATCCGGCAGTCTCGGTGGGCCTGGTGACGCGGGATTGAATGCCGTGGGCGGATCCGGCGGACAAACAATTGGCAGCGGCTCTATTGGAGGCACAGGAGGCAGTCCCAGCATTGCGGGTGGCGCCGGAGGACCGGTAATTGGCAGCGGCGCTGTTGGAGGCACAGGAGGCAGTTCCAGCATCGTGGGTGGCGCCGGTGGAACGGCAATTGGCGCCGGCTCAGCCAACGGCAACGGAGGAAGCGTGTTCATCGAGCCCGGCTCGGGCGCCGCATTTGGCAATGTGCTCATCGCCGATGTTGGCGGTAATGTTGGCGTTGGAACTGCATCTCCTGGGCAAAAGCTTGATGTTGCCGGAAATATTAACGCCAGTGGCAGCGTGAGCGCAGCATCGTTTACAGGCAGCGGTACAGCATTGGGCGGCATAGTGCTGGCAACCGATGCACGGCTCTCAGACGCTCGTGCACCTCTGGCGGGCAGCAGCTTCTACATTCAAAATCAAAACGCCAGCCCTCAAACCGCCAATATGAGCATCACCGGTAACGCGGTCGTGGGCGGCACGGCAACTGTTAACACAAGCGTATTGACCCCGCAATTGTCGGCAAACGGAACAGGTTCGGCATTGACTGTGAATGCAACCAGTGGAGCGGGAAATGGCGGGGTCCTCAGCCTTTCTGCCGGGGATGCAGGCACAAGCAACGGAGGCGCGGGCGGAGATCTCAACATCAAAGCCGGCAATGCTGCCGTAGTGGGAGGAGCCGGCTACAGCGGCCTGGGTCCTGCGGGCAAGGTCAATATTACTTCCGGCACCGGCTACAACAGCGTGGGCGGAGACGTGATCCTGAAATCCGGCACCAACAGCAATTGGAGCCTTTCCTCGGCTGGTACACACTCGAACGTATCGCTGCAAGGCGGCGGACTGCTTGGAGCGGACGGCGCCGTCCTCACGGTCGAAGGGGCTGGTAACGGATGCAGTAACAATTGCAACGCTACTTTCGGAGGGAACGTAAGGATCACTGCTGGCGCCGGCTTCGGTGGCGACCCGGGCGGCAGCATCATCCTTACACCGGGCAGCCCCAGCGGCAACGTGCAAATCGCAGGGAACCTCAGCGTGACCGGCTCACTTTCCAAGGGCAGCGGCAGCTTCAAGATTGACCACCCTTTGGACCCGGCTAACAAATATCTCTCGCACTCTTTTGTCGAATCGCCTGACATGATGAACGTGTACAACGGTAATGTTGTCCTCGATGCCAAAGGACAGGCTTGGGTGGAGTTGCCCGATTACTTTGAGGCGCTGAACCAGGACTTCCGCTATCAACTCACCCCTATCGGCAATCCGGGGCAGCACATTCTGTATATCGCACAAGAAATTGCCCGCAATCGCTTCCAAATCGGGGGAGGAAATCCCGGCGCAAAGGTTTCCTGGCAGGTGACCGGCATCCGCCACGATGCCTATGCCAACGCCCACCGCATCCCCGTGGAAGAAGACAAAGGGAACAAACGCGGCACCTATCTGCATCCGGAATTGTTCGAAAAACAGCAGGAAAATACCGACGCTGGGGCGGAAGTTGCCGGCAATCAGGCTCGACACTAGATGTGTTTCTTCATTGGTGTATCAGGTTCAAAGCAAAAAGCGTGCCGGGGCAAGGTTTGAAGTCCGCACTTCTTGAGTCCCTTGCCATCTTCTCTCACCGGCGACTTTTTGGATCGTCCGTATCCTGATCGCCCTTTCCCTTGGAAAATACCGGGTTGGCGACTGTTCCGCTGATGCGGAAGGGAAACTCAAGCTTGCCGTCTTTTAATGTGGCGCCCCCGAACAGCCGGGCGACGGTGTTGGTGAAGAAGCCCTCTTTGGTGGTGATCTCGGCCAGGCCTTGATAGTTCAGCTCGTCCGAGCCTGATACGCTGACACTGCCGGAGCCATCAACATCGACTCCATAGCCGTCAATATCGATAACTCGGCTCGAAATCCGCTGACTGTCCAACTCCAGGTCGGTAGAGATCAGGGAAAACGACGAAGGATCATCTTTGGCCGGCCCGAGGTCGTTGAAGTGCGCCAGCTTCATCAAATTCGCGTTGAGCTTGAGACTTGGCACCTGGCCGTCGCGCACCGTCACTCGTCCGCTTCCGTGGATCCCCGCCAGCGGACGGAGCGAGTGCTCGATTGTTCCCGCTAACTTCAGGTCTCCTTCCATTTTCCCGGTCATCATTCCCTTTCCGTTGGGGAAGGCGTCAAGAAGATGGGCCACATTCATTCCGCTCCATCTCGCATCGGTCTTAAAAGTTGTGTTCTTTCCCGACAGGTCGAAAGAAAGGTCGCCGGTGGCGCTTCCCCCATAGACTTCTGCTTTGATGTCCGTAAAAACAACGTGCCTTGCCTGTAAACGCAATTTGGAATCCAGATTTTTTGCCTCCACGGACCCAAAGCGCAGAAGGTCCGCCTTCAGGCTGCCCTGGGCAACAATGGAAGAACTTGAATGAATGAACGCGTCGAAGTCTACCTGTTCCAGCGTCGCTGCCACGTTGCGGGCCTCAAGAACCACAGGTCCAGGCCGGTCCGATGGGTCAATTAGACTCGAAGCAAACAATTGGCCGCCGGTAATTTCCACCTGGGAGATGACTCCAAGCGCCAAAATGGGCGCCTGTTTTTGAGCGGCCTCAACCGGCGGGTTCTCAAAATTCCACAATCCGTCCGGGTCTGAGATCACATTGATGATCGGATCGTGCAACACCACTGACTTGATTACAATCTGCCGGTGCAGCAGCGCCCAAGCATCAAGCGAGGCGTCGATGCTTGCAGCTTTAACGAAATAGCCGGAGGGGAAAGGCCTGGGATTTCTACAGCCAAAGTCGTCAATGCGGATGGAGAGCGGAATCCAGTTGACTCCGATATGTCCAATCTCGATCTGCTTCCCGGTTTTTTCCTCCAGAAAGGAAATAACCTGCGGGCGGTAGCGGTCCGGGTCGGCCAGAACCGATCGAAGCAGCAATGCCGCAACAATCGCAGCGGCAACTATCGTTGCCACAACGACGATAACGATCTTCCGGCGGACGGACATAACAATCGGCAAGCAACAGGCTTCTGCTGGTATTTTACAGGCTACCGTGAACATCGACAGACGGCACAATGGAAAACTGCCGGTCTATGTTTGACCTTCCCACCCGCCACGCGTTAAATTTCGGAAATATTTGCTGCCCCGGGCCTTTATTATGACAAAAATTTACGATGAGCTGTCTGAGTGGTGGCCGCTGATGTCTGCTCCAGCGGAATATGCTGAGGAAGCCGGATTCTTTTCTGGCCTGCTCAAACAAACGGTCCGGCCTCCGCTGAAGCAGGTTTTAGAACTGGGGAGCGGCGGCGGTAACAATGCAAGTTATCTCAAGAAAGACTTTTCCATGACCTTGGTGGATCTTTCACCCGGCCTGCTGAAGGTCAGCGAAAAACTGAATCCGGAATGTGAGCACTTGTTGGGCGACATGCGAAGCATACGCTTAGGGCGTCAATTTGACGCCGTTTTCGTGCATGATGCGGTCATGTACATGTGTACCGCCGATGATCTGCGCGGCGCCATGCTCACGGCGTTTATTCACTGCCGGCCTGGAGGAGCGGCTTTGTTTGTCCCCGACTGTGTTCGCGAGACATTTTCTCCCACCACCGACCATGGCGGCAACGATGCAGCAGGCCGCGCCCTGCGTTATCTGGAATGGGCCTATGATCCCGATCCGGGTGATTCGCAGTACATCGTAGATTATGTCTATGCAATGCGCGGCGAAGATGGCTCCGTCAAGATCGAATATGACAGGCACATCAACGGAATATTTCCAAGGGAGAGCTGGCTGCAATTGCTGCGCGAAGTTGGGTTCCACCCGCAAATACTCAAAGACAACTACGATCGAGAGTTGTTCCTGGCTGCCAAGCCGGCAAATGCCCGATGATTCCAAGACCTATGCGTCATGGCATGGCTTTCACGCCGTGAGAAGACGAAAGGGCCCAAACCGAAAAGCCTGGGCCCATGTGTGCAGATTATTTTTCCAGCCGCTTAGGACTGCCGCTGGGCTTCATCGGCCTCTTCGGCCAGACGGAACAATTTTTGCACCAGCTCCGGATTATTGAAGGGCTTTTGGCCGATGAAAAGCCCGTCGTCTACGAAGCTTTTTATAGTGGCTACCGCGCCACCATTTTTTGTTGATGTCGGGCGGACTATGGAGACCGGCCCGAGCTTGGGGTTGAGGAAGTGAGTCGGCTCCGGCATGATCAGGTTCGACTGCAATGTATCTCCGTTGAGAGACTCCGGATCGGTCTCGCCCTGGCCCTGTGTCAGATCTGCGAATGTCACAGTTGCGCCCGTTGATCCGGGAAAGCCCTTGTCCACGTCCGTTAATGGCAGCGCATTCCCTGCTTTGTCTTGCCAGGTCTGGAAGTGCATGGTCTCGCTGGGGCCGATGCTCAACAACACCCGCAGCACTTCCAGGCTGGTCACCTTCTGGGCCAGCGTGAGATACAGGCTGGTGCCGCCTTGCTCAATAAACACGAAGTGAAACCCCGCGGTGAACGCGATCGCCTGCAGGTGCGTGGATATGCTTCCTGGAAGATTGTCGCTGATCGAGCTGTGGTCCGTATCGCTGTCAGTCCGGGGAATGGCGGTGTGTCGGCCCACATTCAGGCTGGGGACCGCCTGTACAAATGGTGCGCGCGGATCGAAGTCGGGGTTGGTGATGCTGCGGTAGCGGGACCAGAAGCTGGTATCGATGGTAAGTTCCATGAGATTGGTGAGCCGCGGTTTTCCGGTCGATCCGGTAGCCGTGCTTCCCGGAATCATGGCGAAAGGGCTGAGGTCAACCGCATCGGCGCCCTTTGATTCCAGGTAATTCTTCAGAAAACGCGCATGGCTGATTTCATCGTCGGTATTATCGTGTATATATTGCGGCATGTCGCCATCGAGAATTGTAAGGGCTGCTGTGTAGAGTGGATTCCCACCGTTGACTCCTGAGACTTCGTTGTCCTGAGTGCCGCCCAGCTCCGAATACTGCTGCCACAGATCGACTTCAATCTGCTCCACAACATTGAGGAACCGCAGGATAGCGATGTCTCCCTTGGTAATGGGCGAACGGTCGTCATCGCCCTGAAAAGCCCGTAATTCGCCGGGCAGCAACGCCGCGCCAATGGCCGCCGCGCCCGCGGCTACCATTCCGTTTTGCAAAAACTTACGCCGATTTGATTGATTGACTGTGCTTCCAGCTTTCTTCATTGCGTTCTCCTTAGTTCGTATGACAATCCGGTAGGTTGAGCTTCTGTTGACAATGGCGAACCCCGGCAACAAAAGCGTTTTCTGCTTCCAGATTTTTACTCTAGGCTCACGCCCGAACCCCGGTTGTCACCAAGTTGTCGCTAAAAAGTCAAATCGGTGTTAATTTCCTGTGAATTTCGGCCATTCGTGAGTGCGCCCTGAAGGTCGGCGTACACGCCTTTGGCTATGTCGCACCTACGACACAAGCGGCCGCCGATGATTTTTCCAAGGCTACCCCCGCGCCGTATCACTGTCGCGAAGGAACGCGGATGGCCGGCTCGTTAAACGAGACAGGCGAATCTGTCTGCAGAATTTATTCTTTATTCGAAGGGCTATTGGTGGGAGGAATCAACTTTAAGATCGAGCGTCTTAAGTTTGGCTTCGCTCAATTGACGGTTCAGCGCCGGGATATCTGCTGCTTTGACAGCCTCCCAGCTTTTCATCAGGGGATCGAAATCGCTTGCTGTCTTCCGGGTTGCCGTGACCAGCGCGGCGGTCGGTGCTGCATCGGCGCCATTGACCAGCCCATACAGGGTCGCGACATCATCGTTGACGCTGCCCCATGCCGGCGGCGGTACGGCGCCTGACAGCGGCTTCTCAGGCCCATCGGTGAGTTGTTGCAGCTTGGTGTCGAGCTGAGCGATTGCCTCTTTAAGGTTTACCGGCGCTTGCATGGAAAGGGCCTTGAGCTGGGCGCGCAACGACTTCACCAGCAAGACCGCCTCTGAGCTTGCAGACAGCATGGACGAAAGCTCGGTCGCCAGTTGGAACTGCTGCTGGAGCTCGCCGGCTGTGATATGGACTCGTGGATCCATCTTGACCGTCAAAGGCGCAGTCATAACCTTGCCATCCACCGTGAGCCGGACCGTGTATTGCCCCGGTACCGCGGTCGGCCCCAGCGGAAATCGCGGAGTGTCGTGCGGAGTTGCTGAGATGGGATACTCGTGTTCGGTTGCAAGCGGCGGAGGATAGTTCAAATCCCAGACCCAGCGATGCATTCCTTCCGCGCCCGACAGAGCAACATAGGGCCGCAGCCAATAGGCCGGGATCATCTCTTTTTCCAGTTCGGCCGCGGTTCTCTCCGGAGCATCGTCGCTGGAATGCCGCCTCACCAGCTTTCCATTGGCATCGAAGATCTCAAGCAGCACCGGCCCTGAAGCCGTTTTTGCCAGGTAATAATCTATGATCGCGCCAGTGGGCGGATTTTCGCCCATGGGTTCATCCGGCGGCAACGGCGTATCAGTATTGGTATTTCTTCGCACTCGAATCGCAGGTGCAGGCTGGAACAGACGCACGGAAGACGAAGAGGCATCGTTCATTTGACGCAGCGACGCGATATTGTCTAATACCCAAAAAGAACGGCCATGTGTAGCCACGATCAGGTCATTCTCGTGGATCCACAAGTCCCGCATGGCGGTGTGCGGCAAATTCAACTGCAATGGCTGCCAATGATCGCCATCGTCGAATGAGATCCAAACGCTGGTCTCGGTTCCGGCAAACAACAATCCTTTACGCGCGGGGTCTTCCCTTACCGTGTCAACCGGAGCATTTTCCGGCAGCCCGGATGTAATCAGTTGCCAGTTCTTTCCGCCGTCGTGCGTCCGGTAAATATAAGGATGAAGATCGTCGATCCTGAAACGGCTTACGGAAACGTAGGCGGTCACGTCATCGAAATGCGACGCCGAAATCTGCGTGACCTTGCTCCAGGGGACCACATCTTTTGGAGTGATATCTTGCCAGCTCTTGCCGCTATCGCGTGTCGACCAGACCATGCCGTCATCCGTTCCGGCCCAGATGGTGTTGAGCGTTCTGAAAGATGGAGCGAGCGAATAGATTGCGCCTCGTTTTTTTGCCGCATCCGCATCTTTTGCGGTAAGCGCACCCAGGCTGGCTGGAATTCCCGGCGCCTCTCGGCTGAGATCAGGACTGATGGTCTGCCAGTTTGTGCCGCCATCGGTTGTTTTAAAGAGGAAGTTGGCCGCGTAATACAGCACATGAGGGTCTACGGGAGAGAACGCGATCGGCTCCGTTCGTTCCGCGCGATATAGAGTGCTCCGCAGAGGGATCGGAGTAATGTTCTGCACCTCGCCCGTGCTCCACGACATTCTGGAGACCTCATTCCTGCCGGCTCCGTAAATGGTGTCTGGGTTCAGCGGATCGGGGGCTGCATATCCGTACTCGATCACACCCGCCGCATGCCAATCGCGGAAGGTGATGCTGCCATCATTGCCCCGGCTGGAAATGCACACCGATCCGCTCTCCTGCTGGCCGCCGCAAATGCGGTAAGGGTAAGTATTGGTTACCGCCACGTGGTACATCTGCGCAGTCGGTTGGTTGTACCATGAGCTCCAGGTTTCTCCGCCATTCACGGTTACGATGGCGCCTTGATCGCTCACCAGCAAAATAATCCTGGAATCGTTGGGGTTGATCCAGAGATTCTGATAATCATCCCCGCCGGGCGCTCCGCGGATGCTCGTCCATGTCTTGCCGCCATCGTTCGAACGCACGGTCACGATGCTGGTGCTGTAGACGACATCCGGGTTCTTCGGATCCACCTTGACCATCGACAGGTCGCCCCCACCAATCTTCATCGCCGGGCGCTCATCGCCGGTTGCGTTGTGCCAGCTTTCGCCGCCATCGTCAGAGCGGTAAAATCCAAGCCCTTTGCCGGAGCCATATTGGCTCTTCTGCGTCGTCGAAAAGACGGCGTACAAACGGCTGGGCTGGCTGGGAGCAATAGCGATATGGATTTGAACCAGGTTTTCGGGCAAGCCATTGGTCAACTGCCGCCAGGTATTGCCTCCGTCGGTCGATTTGAACAGGCCGCCACCCGGGCCGCTGTAGTCGTTGCCGTCTTCCCAGGGCCCTTGGCGTCCCTGCCACAATGACGCATAGACGACCTGCGGATTCGCCGGGTCAATCTGCACATCGGCGCCGCCGGTGTTTTCATCTTTGTAGAGCACCTTCTTCCACGATGCGCCGCCATCTTCCGACAGAAAAACTCCGCGCTCGGCACTCGCGCCATAAGGATGCCCCAGCACCGCCGCAAACAAACGGTCGGGATTTTGCGGATCCACGGCCAGCGCCGGGATTTGTTGCCCGTCGCGAAGGCCGAGATGTCTCCAGGTCTTGCCGGCATCTGCCGATCGGTAGATGCCATCGCCGACGGAAAGGTCGGGCCGTTGCAGGCCCTCTCCGCTGCCTGCATAAATGATGTTCGGGTCTGAGGGAGCGACCACGATATCCCCGATTGATTGCGTCGGCTCGCCGTCAAAGATCGGCATCCACGTACGCCCGTAATCGGTAGACTTCCAGACCCCGCCGTTGACGGCGCCAATGTAGAAGACATTGGGCTGGGAAGGCACGCCGGCCGCGGCCCGCGTGCGTCCGCCGCGAAAAGGGCCGACCATGCGCCAGCGCATTTCGTGGAACATTGTTTCCGAGTATTGCTGGGCACGCGCCGGCGCTGAACACAACAGGGCTGTGGCAAAAACGAAGGCAGCTTTGACAAAACCAGAGAATCGCATCATGGGAAAGCTTTTGAGAACATCACGGATGCAAAAGAATATATTATCCGAAACTGAAAATCCGGTGTGCAGAGGGCAGTTCTTGCAAATCCAGCCTCAGGAACACGTTCCTTGAGAAAGATTTGCCGGTTTGGGTTTGGCGATCGCAGCATCGAGCGCCGCTTTTTCGTTTTTGCGAAGCGGGCGCACTTTGCCCCTGGCAAGGTCGCCGAGCGCAAGCGGCCCGATGGCGACACGTACGAGCCGCAGCACATCGATGTGAAAATGCGCGAGCATGCGCCGAATCTGCCGGTTCTTGCCCTCGTCGAGAACGATCTCAAGCCAGGTATTGCGCTCGCCGCTGCGCATGACCCGTACTCGCCTGGCGCGTAGAAAATCTTCATCATCGCAGACTCCGTCGCGCAAGCCCTGCAACAGAGACTCGCCGGCAGCGGCGTTGATCTGGACGTGGTAGATTTTTTCGAGGTGCGTGTTTGGATCGGTAATCCGCGCCGCCCATTCCGAGTCATTGCTGAGCAGCAGCAAGCCTTCGCTGGCCTTATCGAGGCGGCCTACGGGACCGAGCCAGGGCAAGGATGCACCCAGCAGGGAATAGATGGTATCGCGGCCCTGCTCGTCGCTGGCGGTCGTGATGATTCCGCGCGGTTTGTTCAGCATCAGGTAGACTTTCTTTTCCGCCAAGACGCCATGGCCATCCACCTGGATGCGATCGTGAGTGAGGTCGACCGGCTGCTCCGGATCGCGTCTGGTCCTGCTGTTCAGTGAGACGCGTCCGGCGCGAATCAGCTGCGAAGCTTGTGAGCGCGAGCAGTAACCCAGCTTTGAGAGCGCGCGAGCCAGCCCGATGCGGCGCGATGTTTTTGGCTCAGCCACGGCCTAATGGTACGCCAGGCGCGAGTTTCGCCGCGCAACTAACGCGACGAGACTAAGCGGATGCATGTAACGAGTATGCTTGAGGCCGCGCGGCTTCCCAGGGGAATGTGGGCGGGACGGGAGCGAATCACCGGGTTGGATCGGGTGGGGGGTGGGGGTATTTGAACTGCAGTTCTCAGTTCTCGGTTCCCAGTTCTCAGACCGAAGACATTGTTGGAAGGGGGTGGGGGTTACTAAGTAACCTCTGAGCGGCCGCAATTTGGGAGGGGGTGGGGGGTATTACTCGAAGTAGTCGATGCAGTGGTAAGCGATTCACAATCAATCAGATAGGAAAATGGCGGAGCAATGGGGAAGTAGTCTCTGAACCAGTTCTCAGAACTGCAGTTCTCAGTTCTCGGTTCTCAGTTCTCAGAATAGATCCTTCCCCTTCGACAAGCTCAGGGTCAGGATTTCGCCTCGCGGCTCAAACGCCGCGAAAACGGCTCAAGTTCTCAGACCGACGACATTGTTGGAAGGGGGTGGGGGTTACTAAGTAACCTCTGAGCGGGCGCAATTTGGGAGGGGGTGGGTATTACTCGAGTAATGAATCCGGCAGAGGCAGAAATATCCCGTCGCCTATCCTGAAGCCAGGGAGGCATGGCTCGAGTTTTCAAAGACCGCGGGGCCAGCGCCAAATTGATCATGCCAAGCAATTGCACCGAAGGCAAGGATTTGATACCAGAGTTCAATTTTGGCGGAGTCAGCCGGTGGATGCTTCCTTCGCGACTTCGAATATGTGGCGACTTGCGCGGTGGCAGGATACAGCTTCTGTGGAACTGTTCTAGTCGCCGTGCTCCAGCGCCTTGATGATGCCCAACGCCTTATCAAGCCCCAAGCTATAGTTGTGTCCCACGAAGGCGCTTTCGCTGCGGACGGTAGTGACAATCATCACTTCGTTCTCTCCTGCAGCCTGGCGTAGCGTGACGGAAGCCTCTCCTAATTCGAAGTACTTCTTGGAAGCCACGAAACCCCAGGCCGGCGGCTCGTAGCGGCGGTTCAGGCCGTCTTTGATCTTTTTGAGCAGCGCCTTGCGGTTTTTGAATTGCTCCGCGGCCGGGCCCTCCACCTCGAGCTTGTCACTTAACATGCCGATGGATTTCTTGAATGCAACCTCGGCCGTGCCTGGCAGCTTCAGCACCGCGCGGTAGATGACCGAGGTGATGGCCCCCGACTCGGTCGTCATCACAAACGTTTCGAGCGGCCACGGAGCGCCGGGAATAGCAGCATGATAGGCAAAAGTGTTCATGGTTGCCTGGCGCTGCATAACCAGGGACTCGAACAGTTGTTTGCCGAAGCCGAGTGCCGGAGGCTGCTGCGGGTCGAGCCTCAGGTGTTCGACGGCGACTGCGCCAGAAAAGCCAGCCTTCTGCATTTCTTCGGCCCACCACAACTGCAGCTTCTGGCAATCCTCCGCCGGATTTCCGCGTGGGTATCCTTGTTTGTTCATGAGCGGCCCCCTTTCAGAAATTCAATCTGCCCACAGCCGTAGGCTGATTGATCGTACTCTAGAGCATTTGCAGAATACCTAATACACAGGATCGGCGAAGACAACGAAAAACAATGTGGAAATAATCTTTTTAGGCCCACGCCCTGCTTTGCGTGGGCATGGGGCACCCGGCAAAGCGTCTGCCTCCTGCAATATCACTTCTCGCTGGCGACTTTGCCGAATTTCTGCGGTACAGAGCGTCCCGAGACCCGCTTCACGCGTTTTTGAATGTAATCAAGCTCCCACCGACTCTCTGGAAAACAAGCCTTCTCACCCGGAGCCCGATCATAGTTCAAGTCGCCCACATCCAGCAGAACCTGACTGGAGGCATTGAATCCAAGCGGACGAAAATACAACAAGCAATCTTTGGGAGTCAAGGCTTCGAATAGCGGAGCTAGTTTGATCGCGTAACTCTTGTTCTTCTCGGCATCGTAAATGACAGGAGTGGTCTCGTCCCAATCGCCGGCCATCGTAGCGGTAGAGAGCAATAGAAACCTGCCGTCTTCAGACCAGCCATCGATTTCAAAGGAACTTTCGTTGCCCCATTCGTCGTCTCGCTGTTCTTGAAACACTGTGCGCAGAGGAGTGCCTCGCCGGTTGACAAGTAAGGTCCAGGTAGTTGCGCACCTCCAGTCATCTTTGCTTTTTGCTTTGACCGTCTTCGCCTGCAAGCGAAGTTTGGCTTGCAGCCCTGATGGCGAAAGGACCACGGCACTGTTACTCGCGGGCATGTCTTCATCGCCACACTCAACGGTATCGGTTGAAACCGGCTTCTGGAGCGTCTTTGGATGCTGGGCATATACCGGAATTGCCAGCAGAATCGCAAGAGTAATCAAAAGTCTGATCATAAACGGATAAAACAATATAACGTGCAGCATTCAACTCTAGGAGCTCTCATTTAAAATTTTCGCCACCTTCAACGATAGAATGATCGATTTGTTAACTATAGAGTTACGCCGAAGTCAGACTTCTCAATAACGACAGTACAATCAACACAAATGAACGTCGCTCGGGAGAAAATGCGTGTTGATGACGACAGGCTGGTTTGCCCAGAAGTGGGCCGCTGGGCAGAGGAAAAGTACCGGCTCGTCAGTCTGTACGACGAACTCTTTTCGACGGGTATGAAGAACAAATGGGATAAACGAGTTTACATTGATCTGTACGCAGGAGCTGGATACAGCAGAATTCAGGGAACTTCTACGATACTCAAGGGTTCGCCAATACTGGCTCTGACTGTTAAGGATCCCTTCGATAAGTACATCTTTTGTGAAGAAGATTCTGAACGTCTGGCAGCGCTCAAAATCCGAGTGAAGCGGATTGCCCCGGATGCAGATGTGGAGTATGTACCTGAGAGCTGCTATGCCGAGATTGATCGAATCTGCGCCCTCATACCGAAACACTCCCCAAACCAGACAGTACTGTCACTTTGTTTCGTTGATCCGTTCGACTTCGGCATTAAGTTTGAAAGTTTGCGTAAGCTCTCGTCCTCTTTTTGTTGATTTCCTCGTACTTCTGGCTATTGGAATGGACGCAAACCGGAATTATGACCATTATGTGGACGGAAACTCCCCAAAGATCGATGAAGCTTTGGGAAACACGGCTTGGCGCGAACGATGGAAACAAGTCGGCGTTCGCAGGAGCGACTTCAGGCGATTTCTCGCATCCGAATTCGCCAAGAGCATGGAATCTTTGGGTTACCTGCCTCAGGAGTTGCATCAGATGAAGGAAGTCAGATCAGACGAAAAAAACTTGCCGCTTTACCACCTGGCGCTATTTTCCCGCAATCAGGCAGCCTATAAGTTCTGGAAAGATGTGCTTAAGTACGGCACAGACCAGCAGGGACTATTCAAGGAGTAATCATGGCATTGTTGACGAAAATTGAATGGACGGATGCAACTTGGAATCCTGTTCGTGGGTGCTCCAAAGTTAGCCCAGGGTGCAAACACTGTTACGCGGAGAGATTTGCCGAGCGGTTTCGTGACGTAAAAGGACATCCGTTTGAACACGGCTTCGATATTCGTCTCGTGCCTGAAAAACTGGCTGAGCCGCTGCGTTGGAATTCCCCCAAGATGATCTTTGTCAACTCCATGAGCGACCTCTTTCACCAAGAGATACCGCACAGCTATATTTCGAAGGTAGCTGCGGTGATGCGCTTGGCGCGCTGGCATACCTACCAAGTGCTCACGAAGCGTTCGGAGCGGTTGCGGGAATTACTCTCTGGTCCCCTACGACAAGCGGCAGAGGAGGCCCACATCTGGTGGGGCGTTTCCGTCGAAGATCGCAAGTACGGCCTCCCAAGAATCGCCGACTTGCAGGCAGTGCCTGCCACTGTTCGATTCCTCTCGATTGAGCCGCTTCTGGAAGACCTAGGCACTCTTCAACTGGATGGTATTGCGTGGGTAATCGTTGGCGGTGAGAGCGGACCCGGGGCACGACCTATGCAGGAAGAATGGGTTCTTTCTATTCGGGAACAATGCCGGGAAGCACGTATTCCATTTTTCTTTAAGCAATGGGGAGGCGTTCGAAAGAAGACCAGCGGCAGAACCCTACAGGGCAGAACCTATGATGAATACCCGACCAGAGTACAGCACCCTCTCTTGCCCTCTGCAATGCGTGTTCAATACGCGTCTGAGTTTGAGCAATCAGCATGGGCTGATCTTGTCCACTAGAGCCGGTTGGAAATGTCGGCATGTCGGTTGACATAATAATATGTAGCTCTACTTTTTACGGCTTTTGATGCGCCCAGCTTTCTTTCTTTGCGCTTGCTCATACAGCCTCTGAAGCCGCCGCACTTCGTAAAAACATCGTTGACGGTACTCAAAGCTGTTGAATACCTGTTCCGGCGGCGCCTGCGTGCAAAGTGGACATATAGCAAACTTTTCGGCTCCCAACACAACAGCACGCAGCTTGTCCTCCCAGGCTTTATTGGGGTAGTACGGCTGCCCACAGCAGTTGCAGATGAGCTGGACTTCTTGCGTCACGGATTGTCTAGCCTCTAGTCCTAGCTTTGGTTTCACGTGATTCTCATCGCCTCTGGGACCCTTGCGCGCTACTTGAAAGAAGGCGATTAACTACTCATTCGGCCAAATTATTTTGGCGGCGAGGTACCCTCCCACCATCAGGATCGGGGTGAGCACGGCCGCGAGCAGAAGCAGTTTGCCGATCCCTCGTATCATGGCGAGGAGCACTTACTGCGGTCGGAAATTGACCAAGCGCAGAGGAAAGCAAATAAGTAAAAGCAACCTACCATTCCTAATCGCCATCTTCGGGGACTCGTCCACAATTATCCCACTCTGGACCCGCGAACGGCGCAAATTGAGCGGGAATTTCAATTGACGTTTGACCTTCCCTCTCCCAACACGCTAAAATAGTTAGGTTTGCCTGCAGTTCCGATCCCTTCTGGGAGCCCTTGCGCGCTGCCTGTGCGCAGGATGGATTTTGCAAGCTCGAAACTTGGAGGAATTCTATGTTCGCGGTCATCCGCACCGGGGGGAAACAGTATCGTGTTGCTCCCGGAGACGTAATTCGCATTGAGAAGCAGGCTGCCGAAAAGGGTACGCTCGAGTTCACCGACGTGCTGGCGGTCAGCGCCGAAGAGGGCAAGATTGGGCGTCCGCAGGGCGAGGGCGCACGGGTGAGCGGCCAGGTGCTCGAAGAAGGCCGCGGCGACAAGATCCTGGTTTTCCACTACAAGCGCAAAAAGCAGTATAAGAAGCTGCAGGGACACCGCCAGCCCTTCACCCAGGTGCGCATCACCGAGATCGCCTTCGACGGGCAAAAGTTCACCGCGCCGGAGATCGAAACCCCGGTGAAGGAACCCAAGCCGAAGAAAGCCAAGCCGGCAGCAAAAGAGGGCGAGGCCAAACATGCCGCCCCGGCACACAAGAAAGCTGCCCATAAGAAAGCAGCGGCCAAAAAAGGCAAGGCGAAATCAACTTCTAAGAAGAAAAAGTAACAGTCAC
Organism: Terriglobales bacterium; assembly: GCA_035487295.1. Lineage (GTDB taxonomy): Bacteria > Acidobacteriota > Terriglobia > Terriglobales > Acidobacteriaceae > QIAW01. The sequence goes on from DATHMH010000034.1 coordinate 131,044, forward strand.
CGCTAGAAGCTAGTGGCTGGGAGCTTGAAACAATGGCACATAAAAAAGGACTAGGATCATCACGCAACGGCCGCGATTCGAACGCGCAGCGGCTGGGAGTCAAAGCATTTGGCGGGCAGCTTGTCCCGGGCGGCACCATCATCGTGCGCCAGCGCGGCACCCGCATCAAACCCGGGCTCAACGTGGGCCGCGGCAAAGACGACACCCTGTTCGCCAAGGTCACCGGCGTAATCAAGTTCGTGGATCGCGGCGGCATGGGCAAGTACGTCATGATTGAGCCGGAGAAGAGCAGCAGTTAGCCATTAGCATTTAGCATTTAGCCCCAAAGCTGAATGGAGCAAATCAGGCCTCGCCGTGCGGGGCCTTTTTCGTTTGCGCTGCGCGGCTTGTCGACGCTGCATCCAAGGATCAATTCACAGCGGACGCTGAGAAAAGCAAAAGCGAACCACAAAGGGCACAAAGGGGCACGAAGGAAAAACTAAAGGCCTGGGACTGCAGTTTTTATATGTTTATTGACGAAACACGGATTAAAGTCAAAGCCGGCAATGGCGGCAACGGATGCGTGGCCTTTCGGCGCGAGAAGTTTGTGCCGCGTGGCGGGCCTTCAGGCGGCGACGGCGGCCGGGGTGGCGATGTGTGGATGGAATCCAGCGAGCGCCACAACACGCTCGTGCACTTCCGCTTCAATCCCGAGTACAAGGCCGGGCGCGGACGCCACGGCGAAGGCTCCAACAAGACCGGCGCCGAGGGCGAAGACATCACGCTGAAGGTCCCGGTGGGAACGATTCTCTACGACGAAAATACCGGCGAGCGCATCCACGATTTTTCCCGCCCTGATGAGCGCATTGTCATCGCCCGCGGCGGGCGCGGCGGCCGGGGCAATGCCCGCTTTGCCACCTCCACCCACCAGGCCCCGCGCGAGCACGAGCCGGGAAAGCTGGGCGAAGAGCGCGTCTACCGGCTGGAGCTGAAGCTGCTGGCCGACGTGGGGCTGGTGGGATATCCCAATGTGGGAAAGTCAACGCTCATCTCGCGCATCAGCGCGGCGCGGCCCAAGATTGCCGATTATCCTTTTACCACGCTGGAGCCGAACCTGGGCGTGGTCTCCATCGGCAATCCCTCCGACCCGGGATACAACAGCTTTGTGGTCGCAGATATCCCCGGGCTCATCGAAGGCGCGCACACCGGCGCCGGCCTCGGCACCCAGTTCCTGCGCCACATCGAGCGCACCCGCCTGCTGGTACACATGATTGATGTAAGCGACGGCAGCGGCAGGCCCGACCCGGTGCAGGATTTTGAGGTCATCGAGAGCGAACTTGAGAGCTTTGGCGCCGGCCTGGAAGAAAAACCCATGATCGTAGTGGCCTCGAAAATTGACGCGCTGCAGAATTTTTCGGCGGCGTCGGTGGACGAGGTTCCCGCCAAAAAAACAGCGGCAGCGAAGAAGAAATCCGCCAAAAAATCGCGCTCGGCCAAGACATCCAGCCGCAGCACGGCCGCCAGGCGCGCTCCCAGGAAATTAGAAAACAAGCTGCAGCGGCTGGAAAAATATTGTAAGAAGAAAAAATTGGAGTTGTTCCCCATCTCCGCCGTCACCGGCGAGGGTATTGACGCGCTCAAATACGCGCTGGCGAAAAAGGTGCAGAAGCTACGCGGGCGAAATTGACCGATGAATCCATGGGCAGGAAAAGCCGTGTTTCTCAACACTTTGTGGAACCTGAAAAGGCTATAGCAACTTTGAAAATGCTCCAGGACGCGGCGTCTGGGGAGATTATTTTCGAAAAAAGGCTTCCACTTCCCCAAGATCGCTCGACTTGCGGTAATTCGGAAGGCTCTCGAGGAAGACTTTGCCATATGCCTTCTTGCTGATGCGGTTATCCAGCAGGGTAAGCGCGCCGCGATCCTGGAGTGAACGGATCAACCGTCCAAATCCTTGCTTCAACGCAATGACGGCGGCGGGCACCTGGTAATCGAAGAAGGCGTTTCCACCCTCGGAATCAATCGCGCGAATGCGCGCCGCCACCACCGGATCGTTTGGAACGGCAAATGGCAGGCGGTCAATAATCACGCAGCTCAGTTGTTCGCCCTGCACGTCGACCCCTTGCCAGAACGAGGAAGTTGCGAACAGGACGGCATTCGGCGTCATACGGAATTCTTCCAGCAAGGCGTTACGCGGGGCCCGGCCCTGAATCAGCATGGGGAAAGCCAGCTCGCCCAGCAGGCGGTCGTGAATCTCGTGCATCTGGGCGTAGCTGGTGAACAGGCAAAACGCGCGTCCACGAGAAATTTCAAGCAGGCGCCGGATGCATTCCGCCGCTCGCGGAACAAATTGCGTCGAACGCGGATCAGGCAAATCCGGAGGCGTGTACAAGATCGCCTGCGAGGCATAGTCAAAATGCGATGGCACAACCAGCTCGCGCGCATTTTCCAGGCCCAGGCGCTTGCGGATGTAATCAAAGCCATTGCTGACGGCCAGGGTTGCGGAAGTCAGCACAGCGGTTTCAAGTTTGGAAAACAAGCACTCACGCAGAATTTGCGAGACGTCAATGGGCGTGGCCTGCAGAAAAACGTTCTTGTTTCCGCCACCGGCGCGCCTGCCGGGCAGCTCGCCTCCACGGCGCTCGATCCAAAATACGGTATTGCGGTCGGCGGATTCGAGCAGAAATGCCAGCTGCATGCGCAACTCATCGGTGCGGCGAGAGAAGTTGAAGACTTCTTCCGGTTTCTGTGGAATAAGCTCCAGCTCGGCGTGCAGGCGCTCCAGGGCCTTTAATAAGCCGTGGTATTCGTCGCCATGTTCTTCCAAAAAACCGCGGCGGTTGGTGAAGGCAAAGCGGCCCTCGCCGGGGGGCAAAAGCGAAAAGAAAAACTGCGCCCGCTCAACCAGGCTGCGGGTCGCTGACTGCACACCAGGAGCGAACGCCCCCTTTAATTTAAGGGTTGTTTCCACATCGCGCACCAGGTCGTTGAACCGCAAATTGCTGACCGTGATTCCAAAGTAGCTGCCGGCTACGTCTTCCAATTCGTGGGCTTCATCGAAGATGACCGAGCCGTATTCGGGCAAAATTCCGCCCTCACCCACGTCTTCGGTCATCAGCTTGATGGCGAGATCAGCGAAGAAGAGATGATGATTCACAATGATGATGTCGCTCTCGACGGCGCGGCGGTGCATCTCAGTGATGAAGCAACGATCGAACTGGCGGCACTTGGAGCCGGTGCAGGCGTCGGCGCGGGCATCAAGCTTATGCCATAGAATGCTGTTTTCCGGCAGCCCGGCAATTTCGGCGCGGTCGCCGTTGAGCGTGGTCTTTTCCCACTCTGCGATCGAACGGAACTGGTTGATCTCTTCCAGGCCGTTCAGCACCGGTTGCTGGCTCAGGTCATAGAGCTTCTGGCGGCAAAGATAGTTGTTGCGTCCTTTCATGTAACAGACGCGCAGGCCGGGGAAATGCTTTTCCAGGAAGGGAACGTCTTTAAAAAACAGTTGCTCCTGCAGGTTCTTGGTTCCCGTAGAGATGATCACACGTTTTCCCGAGCGGATCACCGGAACCAGATAAGCCAGTGTCTTCCCCGTACCCGTTCCGGCTTCCACCAGCAGATGGCGTTTCTCGCGCAGCGCTTCTTCTACCGCCTGGGCCATTTGCAGTTGGCCGCGGCGGAATTCGTAGGCCGGATGGGTTTTGGCGAGCAGGCCTCCGGGGGCAAAGAACTGGTGCAGCGAGACCTGATATGCCGCCTTTGCGGAAGGCTGGCTTGCCGTGGGGAGCTGGGCGGGTTGGGAGGGAGCGGACACAGCGAGTCTGCGACTCTTATAATAGAGCTTCTTTCATAAACGCGGTCATGCAATCGCAATCCTGAGGCAATTTTCTGAAGAAAACCCACTACGATTTATCGCAACACGGCATTGCTACCGTCGCCATCGTTGGCCGCCCTAACGTGGGCAAATCCACGCTGTTTAACCGTCTGATAGGCTCGCGACGCTCCATCGTGGGCGATGAGCCCGGCATCACCCGCGACCGCATCTATGGCGAGGCTGAATGGCGCGGCCGCAGCCTGCGGGTGATCGATACCGGCGGTATTATCCCTGACGACCGTGAGCTGATTCCCGCCGAGATCCTTCGCCAGGCTAAGGCCGCTTTAGCGGAGGCGCAGGCAGTTGTTCTGGTAGTGGATGGCCGCAGCGAACTGGCCGCGCCCGATATCGATTTGGCGCGCATGTTGCTGCGCTCGGGAGCGAATCTCTTTCTGGCGGTCAACAAAATTGATACTCCCAAGATGGAAGCAGCTGCCGAAAACTTTCGCCGGCTGGGGATTAAGAACTTATATCCGGTTTCTGCCGAGCATGGGCTTGGGCTTGATGAGCTGCTGGATGCGGTCGTAGAGTCATTGCCCCCATCAGCCCCGGGAGAAACTCGTGTGGCACAGGCGTCCTCGCCTGTGCTGGATGAAACTCAGCCTGAAAGCGCACAGCCGGGGACGGCTGTGCCACACGAACCTGGCGAAACCAAAGTTGCCATTATTGGCCGGCCCAATGTCGGCAAATCAACTTTGCTAAACAGGCTTACAGGCAGCTCGCGCGCGATCGTCTCGCCCATTCCGGGTACAACGCGGGATGCAGTGGACGAACTGGTGGAGCGCGACGGGCAACGCTTTCGTTTTATTGATACCGCCGGCATTCGCCGCAAGGGCAAAACCAGGCTCATGGCTGAGAAGCTTTCGGTGGTGATGGCGCGCAAACACCTGGAAGCGGCCGACGTGGCCCTCATGGTGGTGGATGCATCCGAGGGGGTCACCGCAACCGACGCCACCATTGCCGGTTACGCCCACGAAAGCGGCAGATCTTTAATTGTGATCGTCAACAAATGGGACCTGCTTACGACGAAGCGCACCGATGGCAAATCCCCTGCCGATCGCAGCGTCTTCGAGCAGCAGGCGCGAGACGTGCTGAAGTTTCTCAGCTACGCGCCAATCTTGTTTGTCTCCGCCAGCGAAGGCGCAGGCGTGGACAAGATTTTTTCCACCCTGGAAAAAGTCGCCGCCGAACGGCGCAAGCGCATTACCACCGGCGAGATGAACCGCTTCCTGAAACATGTGGATTTCGAGCGCGCCTCGGTGCCCAGCTCGCGCCGCGTACGCATTCTGTATCTGACGCAGGCGGCGGTGGCGCCGCCTACGTTCATCCTTTTCACGGACCGCGATGTGAAGCTGCACTTTTCTTATCAACGCTTTCTGGAAAACCAGATTCGCAAGAGCTTCGGTTTTTTAGGGACGCCCATATGGATCAAGAACCGGGCCAGGAATGATTGAGTCTTTGAATCATCGGGTCATCGGGTCATTGGGTCATTGGGTCATTTTAGAATTTGTAATTGAGTAATTTTGCCACGTGAAATAGCAGATCAAGGTTTAGTGAACGCCTTAAAATGCCCAATTCTGCAATTAAACAATTACTCAATGTTCATCGATTTCTGCCATAATTCAGGAATTCAGGAGGGCCTATGGGACGCGCATTAGGATTAATCGGATTGCTGATTGTGCTGGTCGTGGGAGCGTACCTTTATACCCAGCAGGCGAAGAGCTCTTCCATGGGCGCGGGCAATCCGCGGGCTGCGATCGATGTTACCGGAGTAAAAATGGACCTGCTGCATATGGCCCAGGCAGAGCGCTCTTTTTTCGCCCGAGAGAATCATTATGCCTCGCTCGATGATCTGCACTCCTCCGGCGATTTGGTTGTGTTCAGCGATCATCGTGGCCCTTACACCTATTCCGTCAGCTACAACGACAGCAGTTTTCGCATTACCGCAACCTACGGCGGCGCAGCCAATCCTGAAGCACCGGCCAGTATGAGCATCGATGACACCATGCAGGTGAGCAACTGAGAGCCGTATAAGTTCGAAATCGAGCAAATTTACAATCGCACGATTCTTCAGCCGTTGTGTGACCTAATGAATCGATGACTCAATTATGTATATGCGGGCTCTGCGGAGGATTGTGAACGCGGGGCTTGTCTGACGGAATGTGCGAGCGCAATACTTTGACATCAAAGCTGACGGGCAAGTGTTTCGGGGGATAGCAGGCATGATCGCTGCATGCCTGGTAATCAAGCACCCCATGCACACGATAGTTTCCCGGTGTGGCGGTGCGCACTGCGCTCACGCTGGCTCGTACGGTGAATTCGCCGGAGTATACGCTGAGCTTCAGGCCGGGGGCAAAGCTGAGGCTGAGTTCGGTTCCTTCGGGGTAGGTCAGCTTCCCGACGCCAATATCCGTCGGCGGATCAAGCCTGAGCTTGGTGGGTATCTGCTCGTCGGAATTGGGGTGGTTGGAATTGATGTGGTATCCGCTCTTGATGCTGAAGTCCAGCTTAACTTGAGCCGGCCTGCCGGCACTCACGGTAATCTCGGCTACGGGCAATGCCGAGACGTAACCGGCGCTGGAAGCAGGACTAACAGTGAGCTCGTCCGCCGATGTCAGGCAGACCGGCGCCGAAACTAAAAGCAGGCACAAAAAGAGGCGAGTCAGTTTCATAATCAGAGAATCTTCAATATAACCGGTGTCCGCTTCAAGTAGCGCCGGCTTTCTCGATGCTGTCGTGTACAGTTGCCACGTCCCCAAATTTGCCGGGGGATTCTCAACACCTCGACATATTATATAAATCGCTCTATTGTGCTCCAGTATTGCCGGCAGACGCGGTTAGCAACGGTGCGGCTATGGCTTTCTTGATATCGTCTTCCAAATCGCGCCGGTCCCTGAGTCCTAGCGTCATGTCCACAATTTTGCCGTTGCGATCAATGAAGAAACTAGTAGGAAGTCCATCAACTCCTCCATAGGCATCGCCTACTTTTTCGGTACCTTGCACAATGGTGTAATTGATGTTCATTTCTTTAACGAACTTGGCAATCTCGTCATGGCTGCCGGCGTCGTCCATGGAGACCCCAACGATTTCCAGTCCCTGAGGCTGATATTGCTTGTAAAAATCCACCAGCCACGGCGTCTCAACCTTGCACCCACCACACCAGGTTGCCCAAAAGTTCAGCAATACTGCTTTCCCGCGATAACTGGACAGCTTGACTGCCTTGCCATCCAGGGTGATGAGCTCGAAATCGGGCGCTATGCTGCCCTTCAGGGCCGATTCCTGCTCCGGCGCACCTGTGCCGGCCTGCACGTTGTTGCGCGAAACGCGCGCGCCTACGTAGACCATGAAAGCTACTGCAAGTATGATGACGAATAGAACGATGACATTACGTTTCATAAAAAGGGCCCTGCCTTCATAAGAATTTTTCCACGATGCTCTGGAAAAAAGGGAGCTTATTCAACCAGCCATTGATTTTTAAAAAGTGTCCGGAAACAATCAACACACCCAGCGCCATCATGATCACGCCGCTGCCAACTTCGATTTTGTGCAGATGCTGACGGATGCGGGTATAAAAAGCGAAGAAGCGTCCGATAGCGAGCGTAGTGAGCAGAAACGGCACGGCTAATCCCAGCGAGTAGAGCCCCAGGAGAAAAATACTCCTCATGAGCCCTCCCTGCACCGCAGCCATGCCCAGAATAACACTCAGGATCGGTCCTACACAGGGGCTCCATCCGAAGGCGAATGCCAGTCCTACCAAAAAGGCCCCGGCCAGAGAAGCGTTGGCCTTCAGGCTGTGCATGCGTTTATCGGCGTAGAGCATCTTGATGGGAACCAATCCCGTCAGGTGCAGCCCGAACAGGATAATGACAACACCGCCGATCCGCAATAAAACGCTGCGATGGGTTCCGAAGAGCGAACCTACGCCGGCGGCAGCTGCTCCCAGAGAGACAAATATGACGCTGAACCCCAGAATAAACATGATGGAATTCAGCAACACCACTTTGCGCAATTGCGGGGCGCCTTCTTTCAACTCTTCCATCCCAGCCCCAGAGATCAGCGATACATACCCCGGAACCAGCGGAAGAACACAGGGCGAGACGAACGAAATCAGCCCGGCAAAAAACGCAGCAATGGGTAAAGGTAGCGAGGACATGAGACCAGCTTTAATTGTAACAATCCCTGCCCATTAGACGTACAAAGTATGTCGAAGTGTGCGGCAATTCGGGGCATTATGCCTGGTTGAGGAAATGCAACGCTCTGCCCACCGAAAAGAGAAATCCGGCCGTTTGCCTAAGCCATCCGGCAAAGACCAAACCGAAAGAAAGTTACTGCTCCTTGGGCTCCAGCGTGGAGTTGTCTTCCATAATGCCCAAGCGAATTGGCGGGTGTTTCCGCAACCCTGTCCAGGTCTCGGCCACAACGATGGAATTGCCGGGATTTTGCGGATCATAGCGGATGGAAGCGGGCACCCCGATGCGGCAATTCTTGGTGTCAACGTATTGCTGCAAATTGGTGACATCTTGCGACGCTTCGTAGGTGACGCCGGCAACGTCGTAGTGAAAAATCAGCATTTGCGCCGGTCCCGAAGGCTTCGTCTTGGCATGGGTAGCGTCCGTCGGCAGCTCGCAGACGTCAATGATGGTGCCATCAATGATGCGGCCGTTGTTGGCCAGCCAGAGACGGCGTTCGTGCTCACGCTCTTGCGGCGTCTTGCGCCTGCTGTACAGCCAATAGGCTGCAGCCGCGGCCAGAGCGGTTACGGCGGTCAGAACAATAGGATAGAAACGAAGTGGGCTCATCGTGCTTGCTTTTCAGGTCGAAGGGCCTTCGTCACTTGGGTGACGAACCTTGCAGTTTACCTAAGCTACTACAGAACTGGGCAAATCTGAATCCGACAATCTGCTTAGATGCTCAGCCGGCAGCTTACGTTTCGGCTTAATTCGACTGCACGCCGCAAACTTGCTCAACGCCCAGACGCCTTAAGCCTTGGCCTTTTCCCAATCTTTTAAGAACTGCGCTAACCCTTTATCTGTGAGCGGATGATTGAACATCATGTCCAGCACTTTAAAGGGTATCGTGGCTACGTGGGAGCCGGCCATGGCCGCCTCCACCACGTGCAACGGATGCCGAACGGAGGCGGTGAGAACTTCCGTCTTATATCCGTAGTTCTTATAAATCTGGACGATCTGGCGGATCAGGTCCATGCCGTTCTGGCTGATGTCATCCAGCCTCCCGACAAAGGGACTGACGTATGAGCCCCCCGCTTTAGCCACCAGCAACGCCTGCGTAGGTGAAAAGCATAGCGTCATGTTGATCCTAATGCCCTGTTCGCTTAGGCACTTGCACGCTTTTATTCCATCGCGCGTGGTGGGCAGCTTGACTACCACGTTCTTATGCCAGCGGGCATAGTCCTGGCCCTCTTTGCACATGCCGCCAGCGTCGGTGGCCACTACTTCTACGCTCACCGGCCCATTTACGGCCTCGCAGATGGAGAGAATAGTTTCTTTAAACGGCTTACCCTCTTTCGACACAAGCGAGGGATTGGTGGTCACACCGTCCAGAATGCCCAGAGCCGCAGCTTCGCGAATCTCGTTTATGTTGGCAGTATCAATGAAGAATTTCATAGTTAATTGAGTCCTAGTGGAATTTTACAACTGCTTTGTGTGCAATGCTATGTTGTCTTAGTCATTGACCACGTGATTACTCAGCGTTCCAATCCCTTCGATTTTCACCGCTACAACATCGCCCTTTTTCAAAGGCCCTACACCGGCCGGCGTACCGGTGCAAATCAGGTCAAAGGGAAACAGCGTCATGACCCGGGAGATGTAGCGGATTACCGCATCCAGAGAGAAAATTAAGTCCCGCGTATTTCCACTCTGGCGCACTTCGCCGTTAACCAGAGTCTCCACTTTGATCCCCGCCCAAGGATCGATTTCATCCGTAACAATGGGGCCGACCGGGCAGAAAGTGTCAAAGCCTTTGGCCCGTGTCCACTGGCCGTCTTTCTTCTGCAGGTCGCGCGCTGTGACGTCGTTGACGCAGGTATATCCGAAAATGAAAGGACGCACATCCTGATCGTCGCGCAGCTTGCGGCAGGTTTTCTTGATGATGATGCCCAGCTCGCCCTCGAAATCCACGCGCTGCGAAATCTCCGGCAGGCGGATGTCATTCAGCGGGCCGATGATGCTGGAGGGCGGCTTCAGGAAAAGCAGAGGCTCGACGGGGACCTCGTTGCCCAACTCCTGCGCATGATCGCGGTAATTACGCCCTACGCAGACGATCTTGTGCGGATGCACGGGCGCCATCAGTTTTGCTTCCGACAGCGGGATGCGCTCGGGTGGAATAAAGTCGGGAATAATCGTCCCCCAGGGATCGGTTTCGCTGGGCGGAACGCCCAGCATGCAAGAGATCATCTCCGCGCCATCGACGGTTTCGATCAGCCCGTGGCGGGTCTTATCTCCTAGCTTGAAGCGGCAGTATTTCATGCGATGTTGAATTGTAACCTGAGTTGCCCTTATGGCGGTTCCACAATTACCGTATTCACCACTCATGGAAGAGCACGGCTTCCATCGAGCGAACAGGCATTCTCCGTATGGAAATTAGCCCCCCTTATGCGCAAGGGGCAAGAAGAGAAGTCTCGAGTTTCCAGGCATCAAAGATAACCACAGAGGACACAAAGGAATACACAAAGGGCACAAAGGAAATTTGCCCCTAGCTCCAGATATCCTGATAACAAATTCAAAATTTCACGTTTAGACTGTCTGAACCGCGGTCTTTTCCCGGGCGACCGCCTGCTGAAAGTAGGGCAACGAGAGCTTAAGTCCGGTTGCCAGGTCGACTTTGGGTTCCCAGCCAAGCAGTTGGCGCGCTTTGGTGATATCGGGCTGGCGCTGTTTAGGGTCGTCTTCGGGCAGGGGTTCGTAGTGTATCCCGCTTTTAGAGCCGGTGACCTGCAACACCTTCCTGGCACACTCCAAAATCGTGAACTCGAATGGATTGCCAATGTTGACCGGCAAAGTTTCGGCAGAGCCCATCAGCCGCAGAAAGCCATCGATTTCATCGGAGACGTAGCAGAAACTGCGCGTCTGGCTGCCGTCGCCATAGACGGTAAGCGGCTCCCCGCGCAAAGCCTGCTTCATGAAGTTGGGAATCACGCGACCGTCATTCAGTTGCATGCGCGGGCCGTAAGTATTGAAGATCCGCACTATGCGCGTATCCACCTTCCAATAGCGGTGGGCAGCCATAGTCGCAGCTTCGGAAAAGCGCTTGGATTCATCATAGACCGAGCGCGGTCCGATGGGATTCACGTGCCCCCAATAAGTCTCTTTTTGCGGATGCTCATGCGGGTCGCCGTAACACTCCGAGGTGGAAGCCAGAAAGAAGCGAGCCGAATATTTTCTGGCAACTTCCAGCGCGTTGAAAGTTCCCTCGGAGCCGACTTTCAGGGTGGCAATGCCGTGGGTCATATAGTCCACGGGAGAGGCCGGCGAAGCCAGATGATAAATCTGGTGTACGCGGCCGAAATCAAAAGGCCGGCAGATATCGCATTCAACAAACTCGAATTTTGATTCGCGCGCGAGGTGTTGCAGGTTTTCTCTTCGCCCGGTCAATAAATTGTCAATAGCAACAACCGAGTGGCCACCCGCCAGCAGCGCGTCACACAGGTGCGAACCCAAAAAACCCGCTGCACCGGTGACCATAATTCTTTGGATTGGCTGCAAGGTACTCCTTAAAGAATTGCTTTTAGTCCGCGCCCGGAGCGGGCACCGCTACGGTCTTTTTGGCTGAGACCTCAGGACGCCCGATGCTGATGTAGGTGAATCCCAGCTCCGACATGGTTTGTGGCTGAAAGAGATTTCGTCCATCGATCATGATGGGGTGCTTGAGAGCAGCACGCAGACGTTCGAAATCGAGGGCGGTAAATTCCTCCCAATCGGTGAGAACCAGCACGGCGTCTGCGTCCCTGGCGGCTGCATACGCGTTTTCAGCAAAAAAAACAGCCTCTTCCGGGAAGACTCCGCTGGCCTGCGTTTTCGGCATGGCCGCGGGGTCAAAGGCCGCAATGCTGCAACCTTCCTTCAACAGCAATTGCACTATGGCAATGGCCTGTGAGTCGCGAATATCATCGGTGCCACCCTTGAACGCCAGGCCGAGCACCGCCAGCCGTTTGCCTTTGAGAATCCAAAGGGCATTGCGAACTTTCTTGATGAAGCGTTGCCGCTGCTCGTCGTTGATTTTCATGACTTCGTCGAGCATTCCGAAGTCGTATCCGCAGTGCTCGGCGACCGCGCGAAAAGCCTTTACGTCTTTGGGGAAGCACGACCCGCCATAGCCGATACCGGGATTGAGGAAACGCTTCCCAATACGAACATCGGCCCCCATGCCTTCACGGACCTGGCCAACGTCTGCTCCCACGCTTTCGCACACCGCCGCTACGGCATTGATGAATGAAATTTTCATCGCCAGGAATGCGTTGGAGGCGTGCTTGATCAGCTCGGCGCTTTTGGCACTGGTGGCAATCAGGCGGGCGGGAGTCTGGACATCATCCGGTTCGGGGATAATATTTTTATTTTGGTAATAACTGCCGTCGGTCAAAGGCTCGTAGATTTTCTTGAGCAGGGCAATGCAGCGTTCGCTGTCTGCCCCGATGACAATGCGGTCGGGATAAAGAAAATCCGTAACCGCGCTGCCTTCCCGCAAGAATTCAGGATTGGAGGCCACATCGAAAAGATGGGTGGGCGCGCCATTCAGCTCCATGACGCGATGAACGCCCCGGCTGGTATCCACGGGAACGGTGCTCTTTTCCACGACGATCCGGTACTCGTTGGGAGAGGAGGCAATGGCCTGTGCGATCTCGCGGGAAACAGCTTCCACATAAGAGAGATCAGCTTCACCGTTTTCCGAGGGCGGAGTGCCCACGGCGATAAAGATGGCCTGGCTGTCGCGGGCTGCGTCTCTTACCGATCCCGAAAAACGCAGCCGATGGCCGCGATGACGGGCCAAAAGCTCGGGAAGAAACTTTTCGTGGATGGGCGTCTCTCCGCGCTCCAGCGCGGCAATCTTGCGCGCATCATTATCCACGCAAATAACTTCATGGCCCAGTTCGGCAAAGCACGCCGCTGCTACCAAACCCACATAACCGGAGCCAATAACAGCCACTCTGACCATAGGAGTAATTATAACCATATAAGCCGAAACCCCAACCAGGCGACACTTATATTAAGTCCCTGGTTCTATAGCAATGCAAAGGAATGATGCGGACCGATGTGCCGGGGCTGCCCTGTGTACAGCCGCCGCCTCCGTTCCCATAGTTTCCAGATCGAGAGAGTGTCTCAAAGACGTGGGCGTATGATGGTGAACGCCTGAATCGTTCGGCAGGCAAGCCATTTCCCATGAGATCAACCATTGCCACGCAAAGCTCTGCAAGCCCTGATCGAAGAGAATCTGTGATTAGCGGAAGCGAACCCTCCATTCGCAAGAGTTCCTGGCTGCGGCATCTTCCGCACTTCACACCCTTTTTTTTATTGGTGTGGTTTGTTTCTCGTTTCAGCGTGAATATTCCCCAGGTTGACGAGTGGTTTCTGGCTTATCTGTTCCATGCAGTGCGATTCAAGACCGCGACGTTCGGTGATTTTTTTGCGCTGGCGAATGAGCATCGGATTGTTTTTCCCAGGTTGATCTGGACGGCATTGGCCTTTTGGACGCACTGGAACCTCAGAATTGAAATGATGTTCCATTTGGTTCTGGCGTTGATCATATTCGTGGTTTTTTACCGGCTTGCCTTGCGCCAGGCAAAACAAACCGGCAGCGCCTTGCTCGATTTGACAAATTTTTCAACCAGCCTCCTGGTTTTTTCCCTGGCGCAGTATCAAACCTGGTTGTGGGCATTCGCCGGCGGATACCTTTTCGTGCAAGCCGCGGTTGCGCTGGCTATAGGCATTTGCTTTATCGACAAAGTTCCAATTTGGGCCCGTTTCGGCATGGCGGCGTTGTTCTGCTTTGTCGCCAGCTTCTCGCAGGCATGGGGTCTCTGTTCCTGGCTTGCCTTGGTCCCCTGCATTCTGCTGCTGCAATCTGGAAGAAGAAAGGCCATGCAGCTCGGGCTGTGGAGTTTTTTATTTTTCGGAACGGTTGCCCTCTACTTTCACCATTTCAGGTTTTTGAAAGCGGCTGGGGACCCGTTGGGTTTCCTCTCGCATCCGTTGCCGTCCGCAAGTTTTTTTGTTGCCGTATTGGGAACCCCGTTTTGCCAGGGCGGCAGCAGTATTTCAATTCCGCTGGCATTTCTGGCGGGAGGGGCCATACTGGTTGCTCTGGCGGTATGCCTGATCACGCTGCGCGGGTATGAGCATAAGGAAATCGTTGCACCCTGGTTGTCAGTCGCGCTCTTTGGGCTATTCTTTGGAGCCATGGTAACTGTGGGCAGGAGCAACGCCGGATTCGATGCGGCAGTGCAATCGAGATATGCCACTGGGGCCATATTCGTTGCCATTGCCGTCCTACAGCTTGGCCGCCTGCTTTGCGCAGGCCGGGGGCGCCAGATTTATTTGTTTTTGGCGGGCGCACTTTGGTCGTTGATCATCGCCAGTTCAATCAGTTCAATCGTGATTGGCTATCATTTGAAGGAAGACCTCTCCCACGCCAAATTATTTGTAGAGATCCTGCGCTACATCGATCCCGTAGGTGACAGTTCCAGCGAGGGCCCTTTCTTCCCGCTTTATCCTACCGACGGCACAGGAAACATTCGGACCACGGCGGAGCTGCTGAACGAGATCAGATTTCTGCATTTAGCTTCGAACGTTACTTTTGTGGAAAATCCTTTGCCCGATTGCGGGTTGTTTGAATCAGCCGATGGCTCGGGAGACCTGCTGCATTTACGGCGCGACAAGGACGAAGTCACAGTTTCAGGATGGGCTTCTCTGCCGCAAGGACGCGGCCTGCCCAAAGTGGTCCTGATTTCCTATGGTGAGCAGAAAACATTCGTCACCGGCGCAGTGGTGGGCTGGGTCGATCGTCCCGATGTAGCCGCGCTGAGGCGGGACCCGCGATATTTCCACTCCGGCTGGAAGGTTTCTTTCCCGGCAAAATTTCTGCCTGCGGGAGAAGGCGTTCTTAAAGCTTGGGTCTATGACGCGGCGGAGAAGAAATTCATCCGCATGCCGGAAGCAGGCGAGGAAAAACGATTCAAAGCAGAAGTGCAGTAAATTTTTGAAAAGCTGCTCTGCGCCGATCAGACCTGAATTTTAGCAGCAACCGGGAAGCGCCGGCCCATGCCAAATGCCTTCTTGGAAACCTTCAGAGTCGGGGCGGCCTGATGGCGCTTGTATTCGGTACCCTCAACCAGTTGCGTGACCCGGCGCACCACGGCCAAATCGAAATTGTGAGTGCGCGCGATCTCGTCGGCTGACTTGTTATTTTCCACATACTCTTCCAGGATGACATCCAGAAGCTCATACGGCGGAAGCGAGTCGCTATCCTTTTGATTGGGCCGCAGTTCAGCCGAGGGCGGCTTGGTGAGCGTGGATTGCGGTATGACCGGCTTCCGCGAATTCACATATTGGGCCAGACGGAAGACCAAGGTCTTGGGAACATCAGAAATGATGGCCAAGCCACCACACATATCGCCGTATAACGTGCAATATCCGACCCCGAGCTCCGACTTGTTGCCGGTACTGAGAACCAGCGCCCGGAATTTATTCGAGAGGGCCATCAACAGCGTTCCACGGATGCGGGCCTGAATGTTTTCTTCGGTCACGTCTTCGTTCAGGCCGGCAAAGACCGGCTTCAAGCTCTGGCCGAAGGAATCAAAAATGCTGTTGATGCGCAGAAGTTCGAAGCGGATGCCGAGATTGGTCGCCAGCTCGCGGGCATCGTCAATACTGCCGCGGGAAGAATACGGACTCGGCATGCCGATGCCGATCACATTCTCGGCGCCCAATGCATCGACCGCGATGGCGGCAGTGAGGGCGGAATCAATGCCACCACTCAACCCGATCACCACATGATGAAAACCGCACTTTCTCACATAATCGCGAGTGCCGAGCACCAATGCGGCATAAACGCTGGCCTCGACCCCTTCGATCTGTTCGTGCATATCACCGGTCAGCGCGTTAGGATCGAAGAGCACTAAATCTTCTTCAAAAGATTTTCCCTGGGCTACGACCCTTCCATCGGGGGCCAGAACCAGGCTGGAACCGTCGAAGATGAGCTGATCGTTGCCGCCCACCTGATTTACCAGCACCACCGGAACCTTGTATCGTTGCGCAATCGCCGCCAGCATGTCACGGCGCAGTTCGCGCTTGCCAATCCAGAAGGGCGAGGCGGAAATGTTGAGAATAAAATTGCCGCCGGCCTTCATCAACTGTTCAATCGGATCGATCTGATACAACTGCCGGTCCCAGAACTGCTTGTCATTCCATGTGTCTTCACAAATAGTGAGCGCCATCTGCTTGCCGCAGAATTGAAACAGCCCCTGTTGATGCGCCGGCTCAAAGTTCCGCAACTCATCGAAGACGTCATACGTGGGCAGCAGCATCTTGGACTGAACAAACTCGATTTTGCCGTCACGCATGAAAAGCGCGGAATTCATGACGGTCTTGCCGGTCGGGGAATGGGTGGGAGTCACGCTGCCGCAGATAACGGCAATGCCACGGGTGCCGGCTGCAATTTGCTCGGCCGACTCCCGGCATTTTTCGACAAAGGCGGGCTTCTCGACCCAATCGCGCGCGGGATAACCGCAAATTGACATCTCCGGAAACAAGATCAGCCCTGCGCCGGCAGAAAGCGCGCGTTGCGAGAAGTCTGTAATCTTCTTTACGTTGCCGCTGAAATCGCCAACCGTAGGATTGATTTGTCCGAGGGCTATCTTCACACTTTCAGTTTAAACTGGGGGGCTTGATATGGCCAAGTTCGGAGTTGAAGAGTGCGGGCAATACGCCTGTGTCTGATCATGTTTGCATTCTCGCGGCTTGCGCTTCAAAAATATCCAACAGGATGCCGCGCATGTCGTATTTGTATTTCCATTCCGGGTAATGAGACTGGAATTTTCTGACGTCAGAGATATACCAGATGTGATCGCCGGAGCGGTTGTCATCCGTATAGCTGTATTTTAGCTTCCTGCCGGCAATGTCTTCGCACAGAGTGATGGCTTCCTGCATGGAGCAGTTGCTGTGACGCGAGCCTCCCATGTTATAGACCTCACCTATCCGCGGATTCCTGTAAAAGCGATAGAAGGCGTTGACCAGGTCATAGCTGTGGATGTTGTCTCGCACCTGCTTGCCTTTGTAACCGAAGACCGTGTAGGGATTGCCAGTGACGGTGCACTGCATGAGATAGGCAAGAAACCCATGAAGCTGAGTGCCGGAGTGTGAGGGGCCGGTGAGGCATCCTCCACGAAAGCTGGCTGTCTTCATCTCGAAATAACGTCCGTACTCCTGCACAAGAATGTCGGCCGCCACTTTGGACGCTCCGAATAAAGAATGCTTCGAACTGTCGATGGACATAGATTCATCAATGCCAGCTTCATAGCGGTGTCCGGGCTCGATTTCCCAGCGGGTCTCCAACTCCCGCAAGGGCAGCAAATTTGGTGTGTCACCGTACACCTTGTTTGTAGAAGTAAAAATGAACGCGGCCCTGGACGCAAACTGCCGGGTGGCCTCGAGAAGCACCAGGGTGCCGTTGGCATTCACGGTAAAGTCTTCGTGCGGGTCTTTCGCAGCCCAGTCGTGCGAAGGCTGGGCAGCGGCATGAATGACGACTTCCAGATCAGACGAGTATTCGCGGAAAATATTTTCGACCGCCTCCCGGTTGCGAATGTCCACATCGTAATGGCGGTATTGCCTGCCATATCTCTCTTGCAGCAGGTCCCGGTTCCATTTTGTGGAAGCGCCTGGCCCAAAGAAATGCGCGCGCCGGTCATTGTCAATGCCGGCGATGGCGAAGCCCTTCTCCGCAAAAAAGCGGACTGCCTCCGACCCAATCAAACCCGCAGAACCTGTGATCAACGCAACCGACATGCGATCTTCCTTTTTGAAACCAGCTCTAGTTGATGTCCAGGAGCGCCTGGAGGTTCGATAACTTTATTCGGCCGCTCTCCCGAACTGCTGTTCACCTGATTTTCTCTGCCGGATCATACACCTACGCATTCAGAATACCGCTTAAATACAAATGAGAATTTTGTCCATCGCCGCCCTGAACAGGCGCTCTTATAACAGCTTCATGTTTTGCCTGGGTTTGACAGCGCAAAATAATCTTTGTAACTTCAAGGATAATAGTAAGGCTGATCATTTTTTTGCTTATGTGGAATTTATTCCAGGAAATACGCAAAAACCGGGAACTCATCTGGGCACTGGCGTTGAAAGAGCTGCGTGTCCGCTATAAGCGTTCAGCCCTGGGTTTTATCTGGGCCCTGTTAAACCCTCTTATGATGATGGTGATCTTAACCATCGTTTTTTCAACGATTACGCGCATTGCGGTGGATTATTATCCGGTTTTTCTGATCAGCGCACTTCTGCCATGGACTTTTTTTTCGCAGACACTCAGCTATTCCGTGGAATCAATTGTAATTAACGCGGAACTGCTGAAGAAGATTCGCGTCGCAAAATCTGTTTTTCCGCTTGCAGCCCTCATAGCCAATGTCATCAATTTCATGCTATCTCTGGTGCCGCTGCTGCTGATTCTGGCAGTCTTGCGGTTTCCATTTCATTGGACCTGGATTTATTTGCCGGTGCCTTTGCTGGGCCTTTTCCTCTTCACCGCCGGCTGTGCTTTCTTTTTTGCGGCAGCAAATGTTTTTTTCAGGGATGTCAGCCACATTTTGCAGATAATCCTGACCGCCTGGTTTTATCTTTCGCCGGTATTATACTCCCCTGATTTCCTGTCGCCTAAGTACAAGCTTCTGTTCCGGTTTAACCCTATGATGTACATTTTGAATGGGTTTCGCATGGCTATTTATTATGGCCAGTTACCGACTATGCAGAACATAGCAGCTTCGCTCCTATTGGGTACAGTCACATTCGTGGCTGGATATTGGGTATTCCGCCGGCTTGAACGCTCTTTTGTGTTTTACGTGTAGAATTTAGTGGCTCTCCGAATCCATTTCGAGAACGTTGTCCAGCGCTATCGAGTGATCCGAGAACGGCCCGATTCGCTCCGTGAAGCGTTTACGAAGATTTTCCGCCGCAACTCCAACACCCATGATTTTGAAGCGCTCAGCGGCATATCGTTCGATGTGCACGATGGAGAAGTGCTTGGACTGATTGGCCGGAATGGGTCTGGGAAAAGTACCGCCCTGAAGCTCATTGCCGGGGTCTTTGAGCCAACTTCGGGGAAGGTGGAAGTATCGGGCAAAGTTGCGCCCATGATAGAGTTAGGCGCCGGTTTCCATATTGACCTGACGGGGCGTGAAAATATCGTCATCAATGGATTGATGCTTGGCTTGAGCCGCAAGGAGATCATGGCGAGAGAGCAGGCGATTATCGATTTCGCAGGCTTGGGCGAATTTATCGATTCGCCCGTAAAACAATACTCCTCAGGAATGTTTATGCGACTTGCTTTTTCCATTGCCACCGAAACCGATCCCGATATCCTGTTGATCGACGAAATTCTCGCGGTCGGAGATGCTGAATTTCAGGAGAAATGCGATGCGCGGATCCAGGATTTTCGTGATCGAGAAAAGACTATCGTGTTTGTTTCCCATAGCCCGATCCTGGTGCGGAGAATATGCGATCGGGTGATTTTGCTTGACCACGGTAAGATTCTGGCTGATGGCGGGCCAGAGCAAGTCCTCGAACAGTACGATAGCCTGGTACACCAGCCCGCCTGAAGTTCCTGATGCAGGTCTCTCATTTGATTGACGCGAATGCATCTGAAAAAGATTTGCGGATGAGTCTGGTTATGGCTACCTGCAATCGTGCCGGGCAGCTCGACCAGGCGCTGGACAGCTTAAACCGCCAATCGGTCGCTTCGAAATTATTCGAAGTAATTGTTGTGGATAATGGCTCGAACGACTCGACGGAGGCAGTTGTTCAGAGTTATCTGAAAAAACAGCCACACTGGAAATACATAAGAGAGCCCAAACCCGGGGCTTCTGCCGCCCGCAACGCCGGGGTTCGTGCCTGCCGCGCTCCGATCGTCCTTTTCCTGGATGACGATATCGTTGCAGATCCGGAATTAATAGAACAACATCTGAAATCGCAGCAAGAATCCCCCGCGGTTGCTGTTCTGGGGCAGGTGCGATTTCCGTGGAAGGGGACCGAGAGCCCTTTCTTCTGGTGCCTTAGCCGCCATCCCGAGTTATATCAATCTTTTCAGTTCCCCGACTCGCAGAATGTTCCTTTCCAGTATTTCTATACCTGTAATCTGTCTCTCCCCAGGTCCTTTTTTGATCAGGGGAATGGGTTTGACGAAGAGTTTACCGCTTCCGGGTTTGAAGATACGGAACTGGGTTACAGGTTTGTCAACGCTGGCTTCCGTATTGTCTTCAATGAAAAAGCGTCAGCACTTCATAACGTGCGCACAACATTCCAACAATTTGCGCGAAAGAGGTACGCCAGTGGACAATGGGCCCGTCGTTTCATTGGCAAATATCCGGAAGTGCGGGCAACATTTCTGGGTTGGTCGCCGCTCAAGATAAAAGCCTCGAATTTGATTGGAATGCTGGCCACACCGTTGAAGCGGTTGTTCGATCTGGCCGAAAGCCGGCTGAATCGGCCGCTGCAACCGGTGCTTGGGGTGCTTTGCTGGCATCATTTACAATATCGTTTTCGAGCCGGATATTGTGCCAACTCCGCTTCCCCCGGCAGCATACTTGCAAAAACAAAGTCCGATTAATAGTATGAAGTAACTATACGAACAGGCTGCGCCGGGCCTTGGTGAGCAGAATACCGGCTTCCGAGCGCTTATTGTTCCAAATTAATAATTCCATACAAAACGTTATACGACGGAGGTTGCAGTGGGAACGAATGGGGCAAGCAAGAAAATACGAGTTCTGGTTACCGGCGGCGCTGGTTACGTAGGCTGCACGCTAACCGCAAAGCTCCTGGAAGAAGGTTACAACGTCGTGGTCTACGACAACCTCATGAGTGGAGGCCGTGGTATTCTGCCGTTTTTCGCCAATCCGGGTTTCGAGTTTATCAAAGGTGACATCCGGGACAAGCAGAGTCTTGCACAGGCCGTCAAAGGGGCCGATTACGTCATTCACTTGGCCGCCATTGTAGGATATCCCGCATGCAAACGCGATCCACGGCTCGCCGAAGAGGTTAATATCGATGGCACCATGAACCTGCTTGCTGTCCGCGCCCCCTCGCAAAGAATTCTCTATGCTTCCACCGGCAGCAATTACGGCGCCTATGACGGAGGCATGTGTACGGAAGAAACGCCCTTGAATCCGGTTTCCCTTTACGGGACCTCCAAAACCAAGGCAGAGCAGGCTATCATGAAGTCGGGGAATGCGCTTTCGTTCCGCTTTGCCACGGCGTTTGGGGTTTCCTACCGCATGCGACTCGATCTGCTCATCAATGATTTCGTCTACCGCGCTCTACGGGAAAAAAGTCTGATTCTTTACGAGAAGGAATTCAAGCGCACATTCATTCATGTCCGCGATATGGGCCGGACCTTCCATTTTGCCATCGAGAATTTCGACAAGATGCAGAATGAAGTCTTCAACGTAGGCTCTGAAAACATGAATTTCAGCAAACAGGACATCGCCGAGAAGATCCAGCAAAAAATACCGTTCTATTTGCATTTTGCCGATGTCGGCAAGGATGAAGATCAAAGAAATTATGAGGTATCGTATGAGAAAATCCGCAAACACGGCCTGACGACGACCATTGATGTGGATCAGGGTATTGATGAGCTGATTCGCGCATGCGCCGTGATTGATTTGCGGTCTGAATTCTCAAACGTCTAAAGCATATAAACGGTGACCATGGGCTTCTGGCAGGGAAAAAAGGTGCTGGTAACGGGGGGTTCGGGCTTTCTAGGCAGCCATATCGTTGAAGGTCTGGCACAGCGCGAAGCAGCCGTTGTCGTTCCGCGGAGCAAAGAATACAATCTGGTATCCATGAGCGAGGTGATGCGCTGCTTTGAAGCACACCGCCCGGAGATGGTAATCCACTCGGCCGCTTACTATGGCGGAATCGGATTCAACCAGGCCTACCCGGCCAAGATCTACTATGAAAACCTGGTGATGGGCGCCAACGCGATGGAAGCTGCCAGGCGGTGCAGTGTGCAAAAGTTCGTGGCCATCGGGACAGCTTGTTCCTATCCGGGGTATCTCGAAGGTGAGCTTAAAGAAGACAATTTGTGGGATGGGCCACCGCATGAAACAGTAATCAACTATGGTCTTACCAAGAAAATGATGGCGGTCCAGGGCTGGGCCTACAAAAAGCAATATGGTTTCGATGCCATTCACTTGATCCTCACCAACCTCTACGGGCCGCGAGATACATTTCAAATTGAACGGTCTCATGTCGTCTCGGCCCTTATCAAGAAATTTGTTGAGGCCCAACAAAGTAGAAAAGAAGAGGTAGAAGTATGGGGGACTGGAAAACCGATTCGTGAGTTCCTCTACGTCGAAGACTGTGCCGAAGCCATCATTCTGGCGGCGGAACGTTATTCGGATACCCTGCCGCTCAACATCGGATGTGGCAAAGGAACCAGCATCCGCGAATTGGTATCGAGCATCAGGGAGGTCACCGGATATGGCGGAAGGTTAGCCTGGAACACGTCAAAACCAGACGGCCAAATGAAAAAAATCCTGAATGTTGATCGCATGAAGAAGGTTCTCGAGTGGGAGCCGCCAACAGATTTGCTTTCCGGTTTGAGAAAGACAATCGAGTGGTACGCCGCCAATAAAGAACAGGCAGATTTGCGCTACTGATCTTTTTCAGATTATTAGGGCCGCGCACCTGAACTTCCTTAATCAAAGGTAAGACATGATTTCTATCATCACATACGGACGAAACGATAACTACGGTTTCAATCTAGCCAAGCGTACGGCAATGAGTTTCAATTGCCTTGCCGAAATCCTGACGGAAGAAGACGAAATCTTTTTTGTAGACTACAACACACCAGGGCACCTGCCGACCCTGCCCGAAGACATTTGGGACACGTTTACCGAAAAAGCCCGCCAGATTATCAATGTAATCCGGATTTCTCCTCAGATCCACCAGCAGATCAAGAAAGACTCTCCTCTTCCGATCCTGGAGAATGTTTCGCGCAACGCGGCCATTGTGCGCTCTAACCCCACTAACCATTGGATGCTTTCGACAAATCCAGACGTCTTGCTCGTGCTGGCATCCCGCTGGAATAACCTGCCCGAATTGTTGAGCACTTTGAAAGACAGTTTTTACGAACTGCCTCGGTTTGATATACCCGAGAGTGTGTGGAGTTCTGTCTCGCGTCTTGATCCGAGAGCCAACATGTCGTTACTAAGAGACTGGCTGATTGCCAACCGCGCTGCCGTTGCTGAGACTATTCCCGATCATCGCTTCCAAAAATTCTATCTATTCGATGCGCCCGGAGACTTCCAGCTCGCGCCACGCGAATACTTTTTTCTATGTCATGGCTTTGATGAATCGATGAATCTTTACTTTCACTCTGATTCCAACCTGGCCAAACGGATGTGGCTGCTGAACGGAGGGAAAACCGACCATCTGTTGGATCATGCATGGGTCCTGCACCAGGATCACTATTTAAGTGGCGAATGGACTTCACGCGTCAGCGGCACAAAACACAATGACCACATCAAGAAAGTGGTTCACGAGCACGAAATCGAGGCCAATGATTCTAATTGGGGTCTCCGGGACGTAGACCTCCCCATGTTTAATCTGGCGGAACGAATGGGAAAACGCCGGGAATTCTCCTTTTGCCAGTCGGTTGCCCATTCCAATGGAAGTCTGGCGTTGAGCCGGGAAGTCGACTGGACCATGCAGCCTACTTATAGATTGCACCACTACACGCCGGAATTGATTACCCTTTACTTGCGTGAGTTATTGCAGGTGATTACACCGCAATCCAAGATCGTTTATGTCGGGGAAAATGCGGCAACATTGGCACTTCTTCGAAAAACATGGTCAGAGATTGCCCCCGGCAGCCCGGAAATTGAAGATCTGGCCAAAATGGATCCCGGCCCCGGCGATATCGCTCCAGATGTGCTTCTGGCCGATTGTTTTTATGAACGCTCGGAGGCCTGGGAAAAGAGCATACGCTCTGCGCAAGACAGGATTTGGGAGCAGCATGAAAAAAAGCGACTCAGCGAGTATGAGGCTTACGACGAGTTGACGCGATTTGCAGACAATGCTGATTCCCTGATTCTCGAAAAGCGTCTTTTGCCCTTGTGGGAGAAGCAATTCCGCAAATTACGTATGCAGCCTGGAGCCTACGTCATTCTCATGGGTTGTAATACTTATGTAAATCTATTTGCCAGATTCCAGGAATCCATTGCCGGCCCTTGTGGATTGAAATATAGGGCAGGAATACTGATTGGATTGCACTCCATACTGCAAAAAATTAAGCTCCGGCTGGGCGCAGTGAATGAAGAGGGAGTTGACATTCCTCGCCAGGACGTTGGTTTTATCCTTAAAGTCATTCTGGGAATGCGTTTTGCCAAACGGCAATTTTGCAAGAAATGGATAGGACATGGCAGCGTCATGGGCTTGATTTACTTTCACCATGTCCGCCGCCGTATTCAAGAGCTAATCGACCGCCTTAATCTGAAGCCGCTTTACATTCATCACCGGCTTATTATCATGCGCATTAACCCCCGGGACGCTTCCTAGGTTTTTTTCTTTCTCTACATTCTGCTCCTGCAGGTTCGGGGCCGCTAGGCTCGGCGCAGCGGAATCTTTCGCATAAAGATCGACTATAAGGTCAGGATTACTATTGTAGTCACCGAAAAAATGATAGGTCTTGAGCAAATGGTAGGAGCTTCCGGGGCGGCGAACCCAGGTCGCAACAGCGCGGAAGTATGGATAATTCAGCGGGCTTACCATCCCCATGCCAAGAGCGTTAAATTTTTCAATATCCCCTCTCAGTAGAAGAACGGCTTTCGCAGGTTCTATGCACTCTCGCGCGTACTGTTCGGGCAGAGGAGATGCCATTGCGTCTAGGCTCACTACTGCAGGCAGTTCATCCTGCCGCTGGGGCATGTAATAGAGAAACGTGGACGG
Organism: Terriglobales bacterium; assembly: GCA_035487295.1. Classification (GTDB taxonomy): domain Bacteria; phylum Acidobacteriota; class Terriglobia; order Terriglobales; family Acidobacteriaceae; genus QIAW01. The sequence continues at coordinate 156,067 of DATHMH010000034.1, forward strand.
GCTTCCGTATTCGGGTGTCCACATGAAACTATCCTGATGAGAAAGAATTTTGCTCAAATCGTATGCTATTTGACGCATCACAATCTGGTTATAGGGTCCTTCTTGTAATTCCTGTCTGGACCATTGATGCAAATTTCGATAACCCTGGATTCCAATCAAGCTTGCATAGACTAAGGCTGCCGAAACGAAAACCCATGACAACTTAGGTTTCCAGGCGGGCAAGGCAGTGATCGCGACTGCCATAGACTTCAATGAAAAAACCCATAAGACCAAGTAACAAGGGAGAGCTAAAAAATAGTTCTTGGCAAGTGATGTCGAAACCAGGGCATAAAGAGAAATTCCAATCACCAGGTAACAGAGGAGCGGGCCGATACTCTCGGAATTTTGTTTTCTTCGAACAAGCAAAAATAAAAAAAAGGCCACGCCTGCAAACAACAACACCAACGCCAAAGTTCCCATGTGGGGGCCAAACAAAGTCCAATAGTAAGTAAGCTCGCTTTTCAGCGTAGCATGGGGATTGGAATACAGAGGCAGTTCTACCGTGAGCACATTCCGGATGTAGTTAAGAGTCATTGCCAATCCGCCGGCAAGTGCCCAAGGCAACAAGAGAACTATGAAAATTAATAATGCCCAGTCCGCCATCTGTAGAACATGCTTCAAATTACGCCGATTAAGCACAAATACATAACCAGCGGCAACGCACCAGGCCAGCAACAGTGCTCCCAGGGCAGAACTTTTTGTAAGTATAGCCAGTGCAGCGCAAGCGCCGGAAAGTAATGCTGTTGTTTCATCCAAAGCATGGGCCCGTTCCACAAGAAGAACAACAGCACATAGCAGAAAAGCGGCAAACAGAAGATCAGGACGCAGATCGCTCAGATAGCCATGGCTAACATTATGGTGTCCTGTAGCTGCGGCCTGCAAATTTACGCTTACAGTCGGCAACATGGAGGTAAGAATTGCCGCCGCCCAAGCACCACCTGCTCCGATTCGGCAGCGCACCACCCAGAACACGGCCAGGCAAATCATAAAAGTCGGCCAGAATCGAGCCGCGTAGGATTGCCATTCTCCTTCACCAAACAACGCAAAGTTTAACACCATAAGCCCCTGCCACACCGGATAGCGGTTTCCAAATGTGACGCTCGCAAAAGTGACGGGATGCACTTTCCACAATCCGAGGTGGAGAAAAGCGTTTTTGGCGTCCAGCATGTACTGTATGCCATCGTAATAGGGGGGAAAGGCCAGCAATCCAATTTTGCGGGAGAAATAAATATCCGTTGCCGTCACAGCCAGTGCCAGACAGAACAGAGAGATGATTTCTATTGGTGTTGGCCAATCCCAAGCCCGCGGGGCCTTCTTACCATACCGCAACACTCCACTCATAAAAGCCAAAACAATTCCGCCCGCACCCATTACCCGCCAGCGATGCAACAAAACCGCCACCAAACTCATGTGATGGGGGCTCGACAATGCCCACATTAATGCCACAATCGTCAGGCTGATTCCGGTAAACATCGCAGCGGTCAATAAGATCCGGAGGCGCCGCGGGTAGCCCTGCACACGGTCAGGAGGAAAGAGGAAAGCACGAAAAAGTGATCGCAAAGATGATCCGGGTTCGGCCAACGCAATGAGCCGGCCATAGACGGCGAGTCGTTTTTTGGACGATCCAGCCAACCAACCAATCAGGATCAAGCCAATGCCAACGATAATTTTAGTAATCTTTAGTAGGCTGAACGGGAATGGACCACGTCTTAAATGTGCGGCACTGTAAGCGACGAGGATGGCCCCTAGAACAAAGCTAAAGAGCGAAATTATTTTCCACAGAAAAGTGTGTTGATCTGATGTTTGGCTCATAACAATGTTACCGCATGTCTTGGGAATGCGAATGCCTTTTTAAGCCGGCCGGGTTTATCGAGCAGAGTTGCCTCATTCAGCACGGTGAAAAGCATAACATTCTAGCCGACATTAAAGATCCCGTCAGAGACGAACTGTATTCTGCCAGTGGATCGAAGAGCTGGATGTTACATTTATTATATCGACCACTAGGAACAGATTTCGCCATGGAGATCAAGTTAGGAATCGTCGGCTGCGGATACGGCAAGAATGTGGTCGTACCTGCCTTCCGGGCGGACGCCCGCTGCCGGATCGTTGCTATTGCTGCCAACAGTGCAGATTCAGCCCGATTGGCGGCGACGCAATTAGGGATTGAGCACGCTTATGGCGATTGGCGCATACTGGTTGAAGATGCTGCGGTTCATGCAGTTGTTGTGGCGACGCCTCCTGCCGCACAGCCCGAGATTGTACTGGGCGCTTTGCGCTCTCAAAAGGCAGTCTTTGCAGAGAAGCCACTGGGTGCCGGAGTGGGCGATGTGCGTGAAATGGCCAACAAGGCAGCGGCCAGCGGATTGGCCAACATGGTGGATTTCAACTTCACTGGAATCACGGCCTTCACTCTCGCCCGAAAAATGTTGCACAACGATGCCATCGGACCGATACGACATGTAGCCGTAAACTGGCAGACAGAGAGTTATACGAACCGAGCACGCCTGGAAAATTGGAAGTCCTCAGCTCAACTCGGGGGAGGCGCACTGTCGAATTTTGTTTCGCATTCCCTGCATTACCTGGAGTGGTTCATGGGCCCGATTACTGGGCTCACGGCACGCCTATTCCACATGTTGCATGACCCTCGTCCAGCAGACACTTCAGTGAGTCTGGCTATGGAATTTCGTTCTGGAGCCGCCGGCATGCTAAATATGAGCGCAGCCGCTTTTCCAGGTTCGGGACATAAGATTGAATTTTATGGGGAGGATGGCAGTCTTGCGCTGGAAAACCCGACCGGCGACTATATGCGCGGTTTTCGTGTATCGCACTGCCGCCGTCCGGCGACAGAGATGGCCTTAGTTAAGGTCGACGATCCTGAAGAGAAACGCTGGGAGGATGGCCGGGTTTTGCCGTTATCTCGTCTGGCAAAGAATTTTTTCGACTGGATTGAGCTAGGCACACCCGCGCGGCCTGATTTCCGGGATGGCCTGCGAGTGCAGGAATTGATTGCGGCCGCACAGCATTCACACCGGAGTGGCAGTTGGGTAAAGATTCCATAGGAGCGAGGGGAACATTGGCAAGTCAGCATTTTCTGGTCACGGGTGGCACCGGTTTTATCGGGTCTGCTATTACCAGTCGCCTGGTTCGAGAGGGTCATAGGGTCCGCGTCATCGATAACAATTCGCGGGGCGCGGAGCGCCGTCTCTCCGACATTCGTGGAGAGTTCGAATTGATCGTGGGCGATATCCGTGATCCCGACATTGTAAATCGTGCCGTCGAAGGGGTTGACGCAGTCCATCACCTGGCTTTTGTTAACGGAACGGAATTCTTCTACAGCATGCCGGAAACAGTACTGGAAGTCGGTATCAAGGGAATGCTCAATGTCATTGATGCCTGCCAGAAGCATGCGGTCGGCAAATTATTTGTGGCCTCCAGCTCGGAGGTCTATCAGACCCCTCCCCGGATCCCGACCGATGAAAACGTACCGCTGGTGGTTCCCGATCCCATGAACCCGCGCTATTCCTACGGTGGAGGCAAAATTATCAGCGAGTTGCTGGCCATCAACTTTGGCCGCAAGTACTTTGAGCGAGTCGTGATCTATCGCCCTCACAATGTCTATGGCCCTGACATGGGTGGCGAACACGTCATCCCACAGCTTGCACTCAGGCTGTCGCGATTGTGCCAGAAGCATCCTCAAGGCACCATTCCGCTGCCTATCCAGGGAAAAGGCGAAGAGACCCGTAGTTTCTGCCACATTGAAGATCTGGTTCAGGGAGCCATGTTGGTTCAGGAACATGGGGCGCATCTCAACATCTACCATATTGGGACCACGGAAGAAATAACTGTTGCCGACCTGGCTCATCGGGTCGCCGCTTGCTTCGGACGCAATATTGAGATCAAACCCGGTGAACTGACTGAGGGCAGCACCCCACGTCGTTGTCCAGATATCCGCAAACTCGTTGCCTTGGGTTATTCCCCGCGTATTCCGCTAGAACAGGGATTGCCCGCGGTGTGCCACTGGTATCGAGACAATGCCGATAATGGTACAGTACAATGATGCGTCATAATTTATTCTGCAGGACAAGAAGGAGAGTTTTTTGAGTGAGTATTTCCGCATATGCCCTGGATACTGGCGCTGAATCGAGCAAGGTGGTGTCTTCCTGTCAGGTGTGTGGGAATGGCGGTCTGAAGCCAGTGCTGTTTCTGGGCTACATGCCCCCGGTGAACCAGATGCGGCTGATCGGTCAGGTGCCGGCAGAGCAGCCTTCCTATCCTACCAACCTGCTGTTTTGTGTAAAGTGTGAACTGGTTCAGCTCGGGCTTTCGGTGGATCCAAGAATTCTTTTTCCGCCAGGGTATCCGTATACCAGCGGTACCACGCGCATCTTGCGGGAGAATTTTGCGGAACTGCATCGTGAATCCTGCGAGATGTTAGGTCTGAAGCCGGAGCACCTCGTCATCGATATTGGTTCCAATGATGGGACGCTGTTATCTAATTTCAAAGAGCACGGCCACAAGGTGCTTGGCATCGAACCAACTGACGTTGGCAAACTTGCTCAGCAACGCGGCATTCCCACGGTAATCCAATATTTCAACCATGAGGTCGCGCGTAAAGTGCGCACCGAGCAGGGTGCGGCAAAGATTGTCACCGCTACAAACTGCTTCGCTCACATCGAAGACGTTCACGCAATTACTGATGGTATTGTCGAAATGTTGGGAGAGAAGGGTGTTTTTATCTCGGAGTCGCACTATTTGATTGGATTGCTTGATCGTTTGCAGTACGACACCGTTTACCATGAGCATCTGCGTTACTATTCATTGCACAGCCTGCGGCACCTGCTGGAGATGCATGGTCTTGAGGTGTTTCATGCCCGGCAAATTCCAACTCATGGCGGCTCGATACGCGTCTACGCAGCGCGCAAAGGCGATTATCCGGTTCGGGCATCGGTAGAGGAAATTCTTCGCGCCGAACCGCACGGTCCGGACATGTTGGAGCGCCTGCGGCGTTTCCGGCAAGAAGTAATGCTCTCTAAGTTGCGCCTGCTGGCCATCCTGGCCGACGTTAAATCAGGCGCGCGCGTGTGTGGAATCAGCGCTCCCTCTCGTGCAAGCACATTGGTCACCTACCTTGGGCTTGATGACGCAATTGTGGACTATGTGGTGGAGATTCAAGGCTCACTTAAAATCGGCAAGTATATGCCGGGAACACTGATTCCAGTCGTGGAAGAGAGCAGATTATTTGAAGACCAACCTGAGTATGCCATCATCTTTTCATGGCATATCGCCGAGGAACTCGTGCCGAAGCTGAGAGAGCGCGGCTATAAAGGCAAATTTATCGTGCCACTTCCCGTACCCCGTGTCCTATGAGGCGCCCGATTTAATGGGACAATGCAACGTGGTGACCGTACAGGATAAATCCAAGGAAATCGAATTCTTTGACCAGCACGCGGCGAAGGATGATTACAATGTGTTCACCGATGCCGCCAGCCGCAAACTGGTTTCGAGCTTCGTGCAGTTAAGCGCTCTCCAACCTGGGGTCCGCGTTGCTGATCTTGGTTGCGGATCAGGCATATTCACCTCTCTTCTATCTGAGCGCGGATATGATGTCGTGGGCCTAGACATCAGCCCCAAGTTACTTCAGTTGGCGCGCGCAAAGTACCCCAAGATCGAATTTCTGGAGGGCGATGTGGAGGCATTACCGTTTCCAGCAGAAAGCTTCGACGGTATTCTTCTGAGCGGCATCGTGCACCACCTTCCGGACCCAGAGCGCTGCGCGGCTGAAGTTTATCGCGTGCTCAAACCGGGCGGCCGGTTTGTGGCTTTCGATCCCAACCGCCGCAACCCATTCATGTGGCTCTATCGTGACAAGGGTTCTCCTTTGTACAGCCCCAAGGGCGTTACCGAAAATGAGCGCCCCATTTTGTCCGAGCATGTAGCCCATGTGTTTGCCGCAGCAGGGTTTCAAGCCTCGACCAGTTATCTGGCAGGGTTATCGTATCGATATGTGGCCTCTTCATTGGCGCGCTTGGGGCTTCCGGTGTATAACTTTCTTGACAGCTTGATGTTCCGTCCGAGTTTCATGAAGCGATTCAGCCCGTTTGTACTGACTTTCGGAAACAAGTAATGACGCAAACATACGCCGCCGGAGAGAAAAATCAGAAATCTACTTTAAAACCTGCCGTTGATCTGACGGTTGTCGGGGGAGCAGGCCACGTCGGCATCCCACTGGTTCTTTCTTTTGCAAAAAAAGGGCTGCGTGTGATGATCAACGATCTCAACGAGCAAGCCATCGCCCAACTCCAGACAGGCTCCATTCCCTTTATCGAACATGGAGCCGAGGAACTGCTAAGGAAGGCACTTGCCGAAAACCGCCTTGTTTTCTCAAGCCGTAACTGTGAAATCCCGTCCTCTGGTCCAGTGATCCTGACGATTGGAACTCCGGTCGACGAGTTCCTCAATCCGGCCTTGAAAGTGGTGAAAGGCTGCATCGATGACCTGCTACCTCATTTGACGGATGGACAGCTCCTGGTTTTGCGCTCAACCGTATATCCCGGAACAACAGACTGGCTCGCGGGCTACCTGAAGCAAAACGGGCGCAATATCCCCGTGGCATTTTGTCCGGAACGTATAGTTCAGGGCTACGGAATTACCGAGTTGAGCACCATGCCTCAGATCGTAAGCGGAACGACGCAGGAAGCCGAAGAAGAAGCTGCTGCCCTGTTTGGTCTCATCTCAACCGAAATCGTGAGAGTGAAGCCGATTGAGGCGGAATTCGCCAAAATATTCACCAACACGTACCGCTACATCGAATTTGCGACTACAAACCAGTTTTACATGATCGCCCGCTCGGCGGGCGCCGACTATAACGCCATCCTGCATGCTATGAAGCGTAATTATCCGCGTGCTGCCAAGATTCCGGGCGCCGGCTTTGCCGCCGGCCCGTGCCTGTTCAAAGATACGATGCAGCTTGCCGCCTTTGCCCGCAACCAGTTTGCTCTTGGTCACGCAGCCATGCTGGTCAACGAGGGCCTGGTTTTGTACGTGGTTGACGAGTTACGGCGGCTGCGTGACCTCTCGCAGACCACCGTGGGATTGCTGGGCATGGCCTTCAAGCCTGAGGTAGATGACATTCGTGCCTCGCTTAGTTACAAACTTAAGCGCACTTTACTAATGCATGCACGCCAGGTATTGACTACAGACCCGTTCGTGAAATGCGACCCTGAGTTGCGGCCGGTGCAAGAGGTGATTGACACCAGTGACGTGCTGATTCTCTCCACGCCACACAAGGTCTACAAAGATATCGACCTTCAGGGCAAGCCGATTTTTGATGTCTGGGGATTCTTTGAAAGTGCAAAGAATGTCCTCTGAGGCCCCGCAACTCGATATCGTCATACCGGTCTACAACGAAGGCCCTAATATTCTCGCAACCCTCCACGCGCTGGCTACGCAAGTGCAATCCCGCTACCGCGTGCTGATCTGCTACGACTTCGACGAAGATGATACGTTGCTCGCGATCCGTGGACACGGCGGGGTCGGCAAACTTGAATTGGTCAGGAATCGGGGCCGCGGAGCCCATCAGGCCGTAATGACCGGCTTTCAGTATGGCCGGTCTCCGCACGTCCTGGTCTATGCTGCCGACGACGATTACAACGCTGGTATTGTCGACGGCATGCTGCAAAAGGCCAGAGAAGGTAATGATGTCGTCTGCGCCAGCCGTTTTATGCGGGGCGGCGATATGGTGGGGTGTCCCTGGCTAAAAGCCATGCTGATCCGCACAGCATCTTTCACTCTGTACCATTTTGCGGGCATGCCCACGCACGATTCCAGTAATGGATTCCGCATGTTCTCGCGGCGACTGCTGGATCGGGTTTTCATCGAATCAACACGCGGTTTTACCTACAGTATTGAGTTGCTTGCCAAATGTCATCGCCTGGGCTGGCCTATTGCCGAAGTGCCGGCGCAGTGGCGCGAGCGCGCCCACGGCGAGAGCCGTTTTCGGGTTATCCGTTGGCTGCCAGCTTACTTGCGCTGGTATTTTTACATTTTTGCAACCAGATTTCTTCGACGTCGCGCCGCGTCGGTGCCTGCCAGTTGCCCTGAAGATTGCTGCAAAGGCGCCGAACCATGAATGAAAAGGCAGCACGTTTGAATTTCGAGCGCAAGCTATTCCTGGTCCCTTTCGGCCTGGGAATTCTGATTGCTATTTATGGCCTTGTACGACTAGGCCACGGCCCTTTTCCATTTGCAGCAACCCGGGTCCTCAGAATTGTGGGGGGAATTACGGTTGCCGCAGCGAGCTGGATTTTGAGCTCGCGGCGACGGGCTGCCAATTTGCGTTTTGAACGCAAGCTATTCCTCGTGCCCTTTGGCCTGGGAATCCTGATTGCTGTTTATGCGCTCCTGCGATTAGGGCACGGCCCTTCTCCATTTGGGCAAATGCGTATTATTAAGCTTATTGCTGGAACCGCAATTGCCACAATGAGTTGGTTTTTTGGCTCAGAAAGAAGGGTCCGGAATACTTTAAACTGTTTTTTACGTTTTTGGCTGGAAATCCAAACCACCCGGAAGTCGTTGCATACAGGTATTGAAGCTGTTGCTATCCGAGTTAGTCAATATCCGCCTGTGTCTAATTTATTCTTGAAGTTTCAGAATAAGCAAAAAAACATACTCAAATTCTTATACGTTATGAGCAAGCTCCGATCTCAAGAGAATCTCAAGCGGGCTTTCTTATTTTGGGCAGCATTTTCGGCGGGGCTGCTCTGGCTCGGCCCGTTTTCTAATTATTCGCCGCCAGGGTTCCTGGATCCTTGGATTGACACCGGTTATTTTACCAACTTCCATTACCTAGTAAATCGGTTTGGTTTGCTTTACTACGTCAGCCGCTTGCCGTACGAGATGTTCGGAGTTCTGATGTACAAGATATTCTCGCCATTAGCGGCTAACTACCTCATCAATGTGACTATCCTCACTGCAGACACTTTTTCCCTCTATGCTATTCTCTTGCGCCACACTGGACGCTGGGTGGCCGTGGTTACCACCATTGCTTTGGCCTGCAATCCATATCTCATTGGTACTGTTACCTGGGATTATCCGGACGGACCCGCGATTGCATTTCTATTGCTGGGCTTCTGGATGGTACTGGCTCCGCCGCGGCGATTCGAAGGTCGGTTGGCAACGGTTTGGGCTGGGGCTTTTTGGGCAATGGCAGGATATACGATTCTTATTGCGGGACTGATCATTATTCCTGGTGTGTTGATTTTGTTCTATGTGAAACGGGCGAATTTGAGGGAAGCGGTGAAGCAGTGCGCCTGGCTGGCTGTCGGCGTGGCCCTGGTGACAGTTGCATTCGGATTGATTTCGCTCGCAGTGTTTCACACATTTGCTTTCTGGATGCCGCAGTGGAATCTTTACCGGTATGTGACGACCACTCCTGGATACCTGGCACACATGTGGGGCACCGGATTAGGCTGGATTTTAACTAGTTATCGTCTAGCCGCCACGTATGGTCTTACGCTGATCGGTACAATCTTTGCGGCCAGGCATTTTCATAAGATCAAAAAAGACCGATTCTTTACTTTAGCGTTATTGCTCCTCCTTCTTTCAGATATCGTTTTTGCTTTCGTGGAATTTGGAATGAAGGCTGTTGTGCTTCGGGTGTTCTATACGAGTTCATATCTGGTTGTGCCGGCATTCATTTTTCTCGGCGCGCTCTTATCTGCGTTGTACAAGGTTGTAGAAGGCCAAGAGAGAGTCTGGCTCAGAGTAGCTTGTGGAGCTGTCCTGGCTGGAATAGCTCTTTCCTTATTCGCCGTCAGGTCTTTGGCGCTGCATTGGTCAACATTGCCTCCCGAGGTATGGATCTCCCCTGAACTCGTGCGCCAGGTTTGGATTCTTTTATCAGCCCTCAGTATTAGTGGGGTGATCGGGTTCAGCTGGGTGGGTTGGGCGCGGCGTATTGGAATTACAGTGGCTGCATTTAGTTTCGCACTGCTTATCAGCTTTTCTACCTCCATGGACTTACACTATGTGTTCCTGAATACCCGCCTGGAATTTAAAGCGGCCATGGCCACGCAAGACCTCTTGAAGTCAGGCATTTTGAACGACCATCCGGTTGTGTTCTGGTATGACAATGATGAACGTTGGAGTCGGCTCTATAACTCGATCAACTCTCTTTATCTTTGGGGCTGGCGTGATCTTACGCGTGAGCTTCCGACGATGACCGTTGAAGATCTGCGGGGATTGGTTCCTCCTGACACGGTGTTCATTCATCTTACAACGGTGCCGGCGAAGATGCCGGAACGCGTACGGCTTCTAAGCCAACGCAACTTACGAGTCGAAGATATTGGCCGGTGGACGGTGCAACGCGGGAATGTTGAATTCGAGGTTTATGCTCAGCACGTTTTAAACGCGGCCGAAGTGAAATAGAACCGCGCAATCACATCCTGCTTGGAGTCATTATGCACAACCCTAGGATAGTTTCCGAAAAGAGTATCCGACTTTCGGATTGGGTACAAATCGTGGAGAGAGCCGTCGAACTCGAACCCGGTCAAACTCCGGAGGTGTATCACTCGCTGGGGCAGGCCGATTACGTCGCCATTCTAGCCATCACACCCGAAGGAACTATCCCCATCGTTCGACAATTTCGTCCTGGCTATGGTCACTGCACTTGGGAGCTGCCGGCTGGGCACGTTGATCCTCAGGAAGATCCCGAAAACAGTTGCGTACGGGAGCTACGAGAAGAAACTGGATTTACGGCCCGACAAGTCTACCCTCTGGGTATTTCTTCGCCCTGTACCTTGCGTCTAAGTAACCGTCTGCATGCTTTTTTTGTAGAGGCCGAAGTGTGTCAGGCTGACTTCCAGCCAGAAAAGGGAATGGATGTGAAAAATGTTGCCCCGAAGGAACTTCTTCAGATGATCTTAACCGGGGAGTTTCCACTGCAACTGCATGTAGGGGTAATCTTGCGTGCAGCCCTCGACCCGGTGGTCGCACCCAAGCTGGGGTTGAAACTTAGGGTTGATTCGGAGGGATGAAGAATTTTCCGTGGGACATCAACGAGAAAGCAGAGAATTCGATTTGCCGTCCCAGCGGTCACGATAATGACTTATCAGCCTGCAGCGTTGATTTGTACCAGTTCGTTCTGGTGGTGCTGGATGGGCATAGTCTCATCATAGCGAAATTCGATTTTGACCCGTGTCGGCAACACAGCTTCTTTGACCGCATCGGGGGCGTAAACAATGAGACGGAACTGCTTCGATTCTTCAGTGAGAATCATGTTACGCTGAACTACGCCTCCGTCGAGAGTCCGCTCAAAATCCACATCCCACTTCGAAGCGAAATTCTGATCCTGGAAGTTGACTAGGCATCGGTTAGCGTCACCGATTCCAGCAGGCCACCAGCAGGTCATTTGCACGCAGAGATTGCCGGACCCTGCCGGCAAGTCAGCAAAATATGTCACTAAATGGTCGTTCAGATGGGTGGGTCGAAAGACCAAATAGCGGCCGCCGAGCCACCCGGTCTTCCGCCACGCTAAAGGAGGCTGAGTGACGGTGCCATACATGCAGCTAACCAGATTCACTAACTGCCGCACATCTTGATCAAAAAGCGAACTCCATTGATCGGATTTTGCAACGGCGTCCAATCTTTCTTTTCCCAAGGCGACTATCTGCAATTTCTTCTCGATTAAGTCTTGAAAGTATTCCAGGGAGCCGGCCTCACTGCTCATGTTATAACGGCGGTAAATGTCCGCTGCCTTGGTGAAATAATCTTTCCATCCCGGTATCTGGCGAACCAACAATGGATGCGCCAGCATATTCTCATCGGCCACTGCCCTCTCCACGCCACGCGCGCTGATAATTTCGTAAAACATGGCTGGGATTTTATTACGGCCACACCATTCAGCAAATTCGGGCAATTTGGGAATACCGGTTTTAAACAGGCCAGATGTAGTGGACAGTTTCCAATCCAGGTTCAACCGCTTTCCTGTTTCGATAAAGTCAAGCACGTTCCTTTCTACCTGATCCCATTTGCCGTCCACCCGGATATATTCATAAGCATCTCCCATCGAATCCAGGCTGACGGCAAGGCTCAATTTTCGTTTCTTGATCAGGGTCTCCATATGGCGATGATGCAGGGTGCCGTTGGTAAAAATTGTCAGGCGCACGTCTTTGAGTTCCTCATCTTCAACGAATGCGCGAATGAATTTCAGTGCCTCGACCAAGGCAAACGGTTCACCGCCAATCACGCACACTTCCAAGGCCGATTTAAAGTGTTCACGCCACTTATAGAGAACCTCGAAAGAAACTTGTCGTCCATTGGTCTTTCGTCGCGGCACCTGGTGGCACTGGATACACGATAAATTGCAGGCGAATCCAAAGTCTACGTAATATCGGAGGGGCTTAGCGGTGAGAATTTCGCGATTCGACTCGAATTCCTGAAGAGCCAATCTCCAATTTGCTTGTTGTAGGGGCGAAGCATTCTCGTCAACCTGTGAGAATTCAGCAAAATACTGGGTTTCGGGCGCCCTGCTCCGAAAGAAATGGCAACTTTCGCATCCGCTTTGGGTGGTTCCCTGAATATTTACGTGACGTAGCTGCTGAAAGTTAGCGCTGTTCCAGTAAGAATCCAAAGCGCGGTACTCATCGGACCACTGGTCTTTGGACCCTGAGTAATAGCAGCAGGCGCTAACTTGGTTGTCGGGAGCGCTGATATTAAGCTCAAACCAGCCTGCGTTGCATTTCATATCATCTCCTCATTATAGAATAGCGCCTTATTACCGCTATAATACATTAACTGCTAAAAATAAATCTGCGGCCCCGAACTTTGCGAAAAGGATATCTCGTAATTGATCGAGTTACCAACAATCATTCCGGATATCGCGTTTTGAAAAGGAGCGATATTATCCGATATCATAAATTCCTGAGCAGGAGCCAATCATGATCGACTTTAAAATTGCGGAACCCGAACTGGCAATATCAACCGATAAACCAATTCCTACGGTTTTAGGTTTCGAATTGCATGCTGATCCTGCGGATTATGTTAGTCAGCTTCTTTTAGAGGATGGCGTTTATGAGATTGCTGAAACCGACTTAGTATCTCGTCTAGTGCGCCCAAACGATATTTGTATTGATGGCGGCTGTCACATTGGCTATTACAGTTGCTTGATGGGAATGCTGGCGGGACCTGAGGGCAAAATCTTTGCATTCGATGCAAATCCTTTGCAAGTGCAACGAACACGAAAAAACGCCGAAATCAATGGTTTGCGCAATGTAGAAGCTGTTCACGCTGCCTTGGGAGACCAGACAGGGGGCGCCGCACTTTTCAATTTAGCAATAGATAAACAAACTGGGTTGAGTTCTTTGGGGACTATATCCAACAATTATCAACGAACCATCGAGGTGCCTTGGTTGCGTTTGGATGATTTTTTAAAAGAACGTCAGGTGACGCATATACGGCTGCTCAAGCTTGACATTGAAGGTGCGGAAGAAATCGCTTTAAAAGGGTTAGGTAAGGTTCTTGCAGATCACGTCATAGATTTTATTCTTCTGGAATGCAACGATAACCGATTGAAGGTCTTGGATTCCTCTACAGAGCAGGTATCTACGCTTTTACTCAATGCCGGATACTCGTGCCGGAGCTTCTCTACGAATTCTGTCCCAGCTTGGATGGAAATTCGAAATCCCAAGAGCAGAGAGGATGTGAATCATCTCTTCTCCAGTCCCCATGTTCGCAATGAGGTCCCCAGTTTTTCATTAGCAGGCACACTGATTCAGGCAAAAACGAAACAGAAAAATTACTTTCATACAATTGCTTGGGAACCGGCACGCGCGACAGGAGAAACACCGGTTGTAACTCCCGCAGAAGCATTTTGGCGGCAGCGAGAGATGCTCGCGAACTCCAGAGGAAGAATTTTAAGTTTGAGCGCCGCCATTGGACGGCCTACCGATCTTACCCCGGCGCAATGGGCGCAAATCATGGCATTTACCGAAGAATTCCGGCCCGATTTAATTCTTGAATTGGGCCGTGGTACGGGTAATTCGACAGCCTGTTTTACCGAAGTAGCGCAGCACTTAGGTGGTGCAGAGCGGTGTAAAGTTCTGAGCTTGTGCCTGAGTGACACTTGGCGAAAACAAAGTGTGCCCAAGATCAGGCAGATTGTACCTCCTGAATGGTTTGCGCCGCTTGAAGCCTTGGAATGCGATATTCTGAGCTTCGACATTGGACCCAGGGTTGCATCCGCGCGGCGGATCATGGTGTTCTGGGATGCTCATGGTTTTGAATTGGCGGAATGGGTTTTAGGGGAGCTGCTTCCAAAGATTGCACGCAAGCCTCACATCGTAATGATGCATGATCTATCAGATCTTCGATATTGCAGCTCTGAACGGAGATATGGCAACGAGCGCTTATGGAAGGGGACTAGCGCCGGAGAGCAATCCATGTGGTTAGGTCATATACACTCCAGAGTGGCGCAGTCCATTTCTATTCTTGATTTTACAAGCCGAAATAAGCTGCCTCTTCATTCCGGGGACGATAGTTTCTTCCAGGAAATTGGACCTGATTTGGAAAAGAAAACCACGCTGGAGCGAATGCTAGGAAACGACCTTTTTCAACTGAATGCCCATTGGTTCTGGTTTACTCTCGCAGAAGCTGGCAGCGAGCTTACCTATCCGAAATTCGAGCCGCCACCTCTTTCTCCTGTCTCGCGGAACCCAGTTATGCTGGAAAATAATGAACTCGCGGCCCTGCGAAAAGAGCTGAACGCAATACAGTGCTCAGGCAGTTGGCGCTTATTAAATAAATTGCACCGCGTCCGGAATGCGATGGCTCCCGCCGGCAGCCTTCGCAGAAAGGTATATGATTCAATCCTGAAGCCTTTCCGTGGAAGGACCTAGGTTTGCATAAAGAAAAGCTATCGCGCTGAGACTTTAAAATACATTCCTGATAGAGCGAGGAAAGAATGTCTTTGGAGCAAACAATTCAAAATATCGGGGTAGTGGGACTCGGGAAGCTGGGTGCCTGTGTAGCAGCTTGTCTGGCCAGCCGCGGTTTTAATGTGATTGGTATTGATGCAGATCAGGCCAAGATAGAAGCTATTCAAAATGGCCGCGCTCCGGTCGAGGAACCACGCCTGCAGGACAAGATCAATGAAGGCGGCTCGCGCTTGCGCGCGACCACAAGTTTTGCCGAGGTGGTCAAGAATTCGGAAGCCTGTTTCTTCATTACCCCAACGCCCAGCCTACCCGATGGCAGCTTTGATAATCAATATCTGATCCGAGCGCTGCAATCAGTGGCCGATGAAGTCCGGAAGCAAAACAAGAAGAATTACTTATTTAACGTCAATTCCACTGTGACCCCCGGGACCTGCGATTCGATCTTCAAGTCCATGCTGGAAAAAATGCTGGCAGGCAGTTGCGGCAAAGATTTCGGTCTTGGTTACAATCCCGAGTTTATCGCTCTGGGTAATGTTGTACGCGGACTGCTGGAGCCTGACCTGGTCCTGGTAGGGGAATCCGATCCGCAAACTGGAGAACGCCTCGAAGAACTCTACCGCCGTTTCTGTACGAATAATGCTCCGATCGAACGTATGTCCTGTGCCAACGCTGAGCTGACCAAGATTTCGGTAAACTGCGCCGTGACCATGAAAATCAGCTTCGTAAACCAGCTGAGCGCTGTGTGCGCGAAAATTCCGGGAACGGACCCTGGCGTAATCCTGCGGGCCATTGGCCGTGACCGGCGCATCGGCTCTGAATATCTCAAGCCGGGGCTGGGATACGGAGGGCCATGTTTCCCACGCGATAACCGGCTTTTCCAGTACACCGCAAAATCCGTCGGGGTTGACGCTCCATTAGCGCGCGCGACGGATCAGGTCAACGAGCAGGTCAATACGCGATTGCTGCAGACCGTCATGGCGCATGCCCCGAATGGAAACTCCGTGGCTGTTCTGGGCCTTGCTTACAAACCGCTCTCCAATGTGGTTGAGTGTTCAACTGGAGTTTGGCTGTGCCAGCAGCTTGCAAGCCATGGAGCTTCAGTCTTCGCCCACGATTATGCCGCCAACGGCAACGCCGAGGCTAGCTTCTCTCCGGGAAAAGTACAGCTTGTGAAAGATCCTTCAGAATTATTGAACTGCAGCGTCTTCGTAATTACCTGCCCATGGCCGGAGTATCGCGAGGTTTTCAAGTCTTCCAAACATCGATTAAAACAAGGCTCTGTAATCATAGATCCCTGGAGCATGTTAAGAGATGTTGTGCCTGTATTAGAAGCCATTTCCTACGTGGACCGGCTCAACTGAGGCGCTGGAACTCAATAATTACGATAAAAGTGAATGGGCACCAGTACTTAGAGACAGGAACAATAGTGCATAGGTTCACTATGAACCAAAGCTGTTTTCAAAATGCCACATGCCGGGATGTACGATTACTTTAGTAACCCACTGTTCAACGTGAGTTTCTGCTTGACAAGTTGCGCAAACAAAGCTATAAAAGAATCGCCTTCTCCCCATATAACCAGTTTTTAAGGTTAGAACCCGCTTTTCTGGATTTTTGATTAAGTTAGGGTTTCCCCCAAACGTTTATGAACGCCCACACGGCGAAAATTAGGAGGTTAGTTCTGAATATGAAAGCCAAATTTCTTTGTCTTCTTGGGGTATTGCTGCTAGTTTCGTCGGTGGCATTCGCAGGCTCGCAATGCCAGCCAGGTAATCCCGTCGCTACGGCCGGGCCAACGATTGTTCCGGCCGATGGACGCATTGTTGACTTCGACTTCGTTGCGCAGTCGGGTGGCATCAACTATTACGAAACCACATTGACCGCTGGCCACTCCTATTCCATTGAGGTCCGCGAGGATTATGATGACGTTTCAGGGACCCCGATCACAGTGGCGCTCTATGCGAATAACACTTGCTCAGGGAGTGCTCTTGCTGCCGGCTCTGCGACCACGGGCTACCGGGACACGTCGGGAATTGACCCGGCTCTTCCTTTGAACTCGTTTCGCGGCAGCGTAATTCCACCGGCCAGTGGACCTTATTCGATCAAGGTGACAAACTCTGACGCGATCGGTCATTACATCTCAGTAAGCGTGCAAGAGACCACGCTCTATAGCGCCTTTTGGAGCGATGATGGTGGCAATGGCCACACATTCTGGGTGTTCACTAATACCACCACGGCCGCTGTTACAGGCACGCTTACATTGACCACCGGCGGAAACACACCACAGACCTTCACGAAACCTGTAGCCATGGTCGCTTCGGGCGCAGTGGGGTTGGTTACAACTTCGATTTCGGGCGTAGCCGGGCAAGGCGGTAACGCTCGTTTCGCCCATGATGGGCCTGGCGCCGCGGTGATCGTAAGAACAACGGTTGCCAATTTTGCCACCGGTTATCTTGAACCCGTTCCTTTTGCTTCGCTTAAGGACAAAAGGTAAAGAGAACGACGGTTTCAAATTTTCTACTTAGGGACGAGGTTTGAGTGCGCTCACGCACTCAAACCTGTTTCTAATAACAAAAGTTCTTAGGCCAAAATCGAGGGAGACAGCGGTGAGTTGCAGGCGTGCTCTTATTTTTTTCTTTTGCAGTCTTTGGATTCTTGTGGGCGCCGCCTTGACAAACGCCGCGCCACCCCCTCAGCAAGTCGATAGTGGCATTGAGGTTTCGATCAGCGCGAATAGCTGGACAGTTCAAATACTCAAACCCAGCCATTTGCGCGCTGTGTTGGAATCGGTTTGTAAGCAGTCGCAAACAGTCTGCGACATAACTCCGGACTTGAGCGATGATGTCATTGCGCCTATGGTATTACGTGGCGATCCTTCCACGGTGGTCAGCCAGTTGCTGGAAGGAATGAAAGTCAATTACTCTTACGCACCTTCTACTCCACAGGAAAAAGGCAAATTGATCGTGGAAGCTCTTCCGCCGGGGGCTTTCGATCATCAGATGAATGCAAGCCAGCCGCCTGCCCCTGAGACTCAGCCTGATATACAGGGGGTTACTACGGTCGGCATGAACCCGACCCCTGAGGAGACTTCAACCCCTTCCTCTGCTTCCATGGCCGATTCCGCAGGCGCGGCAGCCAGCGATCAAACTAGCGAGCTTTCGAGCTCACAGGCGTTCCCGTTCCCGGGATCTGATGGGCATGTGCATGCCGTCTCCATGAATCGCGAGGCAAGCCCTTTCCTGCCGATCTTTGACTCGACCGGGAAATTGGTTCCTAACCCAAACACTGGAGTTGAAACGCCCTCCACCGTCTCGCCTTCCATTGGTCCGGATGGTAAATTGATCACCATGCCTGTGGGGAGTGGTAAATGGCAATTCCTCCCTGCTCTCGATAGCCGCGGAAATCTGCTTCCCGCTCCTTGAGATCCTAATCATTACTTAAGGTTGTAGACGCGGCGGCGAATTCCGTTCGGAGCAATACGACCACGAATCTGGCGTCAGCGGGCACAAAACGCCATGATTTTTACTTGGAAGGCCGCCAGGCTCGTCTTTGGTGCTCTTTCATATGACGCTCTTCGCCGTATCAATCGCTGACTGAAACTGGCGGAATGCTCATAGATGTAGCTCTCTCTCATGCCAACACCCCAAACGCCTCCATCGCCAACTCCCGTATCTGCCTGCCGATAATAATGGAAGCCGTGGCCGCCGGTGAGGGCACATTGCATACATGGATGACGTTGCCAGTGCGCAGGATATGAAAGTCATCCAGCAGCTTCCCCTGGCGGTCGAGCGCCTGCGCCCGCACACCTGAACCGCCCGGACGTATGTCCTCAGCCCGCAGCTCTGGAACCAAACGTTGCAGCGAGCGTAGAAATGCCGCTTTGCTCAGTGAGCGATAATACTCTGCCATCCCTTTTCTCCAGTATTTTGCCGTCATGCGCCAAAAGCCAGGGAAAGCGATTGTTGTCAGCGTGTCGCGCAGGCTGAAATCAGATTTGCGATAGCCCTCTCGCTTGAAGGCCAGCACGGCGTTCGGGCCGGCCTCCACCCCGCCATGTACCATACGGGTAAGATGCACATCCAGAAACGGAAAATTCGGATCAGGGACAGGATAGATCAGCCCATTCACCAGGTGCTGCCGCTCCGGCACAATGTCGTAGTATTCGCCACGGAAGGGTGCGATGATCAGGTCAGTTTTGGCGCCGGCGAGTTTGCTTATGCGGTCATTGTGCAATCCCGTGCAGTTCACAGCGTATTTTGCAGTAAATTCTCCCTGTGTGCTCTGCACTGTAGCTTCATCTTGCCGCACAGCGATTCCGGTGACACGCGCCTGTGTGCGAACCTGGCCGCCTTGCTCGGCCACGATCTCGGCGAATTTCTTTGCCACCGCGGTGTAATCGGTAATACAAACTCCCGGAACGTGAATGGCCTTGACGCCACTGCAATGTGGCTCCAATTCCCGCAACCGTTCCGGACCGATCATGGCCAATCCCGGCACGCCATTGGCCACCCCACGCTGATATAGCATTTCTAACTGCGGCAGCTCTGTCTCTGATGTTGCTACTACAACTTTTCCACAACGCTGATACGGAATATTGTTGACTTGGCAGAACTCAACCATCGCCGAGGCGCCTTCCACACACGTCCTGGCTTTCATGGAGCCCGGTTTATAGTACAGGCCGGAATGGATAACGCCGCTGTTATGTCCAGTCTGGTGCGAGCCAACTTCTTTTTCTTTCTCCAGCACAAGCAAACGTTGCTTTGGGAGCCGCTGCGCAATCGCCACTGCGGTCGCCAGGCCCACAATCCCGCCGCCTATCACTACAAAATCAAATTTGTTATCTGACATGCTGATCGAAAAACTGAGTCTGGATTTTCTGGAACTTGGTTTGTCTTTTCCTGAATCTTAATCCTGCATGAATGCATTGTGCAATTCGGCGCCGGCAGAAGATCACAAACCGGAAAACGCCGGAACATATTATCGCCCGCGAGAAGCGTCCGGACCCAACTTCTTACGAGTCTGAAACCAAGAACCCACATCTGTAACTAGCTGAAAACTAAGCTTTTGCAGAGGTTATCATTGCTGGCTCGCAGTTGACTATCAGATTTGAATTTCAGAACGGGCCATCAAAATTCGACAGTTTAAAATGTTCGTTGACATCCACAAGATGGCTTGTGTTTTATTGAGTATACAGTGTTCCCTATGAAAACCATTATTCTCGCGGGTGGGCTCGGTACCCGGTTGGCGGAAGAGACCTCGCTTCGTCCTAAACCGATGGTGGAGATCGGAGGGAAGCCGATTCTGTGGCATATCATGAATATCTATTCCGCCCACGGATACAAAGATTTCATTATCGCCTGCGGATACAAGGCCGAAATCATTAAAGAATATTTTTCCAATTTTGTCTTGCATAACAGCGATCTGCAGATCGATTTAAAGACCGGCCGCCAACAGATCATTAATGCTGCGACTCCCGATTGGCGAGTCGCGGTCGTGGATACGGGCGTTGATACCCTGACTGGCGGCCGTTTACGGCGTCTGCAAAACTGGATCGGGAACGAAACCTTCATGGCGACCTATGGAGATGGCGTAGCAGACGTCGACATAAAAGCGCTGATTGCGTTTCATCGCAGCCACGGGAAAAAGGCCACGGTGACCGCGGTTACGCCTCCTCCTCGCTTTGGCGGGCTTGAGTTGAAAGGCGATTCGGTATTGCGCTTTTCCGAAAAACCTCATCACGCCGACGGGTGGATCAACGGAGGTTTTTTTGTCTTCGAACCCGAAGTGCTGCAATACATCGCCGGGGATAAAGTTTCGCTTGAGCGGGAACCGCTGGAGCGTTTGGCCGCCGGCGGAGAGTTGATGGCTTTCCGCCACACCCGCTTCTGGCACCCGATGGATACCCTGCGCGACAAGCATTATCTTGACACTCTCTGGAACCAGGGGGCGCCCTGGAAGATATGGCAATAAATATGGCGTTACAGAACTTTTATAAAGGGAAGCCGGTCCTGGTCACCGGTCATACCGGCTTTAAGGGCGGCTGGCTGGCGGCCTGGCTCAAGATGATGGGCAGCCAGGTCAGCGGTCTGGCTCTGCCGCCGGAGAATGGCTCCGCCAGCTTTTTCGCCAATGCCCAGATTGGGAAAGGAATGAACTCCCTGCGCGGAGACATTCGCGACTTCCAGACCGTCCTAAAAACGTTTAAGCAATGTAAGCCGGAGATCATTTTTCATTGTGCCGCGCAGGCGCTGGTCTTACGCTCCTACCAGGAGCCCGTTGAAACCTACGCCACCAATGTTATGGGAACCGCGCATATTCTTGAAGCTGCGCGCCAGACGCCATCTGTGCGCGCCATCGTGATCGTCACCAGCGACAAGTGCTACGAGAACCGCGAATGGTTATGGGGATATCGCGAGCATGAACCTATGGGCGGTTACGATCCTTATAGCTCGAGCAAGGGCTGCGCTGAGTTAGTGACCGCGGCTTATCGCCGTTCTTTCTTCCAGGGCAAAAACGGCCTTGCAGTGGCTACTGTGCGGGCCGGGAACGTGATCGGTGGAGGAGATTGGTCAAAAGACAGATTGATTCCCGATCTGGTCCGAGGAATCATGAAAAGGACGGCCATTCCCATTCGCAACCCGCGCGCTCTGCGTCCCTGGCAGCATGTGCTGGAACCGCTCCGCGGATACCTGATGCTGGGGCAGCGCCTGGGGCAGGGAGAGATGGATTTTGCAGAAGCCTGGAACTTTGGCCCCCATGAAAATTCCATCCCCGTGGAAGAGGTGGCCCGCCACCTGATCCAGCTTTGGGGATCGGGAAAATTGAAAATTGAAAACAACCCCTCGAAACCGCATGAAGCACACTATCTCAAGCTGGATTGCAGCAAGGCCCAAACTTTGTTGGGTTGGCGCTCGCTTCTTATGATTGAAGACGCGTTGCGTCTCACGGTCGAGTGGTACCACACGGTTGCCAGAGACGCAAAAAACGCGGGACCCATCACCCGTACTCAGATCCAAAGGTACATGGATCTGCCATGTTGAAAACCGTTCGCTCCGCTTTGGTTTCCGGCGCGACTGGATTTATCGGTTCTGCACTGGTGCAGCGGCTCTCTGTGGAAGGCATTTCCGCATTTTGCCTGGTGCGTCCTGCTTCTGCCGGACGTGCCCGCATCAGCAACCTTCCTGGAGTGAAACTGCTGGAAACGGAAAATTATGAAAGCTCCACGCTGGCGCAAAAGCTCTCTGGCATCCGGACGGATGTTGTTTTTAATCTCGCTTCTGCCGGGGTAGCTCCTGAGGAACGCGATCCCCATCTTCTGCTTACAGGCAATTTGAATGTCGTTGCGGGCCTGATTGCCGCCACCTCAGCATGGCCCTTGAGAAAGTTTATTCACGTCGGTAGCTGTTCGGAATACGCTCCGGCGTCCGAAGGTCACAAGCTTACCGAACAAGATCTTCTTCAGCCCACATCTCTATACGGCGCAGCCAAGGCTTGCGCTCATATCTACGGACTAGCCTTCGCCAGGTCGAGGGGCCTGCCATTTGTAACCTTGCGTCTATTTGGGGTCTTCGGCGTAGGCGAAGCACCCAACCGTCTGGTGCCTTATCTCATGAGCCATCTACGGCGCGACGTGCCGGTAGACCTTACTCCCGGCGAGCAAGCTCGCGACCTGCTATACGTGGATGATATTGTAGAAGCGCTCTTGCAGGGCGCCCAGAGCGAGGGAGTGACGGTTGGATCTACTTACAACGTCTGTTCGGGCAAAGGGACCAGGATCCGCGAGCTGTCTGAAGAGGTAGCCAGGGCGATGAATAAGCCAAAAAGCCTGCTGCGCTTTGGCGACCGCCCCTATCGTGCCGATGAATCCATGTGGATTGTGGGCGATAACAGTCAGTTCAGCGCATGCACGAGCTGGACCCCTAAGGTCTCCATTGAAGAAGGCATTCGCAAGATGGTTTTCAGATCGGGGATAGCATGAGCACCACCAACTTCGACCAGTTTTCGAGCAATTACAAAGACCTGCTCGATCGTTCGATTGCCGTTTCTGGCGAAGGCTCCGGATATTTTTCCGAGTACAAGGCCCGCTATATTACCCGGACCATAGGAGAAGGTTTTTGCGGCAAGATTCTCGATTATGGCTGCGGGGTCGGTCTGCTTTCGTGCCTCATAAAAAAATACCTGCCGAAAGCAATCGTTCACGGTTACGATCCCTCAGCCGAGAGTGTAAAAATGGTCCCGCCCAATTTGGCCTCAGAAGGCACGTTTTCCAGCGACATTTCGCGCTTGCATTACGATTACGAACTCGCCATCATTTCCAATGTCATGCACCATGTGACCCCGAAAGATCGGCAGCAGACAATTTCTGAGATCGCGGGGCGCCTCGCAACCGCGGGGCGGCTGGTTTTGTTTGAACACAACCCCTTAAATCCGCTGACGCAGTGGGTAGTAAAGCATTGCCCTTTTGATGATGATGCTATTCTGCTCTCCCCGGGAGAAGCCCGCAGCTATTTCTTGGCGGCAAAGCTGGCTGTCTTACGGCGCGATTACATAGTCTTCTTCCCGCGCACGCTTTCCCTGTTTCGGCCCCTGGAGCCCATGCTCGGTTGGCTTCCCGCTGGCGGTCAATATGCGATGCTTGGAGAAAAATATGGGCAGTAACGGGAAACTCATCTCCATCATCGTCCCGGTTTTCAATGAAGAAGCGAATATCGAACCGTTATACGCGGCCCTGACTCCGATTCTGGAACAATTGAAAGCGCAATACGATTTCGAGCTGCTTTTTACCGACAATCACAGCACAGACCAGACGTTTGACATTCTGCGCCGCTTGAGCTTGAAAGATAATCGCATTCGCGTGCTGCGGTTTTCGCGAAACTTCGGCTTCCAGCGCTCTATTTACACCGGCTATATCCATGCCAGAGGAGACGCCGCCATCCAGATTGACTGCGATCTTCAGGATCCTCCCGAAATGATTGTTGAGTTTATCCGCAAATGGGAAGAGGGATATCAGGTAGTGTATGGCGAGCGCTCACAACGGCAGGAATCGTGGTATATGAACGTCATCCGTAAGGTTTTTTATCGCCTGATTGATTTTCTGAGTGAAGACGAGCTTCCCTACGATGCCGGCGATTTCCGGCTTGTGGATAGGAGGGTCCTCGATGTATTGAAGCAGATTGATGACTACCAGCCCTATTTGCGCGGTACCATCGCCACTCTTGGCTTCAATCAAATTGGAATCCCATATAGCCGCAACGAGCGAAAATTAGGCAAGAGCAAATTCAATATGGCGCAATTATTTGGCCTCGCGCTCGATGGCATTCTCAACCACTCTGTGGTGCCATTACGCATTGCCACCGTGATTGGCCTTTTTGTCTCCGCCAGCACGTTTATAGGGATTGCTGTTTATTTCGCGGGGAAAATTATTCTGGGCGAATCGTGGCCGCCGGGATTCACTACACTGGTAGTCCTGATTCTGGGCTCGTTGAGCTTGAATGCTCTTTTCCTGGGGATCATCGGTGAATACCTGGGGCGTATCTACAGGCAGGTGAAGAAGCGGCCCTTAACAATCATAGAGTGTGAAATCAATGCCTCCAGCAAACGACCCGCCGAAAATGCGGTTGAATCCTGGAAATGATCGCCGGCCATTCTATCGAACCATCCATTGCGCTTTATGCCACCAGAGCCACAACCGCAACCGCGAGAAATCTCCTCGGCATCCATTACCGTCATTGTTCCAGCCCTGCGGCGGCCTGATCTTACCGAGCGCTGCCTGCATTCCCTGGCATTGCAAACTGCCGGCGGAGTGGAAGTCGTGGTTGTGGAAAATGAAGCTCAGCCCGATACGATCTTCCACCTCGAAAGTCTGCCGCACGCCTTTCCCTATCCGGTGCGGCAAGTCTTGCTGGAACAAAATCTTGGGACCACAGATTCGATCAACCGGGCGCTGCTGCATGTTTCCTCCGAATTCGTTTTACTGCTCAACAACGATGTTGAACTGGATCCGCAATTTATCCGGCTGCTCGCCGAGAAATTGACATCTGACCCCCAACTGGCTTTTGCTACCGGCAAACTACTCAATGCCAGGGAAAAAACCCGTCTCGATGGAGCCGGCGATGCGCTTTTGCTGGGTGGCGCCGCATATCGCCTGGGCCACCAGGACCTCGACGCTGGCCAATTCGATCAACTTTCCGAAGTATTTATCGGTTGCGGCGCGGCAACGCTTTACCGCCGCAGCGCATTTGAGCACGTAAGCGGGTTAGACGGCGATTTTTTCGCCTACTTAGACGATGTTGACCTGGCCTTCAGGCTTCAGCTAAGCGGCTGGAAGGGCGTTTACCTGCCCTCGGCGATCGGATATCACATTGGCAGCGCCACACTGGGCGATTCCATGCATCCCCGCATCGCCCGCTGGATAACGCGCAACCAGCTTCTGCTTTTGCTCAAGGATTATCCCGCAGGTGTATTGTTCCGCCTTTTCCCGCGTATCTGGGTTTACCAATGGCTGTGGTTTCTGCTGCTTTTGCGCCGGGGAAGAATTGGTTCTTATATAGCAGGCGCCTTCGAGGCCCTTCGGCTTCTGGGGCGCAGTCTTGTGAAGCGCAGGCAGGTGCAATCAGGCAAAAAAATCACCGGCCCCGAGCTGATGCAGAAGCTGCGTGCGTCAGAAGCCCAAATCTATGCCTGGCACCAGGCGCAAGACCCAAAAATGAGATCCGCGCTCTTGGGCATCTACTTCGGATTATTCGGCAAACATCAATAGCCGAAGTAGCGCCGGCGTCCCGCCGGCTGTCGCGTGGGCATCCCCCAGGTTCCAGACCGCACATGAGGAAAGGGCGTGCATATCTTTCAAGCTGACCTAACTACCGGTGAGCGCTGTCGTGTGCGAATCGAAGGCAAGGAATGTTATGATACGCCTCTAACCCCTAAAGGTGATTGCATGAAAGGCGTTGTTCTTGCTGGTGGATTGGGTACGCGGCTCCTGCCGCTGACTCGAGTGACGAATAAGCACCTGTTGCCGGTGCACAATCTGCCCATGGTGTTCTATCCCATTCAGGCGCTGGTCAACGTGGGAATTACCGAGATCCTGATCGTCACCGGCGGGCACAACGCCGGCGATTTTCTGCGCTTGCTCGCCAACGGCAAAGATTTCGGCCTGAAGCGCCTGAATTATGCTTATCAGGAAGGGGAAGGCGGCATCGCTGATGCGCTCCGCCAGGCCGAACATTTTGCCGAAGATGACGCCATCTGCGTGATCCTGGGAGACAACATCATAGAAAATAATTTTCTTGAGAGCGCTGAACGTTTCCGGCAGCAAAAAAAAGGTGCTCATATCATTTTGAAGCAGGTGAATGACCCCGAACGTTTTGGCTGCCCCGAAATCAATGGCGGGCGCATTATCCGCATCGAAGAAAAGCCCAGGCAGCCGAAATCGAATTATGCTGTGACCGGCCTTTATCTTTACGATAATTCGGTCTTCCAGAAAATCAAGACACTCAAGCCCTCGCACCGCGGTGAGCTGGAGATCACCGATATTAATAACATGTATCTTGAAGAGGGAACCCTCACCCACAGTATCCTTGAGGGCTGGTGGACCGACGCCGGCACCTTCGACTCGCTTCGCCATGCTACCAACCTGGTGGCAGAGACCGGAGCCAATAAATTGACCAAGCCTCTGGCGGCGGCCGGCAAGAAATAGGGGACGAATGAAGATACTGGTCACTGGCGGCGCTGGCTTCATCGGTTCCAATTTCATCCGCCACATGCTGCAGCAGCGCAAGAATGCAGACATCGTCAATTTCGACAAGCTCACCTATTCCGGAAACCTGGAAAACCTCGCCGACATCGCGGAAAACTCACATTACCAGTTTATCCGCGGCGATATAACCGACGCGGCAAGCGTGGCCAAGATCATGGCCAACGGCTTCGATGCTGTCATAAATTTTGCCGCCGAGACCCATGTTGATCGCAGCATCGAAAACGCTGCTCCATTTTTCCATTCCAACGTAATGGGAACTTTGACCTTGCTGGAAGCAATGCGGAGGGGTGCAGCTAAGCTATTTATCCAAATCAGCACCGATGAGGTTTATGGCAGCGCCGGCAAAGGCGAAAGCTTCTCCGAGAGCCAAACCCTCGATCCCCGCAGTCCCTACTCAGCCAGCAAAGCGGCCGCCGATCATCTAGTGAATGCCTATATCCATACCTACGGCGTCTGTGCCATTGCGCTGCGCTGCACCAATAACTACGGCCCTTATCAATTTCCAGAAAAGTTGATTCCCTTAATGATCGCCAATGCCCTGGAAGGAAAACCGCTTCCTGTATACGGCGATGGCATGCAGGAGCGCGATTGGCTCTATGTGGAAGATTACTGCCGGGCCATCACCTGTGTACTTGAGGGCGGCAAGCCGGGCGATGTTTACAACGTTTCTTCCGGAGCGCCAACCGCTAACCTGACCGTGATTAAAACCATTTTGAAAATCCTGGACAAGCCGGAATCGCTCATCCAGTTTGTGACCGACCGACCGGGCCACGACCGCCGTTATTCTCTGGATAGTTCCAAGTTGCGCCACGAACTGGGCTGGAAACCAGAGGTCAGCTTCGACCAAGGGATTCGCAAGACAGTGGATTGGTATCTCAACAACAAAATCTGGATGGAGCGCGCGCGTTCCGGCGAATACCGCGATTACTACGACCGCCACTACACCCGCCGCGACCAGACCTTCAGCAAAGTTGGCTCGTCCTAACTGGACTGCGTTCCCGCCTTCTTACGTGTCTGCATATACTCTGCCAATGCTTCCTGCCACGGAGAGAAGTCACCAAACCCGGCGTTTCGGTAAGCAAGATTATCCAGCACAGAATAGACCGGACGTTTCGCCTTGGCGCCATACTGCTCGCTGGTGACCGGGTTTACGACCGCATGGATGCCCGCCAGGCGAAAACATTCACGGGCAAAATCGAACCATGAGCACTCGCCTGTGCTGGTCATGTGGAACAGGCCTTGTGCCCCTGAAGGGATCAGGCGGATCATGTGCCGGGCGAGTTCCCGCGTGCTGGTCGGCGTGCACACCTGGTCATTGACCACGCGGGGCGTCTTCCTGGCTGCGGCAAGCTTCAGCATGATCTCTACAAAATTTCCTGTTTTGCTCTGGCTGCCGACCATTCCATAAAGTCCGCAAGTACGAATGATGATATAGCGGTTGCAGTTTTGCTTTACCGCAATCTCTCCCGCAAGACGCGATTTCCCATAAACGGAAAGAGGTCTGGCCTCGTCACTTTCCAGGTAAGCGGACCGCTTTACTCCATCGAAGACATAATCGGTACTGAGCTGCACCAGCAAAGCGTTTTGCTTCTCTGCGGCTCTTGCCAAATTGTGGACACCGTCTTCATTTACGGCAAAAGTCGTCTCCGGCTCGTCTTCGCACTGGTCAACTCGATGGAAGGCTGCTGTATTGATAACGCATTCCGGGCGGGTTGCCCCCATCAGATCATCCACGCTCCGCTTGTCGCGGATATCAAGCTGTTCATGAGTTACCGGAATAATTTTGTGCTTCTCGCCTGCGGCTGTGAACTCGGCCAGTACGTCTCGGGCTAGCTGGCCGTTGGCGCCAATGAGCAGAATCTTCACTATTTGCAAGATAACATGAGCAAACTCGCGCTTGTTAAGCTATTGTCCATTTTCGAGAAAATCCGCCCAGCTTCACTGTAACTCTGTTAGAATCAACGTGTTTTCATAGTGTTAGCGAGCCAGGACATATCTTAAATTGCTGGAGCGTCGTTCAAAATTGATGGGATTGGGCTGTCTTGCCCATGACTTGGCGCTGACCGCCCTGGCCCTGCCCGTTGCCTACCTGCTGCGCACCCAGGTTCTTCCCCGGATCTTCAATTCGCATTTCCCGCCGATTTATCCGTTGCGCGATTATCTGCCCTTTTTGGCAGGTGTGTTGGTCACATGGGTGATTGTTGGATTTCTTTACGGAATCTATCGCCGCGTCGAGCTGCGCAATCCCCCTCAAATTATATGGGATGAAACCAAACTGGTGGTCACCGGCATGGTGCTGGTGCATGCCGGCTTGTACCTGTTCCGTGCGGACATCAGCCGCAGCCTCGCCGTGACCTTCGGCGCTGTAAACTTGCTCTTCCTCATCACCGGACGCCTTATTCTGTTTTTCACCAAAGGATCTTTGCGGCGAATTTTTGGCCGCTATCATCACATCCTCGTCGTTGGAACCAGCGCATATGCTTATCAACTGGCGCAGTTAGTGGAGCACGCCGAGCCGCTGGGATTGCGTCTTATCGGTTTCGCCTATCTTACCGAGCGCCCGCCCGCTCCGGCAGCCGGCTTGCGCAGCTCTTATACGTCCATACCTCTGGAGCAGGTCCCCGATTTCATTCATGATCACGTTGTAGATGAAGTCTTGATCGCGGTCGAAAAACAGGATTTAGACCAGATCGAGCCCTTGGTGCTGCACTGCGAACGAGAAGGCATCCGCACCCGCGTTCATCTCAATTTTCTTAAGGCCGCAAGTTCGAGCGTGCATCTGGAGCATCTGAACGAATTTCCTCTCCTTACCTTCTCCACCGGCCCGCAAGACGAACTTCAACTTCTCGCCAAGCGCTTTGCCGACACTGTTCTGGCTGCCTTGCTGCTCATTTTGCTCTCGCCTCTCATGCTGGCGGTGGCGTTGCTGGTGGCCTTTAGCTCAGCCGGTGCAATCCTTTATCGCCAGACCCGTTGCGGTTTAGGCGGCCGGCGCTTTACATTGTTGAAATTTCGCTCCATGGTGCAAAACGCGGAGCAGTTGCGCGCCGGTATGGAGCACCTGAATGAGGCAGACGGCCCGGTTTTTAAAATAGCCGATGACCCTCGCGTTACTCCGGTGGGCCGCTGGCTGCGCCGCACTAGTCTGGACGAGCTGCCGCAGCTCTGGAACATCCTTCGCGGCGATATGTCGTTCGTCGGTCCCCGGCCGCCCATACCCGAAGAAGTGGAAAAATATGAATCCTGGCAGCGGCGGCGGTTGCGCATGAGGCCGGGTCTCACCTGTCTTTGGGCGCTCGAAGGCCGCAGCCAGCTCAACTTCGACCGCTGGATGCAGCTTGATCTCTCCTATATCGACCGCTGGTCGTTGTGGCTCGACGCGCAAATCTTTCTCAAGACGATTCCGCATGTCCTGTTCGGCCGGGGCGCGTGGTGAGCGGATGGGAAGCGCTGTCGTGCGCGATCCAAAAACGGAAGACGAAGCGGCACATCCCTTAATTTCCGTTCTTCTCGTTACTTACAATTCTGCGGACCACCTTCAGCGATGTCTGGAGTCTCTGGTGCAACAGGATTATCCTCTCTTCGAAATCATCATTGTCGATAATGCATCCATAGACAAAACCAGGAATATCCTGTCGCAGTTTTTTCCTCCGGCTCAGATTCATGTTGAGACTCAATTTAATGCCGTAAACACCGGCTTTGCTGCCGCTCAAAACCAGGCTATCCGCCAGGCGCATGGTGAGTGGTTGCTTTGTCTGAATCCCGATGTGTTCCTGCGGCCTGATTTTATCTCCCAACTGGTTTCTGTCGCGGCGCAGCCTGCGGGCGCCAAAGGCGAAAAGGTCGGAGCAGTTTGCGGAAAGTTGTTGCGCTGGACGCCGGGAGCGCAGCCGGAATTTACTTCCACTATCGATTGCACAGGAATGTATTTCACCCGCAACCTGCGCCATCTCGACCGTGGCGCTGAACAAATCGACCAGGGCCAATACGACCGTGCAGAATATGTATTTGGCGCCAGCGGTGCGGCTGCGCTGTATCGCCGCGAGATGGTAGATGATATAAGCGTTGCCGGCGAATTCTTCGATGAAGATTTTTTCGCCTACCGCGAAGATGCGGACCTGGCCTGGCGCGCGCAGATTCTGGGCTGGCAATGCCTCTATACCCCCAGGGCCGTCGGCTGGCATGTGCGCCGCGTTACCCCCGAGCGGCGCGAACGATTGCCCCATCTCATCAACTGGCATTCGGTCAAAAACCGCTTTCTTATGCGCATCAAGAACTGCTCTGCCTGGCTCTATGGCCGCTTGTTCCTCCCGGTTACTATGCGCGACGTCATGATTCTGGGCTATGCCGCGCTGCGTAATTGGAAGCTGTTTTCCGCGCTTTTTTATCCATTGCGCCGCTGGCGCAGGTTCATGCGCAAGCGCCAGTGGATTCAATCCCGGCGCAAGGTTTCAGACCGCCAACTACTCTTCTGGTTCTCCAACCAGCCGGCATCTGCACCCGTCACCACAAGCCCTCTAAAGAATTTCGGACATCCGCATGATCCGTGAAGTCCGCGGTTGGGTCTTTAGTCCGCCGCCTTGCTCTCTTGCCGGTCGCCATGAGAAGTCCGCTTCCGCCAGAAATAATATCCCGCTACCCCAAGCGATGCGACGACTACCAAAGTGATGAAACTCCACAGCATCGGCTGGCGGTATTCACGAAGCAATCTCAGGATGTGCCTGCCATAAATTGATGCCAGCAGCGCCATCACTGAGTAACGTATGGCGCGCCCCAATGTGAGTGCCAGCAGGAATTTCTTGGGTGAGTAGTTGGCGGCTCCCGCAGCCAGGACAAAGGGAACCATGGGGACCGGCGGGGGCAGCAGCGCCGGCACAAAGATGGCGCCAAAGCCGCCTTTTTCAAATGCCCGTCGCACCTGCTCAAATGGTTTGCGAGAGAGTCTTTTTTTCAGCCCTTCTTTGCCGCCCGTGCGGCCTAGACGATAAGTGAGGTAACCGCCGGCTACCGAGCCTACCGTGGCCATGGCGGCATAATAGGGCCACCAATCGCGCTGGCTGGCGGCAAGAATGATTGTGAGCACATCCACGCTGCCTGGCATTGGAATTACAGAGCCATCCGCGATGCCTATGGCAACCAGTCCAGGCCCGCCAAAGCGCCGAAACCAACCCAGGGCCGAAACTAGAACCGATGCCAGCATGCTTGCTTCTACTTTGGACGCAAATCAATTATGTGCTGATGCAGCCAGGTTATAACTTTCGATAAAAAGAGAAACGGGTGCGCCTGCCTGCCAGCTTGCAATACTGAGAACCGGGAACTAAGAACTGTTTTTCGATTTATCTTCGCTTGCGGCTGCTCACAAGCCAAAACTGACGTAAAATCAAATCATCATGTCCAAGCTGATTTCCCGGCCATTTCTCATAGTATTCCTATTTTTATCTGTATTTGTTCATGGGCAAAGCGGTTCAAAGCCAACCAACGCTCCAGCCGGCGATAGCGCCACCGCCAATCCACCTTCGAAGGCGGCGGATTACTCTCAGGAAGCGGTTGTCTATGAGTCCTATCACACCGTAGAACGCTTTGAGAACGATGGTACCGGCAGCAAGAACGTGACGGCGCGAGTCCGCGTGCAGAGCGAGGCTGGGGTAGATCAGCTCGGGCAGCTTATTTTCGGTTACAACGCCGCCAACCAGAAGTTTGATATTGATTATGTGCGCGTCCGCCGTGCCGATGGCTCAGTGGTGACGGCTTCGTCCGACGCGGTGCAAGACGTCACCGCCCCTGTGCTGCGCGAAGCCCCGGTTTATACCGATTATCGTGAAAAGCATGTCAGCGTGCCCGCGCTTCGTCCCGGCGAGATTCTGGAATACTCCATTACTACAACGACGAATACACCTCTGGCCCCAGGCCAATTCTGGTCCGAATATGACTTTGCCAAACACGGCATCGTGCTTGATGAGCAATTGCAAGTCAACATTCCTGCCAACCGCAAGATCAAGATTAAAACCAAGGATGAGTATCCTCCCAGAATTTCGCAAGAGGGCGATCGCAAGATTTACGCCTGGAAGAGCTCTCATCTCGATGATGATGAAGATGACGATTCTGCTTCCGATTCCGACAAGAAGAAAAAAAAGAAACACACCTACAAAGACGAGCAGTCTGACGTGGAGATGACCACGTTCCAGAGCTGGGAAGAGTTGGGCCGCTGGTATGCCGGTTTGGAAAAGGACCGCATCATTCCTACGCCTGAGATCAAAGCCAAGGCTGCCGAGATTACCAGCAACTCGCAAACCGACCTGGGCAAGATTCAGGCGCTTTATGATTACGTGGCCAGGAACTTCCGTTATGTCAGCCTCTCCCTGGGTCGAGGACGTTACCAGCCGCATGCTGCCGCCGAAGTCCTGGCCAACCAGTATGGGGATTGCAAAGACAAGCACACGTTGCTGAGCGCCTTGTTGCGCGGCGCCGGGTTTACCGCCAATGCCGTGCTCATTGACAGCTCCCGCAAGCTCGACGAAGATGTGCCCTCGCCTTCGCAATTCGACCACGTCATCACGGTCGTGCCTCTCGGCAAAGAGATGCATTGGATGGATACGACCTCCGAAGTCGCTCCCTTTGAGTTGCTGCTCAGTCCTCTACGCGCAAAAAAGGCCCTGATGATTCCCCAGGATGGGACGCCAAAGATCGTGGAAACCCCTTCCAACCCGTCTGTTCCCAACTATCAGACGGTTGAACTCGACGGTAAAATTTCCGAACTGGGCAAGCTTGATGCGCATATTCGTATGGAACTGCGGGGGGATTCTGAGGTGATGATGCGCTCCCTCATGCGCCGGGTCCCGCGCAGCCGCTGGAAAGACGTGATGAAATATGGAGCGTCAAGTCAGGGGCTGGATGGCGATGTTTCCGATCTCAAACTGAGCGACCTGGAAGCCACCAGCGAACCGCTTACCGTCGAATACCAGATTGCGGTCGCGAACTTCTTCGATTGGTCGGGAAAACAAACTGAGATTGAGCTGCCGACCTTGATGCGCTTCTCTCTCCCCGGCGCCGACCCCGATGCTGATCCCGATGACGATCCAATTCCCTTTGGCGGCCCCATTGAGTTCACCACCCGCTTTCACTTGTTGGTTCCCGAAAAATACACTCTGGGCTCGATGGTGCCGGTAAATCTGGCCCGCGATTATGGCGAGTACCACTCCACGTACAAAATGGATGGTCAAAGCGCCACCGGCGAACGCAAGATTTCCATTAAATTGCGCGAGTTGCCGGCCGCGCGGTCGCGAGAGTATCTGGCATTTCGCCGCGCTGTGGAATCCGACGGCCTGCAGAAAATTTCACTGGAAAACGTAGATGCCGGCAACAACGCCGCCCCCACCGTGCCGCAGTCGGCCAAGGCAGGCGACCTGGAAGATGCTGCCCGCTCCGCCATCGAAGCGCAGCATTACGAGGTCGCGGTAGCCCTGTTAAAGCGGGTCGTCGAGCTTGAGCCTAAACACAGCGAAGCCTGGCTCCAACTGGGCGTGGTTTACGGAATACTGCGTGAATTTGATCTTTCCGAGCAGGCTTTTCATAAACAGATCGAGCTCAATCCTTACGACGATCGCGTTTACGGCGCGCTGGGTCTCACCTTGTTTCAGCAGGATAAATACGACGACGCCATTTCCGCCTACCGCAAACAGCTTGAGATCAATCCTCTGGATTTGCGCGCTCACTCCATGCTGGGAGCTATTTACTCCGACCGCCACCGCTGGGCCGAGGCTGCTCCCGAATTTGAGCAGGCCGTTTCGCTTCAACCGGAAGACGCCTTGCTGCGCGCCCAGTTAGGTAGCGCATACCTGAACATTGATAAACCTGATAAGGCGCTGGCTGCCTTCGACAAGGCCGTGCAGTTGAACCGCTCGCCCGAAATTTTGAACGATGTAAGCTATGAGCTTACCGAAAAGAGTGTTCATCTTGATCGTGCGCTGGAATATGCCCAGAGCGCCGTGGATGAAACCGCCACTCGCCTGCGCACTGTGACCCTTGACCATCCTGAGATGGAGGAATTTGCCCTGGTGAACAGCCTGGCTTCGTACTGGGACACCCTGGGCTGGGTATATTTCCGCCAGGGAGATTTGGACCGCGCAGAGAAATACATTCGCGCCGCCGTTGGGCTTACCCAGCATGGCGAGGTGATTGATCACCTCGGACAAATCTACGAAAAACGCGGCAAGACTGACGAGGCCATTCACTGGTATGCCCTGGCGTTAGGCAGCTCGCATCCCGGTCCCGATACCCGCGGGCGGCTGGCCAAACTGGCAGGCGGCGACGCCAAGATCGATCAATACGTGAAGAAATATAAGGACGAACTGCTCAAAATGCGGACCATCTCTTTGGGCAAGGTTCTGCAGCAGAGCAAAGCACAAAGTGTAAGTACAAGCGCATCCGATCCGAGCGGGGATTTTCTTGTTCTCGTCTCCACCTCCGGGCCGGTCGACGATGCGAAATGGGTTCGGGGCAGCGAAGAATTGAAGAATCTCAGCAGTAAACTGCGCGCCGCCAACTCAAATATGACTTTCCCCGACGGCACGCCGACCAAAGTCTTGCGCCGTGGCACAATGCAATGCTCTTACCAGACCGGCGAATGCAACCTTGTTTTGCTGGATGCCGATGCCGTCAACGCCGTGGATTAGGCTGGTAGCTGTTAGAGAAAAGGCAAACTTTCTAAAATTGTCATTCCGAGCGAGAGCCTGCCCTGAGCTTGCCGAAGGGGCGAATGCCCGAGTCGAGGGACCCCGAGAATTTGTCAATGCGGCTGCAATGCATTTTCTGAAGATTGAAAATCTGCGTTGATCCGCGTTCATCCGCGTAGAAAATTTCTTCTACTTCACCGAGAGCTCGAATGAATCCCGCACATTGAAAACAAAGTGCTCGTCTGATCCTTCCAGTTTGATCATTTCGAATTTCAGCTTGTCGCGATCCACCGTAATTTTGCAGTAATGATATGTAGGTCCGGGCTGGTTGTAAAAATCCCCGGGTTGCCGCTCTACCATGTAAGGAGAGGCGCCCCCGCCTCCGCTCACGATGTACATCACGCCGTTGTGCTCGTAGCGCTCATAGTTGTGTACGTGGCTGGCAAAGACAAGAATCCGGGCGCGCAGTTGTTTCTGCTTTGTTTCAAACAACTCGGCCATGTGCTGCTCTGACTGCCGCGCCTCATGTCCTCCGCCAAACAGATGATGGATCGATCGCGTGTAGGGCGGGTGGTGCATGGCAAAAATAATAAACTGTACCTCAGCAGGCACATGGTCTAATTGTGAAACAATCCAATCCCACTGCGCGCTGCCGGGGGTGTCGTCCGATTCCGAATCTAGCGTCATCGTCAGAACATTGCCATAGCGCACCGAGTACCAGCGCCGGCCCTCCAGATAAGGAAACTGCTTAAGATAATGCTGCACCCCGCTGTCTTGCCAGGTTTCATGATTACCAATAGCGGGCAAGATCTTGATTTGCGCATCACGCCAGCTCTGCGTCTCTTTCTCGAACTCGCGCCAATCGTGTTCGCTACCCCCCCGGTAAACAAGATCGCCGTTCACCATCAGCAGTGCCGGCTTCTCCGCCGCAATGCGCGCAATCAACGCGTGACGCCGGTCAGGATCGGTTACAAGATGGTTGAACAGACTAGTGGTTCGCAGGTCTCCATAAGCAATCAGGGTGAAGGGATACTGCTTGGGAATGGCCTCAAAGAGCTGTTCGTCGCCCGGTTTGGTCCTGGCCGGCGCTTTTGGCTGGGTTGACGTAAGTGCAGCCGGAAGCAAAAGAAGCACGACCGCGCACCATAAGATTTTCGACTTCTTCATCAGGGTATGAAGCCACACATTAGGGCACGAGCTTATTCGCACCGCAAGTCATTTAAAACACGATCGGCTTTCGAAGTCTGTGCGGGTGGGTACGTGAAAGGTCCGAGCAACCCCGAAGGGGTGGTGCATTATAGCCCAGCGCTTCAGCGCTGGGTATGCGTAAAAATGATGTCAGTCCCGCAGGACGATGCCCTTCAAGCGTTTGCACAAACTCGCTGGCCTGAAAATCACAATCTTCGAAAAATATTCTCCGCAAAAAAACTTCTATCTGTGTCGGACAAACATCCTCACAGCTTGCCATTTAAGACAAAAAATCACACATTGATCTGCAGCCCGTAAACGCTATTGAACCCGTCTGACAGGGCTTCGTAAAGCGTCGGATGAGCATGAATGGTGAACATCAGGTCTTCCACCGTGCCTTCCAGTTCCATAGCGGCAACCGCCTCAGCAATTAATTCTGTCGCCTGCGGCCCGATGATGTGCACCCCTAAAATTTCGCCGTACTTTTCATCGGAGACCACCTTCACAAAACCTTCGTGCGCTCCCACGATGGTGGCCTTGGAGTTACCCAGAAAGGGAAATTTTCCTACTTTGACTTTGTATCCCGCTTCCTTCGCCTGCGCCTCGGTCAATCCCACGCTGGCAATCTGCGGATCGCAATAGGTTGCGCCGGGAATATGGTTGCGGTTCAGCGGCTTAGCCGGACGGCCCGCGATCTTGGAGACCGCCACAATCCCCTGCATGAAGCCTACGTGCGCAAGCTGTGGAAACCCGGCAATGATGTCGCCGGCGGCGTAAATTCCCGGTTCCTCGGTCTGCATCCATTCGTTGGTTTTGATGAAGCCGCGATCGGGTTTGATCTTGGTTTTCTCCAGGCCAATGTTGTCGGTGCGCGGTGCGCGGCCAATGGCAATGAGCACCTTCTCCGCCTCCAGCGCCTGGGTCTTGCCTTCCGAGTCTGTAAAGCTCACCTTCACGCCGTCTTTAGTTTTCTCGACTTTTTGCACCTTCACGCCCAGGCTGCTTTTGATGCCGCGCTTGGTGAACGCCTTGAGCAGTTCCTTGGAAATTTCTTCGTCTTCCACGGGAACTAGTCTGGGCAGCGCCTCCAGAATGGTGACGTCTGTTCCGAATGACTGGTAGATAGAAGCGAATTCCACGCCCACGGCCCCGGCCCCAATCACGATAAGCGACTTAGGGATGGCGTTCAGGCTTAGTACCTCGATGTTGGTCAGGATGCGCGCATCCGGCTCTAGGCCTGGAAGCATGCGTGCCTCCGAGCCTGTGGATATCAGGATATTTTTTGCTTTAATGAACGTAGTCTCGCCGCCCGCGCCGCCTCCGCCCTCGGTAAAGACTTCAACCGTGTGGACGCCGTCTTTGGCCGGGCCGGTCAGCCTTCCGTAGCCGCTGACGGTCGTGACTTTGTTCTTGCGCATCAGGAACTCCAGGCCCTTGGCGTGCTTGAGCACAATCTTGTTCTTGCGCTGCTGGATGGCGCCCCAATTCAGTTTAGGGGAGGTCACGCCCTCGATGCCAAATTCTTTGGCAGATTTCAGGTGGTCCCAGATCTCGGCGTTAAACAGCAGAGCTTTGGTCGGGATACAGCCCACGTGCAGGCAGGTCCCTCCCAGCAGCTCATCTTTCTCGATCAGGCAGGTCTTCAGGCCATACTCGCCGGCGCGGATGGCGGCGGTGTACCCGGCCGGCCCGCTGCCGATAATGGCTACATCATAGATAATTTCAGGCAAATTCGTGCTCCGTTGTGCTTATTATTTAGATGTGGCAAGCAAACCAACGATTGTAAAACAGGGGCCGGGAGATAGGAAATCAGCCTGGATCGGGATCATTGGCTTCCAACAGCCGAATATCTTCGAGATCGATCTTGCGACCAGCCGCACGCTTTGAAGCGATGAGATGTCTGCGAGAAGCAACAAAAAATTCCTGGCCTTCAAACACCATTCGTTGCCGTTCATTCCAGGCATCCGCAAAGCTCAATCCCGGCGTCGATGTTTGCGCGTCAATGCGCACAAGGTCTTTAAAAATCGTGATTTCGTGAGCAAGCAATTCTTCCGCCGTTATGAGTGAGGCGGTCCCGAACTTTGCCTCCTCAAGAGCTTTAAGCAGATGGTAGGCATTCTGAGGAGAGGGTTCGACCAATATGTCGAGATCAAATGTCGCACGAGGAACTCCATGCAGCACTGCCGCAACACCACCGATAACAACATACTTCACATTATGTTTTTGAAACGACGCGAATACGGCCTTTAATTGGTTGAGCATCTTTTTGATCTGCCAGGTGCGGATTGCTGCTCAGTACAAGTTCGGTGAAACTGCACAAAAGTTGCATTCGCTCGGCTACGCTCAAAGATTGAAACCATCGAGCTTTAGCCTCAGGGGTCTCTTCTGTGCGTTGGTGTGAAATCCCTATTTCCATTATGTAGCAATCATATCTCGAACTGCCAAACGATTGGAACAATTAAGAAGGTTTCAGCGTCAACAAATCCACCGCAGCCTTCGCGCCCTCATGGCCGGCGCCAGATTAGCTCGGAAAACATCTGGATATGCGTAAGCATGAGTCGCTGCACACGTTCGCCCAGCACTTCCATGGATTGCGCCCACAGTTCAGGAATTTTCTCCGGCTCCCGGCAGTGCCGGCTCAGGCGCTCTAAGCTGACCGCCAGAGCTTCGTTATATTTGTCGATAGAATGATGCAGCTCCCCTGCAAGGCGACTGTATTCATTACTTTTCGTCCAAAGTAACTCGCCAGCGAGTCTTTGAAAGGACTGTTCGAGCTTTCTATGTGCGGTGACTTCCACGGCAAGGGAGACGATTTGGTAGGCCCTCCCCGCCCTGCCTTTGATTGGAAAATTCTTCTCAATCCAGTAACCAGGTTCGGTTCTCGTAGGCAACATCACTATAACCTCGACGGAAGGCGTGCCATCACTTTCCAATACCCGCCGCAAGCGGGTCTCTGGTCCTGGAGCCGCATCTCCGATGATGTCACGGAGTGTCTTGCCGAAGAAGGCTTCGGCTGGGGTGCCGGTTATCGCGGCTGCGGCGTTGTTGACGGCCTGGAAGCGCAGTTGGTTATCGTAGACGGCGAGCTCGATCGACGAAGTCTGCGAAAAAGCCGCTAACAATTGCGATAGATCACTCAGATCGTCTCTTTTTCTCATACCATTCAGCGTCGAACAGACTACGGTGAATCGATGGAAAAGCGCTCAGCGACGGCAGACACGAGAGTCCTCATAACCAGTATGCGTTTATCCAGCGATTCAATTGCGGGCGCCAATTGCTCATCAGCGCTCTTGTCTGACTGCCAGACATGTTGGGTCACCGAAGCTAAACTGATGGACAGGGCCTCAAAGTATTGATTCAGGGAACTCTGCAGCTCCCGTATCCTCCAATAACGTTCCTTGCCCTTCCTGCCAACCGAACCATCCGTTAACCTGGAACATAACTGATGCAATCTTTTGAGTTCCGTTGTTTCCACTAAGATCCCGCCCAGGCACGGCCTTCTATTGGCAGCGCGTTTTACCGGGAAGTAACTGACAACGCAATGCACGATCCCTTCTCGAGAGGGCAATCCGACCGCAAACTGGTTTGACATAGCCTCGCCGGTTGCCAGGACCTTCGTTAATGCAGGCATCACGGCTTCGGCAGCTTGCCCAAGAACGTCGCGCACAGTGTTGCCCAAATGAGCCTCAACCGATATGCCGTTTGTCGCCGCCAAAGCCGTGTTGACGGATTGGTAGCGTAGCTGGCTATCGCAGATCGCGATTCCAATGGCAGAAGTATGCGAGAAAGTTTCTAACAGACGCTCGATCTCCGCAAGACCTCGGATGCCAGGTTTGTCGCTCGCAGGTTCGCCTTCAAGGTGGTTCATAGTGGCCTTCCCATTCGTAGTGCAGGCTTCAATGCATCGCGCTAGCTCTCGCCCATCACATTCCGGATGGAGCCGTGGACGCGAAGACCGCCGGCGTAATCGATGAAGCCCAATTTCCTGAATCGTTTCATCAGGGCATTGACCCGTTGCCGGGTGATGCCCACCATGTTTGCCAGCTCCTGCTGGCTTAGTTCGGGGATATGTTGATACACGTCATGTTCATCCAGGTGTGCCAGCGAGCAGAGAGCGCGGGCCAATCTTTGTTCGCTGGCGTACAAAAGATTGTTTGCCAGTTCTCCTTTGAATTCTTCAGCGGTCCTGATCAAAGATGAAATAAAGCCATGACACGCATCTCCTTCCGTGCGCAGCACGCGCAGCATTGCCTCGCGTTCAATTCTGGTTGCCCGCAGGTTGGTAAGAGCGATGGCGTTGGTTGAGCGCGGCAGCCGGCCTGTATCGAGCGCGCCCTCTCCAAAAAAGCGCCCTACATCCAAAACAGCCAACAGGGCCTCTTTGCCTTTCGCCGACGTTACTGTCAGCTTTGCGCTGCCGCTTTCAATGAAGTAGATTGAATCACTGCGATCGCCCACTGAGAAAATGATCTGCCGCTTGCGGAACGCAACCGTTTTTCGCGCCTGCCCCAGGCTGCCGAGAAAAGGCTGTATGTCAAAAGAAGAGGAAATGGATGGCGCCATCTTGCATCTCCTGCCTGGGACGTCCCATCATACACGCACCTGAGATGAATGCAATTTATCCGGTCAGGCGGACGGGGCCTCTTCTATCTTCGCGACCTGCCTCTCGATGATGTCCAGCAGAGTGTTGATTTCAATCACCAGATCACGCAGCTTGTTCGGATCCTGTTCCTGGCCAATGTGTTCTCTCAATTCCTGCAAAGCCTTGGACACCACCGCATCGTGCGACATTGCTGACCTTTCAAGTGGGTTGGAAAGACGGCATTGCGAGAAAAAACTGCGCAAATGCCAGAAGACGCCAGGTTGCGCCAAGCCGCCTTCTGCTCTCCAGAGAGTTGAAGGCGCAACCGCATGATAACCCATGTTACCGCTACTACGTAGAATCAAAATGCTTCTTTCAGGAGAAGCTGTGTTCAGTAAATATTCGTCTATTATTCTTCGTCGAAGACACCTGTTCCAAAATGAACCTTCTATTCGCTATCGGTTTCAAAATGAAACCTTCATCCCTCGCTGAGGCCGAAATTATTCAGTTTTCTTGTCCTAAAGATGACAGATGCAGAATGACCTCTTCATTAAAATTTCTTGTTATAGCAGTTCATTACGACAAGTATGAGGTCGGTATATGCAAATTGTTCTATGCATTGATGACGATGTAATGGGATTGGCGCTTCGTAAGTTGCTGCTTGAAACGCAGGGCTACACAGTTCTTGCCGCTACCGGCGGCCTGGCTGGCCTCGAAATCGCGCGCAGGTCTAACCTCGATGTGGTTGTGCTCGATTTCCAAATGCCCATCATGAATGGGGAGCAGGTCGCGCGCATACTGAAACACGACCGTCCCAGCTTGCCCATTATTCTTCTGACAGGCCACGTAGAGAGCGACATTCCAGGGGCCCTGTTATCGATGATAGATTCCTATCTGCAAAAGGGTTCAGGCGATCTGCTGGCCTCGCTTCAAAGTGTTCTCAACCGCAGGAAATTGAAACGGCTTCCGGGTTCGGTTTCAGGACAAATATCCTGTAGATGTACATCCACCAATAAATCGCTGGCTGAAATTCAGTAGGAGCCAGCGATCAACGCACGACTTCGCACGCTTTCTTATTGCGAGCAGTTTTCAAATTCACTCTGTACCCAACTTTAAAAACCAAAAAAACAGTTCATGCACAGTAAAGGGAGTGCCCTATGCAAGGTATCCTCAATTCGTGGAAAGAAATAGCTGCCTATATTGGACGCGGTGTAAGAACGGCGCAGAGGTGGGAGCGCGATCTTGCCCTGCCGGTGCGGAGACCGAGAGGGAAAAAACGCAGCGCGGTCATTGCCGTACCGAGCGAGATTGACGCTTGGTTAAGAAGATGCCCCACACGGGATGATGAGAAGGAGGACCGTTCGGCGGAAAACCGAAGTACCGCGCCAGGCTGGGAAAAGACACGCCAGGAAACGCGCCAGCTTTTCAGCGGTGCAGAGATGTTGCACGACACGACAAGCAAGCTGCCTGCCAATATGCAACGGGCGGCAACGCTTCCCGAGAAGATGGCGCGCAATCGAATCGCAAGCAACTGACTTCTGGATGCAGGCCGGGCTTTGGTGAATGGGGAGTCGAATCGATCGGACCAAAATACCTATCAGCGTCACCGGGTCAACAAATCCACCGGCTGCCGTACATCGGTTACGCGGAAATATTGCTTCAGCGCAGGATAGCGTTCAACCACAGCCTCATACATGGCATAAGCCACGCTGCGATAGGAAAAATGTCCCGCCGGCGTGGTGCGCAGTTCGGAGATGTAGACTGCCTCGGCGAAATCCATCTTGAAGAGTGTGCGCTTGCGGTATGCCATGGGTAACACGTAGACCGCAGCCGCTTCGCCATGATCTTTGGCCAGCGCAGCCGCCGTGTCAGCGGCTCGGCGCATCGTGTGTTGATAACGT
The DNA here is from genome assembly GCA_035487295.1 of Terriglobales bacterium. Lineage (GTDB taxonomy): Bacteria > Acidobacteriota > Terriglobia > Terriglobales > Acidobacteriaceae > QIAW01. The sequence continues at coordinate 199,131 of DATHMH010000034.1, forward strand.
GGCTCCAGGCCGGCAGAGGTCAGGTCTGACGGCGTGTCGTAGCCATGCGTCGCGGTGAAATCCTGGCCAATCTGGACGCAGCGCCTGTGCCGGTGCATATCGCGAAAGCCGCCGGCGTCCATCAAAATATCGAAGCGAAATTTCTGCCCGGCGGAAAAAGCGCGCAGCAATTCGTCATGCTTGCCGCGATGCTTTGCGCCCAAGGCAATAATCTCTTCCCGCCGCGGAGCATTCAAACCTTTCACCCGCTCGCGGATCTGTCGATAGGAATAATGGCACTGCTCATAAAGCAGTGTGGTGGCCAGCTCAATTTCAAAGGGCTCGTCATCGAGCAGATCAACCGATTTGGCCGTTGCCATTTCGGCCTTGCCCATGATCTCAGCAGCAGCGTGGCGAAGCTCTTTGCGCGTCGAAATTTCGTATTCACAAGGGTCGGCGTATTTCACCAAGGTAGGGGAAACCCGAACATCTTTCAGCAAACTTTGCTGGGCCAGGGCCCCAACTTCCGGACTGATTGCGTTGATCTTATCTACCAGCGCGCTCCATGACTCCTGGTTAACGTTGTACGCGGGCTCACTGGCGGCCTGCTTCAAAAGCCGGCCCAGGTCCTGTACTTCGGGGTACTCGCTCGAAAGCAGGCGTGAAATCTGCGTCTCCAGCGTACGCGCATTCATGATCTGGCCCAGCGACGTGTTGGTTCCCAGCGGCAACAGGTAGCGCGAAATATCGAAGGCGCGGGCCTTCAACGTGCGCTCATAGGCATCCTGCTTCATGGCCTCGGGCTGCGGAGTGCGTTCCGCCAGCCACTTCCACATGCCTTCGGAGAGAATTTCGTATTCCGCAAAAAGGAATTCGATGGTCTCGCGGTAAAGCTGCAACCCGCTGGAATCCGTCCCGAATTCCGGGATGTAGTAACTGCTCTTGCGGAAGTCCTGATAGCGCGTCGAGCGTTCCTGGCCGTCCCAGCGCTGCTCGTCCACGAGGATAATCGCCGCGATCATGGAAAGCTTCTCGATGGCAAAGGCAATATGCGCCAGGTCGGCGATCGAGCGGTGGCCGTATTGAAAATAAAAAGTGTTGAGGAACTTCTCGGCCTTCTGTTCGTTGATCTCGCGCAGAGATTCTTTCATCGACAGCGCCGAGCGCGAGTATTTGGCCATGGCATAGGCCTGCACCTCGGGCTCAGCGCCATATACGGCGTAGACGTTTGTGGCCGGTTGGTGATTGTTGGAAGCAGGTTTCTGGTCAGACATGGGTACACTTAGCAGCGCAATTACCGAAGAACTATCAAACTTGAAACTGCCTTTACGCTTCTACGTTGTCCTTATTGGTCTCGTCCACCAGGCGCAGGCCTTCCATGAGCAGTCCCTGGGTGGAGCGGGTAATGGTCTGCTCGGGGCTGGAGCCGGTGAAATCAATCAGGAAGTTGCCGGTTTGCCAGGTCAGGACTTTATAAACCGCCTCATCGCCCTTCAGGCTGCCGCAGGTGGCGTGGTTGATCTGGCCCTCGCTAAAGTACATATCGCAGCGGTCGTTGTTGCTGGTGATGGCCAACGAGCAGCTCTTGCGGCCCATTTCCAGCGATTGCAGCAGGTCGAGGCAGCTCATCTGCACCAGGTTGCCGCGCACAGTGCTTTCCCCGGCAGACTCGCGGGTTAGTTTTTCCAGCGCGATCTTATCGATTACCTTCTTGATATGGGCTATGGCTTCTTTCAGAAAAAAGGGCTTCTCCAGGAAGTCTTCTACCGCCTCCTGCAGAATTTTCAGCTTCTCGCTGATATCGTTCTTGCTGGCCACCAGGATAATCGGAATCCGGGCGGTATTGGCCCGGCCCTTGAGTTTTTCCATGAGTTGGCGGCCGTTCATGCCCGGCATATCGTAGTCGCTGATCAGCAGATCGGGAGGGTCGTCAATGGCTTTTAGCAGGGCGTCGGCCCCATCGGCGGCGGTAAGCACAGGGCTGGTCAGCTCCGCCAGGTCACGCCGCAGCATCTCCAGAACCATTGGATTGTCGTCAACAAGCAGAATTTTGACATTGCTGGGCATGAGACTACTTTTTCACTCGTTTATTCGCGTTACTGCTGCTGGTACGGCGATATTCTCCGCTCTTACCGCCTGATTTGCGCTGCAAAACCACCTGGCGGATCTCAATACTCTTATCTAAAGCCTTACACATGTCATAGATAGTAAGAGCGGCAACACTCGCTGCGACCAGTGCCTCCATCTCGACGCCAGTGGGGGCCGTCGTGGCGGCGGTGGAGGCGATTGAGACGCCATTTTCGCACAGGTGCAGACGGACATCAATGTGAGAAAGTGGCAGGGTATGGCACAAGGGGATCAACTCCGCGGTGCGCTTGGCGGCGCTGATACCGGCAATCCGCGCGATTTCAAAGGGATCGCCTTTGGGGTTTTGGGGCAGAGCCTTGATAACCTCCGGTGACATAACCACAAAGGCACTGGCCTCGGCCTCGCGCCGGGTGGAAGGCTTGGCGGAAATATCTACCATTGCAGCCCGGCCACGGGCATCGAAATGCGAAAGCTTGGCCATGAAGGTCGTTAGCTCTAGGGTAACATTATTTTCCTCAAAGCTTTACCCGCGAATTAAGACCTCTATCATTTCCCCCGCCGGGATAGAGGGGCGATCAGGTGGAACCACTACATAGCAGTTGGCCTGGGCAGTGGCTGCGATGTCTCCCGATCCTTGCCAGCGGACCATTTCGACTCGTGGGCCTTCTAGAAACGCCGGCAAAAAGCGGGTGAGGCCGGTCTTGGTCTTGATTTCCGATTTAAGCCAGGCCTGCAAAAGCTGCAACTGTCGAGGCCGGGTTCCGCGCAAGGCATCAATGATCGGCCGGGCAAACAGCTCAAAGGTCACCATGGTGGAGACGGGATTGCCCGGCAATCCAAAGAAAAAAGGAGCTGCTTGACCAGAACGGGCACGGCCAAAGACGATTGGTCTGCCGGGCTGAATCAGAGCACCGGTAAACAAGAACTCGGCGCCGAAGCCCTGAAGCACCTGCTCCACCAGGTCATATTTGCCCATGGAGACGCCACCGCTGAGCAACAACAGATCAAATTTCAACCCTTCTCCAACCAGTTCGTGAAGACGAGGAAGATTGTCAGGCGCAATAGGAAGCTGCACCGCCTCGCCGCCTGCGGCTGCAACTTGGGCTGCAAGGGAATAACTGTTGGAGTTGCGGATTTGATGGGCCTGGGGAATAGCGTTGAGATCCACAATCTCATCGCCAGTGGAAAGAATCGCAATGCGCGGCCGCCGATACACTTGCAACTGGGCCCTGCCCACGCTCGCCGCAACGGCGATAGCAGCGTGGTCAATGCGATCTCCAGGACGCAATAGCGCAACGCCCTTGCCGGCTTCACTTCCGGCAGGAACAATATTCTCACCCGGCTTTACCGCACGCCACACATGAACTTCATTTGCATTGCGGGATGTGTACTCCACCATAACCACGGCGTACTCATCGCCAACTGGTGCCGGCGCGCCGGTCATGATCTCCAATGCTTCGCCTGGGTTCAAAGCTCTGTCATATTGCGGAGCGCCGGCCTTAGTCTCGCCGACGACCCGCAATGAAACAGGAGCAGTCTCGCTGGCGTTTGCTAAATCCTCTGCTCTTACTGCAAATCCATCGCGCGTGGCGCGGTTGAAGGGCGGAAAGTCACGGTCTGCCGGAATCTCTTCCGCCAGCACGCGGCCGGCACCGCTGAGCAGATCTAATTTTTCGGTTGAAGGCGTGCGTCTGCGCAGGAGATTATGGCCGGCTTCTTCAACAATCTTGCGGGCTTCTTCAAAAGGAAGAACGCGCTCGGGATGGCCGGAAGATGACACTAGAAGCAAGTTCTCAGTTTCTAACGCACTCAAACATTAAGTTCTTAGAGCGTGTTTCAAAAATAGGGTTGTGTCAGGGCACGGATTTAGCCGTGCCGTAACGCTCCCTATAAATACTGGGCTTCAGCCCCTGAGGTTGTCCTTCCCTCAGTCCGCCAGCTATTTTGAAACAAGTTCCTGATACGCTCACGCTTTCATTCTGCAAACTGCACCCATTCAGAATATAAAAGAAAAAGGCGGCCAAGCGGCCGCCTTTTCGAAATGGAGTTTACCTAATTACTCTTACTCTTGGTTGGGGTCGTGGCTTTCGCTTTCTTATAGGTGGTGGTCACGGTCGCGCCAAAGCCTTCAATCAGGCCTTTGGCTTCTTCCACGTGCTTGCCCTCAGGCTCAAGCTCCAGATATTTGTTGAAAGCTTCAATGGTCCCAGGGGCCGGAACCATCTTACCGCTCTTATCAATGGTGGCCATGGAAGTCAGATTGATGCCCTTTTGATAATAGGCTTCAGCGTAGTCCGGTTTTGCGACAATCGCTTTGTCGAAAGCACTATTGGCTTCGTCAATATCTTTCTGCTTGACGCCCGCATCGCTTTCCTTGGTGGCTATGTTGGTCAAAGTGGCGCCGGCGTTGAAGTAATACATAGCGGCGTTGGGGACGTCGTTCTCTGCCGCGGTAGTGTATTCGTCCAGGGCCTCTTTTGGTCTTCCACTCTTGGCATAAGTCTGGCCCAGGTTGTTGTGGTACTTGCCTACGATGGCCTTGTTGTCAACGGGTTTCTTGTCGGCCCCTGCGCTTGCCGGGGTGGCCTGGGCAAGCTCGATGGCTTTCTTATAAGCCTCGACGGATTTATCGAAATGCGGCGTGGCCTCATCTTTGCTGGCGGCAGCGGTCCCTGCGCCATACTCTGCATCTCCCAGGTGCGCCCAGATAACGTCGTGGGTAGCATCCATGGCAAGCGCGTCATTCAGCACCTGAATCGCCTGCTGCCAGTTTCCGGCCTGCCCGTCGGCGCTGGCATCGGTCAGCATTTTGTTCAATTTGCCGATCTTTTCATTTTCCTTGGTTGCCTCGACAGTCTTCTTCTGGTATTCGGGGTTTTTCTGCGCGTCTTTTATTTCTTTCTGCAAATCAAACGCGAGTTCGGTGGCCTGCTCATCCAGTTTTATGCCAATGCCGGTGTAATAGTGGATGATCTTTCCGTCTTGTATGAGGTTGACCGTATATTTCCCCGGCGAAATGGCGATGGAAGCGAACTCACCTTTACTGTCAGTTTTAAGATCGTAGTTCTGCCCCGTATCCGCGTTATGAAATTGCACGGTAATGCCGACCATGGGAATGCCTTCAACACCGATGCACTTGCCATGCACCCTGGCCAGCATTTGGGACCAGCCCGCTACGGCAGAGAGTACGATCAGAGCGGTCGCGGCAAATATGGTTATCAGTTTTTTGTTCATCTCAGTTTCCTGTTCTGCATTCTTTTTACAACTAAACTCTTTGTGCCGCCGCCCGCGGCTCATAGGCAATCGGATCGACGGTCCCGGCCTGTTCAAACGCACGCAGGCGGAGAACGCAACTATCACAAGCTCCACAGGCACGGTCGTGGCGGCTATAGCAAGACCACGTTAATTCGAGGGGCGCATCTAATTTTAACCCAAGCCTGACGATTTCCGATTTGCGCAACGTAATCAAGGGGGTCACGATTTCAATCGCGCCTTCCTTGGTCCCGGTGCGAATAACTTCATTATAGGCGCGGTAATAGGCCGGGCGGCAGTCGGGATACCCCGAACTATCCTGCTCGACGGCCCCAATATATATTTTCTGCGCGCCCAAGACCTCAGCCCAGCTTACCGCAGCCGCCAGGAAATGCGCGTTACGAAAGGGCACATACGTAACCGGAACCCCTGGCCCGATTTCTCCCGATTCGGGAACAGCAATGCTGCTATCCGTAAGAGCGGAGCCTCCAATGGCCCGCAAGGCCTCATTGCGCAGCAGCATGCGTTGGCTGATTTGCAGCCGCTCGCAAACCGCCAGAAAGCTCTGCTGCTCGCGCTGTTCGGTGCGCTGCCCGTAACTTACATGCAGAGCAGCGACGGCTGGGCCCCCAAAATCACGTACGGCCAGCGCGGCGCAGACGCAGGAATCCATTCCACCACTCAATAAAACTACAGCTTGGGCCCGCTCTGTTTTCATGGAAATGGACTACTCACTTAGATGAGTTTGACCGCGGAAGAGCTGCACGAACTCCTGCCGTCTCAAAACCTTTAAAATATGATTTTAATGGACGAGCCGCAACTTTTGCCCTTTTTCCGGGTTAATTTTTATTGAATCTCCTATTCGATTTTGTAGGTCTCTTTTCGGCTGAAAAAGAGCTTCCAATCCCAGAACGAATGCGCGGAAAAAACTTGCAGATAAAAGTTTAGATGAAAAACTGCGGTCAAGTCTTTGACCTAAACCCCTTTTGTCTCCGGCTGCCAGATGAATTTGTGCAGTTGCAGTCCAAGGCGGACATTTAAGCCATCGGTTAGGATCCACTCCGCCAGTTCGCGAGGGTCAACCAGGCAGTGCGAGCTGTCGCGAGTGCCGCGCGCATCCTTGCGAAAGGCAGGCGAAAAGATGACGCTGCCGGCGAGCGAGGCCAGTCCATGCTGGCGGGTAAAATCGCGGGCAAATTCGTAATCTGCGCGGTCGCTCACGACGAATTTGATCTCGTCACGCACGGTGAGCGCTTGCAAGTTAGCAGGATTAAAGGTATCGCCTTCGCCGGAGTGGGGGCACTTCACATCCACGATTTTGTGGACCTCACCGGGAACATTAGCCAATGGCCTCTCGCCGCTGGTTTCCACGAGCACGGTGTACTCGAGGCGAATGAGCTCCTGCATTAGCGGAACCACTTCGCGCTCCTGCAGCATGGGCTCGCCGCCCGTGATCTCAACCATCTTGACCGGCTCCAGCCGCCGCACCTCAGCCAGCACCTCGGCCAGAGTCATCTTTTTTCCGCCCGTGAACGTGTATTCACTGTCGCACCAGACGCAGCGCAGGTTGCAGCCGGTAAGGCGTACGAAGATGCAGGGTAATCCGGCAAAAGAGGATTCGCCTTGAAGCGAAGAATAAATTTCAGTGATCTGCATGGTCGGCCACTATTTTTCGGTAGAGACGTGGCTTGCTACGTCTCTAATTCTTAAATGAGTTGTTGCAGAAGAAAAGCGGGAAGAGAGCTGCCCGGACTATTCAAAATACGTAGCCGTGGTGGTGTCGGTCTCCCACACGCGGACATCTTTCACGTGCACACGTCCCTGTGTGCTCTGCTGCAACCGCGACCTGGTTTCCTCATAAAAGTATTTGGCCAGATTTTCCGCTGAAGGATTGATTTGCTTAAAGGGCTCAATGTCGTTGAGATACTGATGGTCGAGCCGCTCGATAATTTCATTCATCGCGCGCTTCAGGTCTTTAAAATCCCAGAGCAGGCCAATGGTATCAAGCTGCTCGCCGGTCACGGTTATGCGGATCTTGTAATTATGGCCGTGCGGATTTTCACACTTGCCCCGGTACCCGCGCAGGGCGTGTCCAGCGGCAAAACTCTCTTCTACGCTCACTTCAAACATGCTGCTTCTTTTCCTGCTTCCCTTCAAACTCTATTGTAACGCGCTGAAATCTTACTTTTTAGCGTGCGCCTTCTTGCCGGAGCTTTCTTTCTTGCTTTCGGTCTTGCTGTCGCTTTTCGACTCGGGTTTGGCTTCTCCCGAGTCGGGTTTGGCCGCAGATTCGGTCCCAGCGCCGGCTCCATCTCCATCTGGGCTTTTGCCCGAAGGCGCAGATGATTTCTTGGCGTAATCGGTCACGTACCAGCCCGACCCTTTGAATTGCACCGCGGGCGCAGAGAGCACCTGCTCAACCGCGCCGCCGCATTCCGGGCATTTCTTGACCGGTGCATCAGAAAATTTCTGTATACGCTCAAAGCGATGACTACATTTTTTGCACAAATACTCGTAGAGAGGCATTACCGCTTTCCCTTTTAGCTCCTTAAAGATTCCTTGGAAGGATGAGAAGATTCTATTTTATCAATTTGGCCCGGGTTTCAGGAGGGACCTGAGACCCCGAGCCGCGGGCCCGAGAGCTCAGGCCAAATCCTCAGTACTGTCTCATCGCGGCTTCGGCCGGGGAGAACGATCAATGATCACAATCGGTGAAGAGCTTCCGCCTGCACTTCCATTTCCTATGTACACCGCTTGTATGTTGTACTGGCCGACTGGAAGCTGGGTAGCGTAGCTCGCTTGTCCACCAGCGAGAGTGAGTGTAGGTCCGAGTTGCCGGTTTCCGTTCAACAGAACAACGGAGTCGCCGTTGGTACCGCCCGTAACGGTGACCAAAAAGTTTGCCCTCTGCGTGGGAAGCACGCCCAGCGCGACGCCAAAATTGACCGTGACCGTGCCGGTAGCACCATTCACGGTCAACGCCGTGGTGCTTAAGCCGCCGGCATTGGACTCGACAACTTGGGTGAAGACCGCCGAGGTGCTGCCCACAAAGTTGATGTCGCCTCCGTAGACCGCAGTGATGGAATGTGTGCCGGGAGTGAGGGCCGCAGTCGTCAGGGTCCAGGTGCCGGCGCCGCTCGGCACCCCTGCGCCCAGGACCGCATTGCCATCCCTGAATTGCACTGCGCCTGTGGGCGTGCCCGGAAACTGTGAGGTGACCGTGGCCATGAAGGTCAGCGAGGTGCCGGCAATCGAGGGATTGGTTCCTGCGGTCAGGGTCACGACCGTCGTAGTGGGGTCACGCGTTACCACCTGGTACACCGCATTGGAAATGCTTGCTAAGAAGGAGCCGTTGCCGCCATAGATGGCCGTGATGATGTGTACACCCAGAGCCAAAGACGAAGTCGTAAATGTGGCCACGCCGGCGCCGCTCAGTGCGGCTGTACCCAGCAGGTTACTGCCGTCATAGAACGAAACCGTTCCTGTGGGCGTGCTGCTGCCCGTAGCCGTGGCTGTAAAGGTCACCGCTTGGCCAAGGAACGAGGGATTCGAGCTCGGGCTAAGCGCAACCGCGGCGTAAGAAGCTGATGGCATCACCGTGAAGAAGTAAGCCGCGATCTGTCCGATGCTGGGGCTACTCTGCACGCCGGTCTGGATCGAATCCGCTGTCTGGCCATCGGCGGCGTAGGCATAAAGAATGTGCGTTCCCAGGCGCAGAACCGGAGTCTGGCCGGCAAATGTGGGCGCAGAGCCGGAGGCTGGCAGCCAGGGCCCCTGCCAGGTGTCCACCTGATAGTAGACGTTTTGTACGGGCGGCGAAGTGGGGGCGTAGGTGCTGGCGGTCGTGAAAGTAAACGTGGGCTGGGTGAGCGTAGTTTGATTGCCAGGGAGAGGGGTGATCGCCGTCGTCAACGGAATGGCATTTACCTGCTGTTCGGTAATTACTGTTACGTCACCGCTGCCGTTGTTGGCCACGTAGACTTTGTTGGTCACTAGATTGACGGTAATGCCTGCCGGATTGGTGTGCGGATTGATTGTGCTGGTGGTGTTGCTGGTTCCGTCAATCACGGTGACAGTGCTGTTCTGATTGACCACGTAGACCTTGTTGGTGACTGGATTAACGGCAATGGCTTGCGGATTCGGACCTACAGGCACGGGTAGAGCGAAATTGGTGGCCCCATCAATTACAGCCACGGTACTGCTGAAGCCGTTCTCGTCTCCGACGTAAATTTTGTTGGTCACCGGGTTCACCGCAATGGGTCCGGGGTTGGGGCCGGCAAAGACAGTCATGGTGTTGTTAGTGATGCCATCGATCACGCTCATGCTGTTGTTGCTGGTATCGGTTACGTAGATCTTGTTGGTCACAGGGTTGACGGCAAGGGCCTGCGGCAGAGCTACAGTCACAGATGCAGTAGTGGTGTTGGTGGCCCCGTCAATCACCATCACCGAGCCGGGCGGGGGATGGATGCCGAAGGGATGACCGGCTACATAGATTTTGTTGGTGACTGGATTCAGGGCACTGGCAGCCGGAATGTCCGTCCCATTCACCACGGCCGTAACGGTATTGCTCGCGCCGTCAATCACGTTGACGACCTCGCCAGTAATAAAATTGCCGACAACATAGATTTTGTTGGTCACCGGGTTTACGTTAATTTCCCCCGGTGCAGCTACATTCACGGACGTGGTCGTGTTGCTGGCCCCGTCAATCACGGTCACGGTGCTGTTCTGATTGGCCACGTAAATCTTGTTGGTGACGGGATTCACACCAACGAAAATCGGGCCGTTCGGATCAGGCACGTTGACAGGAGAGTTCGTGGCCCCATCAATTACAGTCACGTCATTGCTGCCGTTGTTGACCACGTAGATCTTATTGGTCGCCGCGTTTGCAGCAATTGCACTCGGAGCCATATCAGCGCCCACGAGGGCAGTACCGTTGGTGGCCCCGTCAACTACAGTCACATTGTTGCTGCCATTGTTAACCACGTAGGTCCTGTTGGTGACTGGGTTCACAGCGACAGCAGAGGGATTGATGCCACTGTTGACCACGCTCGTGGTGTTGCTGGCGCCATCAATGATCGTGATCTTATTGCTGCTCAGATTGGCCACGTAAATCTTGTTGGTCACCGGGTTCACGACAACGGCCACCGGATTGGTGCTGGTGGTTACAGGCGTGGTGTTATTGGCGCCGTCAATCACGGTCACGGTGCCGCTGCCATTGTTGGCTACGTAGGTCATGTTGGTGACCGGGTTCACGGCGATGGCGACCGGCCCTGTACCTACACTCACCGGGGTCGTGGTGTTATTGGACCCATCAATGACGGTCACGTTACTGCTGCTCAGATTGACGACGTAGATCTTGTTCGTCACCGGGTTCACGGCAATAGCTCCCTGCGGTGTGACTACGTTTACCGGCGTAGTGCTGTTGTCAGCGCCGTTAATTACGGTCACGCTGTTGCTGCCCTGGTTGGCCACGTAAATCTTGTTGGTGACCGGGTTCACGGCGATATTTCGCGGCGCGGTGCCGACGGTCACCGGAGCGGCGGTGCTATTGTCAGCTCCGTTGATCACAGTCACATTGCTGCTGCCGAGGTTGGATACGTAAATCTTATTGGTGACTGAGTTCACGGCGATCGCAGCAGGCGTGGTACCCACAGTCACCGGGGCAGCCGTGCTATTGTCAGCTCCGTTGATCACGGTCACGGTGCCGCCCGTGCCATTGGCCACGTAGATCTTGTTAGTAACCGGGTTCACGGCGATGGCCCTCGGCCCGGTGCCCACATTTACAGTAGCTGTGCTGTTGTTAGACCCATCAATCACAGTTACTGTGTTGCCGGCCTGATTGGCCACATAGATCTTGTTCGTGACTGGGTTTACTGCCACGGCCAGGGGAACGTTACCCACATTCACCGTGGCCGTGACCCGCTGGGCGTAGCTGCTGAGAGAGATGGCCAGAAACAGAATTCCGAACAGGAGAGGTCGAAGCTTCAAGAATGTTGCAGACATGACGCCCATCCTTTAAAGACCTGTTTTGCGGTGCGAGACACACGCTGATCTGGCGTACAACAATAACCTTTGAAGAGACTGAGCCGTAAAAGGGGGAACGGTTATACGCAGGGGAGACGATGGAATTATATGCCACTTTTAAAGAGAAACAAGCGAATTATTGAGGTTACGGAAGTCCATTGTCCGACCCATTTTAGGAATTACTCTCTTTGATGTAACAGGAAACCCGATATCAGGCGCGGCTTTTCAGCCGTGCGGTAAGCTGTTGATTGTTCCACACATCGCTCCAGAACGGGCTGTCGAGTATGATTCTGCTGAAGGAGAGCCATGGCCAATGAGCTTAAAAATACTGGCGCGATCTACCTGGTGGCGACGCCCATCGGCAACCTGGAAGACATAACCTTGCGCGCCCTGCGGATATTAAAAGAAGCCAGCCTCATTGCCTGCGAAGACACGCGCCAGACACAAAAGCTGCTGAATCATTTCGGCATCACGACTCCGACCATCAGTTATCACGAACATAACGAAGCCGGACGCGCGAAAGAACTCGTGGAACAGGCGCAGCAGGGTCGCAACATCGCTATTGTGTCCGACGCGGGCATGCCTGGAATTTCCGATCCGGGGTACCGCGTCGTCTTGCAAGCTTTGGAGCACGACGTTCCAGTGATTCCCATTCCGGGAGCATCAGCACTCGTCGCTGGTCTCGCCGCCAGCGGATTGCCCACGGATTCTTTTCGCTTCCACGGCTTTCTACCGGCAAAGCAGGGACACCGCCGCCGCACACTGGAAGAAATCCGCCTGTCGTCTGAAACCGAGGTCTTTTACGAAGCCCCCCATCGCGTGGCCGAAACTCTGCAGGATATCGTTGAAGTGCTGGGCGCATCGCGCCCGGTGGTGATTGCGCGTGAGATCACCAAGCTGCACGAAGAATTTCTGCGCGGGAGTGCAGAAGAAATTTTGCAGCAGCTCCAGAAAAAAGAAGTTCGCGGCGAGATTACGCTGCTGATCGGCAAAGCTACCGATGAAGCGAAAAGCGTCATCTCCGCAACCCAAACTTTAGGACAAAGAATGACGGAGCTTATAAGCGGCCAGAATCTCGAAGAAAAGGACGCACTCAAGCTGGTCGCCAAAGAGCGCCATATCTCGAAAAGTGAAGCCTATCGCCAGTGGCAACAGGCCAAAAAATAGCAGTCTACAGGGTTTCAGTTTCCGGCCCTTAGCTTGGTGCACTAAGCAAGCTAACATCCTTATTTACCTGCAAGTTACTGATTGGCCGGGCTGGCACCCGCTGATCCAAACAGAAAACAGCACTCCGAAAATTGACCCTTTTTGGTGTAATCTAGTCTGAAGGACTTCCCCCTTTTCGAGGCAAGAAACCTTGCTTCTCTTTGCTATTGAATTCGCTGACGGATTCCAGGCGGATTTTAGCGCAAGCCGCCGCAGAGTGTATGCCGTATGAGCACAGGAATGGCCCTGGAGAAAATTGGGCGATATGAAATTGTAGGGCAACTGGGCAAGGGCGCCATGGGCGTAGTGTACAGGGCCATGGACCCGACCATCGGCCGTACAGTTGCGCTCAAAACCATGCGTTTGGACGTGCAGGGGCCAGACTCTTCCGAGATGCTGGCGCGCTTCCGCAACGAAGCCCGTCTGGCCGGCGTGCTCAACCATCCCAACATTGTCACCATCTACGATGCTGGCGAGATCAATGGCCTGTTTTACATGGCCATGGAGTACATCGAAGGGAAGACACTCTATCAGCTCATGTTGCAGGAACAAGCCCTGCCCATGGAGACGGTGCTTGATCTCTCGCGCCAGATTTGCGCCGGATTAGATGCCGCCTCAGCCCAGCGCGTGGTGCATCGTGACATCAAACCTGCCAACATCATGATTCTTCCCAGTGGCACGGTAAAGATCACGGATTTCGGCATCGCCAAGGCCGGGGGCAGCATGACCTCAACCGGCGAGGTGCTGGGTACACCCAATTACATGTCGCCCGAGCAGGTGAAGGGTAAGCCGCTCGACGGCCGGTCAGATCTGTTCAGCTTCGGCGTGATCCTCTACGAGATGATCACCGGCGAAAAACCATTTGCCGGCGACAACATCACAACCATTATTTATAAGATCGTCAATGAAGATCCCATCCCGCCGCGCGAGCTGAATCCTGAAGTTCATCCGGGATTGAATCGGGTCATCCTGAAGGCGTTGGCCAAGACTCCGCAGGAACGCTACCAGATGGGGGCGGACCTGATGCACGCTCTGGAGAATTACGAGAATCTTCCCGAAGAAGAGGAAGAGGCTCCTAAGCCCATCCCGGCGGGAGTTTTTGAATTTCCACAGCAATCCACTTTCCCGAACACAGTAAAAACACCGGCCCCGGTTCGTACTCCGAATGGAGTTCCCGCTGCTGCCAGGACTGCAACCGGCAAGGCCACGGCCGCTCGGGGAGTTGTCACCAAGGTTCCCAGCAAAAAACCAATGGTGGCCCAGAAATCAATTCCTTTGATGCAGGTGGTGGCGGGAGCGCTGGCAGTCATTATTGTGGTTGTAACCGGTGTCATCATTTACATCAGGCATGAGCAGGCCAAGCAAAAAGCGGAGATGGCGCGTGTGCTGCAACAGCAGAACACCGGATCGGCTGCGACAGAAACGCCGGAGACCACACAGCCGGTGAGCGCCGCGACTCCTGCTGTTTCTACTACACCGCCGGATGCTTCCCAGAACCCGCCTGTGGAGACGTCAAGCGAACCAAGCCCGTGGCGCAGCAACCGGCACCACACCTCTAACCCGCGCGCCGGACACACGTCCGCAATTACAACCCCAACTTCTGCCATGCTGGGCTCGGGACAGTTGGTGTTAAGTTCTGATCCGGATGGCGCCGACGTTAAGATTGATGGAGTGGGTCAGCCCGACTGGCGCACCCCCTTTACCGCAACCGCAGTTCCGCCTGGCCCGCACACCATAACCTTCAGCAAAAATGGATACTCGATTGAGACCCGCGTGGCTGAAGTGAATGCCGGCAAGCCGGCCTATGTGAATGCCAAGTTGAAAGCGGGCACCGCGACTGCTTCCATCAACAGCGACCCGCCGGGAGCGGCCATCCTCATTGATGACAGGGAAATCGTCAAAACTACACCCACACAAATTGTGCTGGGCCGGGGCATGCACAACATCACTGTGCGCAAACCCGGCTTCCAGGTAGCTACTACCAATGTAGATTTGCAGGAAGGCCAGCAATTCAGCTTCGCTCCTACCTTGAAACCGCTGGATTTAGAGAAGGCCAAGGAATCGCACGGCAATATCTTTTCGCGTATGTTTGGGGGCAACACTGGAGACAGAATTGGCGTTGAAGTGCACACCGTCCCGCGCGGAGCTCAAATATCGGTGAACGGCGAGCTGTATTCCAAAACCACACCCACGAAGCTCGCACTCCCACCCGGCGAATATGAAATCATCCTGCAGCTCCCTGGTTATAGGCCCTTGCGCAAAAATTTGACCGTAGAAAAAGGTCCCGCCATACGGATTGAGGAAACGCTGCAGAAATAGAAGTGCTGCCCACGGATTTCCCGGATCCCGCGGAATTTTTTCCCCGTTTATCAATCGTTCCCAGCTTTCTAAAGCGTTTCCAGCGCGGCTATACCCTTTCGATGGGATCACGTGTTAGGGCACAACTTTTTAGGGGGTTGAACGCGGACGTGAACACATTGGAAAGACTCCATTATGGTTCGCGGCCTGAATTCTTCGTACTTTGCCTCGAAGTAGGGTTATGCAGGTTGCGAGCGAGGTGCTTGGGAGCTTCGAGTCTGCCTTCCGCAAACGCCCCGCAGATCGCTACCTTGACGGTGACGTATCTCAATTCGCCTGTGGCTGCTTGAAATTCCTCGAGATTTCCTGAAATCTGTCGAATTGGCTGCCTCCCATCCGTCATACATTCAAGCGCACAAAGGCGCTTACAATTGCTCTCAAAGGAGAAAACGTGATGCAATTCGCCATGCTAGTCTTCGAATCACCAGAAGCTTTTGCGGCACGGAATAACGACGAAACCGATCCCTACCTCGGTGCCTGGCGGGCGTACCACAAGGCGCTGGTCGAAGCCGGCATCTACCTCGGTGGCAATCCACTTCAAGCGCCGGAGACTGGGACCACGGTGCGACTTAAGGACGGAAAGCGGCGCGTACAGGATGGCCCCTTTGCGGATACCAAAGAGCTACTGGGGGGATTCTTTATCCTGGAACTCCCTTCGCTTGACGCGGCGCTCGATTGGGCAGCGCGCTGCCCGGCCGCCGCGGGTGGTGCTGTGGAGGTCCGTCCCCTTGCACTCGAATTCAGGCGCCGGGTCACGGGATGAGTGGAAGTCAGGAGAGCACTCACCGGACAATCGAGCGGGTTGCTCGCGAGTCCTACGGACGTCTGGTGGCATACCTTTCCTCGCACACGCGCGACGTGGCCAGCGCGGAGGACGCCCTCAGTAATGCGTTGGTAGCAGCACTCACGAATTGGCCGCAAGACGGCCTGCCGCAAAATCCGGAAGCATGGCTGCTGACGAGTGCTCGTCACTCCTTTATCGATCTTGTTCGTCATCGGCGAGTAGCTGAAGCGAGCGAGCCCACTCTCCTGCTCCTCAGGGAGGAGTCCAAGGAGCCCAACATGACTTTGTCGACAGAGTTTTCAGATGAAAGGTTGAAACTCCTCTTCGTGTGCGCCCACCCGGCAATCGATCCGGCGATGCACACGCCGCTCATGCTCCAGACCGTTCTGGGCCTGGACGCCGCGCGCATTGCCCATGCTTTCCTGGTCTCACCCACGACGATGGGGCAGCGCCTGGTGCGTGCCAAGACGAAGATCCGTGACGGCGGTATTCAGTTCGAAGTCCCGCAAGAGCGTGAACTGCCGCCGCGGCTCGACGCTGTGCTGGAAGCGATTTATGCCGCCTTCGGGCTCGGCTGGGACGACATGGCGGGCGTCGACCAGCCCGGTCGGGATTTGGCCGAGGAGGCGATCTGGCTCGGACGTGTCCTTCTCCAGCTCATGCCCGGAGAAGCAGAGGTTCGGGGGCTGCTGGCTCTGATGCTCCACTGTGAAGCGCGGCGGCGGGCGCGGCGGGGACCGGATGGCCGCTATATTCCTCTCTCGGAGCAGGACTCACAGCATTGGTCTTTGCCATTCATCGAAGAGGCGGAACATCATCTCGCCGAAGCGGCGAGTCGCGGTCGCACCGGCCGCTTTCAACTCGAAGCCGCGATTCAGTCGGTACACGCTGAGCGGGCGCGCAGCGGCCGGACCGAGTGGGTCGCGATCACGCTGTTCTACGAACAACTGATCCGCATATCCCCCACGCTCGGCACGCAAACTGGATACGCCGCGGCAGTAGCCGAAGCGACGGGACCTGAAGCCGGGCTGGCGGTGTTGGACGGGATTGACCCGGATGATGTCTCCACTTATCAGCCCTACTGGGCGGTTCGCGCTCACCTGTTGCAACGGCTAGGGAAGCCATCTGAGGCCGCGGATGCATTCGACCGGGCGATTGGGCTAGCTGAGGACCCGGCGGTGAGACAGTTCCTGCTCCAAAGGCGGGGCTAATTTTTTTTCTATTTGTCCTGTCGAAATCAACCCTCCTTGCCCGTCACCCATATAGAGGCGGCTTAGCGGTCAAGTTGGCCACCAAGGAGGTAAACCATGTGCCCATTTTGTTTGGCAACTATAGGACTAATCGTTGCCGGTGCGGCTTCTACCAGCGGGCTGGCAGCATTGGCTGTGAAAGTTTCTCGCAAAAAGAACGGAGCAGAAGAAATCGACCCGAATCTGAATAACAAGGAGAAATGAAAGAGTTCCCGAATTGGCAAGTTCAGAAAATTTTTCAGAGCGAATCGTCTCGGTCTGTTTCAGAAAACATAAGGAGAAATAAGATGGCAACAAGCAAAGAAAGAGACAAGGAACACAGGAAAGAGCATCTCGCGATGAACACACCCCCGATCGTGTCGCAGCAGGAGTGGGAGGCTGCGCGCCAGCAGCTCCTCGTGAAGGAGAAGGCCTTCACCCGCTCCCGTGACGCGCTGGCCGCCGAACGCCGGCGGATGCCCTGGCTGGCTGTTAACAAGAAGTACGAGTTCGACGGACCTAAGGGCAAGGTAAGCCTTCTCGATTTGTTCGAGGGCCGCCGTCAGTTGATCGTCTATCGCGCCTTCTTCGAGCCCGGGGTGTTCGGCTGGCCCGAGCACGCCTGCCGCGGCTGCTCCCTGGGCGCCGATCAGGTCGCCCACCTGGCCCATCTGAACGCCCGCGACACCACCCTCGTCTACGCCTCACGCGCGCCGCAGGCGGACATCGCGCGCCTGAAGGCGCGGATGGGCTGGGAGATGCCCTGGTACACCATCACCGACGGCTTCGACGCGGACTTCGGTGTCGATGCATGGCACGGCCACAACGTGTTCTTCCGCGACGGCGAGCGGGTGTTCCGCACATACTTCATCAACGGCCGCGGCGACGAGGCGATGGGGACCACCTGGAGCTACCTCGACATCACGCCGCTCGGCCGTCAGGAAACTTGGGAGGACTCGCCAGAGGGTTACCCCCAGACCCCGCCGTACAAGTGGTGGAACTGGCACGACAACTACGACGCCGAGGCCTCGCCTGAACCGAAGTGGGTCGAGGTGTCCGACGCCGGAGAAGCCGCCTTCCG
>DATHMH010000035.1:0-10694 GCA_035487295.1 Terriglobales bacterium
GAGTGAGTTATCAGAACGGGAGCAAGAGCGGGAGTGGGAGTTGCTGGTGCTGTCGGCGAAGACGGAGAGTGCGTTAACCGAGGCGGGGCGGCAACTGGCGGAGCATCTGGGGCAGAGGCAAGAGAGGCACGAGGCAATCAACCTGGGGGATGTGGCCTACACGCTGGGGGTAGGGCGGACGGAATACCCGCATCGCCGGGTGCTGGTATGCAGGACTCCGCAGGAGGCCATTGCCGCGCTCAAGGAAGAGAATCAGCGGGCGCCGTGGACAGATGTCACAAAAACCAGAGCCCAATCCGTGGTCTTTATGTTCCCCGGGCAAGGCGCGCAATACATCAACATGGGGCGGGAGTTGTATGAGCGGGAGCGGGTCTTCCGCAAAGAAGTCGGCCGCTGCGCAGAGCTGCTGCTGCCCCACCTCGACGGGCTCGACATCCGCACAATCGTTTTTCCATCGCGGGAAGAAGAAGAGAGCCACACGGCAGAACGCTTAAAACAAACTCAGTTCACGCAGCCTGCGCTGTTCGTTATCGAGTATGCGCTGGCGAAGCTATGGATAAGCTGGGGTGTGCAGCCGCAGGCCATGGTCGGGCACAGCCTGGGCGAGTATGTGGCTGCCTGTCTGGCCGGCGTCTTCTCGCTCGAAGACGCACTCATGCTGGTGGCGCGGCGCGGGCAGTTGATGAACTCTGTGGCAGAGGGCGCAATGCTCGCAATTCCGTTACCGGAGAGCGAAGCGAAGATGCTGGGCAACGGATCCTTGAGCCTTGCGGCGGTGAATGCTCCTGATCTTTGCGTTCTGTCGGGCGCGCACTCAGCCATCGCCGCCGCGGAAAACGAACTCGAACGCACCGGGCGCAACGGAAAACGCCTGCATACCTCGCACGCATTTCACTCCGCTGCCATGGATGCCGTGCTGGATGACTTTGCCCGGGTGCTGGCGGCGGTCGATCTCAGGCCTCCACAGCAACCATTCATTTCAAATCTCACCGGAACCTGGATTCAAAAAGAAGAAGCTACCAGCCCGGACTACTGGGTCAGACACCTGCGGCGCACAGTTCGCTTCGCCGATGGCGTATCGGAATTGCTGAAGGATCCCAACGCAGTCTTTCTGGAAGTCGGGCCGGGGAACGCACTGGGCGCCCTGGTTCGCAAACAGGTAAAGCGTGAAGACGACCGCGCGGTGTTTTCATCCTTTGGCAGTGCGCGTGAGAGGAACTCCGACACGCAATCCATATTGGAGACGCTGGGCCGACTCTGGGCACAGGGCCATAGCATTGACTGGAGCAGGTTCCACGGCGGCAGGGGGCGGCGCATACCGCTTCCGACATACCCCTTTGAGAGAAGCCGCTATTGGATCGAACCACAAACAGGACAATACTCCCAGGCCCTGTTAAAGCGAACCAGCATTGAAGAGTGGTTCTATATTCCATCCTGGGAACGATCAGGAGCAGTTGCTTTCAAAGATGCAGGCGAAATCGTTCCCGGCATGCGCTGGCTGATATTTCTCGACGACTATGGAGTCGGAGAAGAGATCGCCCATCGCTTACGCCAACAGGGGCAGCACGTTGTGGGCGTGCGCTCCGCGGCGAATTTCGCGAAACACGGGCACGATTCATATTGCTTGAACGCTCTGCAGGCCGAACACTACGCACAGTTGGTCAACGAGCTGCATACCTCGGGCGCAATGCCCAGCCAGATTGTGCATTTGTGGAACATCTCAATCGATCATGCGAATAAACGCGGGTTTTATAGTCTGCTGTATTTGGCGCAGGCGTTGGCGAGAACCCAGGGTGAATTACCGCGTTTGCAGGTTGTCACGAACAATTGTTATGAAGTGACAGGCGATGAGGAACTCTATCCCGCGCATGCTACCGCAATTGGATTGTGCAAGGCCATCCAGCAGGAGTTGAAAACTGAATGCCGGGCTGTAGACCTGGATCTGAGGGACAGCGGCTTGGTTCATATTTCGAAGCTTGCAACCGCCATTACCAAAGAAATCCTGGCAGACAACCATGAAGCCGTAGTCGCCTATCGCGGCAGTTACCGATGGATCCAGGTCTTCCAGCAAATGCGATCGAAGTCTTCCGGTACGGCCAACCTGCTTGAAGAAAACGGTGTTTATGTGATCTTCGGGGGATTGGGCCAGATCGGGCTGGGATTCGCGCAATACGCCGCAGAACGAGTTAAGGCCAAACTGGTTCTGATAACACGTTCCGGTTTGCCGGAACGGGAAAGATGGCCGGAGGTACTGGAGAGCAAAGATGATCTTAGCTCCAAGGTAAGACAGGTACAAAACCTCGAGCGGCTTGGATCACAAGTGCAGCTACTGGCCGCCGATGCCAGCCATGCCCAGGCAGTGAATGAAGCCCTGGCCGAAGTAGAGCGCAGTTTTGGGAAAATAAGCGGGATCTTCTACGCTCCGGGTGTAAAGATAAGCAGCACAATTCAGGAAATGAGCCACGAGGAATGTGAGCAGCAATTTAAAGATAAACTCCGGGGCCTGGCCATTTTGGAGCAGGCACTGGAAGGTAAAGCACTGGATTTCGTCGTCGTAGTTTCGTCCCTGGCGTCGGTCGTGGGAGCGATTGGATATCCGGCTTACGCGGCCGCCCATGCTTTCACGGATTCCTTCATTCACAAACACAACCGCTCAGCTTCAACGAAATGGACATGCTTGAATCTGGACAACTGGATTGGTTCGGAAGCGTCGGAATTGTTGAAGTCCGCGGCAAGAACGAGTTTCGGAATTACGTTGCGCGAAGGCTTTGAGGTCTTCAATCGCGTAATTTGTAAGGACGTCGGCACACAGGTGCTGGTTTCTTCGGGAGATCTGGCAAAACGGATTGAACAATGGCTTTCCTTTCCCAGCCTCTCGAAGCCGGCTCGGGAAGAGCCGCCAATTATGCACGCCAGGCCGGAGCTGCAAGCCCTCTATACCGCACCGCGGACTGAAGCCGAGCAGAAACTGGCAGAGATATGGCAACACCTGCTTGGCATCCAACAGGTTGGCATTCACGACAACTTCTTCGAGTTGGGTGGCGACTCGGTGGTCAGCATCCAGGTTATCTCCCGGGCCAATCAGGCCGGCCTTCGCCTCTCGCCCAAACAAGTGTTTGAGCACCAAACCATAGCTGAACTTGCCGCCGTTGCAGGCACGGCGAAATCTTTACAGGCCGAACAGGGAATTGTCTCTGGCCCGCTGCCGCTCACGCCCATTCAACAGTGGTTTTTCGATCACAACTTCACTGGCCTTAACCACTACAACCAGGCGGTTTTTCTCGAACTCAGGCACAAGATCGGCGCGGCAGTTCTTGAAAAGGCGATCGACAAAGTTGTCAAACATCACGATGCCCTCCGGCTTCGCTTCCGTCAGGAAAGTGGTTCATGGACGCAAATCAATGCCGAAAGCGAAAACCAGCCACTGCTTCGCCGCATTGATCTCGCGTCTGTGCCTCGATCGGAACTCACGGCCGTGTTGGAGCGAGCCGCGGCGGCGGAGCAAACCAAGCTTGATATCCTCAATGGGCCGGTGTTTCGCGCGGTCTGGTTCGATTGCGGCGCGCAATCTACGGACCGGCTGCTGATGGTTGTGCATCACCTGGCGATGGATAACGTTTCCTGGCGCGTGCTTCTGGAAGACCTGGAAGCAGTTTGCCGCGGTGAACTGAAATCGGAGCCGGTGCAGTTGCCGGCCAAGACCACTTCCTGCAGGCACTGGTCACAACGCCTCAGCGAGCACGCGCAGGCGGGCGGCTTCCGTTCCGAATTGGACTACTGGGTAAAAACAATCGACTCCAATTCGGGAAAACTACCGCAGGATTTTTCAGTAAAACCCGACCGTTGTACCGAAGCTACCGCAAAAATTGTGACGCTTGGACTCGACGCCGAAGAGACGCGCGCGCTTTTGCAGGATGTGCCGCCGGTCTACAACACGCAAATTAATGACGTTCTGCTGACCGCGTTAGCGCAGACGCTTTTCGAGTGGACGGGTGAACGGGACTTCGCGGTCGACCTGGAGCGGCTGGGACGGGAGCCGCTATTCCCTGATATTGATTTGTCACGCACCGTCGGCTGGTTCACGGCCCTTCACCCTGCGCAGTTGCACTTGCCGGAGGGAGACCTCGTTGCAGCGCTTAAATCGATCAAGGAGCAACTGCGCTCTGTGCCCGGTCACGGGATCGGTTATGGCGCTCTGCGATATCTCGACACTTCTTCCGAAGCATCGAAGCTGCGCTCCGCATCGGGGCCGGAGATCAGCTTTCTTTACACAGGACAATCGGAGACAGTGGCACGCGATTCGATATTCGGAGTGGCGCAGGAATCGAGCGGCCTTCCGCACTCGCCCCAGGCGCGCCTGCCTCACCGAATTGCCATCAACGCCGGCGTCATGCGGGGCGTATTGAACATCTCGTGGGTCTATAGTTCCGAGATGTTCCTGCAGGAAACAATTGAAAAGATAGCCCAGCGTTATGTGCGGGCCCTGCGAGAGTTGATCGCATACTGCAAGTCTGCAACCTCGCGGAGCTGGACGGTTTCCGATGTTTCCGAATTTCAATGGGACCAATCTGAGCTGGACAACATCTCCGCGGCAATCGAAAACACCCTGAAGTAAGCACCCAACAAAACAAATATGAAGAACGTCGAGTCGTTCTATCCGCTTTCACCTTTGCAGGAGGGCATGCTTTTCCATAGCATCCATGCCCTTGAGTCATCGGATGAATATTTCCGCCAGGTGAGTTTCGCCGTTGAGGGCAGCCTGGAGGGGCCTGCCTTTCTGGCCGCGTGGAAGAAGGTCTTGGAGCGCCATTCGGTGTTGCGGACGAGCTTCGTCGCGGGAGATGTGCGAAATCCTGTCCAGGTGGTTCATGCGGATGTTTCGTTGCCTTGTGAGGAACAGGACTGGAGTGACATTCCGCAGGCAGAACAATGCGCACGCCTGCAGGAGTTTCTTGCCGCCGACCAGGCCCGTAAATTCGATTTAAGCAAGCCTCCTCTCATGCGGTGCGCGCTGTTTCGCGGAGGCGAGCGGCTGCATTACTTCGTTTGGAGCTTTCATCACATCATCCTGGATGGGTGGAGTTTGCCCATTGTCTTTGCAGAGGTGCTTAAGATCTACCGTTCGCTTCGGGAAGGGAGCGCATTCGACCTGTCTGCGCCACGTCCCTATCGGGACTATATCGTCTGGCTGAAACAGCAAAGTCTGGTTCACAGCGAAGAGTTCTGGCGAAAATATCTTGCCGATTTTACCGGTCCCACTCCGTTTGGGATTGACCGGAATCTGAACGAGCGCGGCTACGGCGAAGAGCGGCTGGAGCTTTCTGCGGATGTGAGTGAGAAGGCAAAAATATTTGTCCGCAGCCGCCAGCTCACATTGAATACGCTGGCCCAGGCCGCATGGGCACTGCTGCTCGCGCGTTATAGCAGCGAGAGCGATGTGGTCTTCGGAAACGTTGTCTCGGGACGTCCCGCGGCCATTCCCGGCATTGAGTCTATGGTGGGCATGTTCATCAATACCCTGCCATTGCGCGTAAGCGTGCCGGTCGACGCTGAGTTGCTCCCCTGGCTCAACGCGCTGCAGGCCAACCAGACCGAAGCCCGGCAATACGAATTCACCCCGCTGATGCAGATCCAGAAATGGCTGCGAAGACCGCAAAAACAGGCATTGTTCGAAAGTCTGGTGGTGTTTGAGAATTATCCTGCGGCAGAAACGTTCCACACTGCCGGCGAGCTATCGATCAGAGACATCAGATCTTTTGAGCGCACCAGTTATCCGCTGACGCTGACGGTGACAGCGGGGCGCCAAATATCGTTCCTGCTGAGCTATGACAAAAGCCGGTTCGATGGCCCGAGCATCCTCCGTATGTTGGGTCACCTGGAAACAATTCTCAAAAGTATCCTGGAGAATCCTCGCACGCTGGCTGACATTCCTCTGCTGTCTGGGCCGGAAGAAGAGCAGATACTGCAGGTCTTCAATGCCACGAACCGAAACTACGATCTTGAAACCCCGATTCACCAGCTCATAGAATCGCAGGCCCGATTGACTCCAGATGCGCTTGCCCTCACCTGCGAGGATTCGACTCTCACATATAAAGAGCTGAATTGCCGGGCAAACCAACTGGCGCACCGGCTGCGCTCGCTGGGAATCAGCAAAGGGTCATTGGTGGGCATCTGCATGGAGCGCTCCATCGAAATGGTGGTTGCGCTTCTGGGTGTTTTGAAGTCCGGCGGCGCCTACCTGCCCCTGGACGCGGAATATCCGAAAGAGCGCCTTGCCTTCATGCTTGAAGATTCGCGCACGCCGGTTCTTCTCACCCAAGAGCGCCTGGCGCCGGCTTTGCCAAAGCATTCCGCGCATACCATTGCGCTCGATGTTGTGGGGCCAGAGCAGGAAAGCGAATCGCAAGACAATCCTCTGCCAGCGGCGGGCCCTGACGATTTGGCCTATGTGATTTACACCTCGGGCTCGACCGGTAAACCAAAGGGCGCAATGAACAACCATCGCGGGTTATGCAACCGCCTGCTGTGGATGCAGGAGATGTATCAACTGAACGCGGGTGATTCTGTTCTGCAGAAAACGCCCTTCAGTTTTGACGTTTCAGTATGGGAATTTTTCTGGCCTCTGTTCACCGGCGCGCGCCTGGTAATGGCGCGTCCGGGCGGGCACCAGGATTGCCGCTATCTTGCAGACATCATCCAGCGCGAAAAGATCACAACTCTGCACTTCGTGCCCTCGATGCTGCAACTTTTCCTGCAAGAGCCTGGCATCGAAGGCTGTTCTTCCGTGCGACGGGTTATCTGCAGTGGTGAGGCGCTCCCATTCGAGCTGCAGGAACGCTTCTTCGCCCGAATACCGGCGGAGCTTCACAATCTTTATGGGCCGACCGAGGCGGCGATTGACGTTACTTATTGGCAGTGCCGGCCTGACAGCCCTGAACGTACAGTTCCGATCGGCCGCCCGATTGCAAACATCCGGATTTATATTCTCGATCCATCACTGCGACCCGTGCCCGTCGGGGTTCCGGGAGAGCTCTATATTGGCGGCGTCGGGGTTGGCCGCGGATATCTCAATCGACCCGAGTTGACGGCGGAAAAATTCATTCCAGACCCGTTCTGTTCAGATTCCAACGCGCGTTTGTACAGAACCGGCGACCTCGCTGTCTGGCGTCCCGACGGCAATATCGAATACCTCGGCCGCACGGACCATCAGGTCAAGATCCACGGCTTGAGAATTGAACTGGGCGAAATCGAAAACGCGCTGACCCAGATTGCGGGTGTCTCGCAGGCGACCGTCGTCGCCCGCGAAGACGCGGGTGGAGACAAAAAGTTAGTTGCTTACCTGGTTGCGCAGCGCGGTTGCGTATTAGGTCTGAGCGAATTGCGCCAGAGCCTGAAGACAACGCTGCCCGAGTATATGGTCCCTGGGGTTTTCGTGATGCTTGACGAGATGCCGCTCTCACCCAACGGCAAAGTCGATCGACGCGCTCTGCCCGCCCCGGATGATATGAAGCTCGGGATCAAGAATGAATACGTAGCTCCGCGGACTGAGGCCGAGCAAATTCTGGCCCACATCTGGGCGGAGGTGCTGCGGGTTGAACGGGTCGGGGTGTATGACAACTTTTTCGAACTCGGCGGCGATTCTATTCTGAGCATTCAGATCGCCTCGCGCGCCAATCATGCAGGTCTTCGACTCACGACCCGGCTTCTGTTCGAAAAACCAACTGTGGCTGAGTTGGCTTGCGCCGCCCAACCAAAGTCATCAGCACGCGAATCCCAGTCTGATTATCCGGCGGTAGGCCCGGTTCCTTTGACGCCGGTGCAGCACTGGTTTTTCGAGAACGATCCTGCCGATCCACAGCATTTTAACCAGGCGTTGCTGTTGGCGGCGCGGCGGCCCCTCGATGCAGGTGCTCTGGAAGATGTCTTTGGGAAATTGATCGAGCATCATGACGCATTGCGTTTACGAATGCACCGTGAGGGCGATTCATGGCGGCAGGAAATTACAGGCCACGTTCCACAAAGAGTGCTCGAGCAGCACGATCTTTCGCGGCTGCCGGCTGAGCTGCAATCAGCCCAGATAGAAAAGACCGCTGCTGAACTGCAATCGAGCTTGAATCTCTCTACGGGGCCGACGCTGCGAGCCGCATTTTTCCGTTGTCATCCGCAGGGACATGATCGTCTGCTCGTCGTGGTTCATCACTTTGCCGTTGATGGCGTGTCCTGGCGAATCCTGCTTGAAGATTTGCAACATTTCTACACACAGGCCCTGCGGCGCGAGAGCATCAAACTGCCGGAGAAAACCACCTCATTTCGGCAATGGTCTGAATCGCTCGTCGCCTGCGCCCCGGCTGCCAAATGGGAGCAGGAGATCGGCTATTGGGAAGGGGTTGTCGAAACTCGCGCCGGCATGTTGCCCCTCGATATTCCGGAAGGAATCAACTCCGTTGCCAGCGCGCGCACTTTGACGTTGAGACTGAGCGTTGAAGAGACGCGCGCTCTTTTGCAGGAAGTCCCGGCAAGATACCGCACGCAGGTTAACGATGTGTTGCTCGCGGCTTTGACAAAGACGTTAATCGGCTGGACTGGCGGCGGCACGATCCGGGTGGACCTCGAAGGCCACGGACGCGAGGAGATCGGCGAAGACCTTGACCTTACGAGAAGCGTTGGCTGGTTTACGTCGGTGTATCCGATTGTTCTGACCCTCGATCCACGAGATGAGCCGGAGGAAGCCCTCAAGAGCGTGAAAGAACAACTTCGAAAAATCCCCAATCGCGGAATCGGATACGGGCTCCTGCGGTACTTGCATCCGGATGCGGCGATTCGGAAAAAATTGCAGCCCGCCCGGCCGGCTGAAGTGCTCTTCAACTACCTGGGACAATTTGACCATGCGCTCTCGTCGGACTCTGTGTTCGGATTGGCTGCCGAATCTGTTGGGCCTTCGCAAAGCCCGCGGGCACGCCGCCGTTATCCGCTCGAGATCAATGCCAGCGTCGCCGAAGGCGCGCTGCATGTTTATTGGACATTCAGCCAGTGCTTGCATAAACAGGAGACCATGCAGCAGCTCGCAGAAGCCTATCTCCACACGCTTCGCCAGACGATTGCATGCTGCCTTGAGTCCACCGGGGGATTCACTCCTTCCGACTTTCCGCTCACGAAACTTACACAGCCGCAGATTGACGGGATGGTTCGGCAGTTCGGTCTCCGGATAGAAGATGCTTATCCCCTCTCACCCATGCAGAGAGGCATGCTGTTCCACAGTTTGTACGAGAGCGATGCCGGCGCTTATATCGAACAGGTGAGCTGTGAACTGAAGGGAAGCCTGGGGTGTGATGTTTTCGAAAGGGCATGGCAGCACACGTTGCGCAAGCATTCGGTCCTGCGGGCATTCTTTCTCTGGCAGGGGCTGACGGAGCCGGTGCAAGTGATTCCAGAGTCGGTTGCACTTCGGATTACGCAACTTGATTGGCGTGAGCTCTCTCCGGCAGCGCAGCAGGTTGGGTTAGATGAATATCAGCAGGCGGACCGGACTCGCGGATTTGATCTGGCTTCGCCTCCATTGATGCGCCTGACCCTGGTGCAGCTCGGGGAAGATCGTTTTCAGTTCATCTGGACATGGAGCCATCTTCTTATGGATGGCTGGTGTCTCCCGATTGTGGTTGAAGACGTATTCGCCGCCTACAAAACCTTCACGCAGGGCGCGAACGTAGCGGTCATGAAGTCCGCCAACTTCGCGGATTATGTTGCCTGGCTTGCCACCCGCGATCATGGCAACGCCGAATCCTTCTGGCGTAAATTTCTTGCGGGTTTTTCCACGCCAACGCCTCTGCCTTTTGCTAAACCAGGTTCACAGTCGCAGTCACCCGAAAACCACGAGTACGCGGAGGTCCGCCTCGGGTTTGATGCCGACTTCACGGGCCGTCTCCAGAGTTTTGCCCGCTCCCACCAGTTAACCATCAATACGTTGGTACAGGGCGCGTGGGCATTGCTCCTGGGCCGTCTGACCGGAGAGAGGGACGTCGTTTTTGGGGCAACACTTTCCGGCCGTCCGGCGGAATTGCCCGGCATAGAAAATATGGTCGGCGTGTTCATCAACACTTTGCCCATGCGCGTGCAAATCGCTCCCGATCAGGGGTTGATTGCCTTTCTGCGCGACATACAGTCGCGGCAGCTCGAATTGCATGAGTATGAATACAGTCCTTTATATGACGTGAAGCAGTGGAGCGAAGTGCCGGCAGCAATGCCTCTCTTCGAGAGCATTCTGGTTTTTGAGAACTACCCGGTAGATGAGTCGCTGGGTGGAGCGAGAGAGCAGCTCGATATCGTCAACACCCGTCTTTTCGAGCGTACGAATTATCCATTGAATGTAGTCGCAGTCCCGGGCAGAGAATTGCAACTGGCTGTTCTGTACGACGGCTGTCGTTTCGAACAATTATCCGTTCATCGCATGCTGCAACGAATGGAAGTGCTGATCAAGGGAATGGTGGCAAATCCCCACGCCAGCATCGTAGAGTTGCCGCTGCAGACGGCGGAGGAGCGGGAGCAGGTGGTGGTGGGGTGGAACCGGAACGGGAGCGACTATGGACGCGAGCAGACGGTGCAGGCGTTGTTCGAAGAGCAAGTGGCGCGCAGCCCGGAAGCCGAAGCAGTGGTGTACGGAGAAGAGAAGATCAGCTACGGGGAGTTGAACCGGCGGG
>DATHMH010000036.1:0-145713 GCA_035487295.1 Terriglobales bacterium
GATGCCATTGGCGCCGGAATAGCCCGGTCCGTGAATTGTCGATGATGTCGTCGTCGGAGTGTACTGCGGCACCCACTCCATGATGTCCTGCTCGCCGCAGGTCGGCCAGCCAACCGTGCCGATGTTGCTGCCCAGCATCCAAAAGGCCGGCCAAAAACCGGCGCCCACCGGAAGCTTCATCCGGGCTTCCATTCGTCCGTACTGAAATTGTTGCAAGCCCTCGGTCTTCATGCGGCCTGAAGTCCAGGTCCCGCTTGAGGTCTTGATGGCCTGAATCACAAGGTTCCCGTTGCCATCCAGGAAGATATTAGGATTGCTGGCGCTGCAGGGTGTTACGTTATTTCCGGGCGGGCAGTAGTACTCCAGCTCCGCGTTTCCCCAGCCGCCGTTGTTCCCTGTCTCATATGCCCAGTTGCTGGAATTGGGCGCGGAGCCGGCCGGTCCGTTGAACTCATCGCTCCATATCAAGGCCCAACTTTGAGCGCCGGCGGGGGGTGCGAAAAAGAGAAAAACCGCCACAATCAACAAAGGCAGCGTTGCCAGACTTCGGCTAAGCCGCCCTGATGAGCGCCTGCGGAACAGGTCTAAATTCATGTAATGGAGAGGAGTTTCTCCTGTTGTATGAAAGCGGTCAAGTTACCAAGGTAATTTTTTAACGTTTTCTACAACGTGGTGAGCAATCCTGAGATTTGTTACGAGATTTTGTTACGGCAGGACAGTGGCGAATCAGAAAATGAGAATCCTCGTTCTGATTGATCGCAGCAATCGAATCAAAGAGTTATCGTTGCGGGACTCCTGCCCAAAGGTTAGGAGTCCCGCAACAAGTGCCTTAAACAAAGGCAGTTTAAAAGGTGACCTTCAATCCGAATTGCATCTGACGCGGAGGCTGAGACGAGTTGATGACCCCCCAACTTGATGGAGAACTTATACTCGGATTTGCCCAATTCGCCCGGTTGAAGGCATTGAAGAAATCCGTCTGGAACAACAGACCCATGCCTTCGCGGGGCAACTTGAAGCGCTTGCGTATCGTGATGTCCCAGTCGTAATAACCGGGGCCAATGATGCTTCCTAGAGAACCGTCGCCGGGCCGATTGAACGGCCCGCTTTCCAGAGCCGGATTTGCATTTGTAGCTGCAACAGCAAAGGCACCGGGATTAAACCAGCACTTCGAAGTGGCAGCGCAGGTATACCCCGAATAGAGGGCCTGGCCGGGCACCATATCGGCACGTCGGGCGAAGGTAAAGTTCCCTACCTCTTGCGTGGCGTTTATTGTGAGAGGTTGGCCGGTCTGGGCACGGGTTATGCCGCCCAGCTCCCAGCCTCCCAGGGTGTGGCCTATGAAACCTTGCTGTCCCCGGAAGAAGGGCAAGGCATAGTCGTAGCTGATCACAAAGACATGTGCGCGGTCGAAGGAGGGCCGTGCGTAGTAGTAGCGCTGCCAGGGAATGGATTGTCCATTGGGAAGCTGGCAAGTGAACGCGCACTCCGGCTCCGTATTGGTCACACTTGAAGTGTTACCTGCATTGTAGGCGTCAGTGTCACTGAGGGCCCGCGACCAGGTATAGCTGACCGTGGTGAGAAGGTTGCCCTTACGCTTGCTGGCATAAACCTGCAAGGAGTTGTAGTTGGAGTTGCTGTCACTTAGATACTCGAAAATGTCTGTATAACCTACGAAGGGGCGAAGAGGGTTGTCCTGAACCTGGCTGATGTTCGTGATTTTGGCATTCGTATTAGCGGCAAAGGCCGCGTTGAGCACAGGAAAACTGGGCACATTGATGTCAGGCTCGCGTACTTCGTGCCGTGCCTGACTTCCCACATAACTTACTTCCATGAGGACGCCATAGGGAAGCTCATGCTGTATGCCAAAGCTGTACTGCATGGAATAAGCGTTTTTGAAGTTCGGGTCTACCCCGCTTATGCTCGATATGGGGATGGCTGTGCTACCGGCAGTAATATTGGACAAATTGCCATTGGTATATGACACCGACTGCACAAAAGGTGTGATACCCGGTTGCCCAAAGATGATATTGCCCTCGGGCTTGTCGTAGAAGATGCCGAAGCCGCCGCGAATCACCGTCTTGTCATCGTTAAACGGCGAGAACGAAAAGCCAAAACGTGGCGCGAACAGATTTTTGCCTCCGTAGAGGCCGCGTGAACCTCCCGTCGGTACAGCCAGCACAAAAGCGCTGTTTCCTCCAGGCACACGAACCAACTGGTCTGCCGGTACGCTACCTGGACGTATCAGCCCATCAATGACGAATCCCTGGTCAAGGGGACTGCCAGGAGCAGGAAGGTTGAAATTACCTTTCGAGTCGGCAACCAAGCTCATCGGACTATAAAGATTTGGATCAAAGTTGGCGACGTTGTTTCCTTGGGTGTAGGTCGGCCCGATGTATTGATAGCGAAGACCGACTTCCAGGCTCAGCTTGCGGGCAACCTTCCAGCTATCGTTGACATAGGCCTCAGTGTTGTCGTAGCGGAAGTGTCCGATGGGGTCGGCTGATACCTGCGTGTAGCTATTAAAGTTCCCCAGAAGCGCGTCAGCAAAGGGATCTCCTGTGCTGTTGGCGCTGCCATCGAATTTAATCACTCCGTTCGGCGAGTTCGGACGCGAGTTCTGGTCCTTGCGGTTGCGGGCAAACATCACGCCGAACTTCAAGGTATGGTTTCCGAGCGTCCATGTGAGGTTATCGGATGGGCTGATATCCACAGTAGGCGCCAGCAACGAGAAACCAGGACCGGTAA
Organism: Terriglobales bacterium; assembly: GCA_035487295.1. Classification (GTDB taxonomy): domain Bacteria; phylum Acidobacteriota; class Terriglobia; order Terriglobales; family Acidobacteriaceae; genus QIAW01. The sequence goes on from DATHMH010000036.1 coordinate 2,746, forward strand.
ATTGCGTGGGCGCCGCAGTTGGTGGCGTCGTCTTGCTGGGTGCGGCGAAGCTGACGTTGGGAATTCCGTTGGGGAACCTTCCACCAAATCCAGTGGAGAAAACAGAGGGAAACTGGAAGCCATAGGTCGAACGCTCCCACGTGTCTCCCGTGGGCGGAATACGCTGCTTGTTCCAGGAGACATTCAGTTTCGCCTCATTGATCAGGCGCGGATTGATGATCCACACATCGCCCCCCTGGATGCCATACCCTGGACGAATGCGGACCGTGGGAGTTGTGGGAAGAACGTTGGTCCCGTTTCCGTTGGGTCCGGAGAAGGTCCCGAAGGCATCAACCAGTGTAAGGTCATCGTGGAGATACCTGAAATAGAGGCTGTGCGCATTATTCGGTTTGTAGTCAACACGGGCGATATCTTCGCGCCAGTTCTGCGGACCACCCGGTTGAAAAAGCGCGTTGTTCGTCGAGGCGGTGTTACTGAACGTAGAGGCGACCCCCGCCATTTTTGCATAAACCGCGGCAATGGCAGCGCCGTCGGGGGTGATGCACTGCGGTGACATCACATTGTTAGTCATGGTGCAACCTGGCGGGACGGTTCCGGGAGCTGTCGGCAGCTTGAGCGGTGTGCCGGGAAGGAGATCGCTGAAGTTGCCGGCCATCTCGGCGGTTGTGGGAAGCTGAAGTGTCTGGGTTTTTTGACCCTGGCGAATCCGCTTCCACTCCTGGCCGACGAAGAAGAACAGTTTTTGTTGGACAATGGGGCCGCCAAAGTTCCATCCGAAATCGTTGAAGCGGAGAGGAGGCTTCAATTGTTTCATCGTAGTGCCGGCGGGTATCACGAATTTGTTGGATGGAGAGATTGCGTCGGTTACGTCATTGCGGATGTATTCAAATGCGCCGCCGTGGTAGCTGTCCCCTCCGCTGCGGGTCACCACGTTGACCGAGGCGCCGTCATTGCGCCCGTACTCGGCGGAAAAGTTGGAGGTCTTGATGGAAACCTCCTCGATAAAATCAATGCCCACGTTGTTGAGTTGGGTGCCATTGGAGCCCGCGTCCATATTGAAGCCGCCGTCAATAGTGAAATTGTTGCCGTCGGAGCGATGGCCGTTGACGCTGGAGGCCGTCGTCGACATGCCTGTCGTCAATAATTGCTGGTCGAACGATGTAAGAGCCGCGCCCGGAAACAGCGAAACCGCCTGCACATAGTTACGCTGATTGAGGGGCAGGCTCTGCACCTGCTGCGCGCCCACGCTTCGCGACAGCTCGCCGGAGACGGTATTCACCGTCTCCCCCGCTGCATTCACCTCCATCACTACGATGTTGGAGCCGACTTCAAGCCGGATGTCCACGGTCAGGCGGGCCCCGGCCGAGAGATCATTGCCCGTGGTCTTCAAAGCTTTGAAGCCATGTTGGGCCTGGGCGCTGACGGTATACGTGCCGACCGGCAGATCGTCGGACACATAAAAGCCCTGAACATTGGTCTTCAGAGTCCTTGCGACTTTCGTCTGCTCGTTGGTGATGGTGATGTTGACATCGGGAACAACGTCGCCCTGCGTATCTGTCACCGTGCCGGAAATCCGCCCGAAGACGTCTTGCGCGGCGGCCCTTGGTGAAACCAGAAACAAGGCATTGAGTGCGACTGCGAAGGTGGCAAATATGAAAAGTGATGTCCAAAGATGTGTCGTTCGTTTTCGCGGGTATAGTTTCGCTTTCATGATTTCTCTCCTCCAGAGTGAGTGCTGCAACAGTTGTGTGATCTTTTTGGGTCCGTATTGATCGGACTTCTTAGGTTCATGCAGCCGCCCGCGCTGCCGGCGGCTTTGCTAGCGCGGAAGATAACGCTCATCGAACAGGTTTGAAAGCAAATTGTGATAGAAGGTTATTTTTCATGATGAGCGGCCAAAACCAGCGAGCCGAAGCCGCGAACAGCGATCAGGCTACTATCATGCTGGCGTCCAATACGCTCTTGGGCTATCTATGGAAGCCGGAGACAACTCAATCATCCGGGCCTTTTCAGCAGCAAGTACTATCCATTTCCGGTGAAGAGAATCAGTGAGTAACCGGCCCAAAAAAAAGTTGCAAGTTTTCTCATCTTGTCCGTTCTTTCATCGGACCAATGGGGATTTATGCGCCCAGAGACTATAATCCCAGTTGTTCGCTTTTCGTTCGATTTTTTCCTGGTTATTTGCCAGCCAGCGCGCAGCTCGCGCCTGAGCCGGATACCGGCGCAATTGCTGGCAAGGTTGTGGATGCCACCGACAGGGTGGTTCTTGAAGTCCAGGTCCCTGGTGCGACGTTCTCTCTCTTGGTTACTTCGGATTGATCCTTACACCTACCATGGAAACCGCAAAGCATTGCAATTGTAAGCAGCAGGTGTTTTTACGGGACGGCGCGCATTGCTGGATCGTGGTGATGCACGACATACGTCTGCTTGAATCCGCGGGAAATTACACGCGCGTGCATTTTGGAGGCAATTCCGCCCTGATTTGCAGATCTCTCAATGATCTCGAGAGCCGGCTCGACCCCGCTATTTTTTTCCGTGCCAGCCGTTCCCATATCGTCAATCTGCGGCAGATACGGTCTCTGGATAAAGGACCGGACGGCGGCCTCGTCGCCATGCTTGCAGACGGAACCAAGGTGTCGATTACCCGTCGTCAGTCGCAGAGGCTGCGCGAACGCCTGACCTTGTAGCCGGCACGGTCATCTGCCCTGCTCGGTAGGCGACCTGCAGCTATTGGAGAACAGTGTCTGATGGTTTTCGATCAGAACCTCTTGTTCCATCAGCAGTACCTGAGGAGGTACGGCGGGGAGATAACGAACCGGATGAAGGGCGTGCCTTCGTTCGCGGCAATCGATCAAAGAATCATCATTGCGAGACTCCTGCCAAAGTAGGAGTCTCGCAATGAGTGCCTGAAACAACTGCGATCTAAAAGGTTAACTTCAATCCGAATTTCTACATGTACCTACAAGCATTTTCGAGATAAACAAGCCGCCAAAAACGCTTACTGAATTTCTATGCCGCTGATGAGGGCTTTGTCAGTCACCGTGGTGAACACGATGGTGATGTTGCCGGTGCCATCAGCGGTTGCCGAAAACTGCTTAATCAACGCGCGGTTTTGCCCGCCAGCCCCGGCAAAGATGTCGAAGTTGGAGAGCACCGCCGTGCCGTTAATGCTCACGTTAAAGACGCGCTTACCGGCCGCTGTCCAGAACGTTTCGCAGAAGTGGAGCCGGACAGTGTGGCTCGACCCGGCGCCAAGATTCGGAATCTTGTAGGTGAACGACGTGCCCGCTCCTGCGGTCGTGGTCACCCGCGCGCTTTGATACACCGCTGTGGGCGCGGGATTGGGCTGTCCGTTCAGGTTGATTGTGTTGGCGTGATTGATGGTGACACCGCCGGTAAAATCAGTGTCGGCAATGAACGGAGCCACGGCCGGGCCTCCCGCATTGATGCTTACGCCTTGCGGCGGCACTGTTCCGCCGGCACAGGACTGATTGGAAGGAGCCGACTCCATGCCGTTGCTCTCGGCCGTAGCCAGATAGCAGTACATGGTATTCGCCTGCACCGTATCGCTGAAGTTGGTGACGGTTAGGCCCGACGCGATGCGATTGCCAGCGGACGGAATGAATCCAGGCGTGGTGCTGCGATATATGTTGTAGGTTGCGCCGCTGGTGGTGCTGGCGGTCCACGTGGCGTTTATGGTGGTAGGGGAAGTCTGGGTGGCAACCAAGTTTGTGGGGGGCTGCACAACGGTGGCGCCGCCCGGTTGCAATTGAACGACAACAGCGGTGGCGGGCGGCATGGTCAGGCTTACGTTGCCGCCGGAGATGGCCACCGGGGTGGATGTTCCGTTCCAGGTGCCATCGACGTTAAATCCGGCGCCGCCCAGAGTCACGCCGGTGGTCTGGGAAACGTCGTTGTTCGGCGCTTGCAAGACCCACTCGGCGGCCTGATTGTAGGATCCACCGGACTGAATGGTGAGATTGACGGTCGTGGCGGATGCATCGTGGCTTTTGTTGATGACCGTGACCCACAGGCTGTTGTCCGCGGCAAGCACTCCATACGCGGTTAAATCCACTGCGGATGGATTATTGAGCGCGGCGTGCACGACTCGTCCGTGCCCTCCCAGGTCGAAAGCCTTGATGCCATACCCCAGCGGATGCATGGAATATCCACCCGCGGTGCTCAGGAAGACGGCGTAATTCGGCGGACCCGACGCGACGCTGTCGCCGGTATGGAAGTTGACTCCACCCAGCATGTCTTGCTGTGTGGTCCACCAGTACATATAGTCCAAGCCCCAAAGGGCGGAAGCAAATGTGTTGCTGGCGTTGGGCGCGCCTCCGTGGACGAAACTGTTGGTTTCAGACAGCCGCAGAAGGAGGCCGTCGCCGGCCGCGGTGGGAACCGATCCGCTGTATTGCGAATTGTACTCGCCGAAGATGCCGGTACCCAGAAGGGTATCGCGCGCCGCGGCGCAGCAGGTGGTGGCGCCGCTACCGCCGGGATAGACATGGTGGGTTACGTGCGCCAGCTTTGCCGTGCCGAACTGGTTGGCGGTTTGACCGACCCACGAAGTGTTATGCCGCGAGGTATCCGGCGGGCAGAATTTGGCCCCGGGAGCGACTGGCCCGACCGCCGACATGTAAGCGCTGACATCGGACGCATACGTAGCATAGCTGCCGATGTACAAATCGGGCTCGTTTCCGATGGAGAAGCAAGTGATGCTGGAGCTGTATTTGCCCCATAGAAAACCCGCCGTGGTCGCGGCGGCGCCGGGGCTGGATCCTTTCAGGCGCAGCGTATAGACAACGGGAATGCCCGCCGCCTTGGCGAAACCGAACATGTTATCCAGATCGGCATTCGCGGGCGTTCCGCTGTCGGATGTGTTTCCGCCGAAGCGCAGGCTTTTGATACCCAGCGTGCTGAAAACCTGGAGAAGCGGCTGGTTGGTTGGCCGGAAATAGTTGCCGCCGTTGATCGAGCCGGTTTCATAGCTCAGGCCAATATAATCATTGGGAATGGCGGCGCCGGGACTGCCTGGACTCAAAGTGACGGTGACAGGCGACTGCGCCTGCGCGCCTTCACCGATGGACAAGGCAAGTAGTACCAGCAATGCGGCGAAAAAAGTTCGAAGCAAATTCTTTTGAATGCTTATTTTCTTGGATTTCACGTCCGTAACCATCCTCTCTACGTGCTCGGTTCTGCGTGCTCGGTTGCATGTATCGATGGACCGCAATAACGACGAAGGCTGAAACAGCAGTGCAGGCTCGCGGACTGGCGCTGGAGCCGTGAAGCCAAAACGTCGGCATCTTATCATCAAGTGATAAAACAAAGTCAAGCAAAAAGAATAATTCGCTACTCATGAAACATTTTTCTCCGTCCCCATTCTTCCAAATAGGCGAAGGAAATCCAAGAAACTCGATGTCGGCGTTGGTGCAAAAGGTTTCCAGGTCTGCTTACATATCTTCAGTTGAACTTTTTTGTACTTCGCCACAAATCCAAGATCCCATTCACGTTATGCGCGTTAACTTAACTGTTTCATCGCCACTTAACCGCTAATGAAACTTGATTACCGAAAATTGAGGTCTATAATTGGCGGGTTTTTTGTACAAGTTGCTAAGGGGACTTGGACGCCAAATCGTAAACCTTTTAAGGAGTCCGTTAATGAAAATGAATATGAGGCGGTATGGTTGGTTAAGACAGCTTATGATGGTGGCTTCATCCCTGCTTGGGCTTGCTTTGTTCGCAGGCTTGGCATCGGCACAGCAAATCATTGCCATTAATTCCGGCGGACCGGCCGCCAGTCCCTTCGTGGCAGACGCGGACTTCTCCGGCGGCGTCACGATCAATCATGCGAACGCCATCAATACCAGCAAGGTGACCAACCCCGCCCCGACAGCCGTATACCAGACGGCGCGCGTCGCTACGACCGGGGCTCCTTCGTTCACCTACACGATCCCAGGCCTGACCCCGGGAACCAATTACCTGGTGCGGCTGCACTTCTGTGAGACCTTCTTTACAACCGCCGGCTCGCGGGTGTTCAACGTAAGCATCAACGGCACGCAGGTGCTGACTAACTTCGACATCGTGGCGGCGTCGGGTGGGCAGAACATCGCCAACGTGCAGCAGTTCACGGAAGCAGCGAACACGAGCGGGCAGTTTGTGATTACGTTCACCTCGGTTACGAACAATGCGCTGATTAGCGGAATCGAAATCGATTCCACCACGCCGCCTCCGCCGGCATGCACGAGCATCTGCATCGACTCGGGTTCGACCACCGCAGTCAGTCCCTTCGTAGCGGACATGGATTTCAGCGGCGGCGCGACTATCAATCACGCCAACGCCATCAATACCAGCAAGGTGACCAACCCGGCGCCGGCAGCCGTATACCAGACGGCGCGCGTCGCCACGACCGGGGCCCCTTCGTTCACTTACACGGTTCCCGGCTTCACCCCCGGAGCCAACTCTCTGGTGCGTCTGCACTTTGCCGAGACGTTCTTCACAACCGCCGGGTCGCGAGTGTTCAACGTGACGATCAACGGGACGCAGGTACTGACGAACTTCGACATCGTGGCGGCTTCAAGTGGGCAGAACATCGCCAATATCCAGGAATTCACCGAGCCGGCGAACGCGAGCGGGCAGTTTGTGATTACGTTCACCTCGGTGACCAATAACGCGTTGATCAGCGGGATCGAAATCAACCCGGGCACGACTGGCTCCTGCAGCATGCCGACGGCGCCGAGCGGACTATCAGCAACCGCGGTATCACCCAGCCAGATCAACCTGAGCTGGACGGCAAGTTCATCGTCCTGCGCGGTGAGCTATAACGTGTTCCGTAGCACGACCAGCGGCTTCACACCCTCCAGCAGCAACCAAATCGCGAGTGGCGTGAGCTCTACGTCGTTCTCCAATACAGGTCTTGCTGCCTCGACCACTTATTTCTATGTAGTGCAAGGCACGAACTCTGGCGGCACGTCCGCATCCTCGAACCAGGCTAGCGCGACAACGCAGGGGGGCGGAGGAGGAAACGGACCAAAACAATTTGCTCCCTATAACGACATGAGTCTTGGGTTCAGCGAGAATATTGTTTCTAACGTGCAAAATGCCGGACTTAAAGCAATTACTCTGGCTTTCCTGGACGGCAACGGCAATTGTGCCTTCGGTTGGGGTGGGTTAGGAGGAACGCTTCCCACCGACAACCTGGCCAATGGCACGTCGATTCAAACTCTGGTGCACCAGATGCAAGCCAATGGCGTGACCGTCATCATTTCGTTCGGCGGCGCGGGTGGACCCATTGTGAGTAGCTGCAGGAACGCAGGCGCACTGCAGTCAAGCCTACAGGGGGTGCTTACTCGTTATAGCGTCAATATGCTTGACTTCGACATGGAAGCGAGCGACACGCTTGGCGACGGGCCGGGATTGCCGGTACTGGATCAGGCGCTCAAGGGACTGAAGGCGGCAAACCCGAACCTGGTTGTTTCCTTCACCCTGCCGGTGCTGCCGACTGGGCTAATCAGCACTGGCACGGCCGTTCTCAACCAGGCGCATAAGGACGCGCTCGATCTCAACGTAGTCAACGTAATGGCAATGGACTACGGAGGTTCCGCAGATAACGGCGGGCAGATGGGGCTGGATGCCATGGATGCCGGTCAAGCAGTGCACGGCCAAATCCAACAAGCCGGTCTGAGCTCTTCGGTGGGTATCACGGTGATGATTGGGCAGAACGATACCCAAGGGGAGATCTTCCGCCTCAGCGACACCAACACGGTGCTGAACTTTGCCAATGCGAATAGTTACGTCACGCGGCTTGCATTCTGGTCGCTGGCACGTGACAACGGCGGTTGTTCAGGTCAAACCTTTGCCTCGCCCACCTGTAGCGGCATTACGCAGAGCACTTTCCAGTTCTCGCATAGCTTTGACCCGTTCTAGCGGGACAAGCCTCTGGGGGGCGATAGCACAAGCTATCGCCCCGTTATTATTCGCGCTCCCAGGCAATTACTCAGAGTTAATCAGCTACGGTTTCTTCTGAAGCGTATATGAGGACCGGCCTGCCGATTGCAGCGGCTATCCATACCTGTACGAACCAGATTTTCTGTTCCGCACCATGGGAATGATTGAGCGAACATTTACCTGTCCAATTCTCTATGAGGTGCTCGAAGAGCTGAAAAAATCTCTGGGTTTTTACGGCGCTCATTTTGCGTGTTTCTGTTTGAAATATCCTGATTCGCCGAAATTTATTGACAACACGCACGAACCGGAGGATATTCTTCCTTTCTGCTCAGGTCGCATTTCTTATGTCAGCTTCTTTACGGGAGGTCTGAATGCCCATACTCGTGCTTGGCATCCTCTTCGTCTGGACGATAGCGGTCTTCCGCCTTCTCTGCTTCCGCACTACTCTGGGCCCGCGGACTTTGCTCACATTTGTCGGATTGGGTGCGCTGCTGGGGACGGTGGCAAACCCGCTGGCGGAAAAATTTTTCAATTCCTATCGTTATGACGGAAATCAGCTCTACGTGTTGCTGATTATTGCCGTGCAGCACCTGTTCATGGTGTCGCCAGTCTTGCTGTTGTTGTCGAAGCCCGCGTGGCGGCGCGGCAGCAGCGTGTGTGACGCGTTCCTGGCCGCATTTGCGATTGGCGCCGGCTATGAGTTTCTTGGCGCGTTGCTGGCCCTGGCCCCATCAGGAGGCATCTCTGCCGGCCTGTCATTTCTGCCGCCCGGAGTCGCTTCGACGGCCACAGTCACGGTTGCCGGCTACGCTTATTGGAGCGGACTGGTGGCGCTTGTTTGTGCCGCCGGCTTTCGTTTTCTGCGTAACCCATTGCTGGCATACGGGGCGACTGCGATTGCTCTGCTTTTGTGCACACTGGATCACTACGGCGATTTTCACAATGGCCCAACAGCCGAAAAGATCGGCATACTTACCTTGCACGGCGCTCTGCTACCCTGGTTCGCGCTCGTGCTGTTGATCGGTGCGGTGTTCCTGGAGATGCGCTGGACGAAATCCAATTCTGGAATTAAAGATGCCATCGCCGAATTCCAGGCCGTGGCGCCTGCGATCGTCACTTTCAAGTTCAGCCAGGCGAAACTGGCGGGCGCCGGTTATCATCTGCGGCGGCAAAAAGAAATTCTGGACGCGGAATTGAAGCGCGAGCCCGGGAACCCGCAGATTCAGCGCCAACTGGAGTCCATTCAGGCTTCACTTACCCGGCTGGGGAGTATCGCGCCCTCTCCTCAAACTGGGATTGTCAATTGGGTGAAAAGCCGCTGGGTGCAAATCCTGGCGGTAATGGCGTTCTTGTGCCTGGGCGTGTTCATCGAGATGCCCGACATGGTCACGCTGGGTAACTGGATTTGGACTTCCCTGCCCTTGGCCACGCACTTTGTTCCCTTTCAATTGACGCTTCTTAACACTGTCCTGGTCGGGTTGCTGATCTGGGAATACGTGAAAGCGCCGCGGCAGGCTTTTTCCCAGACCATCAGCGATGAAGTAGCGCAGTTTTCCGCCGAGCGCCGCATACTTCAACTTGGGCTGGGAGTTGTCCTCGTCGCACTGCTCTATCCTCATCCGGCAGAGTTCACAGCCTTCCAGTCAAACCTGGCAAGCGGAGCGAACCTGCGGGTCCCTGGCTTTAACGAAGACGAGGCGCTCACGCTCCTGCTTCTGCTGGCCTGGGCGGTGAGCGGTCTTACTGTGAAGCGCTCGGAGCTGTGGCAGAAAAGAGCGTCAGGCGATCATTTGCGAAATCTGGCCCATAACTTTATTACCGTATGCAGCGCCGCTACGGTGGCCTGGCTGGCTTTCGCCTTCTTTACCCAAATCCAGGTGTATGCTCACGTGAACTGGGGCGCCAGGTTCTTTAACTACTTTCAGGCAAACGGCAATTCGGTGCTGGAAATGGTGCTGGGCCTTTTTACCATAGCGTTTTCGTTTGGAGCCGCGTCGCTGGTGAATTTGCTGGCTGCGCGATTTGAGAAAACACTTCTGGGCGCTGCACGCGGTCCGGCGCCTCCGGGCGCGGCAGCAGCAGGCGCAGGAGGGTGACAGAATGACTGCCGTACCGGTCACGGCGAATTCAAAACGCAAAGAGCAGGCATTGCGCTGGAGCCTGGTGGCTTGTGCTTCGGTCTCATTGGGAGCGCTGGTGGCGCACGTCGTGGGCGTGTTGCCGATGCCGTTTTTTCTTGAGGTATTCGGAGTGCCGTCGCTCGTGGTCATTTATGCGCTGGCGGCGTACGCAAAGAAAATCAACGCACACATTCTGACCAACGGACTCTGGGTTGGATTCTGGGCCGGGCTGGCGGCAACGGTGGTTTACGACGGTGTGCGTTATCTCGTCGAGCACGGGCACTTGTTTGGATACAACGGCTTTGTGCCCATCCTGATGTTTGGATCGTGGATCACCGGACAGCCGACCACCAGCACGGCCGCAAAGATCGCCGGTTGGACGTATCACTATTGGAATGGGGCCACCTTCGGCGTGATCTACACCCTGGCCCTGGGACGAAAACGATGGTGGTGGGGCGTGGGCTACGGCATCCTGATGGAATGCTGCATGCTCGGGCTCTTCCCACTATTTCTAAGAGTAACAAGCAAGGTCGACTTTATTGCTGTCAGCATGATCGGCCACCTCTTCTATGGAGCAGTGTTGGGCCTACTGTCAGAGAAATATTTGCGCTATTAAGGAGGACCAAAAATGAAAACCGCATCGCGATTCGCCTCGATGGCGTGGATTGCCCTCTGTGTAATGTTCCTGGCGCTCCCGGCGCGCGCCGGTGATTGTGCCAGCCCAGACGATTGCAGCGCGATTCCCGATAACGGAACCAAGGCGGCGTGCGGCCTGGGAATCCTGGCAGGCTATGGGCTTTATCAGCGCAGCCAGAAACAGAAGCCGGACCCGGAGGAAGGATCAAGCGTTTCCACCGATGAGAGTCTGCTGTTCGGCGGCGGCAGCACAGGCGGAGGGAACCAGGTCGCTTCGACCATGCCACCCGCCAAAGGCCCAGACGCTGCTCCTCCCGACGCGGGGCCTGCCGACCCCGGTGGTCTCAATAGCACCGGCGGCCCGCCTGATGGCCCCTTGGGCGAATAGGTAGAACGCAGAAGAGTTCCAGGAACGCTCCTTGATGGAGGATGGTGTGAACAGATTTCAATCTCGTTTTGCAGCCTCGATCGTTGTCGCTCTGTTATTAAGCGTGCTTCCGCTGGGCGCGCAAACCACCAGTACCGGCAAGCCTTCGACTACGGCGGGCACCGGTGCGGCATCCGCCACCTCTCAGCCACAGACAAAAGTGGATGAGACCACCGCAAAGCGCCAGGTGCAGGATGCCATCGCCATCATTCAAAGCAGAATGGACGCAATGGACGCCCGCTACGGAAAAACGGGCGCCGCCCAAACCCTCGCAGCCGCCTACAAGAAACAAGGGGTCGCTACCGCTTCGGTAAAAGATGGCAACGAATGGACCCAGTGGCTCGCAGATTCGTGGACGCAAGCCAAACCCTTCTACGAATCCAATCTGAAAGACCTGCAGAATGCCTTGGATGTGTTCACCACAGAACAAGGCGCGTGGCCAAGCCAGTTGAGCGCCATCAGTACCGGCATGGCAAGTTGGAAAAAACAAGAACTGCAGCTCGAGGCTCTGTTTCGCGCTTCAGTAGGCCAGATTGCACAGCGGGAAAGCGTGCTCGCGCAATTGACCGCCAATCCCAAACTGGCTCCGGAACTTCAGAAGAAAGCCGACGCTCTCAAGGCTTCCGCCAATAAGACCCGCGCTTCTGAGGCAGCTATTGCGGGCCACACGCATCTGATCGGCGCAACAAAAGTCGAGCAAAATCCACCGGCCTCCGGAAAACCGAAGCCGACTCCACCCCCCAAGCCCAAACCGACCCCGAAACCAAAACCAACACCTAAGCCGAAGGCAACGCCCAAGCCAAAGCCGTCACCTGCCAAGAGTCCGGCCCCCGCCAAGAGTCCTACGCCTGACAATTCGCAGGGCCAGAACAAAACTCCGGTAACCGAGGTAGATACGACGGTCTGCAAGTGCAAACCGAAGACCGTATCTTTCAACGTGCAAACTACGGGTGAGACGGTGGAGACCTCTGACCGGTCCATCGCCACCGGGCAAATTCGCGATGGCCAGTTGCAGATCACCGGCAAGAAAGCTGGGGAGGCCACCATCACTGTGTCTGGTGAAGTGGTGCGCTACAACATGGGAATTCCCGATGCGCCGGCCAAAGGCAAAGGCGGAATCCACGGCAACGGCCCTAACGACGTGCCTCTTAACGGAAATTATCCCTTCACCGAAAAGGTGCATGTCAAAGTGGTTTGCGATCTCAACGGTGATTGGCAAGGCCCCATGGGGAATGTAAAGATCATCGACTCCTGCGGCAAGGTGACGCTCTCAGCCGGCAATGGAAAGACGGTCTTCAGCGGCACGGCCCAATATAGCGACGCAGGCTACAGCAAGCTCAAGCTGACGCACAGTCTTGCTCTCGAAGAAATCGAAGCCGGAATGCCGGAGCCGGTGCGGCAACAGGTCGTTGGCAAGCAGGTCTCCCTGGAGGGCGCCGTAGGCGAGGGCGAGCAAAATATCCAGGCGAACCTGATTCGCGATCAGGTTCATTGGGTGAAAAATGACGACGGTTCCTACAGCGTGACCTTCCCCGGCAAAGACAAGAGCGCAGTCGTCTTTACACGTTCGGCGGGCGATAAAGCCGGTGCCGCGCCGGCCGGCGCCAAAGGTGGAGCGTCGCCTGCTGGGGACAAAGGGAAAAAGCCTAAATAAAAATGGGCCCTCGATAATGGCGGCTTTGATATTTGATGCTGACCAAATTGGTTTCAAACACTGAAATTGTCGGCGTCGGGCGAGGCCGTCCGTCTCTTGGACTACCTGGACTAAAAGATTCTTTTAAAAGCGTTTCAGAAAGCTATAGAATACCTGCTGCACGACCCATAAAAGGTGGAACAAGGCGCTGCAATACGGCAGCTCCCTGTAAGAAGCCGTAGTGAAGCTGTGTTGAACAGTGGTCTGAACGATTGACCAGCATGAGTTCTGGATTCTGGCTTATTGGCGAACGTGGTTGTCGCCTGGCTTGAAGAGATTCAAGGCACGATCGAACAGATGCGAAACAGGTTGCCTGAACCTCAACTGGCCGGAACCAAAGTTTCCCTTTTGAAAAATTGCTTGCTCTGACTCGGTGACCGGGCCAGCAATATACGTGTATCTCTCATGTCGGCAAACGTGTTCATTCTGGAACCAAAACCTGATATCGCGCCGCAGGCGGCAGAGAATTGTGCTTCGCGTCGGAAGTTGGGCTCCGCGTACACGCGTGCTTGCTATCTCATTCTCTTCTCGGAGTTACTGATCGCGGCCGGGCTTCGCCTGCTGCATCTGGGAGACAAGAGTCTATGGGTTGACGAGTGTGCCAGCGTTTTCTTCGCGCAACAGCATTGGACCGATTTCTGGAGAGCCATGTGGCACAGCGAAGCAAACATGCTTTCCTACTATCTCCTGCTGCGCGGCTGGATCCACCTGGGAAACACGGAATCTACGGTTCGTATTCTATCGGTCATCCCGGCTTTGCTCACGGTTCCCTGCATTTATGCCCTGGGCGCGCGCCTGTTCTCAACGCGCACCGGCCTGATCGCCGCGCTGCTGCTTTCCCTGAACGCCTGCCATGTCGCTTACTCGCAGGAAGCCCGGAGCTATTCCCTTCTGCTCTTGTGCTGCACCGTATCCACCCTTTGTTTTGTCAACGCCATTGAGCGCTCTACGGTGAGGAATTGGTCCATCTATGTTCTCATCTCCGTGATCGGCGTCTACACGCATTTTTTTGCTGGGCTCCTCATGTTGGCGCAGTGGCTCTCCATCGCCTTCCTGCCTCGCCAGATGGTTCACTGGCGCAAGCTGTTGGCCAGCGCCTCCGTCATCGGAGTCCTGATCTCCCCTTCGCTATGGTTCATGTTTACCAGAGACGTCGGTCAAATTGACTTCATCCCGCATCCTGGTTTGCGTGAGCTTTATCATCTGGCGCTGTTTCTCGCCAGTGATGGCGGCAAAGCCGCCGGCGCTTTGCTCACGATCATCTACCTGGCTGGGATTTCAATCGCGCTGTGGAATTTCGCCGCCCTGCGCACTGACAAACCGTCGCCGGAGCGCTGGCGTTTCATCTTGATTTTCAACTGCCTGTGGGCGCCAATTGCTCTGGACCTGTGTATCTCGCACCTGGGCAAAGAGATTTTTTATTATCGCTACCTGCTCATTTGCCTGCCGGCCTTTGTACTGCTGGCGGCGTATGGGTTCAGTTGCATTCCTTCCCGCGCCTGGCATGCGCTCACGCTCGCCGCGACCGCCGCTCTCTCGCTGGCTGCGGTGGGGTTGTACTACTCAAGACCCAAGGACAACTGGCGCGAAGCGACGCGTTACCTGGTTTCCAATACCCATGCCGGCGAGACTGTCATCTTGTATCCCGCCTATGCCGAACTGCCCTTTTCCTATTATCAGGAACGTTTTAAGCCGGCTTCCGTCGCGCTCAACAACCGGCCGCAGCTTTCCAATCGCATATCGTTGGCTGCCGACCCCGATCATTCTGATGCGGTCTGGCTGCTCTCTTCTCGCAACGACGATAACACAGCGTCCATGCGCCAGGCTTTGTCCGATCGTTATCAGTTTCACGATGAGCTGACCTACGCTGAAGGCATCAGGCTTGTCAGGTACTTCAACCGTCATCCATCCAATCTCGCGGGCGGCACGGTGCAAACCCGCGACACTGGTCTTTTTTCATATTTCATCGAAGGGGAAGCGCAGCAGCATGAATGAAGTTCATGCCATCATCGCTGATCAAGAGAGCGCGGAAATCCCGTTCCGGGAAGCGGCCTCAGTGGTTGCATACAGCATCGTCATACCGGCCTACAATGAGGCCGAACGGATATCCGCGACCCTGGACCAGATTTTGGCTTACGTCTACCAGCAGCATTGGTCGGCGGAGATTATCGTAGTCGATGATGGCTCGACAGATAGCACAGCCGAGATCGTACGCAAATTCGCCGCCGCGCATTCTTCCATTCGCCTGATCAGGAGCCCGCGTCATTTTGGGAAAGGACACACCGTACGCGCCGGCGCTTTGGAAGCTGCTGGAAAAATCGTTCTCGTTGTGGATGCCGATCTTCCCTCTCACTTGCGCGAAGCTCATAAACTTTTTGCTGCCTTAGGCGCGGGAACGCATATCGCTATCGCTTCCCGCTGGCTTGACCCCGCCTTGCACGAAAATCGGCAGTCATTTTCGCGCCGCTGCTTCAGCCGCTGCTTCAATGTGCTGGTACGCTTCCTGCTCGGGCTTAATTTCAAGGACACGCAGTGCGGTTTTAAAGCCTTTACCGATGTGGCAAGCAGCCTGATCTTTCGCCTTCAGAGTCTTCAAGGCTGGGGATTCGACGTGGAATTGCTTCTCATCGCAAAACGGCTGGGACTGGGGGTCAAAGAAGTATCGGTGCGCACCCGCCATGATCCCCGCTCCAGGCTTAGCCCCGTGCGCCATGGTTTTGAAATGCTCTTCGACGTCGTGGGGGTATTCTGGCGCGATCTCTGGTGCCGGTATCCCAGCCCATTGGCTTCTTCTCTTCGTTTGTCGGCGCAGCCGGCCGGCACGAAGCGATGGGCATTTCGTTTCGGATGGTCACCGGTTACCGCGGCGCTGGCCATGCTGGTCTTAGCGGCGGCAACCACAACCATATCGGTTCGAGAGACAAATACGCATGCTGCTTCCAATCAGTTGGCCGCCGCATCTGCAATTTCAAACAATCAGAGGCTGCTGTCGAAACAGGAGACCGATGGCGGAAACAACGCAGATATCGACTCTGCCAATGACGAGGCGGATTATGCCTTCGACCAGGAATAATTACGCGCTGCAAGGAATCGGATAACAAGATTTGTTATGAATACGACTGCGGTATCTGATAGAGAACTGGCCCAGCCCGGGTACGAAACCGGCGAACGCACTCCGGCATTGCCCAATGCTCCTCGAAGAAAGCTGCGCTGGCTCGCTCTCTGCCTGCTTATATTTGCAGGGTTGCTTGTTTTTATCGCTTTGAGAAATTGTGGAAGCTATCTCATTGTAGATAATGGCCAGAAATCAGACGTAATCCTGGTACCGCTTGGACGTCTGCAGCCCGGCTATGAAAAGGCCTTCAACCTGCTTCGCGACGGCTATGGCAATCACATTGTCGCCGAAGTAGTACCTCTTAAACAATTTGGCAAACCGGTGCCCGAGCTGGCGCAAGAGTATTTTGCCCAGCAGTCTGATTTGACCGGAAAAATTGATATATGTGTCATCCGTCTGAGCGCCCCTGAATCCCCCCAAGCGGCTGAATGCATCGCCAAACTGAAGCCCCGGAGCATCTTGATCGTTGCCAATCAATTTCAGACCCGCCGCGCTTTGAAGACTTTCTCCCACGATCTTCCCCAGTATCAATGGTCGGTTACCCCGGTGCAGCCGCCTCCCCCGCGCCCTCTTCAATGGTGGAAAAACAAACGGATGGCCTTGGTGATTTATATGGAATGGTGCCGGTTCCTCTGGTGGGAACTGGTCGGGCAATAACCGCCAATTGCAGTATTGGGGTCCTACTAACTATTCACAATCCCTGATGTTTTGATCTCTGCTGCGGTGATTCTTAACTCAAGTTTTTCTTTATAGGAAAGCTTCTGCATGCTATCTTCAGCGAATGCCAGACAATAGCCTCACCAACACCGATCCTCAATTTGGCACCGCCGAGTATGAAAGAAAAACTGGCGAAGATTACTGCCGCTTGTGCAACCAATCCATCGTAGGAAGCTACTATCGCGTGAATGGCTCCATGGCATGCCCTGGTTGCGCAGACATGGTCCAACGCCAGGGGCCGCAAGACAGTCACGCGGCATTTATTCGCGGGTTGCTGCTGGGCATTGGAGCATCCATCGTCGGGTTGGTACTCTATGCCGCTTTCGCCATCGTCACAGGATGGATGATTGGCTATGTTTCTCTCGCTGTCGGTTATATCGTTGGCAAAGCTATTATGGTTGGGTCCAAAGGAGTGGGGGGAAGGCGCTACCAGATTGCTGCTGTCGTTTTGACCTACGCAGCGGTCTCCCTTGCGGCAATTCCTATCTGGATCTCGATTATCTCCAAGCAGAAAGAGGACCATCAGCAGATTGAGATGAAGCAACAGTCAACTTCGGATAAACAACTGTCGCAACAAGACCAGCCCGCAGCGCAGCCACCCCCCCGCCGATGCGCCACAGACGCAGCAAACACAAAAAAGTGCGGCGCGCCCAAAGATAGGTCTGGGGGCGGCGCTTCTGCAGATGACGGTTGTTGGATTGGCTTCTCCTTTTCTGGAATTGCAAAACCCCATACAAGGTTTGCTGGGTCTTATTATCCTGTCCGTAGGAATCCGCATCGCGTGGAGGATAGCCGCAGGCAGACGCATAGAGGTCGATGGTCCATATGATAATCCTGCGCCGGCATCAACGTAAGCTGACGTAGGCACAAAACTCCCCATAAATTACCATTGAAGACGTGTCCACCTTTACCCCTGAACTGATTCGAAACTGCAAACGCTGTTCGCACGAACTTGCGCCAGGGACGCTGGTCTGCGACCGGTGCCGGGCGCTAGTGTATAGCGATCAGCTCGAACAGCTCGCGGCTGCGGCAAAAAAGCTGGAGGCCAAAGGCGAGCTATTGGAGGCGCGCCATCTGTGGTTGACCGCCCTGCCGCTGGTCCCCCAGGATTCGAAGCAAGCCATCTGGATACGCGATCATGCGCACGCCCTCGAGCAGACCGCCTCCGCACCCCAGGCTCCCGACGCCAAGAGCAAGTGGGCAAAACGCCTGGCGCCGTTGGGACCTATCGGAGTGCTGCTGGCCAAAGCCAAGGTATTGCTTCCATTTCTGTTGAAGCTGAAATTTCTGCTAAGCTTCGCTGCCTTCATTGGACTCTACTGGGCGCTTTGGGGGCCAAGGTTCGGCGTCGGCTTTGCGGTCATGATTCTGATCCACGAGATGGGTCACTTCATCGATGTCAAACGCAGAGGATTGCCCGCTGAAATGCCCGTCTTTTTGCCCGGATTCGGGGCCTACGTCCGCTGGCAGGCAATGGGGGTTCCGCTTGAGACTCGCGCCGCTGTGAGTTTGGCAGGACCTTTGGCCGGATGGGTCGCGGCCGCTGTCTGTGCCCTGCTCTGGTTCCAAACCGGCGACCGCTTGTGGGCCGCACTGGCACAAACCGGCGCCTGGCTGAATATCTTGAACTTGATCCCGATCTGGATGTTCGATGGCAGTCAGGCAATTCTCGCGCTCGGGAAAACAGAGCGCATGGCGCTGCTCGCCGGCTGCGTGGCCTTGTGGCTCGTGTTCCATCAGGAGCTGTTTCTCCTTGTGGCTGCAGGCGCCGGATGGCGATTGTTCACCCATGACGTGCCGGATCAGCCGAGCCCCCGGACTACAGCTTACTTCCTGATCGTGCTCACCTTGTTGGGATTGGTCCGGTGGCTGGTGCTGGGTCAGGGCGCGGGAATGCCGTAAGCACCTCTCTAGTTTTCACTTGCTCAATTGCGCAGTCATCTGGAAGAAGGTTGACCGCCTTTGGAGCTGAGAGCTTGCAGCTTGGAGCTGCTTTTAAGCTCTAACCCCATTCGCGACACCAAATCCCTGAACGGCGGAAGCAGGCGCATCGCATCCAGCATGGGATCCACATTCAGCCATATCAAGCCATCGGCGCGTTGCTCGTAAGCCTTTTCCAGCCATTCCATTGCTTTTTTTATTTCTCCCAGGCCTCCGTAGAGCATTCCGAAGTAGGTTGCCGGGACATACCGTTGCCTGGCCAGCGCCTTCAGCGCCTCCAGTTTCTTTATTGTTTGGTCGCGCTGCCCATCCACGGCGTAGGCAAGCCCGAGCGCCGCATCCAGAAGCGGAATTTCTCCCGCCGCGATGCCTTTGGGCTTGAGCTGCGCAATCGCTTTGGCATTCATATCCATCAACGCATAGGCCCGGCCAGTAACGTAATGCAACATAAAATGATTGGGATTCAACTCCAGGCCCTTTTTCGCCTCGTGTATCGCTTCCTTGTATTGCCGCGCCAGGTAATACGCTCCTGCGCGGGTGGCGTGGACAGCGACCATGCGGCGCGGGTCAGTCTCCTGCACAATGGCGAGCGTGCGTTCGATCTCCTGCACCGCCTCCGCGTTCCTCCCCAAAACCAGCAACAGCCACGAGTACCACAGGTGCGCAGCGGCGTAATCAGAGTTGAGCGCGATCGCCCGTGCGTAACCGGCTTCCGCCTCATCCCACTTCCAATAATAATGATGATTCACCAGCGCCAAAGCTGTATGCGCCTCGGGCAAGGAATCATCCAGCTCCAGGGAGCGCTTAGCCGCCTCTTCCGCCCTGGGCATCGCCTTTCGTGGTGGCAGCATGTCAAATGGAGCTATAGCTGCCAGTGCGTACGCGCTCGCCAGCCCGGAGTAGGCGGGCGCGTATTTCGGGTCTTGTTGAATCGCGCGTTCAAAGTGCTCAATGCTTTTGCCGATAGAGAGCGGCATCATCTCATGCAGGTGGTATCTGGCCTTTAAGTAAGCCTCATAAGCCGCGGGATGCACCCGCCCCTGTCCCTTCTGCAGCGCCGAAAGGCGCACGCTCTCCGAGCGATGTAGCACCAGGTGAATTTCGCTGGAGATCGCCTGTGCAATATCCGCCTGCAGGGCCAGAATGTCAGAAAGATCTCGGTCATATGTTTCCGCCCATATCTGCGTCTGGTTCTTCACCTCGATGAGCTGTGCCGTAACCCGCACCCGCTGCTCGGCGCGCCGCACCTTACCCGCCAGCACGTAGTCAACTCCCAACTCCTGCTTCATCTGCTCGAAGGGCTTGTTCCTGGATTTGTAATGCATCGCCGTGTCATGGGCAATCACGACCAGACGGCCGGGCTGCAGGCGGGTGATCTGCGTGGTCATCTCTTCCGTCAAACCGTCGCTGAAGTAATCGTCCTCAGGGCCGGCATTGAGGTTGGCGAACGGAAGCACGGCCAGCTTGATCTTGCCATCTTCTTTGTTTTGCGCATTTGCCGCGGTTTGTTGCCGGCCTTTGAACCAGGCCGCCAGCTCGGAGCGATAAGCGAAGACCGATCCCAGTTTGTCGTGCTGGTGCCGGTAGACCGGCAGGCCCTCTTTTTTTTCCCAGCGCTGCACCGTGCGCACGTCGCGGCGCAAATAGACGGCAATTTCCTTCCAGGAGTCCAGTCGGTCAGCAGGATTGCCGGCGGTAGTCATAACAAGCGGCCTTCAATCATAACCTACGAGATTCAATACCCACGACATTCAGCGGCAACCCGTTTTTGCCGTGCCTTGCCGCTTGAGAAGCTACCCCATCACCAATAACTTTGAAGGTGAAAGGATGGCCTTCTATGCAGATACCAAATCATTGGAAGCACAAGCTGCCCTGGCTGATGATTATTTCGCGTGCGGTGCTGGGCCCGGGAATCATTTTGATGGGTTTGCAATGGCCGAGCAGAGTGTTACTGGCTGGTTGCGTTGTCCTCGCTCTCCTGTTGGATATTTTTGATGGCGTTCTGGCCCGCCGCTGGCAGGTCGTGACCGGCCTGCTGCGCCGCTGCGACACTATCGCCGACACCATTTTCTACGCCGGCGTCTTTCTGCTTGTCGTGCTGCGCTATCCGGCGACCCTGCATCGCATCTGGCCCTGGCTGGCTGCGCTCGTAATTCTTGAGATTGTTCAGCACCTGTTCTGTGTCTTAAAGTTCGGCCGCCTTGCCAGTTACCACTCGATCCTCGCCAAAATCTGGGGCCTGCTGCTCGCCACCTCTTTGATTGCTTTGCTCGGATTTAACTTCGACAAGCTTCTCGATATCGCCATCGCCTGGGGCATCTTATGCAACCTGGAGGGGTTCATCATCTCCTTCGTGCTGCCCGCATGGCACCACGATATTCCCACATTGGGATACGCCATCTGGCTCCGCCGCGAACTGGAATATCAGGCAGAAGCGGCGTCGAGGCGTCAAATCGTCGGAATTTAAATTTTATCCAGCTTGGCTGACAGCTTGGAAATTTTTTCTTGAAACTGTCATCCCGATCCCGCAAAGCGGGAGAGGGACCTCGGATGGAGGTGGTAACCACGTGCGGCCTAAATCGGACCACCCTTGAATTTTCCCTTTACATAGCGAAAGCTAGACGATTTTGTGAACTCAACAATTTTTCTTTGCCCTCTCCGTCACCCAATCCGTCCAAACCGACGATGCTCCACTTGCTAACAAAGGGGCGCCATCCACCACCGCATCCACAAAATTCTTCACCATGGGAAAATGCAGATTCGAGTGTGTCGGCAGGTGCTCGCGCCGACCCTGATTGCTGGAAGAAAGACAAACCAGCTCCGGCCCATTCAGCGGATCAAGGTTGATCTCACCCTCCGTGCCCCGTATGCGGCATTCATCCCGCTCGACCTTCGAGTGCCAGCGTACGTCCACGATGCCGCGTACTCCGCCTTCATACTCGATCATTACCGTGGCGTTATCCTCTACCGGATAATGATGCACTACATTGGAAAGATGGCCGCTGGCCCGCAGCGGGCGCCCAAATAGAAAGTTCAGCAGATCAATGCGGTGTGACGCAATATCGTACAGCGGCCCGCCTCCTGACTTGGCCGGGTCCAACAGCCAGCTGCGCGGGCCCTGCCCATCGAACCAGGCATGTGAGGTGAGCTCGGCGACGACCGGCTTGCCAATCACTCCGGCTTCCAGGAGTTTTTTCGCACGCTGTACCTTGGAATACGTCCTGCGATAGTAAGCAATACCCAGCGTCTTTCCACTTTCTTCCGCGGCGCGCACCATCGAGCGCGCTTCAGCTTCGTTCATGGCCATGGGCTTCTCGCAGAGCACATGCTTCCCTGCCCGCAGCGCTTCGATACTCTGTGGCGCATGCAGGAATACCGGAGAAGCCACATAGACGGCTCCCACCGCCGGATCGCGCAGGGCATCTGTCAACGAGGTCCAAACCCGCTTGCTGTAGGGCGCGGCTTTTGCCGGGTCTCGGGTGACGATTCCGTATAACTCGCTGCGCGCTTCCGACTGAATCGCCGGGATCACACGCTTGCGCGTAATGTCACCCACTCCAATCACAATCCAAGTCAGCATACGTCTATTGTGCCTTACAAACTGGTTTCTTAAGTTTTCGTGCGAACTTAATTTCACGTGAAAGGGCCAGAAATAACAACCCCGCGGGAGCGATTTATAGTAGCCCAGCCATTGAACGCGGGTAACTTGTAGGAAGTTATTTAAGACCCGTAAGGGACGACGCTCCAGCTCCGTAGTCCTGCGATCAAAACCTTCTACTTCAGTACTTTTATGAAACTTGGTTCATTTTCAAGCCTAATTCATTCCCGCATCTTGTAAACCAAATGGAATTGGAAAGGTACGACCTTTAGTGGCATCAACAGCTCCGCAGCCTGCCGGCTTGAGGTTATAAATCCCTGCTCGCGCGTAGGTATCATTTCGAGAATCTTGGTCATCGAAAATACCGGGGCTTACCGCTGTGCATCCTAATTTTCTTCAATGCGTATTGGGAGCACGGCAACCGCTGGATGCAAAAAAAAAGCACGCAATTCTCTAAAGCTGTTAAGATGGTCGGGCCTGAAAGGACATTTGAGTGAAAAACATCTACGTAGGCAACCTGGATTTTGGCACAACAGAAGATCAGTTACGAACGGCCTTTGAGCCCTATGGCGTTGTAGACAAGGTAACTTTGGTGCGCGACCGGGCCACCGGCCAGCCCCGTGGTTTTGCCTTTGTTGAGATGCAGAACGACGCCGAAGGGGAAAAAGCAATCGCAGCCCTCAATGGCAGCAACTTAGGCGGCCGCAACCTCAACGTAAACGAGGCTCGTCCCAAAATGGAACGCTCCGGCGGAGGCGGTGGCTTTGGCCATCGCGGCGGTGGTGGTGGACATCGCGGAGGTGGTGGCGGCGGCCGGCATGGTGGAGGCCGCGGACGGCAAGACCGCTACTAGTTCTGCTTATATTTTCTACGCTTCCGGATCATTAACTACAAGGAATGCTGCCCAAAAAAGTCTTCATTGCAACTTCCAATGCAGGCAAGCTGCGGGATTTTGCCGGAGCGACGGCGGGAGTCACCGGCGTTGTCCTCGAATTGTTGCCTGGTTTTTCCTCTCTCCCTTCTGTGGAAGAGGATGGTTTGACCTTTGGGGCCAATGCCTGCAAAAAGGCCGGCTTCTATAGCGGTTATGCCTCAGGCGCTATTGTGCTGGCGGATGACTCCGGATTGGAAGTTGCAACCCTGAACGGCGCTCCAGGCGTACGCTCAGCGCGCTATTCGGCAGACGACACACCCCAATTCCAGAAAGCCTACGCTTCCCTTTCCCTTTCTGAGGACGAAGCCAACAATCAGCGCCTGCTTCGCGAGCTGGCAAATGTGCCTGAGCCGGCAAAGGGCGCGCGTTTTGTCTGTGTTCTAGCCGTGGCTCGCGCGGGCGAAGTATTGCAGACCTTTGAGGGCGCGGTGCGCGGCACAATTCTACGCGCCCCGCGCGGCGAGAATGGGTTTGGGTACGATCCTCTCTTCTATTTGCCGGAACTAGGCAAGACCACCGCAGAGCTGACCCCAGAAGAAAAAGCCAAAGTAAGCCACCGCGGCCAGGCCTTCAGAAAATTCCTGGAATGGTACAAAGACCAGCGATGGCCAAATCAGCCATAGACTGCAAGCGCTCAACCCTGCTGAAGAGAGACTTGGGCCCTGTTTCTTGGGTTGAATGGTGAGTGCTGACTGTCATCTTTACAGCTAGAAGCTAGTAGCTCGCAGCTTCATTTAAAGCACCTTGCCAGCGCCGTAGATATCGCCGCCAGCTTCTGCAAATCAACTGGAGAGAAATCAGGCCCAGCCGCCGGCGCCGAGGTTCCTTTTCGGCAAACCTCAATGACCCCCAGCGTCCCTTCCGGACCGATCACCGGGGCCGACATCAATTTCTGGATGGTGTGTCCGGTCTTCTCGCCCGGCGGCACCTTCAGGTCTATCGACTCAAATACGCTGATGTGCTTTGCCTGTGCGAAGGCATTGATCACCTCGGCGCGCTTGCTGGTCGCCGTGCGCGAAGCCACCGATCCCAGGGTATTCAGGGGAATGGTGCCAACCATGTGCAACCTGGCGGGATAGACAAAAATCAGGCTCTGCTTCTCCAGCTTGAGAATGCCAACCTCATCGGGTTGCAGGTTGAAGGTCTTAGCGATCTCCTGTCCAATACGTTCGCTGTTTTTAGGGGTGAGCCCTTCTCTTTCACACTCATTTGCTATTTGCGCAAACGCTGCCGCCGGGGTCGCCATGCTGTACTCTCCTTATTTAATCCTGGAATCAATGCGCGTCATTATAATCTGAGAACTGAGAACCGCGAACTGAGAACTGTTTTCCGAACTTGAAACTTGAAACTGCTTTCAATGATAATAAAAGGTTTGGCACTATCCTTGAAACCCTTAAGGAGTCGCAGATAAAAATGGCCTTGAGCCCTGCCGGCGTATCTACTCCGCCATCTGCTCCCAGCAAGCCTCGCCCGTCGCTTCGTGGCGGTGTTGCGCCTCTACGGGCAGGCGAGGGACACTCCTATTTCTGGCGTCGCCTGCACTCTCTGACAGGAATTATCCCGGTGGGCGCCTTTCTGATCGAACACATCCTGGTTTCCAACGCCACCGCTATCAACGGACCTGTTGCCTACGCTCACCAGGTTAAGTTCCTCGGCAGTCTGCCGCTGGTTATTATGCTGGAAGCCCTGGGTATCTGGCTGCCCATTGCCTTCCACGGGCTGTATGGTTTCTATATCTGGTATCGTGGCGACGCCAATGTCGTAAGCTACCCCTGGCAAGGCAATTGGATGTACACCTTGCAGCGGTGGACCGGCGTTATCATCTTCGCCTACATCGGATGGCACATCTGGCACCTTCGCTTTGCCGGCATTGATCTGCACCAGCATCCCGGTGCATCTTTCGGGAAAGTACAGCTTGAGCTCGCCCAGCCTGCATTCCTGGTCTTTTATATCGCAGGCCTGCTGGCCGCGGCCTGGCACTTTTCCTACGGATTATGGCTCTTCTGCGCCAAGTGGGGCATCACCGTAGGCGAGAAAGCCCGGCAAAGGTTCCTGGTCTTTTGCATGTTGCTGTTTTTAGCAATTTCAGGCGTTGGCTTAATGAGTCTTCGCAGCTTCGTCACGCATTCTCAGCAGCCAACAGAAGGCCCTGCAGCTGACGCCATCGAAGAGGCCCGTTGAGCAGGAGCTTTTGCATTTTCTGTGAATTGAGAATCAAGAACTGAGAACTATCTTCATGGCATCGAACCCGAAAATAATTGTTGTTGGCGGAGGGCTCGCCGGCCTCTCCGCCGTCATCAAGATTGCGGAAAAGGGTGGCCACGTTGATCTCTTCTCCATCGTTCCGGTGAAGCGCTCGCATTCCGTCTGCGCCCAGGGCGGAATCAACGCCGCCAAGAACCTCAAGGGCGAAGGCGACTCCACCTGGCAGCATTTTGACGACACCGTCTATGGCGGCGACTTCCTGGCCAACCAGCCTCCAGTGAAAGCTATGTGCGAGGCAGCCCCTGGCATCATTGATCTGCTCGACCGCATGGGTGTTCCCTTCAACCGTACGCCCGAAGGACTTTTAGATTTCCGCCGCTTCGGAGGCACCCTCTACCATCGCACTGCCTTCGCCGGCGCCACCACCGGCCAGCAGCTTCTTTATGCTCTCGATGAGCAGGTGCGCCGTTACGAAGCCGAAGGCGCCGTAACCAAGCGTGAGCACTGGGAGTTCCTTTCCGCCGTGCTTGATGGCAACCGCGTCTGTCGCGGCATCTGCGCCATGGATCTGCGCAGCATGGAGGTGCGAACCTTCCCCGCTGACGCCGTCATCGTGGCCACCGGCGGTATTGGGGCAATCTTTGGAAAATCCACCAACTCGGTCGTCTGCACCGGCTCGGCCCAATCGGCTCTCTACCAGCAGGGATGCTATTACGCCAACGGCGAATTCATCCAGGTGCACCCGACCTCGATACCGGGCGAAGACAAGCTCCGCCTGATGTCGGAATCAGCCCGCGGCGAGGGTGGCAGGGTTTGGGTGCCCAGGCAAAAGGGCGACAAGCGCGATCCGCTCAGCATTCCCGAATCGGAACGCTGGTATTTCCTGGAAGAGTGGTATCCCAAATACGGCAACCTGGTTCCGCGCGACGTTGCTACCCGCGCGATTCACAAAGTGGTGTATGAGCACGATCTCGGAGTCGATGGACAACCCGCCGCCTATCTCGACCTCACCCATATTGACCGCGCCACGCTCGACCGCAAGCTTGAAGGCATTTTGGAAATTTACGAGAAATTCGTCGGCGACGATCCTCGCACTACCCCGATGAAAATCTTCCCTGGCATGCACTACACCATGGGCGGCTTGTGGGTTGATTTCAAGCAGGCCACCAGTATCCCTGGCCTCTTTGCCGCCGGCGAATGCGAATACCAGTACCACGGCGCCAACCGGCTGGGCGCAAACTCTCTGGTCTCGTGCATCTTTGGTGGCTTCACCGCCGGCCCCAATGCCATGGCCTATGCCAAAGGACTCGTTACGTCAACAAGCGACGTCAATAGCAGCCACTTCGAGGCTGAGCGCAAACGGCAGAATGAAATCAATTCCGGACTCATGTCGTCTGACGGCAATGAAAATCCCTTCCGGTTATGGCGCGAGCTGGGCGAGCTGATGACCCGCAACTGTACCGTCATCCGTTACAACAAAGCTTTGCAGGAAACCGACGCCAAAATTTGCGAATTCCTGGAACGCTTCAAACACATTAATCTGAGCGACAAGACGAACTGGGCTAACACGTCGGTTATTTTCGCGCGCCAGCTTTATAACATGCTGCAGCTCTCTCGCGTCATCTCCCAGGGAGCGGCCCTGCGCAACGAGTCACGCGGCGCCCACTATAAACCCGACTACCCAGAACGGGATGACAAGAACTGGCTGAAGACCACAAAAGTTTCATTCACCCCCGACGCCGACGAACCCAAATTCGAGTTCGAGCCGGTGGATTCGACACTGATACCGCCGCGTCCTAGACGTTATGACATGGCGAAGTAAGAAAATCGTGTGGCACAGCCGTGCCCGACTGTGCGAAGTAACGGAGAAATCTACACCGAAGGTTTAGGCCTGTTGGACCAGATTGAGATTGCTTTCAAATGACCACTGAGAACCGAGAACTGAGAACCGAGAACTCTAAAAAGACTGTACTCTTCAAAATTAAACGCCAAACCTCTCCCAACTCGCAACCTTACTGGGAAGAATTCGAGCTGCCCTGGAAGAAGCACATGAACGTG
This sequence comes from Terriglobales bacterium, assembly GCA_035487295.1. Classification (GTDB taxonomy): domain Bacteria; phylum Acidobacteriota; class Terriglobia; order Terriglobales; family Acidobacteriaceae; genus QIAW01. Next base: position 30,137 of record DATHMH010000036.1, read on the forward strand.
ATCTCGTCGCTGATGGATATTGCCGCCAATCCGGTTACGCGCCAGGGCAAGCTCACGACGCCGATCACCTACGATTCCAACTGCCTGGAAGAAGTCTGCGGCTCCTGCGCCATGCTGATCAACGGACGCGCCCGCATGGCCTGCTCCGCGCTGGTGGATAACCTTGAGCAGCCCATCCGTCTCGAGCCTTTTTCCAAATTTCCGATTGTGCGCGATCTGGCCGTAGACCGCAGCGTGCTCTTCGAAAATCTGAAGGCAGTCAAAGCATGGATCCCGCTCGATGGCACCTATGACCTGGGTCCGGGACCGCGCGTTTCCCAGAAAGAGCAGGAAGAAGCTTATCCGCTTTCGCGCTGCATCTCCTGCTGTTGCTGTATGGAAGTCTGTCCCCAATTCAACGAACACACCGGGTTTGTCGGGGCGGCAACGATTTCCCAGGTGCGTTTGTTCAACACGCACCCCACCGGCCAGATGATGAAGCACGAGCGCCTGACCGCGCTCATGGGCGATGGCGGTATCCAGGAGTGCGGCTATGCGCAAAACTGCGTGGAGGCCTGCCCCAAGGATATCCCGCTCACCCGCTCTATCTCCGATGTGGGCCGCGAGGTCATGAAGCAGGCGCTGACCGACTTTTTCAGGCGTTAGGAAAAAATTGCAGAGTGCAGCCCCGGTTGTGCAGAGTTTAACAGGAAAATTTATACTGACTGCTGCAATCAACGACTATCTTAAGGAGCGAATTTCATGTTTCGAATGCTTCCCTTGCTTTTGTTGTTATCTTTGACCATGAGCGCCCAGACCAACCCGGGTCCGGCGCCCGCTTCCAAGCCACCCAAGTCTGCCCATAAATCGGCCACGGCAAAAGATGCTGCTCCTGATGTTCCGGCCATGCCCACCGTGGATAAACCCACGGCCATCATTGACACCTCGGCCGGCCGCATGACCTGCACGCTCATTCCAGACCAGTCGCCCAAGGCCGTAGCAAATTTTGTGGCCCTGGCCACGGGAACGAAAGACTGGAAAAACCCCGAGACGAAAAAACCCATGCACCATGTTCCTCTCTATAACGGCACCATCTTTCATCGTGTAATTCCTGGCTTCATGATTCAGGGCGGTGATCCACTGGGGAACGGCATGGGCGGCCCTGGCTACGAGATTCCCGACGAATTTCCCAACCTGAAGTTCGATGCTCCCGGGCGCCTCGCCTACGCCAACTCTGGCCCCAATACCAATGGTTCTCAATTCTTTATAACCGAGGTGCCTTACCCATCGCTTGATTCGCCCGGCCACTACACCATCTTCGGCACGTGCGATGATGCCACCGTAACTCTGGTAAGAGACATTGCCCGGCGTGCGCGTGACGAACGCAATGATCGCCCTTACGACCCCGTGAAAATTGTTAAAATTACCATTTTGGGCATGCCAACCGCCTCCGCTCCAACTGCGAAGGCCACTACCCATGCCCGGAAAAAATCTTCACCCGCGAAGCAGCAGTAGAGCCCAACTATAACGCCCAAGGAGCAAGCCATGGCACGACCAGCCGGAACCTATGCAATCTTCGATACCAATCAAGGGCAGATTGTCTGCCGCCTGTTTGATAAGAATGCCCCCAAGACCGTCCAGAATTTCACCGATCTGGCCGAGGGCAAGCGCGAGTGGACCCATCCCGTCACGCGCGCAAAGAGCACGCAGCCTCTTTACAGCGGGACCATTTTCCATCGCGTGATCAAGAACTTCATGATTCAGGGAGGCGACCCAGCGGGCACCGGCTTCGGCGGCCCCGGATATCAATTTGAAGACGAAACCAAGGGCTCGCCGCACAGCTTCGATAAGCCGGGCAAGTTGGCTATGGCCAATGCCGGCCCTAATACCAACGGCTCCCAATTTTTTATTACGGTTGCTCCTACACAATGGCTCACGGGGAAGCACACCATCTTCGGCGAAGTGGTCGAAGGCCAGAACGTGGTCGATAAGATCGTGAATGCAGCGACAGGAGCGCAGGATAAGCCCGTGCAGGATGTCAAAATTAACTCCATTACGATTGAACGGAGCTGAATTTCGGGGCAGGCCGCAAAGGGCCTCTGCTGCAAGCGCACGTCTGAGATCCCGGGCATCCCCACTGCCGAAAAGCCCGGCTTTCGAAGCGTAGACATGGAACTCGTTGCCTTAAAAGTCGTGATCGTTGTGGCTTGCGGCCTGGCTCTCTTTTACATTAGCAGATCAATATCGCGAGGCGCCGATGACCATCTCTCTGCCGCACCATCGCTATTGGAACAGTCGCGAGCAGTTTCCATGCCGCCGCCCAGGCTTGTCCCGAGAGTCGGCAGCGAACTGCCCTTCCCCTTCGATATAGGACAACTTGAGGCCGATCTGGAGAAAAAATATGGCCCCGATTTCTTCCGGCCGCGGGTCTTGAATTATTACTTTCGGAATATGGATCTGGAAACCGGCCCGGCGAACCCGACCGATTTCTACGACGATTTTTACATCGAACTTGAAAATCCGGCAAACGGCCACCGTTGGACGGCTTCTTTTTGGGTGACAACTCCTTCGGGTCTTGTACGTCAGATGCAGGAGAACCGAACCGATGCCATCTGGGGAACAGGCACGCTGGTGGTCAAACGCTTCGACCTCGAGACGATTTTGCGCTCTGCTCTGGAAAATTGCGCCGAAGCCCACGCCGCCGACAGAGTCTCAGAATCAGAATGGCAAGAGGACACATCGAGCAACGACATCGGCTAGATCTTTGTTGATTTCCTGCATAACAACGTATTATCGCGCCGCTTGCGGCGCACGGTGGGAGCTACACTCCAATCACGGCCACCAGCTCTTTCACCGCATCCGCGCTCTTTTGCAGCGCCGCCTGCTCCTCCGGCGTCAGCTTGATCTGGATTATCTCTTCCAGCCCGCGCGCCCCCAGCTTGCAAGGCACGCCGACAAAGAGTCCCCGAATGCCATACTCCCCTTCCAGGTACGCGGCGCAGGGCAGGATCTTCTTTTTGTCTTTCAAGATCGCCTCCACCATCTCACTAACGGCGGCAGAGGGAGCGTAATAGGCGCTGCCTGCCTTCAGGTACTTCACAATCTCGGCGCCGCCGTCGCGGGTGCGCTGCACCAGCCGCTCGAGTGTAGCTGCGTCCATCAATTCTGTAATGGGAATTCCTGCCACGGTAGAATAGCGCGGCAGCGGCACCATGGTATCGCCGTGTCCTCCCAGAACGAATGCCGTGACATTTTCCACGCTGACCTTCAGCTCCTGTGCGATAAAAGTGCGGAAGCGCGCTGAATCCAGCACGCCCGCCATTCCAATCACGCGATTGCGCGAGAATTTGCTGATTTTGAATGCGGTCTGGGCCATGGCATCCAGCGGATTTGAAACGACGATAAGGATACTGTTCGGCGACGCGGCAACACACTTGCCCACAACATCCTGCATAATCTTATAGTTGGTATTCAGCAGGTCGTCGCGGCTCATTCCCGGCTTGCGCGGTATGCCGGCCGTAATCACCACAATGTCTGAGTTGGCAGTAGCGGCATAGTCATTGGTCCCCAAAACATAGGAATCTTTCTTCTCAATGGGCATGGCCTCCAGCAAATCCAGCGCCTTGCCCTGCGGAATGCCCTCCATGATGTCGACCAGCACCACATCGGCCAACTCTTTAGAGGCAATCCAGTGTGCCGCCGTCGCCCCCACATTGCCCGCACCTACTACGGTTACCTTCTTACGCATATAAATTCCTTTTCCTTATTTTTCAAATCCGCGTTGATCCGCGTTCATCCGCGGCGAAAACTTACGCCATATTCTTAATCATGAAATCGGCAAACTCGCTGGTTTTCACCTTGGTTGCGCCCTCCATCAGCCGCTCGAAGTCATAGGTAACTTTTTTCTGCTGGATGGTGCGCTCCATGGCGGTCTCAATCAGCCGGGCTGCTTCCGGCCATCCCAGAAAGTCGAACATCATCACGCCTGACAAAATTACCGAGCCGGGATTGATGACGTCTTTGTCGGCATATTTCGGCGCGGTGCCGTGTGTGGCTTCGAACACCGCATACTGGTCGCCAATGTTGCCGCCCGGAGCGATTCCCAGCCCGCCTACCTGCGCCGCACAGGCGTCGGAAAGATAGTCGCCGTTTAAGTTCGGACAGGCGATCACATCGTATTCATTGGCCCGCGTGATTACCTGCTGAAAGATGGAATCGGCAATGCGATCGTTGATCAGGACCTTCTGCTTCCACACGCCCTTGCCATGCGTGGAATAAATCGTATCCAGCACTCCTTTGACCTCTTCGCAGACCTTTTGTGTGAAATCCTTAGGCGCCAACTCCAGTCCGGGTTCGATCAGCGCCGCGTTCTGCTCGATGCTGATATTCGGGTTCTTGTCTTTGTTGTCGAGAATCCAGCTTTCACGCTCCGAGACCGTCTGACTGCGGAACTCATCGCGCGCAACCTCGTAACCCCACTTGCGGAATGCCCCTTCGGTAAATTTCTGGATGTTGCCCTTATGCATTAACGTAACCGAGCGCCGCTTTTTTTCGATGGCGTATTTAATTGCGGCCTTGACCAGCCGCTTAGTGGCTGTGGCCGAGATCGGCTTGATGCCCACGCCGGAATCGAGCGCGAGCTGTTTCTTGGTGCCCTTCAGCATCTGGCCGTTAATGAAGTCAATGATCTTAGCGGCTTCCGCTGTTCCCTTCTCCCACTCGATGCCGGCGTAAACGTCCTCTGTGTTCTCGCGGAAGATGACCACATCCAGAAGCTCCGGATGCTTTACCGGCGAAGGCACGCCCTGGTAATAGCGCACGGGTCGCAGGCAAACGTAGAGGTCCAGAATCTGCCGCAACGCGACGTTCAGCGAGCGGATACCGCCGCCGACCGGCGTGGTCAGCGGCCCTTTGATGGCCACGCGAAACTCGCGTATGGCCTCGATGGTATCGTCGGGCAGCCAGTTATTAAATTGCTTGAAAGCCTTCTCGCCGGCAATCACCTCATACCATGCCACCTTGCGCTTGCCCTTGTAGGCCTGATCCACCCCGGCATTGAAAACCCGGCAGGATGCGCGCCAGATGTCGCGGCCCGTGCCGTCGCCTTCAATATAAGGAATGATGGGATTGTCAGGAATGGAAAATTTGCCGTTCGCGTACTCAATTTTCGCCCCGTTCGCCGGGACAGAAATACCGTTATATGCCTTCGACATGAAGCCCTTTCCAAAGTAAAGATGAGGATGATTGCACGCTCCGGCCTGCTGGCGCCCTTTGCGCACGCTGGAGCAAACTATCTAAATTAACATCTTGCGGAAGAGCGTGCAATTAGGACTTATGAAGGTGGCGGGATCGATTGCAGGGTCTAGAGTTAGATTTTGATGAAAGTAATGTCAGACTTGTTTCGGAATCTGTGAAGGAAATGAAGAAGCAGCGCCACGGCCAAACCAGCAGCAGCACTCATAATGAAAAATGAGCGTACCCCCACCATGCCAATCCCTAAAATGAATATGACTGCGGCTAAACAAGCTCCAATCGAAATTCTTTCACTCAGAATGCCATGCACGTAGCTCATAAGCTCAGCTTACTCCTCGACGCTTTCACGTTCAATGCCTTTAGCTCCAAATTACGCATCATGCGCTGAACGCTGAGTGCTGAATGCTTCTTTTTCAACACATCAGCCTGCTGAACGTAGCCCGCACTTCGGTCGTAACTCGATCGAGCTCCTGCTCAATCCCGTTCGGGAAATCCGTCTGCAGGATGCGGCCTGCAAGCTTTTCCACGACGCCGCTGCCGTGATCGCTTCCCGGCGGCGCCGGCCGCGCCCGGCCCTTCACCAGCCGGATCACATGGTCCACGGTCCTCAGGAATTCAGCAGCATAGTCGAGCGTGGCGCAATCGGCATCGCTTAATAAATTCTCGCCGGCGAGGGCATAAAGTCGGTTGCGGATATTCGTGCAAGCATGCGCCATGCCGTGGCGGAACTGCAAATAAGCGGCGATAAAATCGATATCGTAAAATCCCCCCGGCCCGCGTTTGAAATTCTTTCCCTTGGCGCCCTCGGCCTCAGCCAGTTTGATCCGCATCTCCAGGATCATGGGCAGAAAATTCGGTATCGCGGGGAAATGCTTGATTTCCTGTAATACAGATTTCAACACCCGGTCGGCCAGGGCATCAGGGCCGGCGATATGGCGAATCTTGGAAAAGCTCAACGCCTCCCAGACCCGGGCATCGCCTTTTTGGGAAAAATAAGATTGCAGCGCAGAAACCGTACACACCAGTTCGCCATCGGCGCCCAAGGGACGCAGGCGCGTATCCACCGCGAAGACCGTGCCCTCCTGCGTGTAGGCAGTAAGGATGTCTACTGTTTGTTCCGCAATCCTGGTGGCCACATCCGCATCCATGTCGTCAGACCGCACAAAGATCAGATCGGCATCGGAGGCGATGTCGAATTCATAGGTCCCCAACCGTCCCAGCGCAAATATGGCCAGGCATGGCGATTTCAGCTCGTACCGGCTGAGCGCGATGGCGAAAGCAGTCTGGATGGCCGCCTCGGCCGCGCGCGAGGCGTCCAGCAACGAATCAAAAACACAGCGGGGATGAAGCACATCGGTCACCCCGAGAGCGAAAATCCGGCGGCGGTAGTGCTTGCGCAAAAGCACCATTTTTTCTGCATAGCTGTAGTCTGCCGTAGGCAGAAATTGCAAAGTAGTGTCTGGAACTGCCCTTTCGTTATCGGCCGCCAGGTTGAGCCATTCCTGCTGCGCCGCCTGGAAATGCAAAGCGGGGTCTTCCAGTGTCGCGATTTCTTCCGGATGCCGTATCAGCATGTCTGACAGATAATCGCTGTTTTCAAAAATGGAAAGCGCCTGCTCCAGCGCGGTTCCCGATCCTGTGACCGAAGCCCAACGCTCCGAGCTGGTAAGCGCCGAGCTGAGAAAGCGATGTAACATGCGGCGCATGCGGCTGCTTAGGTCGCGGCGCGAAGCCATTTGGTAAAGCGGCAGCGAGTCTACCGCCAGGCGATGCAATACCTGCTCAAAAGATTGCTCTCGCCCGGGCTCCGCTACCGGCGCAGGACGCAGGCGGAACTGCTTCCCTGCCTCCTCCTGCTGCTGCATAACCTGCTGCTCATGAATGATCCGCTGGTAAATTTGCGCCACACGGTTCATCTTCCGTTGCAGGCTTTGGACCAGCAACCTGCCCGACTCTGCCGTCTGCCGTTCATGGGCCGGAGTTACGGCCCGGGCAAGCACCAGTAATTCGTCGTCCGCTTCCGGCAGGCGGTGCGTCTGCTGCCCGTGCTTGAGCTGCAGCCGGTGCTCGATCCGGCGCAGAAATTCATAGGTGCCGTTGAGTTCGTGAAAATCCTTGCCGCTGATGTGGTTCTTGTCATGCAGCTTCTGCAGCGAGAACAAAGTTCCGCTGGCCCGCAGCCAGGACTCCTCTCCGCCATAAACCCGCTGCAAGCACTGCACCAGGAACTCGATATCGCGAATGCCACCGCGGTCCACTTTGACGTTAATGCCTTGCTCGGTCTTATAGACCGTACGATTGAACTGCCGTCGCGACCCGATCTTTTGACGCGAGGCTAATGCAGTCTCCATTGCGGTAAAATTCAAGCCTTTTCGATAAACGCGTGGCTGCACTCCGCGGATAAACTCGCGCGACAGCTCCAGGTCTCCGGCCGAATGGCGCAGCTTGATCAATGCCTGCAGCTCCCAGTCATGGGCCGAATCCTGGTAGTAGCGCAGCGCCTGCGCCAGCGGAATGGCGGGTTCGCCTTCATTTCCCTGCGGCCGCAGCCTCAAGTCAATGCGGAACACCGCGCCTTCTTTCGTTGGCCGGCAAAGCGTTTCGGTAACCTGCTGTGCCAGCCGGGCAAAATATTCCCGGTTGTGCAGCCCATCGGAAGCGGGATTCTCGCCGTCTTCAAATAAAAACAGCAGGTCAACGTCGGAGTTGTAATTCAGTTCGTTGCCGCCCAGCTTGCCCAGCGAGAGCACGGCAAAACCCGTATCCAGCAATCGCTGTTCGTTGCCCAGGTGCTGCGGAGCGCCGTGACGTTTGCGCAGCGCCGAATCGCACTCGATCCAGGCCTGCTCGATTAGCACGTCAGAGAGCGCTGAAATTTCTACCGTGATGTCCGCCAGTGCGGCGATGCGCAGCACGTCTCGCAGCATGATGCGGATATACTCGCGTTTTTTAAAACGCGCTAGCAGCGCCGAAAAATCGCTCTCTGAGGAACGCGCTCGCAGCCGGGCAAAGCGTTCACTGTAGTCCTCTCGCGACTGTGAACGGTCGAGATTTCTCTCCCGCGCCAGGCTGTGCAGCAGGTCGGGGTTCTGGATCAACGTGTCCCCGAGGTATTGGCTGTATCCAAAAACCGTGAGCACGTAATGGATCAGGAACGGATGCGACTCCAAAAGCTTGAGTACGCTCAGGTCGGCATCGAGACACAGGCGTTCGAAAGAATTCAAAGCCGAATCCGGGTCCGGGGAATCGGCGAGCAGAGACGCCACCAATTGCGTCACTGCGTCTGGCACACGCTTGCCAATCGCCTCAAGGTTGGCCAAGGCTCGTTGCTGGTCGCGAAAAGGAATGGCCGAAAGTTGTACCGTGCCTTGGCCCATGCGCTCAGAATAGCATTATTAGCGCGGCTCATCACCGCATTGATTTTTTGTTAGCGTGGATTGATTTTGCTTATAGCCCTTTCGTAGCGCCGGCGCCCCGCATCTCACAAACCTTTGTATAACTGAAACGGAGCCCAGTAGAAGGGCCTTCGATAAACGCTGTCGGAGTGCAGCATTGCGAGCTTTGCCGCGCGCAAGGCCACCGCGGGGTCGCTGCCCGCGCTGACTCCTGCATAAAATTGGTCCATGAATTGAGGAGTCGAAGCATCATTGACCTCCCACAGCGCCGCTATCACCTGGTGCGCTCCCGCCCGCAGAAATGCCCATGATAGCCCAACCAGTCCCTCCCCCGCGTACGTCCGGCCGGCTGCTCCCTGGCAACTCGAAATAGTCACCAGGTTGGCGTGCAGAGGAATCTTAATGATCTCGCGCGCATAGAGTTTGTATGAATTCTCGTCCCCCGAAAGAATTACCGCTGAATCCAGCGGACTCTCCCGGCTGGCAACTCCATGCGCCACAAAATGGATAATTGAAAACCTTCCCGGGTTGCCTTCCACATAGGCTTTGGCGGTTGCTGTCTGTCGTTCGTAAACCTGTACCTTGTCTGCAGGAAAATATTTTCTTACCTGATCGATCTCAGAAGCTGCCTGCGGCAAAGCCGTATATTCCGGATTGGGTGAAACCGCATCGCCCATCAGCAAAATGTTCTTCTCATCCAGGGGTCTCTTGAATGCGGCCTTTTCCAGAAGCAGCAATGAACTGGCGTTGGTGACAATCACGTCTTCAATCCAGTAGTGAAGCTGATTGCCTGGGACCAGCAGGGTTTCAAAATTCAGCTCGTAAAGGCTTCCCGATGGGATGATGATCACTCGAGAGTTACTGGGGATGAGCTTTTCGGCGGGCGCTACCAGCATCTCATATAGCCTTTGTCCGCTGGCGTTCTGCGTCTCGCGCACATCACGCGGCCCGGCCAGCGCGGCGCGATAGCTATGCACGGCTTGTTCGATCTCTGACTCGGGAGGTAATACATACATTTCGATCCGCGAAGCGGTGACTGCCCACAGATACGAATGCTCGGGAGCCAGCCAGTACGATAAGACTACAGTTCCAGTATGCCTGGCGGTCTGCTCTGGGCTGAAATTAGCGGAGACGAATGAATCGCCTCCCTGCTTCAACTGCAGCCCTTCTGAAAGCGTGCGCGCGCGGTTCAATTCAACCACATAGAGAGCTTCTTTGAGCTGACCCTGGCTTACAAGGAAGGCGACGTAATCGTCATAAAAATCGATCAAGCTCGAAAGAAACGTCAGTTTATATTCTTCATGATCAAGCGAGGCTCGGACCTGATTGATCGTGGTCAACGATTCACGAAATTGCTGGTCTGCCAGTACAGGTTGCTTCAAGGTTGCGTAAACGCTGGCCAGCTTCGCATGGGCAAGCCAGCGTAACGAAATATCCTCGCCGGAACTATCGATCACCTGTTGCAAAAGCATTTCTGCCTCGGGCAGCTTTGCCCTGCCCATCGCAATCTTCGCCTGGTTGTATGGAAAATAGAGTTTCGACGAGCGGTCGGGACTGTTTTGCAGTAAATCGGCGAATTCCCTGTTATACCGCTCAGCATCGTCAAACTGTCTGGTCTCAATGGCAACCACCGCGAGATTACTGAGGCAGATGACTTGTTCTGGCTGGTTGCCAAAGTCTTTTGCCATCTCGAACGCCTTCCAGTAATAGCTCTGCGCCTGCTCGAACTCGTGCCGATCATAGTGGATATTTCCTATGCTGACCAACCAACTTAGGTCGTCGCTTTGAAGCCCCAATTCAGCAGACATAGCTTCGACTTTCGTAAACAGCTCCAGGGCGGCATCCAAGTCTCCCAACTTGTGATAGCACGCGCCGAGATTACCCGTGATTTTGACCACATAAACGCGATAGCCGAGCGATTGTGAGAAAGCTAACGCTGTCTTGTCCCTGTCAATAGCTTCTCCATAGCGCCCCTGTTTCATAGCTACATAGCCCAGACCCGTTTGAGCGGCCGCTTCAACATAAGGTTGGGATTCGCGGCGGGCCATTCGCAGCGCATTTTGGAATGAGGTTTCCGCTTCAGAAAAACTGCCGGTCCGCAGGTGCAGACTGCCTCTTCGCAATTCAACTTCGCCCAGCATTTTCGGTTGACTGCTGAGAGCGAGCCGTTCAGCCTCGTCGAGGCTGCGTTTTCCATCGGGAAACGGGGGAACCACCTGGCTTTGCAGGATCTTTCGCCGCACGGCAATCTCATCGGTCGCGAGCGCCACCGGCAACTCTGGTTCCAGCAATTTCAGGGCCTGCTTGTTCATGCCTTGCAGCAGGAAGATTTCAGCCTCGAGCACGCGCACGCGGCCGGCTAAGTCAGGGCTCCGCGCAGCAAACCGCTGATAGGCGCGGTCAGCTTCGGCCTGGGCCTCTGCCAGTTCGCCGTGCTCAACTCTCAGCCGCAAGGCGTCGTAGTCAATTTGTGGTGCGGGTTGGAAAGCGGGTTGTGAAGACCTGTTACAGGCAAACAGTCCTGCTGCGACGGCAAGCAGGACCACCAGCTTATGGCGGTACGCCATTGCCTTGTGTGCAGCCTGAATCTAGTGCGCCTGCTGTAGAGCATCCCATCCGCACCCGCAACATGACGAGGCGCCAAGAAAACGGTGTCAGCAGAAACTGTGCAATATGGATGCGGCCAAATTGAGGCACATCGATTTGTCCCAGCTCCTGGTCTACTGTGATTCCGGAACAAGAGCCTTTGACCTTCTTAATCTCTTTGACCAGAGAGGTAATTACCATTCCGTTGGATACGACAGCCCCTTTTCGAGCTCGTGCCGCTCTATACGCTGTGGGCTTATCGAGTTTGCTGAAAGTCTCGGTATCGAGCTCCACCTCCAGCTCGCATCCAGCAACGTTAAGGCCCGTCAGTCGACTGCCGACAGGGCTGAGGGTAGGTTGCTCAGACTGGGAAGCGACAGTCCCAGGCGTAGGTTGCGCGCCGGGGTCAGAGGGGAGATAGGCAGCTGGAATCTCACGTTGCCGTTGAGCTTGAAAAGGAGCATGCGCTGTGAGACGAGATACAATTTTTGTTACCGTCACCATGTGGTGAATGTTCAACTCATCGACCGCGGCCGTAGCCATGGTCGCAAAACTGCGCTCTTCCTCGCTCGGACTTCCTGTAACCAGGGAATAACCTGCCTTAAAAGACACGATTTCTTTGAATTGAAAGTTTTCAACCCGGGCGGTACCCATTCCTCCGTCTATAGGTAACGTTGTTGCAGCCTGTGACTCTATGATCCCCTGAAATGGCCGGGTAATTGTGCCACCTAACGCCATGGCGCTTGCGCTGTAAAAATACGCACCTCTCGGATTATTAGCGTCGATCATGGTTTTGTCGTTCCTTCGTTCTTATATTCAAGACTGAATGGATAGCGGGCGACTTCGACACCTGCCTCCGACGGATTGCCTGTACTTCGACTGCCGCGGATCACCAGCAAGTAATTGCCCGGCTGCAACCGGCCAGCCGGAACGAAAATCTGGACATTCTCTTTTGCCAGTTCTGCTGAAACTGGAACCGACAAATCTACCACGCCGGCCTCAGTCTGAATAGTGCATAAATATGAGCTGAAGTCGCGGCTCTCGGGAATGTCTACATAAAGCCCAAAGGGCCGGTTTGGCTCTGGACGCACCACCAGGGCATTTGCTCCCCGCGAGCCCTGCGGAATAAAGGAATAGGATGCCAATGCCTGTGGCACATTCGTTTTGGCTTCATCCTTCAACTCTGGAATGGTAACCAGGTTCTGGAATGCGAGTACGCATACCAATACCGCCAGGGCCGCCATGGCGTAAGCTGGCTGCAGCCATGCGAAAAACGGCCATCCGGCACGCTCTCGTACTGGGTCTGCGGTTGTACTGAGAGATCGCTCTTCCCTCAATACCTCTTTAACGTTCGCCACCAGCATGGCCCCAGTTTTCACATCCTGAGCGCACTCTGGACAACCGAAATAGTGCTCCTCGTAGGCCTCGCGCTCGTCGGGCGTGAGCTCTCCCAGTAGATAACTTTCAGTCAGCTTCTTGGTTACAGCTTCCGAATGATCCATAAAACTACGTCCCTATTGAATGGTTATTCATACTGTCAAAACGTTTCATCTTTAGTGCCTTGAATGTCGGGTAACTTCCACAATACTCGCCTGGCATTAGCCAGAAACATGGCTCCCCACCTTATCTCTTCCACGCATCCAGGGCAGCCAAAATAATGCTCTTCATATTGCTCCCGTTGCTCTGTCGTGAGCTCACCCAACAGGTAACCTTCAGCCAATCTGCCTTCTATTGCCTCGAAGTGGGTCATAAGGCTGCCTCGGCGGCTACCGTCTGCACTGGTGGTAGTTGTTTTGACGGCTCAAACGCTTCATTACCAAGGTAACAAATCACTTTTTGGTTTTGTTCTTTCCTCCATCCTGCTCGTAGCGGGCTCTGAAGCTCTGCTTGGCCCGGTGTAGAAGTACCCGCAGATAGTCCCGGTTCACGCCAAACTCCTGGCACACATGGTCTTTGTGCTTCTCTTCAATAAAAATTGCATGCAGGATGCGCCGATCTTTTTTCGAGAGCTGGTCCAGGATTTCTCTCACATACCTCTGCGTCTGTTCGGTGATCAGCATCTCGTCCATGTTGATTCGTTTGTCCGGCGGGTCGACGGGGTTATCTTCCAAATACAGGTTCCGCGAAGAGGAGCGATAGTGTTCCAGCAGCACGTTATTGCAAACCGAATTTACAAACGAGCCCAGGCTGGCGGGATTTCTGATTCCGCCTTCATTGCGCAGGCTGGTCAGCACACGGGCAAATGTCTCCTGGCGGACGTCTTCAATGGCCTGCGGCGAGCGCAGCCGGCTGCGCAGCTTGATCAGCAGTAGCTGGTTGAAATACGCGACAAAATGGTCGCACGTGGCGGGGTCGCCAGCGCGGAGGCGTTTAAAATAAGCCTCGTCAAAGGATTGCAGCTCCAAGTACTCTCCACTTAAAAAGCACCGCTGCCGCGCGGTGGCTGTTCCGGAAACATTTGATTGGCCACGTCCGATGAGCCTGTTGTGTCTGCTTCACGCTATGAGCGCACTAAAAAGTGCACGGGACAAGAAGCTGACTTTCGTGAGACATTCGCCCTGGACTTCTGGCCGTTGCAGGACTAAAAGCTTAATTTGGAATTCTACCAATGCTGTTGCCATTCTTAAAGAAGATTGAGGGCTACAACAATAAAAGGTATTAAGACATTGGATTCCTAAATGGGAAGCCAATATGAAAGTCGGGTTAAAGATATCTGGCATTGTTCCCAACCGTGACCGGAGCCGGCATTACCGCGATTCACAAAATGAATTCCGCCACGCGGCAGGGATGGTGAAAATGCTTTTTCGGACTTGTCATGCTAAGCGCGTAGCGCGAAGCATCCAGATGATATTTCAACAGCCCATGCCATCGTAAGGCATTCTCTGAAAATTCTGAGCCGGGTTCGATTTTCTTGGGGCTAAAAGCGCACTTGTATTGGCTGAATGCTGACTATGAATGCTGAGTGCTGCCTGCCGACCGCTAATTAAAAAATTCCGCCATTGAATTTGCTATAACCGTAGCATTCGTCCGGTCGCTCACCTTGAGTGCCTCCAGGATCAACCTCAGCGTGTCCTGATGCTGAAACAGTGTAGTAGAGCGAAACCCATTTTTCACATGCGTACCAACAATGACCGTCGCCACCTGGCCGCCGCCATGGCTGATGTCGGTTTGCACAGATTCATCAAAAGTAATGATCAGAATGCCGTTGCTGAAGGCCGGGCTCTTGATGACCGGGTCAATATTGTTCTTCAGCCAGGCATCAGCGGCGGCGAGTTTGTCGGCATCCGTACAAGTTGCCATGCCCGCCGGACAATCATGGGCATCATTCTGGATGTTGGGCTCGAAAAAGGCGAAGTTAGGCAATGTGCCTGCGCTCAGGTCAGATGAAAGCTGCGTGAGCGGCACAAGATTGTTCGCCTCGACGCTTGAACTGGTAACGTCGGAGAGATAGGCAAAAGGATTGTGATGTTTTACATAAGGCAGCATATCGTTGCCTGTGTATCCCACCGCTGGCAGGCTTTCCAGGTAGGCCTTCCAGCTTTTTCCGGATGCAGCAAGTGCCCGCACGATGTTGTCGTCGGTGACGCTGCCGGCAAAGGCGTCATCATTGCTTTCAATGGCGCCCGCAGTCAGCATAAAGTAATTGCCAATCGAAGGATGCGCGTTGGCGAAATAATTCGCCGCCAACCCATTCTGCGCGGCCAGAGAATTCAGGTACGGCATCGCGGGACTTCCAACAACCTGCGAAAAACCGTGGTTCTCAAGTACTACGAGAAAAACATGGTCCGCAGCTGGGACACTCGATCCGCCTCCGCCACCGCCTCCGGATCCTCCCGAACCGCCATTGCCCGATGTACTGCTCCCAGAACCTCCAATCCCAGCCCGCCCACCGCCCGCGCAACTCATCAGGTTGAGACTGACCAATAACAGCAAAACTATGGTTGCAACTCGCACAAAATCTTTGGATGCAACCAGAGCTGCCGGTGTGGCCAGCCTCTGCTCAAAGTCCGTCCTTCCAGGCCGCCGATCTAATTCTTGGGCTTTTGCAGCGTGGGCCTGGAGCTAGGCATCACGTACCAAGGCACGTTAATGACGATGATCTTCGGGTTTTCCAGGAAGTACAACTTGGCCTTCAACGCGGCCGCGCGTTGGTTATGGAGAAAGTAGTTATACCAGCGGTGTTCAACCATCTCCGGAATCACCACCGCAACCTGTCGCTCCGGATGGGCTTTTGCCTCTCGTTGCGCAATATTGACGATGGGAGTCAGCACCCGCCGATAGGGAGAAGTTACAATTTCAAGAGTAGGCGGTTTTCGTCCTGCTCGCATGGCCGGCTCGGTAACCAGGTGCGGCCACCGTTTTCTAAGGCTGTCACAAAGGTCTTCCCGCTCGTCCTCCGCCGAAACATGGATTGCTTGAATATCGGGCGACAACTCTAGCGCAAAGCACAAGGCTTTTTTTGTAGTCTTGTCCCAGTCGGCGATGGGCACAATCACGATGGGAGGAGTAAGGTTCCCCAGGTCCAGTGGCGTCTCCGATTTCACTGCTCTCTCGATGCGCGCGTAGTGCCTGCGGACCGACTTCATCAGGATCAGCAGCGCCGGGATCAGCAACACCGTAATCCATGCTCCCTCAACAAACTTCGCAACCAGGACAATCACCACCGTGGCCAGGGTTGCGATCGCACCCAGACCATTGATAAGCCGGCTCTGCATGGCGCCTTTCCCGCCGGCGCGCTTCCAATGGACCACCATGCCTGCCTGCGAAAGCGTAAACGCCATAAACGCTCCAATGGCAAACAGCGGAATCAGCCGGTCGGTAATGCCGTTAAAAATAATCAGCAGCGTCGCCGCAAAAATCGTCAGCACGACAATGCCCTGGGTAAATACCAGTCTGCGGCCGCGCGAGGCAAACGACGTTGGCAGATATTTGTTTCGCGCGACAATCTGGCAAAGCCGGGGAAAATCTGCAAATGCCGTATTGGCTGAGAACGCCAGCACCAGCAGGATCGCCGCTATCGAAACGTAATAGAAGACGCCCTTTCCCGCCACCGCTCCCAGCATTTGCGAAAGCACGCTCTCATATCCCGGCTGCGCCGGATCAGTCGCGCCAATGTGGTAGACCTTCGCCAGATACGCAATCCCAGCCAGCAGCAGAATCAGGATCCCGATGATGATGGTGAGAGTAATGCGCGCATTTTTGGTCCTCGGTTCGCGGAACGCCCGCACCCCATTGCTCACCGCTTCCACTCCGGTCATTGCGGTACATCCGCTGGCGAACGCCTGCAGCAACAGCCACATTCCTACCATGGATTTCGGAGGCGGCAGCGGATGTGGAAGCACGACCGGCGCCGGATGCCCGCCGCTCATCAGCACGCGGGCAATCCCCACCAGAATTGCGATCCCCAACGTTCCTACAAATACATAGGTGGGCAGCATAAAGACCGCGCCCGCCTCCCGCATGCCGCGCAAATTGATAAGTGCAATAAAAAACAGGATGCCCAGGCAAATCCCGAGTATGTGCGGTTGCAATTTGGGAATGGCTGAAACCAGTGCTCCCACTCCGGCAGAAATGCCGACGGCCACCACTAATATGTAGTCAATCATCAGCGCTGCCGCGGCCAGCAGCCCCGCATTCTCACCCAGGTTTTCGTGCGCCACGGTGTAGGAACCGCCGCCTTGCGGATACGCTCCGATTGTCTGCAGGTAGGAAAAGTAAACGATGGCCAGAAGAATGATGATGGCTGTACTGATGGGAACAATGTAGTACACCCCCAGCAAGCCCAGGGGAATCAGGATCGTCAGCGCAGCCTCCGGCCCGTATCCTGCCGAGCTGAGTGCGTCCAGTCCAAAGACTGCCACGCCGGCGACAGGCCCAATCTCCTCGGCCCGCTCCTCCGAAGTCCGTAGCGGCTTCCCAAACAGCAGGTCCATCCACTTCATGCAGGTCACCTCAGCCATCAGTTTACAGAGGGATGGCAATTTTTTGGTTTTCTGCGTTGTGGATCAGTCTTGTTTTGAGCAGCGGATTCCTGGGTGCGTCCTCATCGCGCCGCTTGCGGCGTGCGGTGGGAGCCCCCGGCTTGCTCGCTGCGAGCAAAGCGAAGTGGCGACGGTGGGAGTCCCCGGCTTTAGCCGGGGGGAAAGTTTCTCGAGAGTTTGGGCTTCAGGCCGAGTGAGAGATGCATTAATAGGACCTGATAGATGAACAACCCCGAAGGGGTGGCGTGTTATAGCCCAGCGCTTCAGCGCTGGGTGTGCTCAGAATGATGCTAGTCCCGTAGGGACGGCGCCCTTCAAATTCTCACACAGACTCTTTAATCCCGGAAACCGTTTATTTCGCGCCGAGCACCTCGTGAATGGCATCCGCCAGTGAGAACACCCCATCTCCTTTGCGGATGATCTTTGAAACAGTCTCCTCAACCTCGTTCGAAGGAAGGCTTCCTGAAAACATGATCAGGGGAACTCCTGGCCGGCAATTGCGCAACTCACGCGCCAGGTGCAAACCGTCCATCTTTGGCATTTCGTAATCGAGCACAATCAGGTCAACCGGCTCTGATTTTGCCAGGTGAATACCTGAGAAACCGTCGGCGGCGCAGAGAATGCGCAGCCCGCGCGCTTTCAGGATTTCTTCCAGAACCTCCAATATCATTTCGTTGTCATCGATGCAGAGCACCAGCGGTGCCTTAGATTGTTTTGAACAATTAGGGTGAGTAGATGAGTCCGTGCGTCCTGTACTATTTACCCTTGCCATGTAACCACATCCCATCATGAAGCACCTCTGAGAATTGGACGTACACCCGTTCCCCGCGACTACATTAGATTTTGTAAAGACTTGTTAACGCTCAAAATTCAAGGCCAGTCGAATGGAATAAA
The DNA here is from genome assembly GCA_035487295.1 of Terriglobales bacterium. Lineage (GTDB taxonomy): Bacteria > Acidobacteriota > Terriglobia > Terriglobales > Acidobacteriaceae > QIAW01. Next base: position 48,225 of record DATHMH010000036.1, read on the forward strand.
AATGGAAGAAAATGGTTACAACGGATTTTTGAAAGAAGCCCTTACAATGACCCAATGACCCAATGACCCACTCACCCAATGAGGCAATCTATCCCTGGCTTGCTCGCCTGGGCGCTCTGACCGCGCTCGCCGTTATCGTGCGTCTTCTCTATACGGATGACACCGGCTTTAGCGCCATCTTGCTTTTGCCCGGCATCCTCTTCTTCATTAATTTGCTCGCCTTGCCGGGCAAAAAAGCGCTTGCATGGTCAGTTGTCCTGGGAGCGATTACATTCCTCTTCTCCCTTCTGATGCTGATCCTTACCGCAACCGGATTCTTCAGCAAAAGGTCCGCCGCAATTTTTGTTTTTAAATACATCGGCCTGCTTGCCCTGGCCCAGGTCGCCCTCGCCTGGGGAGCCATTCGCACCTATTACGCGCGCGAGCGCGTGGATCCTGAGCGCGACAATCCGGAGCACAAGCGTAAAGACCTCAGGATTCTCACCGGCGCCATCATCGGCGGCGCAATTTTCGCTTTTGTGTTCTTACTAACCCTCGCCGCCATTCCCAATTTGATCCGCTCGAAAGTTCGCCGTAACGACGCTCGCGCCGTTTATTCTCTGCAGGTTCTCAACGAAGCTCTGGCGGCATACCGCAAAGATCATCCTGCCTCGGGCTTTCCCGCCAGTCTCACCGCTCTTCAACCTTATTCTTCATACAACGGACACAGGATTGATCCTCTCATTCTCTGTAACGGCTCTTCCTGCGTGAAAGATGGTTATGTCTTTAGCTATAAGCTGAAAGATTCAAAGCCTCCGGCGCCGGGCTATTCGCTCACAGCGCGGCCCGTGCACTTTGATTGGACAGGATTGAAGAATCTTTATACCGACGAATCCGGCAGCATCCACCTGATCAGTGAAGATCGTGCGCCCCTCGCCAGCGACACTCCGCTCGACTACGAACCGCTCAAGCCCGGCCAGCAGGAACCTCAGGTTGAGGATGTGGATTAGACAAATTGTGGCCAAAGAATTCTTTTTCTGTGCCGTAGCCTGCCCTGAGCGTGCCGAAGGGTGTCTCTGTGGTGAACAAAGACGATTTCCTCCAAAAATGGAGTACTCTATATTTTGTAGCTCCCCGGTCGGAGGCGAAAAATTTGCCGAGAGACCTAAAAATCGACCCTCGGTTGAAGCTGGTGTTTTCCATCTATTACGGAGAATTGGAAGACAGCGATTTATCGGAACAGCGTTTCCAGATATCCAACCATCCCGACTTCAGGCCTGATTTTTCTTACATACTCGACTTTACCGGCGTGACCAAACTTAAAGTATCCACGGCAGCAGTGCGTGATTGCGCCACCAGTCCAAGCCTGTTTGTGCGCGACGCAGTTCGTGTCATGGTGGCGCCAGCCGAGGCGGTCTTCGGCCTATCGCGGATGTATCAAATGCTCGCCGAAGAGACCCGGCCCAATCTTCAGATCGTGCGCACCCTCGAAGAGGCTTATAGAATCTTGGGAATCTCCGGCGACCGAACCGTTGTTTAGTTGCGTGCTCTCTAGGTGGATTCGCCAAAATCTGCGCAAATCTGCGTCCATCTGCGGCAAGTTTTGTCTTAGACGAAGTTTATTTTAACGGGCTGATAGAATCCCGAAAGCGGCATCTATCCACTAAAACACGAGGACAAAATGACTGCGAAATTTTCAGATAAGTTGGCATTGATTGCCGGCGGTACCGGCGGATTGGGCCGGGCGGTTACACTGGGGTTCCTTGAAGAAGGCGCCAAGGTAGTGGTCACGTATCAGAAGCAGGAAGAATTCGATGCCGTGAAGAACGCAGCCGGCAGCAATGGCCCATCGCTCGAAGGGCGCCCGGTTGATGTCACCGACGAAGCCGCGGTGCGCCAACTCATCGAAAGCATTGTTGCCCGGCATAACCGGCTTGACGTCCTGGTAAATTCGGTGGGCAGCTTCGCTGTCGGGAAGTTGTGGGAGCTGGATACAAAAGTCTTTGATCTCATGCTGGCGCTGAATGTGCGCTCCGGCTACGTGTTGGCACGCGCTGTGACGCCGGTCATGCTCAAACAAAAAAGTGGCGCGATCGTCAATGTTGCTTCCAGGGCCGCATTGGATCATCCCCCCGGCCTGGCAGCATATGCTGCTTCCAAGGCCGCCGCTCTGGCCCTGATGGATTCCCTCGCCGCCGAGGTGAAGGGCACGGGAATGCGGGTGAACTCGATTCTACCCAGCATTATCGATACGGAGGTCAACCGCAAGGCAATGCCCGGCGCAGATTTCGCCAAGTGGCCCAAACCCGAGGAGATTGCCCGGGTCATCCTGTTCTTGTCCAGCGACGATGCCAAACTGATTCACGGCGCGGCCGTGCCCGTTTATGGAGATAGCTAAAAACGCAAATCGCTAGGCAGCTACATTTACCCCTCGAGCTAGGGTCGGGCCCCAAGAATTAATCATGATCGAGCAATGGATCGGTCAATTGCGCAAGCTGGAAGAAGCCGCGGCGGCCCAGCCAGGTTACGAGTCCGACCACGACCACGAAGCTAGTGGTGCCTATAAAGAGTACGACGCCTTCTTTGGACACCTCCCCGCACTCCTGAACGCCGCTCCATCACCGGATGCCTGGCTCGAACTCGAATCCTGGTGTAGTCGCAATCAGTTTTGGTTTGGCGATGTCGGCTATCCCGGCGTGCATCATGCCCAGATGAAGTGGATACCACAACAGCGTTCGCTACGCCACGCACTGCTGCTATGCATAATGTGGCGCGCACAGGAGCGGCTCACGCGTCCGGAGGATGATCGTCTGTGGCCGCGAGCAGACGCAGGCGCGTTGCTCGTACGGGGTTCGACATGGGAGGAGGGCAAACATCTGTGGCGAGGCGAGCCTTCATTGGGGCTCTTTCGCTATCCCGATCTGATTGCAAATATTCTGGCGCTGCTGGGCGCACGCGGGCAGGAAATTGCGAAGACCATTTCGTCTCCGCAAACCCAGGAACAATATGCGACCCTGGCCGCGAAGCATGCCACCTTCAAACTCGGCGACGCGGCCTTCGGCAAAACACCTGATGGATACAAATTGACGGCTCAATTTGTCCAATCGCTGCCCGAAAGCGACGACGTATTATTGGCGCTGGCCGACCGTGACAGCCACGAGCCGCATCCGCTGCTGGTGATCCCCATACGTTCGGATAACGGCCGCCTGCGCGATGTCCACGAAGCCTCACGGCCAAGAGATACCCTGCAAACCACAGTGCAGGTGCACCCCGACAGCGCTTCGATCGCGACTGCGGCGCGTTACTTCGGCCAGCCCGTCTGGAACTCGCCTTGGAACAAACCCCACAGCGTGCGCAGCTTGTGCGTGCAAGTCCGCGGCCCTGGCCCTTGGTACTTCGCGCCACTCAACCTGAGATAGCCAAAAGCGATTTCTGGGGCGATGCTAACTGAAGGAGCGTAGCCGCGCTTGCGGCTACGCCGAGGGACCCCGAGAATGCCCCGATTGTTTAGGTGCCCAGTTTTCCAGCGCCAAATGAGGCACTCGTCCGAACTCCCGGGTGATGTTCGTGACTAGAGTCAAACCGAGGCTGCGGGCGTGGGCAGCAATAAGCAGATCATTGGCTCCAATCATTTTTCCGCGCTTCTTTAGGTCGGCGCGAATTCTTGCATAGTGTGGCGCCGCTTCGTCGGGAAAATCCAGGACCTCCACGTAGCCGAGAAATGCATTCAATGCGAGTTCATCCTGCTGTCGTCGCGCCGACAGCTCGACGCCGAAAAGAAGTTCGGCTTTGGTGATTACGGAAATGCATACATCGGTGACGGGAACGTATCGCAGGCGTTTCAGAACCTTGTCGTTCGAGCGCTTCATGATATAGGAACAGGTGTCTGTGTCCAACATGTACCGGGGCATTATGCTTCACGCTCCTGCACCGGCAGGTCTTCGACGTCCTCCATGAAAGACTCGGAGGCGATTGGTCCCTCCGCAAGGTACGAGGACCAATCTAAGGGTCGCGGTGAAAGAATTACATCGCTGCCCTTTTTGCGGATGAATACTTCCTGAGCTTTGAACTGAAACTCCTTCGGTAAGCGGACAGCCTGACTACGGTTATTCATGAAGATTTTGGCTTTACGCTGCATGCTCCCTCCTAGATGGCCCTTGCCATCCTTGGCATATACACACAGTATATGCCAAGATCAGAACTATGAGAAGGGAACTGTTTCTAAGTCTGTCATCCCGAGCGCAGCCGCGCTTCTCGGCGAAGCCGAGGCACCCCGAAAATGCGCCGGTTGCCCATGCAGCCGAAAGGCATTCTCTAAAAAAATTCCGCGTACAGGTTTGACCCAAACAAAGCCCCTGCTTTCACAGGGGCTTTCGCTTTCACACTTAAGCTTACACTTTAAATGTCATAATACAGCGCAAACTCATACGGATGCGGACGCAACCGCATGGCGTTCACCTCTTTCTCTCGCTTGTAATCAATGTAAGTCTGCACCAGCTCTTCGGTGAAGACATCGCCCTTCAGCAGGAACTGGTGATCGCTTTCCAGCGCATCCAGAGCGTCGTCGAGTCCGCCGGGCATGGAAGGAACCTTGGCCAGTTCCTCTGGACCCAGATCGTAGATGTCTTTATCCAGCGGCTGGCCGGGGTCAATCTTGTTCTCAATTCCATCCAGTCCGGCCATGACCATCGCCGCAAACGCCATATAAGGATTGCAGCTGGGGTCCGGAGGACGAAACTCCACGCGCTTTGCCTTAGGCGATGCCGAGTACATCGGGATGCGGCACGCCGCCGAGCGGTTGCGGCGCGAATACGCCAGGTTCACCGGGGCTTCAAAGCCCGGTACCAGGCGCTTATAGGAGTTGGTCGTGGGAGCGATAATCGCCGCCAGCGCCGGCCCGTGCTTGATCAACCCGCCAATGTAGTGCAGCGCAAGCTGCGAAAGCCCGGCATATCCGTCACCGGCAAAAAGTGGCTTGCCGCCCTTCCATAGCGATTGGTGTGTATGCATGCCGCTGCCGTTGTCCTGAAAGAGCGGCTTGGGCATAAAAGTTACGGTCTTGCCATACTGATTGGCGACGTTTTTGACCACGTACTTATAGGTCATCATATTGTCGGCCGAGCGCACCAGCGAATTGTACTTGAGGTCGATTTCCGTCTGCCCGCCGGTGGCCACTTCGTGGTGATGGCATTCCACCTCCAGGCCGCACTGCTTCATGGTCATGGTCATCTCGGTGCGCAGGTCCTGGTAGTGGTCGGTCGGGGGCACCGGGAAATAGCCTTCCTTGAACCGCGGACGATAGCCCAGGTTGTTTGCCTCCCGCCCTGAGTTCCAGCGGCCTTCCTCGGCATCAATGTAATAAAAGCCGTGCTGCTCGCGCTGGTCGAAGCGCACGTTGTCAAAGATAAAGAATTCCGCCTCTGCGCCAAAATACGCGGTATCGGCAATGCCGGTGGAAGTAATGTACATCTCGGCTTTCCTAGCGATATAGCGTGGATCGCGGTCATAGCGTTGCTTGGTGACCGGATCGATCACATCCGCCACCATCACCAGGGTAGCCACTTCGGTGAACGGATCGAGCATGAACCAGCTCGGGTCGGGAATCAGCAGCATGTCGCTCTCATGGATGGCCGCCCATCCGCGAATCGAGGAGCCATCCATGCCAAAACCCTCCTCGAACGAAGCTTCACTCACCTGGTCGATCGGATAAGAAACGTGGTGCCAGAGGCCCGGAAGGTCCGTGAAACGCAGATCGAGCAATTGCACCCCGTTCTTCTTCACGAACTCCATTACTGTCTTTGCATCAGCCATAGGTTCTCCTTTTCCGGCGCGGGCCTTTCCCGGCCAGGTTCTAGCTTAACGACGTTAGTTTTTGTTTAGGGCTGGAATTAACGGTATGCGGCTGGCGAGCGCCGTCGCGCGCGCGTCATCCAGGGCACCCGGCAGTCTCACTCTGCGAGACGATTGCATGCTCATATCAATGCGTACAGGTGAAAATTCCGGCGTAGCTAAAAATTTTACGATACCGCAGCCGAACCCAAGCCTCAATTCATTGTTTTTATACATCATATAAAGCCGTTTTATCGTACACTACAAGCTTCTCGTTTATAGATCAGTCAATACGGGAAGACAACCGGCTCTCGTTTCCTCCTGAAAAAGCATCTTTAGTCAGTAGGAGTTCAGCCGAGGAACGAAGTGTGGCTTACAGAGCACCCTGAGTAGAGTACTTGCAGTAAAGTACTTGGACTTGAGGGAGTTGAGGAATTTAAACTCGATATTTGTTTCGATACAGCTGCTTTATGGATTTTGACCAGATAGAAACGTTTCTCGAAGTTGCGCGCCATTGCAGCTTCTCTCGCGCCGCGGAAAAGCGCTTCCGCACGCAGCCGGCGATCTCTGCCCAGATCCGCTCCCTGGAAGATGAGGTGGGCGCCAAGCTCTTCGACCGCACTGGAGGCAAAGTCAGCCTCACCGCCGCCGGCAAGGCATTCCAGGACTACGCCGAGCAGGCCGTTGACTCCCGCAAGCAGATGATCGTCAACCTGGCCGAAATGGAGCGCATACCTCGCGGTGAGCTCATTGTGGGCGCCAATGAAGCCACCTGCCTGCATATTCTTCCCGAGGTCTTTGCCGAGTTCAAAAAGCAGTATGCGGGGGTGGCGGTCAACGTCCGCCGCACTGAAAGGGTCAAAATCCTCGAATATGTCATTGATAATTCCGTGGATTTCGGCGTCGTCTCCCTGCCCGTCAATGACAACCGCCTCACCCTCATCCCCATTCACCGCGATGAATTGGTGGTCATCGTGTCGCCGCAGCATGAGTTGGCCAAAACGAAGTCCATCACCCTCGCTGAGGTGCTGAACCATCCCCTGCTTCTGCCCAAGTCCGGAAGAACTCGCGACTCGCTCGAAAACCTGTTTCACGAGCACTTTCTGAAGCCCAATATCTCCATGGAGCTCGATTCCAGCGAACTGCTGAAACGTTTTGTAGCCGCAGATATCGGCGTTGGCTTCATCGCCCGCTCCAACATCCTGGAAGACGTAAAAGCCGGGGCCCTGGCCGCCATACCTGTTGCCAATGTCCAGCTCAAACGCGATCTGGCGCTGGTCTACCGCAAAGACAAGGCCCTGAGCCGCGCTGCCCTGGCCTTCATCAATATAGCCGTCGAACTGAAGACCGCCGCCCAGTTCCCCGCCACCGTGCAAAAGATTCGTAAACAATCACATTAATAGCTCTTAGCTTTGTGACCCTTCGTGTCCTTTGTGGTTAATCTTTTACAAACTTTTTTCAGCGCTTTCCGCTCCGTTGTGTTAGTTTTTTAGATTCACGTTCAAAACGGATTATTTCCTCTGGAGGATCAAGAATTGGGCAAAGACATGGTTCCCAAGAAGCTTTTTCTCACCAAGGGGGTGGGAAAACACAAAGAGCGCCTTTCGTCATTTGAGCTGGCATTGCGCGATGCTGGCATTGCCGCGCAGAATCTGGTGCGCGTCTCCTCGATCTTTCCGCCCAATTGCAAACTGATCTCCCGCAAAGAAGGCCTGCAGTATCTTTCTCCCGGCGAGGTGGTTTTCGCCGTGATCGCAGAAAATTCCACCCGCGAGCCGCACCGCTTGGTCGCCTCCAGCATCGGCGTTGCCCTTCCCGCCGACCGCAGCACCTACGGATACCTCAGCGAGCACCACTCCTTTGGCGAAACCGACGACCAGGCCGGCGACTACGCCGAAGAGCTTGCCGCTGAGATGCTGGCCACGACGCTGAACGTCGACTTCGACCCCGACCGCTCATGGGACGAGAAGAAGGAAATCTACCGCATCTCCAACAAGATCGTGCGCACCGCCAACGTCACCCAGTCCGCCATCGGCGACAAGCGCGGTCTGTGGACCACGGTCATCGCCTCAGCGGTGTTAATCTTCCAGTAACCATGACCTTAATGCGTCAGAAAAATTAGCTGGTGCATTGAAAACTGTCTTGGCGCCGCCGGCATCATAAGAACCGGTATCCCTTAAAAGCTGTAATCCTGAGGATGCCTCAGGCCTCATGCCGTGAGGCATTCTCAGGAAAATTGTGGAAATCCGCGTGATCTGTGAAATCCGCGGTGTGCTTTGTTTCTGAGTACTGAGTACCGGGTACTGAGTACTGATTCTCGAATGCTAAAATCGAAAACAATGTCCACATCCAGCGCCCAAAATTTCCGTGTCGGCCTGGTCCAGCTTCGCTGCACCGCCGATCCGGACGACAACTTGAACCGCGCCATCGAGCAGGTGCACGCCGCCACCAAGCGCGGAGCGCAGGTAGTCTGCCTGCCCGAGCTCTTTCGTACACAATATTTCTGCCAGCGTGAAGACTCTTCCCTGTTCGACCTCGCCGAGCCCATCCCCGGCCCGACGACAGAAAAGCTTTCGCAGGCCGCGCGCGCCGCGGGTGTTTCCGTGATTGCTTCGGTTTTTGAAAAACGCGCTCCCGGCATCTATCACAACACCGCCGCCATGATTGATTCTGATGGAAAGCTGCTGGGCATTTACCGCAAGATGCACATCCCTGACGATCCTTTGTATTACGAGAAGTACTACTTCACGCCCGGCGACCTCGGCTTCAAAGCTTTCGACACCAGCTTCGGACGCGTGGGCACGCTCGTCTGCTGGGACCAGTGGTATCCCGAGGGCGCACGCCTGACCGCGCTGCAGGGAGCACACGTGTTGTTTTATCCCACGGCCATCGGTTGGCATCCTGCGGAAAAAGCGCAGTACGGCGAAGTGCAGCACGATGCCTGGCGCACCATCCAGCGCTCGCACGCCATTGCCAATGGAGTTTATGTCGCCGTGGTCAACCGCGTAGGCCATGAAACCGGCAGCATTAAAGGACATTCCGCTCCCAACGAAAACAAAAGTCCAGGGCTGGAATTCTGGGGCGGCTCGTTCTTCTGCGACCCATTTGGCAAAGTCCTGGCCGAAGCCTCGCACGATAAAGAAGAGATCCTGGTAGGCGAAGTCGATCTACGCGCGCTCGAGGACGTGCGCCGCAACTGGCCGTTCCTGCGCGATCGCCGCATCGACAGCTACGGACCAATAGCGCACCGTTTTCTGGACTGAGAGATTTTTCACCACGGAGGCACTGAGACACGGAGAAAGATAGAAATAATAGACTCATTAGCTACTGAATTATTGTTCTTTCGATTTACGATTTGCGAATTACGATTTTGAATTTTTTGTTTTTCTCCGTGTCTCAGTGCCTCCGTGGTGAATAAGCATTTAACTTGAAACTCGAAACCCGAAACTCGAAACTGCCTTCCCGCCCCAAGACGCTGACCGAAGCGCTCAAGCCGTCGTCCCTCGGATACCGCATGCCTGCCGAGTGGGAGCCTCACGCCGCCACCTGGCTCGCCTGGCCGCACAACGCCGACGACTGGCCCGGACGCTTCGAGCCCATCCCCTGGGTCTACGCTGAGATCGTCCGCCAGCTTGCCCGCGTCGAGCAGGTTTGCATCATCGTGAACCACGCGCAGGCGGAAGCCGAGGCGCAAAAAATTCTGGCTGCGGTGGGCGTGAATCTCGCTCAGGTATCGTTCCATCGCTGGCCGACCGACCGCGTCTGGACCCGCGACTCCGGCCCGATTTTCATCCGCCGCGAGGGCGACCCCAACGTCCGCCGCCTGGGACGCCCCGCCAAGCGCTCCGAGTTCGGAGACCTCTCCTGCCCCCTGGCCATCACGCACTGGCAGTTCAACGCCTGGGCCAAGTACTCCAACTGGCAGAAGGACGCTCGCCTGCCCACCCACATCGCCGCGCTGCTCGCGCTTCCCGCCTGGCAGCCGACGGTCGTCGTGAGGAATGAGCAATACCGCATCGTGCTCGAGGGTGGCAGCATCGACGTGAACGGTCACGGGACCATGCTCACCACCGAAGAGTGTCTGCTGAGCGCCGATCAGGCGCGCAATCCCGGCCTGGACCGCCGCTGTCTCGAGAGCGTCTTCGCCGACTACCTGGGGATCCGCAAAGTGATCTGGCTCAACTGCGGCATCGCCGGCGACGACACCCACGGACACGTGGATGACATCGCCCGCTTCGTCGGCCCCAACACCGTCGTCGCCGCCGTGGAAACCAACCGCCAGGACCTCAACTTCGCGCCGCTGGCAGAAAATTTAGCCCGTCTGCACGCCGCCACCGATCAGGACGGACGCCCGCTCCGCGTAGTCGAGCTGCCCATGCCCGAGCCCATCTACTACGAAGGAACCCGCCTGCCCGCCAGCTACGCCAACTTTTATATAGCCAACAACCTGGTGCTGGTCCCGGTCTTCAACGACGCCAACGACCGCCTGGCCCTGCAGATCATAGCCACCCTGATGCCCCAGCGAAGGGTCGTGCCCATCTACTGCGGAGACTTCATCTGGGGCTTCGGCGCCATCCACTGCGCCACGCAGCAACAACCGAAATAAAGCAGCATTCAGCATTCAGCCAACCCGGCTCCGCGAAATCCGGAACTGCCTCTGAAAAATCCGCGCAAATCCGCGTTAATCCGCGGCGAAAGTTTTTGCTTTTGCCTTTGAAACTCGAAACTTGAAACCCGAAACTGCCTTTAAACAATCCGCGCAATCCGTGAAATCCGCGGTAAGCTTTTGTTCTTCTCTGTGTCTCTGTGGTGAAAAAACCTGTAAAATCCTGAAACCAATCTTTCGAGGTCGACACAATGCGCAATTTCCGTCTATCGATACTTCTCGCCGTATCAGCCGCCGCAATCCTGGCATTTTCCCAGAGTGACAGCAAAGCCAAGCCGGACGCCAAGCAAAGCCAAGCCGGCCCCACCAAGCCAGCCGGCTCGGCTCCGAGTGAAGCAAAGCCCACCGCCGCCGAGCCCACGAAAGCGGACTCCCAGGTTGCCGAGCAGATGTATAAGAACATCCAATCGCTCAAAGGCACCCCCGGCGATCAGCTTATGCCGACCATGCAATATTTCAGCGCCTCGCTCGGGGTGCAATGTTCTTATTGCCACGTGACCAAGCCGGCCTGGGCTCCCGACAGCGACGACAAAGAGGAGAAGCGCACCGCGCGCATGATGATTGACATGACGCAAGGCATCAACCAGGCAAACTTCAAAGGCCGCCCCACCATCGGATGCGCCACCTGCCACGCCGGCCACTCCAATCCCAACCCGGTGCCGCCCGTGACCGTAGCCACCGGGCAGATGCCCGCGGCGAACTCGCCCGATGAGTTGCGCCTGCCCACCCCCAGCGCCGACCAGGTGCTCGCCAGCTACTACACCGCCATCGGCGGCAAAGACGCGCTGGCCAAGCTGACCACCAAGGTAACCAAAGGATCGGCCACCACTCCGCAAGGCCATCCGCACTTCGAGCTAGACCAGAAGTCCCCCAATCTCTACCGGATGTCATTCACCAATGCCGACCTCGGCAAAGATACGGCCGCCACCAACGGCGAAACTCCTCAAGTTCACCCAGGGGCGGAAGTTTACGCCGAAGCCTTCAACGGCAGCGAAGCCTGGCGCAAGAGCGGCGAAGGCGCCACCGAACTCGAAGGACCAGACCTCGCCCTCTCCCGCCTGCAAGGCCGCCTCTTCGATCCCGAGCTGACGCCCGCTGCTAAAGCCATCGGCAACCGCGTGAGCACAGACACCATCAACGGACACGACTGCTACGTCCTCCGCGAGAACTCGCCCGAACCCAACTTCGCCGAGCGCCTCTACTTCGACCAGAAGAGCGGATTGCTGGTGCGCCGCACCCTGCTGCAACGAACCCAATTCGGCCCGCTGCCCATCACCTGGGACTACGACGACTACCGCGACGTCCACGGCGTAAAAGTCCCCTTCAAGATGACGCATATCACCTGGTTCGACAGCATAACCTTCAACGCCGACTCAGTAGAGTTCAATACAGCCTTGGAAGACACAAAATTCCAAAAACCGGAAGGAAAATAGCGGTAAGTTTTTCTCTGTGCCTCTGTGTCTCTGTGGTGAAGCTCTAACTTGAAACTCGAAACTTGAAACTGCTTCTTAACCAAGGAGGATTTTCCATGACCCAAAATCGCGCCATTTTGTGCTGTCTGTTCGCTGCCTTGTGGGCATCGTCCGCTTTTGCCGCCGAGTGTACTGCCCACAAACAAAACCACAAGACCGGTTTCACGAGCACGTTAGTTGGGGTAGGGTGTACGGAAGCGGAGGCGAAGAACTCCATTGCCAACGCCCTGGGACGTCAGGCCGACCAGGAGCGCGAGCCACAGTGTGAAAAATGCACCGGCTGCCCCAAGGGCGAGACCTGCACGCAATCCATCGATCCCAAAGACTGGGACAAGTTTTCCAAGATGATCCAGGTACAGCCGATGCTCACCGATGACAAAGCGTGGAGAGAGCGGTGCCACTCCACGACTTACTTCAAAGCCACGTTGTCGCCACCCAATCCGCCCGAGAGCTACACCACGCAATGCAGTTGCGAAGGACCACCGCCAAAATAGAGCCCGGTACCTGCGCAGCCAGGCCTGAGGGTCTGTTAGACCCAGAGCCTGGCTTTTGTTTTTGCTTGTAGCTTGTAGCTGGGAGCTGTTTTTTCACAGCACCTTGAACTCTTTGAGATCCGGGGGCCACAGGATTACGAAATCTTCTTTCGCCCCATCACTATACGGACGATCGCAATACGCAACTCGCATGGGATACGGTAGCGATAGACTTTTAACAACCTGTTGGACTCTCTCAAAGGTCTTGGCTGGTTCATCGGTGAAAACGAAAATGTTAAATTCTCCCACGCCAAAATCATGGCCATCAACTTCGGAAGAGTCATCCAATCCTTCGATGAGACTTTCCTCGAAAGCAGCCAAGCGGTCGAAATCGTCAATGGACTCCGCCGCGAACTGTATGACGAATTGGTATTTCATGGGTTATTGCTTTTCCGCACTGCCGTAAGCATGCGCGCATCCCGCAAAGCGGGAGAGCGCTATTACGCTTGCGTATTGTGCCTCGCCAGAATTTCCAGAACGTCTTTCGGATGCCGAGAAACATCCGAAGCCCACTTGCCGAACCCGCCGTGTCCGTTTACAGCCGTGACCCATTCCGCCAGAAATTCCCGTTTAGTTTGTTGCTGCTGGTCGTCCATGCCCTTCACTTCCAGAACCAGGGTTTTGCCGTTTGTCAGCTTTACCAGATAATCAGGCCTGAATTTGTGGATAATACCCTTGAAAGAGTACGTGATCTCAAATCCAATGTGGTCATTCTTCACCCAGGCGCGCACGTTCTCGTTACGGTCCAGCTCCAGTGCTTCGTTTGCCTCCCAGCGACTGTCATAGACGCACATGTTGATGTGCGAGCGTTTCGTATGTACGCATGCTTTGCCCGTGTACCACGGCAACATGTCACTGGTTGAGCGTATCGGACGCTCAGTATCGAATATTGGTTCCAGTGTCTCCGCGTTCTCGAATCGTATAGCTTCCCACAAATGTTGAACAATCGTATTCATATTCAGGGTAAGCACGATCCTGCGCCGTAGATCGTCTGCATTGAACAACGGCGGGTCGACCACGACTCTCCCATCGTCGATATATCGCTCAACCAGCCGCACTAGTTGCGCCAGCAGATACTCACGCTTCCCTTTCCACGTTGGCGCCATCTGGTCGTAAACCGCGCTTGCCGTTTCAAAGACAATTCTCTGCATTCGGAAACGGCGGCCTAGCTCCTCCAAGTGAATCTCTTTGAGCTTCGTGAAGTCGGGCTTGCCGTCAATCATCGGAGCAAGCTCTGCAACCATCGGCGTTTGGTAAGCATCGAGGACAAGGCGCTTTAGCTTGCTTGTGTCCAGCGTTAACTGCGGGCGGTACTCGTGATCAATTCGAATCACATTCGGCCACACAATTTCATATTGTGCCCGCCGTTCAGCAATGGGCTCAATCCTCGTCTTTCCCGTCGGAGGAGGTGGCGGGGGAGCATCGGCGCTTCCCTCGTGGGGTAGAAACGTGAACGGTACACCAAATATGTTTACGTACTCCGGCTGAAACAGCTTGGTCTTCTCGTCAACTTCGTATGATGTTCTGCGCAACCCGCGCCCCACCACCTGCTCGCACAAAAGCTGTGATGTAAACGCCCGCAGCCCCATGATGTGGGTCACCGTCTTGGCGTCCCAGCCTTCCGACAGCATCCCTACGGAGATTACGTTCTGAACCTGAGCCCCAGCCTGGCCTTCGCGTCCAACTGTGTCCACTGTTCTGCGCAGCAACTCCGCACGGTCTTTCTTTGAAAGTTTTTTGCGCGGCCCAGCTCCGTTCTCCTCCGCGCTCTCCTCGGTTGGTTCTGGTTCGGTCTCCTCGTCCGCTAAGCTGGTCTGGAGTTCCCCTACATCCTCATTTTGCCTCCGCCTCGTCGAGCACCTTGGAGTCAATATGCAGAATTCCTTTCGGATCACATAGTTCTTCAATCTTGATTCTCTTATGCTGAAAGGCATACTGCACCCGGGCCGCCGTATGCGTGATGTTGGCCACTGTAATCATCACAGGCGGCGTTTTTAGGTTCGCTTCCTGCCACGCTTTGGCAGTTTCAAGCCAGTCCTTTCCCAGAAAGTAGTAAGCCTTATCCACCAGCTCTGGTAAAGGCTCCTGCGGCAATGCCTTGCGGTTGAGGTTGGTCTTAACGTCCGGATCGGTATAGATATGGTAATGCTGGCAGCACCACGGCAGTCTATTTATTGACTACGACTGTGGGAGGGCTCAGTATTGCTTACGGTCTTGCCCCAGGCGCTGCGGTCGTCGTCAATGGCAACAATGTTCGAATCGGCGAACACCTGACCCGAATCTATGCCGACCCGGGCACGACGGTAAGATTCGACGGATTAGAGAATAGCAATTCCGGGACCGTGAATTTTACCGCGCTCTTGTCCGGCCACCTGGTAAATGTACCTTAAAAACAGCTCCAAGCTGCAAGCTACAAGGGAAAGCAAAGGCATTTTCGCCGGGGATTGACGCGGATTTGCGCGGATTTTCAGAAACAGTTTCGAGTTTCAGGTTTCGAGTTTCAAAGGCAAATGCAAAAGGCTTTTTCGCCGCAGATGAACGCAGATTTACGCTGATTTTCAATTACCCAATTACGGAGTTACCCGATTCATCAATGAAGCAATGTCCCGATGAATCAATGACCCAATTCCTTCGTGTCCTTCGTGGCAAAACCTTTGTGCCCTTTGTGGTTAGCTTTTGCTTTTTACTGCCAAGGCCACAAAAAGCCCCTGGCGGGGGACCGGGTCTTTCGCCATGGGCCGGTTTCGCCAGGGGTTTGTTTGGTTAGTTGTGTGAGGCCGGTTTCCGATCCTCTGTCTTGGGGTCCTCTGGTTTTGGATCTTGGGTCGAACTTGCTGTTTCTACGGTGACCGTGCTCTGGTCGGGTGCGATCTGCAGGGTCCGCAGAATTGCGTCGAGGCGCAGCATGACCCTGTCAGGATTGACTTCTCTGGCCAGGCCATTCTGGTTGCGGGTGTTCACTCCCATCTCGACTTCGTAGCAGGCGCCGTTGCTGTAGGTTACATACCGGCGGAGCTTCGTTGCCTCGCCGCCGCCGGCGGTCTCGGTGTCGATCCAGTGGAAGCCGGCTCCGTTGACGGAGTCAGTCTCGATCTTGCCGCCTTTGAGCACGTGGAACGTCGCTTCGCATTCGGACTCGCTGGCGATCTGCGGGTCGAGGCTGAGGGTGAAGTATCCGCTTTCGAAGTCGGTCCCGTCATAGTAGCCCTTGGGAATGTCGATGCGGGCGAGCGTGATCTGGGAATCATGACCGTCGGACTTCGGCCGCAGCGAGGCGTCGGCGCTGGACTGGGCGATGGTCTTGGCGTTCACAAACCCATACTGCCATGGATAGACAAATGAGACTCCGTAATCGCGGCTCTTGTAGGTCACAGGCTTCGGCACAAGCGGCCTCTCGGCGGATGGCGTCTTCGTTTCGGCGTTGGTCGTGGCCAGCGCGGCCGCTGGGGCCCAGGTGACGATAGCGGCCGCGACGGCGAGCGCGGCCAGGAGAGTAACAAAGTGGACTATACGGATCGATGGTGCGATACAAGCATTGGACGGTTTCATAACGGCCTCCTTGGGGCTGCCCGTGGAAGTGCAAAGCACCAGCCAATCGGGACCGCATTGATTCTTCAGGACTTAGAGTCTTCTCTAGCCGGCGGCGAGCGTGGACGCGCTGACACAGTGTCTAACCATTGGGTCATTGAGTCATCGGGTCATTGAGTCATTGATGAATCGGGTAATTGTGGGAATTACGAATTACGATTTCTGATTTACGATTCCCCCTGCTTACTTTGTGTTCCTTCGTGGTTAACCTTCGTGTCCGTAGCCTGCCCTGAGCGAAGCCGAAGGGTGGTAAAACTTCCCATCCGCGGCGAAAAGTCTTTGCTTTGGGAAATCGTAAATCAGAAATCGTAATTCGAAAATCACTCGATTACGCAGTTACCCAACCTATCCCGGCCTGCCGTGGATGATTCAATGATCCGATGATCCGATGACCCAATGACCCAATCTTTACATCCGCGTGATCCGTGAAATCCGCGGTTGGCTTTTGCTTTTGCCTATTGTTTATACTTCTCCAATCCACGAACGGAGGAAAACAATATGGGCGGCTTGATCCCCTTAGGCGATGCATCGCGGCGGCCGGTACGCATGCCTGTTGTCACTGTGCTGATCATCGTGGTGAACGTCTTCGTTTTTGTGCGCGAGCTGTTGCGTGGCGACGCATTCGTGATGCAGTGGTCCGCCATCCCCGCCCAGATTGTCTCCGGCCATCACTGGATCACGATTCTCACGGCCATGTTCATGCACGGCAGTTGGTCGCACATCATCGGCAATATGGTCTTTCTGTGGGCTTTCGGCCCTGAGATCGAAGATGCCATGGGCCGATGGCGCTATCCGGTTTTCTACCTGCTGGGCGGAGTGGTCGCCATGCTTGCCCAGGTTGCCGCCGATCCCCATTCCACGGTCCCTAACCTGGGGGCGAGCGGCGCGATTGCCGCGGTGATGGGAGCGTTTCTGGTCACCTATCCTCGCGATCAGATTCGCTCAGTCCTGTTCATCTTCATTTTTGCGCGGATCACCTTTATCCCGGCCGTTCTCTTAATCGGTTTCTGGTTCCTCACCCAGCTCTTCAGCGCCGGCTCGGTTGCCCATGTACAGACCGGCGGAGTGGCTTACCTGGCGCACGTCGGCGGTTTTATCTTCGGCGCCGCCACAGCCCGCTTGTTCGAAGACAAAAGGCAGCTCCAAGCTTTCAGCTCCTAGCTCCAGGGAAAAGGCAGATCGTTGTCAGCTGCCAGAAAGCAGTTTCGAGTTTCTAGTTTCGAGAATCCAGATCCCTCGACTGTGCTCGGGATTTCGCCTCGCGGCTCGGACGCCGCGAAAACGGCTCGAGTTCCAAAGGCAAAAAAGCAAAGGCTTTTTCGCCGCAGATGAACGCTGATTTTCAATTACCCAATTGCGCAGTTACCCGATTACCCAATGATTCAATGACCCGATGACCCAATGACCCGATGACCTGATGACCCAATGACCCGATCTGCGGCGAATCTTTTGCCTTTGATATCAAAACCGTGATTTTTGCACGCTTATGCGTCATCATAGTGCTGGGGCATTCAGGATGCCCCCAAGCGCGATCTCTGAAATCCTAAAGGTTTTTCTTTTCCTTGCAGCTTGGAGCTTGGAGCTGGTTTTGGCTTTGCCTAAAAAATGACGGGTTTGGTGATTCCCTCGCAAAATTTCGGGGAAATGCGAAAGCGGGCATCGCCAAGCTATAGCCCCGAACAGGGGCGGCAGAAAGTAGCCCAGGCGCGTAAGCCCTGGGAAAGCCAAGGAAAAGACCCCTCTTCCGCTCGCCGAAGGCCAACGCGCAGCGAAGCGGAGCGTTTAGAAAATGGGTAGATTTTATAGAACCAACAATCATCTGCTCCTTGTCTAAAGCCGATTTTTTGGGGCAAAGCTGCTGGTTTTTACTAACCAGTAAACAAAAATCACTTCTCAAGGATTACTTCAACATTCCAGGTAACCACCAGCATGTCATTGTATTTACAAGAGTTAGATTCAAATGAGGTTACTTGAGTAACAGGGGGAGGGGGGCCCACTACTTTGGGCTCTTCGCCCATTAATCAGAAAATTAACAGCTATCCCAACTCCATCAGCATGCCTTCCATCTCCGCCCTGGCATGTGAGTTTCCGGTTCGGATGGCCGAGGCGATGCCATCTTCCAGAACCTGGCGGGCATCTTCCATGCGGCCGGCCTTCATGAGCATCTGCCCGGCCATCTGGTAGGCGGCGATGTAATCAGGATCGTTCTTGAGCACCGTGCGAAATTCCTCGAGCGCGGTCTCGAGCGAACCCTGGCGGGCATACTCCATAGCCAGCCCGTAGCGGGTAAAAGAATCTTTGGGGTTGGCAGTCAGGAACTCTTTCAGCATTGCGACCCGGTCGATCTCAGTCATGCAGTGGTCCTCAGATAAATTTTGCTGCATCGGAAATGTACCATATCGCGCAATTTCCACCCCCCAGGAGGGCCCGATGCAAGCTGCTACAATAAAGCCGTCAACCATGCCTGACAACAGCCATGACGGAAATCTGTTGCCGCGGCCGGTGCGGGAATCGCTGTCAGAGATGATTGAGATCGTTCTGCCCAACGATGCCAATCCCCTGGGCAACCTGCTCGGCGGCAGGTTAATGCACTTCATTGATCTCGCCGGCGCCCTGGCCTGCCACCGGCACTCGCGCAGTTACGTGGTAACCGCCAGCATCGAGCACCTCGATTTCCTGGCGCCCGTGCACGTAGGTGACCTGCTGATCCTGCGCTCCGCCGTCAACCGCGCATTTAATACTTCCATGGAGGCGGGGGTCAAAATCTGGGTTGAAAATTACATTGCCGGGACCAAACGCCACGTGGGTTCCGCCTATGTGACCTATGTGGCAGTGGACCGGCACGGGCAGCATATTCCCGTGCCTCCGGTCATTCCTGAAACCGAAGAGGAAAAACGGCGCTACGAAGACGCCGGCCGCCGCCGCGAACTCCGCCAGATTGAAAAAAACCGCAAACGGAATGTCTTCGCATCGAAACCATGATGAATTGCTTTTGCAATTTGTTGCCGCGCCTGCCCGAATGAAATGGAAATTTGAGCGAAAGCGGCACGGTTCGTTATAATCAGCAAGTCCGGCACGCATACGGCTTCCAGCAGCAAAGATGTTCTTCGCTGCGCATCATTCCAGTCCATCGCGTGAGAATGGCCAGGTAGCTCAGTTGGTAGAGCGCAGCCCTGAAAAGGCTGGCGTCGGCGGTTCGATTCCGTCCCTGGCCACCATCATTCCAAAAAGACTTAGACGATTGAGGGCCCACCGCCACAGTCCGCTCTCAGTCCTGCAACAATTAATGACAGGCTGCATTATCTTCAAAGTTGCCACTAGCCAGCATCGGACCCAGAAATTCGTCACACTGCGAAATCTTCTGAAACATAGAATCATTGTTGAGCGCGTCATCGCTCATCACATACTCCCCGGCAGACGCGGAATTCTGGGCGTTAACAAGACCGTTGCTCCAGGCACTTAAATTCTGGAACTCGTTCGAGAGCAATTGGAAGCCGCTTCGGTCTGACGGAGTTGCAACTTCTGCGGCAGCCAGGATGAGGCGGTCACGCGCTCTCCCGGAGTAGGAAAGCATCTCGTTCCCTACCGGATACCCGTTCCGAATCAAGAGCGCGAGTGTGCTTCTCCACTCTCGCATCGAGGCCGTCGCTTCTATGCCCGCTCGCATGAAATGTCGTGAAAATCCTGGCTCTGCATCAGAGCTCTGTGACGCGATGTCCGCCAGGCTACCGCCGGATACGGGCAACGTCAAAATCAGCCGATTCTCTTGCAAACTTAGGGACCCGTTCGTGATGCGCGCAAGCTCGTTAATGTCAATGTACTTATGACCCTCGATCTGCAGGATCTTTGCTTCTCCCTGGACACCATTGATGACGAACGCCTCGTTCTGCACGTTCTCTTGCGCCAGAGCACTTCCTGAAAAATAGAGGATCAGTGCAAAAACCAACCACCACGCTTTAGATTCACTGTTCATCGAAATCCAGCGAGCCCGCCCACATACAGGGCAAGTGCATTGCCAAATTCCATTTACTACCAACTCAATGAAACTAAATCGGGTCAGGCCGGAATAACTGGGGCGCATGCACGATAACTGTTGAACTGTCGGACGGCAGCTTCAACAGGTCAGGCGTGATAGACAGCGCTTCCAACACTTCCCAGCGACACCTTGTTGCAAATACTTGTGCTTTTTCAGGCAATTGGAAACGTGTGTTTACGTTTTGTCTTTTGGCCGCTCATTTGCATTCACTGTTAGACGGAAGGCATTTGGTCGTTTGAGACAGACTGGAAAGGAACGATCTGATGGCTCTCTTAAAGAATAAGGAGCGACTAACATGAAAATCTCGTGGTTAATTACAATCCTAGTCGTCGTTACAATGACGACCCTTGCCTTGGCGCAGGCAGACGATTCGAATCCTACCAGCAGTGCCGACGTGACAGCGATCGCACCCGACAATCCAGCAGCCGACGCTGGCCCAGTGCTTCAACCTCAGGAAGCTCTCAATGCATATCAAAAACAAATGGTTCTGGTAACGGTACAAACGTATGGAGAACTGGCTCAGATTGCCGAAGCCGCTCGTGCCAGCCAGATCAGCAGTGAGCAAGCGGAGTATCTTACGAGACGGAGCTATGCAATCGGCATGATTCGGTTTCAGTTCTTTGACACTCTATATCAGATCACCGAGACCAATCTTTCAAAGGGAAGCACGCCGGAAAAAACAGACCAACAGATACCCGCAGACCAAACATCAAACGAGACTCTGGTTGTGGTACCACCTGGCTCTTCCCCGGATATACCGGAGTCTCTCGCCAAATACCTTGAGTTGACACCCATACAAATAGCTGCCATTCAGGCCCGTGTCGTAGAGGAGCAGAAGCAAATACGGCCGTTGCTTCAACAGCTTTCGCAAAATCGAGAGGCATTGACGACTGCCATCCATGTAAAGCAGTCCGGCAACAGCAATCGTCAGATTCAACAACTTGCACTCGCGCAATCACACATCCTGGAACGAATCATTCTTGCAAGTTCACGCCTGCAGAGAGACATTTACAAAACGCTGACAGCTGCACAACGCGAAAAACTCGACGATAGTGGACAACACATTGCAGATGCATTTGAGCAAAGGCTTGCAGAGCGGTAATTATTTTGCGATTTCTTCAATCCACAACTCTGGAGCAACAATATGATCAAGGAACTACAAGCCGATATCTCCTAGTTGGAAAGGCTAAGAGGCATAAGCATCGGGATGACTGACGATGAGGAGCCTTTCCTGATCTTCAGTTATGACGAAAAACAGGGGAATGAGAAGGCTCTTGCATTGGTCTGCTGGTTATCGATTGCGGCCCTCTATGGGGTTGGTGGACCAGATTATCTGGCGGACGCTCCCAGAATATATCTGTGAGGTAGTAGATGCCGTACCGGGCCTTGCTCCCCTGTCGTTTAACCCTCATCCCCCTGGTCGCATATGAGCAAAACACATGTGCCAAAGTTCATCGGACTTCAGCACCGGCGACCTTCAGTGAGATGTATTTTCTTCGACGCTCGTTCCAACTACCAAACTGCTTGGCTGTCTTTGGCTTGGAAACGAATCCCGCTGTTCATGTCGCAACAATCCCGCTGAATTTCTTCTGGTAAAAAGCAGCAATTGTTATTCGTTTGAGACTGCAGCCAGTGTCGAACAGAGCAATCGACACTCCAAGTTTTTAACACCGCTGGCAGTCGTAAACGCCCATCATGCCGCTTTGTTTCCACGCACTTGCCGACCGCTGCTCTGGCATCACAGTTGCCTCTATGTGAGATCAGAGCGCAATCGAAAGATTGACGAGCTGAAGGGGAAACAATGCCATCAAAGTTCCTCAAGGAGAAGAACATGAAAAACAATAAACTACTTGTTTCAATCGTATTGCTTTTTTGTTTCGCTGCGGCGTCATTTGCCCAGCAGGTGAAAACCGACTACGACCGAAGCGTAAATTTCAACCAATATAAGACTTACACGTGGGAAAAAGTCCAGACACGGGACCCGCTTGGGGGTGCCCGAATCAAGAATGCAGCAAATGCAGCTCTTGCCGCGAAAGGTTGGACCGAAGTGCCGTCTGGGGGCAACATCTCGCTTATCGCGATCGGGGTCACTCAAGACCAGCAGTCTGTGAATACTTTGTACAACGGATTTGGCGGCGGTTGGCGTTGGGGAGGCTTTGGCGACTCGACAACGACAGTTGAAAACTACACGGTCGGTACGCTGGTGGTCTACATGTTTGATACACAGACGAAGCAACTGGTGTGGAGAGGCTCGGCCAGTGACACACTCTCAGACGATTCCGACAGGAACATCAAACATTTTGACAAAGGGGTGCAAAAGATGTTCAAGAACTTCCCACCAGGAGCGCCGAAGAAGTAGGCATAAATTGTCGACCTGGGACACTTATCACCTAGAGATCGTTGTATCGTATGCCAAGTGATCGATCCCCAAAGGCCCTAGAGGGTCGCAATCAATAACCAACAGCGCAATGCAGGGGCCTTCCCTTTCATCTGTTATTCGGCATAAGTGAAGATCAGGAACGGCTGGCTCATTGTCAGTCGTCCGATCTTCATTTGAAGCCACAGCTAGTGTCGACGGCAGTCGACACGTCAACTTTTCAACACCGCTTGCGTTCGTAGACGCCTATCAGGGCGTTTTTTTTCAGGCACTTACGAAAGAAGCTCGTTTGGCATGGGATTTGCCTTTGCAAAAGATAGAGAAGAATCGAAAAAAGTCCGGAACCTGATACGAACTCACAAAGGACGCAAATATGAAATTCGAATACAACCCAAACGAGCCAGCAGCACGAGATCGATTCTCACTTAGAGATGAGTTGATAGAAGACGAAGAAACCAAATGCGAGCTGTGCAAGAGAGCGCCGCGCCGCAGGCCAGAATCGCTTTTGTGCAATGACTGCGCAGATGCCGTTGGTCGCGTCATGTCCTGCGAGATTTACGAAGCAGACCACTATCGAGACCGCCAGATACAACTTGCACAAGTGCGACTGCTGGTGAATGCAGCGAAAATCTGAGGTTCGTATTTCTTTGGCTTGAAGGAATCATGAGGAGGTAGAGCATATGAATCAAGCATCAGTCCAACCCGCAATGAAAAGCCTTGAGGACGAACTGGAGCGCCTCACAAATTCCGCATACTTGCTTACCTTAGATGAAGAGATGAGCAGCAACTCAATTCTTTTGCTCGATCCGGGTCCGCGCATCGCTTTTCTTTTGCATCATGTGCTTTGCTACGAGATTGAAGAAGTGGCTTTACTGCTGGATATGACCGAGAAGGAATTTCGCGCGGAATTACGCAGCGCCTATCTCCAATTATCCTCGGCCCAAATTGGACCCGGTGTCTATCTCGAAGAGCCTGCCGTGGCTTAGAAGGCTCATGTCGACCTACTGAGACAGAAAGAACATTAATGCGGGTCCTCAGGCAGGAAAAAGCTGCGACCTATGGACCCACCGAACCATCAATCTTTATGTACGATATACTTGCCCAAGAATCTGGGCCCGGATCGCCATAAGATATGAGTAGAGATACTTACATCCCAGCGGGAACCAGCCCGCAGCACTACGAAGCAGTGCTGCGCATCAGTGAGGCCCTATCTGCGTGTCGTGCTCCTGAAGAGTTGGCCAAAACTCTTGCTGACGGCCTGAGTGAGTTCCTGAACTTCGATCGCCTGTACCTCGTGATATTAAAAGAGCACGCTAAGGAAATAGAATCTTTAGTATGGGGCAAAGGCCCAGTGTCTTTTCCCAGCCTGCCTATTGAAGAGCTGCCAATTTGGGAGATTTTCGACAGTCAGGACGTACTGTATGTTCCCGATTGGGATGCCGAACAACGATTTTCGTCAGTCAAAGAGTGGGCAACAAGAGCGGGCTTCAAGCTAGGCTCGGTAGTTGGCGTCCCCCTGACGACCCCGCATCGTCGGCTGGGTACGTTCGGAATCGCCAGCGACAGAGTGACCTCATACACGGGGGAAGACGTCAGCTTTCTGCAGCTGATCGCGCGCGTGGTTGCATTTGCCTTTGACGACTGCCTGAATCTCAGGCGGGCGGAAAGAGCACAGGCAGAATTACAACGCCAAAATGATCGACTCCAATTGCTCCTGAATTTGTCGAACCGAATCACTTCGAACCTGGAGCTGCGCGATGTGCTGCGTGCAATTGTTTCCAACGTTCGCGAGGTCATGCAGTGTGACGCGGTAGTCATTTCGCTGCCCGATCGGGAATCAGACAAAGTTCGCGTATACGCGCTCGATTTCCCGCACGGCAAGGGATTTATCAAAGAAGACCTTCTCATCTCGCCAAGCCACGCTGTAAGACAGGCTCTTCATACATTACAACCCGTCATCGACAACGCGGCCGATGAACACCACTTCGGCAGGGAGATACACCCATTAGCTGCCGCTGAAGGCATCAAGAGTAGCTGTCTTATTCCGCTCGTAACCCGCGGCCGAGCCCTGGGAGTCTTGTCGATCTCGCGCACAACAGAGGATCCCTTCACACCGGAAGATGTCGAATTCCTTAACCAAGCCGGCCGCCAAATAGCCATTGCCATTGAAAATGCGTTGGCGTACCGGGAGATTTCCGCATTGAAAGACAAGCTTGCCCAGGAGAAGCTCTACCTGGAAGAAGAAATCCGCAGCGAGATGGGTTTTGAGCAGATCATTGGAGAAAGCGCGGCATTAAAACATGTATTGGAATTGGTCAATACGGTCGCGACCAGCAACTCCACGGTCTTACTCCTGGGTGAGACCGGAACGGGGAAGGAGCTCATTGCGCGTGCTATTCATGACCATAGCGGCCGCAAGGGCCGCACTTTTGTGAAGCTGAACTGTGCCGCAATCCCCACAGGATTGCTGGAGAGCGAGCTCTTCGGGCACGAGAAGGGGGCGTTCACCGGAGCCATCAGCCAGAAGATTGGACGGTTGGAACTTGCTGATCAGGGAACGTTGTTTTTGGACGAGGTAGGCGACATTCCCATTGAGATTCAGCCGAAGCTGTTGCGCGCCCTGCAGGAGCGGGAATTTGAAAGGTTGGGCAGCACACATACGCGGAAGGTGAACGTTCGGCTGGTAGCGGCCACCAACCGAGATTTAGAAAAAATGATTGCGGCCCGCGAGTTTCGCAGCGATCTGTACTATCGGTTGAACGTATTTCCGATCCGCATTCCGCCGTTGCGGGGCCGTAGAGAAGATATTCCCCTGCTGGTAACTTACTTCATCCACAAATTTGCCAAGCAGATGCAGAAGAATATTGAAGCAATTCCCGCGTCTGTTATGAAGGGACTCGCGGCGTGGGAGTGGCCGGGAAACATCCGCGAGCTCGAAAATTTCATTGAGCGCGCCGTGATTCTGACCCGCGGCAAATCGCTTGAGGCGCCGCTCGCGGAGCTGCGCAAATCGGCGGTAGACGAAGCAACGACGCAAGCAGCACCAAAGTCAGGGAAGGAAGACATCGCGCAAATTGTGAGAGAGACGCTCGAATCTCTCAATAAGAAGAAACAAAATGGCGCTGACGAACATGCCAGGAAGCAGCGCGAAGAGATTGTACGTACCCTTGTCGAAACCAAAGGGCGTGTCGCTGGGACTGACGGAGCTGCCGCCCGCATGGGCATCAATCGCTCAACCCTCCTTTCCCGTATAAAAAAGCTGGGCATAGATCCCAGGAAGTATGCTTGACCCAATCTACTCCTTCGGGCAGCACGCTCAATAGATTGCGTTTCCCTTTCTGCTTCGTATGAATCCTTTCAAGTGTCGGAACTGATTTTCGACACCCTCAACTGTCGACCCCGCTGCTTTTAATTCCCTTCTTTAAGATTCAATGGCTTACGGTCTTTCAAGTTTGGCATTTGCCATGCCTTTCTACTTGCGTAAGGAAGAGCACAGATGATGAAGATTTCTATTGTCGAGGGTCGGACTCAGCGGCGATTAATTTTAGAAGGCAAGCTCGTCACTCCCTGGGCCGCTGAGCTGCCCCCCGCGTGCGAAAAGGCCAAAGCAGACCTCGAAGGGCGTGAACTCGTCGTGGTCGTTAAGAACCTGGTGGCGATTAACGAAGCCGGAGAACACGCCCTGCTTCAGTTGATGAAAGACGGAATCAAATTCCAGGGCTGCGATGTCTTTTCAAAGCACATATTAAGAGACCTCGCCCGCCGGGTTCGCCGGAACACTCAGCAAACGAACAGATGAAGCCCTTTCACAAAATCGGGCCCGACGAACGCCAGCGCGCGGGATCTGACTTGAGACTCCTCAACAGTACTACACGCGACACCAGCACGGGGTTGGCTAGTCGCGTGAGTGATGCGCCTGACATGTAAAAGACGAGCTGAAAACCTGGCACAGGAGCTGAGCCAGGCCCCATTGCGTGTCAGGCGCATTCATGAAGGTTCGAAAAGGAAGGAAATATGACGATGCAATTAGAAAAGACAAAAATGATCGAAGCCGTTCAACGCCTCCGGGTTCGATTAACTTTGTGCGCTGCAACCTCAGCCGTTGTGACCATCATGTGTTGCGCGATGGCGGCAGGTCAAAACAGCGCTGGGATGGGCGCCGCAGCCAGTTATGCAGCGACTCAAGGTTCTCCCCCCGGGCAAGCGACTGGATTCGTAGCAAGCGTTCCCAGCGGTCCTGCAACCACAGAAGTGTTGCATCTAACCCTGCGGGACGCTATCGCCCAGGCCCTCCGCTACAACCTGGCGAGCATTGAAAGCGGCGAAAATGCGCGCATCGCACGCGGCCAAAGACTGATCGCGCTGAGCCAACTCTTGCCCCAGATCAGCGCGGGGGCTTCAGAGCATGTCGAGCAAGTAAACCTTACCACGATCGGACTGAAGGTGCCCGGCATCCCGACCGTGATTGGACCTTTCAGCTACAGCTCCGTGGACGCGAGCGTGAGTCAAACGCTCTTCAGTTTCGAATCCATCCAGCGCTTTCGCGCGGCCCGCACTGCAGAACAGGCCACACAACTCAGTTACCAGGACGTTCTCGATGCAGTGACCCTGACTGTCGGCAACGCCTATCTAGAGGTAATCGAAGCCAGCTCGCGCATCAAGGCGCAGGAGTTCCAGGTGCAGAACGCAAGAGCCCTTTACGACCAGGCGCGCGATGAGGTGGAGGCCGGTACAGCTCCGCGAATTGATCTTACGCGCACCGAAGTTCAATTCCACACTGAGGAGTACAACCTGAGTGTCGCGCGCAACAACTTTGCCGTCGCCAAACTGACCCTTGGACGCGCCATTGGACTGCCACTCGGACAAGAGTTTGAGCTTGCAGACGAACTTCCTTACTCCGAAATTAATCTGCTCGGCCAGGAAGATGCCCTGAAAATCGCATACAGGTCACGCAACGACTTCCGGGCAGCCCTCGATTCCGAAAAGGCAGCCAGCCAGAGCCTTTCGGCCACGAAAGGTGAGCGCTATCCCGTTGTGGCCGCGAATGGCGACTACGGCGATCTCGGAAGGACATTCGGTCACTCCCACGGGGAATTCAGTTTTCAGGGGGGGATCAGTGTTCCGGTCTTCACAGGCGGACGAATCAAAGGCGACATCACGCAAGCGGAAGCCGAACTGCAGAAGCGAAAGGCAGAAGCGGAGAACATCCGCGGTCAGGTTGACTATGACGTGCGGACCGCATTTCTCAACCTCAATGCCGCGAAGGAACAGGTCGAAGTAGCAAAGCAAAATGTTGAACTCGCAAATGAGAGCCTGGCTCGGTCGAAAGACCGCTTCTCTTCCGGAGTAACCGACAGCGTGGAAGTAGTGCAGGCCGAGCAGGCCCTCGCCAGCGCCAATGATCAATACATAACCAGCCTCTATCACCACAACTTCGCCAAGCTCTCGCTGGCTCGCGCTCTGGGAGTAGCCCGCACGAGTTACGAACAGTATTTAGGAGGAAAGTAATGCCCAACAATAATGGAACTCAAGTTGTCGACGCTGATCAAAAGCAAACGGCAACTGTCGCAGATGGTGAAATGCCTGGTTCTCAGTCGAAGGAAAGAGCCGACAAGTCCCCAACATCCAGCCGCAAGAGAATCCTCATTATCTCGGCCGCGGTGGTGGTTGCCATCGCAGGCTGCTATTTCGCGTGGAATGCGTTTCGCTACGAAGACACCGATGATGCGCAAGTGGACGGCCATGTTATGCCGCTGAGTGCCCGAATCAGCGGACATGTCAAAGAGGTGCACGTTGTCGAGGGTCAGCTTGTCCATGCCGGAGACGTGCTGGTGACCATCGACCCTGAGGACTACCAAATAGCGGCGGACCAGGCACAGGCGAATCTGGCGGACGCGCTAGCCGTATCCGCGAGTTCCCACTGGAATGTGCCGATTACGGCCGTAACCGTACAGAGCAATCTGAAGTCGGCGAAAACCGCCGTGCTCAACGCAGAAGCTGGACTGGAAGCAGCCGAACAAAACTACGAATCCGCCAAAGCAGCGCTGGCGCAGGCCGAGGCTAACGCTGCAAAGAGCGATGCAGACCTCGAACGTTACCAAAGGCTCGTCGCGAAAGAAGATATCTCTCGCCAGCAATACGACCAGGCGGTTGCCACAGCAACAGCCAATCGGGCCGCAGTCGTCTCGGCACAGGCCGGTGTGCATGCCGCCGAACAATCCGTGCAGCAGGCTCGAGGCAAACTCCAGCAGGCAGAAAACGATGTGCAGACTGCGCAGACTGCGCCTGAACAGATTTCATTGACTCGTGCCAACGCAGAGGCAACCGATGCCCAGGTGTTGCAACGAAGGGCCCAACTTGCGCAAGCCCAACTGAACCTCAACTACACAGTGATTCTCTCTCCCGTAACGGGAATTATCGGCAAGAGAAGTGTCGAAGTCGGCCAGAACGTCAGCATTGGGCAGGAACTGGTGGACGTTGTTCCCCTGGATGACATCTGGATAACCGCCAATTTCAAGGAAACGCAGCTTGCGCATATGCGCCCTGGCCAGCCCGTCGAGATCAAGGTGGATGCGTACGGTCGCAAGTGGAAAGGCCATGTAACTAACCTGGGTGGGGGCACGGGTTCGATCTTCAGTCTGCTGCCTCCTGAAAACGCGACTGGCAACTATGTGAAGGTCGTACAGCGAGTGCCGGTTCGCCTCGATTTCGACCGCCCGGAAGGAGAAGACTTCAATTCCGAAGGATTGCTGAAGCCGGGGCTGTCTGTGGAACCGGAAGTGAGAGTCCGATGAGCACCGCAAACGCAATCACGTTTGACCAAGCTGCCTCGAAGCCGAAGGTGAATCCCTGGATCATCGGCGTAGTGGTTTCGATGGCTGCCTTCATGGAGGTGCTCGACACCAGCATTGCCAATGTCGCTCTTCCGCATATCGCCGGCAATCTGGGCGCGAGCAATGACGAGAGCACCTGGGTGTTGACGAGTTATCTGGTATCCAACGCCGTAGTGCTTCCTATTAGCGGCTTCCTGGTTAGCTGGCTCGGACGTAAGCGTTTCTTTCTGATGTGCATCGCCCTCTTTACAGCCAGCTCGTTTTTGTGCGGTATCGCGCCGAGTCTGGGAATATTGCTTCTCTTCCGGGTGCTGCAAGGCGCCTTCGGTGGCGGACTCCAACCCATGACCCAGGCAATCCTGGCGGATACTTTCCCGCCGGAGAAACGCGGGTTGGCCTTCGCATTGTATGGAATCACAATCGTCTGCGCCCCCGCCATTGGTCCCACGTTGGGTGGCTGGATTACGGATAACTACTCCTGGCGCTGGATTTTTTATATCAACGTCCCGGTGGGAGTTCTGGCCCTGCTGCTGGTTTCGCAGCTTATCGAAGATCCTCCCCACTCGTCCCGTCTGAAGGCTACCATGGCGAGCTTCGACTACATCGGATTTGGCCTGCTCGCCGTCGGTGTAGGAGCTCTCCAGATTGCGCTCGACAAGGGACAAGAGGACGACTGGTTCGGATCGCGGTTCATTACCACGCTGATCATTCTTGCCGCCGTGGGTTTGGTTAGCCTCGTCATCTGGGAGTGGCGGCACAAGGAACCCATTGTAGATGTCCGTATGTTCAAAATGTTTAATTTTGCAAGCTGCAGCCTGATGATGTTCGTGCTTGGCGCCGTCTTGTTCAGTTCTACGGTGCTTCTTCCTCAGTTCCTGCAAACTCTCTTGGGCTACACGGCGCAAACCGCCGGCATGGTCATCTCTATGGCGGCGATTCTTTTGGTCTTTCTACTACCAATGGTCGGACGCCTCACCGGGTACTTTCAAGCCCGGCATATTCTCGCTTTCGGCTGGATCACGCTCGCCGTGGCCATGTACTTCTGTTGTAAACAGATTGATCTACTTATCAGCTTTCGTGCCGCCGCGTGGATTCGGATCTGGCAGTATCTCCCGGTTGGATTTTTGTTCGTTCCGCTCACGATGGCTGCGTATGTCGGTTTGCCAGAGTCAAAAAGCAACTCTGCTGCCGGTTTGATCAACTTCATGCGCAACATCGGACAGAGCGTGGGAACGTCGGCGGTGACGACGTTGCTTGCACGCCGAAGTCAGTACCATCAGTCCATCCTCGCCGAGCACACGCGGTCTCCTCGCTTCGCTGCTGCCGTCGCAGGCTTGACCAGCCGTCTGACACATGTCGGTCTAAGCCTGCAGGCAGCCCAACAACAGGCCCTCGCCAGGATGTACAGCATGGTACTGGGCCAGGCCCAGGCCCTTTCTTACGTTGATATCTACTGGCTGCTCGCAGTGACTTCCGCGCTGATGTTTCTATTGTGCTTCCTGCTCGCCAAGAACGAACCGGGAAAGGGCGGGAACGTTGTCATTGACTGAAGGAGCGCCATGAGCTCTGTTTATCAAGCTGGGGCTGCTGTTCTTCTGGTCATGCTTACGTTGTGTCTGCAGTGCGCCGGGCTTGCCGTGCTTATAAGGTGGCTCCGGCGTGCTGTGGCAAGCGGCGTTCACAAGCTGAGACCATTCCACTCTGCCACGCTGGTTATGCAATCCACCGCAGCGATCCTAGTTCTGCACGCACTGCAGGTTCTAGTGTGGGCTAGCGGGTATCACTGGCTTTGCCTTCCGTCGTGGGAATCCGCTCTCTACTTTTCGGCAAGCAGTTATGCGACGGTTGGCTACGGCGACCTGGTCCTGCCCGCGAGCTGGCGGATGTTGGGGCCGCTGGAGAGCATCATCGGCGTGTTGATGTGTGGGGTAACCGTGGGCCTTCTGTTCGCCGTAGTCACACGGCTCGTAGGTCAAACACGATCCTCGGATCAATGAATTCTGATGACACCACGACGAATCGTTAGACTCTGCGCTGTTTTCCGAGGACTCGATGACCGGATACTCAACTGTCGTGGTTGTCTTTCAACACCTTCGACAACGGATCGACACCTCTGGGGGCCTTTTATCCAATGATTAGAACTTCAATCACATACGCAAGAGCAGGATTTGGCAGTCGCCTTGCCTTAGACCAGGCATGGCGCGGAGATTCCAAATCGGATCTAAAGCCTTGGCTCAGACACAAGCTGTCACTGGTAGCTCCCGTTCTTGTCCCTTTGTCGAGTTGCAGCATTCTTTCCCAAGCCAGATCGCGGCTATTGCGCCTTCCGCAGATCTAGTGATGAACTTTGTTTCAAAGTTTCGAAGGCAAGACGGAAGCGAAGCGAATATCGATATGGCGCTTCATGAGGCGCTGGCCAATGCGGTAGTTCACGGGAACCACGAGGACCCTGACAAGCTGGTCTACATCGTCTGTCGTTGCAGCATAGACGGAGAAGTCTCAATCACGATTCGAGACCAGGGAGAAGGGTTCGACAGCCGCGCCATACCAGATCCGACTACTCCAGAAAACCGGCTCTCCACTCATGGGCGTGGAATCTACCTTATGCAGACCCTGATGGATGAAGTTTCTTTCGATGAAGGCGGTGTGGTCGTGCGTATACGCAAGAAACCCAACGCCCACTGGCGGCATGAACATTAATCATAAGATTGAACTATGCAGATGATGGCTGTACTTGCGGATCCGACTCGTCAACGCATCGTCGAGATGCTTTCAACAGGAGAACTCTCCTCGGGGGAAATAGCGAATAGATTCCAAATCACTGCGCCGGCGATATCTCAGCACCTGAATGTTCTCAAGCAAGCCCATTTCGTACGATCTCGCGTCGAAGGTCACCGCCGAATCTACGCACTCGATCCAACCGGCTTTGCTCAGCTTGAGAGCTGGCTCGTAAAGATCAGACGATTCTGGAGAGAGAGTCCGTCAGCAACGTGAATTTTTGTACAACATCATGCTTTGGAACAAAAAAGACGCATTCCCTAAGAAAATAGCATCGATTCTAGAATGAACCGTGAAGGCAATCCAGAAACCGCCAACGATGCGGTTCGAACGGCTTCTGCCCGACCACACTGAGAGTTGTCTAGGAGTTCTTGTTACCGAGGGTCTCGGCGGTTTGAAGATAATAGCCCAGGCCTACGATGGGCGACTAGAGAACCAAATAAGCATTAAATACTCCGACAACAAAATGATTATCAAAATATAAATCGCCACGGTGAAGCCTTTGGTCTCTCCACTGCTGGTGTCTTCGTCATTCGTTTCGGCATTACGCTCTGTCTCAAGATACCGGATGGCAGAGTATATCTCTCCGTTCGTATGGACGGGCAGGGCGATCTGTTGAAAGGCCCGCGCACGCGCTTCCCGGATGTCCGCTTCCGAACAGCCAAGCAACACCGCGCACTCGCGGTCGGAGTATTTTTCCAGAACCGACATCACGAAGACAAACCGCTCGAAGTCTTCAAGCGCCAGCACGGGATAGAGTTTCGAGTCTGTGCCGGTTGGCAACTTGTTCTGCGCCAGAGGCATAGGGCTTGCTGATGGCAATGAATTCGCACCGGACGACTGAGGTTTCAACGCGTGGATGGCACTTTGGATAATGTTGCACTTTGCCCAGTCATGTGCCCACTGCTTGAACACCTGATTTGCCTGAACACTCTCTTCGATACCGGAGAGGAAGGATTGTTCTGCCATTTCATGATCGCCCGTGAGCAAGAGCGCAAGCAGGTAGAGGCTATCCATCTTCTCGGCAACAATCGTGTGGAAGTCTTCCGTAGTCGCGTACCTGTTTGTTTCGACATTCCCAATGTGATTCTTCGCGCATCTCATCTTCTTGTCTCCAGAAAGTCCGTGTACGCCCGGCGAGCGAGTTGAGCCAACACGTGTTTTGTAAAAACGCCGTCAGGGCGGAATGCTACACCCTGCCTCATCAATTCAAGCAAGAGGTTCTCTCCTGCCTGGCTGATTGCAGTTAGGTTCTTGATCTCGATCACCAGTTCGCGATCGTGAAGGTCCGCTCTGGCGTTCTCGCACGCGGTTCTCAGTTCGGCGATCCAGGGTGCGACGAGTTTGCCCTCCAAAACTAACGTTCGGTGAATTCGGCCCTCGATAACGTAGATCTTGAACATGTCCCTTTTTTTTAACCTTCGAATGAAAGCAACTCACATGCCAAACTCTTGGGGCGACAACCCTATGACTTTTCAGGTGATGAAATGGAAAGAGGAGTACGGAACCTTGGGAACTGTTGGAGAGTGAGGCGACACTGAATTTGAGATGAAATTTCGAATTACGCCCGTTTATTCCATTGAATTAAACCGCTTTTTGTCCGGGGCGTGAGAAATCTTGTAGCGCATGGTCTGGCAAGGCAAAATTCTCAGCAGCGGGAACATTCCAAATCTTCTTTCCACGAATGAACCTGAGGCATCAGCTTCGTCTGTTTGCCAAACTGTCGAAGTCCTAATCGACATCTTCAACTTTTCAACACTCCGCGCTGGTCCAAACCGTTTAAACACCTTTGATTTCTTGCAAATAACGATGTTCCTCTCTTGGCATACCAGTTGCTTTTGCATAGATGCAGCGAAAGAGATGGCAGCAAGGCGGCACAGAGAAAGAGTCTCCCCGCAGATCAAACGTTATTAATCAGGAGAAATCAACGATGAGGCGCAATTCCCTTCTAAGCCCGAAAAGCGCGATATGGGCATCCGCGGGCGTGGTGGTGCTGGCTACCCTCCTACTATTCGTTACTCACACGGGGGCCAAGCCCGCCGCGCCATCGCCGCCTATGATTGAAGTCGCATCGGTCGAGCAGAAGGACGTTCCCATTTACCAGGAATGGATAGGAACTCTGACGGGACAGGTGAATGCCGACGTCAAAGCGCAGGTTACGGGGTACCTGCTCAAGCAGCACTACAAGGAAGGATCATACGTCAGGAAGGGACAACTCCTGTTCGAGATTGATCCCCGCCCACTCCAGGCAGTGCTCGATCAGGCAAAGGGACAATTAGCGCAGGCACAGGCGCAACTCGTTCAGGATGAGGCGCAGCTTGCCACGGCAGAAGCCAACCAGCTCAAGAGCCAGCAGGATGTGGAGAAGTACGCTCCTCTTGCCGAGGCGAACGCCATCAGCAGGCAAGATTTTGACAACGCAACCCAGACGAACCTTGCCAATAAGGCGCAAGTGCAGGCTGCGAAAGCGGCGATCGGCGCCGCCAAGGCCCAGATTCAGGCCAGCCAAGCCGCAGTCGAAACCGCCGCAATCAACCTCAATTTCACTCGCGTGATTTCGCCAATCGACGGAGTCGCCGGTATTGCTCAGGCACAGGTCGGTGACTTAGTCAGCACCGCCAGTGGAACGCTGACGACGGTTTCTACACTCGACCCAATCAAAGACTACTTCGGTGTCAGTGAGCAGGAGTATCTCGCGTTACAAAAACAAGTTTTAGGTTCTGACGCGGAGCACTGGAAACTGCAGCTCGTATTGGCTGATGGCACAACCTATCCACACGAAGGCCACTTTTATTTTGCAGACCGCGCCGTGAATCAAAACACGGGCGCGATCCAACTGGCGGCTATTTTTACTAACCCCGGGAATGTCCTCCGTCCCGGGCAGTACGGCAGGGTGCGTGCCGTCCTCAGGGTGCAGCAGAACGCCTTATTGATTCCTCAGGCGGCCGTGACCGAGGACCAGGGGAGTTATCTGGTTGCAGTGGTCGGGAGCGATAACCGCGTCGCCATGCGCCCGGTTCAAGTCGGAGAGCGCACAGGCACCATGTGGGTGATTCAAGACGGATTAAAACCCGGTGGGCGTGTGATCGTCGAGGGCCAGCAAAATCTTCAGTCCGGGATGCTGGTGCAAACCAAGCCTTTCACGGGCAGCGACAAATAAGCGCGCACATCTGATCGCTCAAGGCCAAAGGAATAAGAAATCATGTCGAAGTTTTTCATCAAACGACCGATTGTTGCGATGGTGATCGCGATTCTTGCAGTCATCGTCGGCG
Organism: Terriglobales bacterium; assembly: GCA_035487295.1. GTDB lineage: Bacteria > Acidobacteriota > Terriglobia > Terriglobales > Acidobacteriaceae > QIAW01. The sequence continues at coordinate 83,588 of DATHMH010000036.1, forward strand.
CAGTTAGCATCGCGACCTTGCCGGTAGCGCAGTTCCCAAGCATCGCCCCACCGGAGATCATGCTGCAGGCCACGTATGTGGGCGCAGACGCACAGACCCTCGAGCAAGCAGTTGCCACGCCCATCGAGCAGCAAGTCAACGGCGTTGACAACATGACCTACATGTACTCTCTCAACGCCACGGCGAACCACCAAACGACGTTGCTCGCCGATTTCGATCTCAAAACTGATCCCAATATGGACCTGATTCTCACGCAATCGCGCGAGCAGTTGGCCAACGGCCAGTTGCCGCCCGAGGTGAACAACTACGGAGTCACGCTAAAGAAGTCGGCAACTGCTCCGCTCATGTTGATCCCCTTGTACTCGCCACACGGCACTCGCGATGCGACCTATCTCGCCAACTACGCCTATATCGTCCTCAATGATCCTATTGCACGCCTGTACGGCGTCGGCCAGAGCACGGTCTTCGGCGCCGGCCAATATGCCATGCGGCTATGGGTGAAACCCGACCAGTTGGCAAAGTTGGGCCTAACCGTCACCGATATCGTCAAAGCGATCCAGGCGCAGAACACGGTTAATCCGGCCGGTCAGATCGGCGGCGAGCCGGCTCAGAGCGACCAGCAGTTCACCTATGCCGTGCTGGCTCAAGGCCGTCTGACTACGCCGGAGCAATTCGGCGAGGTTGTGGTGCGCGAAGCCCCTAACGGCGGAACCGTTCGCGTCAAAGACGTGGCCCGGGTCGAGCTGGGTTCGCAGGACTACAGCATGATCACCCGTTTCAATGGCAAGCCGGCGGGCGCCATTGCCGTCTACCAGTTGCCTGGAACCAATGCTGTTCAAACCGTCGCGGGTGTCCGGAAGCTCATGGCACAGATGAAGCAACGCTTCCCGCAGGATGTCGACTATGCCATATCGCTTGACCAGACACTCCCGGTCACGGAAGGTATGAAAGAGATTATCCAGACCCTCGTGATCGCAATCGTGCTGGTGATCCTGGTGGTTTATCTCTTCCTCCAGGATTGGCGCGCCACAATGATTCCTTTGCTGGCCGTACCGGTCTCTCTGGTGGGGACGTTTGTCTTCTTCCCGCTCTTTGGCTTCTCCATCAATACGCTGTCGATGTTCGGCTTAGTGTTGGCCATCGGCTTGGTCGTGGACGATGCCATCGTGGTTGTGGAAGGCGTGCAACGCCACATCGAAGAGGGCTTGAACCCAAAGGACGCGGCCCGAAAAGCTATGGATGAGCTCTCCGGACCGGTGATTGGCATCGCCCTGGTTCTTTCGTCGGTTTTCGTGCCAACCGCTTTCATCCCGGGCATCACCGGAAGGCTCTATCAGCAATTCGCAGTGACGATCGCCATCTCGGTGATACTCTCCGCCTTCAATGCGCTCACGCTCAGCCCCGCACTTGCTGCGCTCCTGCTACGCAAAAAGCAGGAGAGCCACGGGCCACTGCAACGGTTCTTCAACTGGTTCAATCGTGTACTCGGTCGAGCAACGGAACGCTATGTCCAATGGTCGGGCAGGTTGATTCAAAAAAGCGCTCTCGTGCTGGTGTTGCTTGCAGTTTGCGGCCTTGCCGGAATTTTCTTTGGCACCCGTTTACCCTCCAGCTTCCTGCCTGATGAAGACCAGGGCTACCTTTATATAGACATGCACCTCCCCAATGCGGCTTCTCTGGAACGCACAAGCGCCGCTGCGAAACAGGTAGAGCAGGTTCTCGCAAATACACCGGGAGTCGAGTACACGACCAGCGTGGTAGGTTTTAGCTTGCTCAGCTTTACCCGGACCAGTTACGGCGCCTTCTTTTGGGTCAGCCTGAAGCCCTGGGATGAACGCAAAAGCCGGATCGAACAATATCAAGCCATCAAGACGCGTTTGAACCAGGAACTCAGACGCCTGCCGGCAGGGACGGTTTTCAGCTTCTCACCGCCTGCGATACCGGGCGTCGGCGCGTCCGGAGGGGTCACGTTTGTTCTGGAAGACCGCGCCGGCAAGGACGTCCAGTTTCTTGCAAATAACGTGGATAAATTCCTGGCCGCTGCCCGCAAACGCCCTGAGATCAGCACCATCAACACGACGTTTGTGCCGAGCGTGCCGCAAGTGTTCATCCATGTGGATCGGGACAAGGCGCTGAAGCAAGGCGTGGCATTGACCGATGTCTACAACACCATTCAGGCATACATGGGCGGCTTGTTCATCAACTACTACAACAATTTTGGCCGTACCTGGCAGGTGTATCTGGAGGCCGAAGCACCTTACCGATCGAACACGGATAGTCTTGCGCAGTTCTACGTGCGCAACAACCAGGGTGAGCCAGTGCCACTCTCCTCTCTGGCAAATTTCGAGACCCGTTCCGGGCCTGAGTTCACGATGCGCTACAACGAATACCGGTCCGCGCAAATCAACGCCAGCGCCGCGCCTGGTTACAGCTCGGATCAGGCAACGGCAGCCCTGGAAGATGTTTTCAAGCAAACCATGCCCCGCGAAATGGGCTTTGACTACATGGGCATGTCGTATCAGGAACAAAAGGCGCGAGAAGGAGTGCCCTCGTCGGTCGTCTTCGGATTTTCGCTGCTGTTCGTTTTTCTGATTCTGGCGGCGCTGTACGAGAGTTGGAGTCTGCCGTTCAGCGTGCTGTTGAGCACACCGGTAGCGGTCTTGGGCGCTTATGGAGTGCTATGGTTGCGCCGTGTCGTGCTGAGCCTCTTCGTGCCGCCTTACATGCTTCAAATGGAGAACGATGTTTATGCGCAGATCGGGTTGGTGATGCTGATCGGCCTGGCCGCAAAGAACGCGATTCTGATTGTTGAATTTGCCAAGGAGCAATATGAACAGGGTAAGCCGCTGATGGAAGCGGCGCTGGAAGGCGCCCGGCTTCGACTGCGGCCCATCATGATGACCTCTTTCGCATTCATTCTAGGATGCGTACCGCTTTGGACGGCTTCGGGCGCCGGCTCGGTCGCGCGGCAGATCATGGGCACCACGGTAATTGGAGGCATGACAGCTGCAAGCGTGCTGGGCATCTTCTCTATCCCCGCGATCTTTTATCTGGTGGAGCGATGGTCCGCAACAGCCCGGCAGCGATTTGTCGCCTCGTCTGGACACTCTGAGATTACGGAGGGCAGGCACAATGCGTAACAACTTGCAACACAAGCTTTACATAAAAGCGTCGTTGACGCTCGCAATCCTCGCAACGCTCATGCTTGGGGCCTGCGCGGTCGGGCCTAACTATCATCGGCCGGCTGTGAACACGCCCACCGCCTTCCATGGTCCTGACGAATCTCAACAGAAGGATTCGCAAACCGCATCGTTCGCAGATCTGCCCTGGTGGCAGGTATTCCACGATCCGCAGTTGCAGGAACTGATCGGCACGGCGTTGAAGCAGAACTATGATCTGCAACTGGCCGTCGAACGCGTCAACGCCGCAAGGGCCCAGGTCGGTATCGTGCGCTCGAACCAGTTTCCTATGGTTTCGCTCAACCCCGAGTTCAGCGGCGGAAAGACTGAGCAGAGCATCAAGTCCAACATTTTCGTGCTTGCTGGTGACGTGATCTTTCAAGTGGACTTATTCGGTCGGTATCGGAGGGCGACCGAAGCTGCCCGGGCTCAGCTGCTGGGCACCCAGGACGCGCAACAGACCGTCATTCTGACGCTTGTGAGCGACGTGGCGAGCGATTACTTTCTGCTTCGCGACCTGGACCTGCAGCTTCAGATCACAAAAGAGACCGTGCGGACCCAGGAGGATTCGGTCAAGCTGACCGAGCTGCGCCTCCAGCACGGCGTAGGTACGAGGCTTGACGTGCTCCAGGCGCGGCAATTGCTCGATACGGCAAATGCGCAGATTCCCGACCTGGAGCGGAAAATCGGCCAGACCGAGGACGCGATCAACATCCTTTTAGGGAATTACCCGCAAGGCGTGCCTCGCGGAATGGCGCTTGGAATCGAGACCTCGAGTGGCTGGCAGTGGAGTGAGACTCTGCCGCCGCAACTACCAGCGGGCCTTCCATCGACGCTGCTCGAGCGCAGGCCCGACATCCGTGAGGCCGAGCAGAACCTGGTTGCCGCCAATGCCAATATCGGCGTGGCCAAGGCGCAGTTCTTCCCGCAAATATCTCTGCTTGGTTCTGGAGGCGGCGCATGGGGACATAGCCAGGTTCTTGGATCGAGCATCGCGGCCCCTCCCGGAGTAGCAAGCTACGCGGCGAGCGCGGCGCAACCGATCTTTGAGGGTGGTTACTTGCGCAACAATCTGCGCTACGCCAAATCGCAACAGCGGCAGGCGCTGATCAGTTACAAGCAGACAATCCAGCGCGCATTCGGCGATGTTTCTGACGCGCTGGTTGGCTATGACAAATACCACGGAGTCCGTGAGCGCGAGGAACAGTCGGTGAAGGATCTTCAAGAATCAGTCAACGTGTCGCTCATGCGTTATCGAAGTGGCACGGCAAACTATCTGGAGGTCCTCGACAGTCAGCAGTCATTATTCCAAGCTGAACTGGTGATGGCGCAAGCGCGAAACAACGAATACCAGAGTCTCATCCAGCTCTACAAGGCACTCGGAGGCGGCTGGCAGTAAATTGTGCGACGGCGGTGCGGAGGCGCGTGTCCGCCTTGATGCGTCGCCGACGAACACGGTTGGGAAGACAGATGAGTGTATCGGACTATGAACTCGTTGTAATTGGCAGCGGTCCCGCAGGCCAGAAAGGCGCTATCGCTGCAGCAAAAGCGGGCAGGCGCGTCGCTCTGGTCGACCGCACCGTCATGATGGGAGGGGTTTCCGTTCATACCGGCACAATCCCAAGCAAGACGCTACGTGAGGCCATCTTCCAGCTCACCGGTTTCACCGTCAAGGCCCTGTACGGTAAGAGAAAGCACGACATTTCTGTCCAGGACCTCGCCTCACGTGTCAACGCCATTGTGTCGCAAGAAACCGAGGTCATTCGGGACCAATTGAAGCGCAATCGGATTGCCATCTATGAAGGCAGCGCGCAGTTTTTGGATCCGCATACGTTGGAAGTTCAAGGCAACAACGAGAAGGTTGAACTCAAAGCCGAGAAAGTGCTTGTCGCTTGTGGCACGCGACCAGCACGCAACCCGGAGATTGCTTTCGACGATCATCGAATTGTCGATACGGACCACCTTTCTGGCTTGGGCCGCATCCCGAAGGAAATCATCATTGCCGGTGCTGGTGTCGTAGGTCTCGAATACGCATCGTTCATGGCGGCCTTGGGCGCTGATGTCACATTGATCGATCAACGGCCAACCATCCTTGACTTCGTAGATCGGGAAATCATTGAGGCGCTGTGCTACCACCTGCGCCAGCTTGGCGTCATTTTCCGGTTAGGAGAAAAGGTGGATCGTGTTGGCATTGATGCGACACGCGATGTGGTCTTTGCTGAGTTGCAGAGTGGCAAAAAAGTGCATGGTGACGCGCTCATCTATGCCGTGGGCCGGCAGGCGAATGGTGACCAACTTCACATCGAAGCCGCCGGGTTACCTGTTGATTCGCGCGGCAGATTGAAAGTGAATGAATTCTTCCAGACCGAAGTTCCACACATTTATGCGGCAGGCGACGTGATTGGATTTCCAGCGCTCGCCAGCACGTCGATGGAACAGGGGCGGCTGGCCGCCAGCCATATGTTTGCAATTCCGTTCGAGCACATGCCCGAGCTGTTACCCTTCGGAATCTATACGATTCCGGAAATCTCCATGGTCGGCGAGACCGAAGAGTCGCTCACTGCCAACAGGGTTCCGTACGAAGTAGGAATCGCCCGTTATTCTGAACTCGCGAAGAGCATGATGCTCGGGGATGAAACCGGCATGCTCAAACTCTTGTTTAATCTTCAAACGCGCAAGCTTCTTGGCGTCCACGCCTTAGGACAGCGTGCAACCGAAATTATTCATGTCGGGCAGGCGGTGCTCTTCTACGGCGGGTCGGTCGAATATTTCCGCGATATGGTCTTTAACTATCCGACCCTCGCCGAGGCCTACAAAGTGGCTGCCTTAGACGGACTCAACAAGCTCTGAAAGATCCTTAAGGATCAAAGTGAGTCGTGGGAGTGATTAGCATTACAAAGTGTTCCAAGTGTACAGGCTAAATCCGGTAAGCGATACACAGCTTGCAAGGGAGCAGGTGAGATTCAGGCACGACATGCGGTTAAGCCGCTACGACCTGGTCATCTAAAAATAGGCCGATAAGCAATGACGAAGATGTTGTTCCAGAGGTCCGCGAGCATCCACACAAAACATGGACAGAAAAAACGTGCCAACTCTGTCTCCATAGAACGATGACGCTCGCGATGGCAGGCAAAGCCTGGACGATTAGACGTCCGGGCTTTGCGCCGCCCGGGATTCGCTCCCTTTGGGCGGTTTTGAAGTGATCAGTGAAGCGTTGATGTTAGTCGAGAATTTAAAAGACTCGAGCTCCCAGCTTATATGATCGCTAAGAACGGCGTTGGCGCTGCAGAAATCACCCCGGTTATTCCCATCCGTTTTCAACTTGTGTTGCACGTACCGCAAGTAGGCAGACGAGGTTTTTGCGGACCACAAGGCCTCATTTCACAGGATCAGCGAGCCATGCATGCGGGTCGATTTCGATTCTTAGCCAATGAACGGCATGGGGTGTCTCCAACGACTTACCCCAGAGTCGACCGGACAAACACATCTCCAGGACACCCAAGCCGTGTTGTCCCGTGTTGATTGAACCATCATTATTAATATGGATCAGCATCTCTATGGGGTGCAACTCGCTGGGTTCTTTCTGTGCCTCGATGCATTCACGAATGAGAGGAGCAAACTTCTGCTGGAAGTCTTTTGCGAGCTGGCGCCCCTCTTCGGTTTGCATGTCGGCATTCGCGGCGTCGCGGATTGAGTGTTCCTCGAGCGCGTCGGGGCCGAAATTTGAGGCCCAAGTCCTATAGGAGTCGAAGCAGGGCTTGCACTCCCAGACACCCTCCTCCCAATGGTCGCCAATGCGCTGGAACAACACGCTGGCCACAGCAGAGTCTTTTTCTTTCGTGGCGATATATGCCAGCCGATTCATCGCGTCGAAAGAGATGCCGTACTGCTTTTCCAGTTCGGCATAACCCTTCTGAATTCGCTGCCAGGAGAATCGCATCGAGCCGACACCGCGGTTACGGATGATCATATAGGCAGCAATGTGGAAATAGAGGATGTCGCCCGCACTACCGCCGCGGTCGGCTGTCTCGGCGGCAAAGTGTTCCGAGTCACCTTCTTCCCCATACCATTTGGGGCTGAGAAAATCTGCATATTGGCAGTCGTAATAGTAATAATCAGGTTCGAAAGCGATCGCTTGATTCAGAAGTTCCGCCGTCTTTTCCCGTTTCCATCCCTGATCTAGTGCTAGCGCCAACATGATTAAATACCATTCGGGACACTTCTTGCGAAGCTTCGAGGCTTGCTCCAGGATTTGCATGGCCTTGTCGGTGCGCTGCCCAAAGAGTCGCCATCCACTTTCCGAGACAGTGTCGGAAGCCCCCTCACCTCGTGCATCCCAGGAATAAGCTTCGTAGGCTGAGGCGAGCGCTACGCGGGCAGTAATAGATTGGGACTCCAAAGCCACCCAGCGGTCCAGTTCTTGCAGGTGGGCTTTCCAATCCTCCTCTGTGGCATGCCCCAGCGGCGCCCGAAGACCTTCATAAAGAATATGCAACTTCCACGCGCCGCTCGCGAATTTGGCCTTGCTGGAACGAAGGGCTTCTGCAAGGCAATCGAGCTGGCCAAATTGCTCTTGCCCCAGCATTTCGTTGACGGTCGCTTTGTACTTTGTGAGAGCATCGGCGTTGGTTTTGTCATCGAAGTCCAAGTCCGGCGCTGTACATATTGAAGTGTCGCGTTGATGAGTGCCGGCGCTGCCGGCTGCCAACAATTTAGCAGGTGAAACAAAGAGGACACACGCAAGTGGAAGCATTCTGGCGGTACGCCACAGATGAAGAAACGAAAACGAAGATTGGAGCGTGGCTGGCTTCCAGTTGTAATTCTCTCTACCGGCCATTCTATTTTCCCGGACTTGCGGTTCCACTGATCACTGTTAAGGTGCCATCGTGGGCGTTAGCTACATAGACCTTGCCGCTCACCGGATTCACAGAGATGGCAACGGGATCGGTTCCCACAGCAATCGTGCTGCTAGCGTTCGTTGCCCCATTGATCACGGTTGTGTTGTTACTGAGGTTGTTGGCGACGTAAATATTATTGCCGGCACTGTTGACAGCTATGGCCATAGGACCTGAGCCGGCCTCCACTGTGGCAGTGTGGTTGCTGGCGCCGTCAATCACAGTTACATTGTTGCTGTTGTAATTCACCACATAAATTTTGTTCGTGGCTTCATTGACGGCAACAGCAAGCGGATAGCCTCCGGTTGCCACGGTGCTGGTGGTATTGTCGGCGCCATTGATCACAGTGACGCTGCCGTCAAGCGAATTGCACACGTAAATCTTGTTGCTCACAGAATTGACCGCCAAAGCTCTCGGCGTCTTCCCGGCAGCCACAGTGCTGGTTGCGTTGGTGGCGCCATCAATCACGGTTACGTTATTGCCGGCCGTATTAGCGACATAGATCGTGTTGGTGACGGTATTTACGGATACGGCATTCGGCATGCGTCCGGCACGGAGCGTGGTAACGGCATTGGTGGCGCCATCAATCACGCTGACGCTGTTGCCGCCCACGTTCGTGACATAAATTTTATTGGTCTTGCTATTGACCGCTACACCGTAAGGATTGCCTTCACTCTTGATGAGGGTAGCCTGGTTCGTGCCGCCATCTACGACCATGACATTGTCGGAGCCGCTGTTGGTCACATAAATCTTGTTGGTTGCCGGATTGAGGGCCGCTTTGACGCTAAAATCAGTCGATTTGGCTTTGGCCGGTACTGGAATCGAGGCATTGGTAGCACCATCAATTACGTCCACGTTTTGATAGCTAATCGCATAGACCTTGCTGGTCACCGCATTGACAGCCAAGTCGGCAACCGGCATTTTGAGATTAATAGTTCCAACGGCGACGCTGGGTGCGGTATCGCTCTTCGCCAAATTAACGCCTGCGGATGTTGTTTGCGCGCAGGCCGGCAGCGGCCCCAGAGGAGTCCAGGCGATGGCGTATAGTAAAGCGAAGAGGAAGACAAGCGTGCGTGAGCCAGCTTGTCTCTGGCAGCGATGTACCGGAGGAGATTCCCAGTTCGAACCACCGCTCTTCGACGCGCGCGAATTATGTGAGCACAGTTTCATAGGTTGTAACTTACCTCGCAGGTGCTACAGCGGTTGCCGAAGACTTGCTCTCGACGATTATCCAATAAGGATGGTAAGGAGGCGGGACAATGGCGCGACCGTAGACCTTCTTCATCAGACAGGAAACCCAGTCCTGGTCGGGTCCTTTAGTTTCACGGATCCAGGAAAAATTGCCGTCTTGTAAGACACAAACTATCAGGTCAAACGTTGCAGGCTTGCTTGCGCTGGAATGGCTGCACTCCTGGATGGCATCGGCATACTTGACCTGGAATTGTTTCGCCATGTAGCGGCCCTCCTCGGTCTGCATGTTTGCTTCTGCGGAATCCTCAGCTTGCTTTTGCCATAGCACCTGCGGAGCCCAGTTAGCTGCGGCAGCTTTGGAAGAATCAAAATGATCTTTTGTGCCCCAGACTTCCTCGTCCCAGTTATCGCCGATGCGCGTAAAAGTGTTGTCTGCTACGATGGCGTCTTGCGCGTATTCAGCGAAGTAGGCAAGCCAGTTCAGGTTCGTCAGTGATACACCATCCTGTTTTTCTGATTCGGCGAAGCCCTTTTGGATACGCGGCCACGACAGCCGCTGAACATTGATTCCTGGGACGTTTCGAACCATGAAGGTCGCAACTCGAAAATAGAGAATGTCACCTTTCACGCCGCCCATGCGGTCAGACGCCTGCTGGATGAATTGTTCAGGATCCCCGTCTTCCCCATACCAACTGGGGCTAAGAAAGTTGGCATAAGCGCGATAATAATAATGGTAGTCGGGTTCAAACGCGATGGCCTGGTTTAGCAATGACTCTGCCTTGGCTTTCTCCCATCCCTGGCCTAGCGCTACAAACTGCATGGCCAAGTACCATTCCGGGCATTTCGCTTGCAGAGAAGAAGCCTGTTCCAGTATTTGTCGAGCCTTCTGCGTGCGCCGATCGAACAACCGCGCCCCGCTTGCTGTCACTTTATCGGCAAAGTCCTCACCTCGGGCGGCCCACGCGTATTGGATATACGCACTTGCCAAGGCTACCCGCGCGGTGATCGAAGCGGGCTTGGCAGCGACCCACCGGTTTAATCTCGCGAGGTGGGTACTCCAGTCTTCTTCGGTAGCGTGTCCGCGCGGCTCTTGAATGCCGCCATAGAAGTTGTGCAGCTTCCACATTCCGCCCGAGAACTTTGCCTTCGTAGAACGGTCGGAATCTGCAATGCACTCGAGTTCATCGAATTTTTCCTGCGCCAGCAGTTTCTGCAGCGCCGCCTCATACTTCTCAATGGCATGAACATCGCTCTTATCGTCGAAGTTGAGATCGATGGTACTGCAGGCTGAAGAGTCGGCCTTCTGGGGAGTGGGCTCGCTAAGGGCCCAGAGGCTCCTCGTCGCGCCGGCAATCATTAGAAACACGCTGAGGGTGAGCACAGCAGGATTCAGCCAAGAGCTCGGAAGTTTGGTTGGCAAATGTTTTCCTATTTCGGGAATCATCTCATGCCTCTGAGGAATTGTCTCGCCATGATGCTCTGCAATAATTCCATCGTAGTCACGCATGAATCCGCCGTCGATCCAGCGATAATCCGGCAATTCATTTCCATTCTCCTTGAAGCTCGAAGGCTGCCCAGAAATATGGATGACTCCAAGCGTTCTGCTTCCACATCTCAATCTGGGCTTTCCGCAAAGCAGCGGCCGGCCGCAGGCCTTCCTGTTCGATGGCCCTATAGAAGCGCTGCATCAGTTCGGCGGTGGCCTGATCGTTTACCTTCCACAGGCTGGAGACTACCCGGCCGGCTCCGGCGAACATGAATCCTCGCGTCAATCCAATCAGGCCCTCTCCTTTGATCTCTTTTCCCAATCCGGTTTCACAGGCGCTTAAGACCACCATGTCTGCCGGCAGCTTCAAATTGTAAATATCCTGCAGATTTAGAAATCCATTTTGTTGATTTCCGCGCTCATCCACCAGCGAAAGCACCAAGCCAGAAAGCTCGGGGCGTTCGCTGTCGAGCATGCCATGAGTGGCGAAGTGCACGAAGCGGAACTGCGCGAGGCGAGGATCAAGGGCAGTGGCGCGGCTGGCATCGAAATCGAGGGCCGCTGTTCCCTCTCCCGCGGGGGTAACCGCCAGAATAGCCATCGCCTCTCGCCGGGTATAGACCACTCGCGAGAAATACAATTCGCGTGTGGTTTTGGACTCTGTATCCCAGGATTCGACGTCCTGTTGGGAGTGGGCCAGCTGCAAGTGCCAGGCGTGCCCGCCAACACCGGCGACAATCTCCGGACGATTGCCACCACTGGGTTCCGTCACCGACAAAGACGCAGTGCGGCTGGGTTGTGACGATCGTCGCACATTGATTTTTGCTCGGACACGATCGTCGTTTTTATCGAATACCGGATCGGCCAAAATAGCCACGGTCCTGGCCGCGGGCGTGCGCCCAGCTTGCTCTTGCCGAAGAACAGCCAGCACAGAGGCTGAAGGCAATTTGACCATCTCGTGTTCTACAACCAAGGGGAGAGACGTTGGATTTTCCGAACCCTCCGGCAATGGCCCAGGCGCCGGCAATGCGGCAAACGGGATATATTGCAACGCCCCATCGCTCACAATGAGCAGGCGTTTCCCCTGAAGCTCGAGGGCTGCCGGCCCCAGAACCATCTGGCTCAACGATGCCGCCGCATTCCAGACGTCACGGTTTCTTGTCTCGATGGTCGAATGGTCGGCGCTTTCAATTCGAGGCTCTGCTGTTGAGGCCCGCAGCAGTTCGTAAAGCTGCCGGCAGGAGCTTTCGATCTGGGCGCGAGGTGGGAGTTGATAGACATGAAGCGACTCCGGGGTCATGGCGAAAACAAAACTGTGTTCTTTGCCCAGGAAGTACTCCAGCAACAACGTGTCAGAATCCAGCAGATCCTCTTGCACCTGTCTGGCCGTGAGTGGCTCCGGCTCCGTCAACGCCGCATAGCTGGGACTGCTCTCGCGAATCTGCTTTTCCACATCGCGCGATTGCGCCAGCAATTGATCAATCTGCCGGTTGAGTGCTGCCAGCAGATCTTGTTTCTGGGCGTCGCCCAGCAGATGGAGACGGCGATTGGCTTTGATGCTCAACGATTTCTGCAGAGCGCGCTTTCGGCTGACCAATTCGGGAGCGACGCCTCGGGAAATATCCACACCAGCGGCAGCCAGGGTCTCAAGCAGAGTGCGCGCCCGCAACCGCTCCAGCGCCTGGAAGGCATGCTCAGCATCACCGTGGCCAACGAACAAGTCAATGTAATCCTGATAATAAGCCGCATATTTATCAAGGATGCCAGAGCGAAATTCTTCCGAGCGGGCCATGCGTGGCGGTTGCGCCTCAAAGGCGTTCAGGGCCTTCTGATAAATTGCCGCGGCCCTGTCTTGTGCGTGTTTGGGAGCAGCAGACGAAGTCACATTCTGCCGTGCCTGAATACCGCTGCCATGCACGGCGGGATCCAGCACCCAAGTGCGACTCTCCTGACCACGCAGACCGGTAAGCTTTACCGGTTCGCGCGGCAGATACTCGTTTTGCACGCGCGAGAGATCGAAGGTGGTTACAAACTCACCTTGGGTGTCTTGACAGCTCCAGCTCAGCAGAATATCTCCGGGCTTAACTCCTGCGATCTCGGCGTTCGAATACTCTTCGACACTTATGACGACGATACCCGGCCTGAGCTGCGCCCTAGCCTCTTGGCCGGCGAGGGCGAAAATGACGACCAAAAGAAAAACAATTGCACAACTCTTTACCTGGCGCCGACTCCTGCCGACAGCAGTTCGGATTACGACAGTGGATGATAGAACGGCTGCGGTGCCGATGCCACGACCGTGGATCATGCAAATTTCCTCGCACACTGTTAGCTAGAAGAAGCAAGTCAATATTATCAACAAAGCGAGTTCCGCAACAGACATCGATAACCTGCCCGGCTCAAAAATATTTGACCAACAAGTGAAAGGTTTCTGCCATTTTTGTCATATCTATCAGGGAGTGGTTTGCAAACACCTCTCCCACCCGCGGTTTGAAAGCGCGACGTGTCAATTCTTTAAAAATTGATCGCAAGAAAGAACTGCCGGGGCGTTCCAGCAAGTGTTCTACAGATTCCGTGCAGGAGTGCGGTAAAGAAAAGGAGAGGTACACGTTATGTTTGCTTCCATACGACTTGGCTTTGTTTCGGTTCTGCTTTGCGTTTCAATCTTAATATCATCGGCATTTGCCCAAGGCATGTTTCATTCGGCGGTCAATTATGCGGATCCGCTTGGACCACATTCGGTCGCGGTGGGTGATTTCAATGGTGACGGTATTCCCGATCTGGCAGTGGCAAATTTTGATGGCAGTAACGTAAGCATCTTTCTGGGTAAGCCAGATGGAACCTTCCAGTCCCCGATCAACTACGCAACGGGTTTTCAACCGGTTGCAATTGCGGTGGGCGACTTCGATGGCAACGGCAAGCTGGATTTGGTAACAGCAAATTCCAGTAACAGCAATAGCATCAGCGTACTTTTGGGCAATGGTGACGGCAGCTTTCATCCGGCTGTCAACCGTTCTATTGGCTCCAATCCGGCCTTTGTGGCGGTCGCTGACCTGAATGGAGACGGCAAACTCGATCTTGTTATAAATTCGGGCAGCCAACTCGTTGTGGTGTTGGGCACTTCAGATGGGACCTTCTCGGGAAACCCATTGTTTTATAGTTTGCCTCCGTCTCCATCTTCTGTTGCAATCGGCGATCTGAACGGTGACGGTAGACCTGATGTGGTTGTGACCAGCCGGGCTTTCGGTTCCGTGGCGATCTTGTTGAACATGGGAAACGGAAATTTGGTGGGCGTCAGCAACTATCCTGTTGGCTCACAACCGCAGTCGGTCGCCATTGGAGACTTCAACGGCGACGGCAAACCTGATCTGGTGGTGGTCAATCAAGGCAGCAACAATGTGAGTGTGCTTCTGAGCAATGGAGGCGGTTTGTTCCAGCAGCCGGTCAACTTCAACGTTGGTTCACTTCCGCAATCGGTCGCCGTGACAGACTTGAATAGCGACGGCAAATTGGACCTGGTAGTCGCCAACCAGGGCGATGGCAGTGTCAGCCTACTGCTGGGCAATGGAGCTGGTTCTTCTCAGCTTTTCCAGCCTGCAGGGACATATGCTACAGGCTCGTCCCCGCAAGCGATCGCCGTCGCTGATTTTAATGGCGATGGCAGGCCCGACATCGTGACCGCGAACTACCACGCCATTGGAGGCAACGATGTCTCTGTCCTGCTGAATAATGTACTGCCCACTATACCCATAAGCAACGGGCTCAGTTTTCTCGCTCCGAGGGTCTATAGCAATCAATTGTCGGGACACTTTGTTGCCATCGGGGACATCAACGGCGACGGCAGGCCCGATTTAGCCATTGCGAATTACGTGACCAATGACGTTACTGTTCTTTTGAATACCGCAACGAGCCTTCAGCCGTTAACTCTTACGGTTGGCGCCGGCCCGAACGCTGTCGCGCTGGGCGACTTCAATGGTGACGGCAGGCTGGATCTGGCCACAGCCAATTTCAAGGACAACGATGTGAGCGTGCTCTTACAGGGGACGAATGGGGCCTTCCAACCGGCGGTGAATTATAGTGCCGACCTTGGTCCAATCTCGATTGCTGACGGTGATTTCAACGGCGATGGCAAACTTGATCTCGCGGTGGTCAACGGTTCGGGCAACAGCGTAAGCGTGCTGTTGGGCAATGGTGACGGCACCTTTCAACCAGCGGTGAACTACAGCGTTGGCAATCGTCCCTACTTTGTGGCCATCGGCGACGTTAACGGTGACGGAAAACTGGATCTGGCTGTGGTCAACCAGTTCGACAATAATGTGAGCGTATTGCTGGGCAATGGCGATGGAACTTTCCAGCCAGCGGTGAACTATAACACCGGCTCGGCTCCGGAGGCGGTCGCCATCGCCGATTTGAACCGCGACGGTAAAGCTGACCTGGTCGTGGCTAACTACTTAGCGGGCACTGTCAGTGTGCTGATCGGTAAAGGCGACGGCACCTTCCAGCCTGCTAACAGTTACGCTGCCGGTCCTTTTCCGCAGTCCATTGCCGTAGGTGACTTCAATGGCGACGGTAAGCTCGATTTGGTTGTGGCCAATAACAACAGCGGTTCACCAAACGGCATCGTCAGCATACTTCCGGGCAATGGAGACGGCAGTTTCCGTCAGCCATTCGGTGTGAACGTTGGATCGAATGTTGACGCGTTGATGGCGGCAGTAGGCGACTTCAACAGCGATGGCAAGGCTGATCTCATAGTCGGTACACTTGTCGGAGCCAGCATTGTGCTGAACACTGGCGGCACTACGGTCGCGCCCCCGGTCCCCATTTCTCCTGTGGTCTTCGGACAGAGCATCACTGTTCCGATCGCCGTTGCCAACACCTTGGGGGCAAACACTCCCTCAGGCAGCGTGCAATTTCAGGATGGAACTGCCAACCTGGGCGGGCCAGTGCCCTTAAACGGCTTTGGGGGGAGCGCCACGGCCGCTCTCTTTTTCAACAACGGACTTCCCGCAGGAACGCACACAATTACAGCTCTCTACTCTGGTGACCAAAATTTCTGGACCAACACTGGAACTCCCTTTACTTTGACTGTCAATCGGGCAAGCACAACTTTGCAGGTCTTTACAATCAATAATCCTGCAACCTACGGAAACCCGATAACCCTAAGCGCGAACATCAACGTGGTAGCTCCGGGCATGGGCACCCCTGGCGGTACGGTGCAATTTCTGGACGGCGGCATCAACCTGGGGCCGGCGATTTCGCTTTCCAATGGTATCGCTCGACTCACCATCGACGGTGCTACGGTTCCTTTTTTGGCAGCGGGAACACACAGTATCAGTGCCATATATTCCGGCAGCGGTAATTATGCAGGCAGCAACGGTAGTCTGGGGCTGACGGTAAACCAAAGTGGTACAGCAACCGTGGCCTCTTCTCTCAATAGCCCTGCTGTTTTCGGAAGCCCAGTCACCCTGCAGGTGAACGTGCAGGCCCTCGCCCCTGGCGGTGGCATACCGGATGGCAGCGTACAATTCATGGACAATACCGGCGGCCCCCTTCCTCTCGGCGCACCTGTTGTGCTCTCTAATGGCGCTGCTCAACTCATTGTGGACGGCACAACTGTTCCCTTCTTATCCGCGGGAACACACAATATCGGGGTAGTGTATAGCGGTGCGACAAACTATGTTGGCAGTTTCTCCAATCCTTTTGTGCAGACGATAACCCCAGGTACCCCAGCGATTACATGGGGCACTCCTGTGCCCATTACATACGGCACCGCCTTGAGCGGCGCTCAGCTAAATGCAACGGCCAGTGTTTCGGGAACATTTTTCTATACACCGGCTGCGGGCACGGTTCTGCCTGTGGGAAACCAGACGCTCTCGGTCACGTTTACACCTACCGATACCATTGACTACACAACAGTAACAACTATTGTTCCCCTGATTGTTATTCGGGCTCCACTGACAATCACAGCCGCTGATGCTTCACGCGCGTATGGTGCAGCGAATCCAACTTTCACCGGGACTATAGGTGCGACGCAGAATGGCGATGTCATCACAGCCACTTACTCCGCGACAGCAACGCCAGGTAGTCCAGTCGGAACGTATGCCATTGTTCCTACACCGGCCGGTACCGCACTATCCAATTACAGTATTGTCCTGGTCAACGGAAGATTGACCGTAACTCAACTTCCGATGACGGTAACGGCGAACAATGTCTCGCGTTTATATGGATCAGACAATCCCCCGCTTACGGGAAGTGTTTCCGGTTTGGTCAACGGCGACAATATTACGGTCACGTTTAACTCACCGGCGCTGCCTGCAAGTGCGGTGGGGAATTACCCCATTGTCCCGGTGTTGAGCGACCCGAATAATCGTCTGGGGAATTACACAGTCAGCAGTACTAATGCAGTGCTTACAGTTGCTCCCGCGCCGCTGGTGGTGATAGCCAACAATGCCATGCGTCCCTTCGGTGTTCCTAATCCGGCATTCACAGGTTCAATTCGGGGGATCGTCAATAACGACAACATCGCCGCAATTTTTTCGTCTCCGGCAACGCCAACCAGCCCGCCGGGAACCTACCCCATTGTGTCCGCATTGCTGGATCCCAATAGCTTATTGGGCAACTACAGCGTCAGCATTACCCATGGTGTTCTTACCGTGACTCAGGCAGTCACTATGTTGAATCTCACCTCATCCCACAATCCGGTCGAGGACGATAGCAGAGTCAGTTTCACTGCGACTGTGGCCTCTTCTGGCGGCATTCCCACAGGAAACGTTTCGTTCTTCGATGGCAACAAATTATTAGATATAGAACCGTTGAATGCCTTCGGCGTTGCTACCTTCAGCACCAGACGACTTTCTGTGGGTACTCACGTGATCGAAGCGAAGTATAGTGGAAATGCCGATCTTCAGGGCAGCTCGGCTGCACTTTCTGAAGTCATACGGCGTTAAGCTCGAAGAGGCAGTACCAACCCCGGCTGTTACGTAACAGCCGGGGGCTCATCGCAATTGCCTTATAGCCAGCGTTTAGTTCGTACTGCCAGATTTGCCTTGCGTGGACTGACCGGGTACTTGTCGACCAAGGTCGGCCTTGGCGTTTCCGGCTCTTCCAGCGCCAATACAGACGGAACCGTCTGCGGCTCTACCGATCATATGCACGAACTGGTTTCCACGGAAATCCTCTCTCAAAATACAAGGGTATGATGTCGGCCCAACTAGACTAATTGCCCATCAAGAACGTGATGGGTTCAGAAATCGAGGGGCAAATAAATCCCCAAATGGTTCATTCCCAAAATAGAACTTATTTCCTGCTTCCAATTACTTCCGTGGCGTGAAACGTTTCTTTCCACCGACGCACAATCCTCCAGAACCGAGGAGGTTCCATGCCAGACAAGAAAAATCCACCGCAAGCTGCCGACGGATCTCCTGCTGCCCCGGAGCTCAATAACCCAGACTTCCAGTATGTTCTGAAGGCGTTACTTACGGCCTATCAGCCCATCCTTGAGCAACAACTCAACCTGGCCAAGAATCCGCAGGAACTCCAGAAGGAAGCGCAGAGCCATCCGCCCAATTGTGCTGACGAATTCGCCGAAGCCGATGGGCTGTTTCGCAAATTTCTGAACGAGGAGGTTGCGCTGCGGCTGATTCCCGAAGCGCAACGCGAGAAATTAGGCCCGATCGCAAGTTGGCGCTGGTGCCTTCAGCATATTCGCTGCTGCATTATTTTTGGATGGCTGGTCTGCCGTGGTCCGCGGACCTTCCGGGCATGGGCATATTACGTTTACCAGTACTGGCTGTGCGTGCGGCAATCGCTGGGCACTCCCATTGCGAATCCGCCCACCGAAGAACAGAAAAACGATTTCCGGATTCTCATCGAATCCCTGGCCAAGGCATACAAACCCTATCTGACCGATCAATTAGCCAGCGTGGAATTTCCGGCTGGAATTCCCGACGAAGTCCTGGGCGGAAAGATTGACTGCTTTGAAGGCCAGGCCGACACCTGCGCCATTTTCGAACGGCTTCTCACCACCGAAGCGGCCCAGGCCCTGTTGGGCAAAGCCGCATTCGCCACACACAGGGAGGACGCCAATTTCTGGTTTTGCCGCTGCTGGTGCTTGTGTTCGCTTTGTTTCGGTTGCTGCCTGGCGCGGGCCCGATCGTTCATCGAAGTGTTCTGGTGCCTGGTGTATTACTTCCGCTGCCTGGTAGATTGCTTTCGTCCGCTGACGTGCGAGCTGACGGCTCCGCATAACTGCGTTCAAGAACAAGAATTCGACAGCGTAGGCGTCTTCCGCGGTGTGCAAATCTTTGGCACGGCAACGGGAGCCTCTTGTAACCACTACACGCTGCAATGGAGACAGAGCGGCATTGGCCCCTGGCAAAGCTCAGGCATCGTCTATCCCGGAGGAGCCCCCATCGGCCCTTGTGGCGTGGTTGGCGGCCTGCTCGGATATTTGACCACATATCCCCTGGTCGCTCCGGGCCTGGTGGAAATCCAGCTCTGTGTGTTTTCCAGCGTCGCAGGAGAAGCTCCATGCTGCACCACGATATTCTTCGAACTGCAGCGCAATCTGGTATGGATTCGCGGCATTGAAGGGCTCAGCGCCGCCACTCCCCCTGGATTGTTCGACCCCACAGCCCAGATCAAGGACGGAGGCGGGGTTGTGCGCTCGTTTGGAACGGCGTTGCGTGTATTCGGCTCCGCTGATGTCGGCGGATGCAGCGGGCAAACTATCAAACGCTTCACTCTCAGCTACCAGCAGGGGTTCACGACCACGACAGCAGGCGCGTGGACAAAGTTCTGGGAGGTGGATTACGTCACCTCGCTCGAATTGGATGCGGGGACCAATTTGATTTTTGAGGACGTGCTGACCAAGCAGTGGGCGGAAGAAGAGTGGTACCACCTGGTTCCGCTGCCTATTCCCCATTTTGTGTGCAACGTTGTCGGCAACTACCTCAGCGAAGTGTATTGGAGCACACAATTCCCCGAAGGGCCTTTTGCAATCAACTACCCTGACCCGCCTGTCACCTGCGGAGAGGCTCCCGTGGCCACCTGGAATTCGACTCCCTTGGCACTGTCGAACTGTCAAAGCGGGCGCTACACCCTGCGCCTTACTGTTGAGGACACGGGAGGTGGTCTAACGGATTCGCTCCGGCAGGTCTGGTTTGACAACAAAAACATTTACGGCAAGATCGCCCAGATCGGTACCATTCCGGCGTGTTCCACCATCGGCCTGTCGTTTTTCTCCGGCGGCTCCGCCGATTGCAGCAAACCCTGGTCGGCGCCGCTGTTGGGCATTGCCTATGACGAATACATTGAAGAAGGCAACTTCACTCTCCCCAGCGATAATTTTGGCGGGTACTCGCTGGAAATCGCGAAGGATGGCGGTAGCTGGCACAGCCTGCAGATTCCCGGCCCAGGCAGTTCCCCCTGGGGGCCGCCCTTTGTAGGCACGTCTCGCGTGGGAGATCCCGGAACGCGGTGTCCCACGGCAGTTCCGCCGCCAGGCCTGATTCCTCCACCTACGAACGGCATTTTGACGATGATTGACATGCGCCGCCTGGATTCAGTTTGCAATACCAATCCGGCCGATGCCGATCTGGTCTTGCAGCGTGCCACTGCCAAAACCCCGGGAGAATGCTGCGGGTTTGTCGTACACCTCTCGGTGTGGGACACATCCATTTGTCCCAGCCTTTCCGGTGGCCGGCACCAGGTTGATATCTATTTCCCATTCTGCATTTGCAACGATCTGCCGCCGGTTGGTTAGCGGGAATGGGAGATTACAATGAGCGTTTGGTTTCGCTTCATTCTGGCCGTCCTCGCTACCTGGCGGGTTACTCACCTGCTGGCTAGAGAGGACGGCCCGGCTGATCTCATTGCCCGTTTCCGCGCCCTGCTTGGGCGGAGTCTGGCGGGCAAGTTGATGGACTGTTTTCACTGCCTGAGCTTATGGATCGCGATACCGGCGGCGCTTTTCGTATCGCGGCAATGGTCTGACGGGCTGATGGTTTGGGTCGCTCTCTCTGGCGCAGCTTGTCTGCTCGAGCGCCTGGGCCGCGATCCGATTGTTATGGAACCAATTTCACAGCTTGAACAACAAGGAGACGATCATGTGCTGCGGTCAGAAACGAGCCGAGTTGCGAAACAATCCCACTTCAACCACGACGCGGGAAAACACACAGCCTGCCTATAGTCGCTACGGCACACACCCCGTGCGAACTTCGGCCCAGGCACCGCTACCGCCACGCGTGGTAACGCAGTCCCAGCCTATCCCCGCTCTCACGAAAGCTGGGGTTGCACAGAGATCTGCCATGGCCTCAGGTCCACAAGGTTCAGTGAGCGTACAATATCTCGAGAATTCACCAGTTCGTGTTCGCGGACCGGTGACCGGCTTGCAATACGAATTCTCAGCTACGCAACGTATCCAGCAAGTTGATGCTCTCGATGCGGCGCCGCTATTGCAAACGCGTTTCTTCCGTCGAGGTTAGGGGGGATTCTCACACGGTTTGAAAATGGCCGCCAAACATGACTTTGCCAAGGAAAATCCAACAACGTTTTGGGCCAGGCATGGAAACTCCTAGCCGACGTGCCGAGAGCTCGCCAGGAGTTTAAGATAGAATGAAGCATTGCCGTCAGCCGGCTTTCTGACGATTTCGACCTACTAATGACGAGGAACTTCGGCGCTTCCATTCGGCGGAAAAGGCGGTCGCACCCATTTTCCAGTTTTAAGTGGAATGGCACTTTGCGCAGCGTATTTCTGGAAGTCCTCAATACACAGACTTATGGTTATCGATTGGCTAGTGACCCACCTTTGAAGATGTTCTATGATTCTGAACGCGACGGCATCCGGCGCGTGAACTAACTGTTAGGAGGGTGATAGCAGATGAGTAGTCCTTCGCGCGCAGCAGGAGTTGCGCTGCTGGCTATTAGCGCACTCATTTTTACTGCCGCGGCCCATCCGCCGGCTGCGAAAGATGAAATAGCGGCTCGCAAGATGCTCTACCCTCAAAGAGAGTGGAGCGCGTGGGAGATGTACCCAGTTCGTACGGTTCAAGAGATCCGGCCTCTACCGAAAGCGGTTGCTCTCGACCAGTTCGGTGGGCGCCGCGACCAAAACTATGCGGCTTCAGGGTTCTACTACGCGCGGAAAATCCAAGACCGTTGGTGGCTCATTGATCCAGACGGCCATCCTTTCCTGAATGCCGGAGTAGCCGCTGTTACGCCTGCTCACTCGCCCGCATCCTCCAAGGCATTTGCAAAAACTTTTAGAACGCCTGATGAGTGGATGAGGGAGACCCGCAAACTTCTACTTGTAAACGGCTTCAACGGTGCTGGAGCATGGTCCGACATGCGTCTGTTTCGTGCTTCGTCCGCGCGATCTGCTCAGTCACTGTCTTATGCCATTAACCTGGACGTCATGAGCGCCTACGGCGCCAAGCGCGGAGGAACGTACGACGTCCCCGGACACAAGGCTTACCCCGAAAACGTCATATTTGTATTCGATCCATCGTTTGAGGGCTTCGCCGATCAATACGTCGCCTCCCTCGCGAGCCCGTACCGCGACGACCATAACCTCATAGGCTATTTCTCGGACAATGAGCTTCCATTTACACGTGACAACCTTGACGGCTACCTCCGTTTGCCGGCAAGCGACCCCGGCCATCAAGCTGCCGAGCGCTGGATGCAGGACCATCACGTTACCGATCCCACCGACGGCCTCCGTTCCGAATTCCTGGAGTTCGAGGCGGATCTTTATTTCCGCATCGTTTCCTCAGCGATCCGCAAGGCGGATCCCAATCATATGTATCTAGGCTCCCGGTTCCACGGCCAGGCCCTGCACGACCCCGAACTCTTCCGCGCAGCCGGCAAATATGCTGGTGTGGTCTCGGTCAATGTTTACGGTATCTGGCAACTCGACTCCGAAACCACCGCGACATGGGAGCGCGAGTCCGGCAAGCCTTTTCTCGTGACCGAGTTTTACGCCAAGGGTGAGGATTCCGGTATGCCGAATCACACCGGTGCAGGCTGGCTTGTTCATACCCAGAACGACCGCGGACTCTTTTACGAAAATTTTGTCCTGGCTCTGCTCGCGTCCCGCGCTTGCGTCGGATGGCAGTGGTTCAAGTATCAGGACAACGATCCCGATGACCCTCATGCGGAGGCTTCTAACCGGGACTCCAATAAGGGAATTGTCGACCGCTTCTACAAGCCGTATAAACCCCTTCTTGCCAGAATGCAAGAGCTGAACCGAAAGATGTATGGGATATCGGACGTAATCGATTCTGCCGACGTTCGTGCAATCACAAGAGATCGCCAGTACTAAAAAGGCTGGTCGCCTCCGCTGTCAATTTTGTCTTTACCTTGTAGCTTGCAATTTGTAGCTGTTCCTCAGACCTCCACAAGTTCTTCGCTTCTCTTAGCATTTTTCGAGGAGAACGAAGTCATCAAGGTTTTGAGGATCACGTATAACACCGGGATAAAGAGCAGGTTGAGGATGGTGGAGAATAACATGCCTCCGACAATCGCGGTCCCCACCGAGTGCCGTCCGAGCCTTCCGGCTCCGCTTGCGAAATAAAGCGGCAAAACGCCGAGGATAAATGCAAATGACGTCATCAGGATGGGGCGCAGGCGCAACTCAGCGGCTTCTATCGCGGCGTTGGTGATAGAACGGCCCTGCTCGATCAGTTGTTCAGCAAATTCGACGATCAGAATCGAGTTCTTCGCCGAAAGCCCGATCAGCATGACCAATCCTATCTGCACGTAGACATCATCCACCAGGCCGCGCGCAGAGATGAACAGCAACGCCCCGAGCACGGCGGTTGGAACCGCCAGCAGGATGATAAACGGCAGCGCGAAGCTCTCGTATTGCGCGGAAAGAGTCAGATAAACCACCAGGATGCCAAGGGCAAAGATGATGATCGCCTTGCCACCGGCTTCCACCTCCTCCAGAGCCAGACCCGTCCATTGGAAAGACATCCCTTGCAGCATGTTCTGCTTTGCCAGGTCCTCCATCGCCTTTAGTCCCTGGTTGGAGCTGTATCCCGGCGCGGCGGCGCCATCGATTTCAGCAGAGCGGAACAGGTTGTAATGGTTGATGACCTGCGGCCCTGAGGTCTCTTTCAGCGAGACGATGTTTCCCAGCGGAACCAGGCCGCTGGTATCGGAGCGCACATAGTATTCCCGCAGGTCGCGCGCGCTCATGCGGAATGGCTGATCGGCCTGCACGTAAACACGGTAAGAACGATTATTAAAGTCGAAGTCGTTCACATATTCCGAGCCCATGTAGACACCCAGTGCCTGGGTAACCTGGCTGATGGGGACGCCAATGGCCTTGGCTTTTTCGCGATCGATCTGCACCAGTTGCTGCGGATCGTTCGCCGTGAAACTGGTGAACAATCCAGTCAGATCCTGCCGCTGGCGGCTGCCCGCAACCATCTTGTGCGCGACGGTGTCGATGTCTTGCAGGGTGTTGCGGCCCAAATCCTGGAGTTCAAACTGGAATCCGCCAAAGCTTCCGATGCCGTTGATGGCGGGTGGTTCGAACGGCACCACGATCGCTCCTGGCACCCCGAACAATTTGGGACGGACCCGGGCCACAATGTCACTCACGGCGTGCCCTTTGCCCTTCCGGTCGTCAATTGGCTTCAAAGGAGCGAAAATCAACCCGTAGTTTGAAGAGCTGCCGCCCGACAATGAAAAGCCGGGGACCGCAAAGGTGCCGAAAATGTCCGGATCGGCCCGCAAGATCTGCTCCGCCTGCTTGGCGATGTCAGTCGTGTAGGCGAGCGAGGCGCCCTGAGGCGTTTGCACCACGACGATAAAGTAGTTCTGGTCCTCCTGGGGTACAAAGCCGGTGGGAACATGTATGTACATAAAACCAGTGGCAAGCAGGCCGACGAGGAACAATATGATCATGGCGTAGCGGTAGTTGAGGACCCATCCAATCACTTTTCCGTACGCCGTACCCAGGCCATGGATCGCACCGTCTACGCTGTGGGCAAATTTCCTGTAAGCGCGCGATAGCCAGCCGATGCCGGTCCAGTCGAGGACTGAATATTTGTGTTCTTCGTTGCGCAACAGAATCGCCGCGAGCGCCGGCGAAAGAGTAAGCGCGTTGAAAAGGGAAATCGCAATAGAAAATGCAATGGTCAGCGAGAATTGCCGGTAGAGAATTCCAGTCGTGCCCGGGAAGAACGAAACCGGCACGAATACCGAAATGAGCACCAGCGACGTTGCCACCACCGCGCTCGACACCTCCGCCATGGCGACAGAAGTCGCGCGGCGCGGATCAGTTCCATCGATATTGATATGGCGCTGCGCGTTTTCGATAACTACGATGGCGTCATCGACTACAAGTCCTGTCGCCAAAGTAATTCCGAAAAGCGTGAGCGAATTGATGGAGAAGTTGAAGAGCTTGATGAAAGCAAAAGTGCCAATCAGCGATACGGGAATGGTGACCGCCGGAATAATCGTGGCGCGCCAGTCCAGCAGAAACAAAAAGATCACAATGATGACGATGAGAATGGCTTCTTCGAGCGTCGTTACCACTTCTCGTACCGAGTCGCCGACAACAGTCGTCGTATCGAAGGCGATCACATACTTGATTCCCGGCGGGAATGACTTGGAGAGTTCTTCGAGTGCGGCCTTGGCGGCCTTATCCACCTGCAGGGCATTGGCATTCGAGAGCTGCTGCACGCCAACGCCAATCGCCTCGTGTCCGCTGTATAAAAGGTTCGTGTCGTAACTTTCCGCGCCGATCTCGGCGCGCCCAACATCCTTAAGCTGCACAATCCCGTTGCTGGTGTTCTTGAGGATGATGTTCTCGAACTCCTTGGGATCTGATAGCCGTCCCACCACGCGTAGAGTCACCTGGAAAGTCTGCTTTTGATCTGCCGGGGGACGTCCTAACTGGCCAGCCGGGATTTCGACGTTCTGTTCCTGCAGCGCCGAAACTACATCGGCCGCCGTCAAGTCGCGGGCAGCCAGCTTCGTAGGATCGAGCCAGATGCGCATGGCGTACTTACGCTCGCCAAAGATCAGCACATCACCCACGCCAGGGATGCGCTTCAATGCGTCCTTGACGTAGACATCTATGTAATTCGAGATGTACTGATTCGAAAGACTGTTGTCGGGCGAGTAAAATCCCGCGGCAAACACAAAGTTAGGATTTGCCTTCGTGATGGTTATGCCCGTGTTCTTGATTTCCTGCGGGAGCCGGCCCTGGGCAGTCGCCACACGGTTTTGCACGTCAACCGCCGCGATGTTGAGGTCATAGCCGGTGCGAAAGGTTACGTTGATGCTGCTGGTGCCGTCATTCGAACTGGTCGAGGTGATGTAGTGCATGCCCTCGACTCCATTGATCTGTTGCTCCAGCGGAGTCGTAACCGCCGATTCCACCACCTGCGCATTCGCGCCAACGTAGTTGCTGCTCACAGTAACCTGCGGCGGCGCCAGGTCGGGATACAGCGAGATGGGCAGGCTGGGAATGCACACCGCGCCCGCAAGTATGATCAGCAGCGCGCATACTGTCGCAAAAATAGGACGCTTAATAAAAAAGTCAACCAAACCTATACCCCTTTCTAGTTCTGAGCAACTCCTGGGTAGAAGTGCACTCTGGGCCGAATCGGTTTAACTGGTCGGCTGGACTGGTGTCCCGTCGATGAGGAACTGGATGCCGGAGACGATCACTTTGTCCCCTGGCTGCAGGCCCCCGGTCACTGCGTAGTCGTTCCCAACCGTGTCGCCCAGCGTGACAGCGCGCTGTTTGGCGACTGTGCCTTTATCTGTCGCGGTCGCCACATAAACAAATGATTGCCCCCCGATGCGCGTGACCGCTAACACGGGTACGGTAGGGGTGGGAGATGTGCTCCAAACAACCCGAGCCTTCACCAGTTGGGCGTTGCGGAACTTGTCGAGCGAAGTATGAACGGGCGCTTTCACCAATATGCCTTGAATCGCGTTATCCACTTGTTGTGAGATGAAATTGATCTTCGTGCTCTCGAGTAATTCCCCGCTGCTGGTCACAATCTGCACGGGAAGATCCATGCGTATGTCAGCTGCCCGCTCCGTGGGAATGTAGATATACGCTTCGAGTTCCGCGTTTTCATCGACTGTCGTCAACAGCGTTTGCGGTGAGACGTAGTCGCCGATATGTACCGGAATGTCACCGACGATTCCGGAGAACGGGGCGGTCAGATTGTAATAAGCCAACTGGCGCTGCTGCGTAACACGCGCCGCGGTGGAAGCTTCCCAATCGGCCTTGGAATTTTCGTAGTACTGCTCGGCAAGTTCGTAGTCCCGTTTGCTGGCCACGCCCCCCTCGTACAGCAGTCGCTGCCGCTCCACTTCACGCTGGTTGTAATCCAGCGTCGCTTTCTTTTGCGCTTCGGTGCTGCGTTGCTGGTCGACGGTCGCCTGCTGCTTGAGAGGATCGATGGTCATCAAAACCTGCCCGACGTGCACGTGGTCGCCGGACTTCACCAGGATCCGGGTCAGCGAACCATCGACCTGCGGCTGAATGCTGGCCGAACGGCGCGATTTTACCGTTGCCACGTATTCATCCACTCGCGGCACAGGCGTCAGATTCACAGTCTCTGTCTTCACCTGGAGCGGTTGCGGAGCGGGCGCTTTCGCTTCTGTGCTGGTGCACCCAGAATTTGTGAGCATAATAGCGCCTAACAGCGCAGGAAATACGATGACGGCAAATCTTCTCACTTTAACCATTCTCTGAAACCTCACTGTTGCAGTAAAAGATGCTTCCGGCGTACCGCGCGATTCAATATGTATACCGGCAGGTATAAAACTATGGTCCGCCTTCTGGGCAGTGCAGTAACTCTAATTCAGCGCGCCCAGGGCAGGCTGCTTTGTAAGCCAAGCAGTGGCGGCCGACCACATTCCATAAGCATGTAATCACATCGAATTTGCAGCCTGTTTCCGGAATTTCAGAAGCACGGCAGGGCCAATACTCCACAGCTTCATGACACTGGTTGCTCATCTGTGCACTTTGTCTTTCTCCGCGGTCTCACATGATCCTGGGGTGTTGCACTTGACGTCACTTCAAAAGCGCCTCAGGACGCTTTGCCCCGACCTCGTAGACCACCTTTGGCGACATCTGATTGCGGATCATAGGCCGGCCGGTCATCTTTACGAAGAAGTAGTAAATGCCGGGGAGGAGATCCAACTTGCCAAGTTCGAAGCGGCGTGACCCGGCTTTTAGATCGGCCAGCGGCATCAGATTCTCTCCATTCTTGGAGATAAAGACGGTATAGTGATCGACCGTTTTTTCGCTTCCATCCGGTGAGGAAAATTCCGGCGAGAGGATGAGCGCGGTCCCGCTTACGTATGCGTTGATGGTGGCGCAGTTGTCGATGCCAGTCTCCAACTCGGTACCCTCTTCGTAATCGTTCCATGTCGCAATCTGAATTCCTTGCGGTTGATTGCCATGGTCGTACCACTCATTGGTGCGCGAAATCGAAGTCAACCATGTCAAGCCACAATGCTGTGGGATCATCCGCCCCTTGCCCCAGGATGCAAGTGAATCGTCGAAGCCTTTCCAGGCCGACCCAAGAGCAAACGCACTGCTGTGCCGCCGGGCTGCGCCATAGAATTTATCCTCGTACGTGGCACCATAGGGATCATCGCGATCGGTCGAACCAATCCAGGCGAAGGCGCCATCGGCGGCTGGCTTATCGAAGCCGCTGGGATTGCGGAAGATGAATTGTGGATTACCTGGAGCCTGTGATTTGGCGCGTTTCCAGTCCAATCCAGGAATTTCGCTATCAAAGAAGAGCACAACCGGACGCCCATCTATTCGCCAGTAATTCGGCATGGAGAAATAGTGTTCGGCCGCGTACGCCAAGTCAGAACTTAGTTTTCCCGTGGGATCGTGGGCATCTTGCAGAGCGCGCTTGTTTTCCATGAGTGCAAACACAAACCCGGCATGCTGTTGAACTTCGGCAGCAACGATCTGGGTAGTGCGAAAATTCCAATCTGTGGAATTCCATTCCGTTACGATAATGCCGTCAAACCCCCGGCTAATCATGTCTTCGACCTGCCGGTGAATGATCTTCGGGTCATGCTCCGACATTCCGATACCCACATGACGGTCTGAACCCCACCATGGCTGGTAGTGCGCTAACAAGCGCCCGCCAAACGTGGGATTGAGCAAACTGCGCAGTGGCACTTTGCTGATGTTTCCGGGTGCGAGATTGCCGTTCTTGAAGCCTGGCATTGTGTTGGGAGCACTGGTGTTGTTTACGCTTTCTGCAGCCAACGTTGTGCTAGGAGTAATTACCGTCTGTGCAGAGTTCTCACGCGCCATTGCGAGGAGGATCAGACTTATTAGAGCCAAATATTTCATATTTCAGATTCGTTGGAATCGGGCATAGCATCGATGGTAACCATTAATCGCTTTGATGCCTGGAGATCGAGAAGGTGCGGGAACGAGTAAACGATTTGAGAACTTGCGCTTTCTGTTCCGAGCCGACAAACCTGGAACTCTTTGAATATATGGTAGTTAACATCGTGGCACTGCGCTCATGCCGAATTGGTGCAGATTGAGTTTTGGTAATGACAACCAGCTTGGACCCTGACCTTTAGCGATCTGGTCCGGTGATCTCCGATTTACTGATACGACATGTAGTTGATGTTCCACCCGCCGTTGTCCTGATTTAGCGTCAACACCTGCTGTCCTGCAGGCAGCGTGATCGTCGCTGTCACTGTGCTCCACGTCTGCCAACCTCCAGTCGCGGGGATGCTGATCGATCCGCTTAGGTTGGTCCCAGATGAGTTTGAGATGTGGAAAGCGTTGGTGACTGCGGTCGGCGCCGCAACTCGGAAACTCACCGTGTAGGTTCTCGCCGACGCGACATTCACCGTATACCGGAACCACTGACCAGCGCTGGTCCAGCCAAGGTTAAAACCGCCTCCGGTGTCTGACGTTGTTTCGAGGTCGACTCCATCGGAGCGATACGTATTGGCGGTGCCGTTGACCGAATTCACGCTGTAAGCGATTCCCTGCCCGCCCACATCATAGTTTTCCGCCTGCACCGCGCCAGGAATCGCCGCCGGCGTTCCACCGAATGGACCTCCGGGCATTCCAGCGAATGTAATGTAGTTGATATTCCACCCGCCGTTGTCCTGATTTAACGTCAACACCTGCTGTCCAGCAGGCAGCGTGATTGTCGCTGTCACCGTGCTCCACGTCTGCCAACCTCCAGTCGCGGGGATGCTGATCGATCCGCTTAGGTTGGTCCCAGATGAGTTTGAGATGTGGAAAGCGTTGGTGACTGCGGTCGGCGCCGCAACCCGGAAACTCACCGTGTAGGTTGTCGCCGACGCGACATTCACCGTATACCGGAACCACTGACCAGCGCCGGTCCAGCCAAGGTTAAAACCGCCTCCGGTGTCTGACGTTGTTTCGAGATCGACTCCATCGGAGCGATACGTATTGGCGGTGCCGTTAACCGAATTCACGCTATAAGCGATTCCCTGTCCGCCGACATCGTAGTTTTCCGCCTGCACCGTGCCGGGGATCGCCGCCGGCGTACCGCCGTATGGCACTTCCGACAACCCCGCAAACGTCATGTAGTTCAGGTTGTAATTCCCGCTGCCGTTGTCGTCTACGAGTGTCAGTATCTGCTGGCCGGCCGCTAAGCTCAGAGTTGCCGTCACATTCACCCATGTCCCGAAGCCGCCTGTCGACGGTATGTTCACCTCGCCTGTCAGGTTCGTGCCTGCCGAGTTCGCGATGTGCAGCGCCGAGTTGATCGCCCCGATCGAGGCGACTCGGAACGTGACAGTGTACACGCCCGCGGTCGACACATTCACCGTGTAGTTGAACCACTGGCCGGCATAGTTCCAGCCGAGATCATGACCGCCGCCGATATCGGAAGTCACTTCCAAGTCGACGCCGTCGGGCCGATAGCTGTTTGCCGTCCCGTTTACCGTGGCGACGTTGAATGCGACGCCTTGACCGCCGGTATCGTAATTCTCCGCCTGCACCGTGCCGGGAATCGCGGCGGGTGTGCCGCCGAACGGGGCGGAAGACTGATGGGGCGCGAAAGCAAAGGTAATCGGAGAACCGCTGTAGGTGGCCGTCTGCGGGCTCGACGTAACCGAGACGCCCGTACCGTAGCCCGGCTGCACAAAGACGACGTTAACCGTGCGCGAATTCAGCATGCCAGGGAAAGACCCTGTGCGGCTTCCGATAGTGAGGACCCCGGTAGCGTCGTCGTAGCTCATCGGGATCGACGCGGACGTTCCCTGCTCGTAGTCGTAGTTGTCGCCCTCGTCCTCGTAGAGCGTAAACGATCCGTTCGCGCCCCGGTACACGCGAATTTCCAGAGGATCTGCGCTCTGCGTCGCGTACTGGATGTTCGGTCCCATCGGCATGATCGACCCCGCCTTGACGTAGAGTGGCATCTCGGAAAGCGGGGCGCTGGCGACAATCGTTTGACCGCCTCGCAACGAATCGCCCGTCCAGAAATCGACCCACTCGCCGCCGGGCAAGTAAACCGAACGGCTGGTTGCGCCCTGCTGGGTCACAGGATTGACCAGGATCGCTGGCCCGAACATGAACTGATCGGCGATGTCATACACGTTTACATCGCTTCGATAATCCATAACCAACGGCCGCATCAGGGTATACCCCTGGTTGGTGGCCATAGCCGCCATGGAATAGATATAAGGCATCAAGCGGTAGCGCAGTGTGTCGATAAGCAGGAGATTCGCCCGTGTCGACGCGCTCCACTGGCTGCCATAAAGCTCCTTGTGCCCCTGGCCGTGGATGCGAAAGATGGGGCAAAACGCCCCATATTGGAACCACCGCGTAAACAGCTCATTCTCGCTCGCGCTCGACCAAGCGGTTCCCTCGTACCCGCCGATGTCGGTGGTCCAGTAGGGGATGCCGGCGACGGAGAAATCGAGGCCGGCGGGGATCTGCCGGGCATAGGTGCTCCAATCGCTGTTGGTATCGCCAGACCAGCTTGCCGCGGCATTGCGTTGCTGTCCCGGGTAGGACGACCGCGACAAAATGAAGACGCGCTTGGCGCTGGTATCCGCACGTTGGCCGTTGTAGATACCCGTCGTATGCATCAACGGGTAGGCGTTATAGAAGAGGCTGCCCGGCCCAAGCCCGGTTTGCACGTTGTGCCGGTCGAAGCAGCATTCGGGAAATCCCGTGTCCCATTCATCCGAGTCGAGCCACCAGGCATCCCACCCATAATTATTGAAGAGATCGTTCTGGATTTGCTGCCAGTAGAGGTTGCGCCCGGTGGCGGAGTAGGCATCGTAATAATGTCCCTGACTCGTGTAGAGAGAGTTATTGTTGACGAGCTGCGTATAGTTGGAAGAGCCGGCTTGGAAGTAGCCCCATACCGAGATCATGCCGTGAATGTTCTGGCTGTGGAGCGTGCTGAGCATTTGGGCCGGATTGGGATAACGTGTCGGGTCCATAACGTGCGATCCCCACGGCGCCGGATCCCAGTAGTGCCAATCCTGTACGATGACGTCGAGCGGAATCTTGTCTGCGCGATAGGTATTGACAACACTCGTCAACTCTGACTGGCTGGCGTATCTGTTGTACGATTGAAATAGGCCGTAGGCCCACTTGGGAAACAGCGGCGCCCTGCCCGTCAGCGTGCGGTACGAGGCGATAGTCTCGTCGAAACTCGGCCCGTAGATGAAATAGTAGTCGATCATGTTGCCGGCTTCGATTTGAAATCGGAACTCCGAAGCCGGAGTGTCACTTCCGTTTCCTCCGAAAAACGACGACTTGGCGTAGGTGTCCCACAGCAGGCCGTAACCCCGCGTCGAGAGCAGCATCGGCAGCCCGATCTCAGCCCCGGTTCCCCCGATATTCCGCTGGTCCAGCGTTTCGTTCTGTCCCTTGCGGTTAACAGTTCCATCCTGAAAGTTGCCGAGGCCATAAAGGGCTTCGGTAGAGGGAGAATCGAATACCGTTTGCAGGGTGTAAGTCGAAAGTCCAAACACAGTCGCCGGCGTCATCGACCGATTGCTATTCGGATTTTCCGCCAAAAGAGTATTGCCTTGCAGATCCTGAAAGGTGATTGCCGACGTGCTCTTGTTGACGATCACGTTGAGCGAGCTCGTTGTGAGCGTGACCGCGCTGCTGGAGTTGGCCACTGTGAAGCTCGTCTGGGCCGGCCAGCTCCCGTTCACAATGAGCGAACTCTTGGCCGGGAGCGGAGAGAGAACGCTGTAGCGCACCCGGACGATGCCGTTATTGACGTCGAGCCGCAACACACCGGTCTGGAGCGTGAACGTCACACCGTTCTGATTCTGCTGGAATGAAACTACCGGCGACGCGGCTTGCGCTGTCTTGCAGGCAAATGTCGAGATTATGAGCACAACGATCAAACGGAGCGCCGTGCGAATCGCGCCCTTTTGTCGTCTAGCCATGCAACATATAAAGGACAGCACGCATAGGGAAATATATTTGGAACGCATGTGATCTCCTTTCGTTCCTCTACGCCCCCTCAGGCCGTTTCTGTTGAGGGCGGAGACAAGCAATCTTGTTAAGAACACGCTTGACGTTGATCTAGCCGGAATCATTGGCAGGCCCCGATTGGAGACTACTGCCGCTGTAGCTTACGTTCGGCGCCCACGCCGTTCTGCACGTCGGTCCACTTGGATACAAATCTTTTGATGAAATGGTTACAAAAAACCGATAGATCACGAAGATCTCATTCCCGTATCGGGCCATCGTGTGTTTCAACCAACAGAAGATGCGTTCATCATAAGTGTCCTAGAGCGAGCGTTTCGCCTCAGGGTCATGGAGGCCGTCGGTTCGGTCCCGGACCAAGTCGACTATTCTACCCTGAATTTGAGGTTGCTGGGCGGTCGCGCCATGATTAAGCAACCCGGATGACTTTCTTGACCATAGGCCACGGATATACTTCTCGTTCTCGCCTCAAGGTGAAAAGGATTTCTTGTCATAAGGATCGATGGAAAGTACAAATTGTTCGATCCGAGGGCGGCCGGTTTGGATCTTGTACAATCTTACGGCCGCATGGATGTAGTCTTCCAGGTAGTAGTCTGTGCCGACATAGCTCGCGCCGGGGCGCTGCGCCTGAATCGCTTTTCGCAGGATCGCCTGCTCGTAAAGCCTCGTCCGCCATGTATATGGGAAATAGCTGAATGGAAGATCTGTGACCTCGTCGTAGTGCACATCTCCGGTGCTGGGATCATGGACCATGATCGCGATTCTGAAACGTTCTTTCGACTGGCTGCCTCCATCGGCAAACATGATCCAATGTAGTTGCGTCGCCAGCTTGACATTCCAATAGGGCGGATCGTCACTGTAGTACGACATCACGGCCGGCTCGATCAGCAGCAAACCTACGACGGCAATCGCGAGGATCTTTTGGACGAGAACAGGCTGTCCGGCAAGGACCAACCGTCTTGAACGGCGCTGCTCTTTTCGTGTCGCTTTGGACGGCACAGCCTCGGCGGACTTTGGATAGATGATCAGTAGCAAACAAGCAATGCCAACCAATGGGAAGATGGCTACCTTCATCACCAGTTCATAGCCGATGTGCATCGTACCCAGAATCAGCACCGTCCAATTCCGGTACCGCGTGCTGAAGAAACCGAAAGGCACAATCAGCCGCTGAAACAGGGTCGCGTAGCAGAGGATCAGGGAAACAAGATACGGCATATGAATGCCCCGCAAATATGAGTGCATGGCGGGATCATAGAAGAGGTTCTGCAGGGCGACGCCCGACGTCCATGCCGTCCATCCGTAAACCAATTTATTTACGCCTGCATAGAAGTAGACAGTGAATTGCAAAATCACCATCAGCCAGGCATATTCACTGTGGATTATGCGGTCTTCTCTCCAGCCCTCCCGGC
This sequence comes from Terriglobales bacterium, assembly GCA_035487295.1. GTDB lineage: Bacteria > Acidobacteriota > Terriglobia > Terriglobales > Acidobacteriaceae > QIAW01. The sequence goes on from DATHMH010000036.1 coordinate 118,204, forward strand.
TCAAATACGGCTGTGATTCTTCCCACTTTCCGCGGGGCGTCACCAGGGCGGAAACCGCATAGAGTATGAAACACCACGAAAGCCAGAAATCAGCCGTCGTCATTACAATGCTGGCGCGCGCCGTCAATCCGATCATCGAGATCCACACCCACACGCCAACGCCCGCTTGCAGCCAGCGGAATCTTCCCCATACATAACAGCCCACGATGAGCGGAGCAAAAATGCAGTAGATCCAAATCGCGACCGGGCTGCTGAGAAATGCGAGCAAGTGAATTAGGATGCTGTTTGCCAGCTCGTTACCGCAAATCCTTTCGTTATAGAGCCCGGGAATCAATTCCCGTAGGCCGCCTTGGAGCGCAAGATTGATTCGCAAGAAATCCCAACATAGCCACAAGTAAGCCGCACCGAGACCGGCTTTGGTCAAAATAAACACGCGATACGATGTCGAATATCTCTTCATGATGCGTTTGCAACTGCTGTCTCGTTCCAATTCAGGTCTTGATGTAGCGGGCCTCCCTGAAACGAATCGACCATCGATGCAGGAAAGTCGCCAGATTTCAATACCTGCTCGCCCAGTTTTTAACTCGCGAGAGACTCTCCACGTGGTTATCCGAGACTTCGGGGCTTGAATCTGCCGTATCGCAGGGTCAGCGTCGGCAAGACCAATAAATTGAGGATGGTTGAAGTTGCCAGTCCTCCAAGAATTACAACCGCCATTGGACCTTCGATCTCACGGCCTGGATCACCGCTTCCAAGGGCCAGGGGAAGAAGCCCCAGACCGGTGACGAGGGCTGTCATCAAAATGGGTGCGAGGCGTTCGGAGGCGCCGCGAAGCGCAGTCTCTAATCCCCAGCTCATGCCTTCCACTTCGACCAGGTGTTCATAGTGGGAAATCAGCATGATGGAGTTGCGCAGCGTGATGCCAAACAGAGTGACAAAGCCGACGAGCGATCCTAGTGAAAGATTGCCTCCCGTAATCCATGCAGCCAGCACTCCTCCCACCAAAGCAAACGGCAGATTCAGAACAACCAGCACCAAATTGCGGCTGTTGCCCATCACGACTGAGAGAAGCAGAATGATTCCCAATGCCGCCAACAATGAGTCAAACAGAAGATCACGGCGGGATTGTGCTTGCGCCTCGGCCGTACCGGAAAACTCCACATAGATGTTGGCAGGAAGCGACAACTGGGAGACACGTTTACGAGCTTCATCAACAAACGACTCCACTGTCCGGCCCTGCACGTTACAGGTAATGGTCTGCACGCGGCGAGCGCCCTGATGCAGGATGACGTAGCGCGCCGATGACTGGTAAATATCGGCGAGCTGGCTCAGGCTAACGTAGTTCCCATCAGGACTTCGCAATGGCAGCGCGCCTATTTCGGCCACTCCAGGGCGATTGCCCGGAGCAAGTAACACAGAAACGTCGAAAACGCGGTTCCCGTCGTAAATCTGTCCGACGATGTCTCCTCCGTAGGCTGTCCGTATGACATCAAGGACTGTTACCGGATCAAAACCCCAGCGGACAAGGTCGCTTTTGCGTAATCGCACTACGATCTGCGGCATACCGGCCGGGGATTGCAGTTGAACTTGCGCTGCCCCACCGATACCCCCCAGCACGTGGGCAATCTCCGTGGCCTCTTGATCCAGTTGATTGAGATCATTGCCAACAACATTAATTGCAACCGGGGTTCTGTACCCGGATAATGTCTCATTAATCCGTTCGGTTAGAAAGCTGTTGACGGTCAAAATTGGACCGGGAAACTGTGCGATGACCTGCTGTATACCCGCCTGCGCCTGCTCCACTTGCTTGCCATTGGGCGCCTTCAGGTTAATATCGATCTCGCTTTCGTGCGTCCCTATGGGATCGGTCCCCAGTTCCGCTCTTCCTGCCCGTTGAGCGATTGATTGCAATGAGGGAATCTTCAGCAAGGATTGCGTAATGCGATTTCCCAGCCGCACGGACTCCTGAAGAGAGGTCCCAGGAAGCGCGGTCATGTGCAGGGTTAGGTTTCCCTCGCGCAGGTCAGGCAGGAATGACTGACGCAGCAAAAACAGGGTTGCGGTCCCAAGCACAAGCAGGAGCGCCACAGATGTCATCAGAAGCCGGGGCGCTTTCTCAATACGAAGCAGGAGTTCGTGATACCTCGTTTTCAACCAGTGAACTGGAGGTGGTTCTTGTTGCGGCAAGCCACCTTTGCTCAACAGAAGCATGCAAAGCGCCGGGGTAACGGTCAGCGCAATGACGAGCGAGGCCAGAATTGCCCAGATATAAGTAATACCCAGAGGCCCAAAGATCCTTCCCGCCAACCCGGACATGCTCAGGACCGGGAAGAACACCAGGACGATCGCGAAAGTCGCATAAACCACGGCGCTGCGTACTTCGATAGAAGCATCAAGCACAACCTGAGACGCCGGTTTTGGGTTGGGGGACAGGCGATTTTCCCGCAGCCGGCGGTAGATGTTTTCTACATCGATCACGGCATCGTCTACAACCTCGCCGATTGCGATCAACAGTCCTCCAATTGTCATCGTGTTCATGGTCAGGCCCATCTTCTGAATCGCAACGACGGCAACCAGCAACGAAAGCGGAATGGCAACACAGGAAATTGCGGCGGAACGAAGGTTCCAAAGAAACAGGAATAAAACTACGACTACCAGCGCCGCCCCGATCAGCAAAGAGTCCCGCACGTTATGCAACGCGATATCAATGAAGTCGGCGGCGCGAAGCACTTCTGGATGGAGCGAAATTCCCTGCTCTGCCATACCAGAACGCAGATCTGCAATGGCCCGGTCTATGCCTCGGGTCACTTCGAGTGTATTCGATCCGTAGGTAGCATCGACGATCATAAGCACCGCCGGTTTTCCTCTGACCGTACCGGCGCCGATGGAAGGCGCTGGGGCATCGATCACGCGAGCGACATCTCCCAACGTCACATTCGCCCCATTGTGATGGAGCACGACCGTACTGGCCAATTCCGCGGGGGTGAGTGACTGGGCTTCCGTTTGCAAGACAATCCGCTGGTTGGGCGTTTCTACAAAACCAGCTCCCCGGACGCCGGTAGCCTGTCGCGCGGCTGCGATGACGTCCTCCACACTGACCCCATATTGAATAAGCTTCTGCGGCTCGAATTGAACCTGTAACTGCCGGACCTCGCCGCCAACGACTTCGACTCCGGCTACGCCGCTCACCGCAAGCAGTCGTGGCTTGACGGTCCAGTCTGCAATGGTCCGCAGGGTCATCAGCGATTGTTTGTCTGACGTCAGACCGATTTCCATGACCCATGATGTAGACGATGTAAACGGGGTCATCAATGGAGCCGGCACTCCTGTCGGGAGCTCGCTGGCAACGGTTGACAGGCGCTCTGCTACGGCCTGACGATCGCGATAAATCTCGGTTTCCGGACGGAAGATAACCGTAATGACGGACAAGCCCTGGATGGACCTTGAGCGCAGGGACTCGACACCGGGAACACCGTTGATGGCATTCTCAATGGGCTGAGTCACCAGAACTTCAACTTGCTCTGGAGAAAGACCTGGAGCCTCGGTTTGAATGGAAACCTCGGGAGGCGCAAACTCGGGAAAAACATCATAGGGCACGCGAGAAAGTGAGAAAACGCCGTAGACCAGGAGCGCGCATGTCAGCGCGATGGCAACGCCGCGAAAGCGGATTGAAAAACCGACGATGGCATTCAGCATTCGTTGTTCCCGGCTCTAATCCTGATCTGACGCATTTCCGGCCTGGCCACGCGCGAGTGCCTCTGCCGAAAGCAGGGCTTGGGCCCCGCGTGTAACAACTTTGTCTCCTGCCGACAATCCTTGCGCAACAAAAAACCCCTGGTCGATGGGAATGTCAGTTGCCACTGCACGGCGGACAAAACGATTTGGCGCCATTTGCTGATAGACCCATGTCCTTCCTTCGGACCAAAGAACGGCTGAGAGCGGCACGATTACGCCGCGTGTCAGATTGCCGACGGGTAAGTGAGCGACCAGGCTAATACCGGGAGCAAAGCCGGGCTGCGCTGGCGTCCGGTAAAGGAAACTTTTCCCCTGAATTCGCGGATCAACCCTTGGAAAGACTGAGATCAAACTTGCTCTCGCGTCTGCTTTTCCGGCAAGCTCGAGCGAAATGTTCTTTGGCGCTTCAAAGTCAGCGTTGGAGGGGAGCGTGATTTGTACCAACATGTCACGCTGGTCGAGAATCCGCTGAAACTCGGGCGAGCCTTCGATTGCCCATTTCGCCGCAACACTGCCCCAATCCTGCATCGCAACAGCTTCCTGCAGACTCACCTGCTGTTCCGCCGCGCGTGCATCGGCTTCATTGGTTTCGAGCATTCCCTCCGCCGATTGCAGTGATTTTTCTGAAATGTTCTGGTTTTGTTCAAACAAGGTTTTCAGGCGTGTGTACTCCCTGCGGGCAACGTCTGCCTGGGAGCGCGATTTCTCGAGTTGGGCACGCGCCGCAACATAGTTAGCGCGAAAAGCTGCGAGGTCCTGGATGGAAAGGACAAGGGCTGGAGACGTAAACTGCGCGCGCCCGGTAGTGAATGAAAGAGTTGTAATTTCAAGCCCCAAATGGTCTTGTGATGCCACATCGAGAGTGAGAACCGGATCTCCGTTCTCTACTAAAACCTGCGCCGGTTCCTTGTTAACCTCAGACTGCTGCTGGGCTTCGTCTTTGCGATTCTTGCACGCTTCAAGGAGCACCAGCATCGTCAATACAATGACAAAAACGGCAACGGGTCCAACGGTTACGAGCCTGTTACGCAGCTTCATGGTTTTGGCTCCCTGAAAGGTTTGTTCAACGCAGGCGATTCGGGAGCAACGGCAAACGTGTCACCGGGATCAAGCGGACGCTGCACAGCATCTTCTAGTTGGCCCAGTGCATTCTGCGCGCGAGCAAGCGTATCAAGCCGGGTTCGAGCCAGAGCTGAGCTTTCGATCTGCACGCCATTGAGAGCCAGGTGATCTTCCTCTCCAAGGCGGACCGCCTGCTGCATCATTTGAACTTGCGAGTCCTGAAGTTTGTGTAGGGATTGGTCCGCTTCGTTCAGTTCCTTGAGCGCCGCCGTATAGACCGCCAGCGCACGTTCGCCATCGGCAATAACCTGCGCTTGCGTAGCGATGAATGCGGCTGCCGCCTGCTTGCGTCTGGCCTCGGCTTCAGCGATGGGACCCAGGTTCTTATTGAACAGAGGAAGAACCGCGGAAAGCGCCAGGGTAAAAAAGTTATTCCGTTCCTCATAGACGTAGCCCGGTCCAATTTCAATGTCGGGATACTGCCTGGAAATTTCAAGCTGCAAACCCGCTTCGGCCGCAGAATATTCCGCCAGAGCCCGTCGAACATCAAGGCGATTGAGAACTGCATCCCGCTGAATTTCCTTTAAAGATAACGATTCGGCGCCGGGTGGCGAATCCAGGTCAGGCCAGGCGAAATCGAACCCCTCAAGCCCGGATACCGGAACACCAATCGCACCAGCTAACGCCGCCCTGCTTTCACTTAATTGGCCCTCAGCCGCGTTGATGGCCAAATGTGTTTTTGAAAGTTCAATTCGCGCAAGGTCCAGTTCCGGTCTTGGTATCTCGCCAACACTCAGGCGTTGTTCCAAAATGGTTACTTGCTCCTCGCGAAGCTTCTCTTCAGAGCGCAACAATTCCAGGTTTCGCGACGCAAGCAAATAATTCAACATGGCCGAGCGAACCCCGCTGCGGATTTTCCAGGCGGAATCTGCAAGATCCAATTGAGCAGCCTGCTCCAGGCTGCGAGCGCCCTGCACACGGTGTCCGCGCTTCCCGGCCGTTTCAATGGGTATGGAAAAATCCACGTTCATGAGATAAGGGCTTGGAACTCCTGGAGCAACACTGAGAGTCGGGTTAGGCCGCGCCCCAGCCGTCGTGACGGCCGCTTGCGCTTCGGCAACACGCTCCCGCGCCGAATCCAGCGTCGGACTGAAGTAGAAAGCGGCAAGCGACAGCTCTCCAAGGCTCCACGTCTTTTGCGGCCATGAGGCGATTGGGTGACCTGCGTTCTTTTCTTCGTACGCCTGCAGGCCGGCATCAGAAAGACTGCGCGACTCGAGCCCCGAAGCCGTGTCGGCGGGAATGAGCGGGGCTGGATGATATTGGCGCGCGGCACACCCCGCCAATAACAACAAGCACGAAATAAGCACAATCTGTTTCAGTATCGCGGTCATAGTTGTGCTGCCTTCATTGAAACCGAGCTCAACGTGCACGGGAACAAATGCCTTTGCTGTGAACCCTACTTGAAATCTGGAGAAAGCCCAAAAATCATAGCGAACGAGGGAAAACTCAGCATCAGATGCGAAGCGCAACCGGTGGAAAAGCCGTTAACCCGCAAGAGAGGATGGAAATACGCGGGTCAGGCTGGGTGCATACGCGCGAATTCAGAAATCCATGAGCTGAGGCAGACACAGCCAACTCGACCAGCAGTTGTGCCAGGAGAAAGAACAGACAGGCAAATGCGAGCAAGTTTATAAGTACGAGTTCGGTGTCAGATGCCGGCCCAGGGGCATCCCACTGATCCATTGACTCAAGGAACGGGTATGCCAAGGTCAATGTAATCAAAGCCAAGAGCAACACGACTTGAAGGATCTTTCTGAACACGGGAAAAGTATCGTACAACGGCTGTGACTAAGGACGCAAGCTGGAATTGAAATCTTGTGGACCGCGCAAAAATGCGCCCCTAGACCTCCGCTGCCACTTCCCTATTGCTTCGCAAATTCCTTTTAAGCGACCTCGCATGAAATGGGAGAGAGGAATTCTTCCGGGAAACTCAGCTGACCAACGTCTTCCGATATCCTGCAGCACGGCCACCGAATTGGGCCGCGTCGTCTTGTTCGACAACGTTCCTTCAACCGGAGAACGTCGGCCTGTGAACAGTTTCAGAGCTGCGAGTTAGTTGTAGCGTTGAACTTCATGCCTGCCGTCGTTTCAAGATTGCCTATGGCGCTATCGATCACCGCAAACAACCTTGCACGGTCGGCGGCGTTGCTGAGATCGAGATTGGCCGTACTCGCAACGCCATGCTGCGCCAGGGCTGAGTTGAACGCGGTCTGCGCCTGCGCAGCCGTAAAGAACTGCGCAGCTTTGGTGCCATCGGAAAAATCCAGCGTCTGGAAAATTTGCGAGAAGACATTTCCCAAGCTGGTCATGTTGAAGATGATGTGATTGGTTGGTGTAACGGTCGTTGTCGGGCCCGTGGTCGGGATGGGATTGTCATACATCTGGTCCAGGTAATAATGCACCTGGTAGGGGTACTGCACATAGCTACTGGAATCTCCCCAAACCGAACTGTACGAGTTCACAGATGCGACCGTTGAAGCGTTCGCTGTCGCGCCTTTCGTGCTGTATTGCGAGACCAGCCCCCCGTAATATCCCTGGTTATAGGCGACATTCAAGATCACATCGAGGAAGCTGTTCGGCAGATTCACAAAGTTCGCCAGGCTCCGGTCGTACTCCGGCTCCCAGGGCGTGTTAAACGGACCTGGCCCTTTGCCAATGAGATTCAGCGCCACCATGTCGTTGTAATGGAAGAAAGCCGGCAGCATCGGCCCGTAGAACTTGTTGTTGAAAGATGGTGGAGTAGGTCGCTGGAACTGGCTTGCGGCCGTTGCCATGGTGTAGCCGATGTTTTTTTGGATCGCAATGTAGTTGATCAGGGAGTGGCCGCCCGGCGCGGTCCCGCCAGCGACCATGTCCACGGCATAGTTGTTGATTTGATAGGGACCACCCTGGCCTGTTCCCATGATGGCCCGTTGATCGGGTGAGGGATCAATCAAGTTGCTGCTGGATAGGTAATCCTCTGTTGCAAGGTTCTCCTGTAATAGCTGCGCCATGATCGATCCATACAGGTAATCCTTGTTGAATTGCAGGCCAGGAAACGGAGCATACTCCTGCACCAGGTGGCCATACATGACGCCCGCAATCATGTTCGACATAATAAGGTCGTTAAAGTTGCCACCATCGAGCGTCAGGCTCTCTTGCGCATTGCCTATACCTAAGAGCAAATGGAAGTGAACAGCCCCGGTTGTCGTTCCCGCCGCGCCTGTGCCACCCACGCTCAGCGTCACACTGACTTTATGGGCCAGACTGCCACTGGTGCCCATAACGGTGAGGGTGAAACTTCCTGTCGTAATTGCGTTGGTAGTGGAAATATTCAATGTCGCCGAACCTGAACGGGTAACAGATGTTGGATTGAAGCCGCCAGTCGCTCCACTGGGCAATCCGCTCACGCCCAGCGAAACGCTGCCGTTGAATCCATTCAGCGCCCCGATAGAAATCGTGTAGCTGGTGCTGCCTCCTGCCGTCACAGCTTGCGATGTCGGCGTTGCAGATATCGAGAAATCCGGCTTTGCCGGTCCGTTGACAGTCAATGTCACGCTGGCTCGGTGGATCAAACTGCCGCTCGTGCCTGTGACCGTAAGAGTGAAGCTTCCTGCCGCGCTCGTACTGGAGGTGGATACCTTCAGCGTGGATGAACCCGAACCGCTGATGGAGGATGAGCTGAGGTTCGCCGTCGCACCGCGGGGCAATCCGCCGGCGCTCAGCGAAACCTTTCCACTGAACCCGTTCAACGCCCCGATGGAAACCGTGTAGCTGGCGGTGCCGCCTGGCGCGACGCTTTGTGAAGCAGGCGTACCCGAGATCGAGAAATCGGGCGAGCCTCCGCTGAGCGGCGCCCACAGCGCCGGAACATTGGGCGGCTCCCACCCAACTTCGGAAGTGTGGGCCTGAATACATCTGTATTCCTGCCCATTAAATGTGACCAAGGCCCCCACTGCGTAGGCGGTGTTGGGCTGCCAAACGGGAATGCTTTGGGCCGAAACGGTTATGCTAATGAAACAGACAAAGAGCGCGATGAACGTTGTCAGGTATGTACGTCTCATTGAAAAATCTCCTGTCATTGCACCGGCGGCAACGAATTCAGATAGCTTCGCATACCACCCGAAAAGACCTGCCCGCCGAAGACATCCCAATTAATGGACCAGGTCATCACCCCGCGCATGTTGGGATAACCCGCAGGATTGCGCAACACATACGTGCCTCCAAACGACTGGCCTTTGATGAGGTAATTCAGCGCCCGTTCCAGAGTGGCATTGTCGACAAATCCGTTGCCGGCATCGACAAACGACGGGACTCCGAGCATTACCTTTTGTTGCGGCACTCCGGGGAAGAAATCGGCAGGATTGCGCCCTATGGGGAAACCGGACATTACCATCTCTTCGGTGGCGACAATGAAATCGGCGCCACCCATGTTGTAGAACTGGTTGTCCAGGGCCATGATCGGACCCGAGTTGTATTCCTGCACCCACAGATAACTGAGCGCGTTTCTCGTTCCATAGATCACGGGAAGATATGCCGGAGTGGTTGGGTAGTTGTAGCCCTCCTGCACGTAGAAGGTTTCCGGCGCGATGGTGAGCATGAAGCTGGGGCCGAACTGTGCCGCGAGTTGGTTCAGGGCAGTGATCAAGTTAACCACCACCGGCGTCGTTGGGTGGGTCACATCATTGTCACCCGAATTTAAGAACAGGTTGTGGTTCTCGATGTCGATGTCAATTCCATCAAAGCCATATTTTCGTATCAGGCCCGAAACAGAATTCACGAAGGTCTGAGCATCGGCTGAAGAATTCAACGCGATGGTTGGACTTGCTCCGCCACCGATCGACAGCAACACCTTCTTGCCTTGGCTGTGCAGGAAAGCGATGTCGCTGATGAACTGGGCATCGGTTTCGGCGGAGAAGACCGAGAAAGTAATGTTAGCTGTTCCGCTGCCAGGGGTGGCAAATGCCACGACGATGATGTCGTAGGCAGCAGGAACGTTGCGCAGCGGGATAAATCCGGTCCCATTGTCAAAGTCGTGCCAATATCCCGCCAGCAGACGGCGGCCCCCGCCTCCGCCCGATGCTGTCTTCACCGTAATCGACGCGCTCGGCCCCACGCCCGCCTGGTCGTTGGCTGCGACGCTGAAGGTGTAGCTTGTCGCTGGCGCCAATCCGCTGAGAACATCGCTGGTGCCCGTGACATTGCTCACAACGCTTGTCGTGACGTTCTTTACGGTGTAGCCGGTGACGGCGCAGTTGGCAGCCACGCTCGCAGCAGTCCAATTCAGCGCTACGCTGGTCTGCGTGGCCGAGCCAGTGAGCCCACTGACGGCTCCGGGGACGCTGTTGCACGCCGGCGACGTCGTAACCGAAAGTGGCACGCTCTGTGCCGAGGTGCCGGCCGAATCCGAGGCTGCTAGCGTAAAGCTGTACGTTGTCGCGGGTGACAGCCCGGTGGCCATGAAACTGGTGCTGCTCAGGTTGTTGACGACCGCGCTTCCATTCTTCAAAACCGTGTAGGTCACCGGCCCGCAAGTCCCTACGTTCGATGGCGACCAGCTCAAAGTTGTGCTCGTACTCGTTGTTCCCGAGGCCTTCAATCCCGCAGGCACAGGAGGAATCATGGGCGCCTGACAGCCATTTATGGTAACCGCCGCGCTTTGCGCCGACGTGCCTGCCGCATCTGTTGCCGAGACGGTGAAACTATATGTAGTTGATGCGGACAATCCGGATATCGCGAAACTGGTGCCGGTGAGGTTACCGGCAATGCTGGCGCCGTTTTCAAAAACTGTGTACCTGGGAGCGCCGCAGTTGGCGCCAACGCTCGAGGCCGACCAACTTAAGCTTGTGCTTGTGCCTGCCGTCGGAGAAGCCTTGAGCCCGCTCGGAACGCTCGGCACAGCGGAGCATGCATTCGTCACCGTCACCGCCTGCCAGAGCGCCGGAACATTCGGCGGCTCCCATCCTGGCTGCGAGGTATGGCTCTGGAGACATTTATATGTTGTGCCATTGAACGTGACCAGCGTCCCGGCCGTGTACGCGGTCCAGGGCTGCCACGTGGGTATGCTTTGCGCAAAGCTCAGCGAGACTGCAACCAGTAGAACGCAGACAATGCCAATCTGCAGCAGATGTCGTCGGGTCATACGTACTCCTTAAATAAAAAAGAAATATATTGCTATATAGCACATAGTGGGGCACGAGCGCTGACAGACCGTAAACTTCCCAAGCACAATTGGCCCGAAATAATAATGCTCTATAGCAGATTTGTCACTAAATTTTTTTGGGCGTTCTGAGAAGTCGTTATCGCCCACTCGCGGAATGTGCCCTGAGAAATTGAGGGGTTTGTAGCACGCCTTGACGAATCCAGGCGTGATCGTGCGAACCACGTTCAGGTTCCCTTCTACTTCGTACTTGTGCGCCGCATTGTTGTCGTTCGTAGCGGTGTAAAGGTCATTCCTACAGGCAACGGGATGGCCTGTAGTAAAGCGCACCTTACTGATGTGATGAGTGACTCCTTAATTCTTCTAAATTCTTCTTGTTGCAACCGATGATTGCTTTGTTGCATTTCTATCGTTATTTATTGCTGAAATTTTTCTTCAGCTCCTCAACTATCTAACGCGCCAGCGGGAAGGATCCAGAGGGACATATCTGGATCCTCCTCCGGCGTATTAGTGCCCGATGAAGAGCACATCGAGCAGACCGCCGCCAGGAACCGTAATGGTCTGCGACGGCTTGGTCGCACCCGGCGGATAGACGTTCACCCGGCCATCTATTATATTGCCGACATACAAGCAACCCCCTGCGTCGAGAGCGGTCAAACCGGGCTGGTTTAAACCATTCGTGATCGTGCGGACCAGGGCCAGGTGCCCGCCTACTTCGTACTGGTAGGCCGCATTGTTGTCGAGGGTGGCGGCATAAAGGTCATCGTTCCCAAAGGCGACATCGGGAGCAGACTGAGCGGTGGATCCCGCGAATACCACAGCGCTAGCACGCGGCGAAGTTTCACCCGGGGCGAACACATTGACGAAATCTCCGACTCCAATTTCAGGTCCAATTACGGCTCCGCCGGCATATACCGTGCCATCTGACCCAACAACAAAGCCTCCAGCGAAAATTTGCCCGGGAACGAACTGCAATGTGTCGGGTGGCTTCAGGGTGAGAGTCAAGGGGGTAGCGGCCGGCGAGCCGGAAGGAAACTGCAGGATTTTTCCAAATCCCGATTCCGCTATATAGAGACTTGTGCAGCGGACGGCCAACCGGTCTGGGTTTGTAATGCCGTTGTCAAAGACCAGAAACGGAGTGACTTGACCGGGATGATAGACCGAAACTGTGTTGCGGTAGAGTGAGCTTGCGAACACGTTTCCCTGGGCGTCAACCGCCACGCCCGAGGCAGCAGCCACTGTCCTGGTGAGCGTCGGCGAGGTATGCCCGCGCTCATATTCGGTGACAGAGCCGTCCGTGTAATTCGGCCCAGTGCCGAAATTGCTGACGTAGCGCTTTCCCGCCGCATCCGTCGCAATCTGTGTGACGCTGGCGAGGCCGCCGGTAATGATCAGGCGCGGACTGGTTGCTCCAAGGGAGTAGACAAAGATATTGTTGTTCGCGGCCACGTAGAGTGTCTGGCTGCTTTGCCCGGCGCCGCTACATGTGGCCTGCGCGGGCTTAGCCGCCAACAAAATGAGGACTGCCGCAAGCAACGCGGCGGCCCGCAGCAAAATGCACTTTCCTGATGTCATGAATAGCTCCTTATTATTCTTTCGAGATTTTTCTGGTTGCAAAATTCTTCTTGTTGCAAAAGATGGTTGCTTCGTGCATTTCTTGCACAGACAAACTCTGGCGTTTGGCGTTAGGAGCCCTCAGCCGGCCACAGCAAGCTGACAATGGATGGTCAACTCGTAGCGGGCCGCTTTTCGTCTGCACGACTTCCACCACAGCTACAGTGAATTAGTCGCCGAAATTTCTCCGGGTTGTGTCCGCCGTGCGGCCCGTTACTGGAGGCGCTGACGCTGCTGGTCAGGTCGTAACGGGCCGCGCCTGTGTCCGCGAAGCCCAGGTGATGCGCCAGCGAATCAGTCGAAGAAGAGCTCCCTATGCGTTGCTGTTATGATCGCCTCTTCGAGAAGCCGCCTGCCGATGTCTGTGAGCGCGGCACAGGCGGCCTGCGTGGCGAAGAAGCTTACCCTTCGCGCAAAGACCCTACCAGCGTCCTCCGGGCCAAATCCGTCGAAGACCCATGTCCGAACCGCGCTACTGTTCGTGGCGGGCCCAGGACTTGCCCCAAAAGAGTTGGGGGTGCCGTCCGTCGGCACCGCCCAGCCGTAAGTTTGTGGGGAAGAGGTCACTTGGGGCGTTCCTAGATCCCCGATGGGATCCCCAATCGGTTGATCGTCAAGAGAGGAATGTAGAAAAGAACCGATGTTCGTCTGGCCACCCGATGATCCAAAGTCTGTCCCTTCAATAGGACCCGTCATCCCCATGTCGTGGAAGTCGAAGGGATTCATCACCAAGGCGCCAATCGTTACGTCCCTGAACGTCGCGCCCGCAAATCTGGTGTTTACCACGCTTTTGGAGATCACTACAATCGCTTTACCTGCGGCGCTATTGCTGGTCACCGTGTTGCCGTCCGCCATGGTTACGTCGAAACCAAGGTTCGTAAGCGTGTTCTTCACCACCAGGTCTCCGGCGCTGGGTGCCGCTGGGTTGGCCACCACGAAGAGCGCGCTGCTTCGCGTGGCAGCGCCAATATCGCACTTGCTGTTCCCATCTTTGAGGCGGCTGACCGAGCGCTCGTCTGTCATGGGTGAGAAGTTCGGGAGGCAGAATAACTCGGTAGTGGCCACTCGGGAAAGCGCCGGACTTCCCTGATTGGGTATGTAGACCGGACCCACACCACCGGCGTGAGCGGGTTCGGGTGCAATGTGGGGAGCAAAGCTGCCATCGGCGAATGTGAATGTGTCCGCAGAAGTCACGAAATTAGGATCGGCTTGGATGTCCATATTGGGCCCGCTGGTCAACTGTCCGGGGCAGATGTCGTCGCCCGGGTCGCCCAGGATATTGTAGCCCCCCGAGATGATCGGGTTTGAACCGATTTCGACACCGCAGTTGGCGGCGTCCTCCCACCGTGCTTCAACGTTTGGGGCAGAATTCTTGGCCACGATGCTCGCGAAGATCCCCAAGGCGTCATTGGTGCTGAAGCTGCTGCTGAAGAGTGCTGAGGGAGGGCTGGATTCACCGGGAAGCTGTGTGTTCTCGTTATAGGCGATGGTGACGCCCTCCAAGGAGGCAGAACCGCCAAATTCTTCAAAAAAACCGGCGCCCCTGCGGCTAAGATTATTGGCCAGCGTTGAATTGTTAATGCCCGCGGAGCCGCCGATGTTAGCAATCCCTCCTCCGTCAAGGCCACTGGTACACTCATGAATTGTAGTATTGTCCACGATGAGGATGCCGTTGGAATCGTTTAATATCCCACCTCCATTGTCGGAACTTTTGCATCCCTTCAACTCAGACCATGATAGAGAAACATTGCCTCCCATATTGTGGATACAGCCTCCGGAACTCTGAGTAAGATTACCGGTGTTGAGGATGCGGCCGTAACTGAAATCGAGCGCGGAATTGACTGCAACCGTCAGACCGGTAGCCAGAGAGTTTTGAATGGTGAGCCCACTAAGGAAGACTGAACCACTATGGCCGTTACCTATGGTGATGGCGCTGTCATTCAGGCTCAGGTTGTGGCCGTCAATGATCGTCTTCAAATAGCCCGCGCCCTGGATAAAACCGTTTGAGAAATGGATCGTTCCTGCTGTCCGAGACAAGGAAATGGTGAAGGCCGGAACGAAGATATAATCGAAGCCGTAGGGGTCGGACGTGCCATCGGGCCTAACAAAGTTTTTGCATCCAAACGCGTCGTGGCCCATGTTCACGGCGGCCACCGCTTCACGCAGCGAGCAGTTGGTACCGGCGACCTCGTCGTCGGCGGTGTTGACGTTAAGGGTGGCGGCCTGCGCGGGCCTGCCCGTGAGCAAGATGATGAATCCAACGAGCCCGATGGTCGCACGCAACAAAGCCGGCTTTATTATGATTGGCACTTTCATTGCTGCCTCCTGATGGTTGCTCCAAATATGTGATTCCATGACTAAGTGCCGGTTTTGGCTAAAACTATCGCCCATCAGGCAAGAATTTTTAAAATTTCATTTTTTGTCCGTCGTATCGTTCGCCCGCGACTAAGCCCTTATATTTCAATGGCTCAGAGCCATTTTATGAAGATGGCTTCTAAAAACTATTGCCCATTAGCAAGAAATTTTTAAATTTCATTTTTTGTCCGTGGTATCGTCCGGGGCCCGCGACGCGCCCCGGACGAACACCAGTGAATCAGTCAAAAACTTCCCTCCGCTGTTCGCAGGATGGCCTGCTGGAGAAGACGCTGGCCCTGCGGCGTGAGCGCGTTGGCGGCGCCCTCCGAAGCGAAGAAGCCGACCCTCGTCCCAGGCGCGACAAAAGTGCCGTACATTTGACTGCCCATGGAGAAGCTGAAGATCGCGCTGTGAGTTAGGTTGTTGCTCATGTCCGCATCATCTTCGAAAGAGCTTCCCGCCGCCGGAACTCCCCAGCCGTAGGTCTGCCCCGACGTCGTTACCGGGGGAGCTCCCCGATCTCCGATGAGAAACCCAAAAAACGGGCCTGAAAACGTGCCCTGGTCGGCCATTATCACGGTCGTCTGGCCGCCCGTTGAGCCGAAGTCAAACATGCCCGTCATACCCGTCATCTGCATGGGAAAATAAAGGCTGGGATTCATCACCATGACCCCGGCGGTGACATCCCTGAACGTCGCGGGCACATTCATAAGGTTAGTTTTCGCCACGCTGTTGGACACCACAACAATGGCCTTACGCGAGGCGCTACCGCTGGTCACCGTGTTGCCATCGACCGTGGTCACGTCGAAACCAAGGTTTGAAAGCGTGTTCTTCACAACCGTATCCCCATGGCTGAGTCCCCCTGGATTGGCCACTACGAAAAGCGCGCTGCTGCGCGAGGCGGCGCCAATGTCACAGTTGCTGTTCCCGTCTTTGATGCGGTTCACCGAGCGCTCGTCGAGATTACCCGGGAAGCAGAACGAATTGGTGGTGGGCACCAGCGACGTCGCGGGGCTCCCGTGATTGGGGATGTACACTGGTCCCACGCCACCGGCCGCGCTGGGCAGGGGCACCCTCTTGCCATTGAAGAACGTGTACATCATCCCTGCATTCGTCATGAAATTAGGATCGGCGTAGTGGTCGGTTGAAACCCCTCCCGGACAGTGCGCCTCGTTTTGGTCGCCCAAAATGTTATAGCCTTGCGAAATGATCGAGCCGTTTATGGCACGGCAGTTGTCGGACTGCCCTGCGCCGTTGATGTTCTTGGCGACAATGCTCCCCGTGATCGTCAAGTTCGGAGTGCCGAAGCCACCCAGGTTATCGTACGTTAGGGCGCCCGTCCCGGGCTGGAAGGTCTCGTTATAGGCAATGGTGACGCCATACAGGTAGGAAGAAGAGGCGTTTGCTGATGTATAAATACCGCCGCCAGTGTTGGAATCGTTATTGGCCAGCGTCGAATTAATAATTTCCGCGTCGCCACCGACATGATAGATAGCTCCTCCGAAGTCGATAGCTCTACACTTATCAATCGTGGTGTTGTATACGTACAGAAAGGTAAAGTTTGCGGTGTCAGCTATTCCGCCTCCTTGTTGAGCTTTACATCCTTGCAACTCAGACGATTCCACGTAGAGATTACTCCTATTTTCTATACAGCCTCCAGAAAATGTATTGAAAGTTCCGCTGTTGAGGATTTTGCCGTAGCTGAACTCGAGGGTGCCGTTAGCAACCGTGATGGCGGTGACTTTAGAGTTCTGTAGGGTGAGGCCGCTCATGGTGACGAATGGCTGAAACTGCGTCATGGGGCCTACGACGATGGCCGCGCCAGAGGTAATGTTTGTGGCATCAATAATCGTCTGCGAATAGCCTTGGCCTTGGATCGTAACGTCTTTTTTTAGATCGATCTCGCCCAAATTGCCGTCCAGGATGATTGTGAAGGCCCAAATGTTGATCGTATCGTTGGTGCCGTAGGGGTCGCCGCTAAAGTTACCGCAGCCATTGCCGTCCATTCCCATGTTAATGTCATTCACGGCCTCACGCAGCGAGCAACTGAAACCGGTGCTCTCGTCGAGACCGGTGCTGACGAAGAGGGTAGCGGCCTGGGCGGGCGTGCCCGTGAGCAGGATGATGAATGCAAAGAGCCCGATGCTCGCGCGCAACAAAGCTGGTTTTATTGTTTTTGACGTTTTCATTGCTGCCTCCTGATGGTTGCTCAAAATATGTGATTCCAAGACTAAGTGTCGGTTTTGGCTAAAACTATCGCCATTGGGCAAAGATTTTTAAAACTTCAATTTTCGTCGGTGGTTATCGTCCGGATACCGCGACGCGCCCCATACGAACGTCAGCAAATCAGTCGCCGGCGCCCACCTGCGTTGTTCGCACGATCGCCTCCTCAAGAAGACGCTGACCTGCGGTCGTCAGCGCGCCAGAAGCCCCCTGCGTGGCGAAGAAACCAACCCTTACCCCGGGCGCCAGGAAGTTGCCGGACATCTGACTGCCCTGGAAATAACTGAAGATCGCCCTGTGCGCAGCATTGTTGGTCATATTCGCCTCGGCGACGAACGTGCTTCCCGCCGCAGGCACTCCCCAACCGTACATCTGCCCCGACGTCGTTACCGCGGGGGTTCCCCGATCTCCGATGAGATCTCCAAACGCGCCTAAAAACCCGAACGTGGTGTCTATACTCACATTGGTC
Source organism: Terriglobales bacterium (assembly GCA_035487295.1). Lineage (GTDB taxonomy): Bacteria > Acidobacteriota > Terriglobia > Terriglobales > Acidobacteriaceae > QIAW01. Next base: position 135,864 of record DATHMH010000036.1, read on the forward strand.
TGGCCGGCGTCGGTGCCGCAGTTCGCGCCGCAGCCCGCAGCGGTCGTGTCTACCATCATCATGGCGCCGTAGATTAGACGGTTCATCACCAAGACCCCAGCGGTGACGTCCCTGAATGTCGCGGGCGCAAATCCAGTGTTCACAGTGCTCTTGGACACCACGACAATCGCCTTGTGCATGGCCATGTCGCTGGTCACTTTGGTGTGGGTTACATCGGCCGGGGTCACGTCGAAACCAAGGTTTGTAAGCGTGCTTCCTACCACTTTGTCTCCATTGCTTTCTACGAATTTGCCTCCAACGTTCGCGGTGGCGAAGACGAAAAGCGCGCTGCTGCGCGACACGGCGCCAATGTCACAAGCGCTGTTCTCGTCCTTTGCGCGGGCGAGGGAGCGCTCGTCAAACATACCGATCTGGCAGAACGAATCGCTGGTGGGCACCACTGAAGTCGCGGGGCTCCCCTGATGGGGCACGTAAACCGGCCCCACGCCGCCGGCCGCAATGGGGGCGGGTACAACGCTTCCATCGAGGAACGTGAACGTCGCCCCCACTGGCTTCACAAAATTAGGATCGGTCTGGATATCCGTATTGTTCCCCATATCAATCTTCGGACAAGGGGCTTCGCCCATATCGCCCAGGATGTTAAAGCCAAGCGAAGTAATCGCGGGGGACCCGGATCCGATACCGCAGTTGGCGGATTGCCCTCCACTCGCGTTCTTGGCGACAATGCTTGCCTTGATTTCCAGCGTGTCGCCGGCTTTCCCAGTGAAGAACAATGCCGGCGCGCTCATCGTGGACTGGTTATAGGCAATGGTGACCCCTTCCAGGTGGGCAAAACCGCTTAAATTGACGCCCGTGGCGTTACCTTGATCAGTTGTGTTGTTTGCAATTGTGGAATTAAAGATGTAGGTTGTGCCGCTGCTAAGGATTCCCGCACTACGAAGGCATTCGTGAATCGTGCTGTTGGACACACTGAGGAACCCCCGGCTCCCAATTCCCCCTCCTTGGCTTGACCGGCAACCCCGCAACTCAGACGATTCCAAATAGACAGAGCCTCCCGCGTTCGAAATACAACCCGCGCTGTTGTCGGTATCGCCGGTATCGAGGATGCGGCCATACCTAAACTCGAGGGTGGCATTGGCGTCAATCTCCAGGCCGCCGATCCTTTGCAACTGTTCGTTGATGCCGGATTTTGGGGCGGAGTTCTGGATCGTGAGGTCGCTCATGAAGACGAACGGTGTGTTCGTGCCGTTGTCACCTATCCTGATGGCGGTGGCGAAGTTAACCTCGTCCATGTTCATGGTTTCGATGATTGTGCGCAAATAGCCCGCGCCTTGGATGGTAACGGCTTTGAGCACCTGGATTGACCCGCCGCTCAAGGAAATGGTGAAGGCCGGGACATTGATCGTATCGCTCGTGCCGTAGGGGTCCAGCGTGCCAAAGGCACTAACAGCGTTCTTACAGCCATTGCCGTTGCTTCCCTGGTTTATGGCGGCCACCGCTTCACGCAACGAGCAGTTGGCGCCGGTGGTCTCGTCGACTTTGGTGTTGACCTTGAGGGTGGCGGCATGCGCGGAGCTGCCCACAAGCAGGATCAGCACTCCTGCCAGCGCGACGATTGTGCGGGGCAAAACTGATTTCAAAATCATGACGTTTCCTTTCAAGCGTTTAATCTTCCTATTTCCATCTACTGAGTGGCGGATTTTGGGGAAACTAACGCCGATTCGAAAAACAATTCAAAAAACATTCTTGCTTCCGCCTGGAGCCGTGCTAAGAGCGCGGCTGTGTTGTGGACGAATCGGTAAGGCATAGTTTTGTATCCTCCGTCATATGAAAGTCGAGAACATATGGGGCTTCCCTGCCCGTAGACTGGCAACGATTCGCGAATCTATCGCTCGTGGTTGGAAGAATTTTGTTTCCCATACAGCCGCGTGACAAGGACAAGGCAGAAGATGCCGATCCGCCTTGCCGACCCAGAAAAGTAATGCGGCGGGACCGTCTTTGGCGAATACGGTCACTTGTAAGTGCAGATTTGTGGACAATCTATCGTTATTTGTTGCTGAAAGACTTTTCTTCAAACACCTCAACAACTTACCGCGCCAGCAGGAAGGACAAAGAAGGGCATTTCGAACCTTGTGGGACGACTGCGCCATACGAAAACACGGGCGCCTGTGCCTCTTGATCATTTCTACGCCGTTTTCGCGCGCAAACTCTTGCTGCAAATTTGGCTGAGTGTGCGCGTATCTGCGCGGGGCGCAAGCGGCCGAAGAAGAATAAAGCACGGCCAAGCCGGCGCCCCATTTCGCGGCGTCTTCTGATGATCGGTGATCGGTTAATGTAACCAGGAAATTAGCTTCCCGTTAGGATCCAAGCTTCGATCAGATCATAGGCCTGCAAGTAGGCACAGGTATGCTGCACTCCGGTTGTGTCCAGATAGGTGATGGCGGTTGGATTCAACAATTGGCTTGAACCAGGGTTGTTGCCCCCATCGATCCACTGGTGGTTGTTAGAAGTGCAGAAATCGGCAAAATCTATCGCAGATTACTTATCAGGTGGGCCATGCCGGACAACGGTGTTGTATGAGCCCGAAAGTACGGTGCGCGATTGAAGAGTTTGCGATGGGGGCGCAAGCGGCCGAAGAAGCATACAGCGCGGCCAGACCAGCGCCCCATTTCGTGGCATCTTCTGACGATTGATGGTCGGTTAATGCAAGCCAGAGAGTTGGTTACCTAGATCGGCCCAATGCCAGCCAAAGCCATCCCAATAATTTACAAGCAGGTGGTGGTTAGTTCCGACCACGAAGACGTAGATCCGTTGGTGACCTGTCGCATCCAGATAGGTGATCGCGTCCTTGGGACCGTCCGCTACCCCGTTGGGACCTAAGCCTTGATCGGCCCATTGCCAACTGAATCCATCCCAATAATTTACGACGAGATGGCCGAAGCTGCCACCTTCGACGAAGGCATAGATCTTTTGAAATGCATCGATTGGGTCTAGATATGTAACAGCCGCTGGCCAAGCGGCACCTCTGACTCCTGCACCGCCAGTAAAGTATTGGTCGCTCCAAGACCAGACGGAGGAGCCGTCGAAACTATCCAGGACAAGATGACCGTTGCTCCCCATGCAAAATATGCCTATCTCCTGGGCTCCAACATCATCCTGAAAGGAAAAGGCGCTGGGAATTGCAATTTCAGGTATGCCGGAAGGGACACCCCGGTCGGTTAACGTCCAGGTTCCGTTTGGGTTTCTGCAAGCTTCGATCAGATCATTGCCATCCAAGTAGGCGCATGTATGCTGGACTCCTGCCGTATCTAGATACGTGATGGCGGTTGGATTCAACAATAGGCCTGGGCCAGGGTTTTTGCCCCCATCGATCCAATGGAAGCTGGTGCCGTTGCCGGATAAGATCGTGAGATGATCGTTCGTTGCTGTGGTAAAGACGAAGATCTGCTGATTTCCTGCCGAGTCTGGATAGGAGACAGCCGCGATTCTGTCATGTAACGCAAAACCAAATGGAGCCGCGCCATAATCGGCCCAATGCCAGTTGCCGTTAGTTCTATAATTTGCGACAAGATGTTTGTTGCTTCCTATGGCGAAGATGTAGATGCGCTGATCTCCGGTCAGGTCTGGATAGGTAATCGCGGCTGGATAATACACTGCCGTCGTGCCCGCTGGGAGGCCTTGATCGTACCATTGCCAATGGAAGCCATCCCAACGATCCACGAGAAGATGATTGTTGGTTCCCGTGGCAGCAACGTAGATGCGCTGATTTCCCGCCGTGTCTTGATAGGTGACGGTGGAAGCAGACAGCCGCTGATTCACCATACACAATACTGCCAGTGAGACTAAGAACATCCTATTTTTTACCAACACTTTCGATACTCTGGTCATCATGAGGACTTCTCCTTTTCTTTAAGTTCAGGATTACGCTCGAAATCGAGTGGTTTACCTGATTCACGCCCGGAATGTGTCCAGGCCGTAGGTTTGGATTGTCAGAACAGGCCGAGGCCTTCTCTGACCGGGAGTCTGGAAGACCTCCTGTTTAGAAGTGCAGAAATCGGCAAAATCTATCGCAGATTACTTGTCAGGTTGGTCATACCGGGCAACCGTGTTGTATGAGCCCGAAAGTACAGCGCGCGATTGAAGAGTTTGCGATGAAGCGTGCCCCAGATTAGCAGGAGTGCCAAGGTTGCAAAGTCGAGATTTGCGCTAACGAAGCTGTGCGATCTTCACTGCCGCGCGGCAGACAATGGATTGTGTGCCGAATTCAGGGGTTGTCTATATCGAAAAGTCTATCCGTCCTTCGATGATCAACGTGTTTTTTCGATACGGAGGTTATAACTCGCAATAGATTGGTACTCTTTCCTGGAGTCCGGTTGCCCTGCGAGAACCAATACGTAGTCTCCTGAGGAAAGGAGCTGGCTGGGAAGCGCCACCGTGATGAATTCTCCTTGAACGGTTTTTGTGGGCGTCATCGGCAGGTTGTTGGCCGTAATCACAGTTTCACCATCGGCATGTTGCAGAGTCACTCGGTAGCGTGAATATTTCAAACCCGGTTCGACCATGAGCTTGAGTTGCAAGAGCGGAGTCTCGGGCGGGAGGACTACTTCTTTCACGACCTCTCCCTGCTCGCGGAACCCGCCGGGTGGAAGCACAAGGGTCGCAACCGGGCCGATGGACTGTGTTTGGGGCAAGGGCTTGTTTGCTCGTCCGGAGACTTGCTGGTCTTGGTTCGCGGATGCCTGGCTTTCTTGGAGCTGCTTTTTTTGCAGGTCATCCAGGGCTTTCTCAAGTTTCGCAAGCTGCTGCAACCGGTCGTCCGACTGGCGTTGGGCGCGCTCAGCCACCCGGTAACCATGGATGGACCACGCGACGGCAGCCAGGGCCGTTATCCCCAGGATCAGGGCTGAGACAACCGCTGCCGCCGGCCACATGCGCGAAGGCCCCGTTCCGAGTCTCCAGATCGAGGCCAACATATTCGGTAACCTGGATCGCTCCCGGGCCTCCGCCGCACTTTGCACCTGAGCTTGATCGCGAGCATAGTCGACAAGGAATTTTGCCGTCTGAAGCTTGGCTTGCCGCCTCGGGGAGCGGAGAAAGTTGGTCTCAAATAGCCCACGCTCCCGGGCGGCAAGATGTCCGGCGACGTAGTCGTCAATGACTTTGTCCTCCGCCTGGAAGCATTCATCGATGAAACCTTCATCGCTGATCATTCGCGCTTCCACCCAGGCGCGCTCCTCCTCCGACACATCGCCCAGGAGATATCTGGTAATCACATCCGAGTTGTCAATCGGGAACATATGCTTTTTCTCACCATGAAATCGCGTTATTGCGTCTGGCGCGAACGCAACGACGATAACATTCATTCAATTTGCTCTTGATTCTCGAGATTCGATTGCAGAGGGCCTCGACGCCGATGCTCAACTCGCGGGCAAGTTCTTCACGGTACCGCTTCGATTGCAGGCTGGTTTGATAGTACCGTACGATCAGGTCGCGACGCTCCGCCGGCAACAGTTCCAGACACTTCCGCCGGCAGTCCTCCTCCAGCTCTTTGGCGATGGCTTCGAAATTGGCTTGGCGGTCGTCGCGGATGCCGGAAACAAAAGAGCGGTCCAAAAGATCGGAGATCGACTTTCTTGTTTGGGCGCTGACCAGATTTTTCGCGACGCCGAAGCTATACGCCTGGACATTCTGAATATCCTCACCCTGGGCAAGCTTGGCGGCAACGATATCCAGGACTTTTCTGGCAAGTTCGTCAGAATCGATATCGCTGGTTGCGCGATTCTCGATAAAAATGGTGAGAATGCCGACCAGGCGATAGTATTTTCCCGCGGCACAGTGAAGATCAGAGTCCAGCCGGTCGAGCAGGGTGCGCAGACCCTGCACGTCTGGCTGAGCTCGATCAGTCATGGGCGGCCTTTCCGGCGAAATGCATACCGCTCTCATTCTAGACGATGCTCATCACTCTGCAAACGAACGCAGGTTACGCTCCTTTACGAATTGTCTTCAATCTAAGTGATCCGGTGAGAGCAATCTATCGCACATTCATCCATAATTTTTTTTTGGACTTTATCCAGCCTATATATCACTCGGAAATTCCAGCCTTGCTGGCATTTCATTCTCGAAGCGGTTGACAGTGAAGTAAATACCGTGGTTTAGTATACGCGCGGTTTTTTTAGCGACTTTATCCCATATCCAGGAACCACCTCCGATCTTAAGTTCCGGGGGACGATACCTGTCCCCGCAGGAGGAACTCAGTGGCTTTTCCAGCGCAGAAGATCTTTCTTGCCGGCTTGCTGAGCATTTCCATGGTTGCAATGGCTTTCCCAGCTGAGGAGCCACGTCCCGGCATTGTAGTTTCGTCGATTGCCGCGCATTCCGTGGCAGAGCGCTCCGGGCTGCGCGAGGGAGACATCCTGCAAAGCTGGAATGCCGGTGAGGCCCAGGGTTCGCTGGAGTCTCCATTCGATTTGCTGCTGGTCGAGACCGAGCAGTTGCCGCGAGGCAGGATCGTTGTCACGGGTTGGCGTGGAAATGAGCAACAGCAATGGACTTTCGAGCCCGGCCGCTTAGGGTTGAAAACCCGTCCTGATTTTCCCTCCGCACTCCTTCTCCAGTACCAGCAAGGCGAGGACCTGCTGAGTAAAGGCAACCTCGCCAAAGGGACGGAGCGTTGGCGAGCCGCCGCCGATCAAACGTCACCCTCGGAGTCTGCATTGCTGCCAATGTGGTTGCTCTTCCACGTGGCCGAGATCTTTGCTGAAAACCGGGATTGGCAGAACGCGGACAACGCATATGAAGAGGTCCTGGCACGAGCGGAAAAAGAGAGGCCGCAAGTCAGGGCATTGTTGCTCCGAGCCTGGGGCGATACCTTCAAGCAGCGAGGCGATTGGGCCAATGCCCAAAAACACTACCGCGAGGCGGAGGAATTGATCCGGGAAATCGCTCCCGACAGCCTATTAAGGGCAAACCTTCTCGACCTGCAGGGAGAGGCTGAGAGACACTTGGCTGATCTTACGCGCTCTGAACAACATTTCTCGCGGGCCATGGAAATTCAGAGCCGGCTATCTTTGGAGAGTCTCGATCTGGCGAACAGCTTGTGCGGGTTGGGAAATATCGCGAAAGAGCGAGGCGAACTGGATAAGGCACAGAACCTCCAAAATCGAGCGGTTCAGATCCGGGAAAGACTTGCACCCGGCAGCCTGGACTTGGCTGCCAGCTTCAATGGCCTGGGAAATCTGGCCCTGCCCAGGAACGATCTCGATCAAGCAGAGAAGTTCTTTCGCAAGTCGCTGAATATTCGCGAGGAGTTGTCGCCCGGCAGCCTGGAGGTATCCACAAGCCTCAACAACTTGGGCACTGTGTCTTGGGGTCGCGGAGACTTGGACGAGGCAGAACAGTACCAGACGAAAGCGCTCGACATCGCGTTGAAAATCGCTCCGGAAAGCCCCAACGCGGCTCTGAGCCTCAGCAACCTTGGGGGCATAGCCGGGGAACGCGGCGACCTGATCAAAGCGGAAAAATACATTACTTGGGCACTGGGGATTCAGCAACGGATCGCCCCAGTGAGCTTCGATGCAGCCCGTACTCTGGACAGTTTGGGAGCAGTCGTGGCTGAGCGCGGCGATTACCTCAAAGCAGAGGAATATCAGCTGCAAGCGCTGGCAATTCTCGAGAAGCTCGCTCCAGAAAATCCCGAGATCGCCTTGGACCTTATCAACCTCAGCCAGGGTGCCGAAGTTCGAAATGATCTGGGCAAGGCGGAGCAATATGCCCATCGGGCTCTGGCAATTGGGCAAAAATACGCTCCGAAGGGCGAAGACGTTGCCCGCACGCTTGATCGTCTAAGCAGTATTGCTCTTAAATCTGGGGCTCCGCGCCAAGCGGAGGCATATCAGCGACGAGCTCTTGCCATCTGGGCGAAGGTTGCGCCCGGTACTTTGGATCATGCCATCGCGTTAAATGACCTGGGCAACGTGCTTCGGGCTAGAGGCGATCGAATAGAGGCGGCAAAATATTATCTCCAGGCACTCGAGGCTAGACAAAAGCTCGCTCCGGGCGGCTCTGACGTCGCCGATAGCCTGCATGCTCTTGGCGATCTGTACCTGGAGGAAGGCAAGCTTACCGAAGCAGAAAATATGTATCAACAAAGCCGCACGGTCCTGGAAAAACTGGCCCCCGAGAGCAAGCAGTACGGCGAGGTCCTGGCCGGCCTGGCGCGGATCGCGGTAAGCAAAGGACGGCTCGATGACGCCGCCTCCCTGTTCGAAGATGCGCTCAAAGCGATGGAAGCTCAGGTCCACCACTGGAGTGGAAGCGAAGAGATGCGCTCGGGCTTACGCGCTGGATATTCCAAGGTTTATCAGGACTACATTGAACTGCTGATCAAGACGAACCGACCCGAGATCGCATTTAACATCTTCGAGCGTTCACGAGCTCGTTCCTTTCTGGAGATCTTGGCCGAACGCGATCTGGCCTTCGAGGTAGAGCTGCCGCCGGAGCTTCGGCGGGCGCGGCTGGAGAATTTTGCCAAGTACGACAGAATTGAAGACGAACTGATGAAGTTGGATCCGAAGCGCGATGAAAATAAGCGCTCGGCCGAGCTGTCTCAACAGCTGCGTGAGCTGCAGGACGAGCGCGAGCAGATTGCCGCGAACGTACGTAAGGCCTCGCCTCACTTCGCCGCACTCCAGTATCCGAAACCACTGGATGCCGCGGCGGCAAGACAGGCACTCGATCCAGGAACCGTTCTCCTGGCCTATTCCGTGGGAGAACAGGAAACCATCCTTTTCGTCGTCTCCAACGATAGTGGGACCGCCCATGGAGGAGTCTCCGTCTTTCATTTGCCTCTGCGCGAAAAGCGCTTGCGGCGCAAAGTAGAGGCAGTGCGAAGACTCCTTCAAAGCTGGAATGCTTCTGATACCCGTGCATTTGCCATCGCGTCGCAGGCCCTCTATCGCAGTCTGGTTGCTCCGGCAGAAGGGACGATTTCCGGAGCCACACGCGTCTTAATCGTTCCTGACGGCCCTTTACAGATCCTGCCTTTTGCTGCGCTGCTACGCGATCGAAAGCATTATCTGATGGAGTGGAAGCCGATTCACACGGCCGTTTCGGTAACGGTATATGCCGAGCTCAAGAGCACAACCACGGCCATGGAGCCAAATGGCGTTCAATTGACGGCGTTTGGAGATCCTAAATACCCTCCCGCCGACGCGGTGCAAACTGCAGCCGCGCACAACCTGGAACTGCGCTCCGCCATTGAGGGCGGTAATACGCTTACGCCCCTGCCGTTCAGCCGGGACGAGGTGAACTCTATTGCCGGCCTCTTCCCGCATCATAGCCAGGTATTTTTGGGAGACGACGCGACTGAGCGAAACGCCAAGAATGTCGGTAAGGACACTCGCTATCTCCATTTTGCTGCCCATGCGATCCTGGACGAACGGTTTCCGTTGAACTCGGCCCTGGTGTTGACGATTCCCGACCATCTCTCCGAAGGCCAGGAAAATGGCCTGTTGCAAGCGTGGGAGATTTTTGAGCAGGTGCATCTGAACGCTGACCTGGTTACACTTTCCGCTTGCAAGACTGGCCTGGGGAAAGAGATCAAGGGTGAGGGGTTGATCGGGCTGACCCGGGCGTTTGAGTATGCCGGGGCTCATTCGGTGCTGGCCTCATTGTGGAGCATTCCCGATGTCAGCACCGCGGAGTTCATGAAGCGCTTTTACGGCCACTTGAAGGAAGGAAGAGGCAAAGACCAGGCTTTGCAACAGGCACAAATCGACTTTCTGCACCTGCGACAGTTCTCGCGTCCGCTCTATTGGGCCGCATTCTTCATCGATGGCGACTGGCGCTAGGG
>DATHMH010000037.1:0-98142 GCA_035487295.1 Terriglobales bacterium
TTCGCCGAAAGGCTTTGGCCGCTCGCCTACCATTACCTTTCCCGGAGCCGTAAATACGTTGACACCGAGCGTGCTCGACGTGATGGAGGCACTCACCCGCGGGGTCTCCTTAGTTTCATCTTGTGCTCCTTTCTATGCCAATTCAGAGCCTTGTACGGGGCTGAGCGTTTAACCGTATTTCAGGTCGGTGCTCTGTCCCACCTCGATAATGTAACCGTCGGGATCGCGGATGTAGCAGCGAATCTCGCCGTACTTGGGTATCGGCTTTGTGATGAACTCCGCTCCGCGACTTGTCCATAATTCATAGCACTCTTGAATATCCGCGACGCGGAAATTCATAAAGCTGTTGATGTGATTCGGGTCGGGGACACTGAGCGTTACCGTCGGCTTATCCGGGGTTGGCCCGCCCCCAACGTTCAGAATCATCCAGATATTCGCAAGCTGAAGGTACCCAGGCGCGTTGCCGTCACCCAGGCTCAGAATGCGAGCGCCGAAGACCTTTTCGTAGTAGCGAGCCGATCGCTCGATGTCGGCGACGGTGAGAAACTGCGCGATGCTGATCCCCTCTCGCGGGGGCATCTCATAGCTCTTCTGCTCGATTTGTACGGTGCTCATTGACGACTCCTATTCCGATCATACGCGAGCGAGCGTTCACATCAGCCGCTCGGGAATCCGAACATCGATGCGTTTCAAGGAATCTTCTTTCCGAAATGCGAAGATCTTGCCTGTCTGAGTCGCATCTGACCATTTCGTCCGCGGATCGTTGGTCGAATTTGTGTGTACGTCCTGCCTTTCCGGTCTCGTTACCGCAGAGACCGGAAGCTGGCGCGCATCTCCTGCACGAACAACTCTGGCTGCTCCCACGCAGCGAAGTGGGTGCCGCGCGGCAACCTGTTGTAGTGGATTAGGTGTGGATATGCGCGTTCCGCCCAAGTCCGAGGCGCTGTGTAGATTTCTTCCGGGAATGCGCTCACGGCGACCGGGAGCTGGACGCCCCGCACGTCGAAGAAGCCTCCTGGCGGCAATTTGTTCGTGGTGTCCCAGTAGAGGCGTGCGGACGAGATCGCGGTGTTGGTCAGCCAGTAGAGCGTGACGTTGTCGAGCACGTCGTCCCGCGAGAGGCCTTCGGTCCCGCCGGCGAAAACGCGGGCGATCATCAAGTAGCTGCGGATGTCGTGATCGAGCATCCACGCGGCGAGCCCGACCGGCGAATCCACGATGCCATAGAGCGTTTGCGGGCGGTACGACATTTCGAGGGCGTAGCCCAGGCCCTTTCCGTAAAAGTCGACCAGTTGGTCCCACGCGTTGCGCTCCTCGGCCGTGAGATTGGCGGGCGGCGCCTCATGAAACGCCAGTGCTCTCGAGATATCGGCAGGAACCGTGGCCGCCATATTGGTGTGAATGCCGAGCAATCCCGGTGGCTGCTGCAGCGCCATCACCTCCGAGACGGCATTCCCCCAATCGCCGCCCTGCGCCACGTATCGCGTGTAGCCGAGGCGCTGCATCAGCGTCGCCCACGCGCGCGCGATGCTAACGGGGTTCCACCCTGGAGCTGTCGGCTTGCCGGAGAAGCCGTAGCCCGGCAGGGATGGGATCACGAGATGGAATGCGTCGGATGCGCTGCCGCCGTGCGCGGTGGGATTCGTCAGCGGCTCGATGATCTTCATCTGCTCGATGATTGAGCCGGGCCAACCGTGGGTTACGATCATGGGCAGCGCGTTTTCATGCCGCGAGCGGACATGGATGAAATGGATGTCGAGCCCATCGATCTCGGTGATGAAATTCGGCGCGGCGTTCAGCTTCGCCTCGCACTTGCGCCAATCGTAGTCTGTCGCCCAATAGCGCGCGAGCGCCTGAGTGGTCGCCAGCTGCACGCCTTGCGATGCATCCGTGACCGTCTCGCGTTCGGGCCATTTCGTTGCTTTGATGCGCCTGCGCAATTCGGTCAGGTCCGCCTCCGGAACATTTACATGAAACGGACGAATCGTGGTCTTGTCAGCTGCCTGCTCAATGCCTCGTTGTGTAACACTGGTTTGGGCCATACTGTTCCCCTTTGGAGTAGTTTTGAATTTCGAAGCTGCAAATGCCTCACTGATCGTGGCTGGGGCGAACGCAACTGCCAGGGCTGACATCGAGCTCGCCTTAAGAAAGCAGCGGCGCGATTTGTCGTCTGTTTGACTCATTGTGTGATCCTTTCGAATAGTGCTGGGCTTCAGGTTGTTTGTTCATCGTGTCGTCACTCTCTTCCGCGTTCTCTCGGCGCTCAAGCCAGACGGCAACGAGGATCTGGCCGACCCCCTCTCCGGGACATTCGAGGGCGTCGTAAAGTGCACTGGCGCTGGCTCATAGCACCGAGAGCGCCAGGTGTTTGGGGTACCTCTCGATCTTGGCGTTGAAGAAGACCGCCCACTGTCTACGGCGGCGGCGTTGCGAGTCCGGGTCCCTACGCGCCTTGACCCTGAATCGCTGGCCACGCCGTCTGCCTCACCATCCAGCACGTGTAGCAGGACTTCGGGTCAAGAGCACCCCGCTCACGACGACGCCCCACACCAGGCCGATGGCGGGCGAGACGAAGCGCGAATAGACGCCGTCCGGCGCCCAGAATCCGCCGCTCAGCCAGGTGGTGCCGCCTAGCAAGCCGAGCACGACGGCAGCGACCCCGACCGCGAAGAGCGCGTTCGAGATCAGCCGGGCCCGCCAGAGCCCAAACGCCGCGGACATGATAAGCATCGCGCGCGGGAACGAAGTCAACACGAAGCCTGCCCATACGAAGTCGTTCAGGGCCGATGTGAGCATGTGATTTCCCGAGCCGGCGATGGAGTACGCGACGACTGCCACCACCGCGATGAGCAAGAGGAAAAGCGCTCCGAGGGCGGCACTGGAGGCGGTCGCCGCCGCGCCCCAACCGTCTAGTCCCGCATCCGCCAGGGTGGTCCTGAGCGCCCCCGCGAACCACATGAGATTGAGGACAGCCAAGCCGTAAAACACGGCTGCGATTAGAATCCGCATGCGATCCCCGTCGTAGAAGGCTGCCAGTGCGTCGGCCGACGCGCCGACCTGCGGTTGATGGCCGTAGACGATGTACGCGACTATGAAGCAGAAGAGGGACTGGATGCCAGCTGTCCGCCACAAGCGTTCCCAGAACGCGGCGGTTGTGTAGGGGCTGGCGGAGGAGGTTGTGCCTGTGGATGCGCTCATGAGGATCTCCTTTTGAACTGAAATCAGATGCGACGCGAGGCATTACAGCAGAACAGAATTACAGCAGAACAGAATATACAACGATTTTATTGCAATGAGCGCTGCGATGTCGGTTTGTCGGAACTTGTCGCTATGTCTGTACTTGCTGGCCCTCGATTGAGGGCTGATGACGGGCAAACCGGACGCAATCAGTTGCTTCCGGATTGCGGACCCTATGGCCATTCTGTTTACCTGAAACGCCGCAACCCAATTGCTAACCAGCACATCATTGGACGGGACGCGTACATTCGGAAGCTGTCATGCCGGTCTGAACAGTTCCTGGTGCATGTGGTCTGCTGCAGCTACGGAAAGTTCTAACACGAGGCGCTTCTACGCGCGTCTCGATTCCGCTCAGAAAAAATACTTGACAGACTCTCTCACTGTATATACTGTATATATACAGATGTTCGTGATCTCCCAAAGCGATAAGCGGCCGATGTATCTGCAGATTATGGAACAGATGAAGCAGCGCATCGCGGTAGGCGACTGGGCGGCGGGGCAGGCGATTCCCTCGATTCGCCAGCTGGCCGTCGATATCGGTGTGAGCGTGATTACGGTGAAACGCGCATATCTCGAACTGGAGCGCGAGGGCGTGATCATAACCAGGCAGGGCAAGGGCTGTTTCGTTTCTTCAGATTCCGAGCTGGCGTCGCGCATTCGAGAGCAGGAGTTGGCGCAGCATTTGGAGCAAGCCGTGCGAAGCGCTGCGCTGCTTGGAGTTTCGCCGAAGAACCTGGAAAAGCGCATTCGAGCAATCTACGAGCACGTCACGGACGAGGAGAAGGAACCCATATGACCGACTACGCGATTGAACTCAACGGAGTGTGCAAGTCGTACCGCTTTTTCGAGCTTCAAAGCATCGCGCTGCGGCTGCAACGCGGAACCATCATGGGATTGATTGGGCCAAACGGCGCCGGCAAGTCCACAACAATCCGCATTCTGATGGGGTTAGTGCATCAGGACCGCGGTGAAGTGCGCGTGCTCGGCTGCCGCATGCCCGACGAGCAGGTCGCCGCGAAGTGGGACATCGGCTTCGCCTCCGACGACATGCGTCTTTACGATTCGCTGACTGTAGGCTGGCACATCAATTTTATGAAATCTATTTATCAATCGTGGGATGACGGGTATGCGCAGTTGTTGTTGAAGCGCTTCGGGTTGAATGCGGAGCAGAAAATCAAGGGACTCTCTCATGGGCAGCGAGTGAAAGCGGCTTTGCTGCTTGTGTTTGCCCGGCGCCCGAAGCTGCTTGTGCTGGACGAGCCGACTACGGGCCTCGATCCCGTCGCGCGCCACGAAATCTTGCGTGAGCTGACGAGTGTGATGGCCGAGGAGGGACGCAGCGTCCTCTTCTCTTCGCAAAATACGCAGGATGTCGAGCAGATTTCCGATCAGATCACGTTCATCGACCGCGGCCGAATCATCGATTCGATGGACAAGGAAGTCTATCTCGACCGCTGGCGGCGGTTGCGGCTGGAAGTGCCGGATGGCATTGCGCTACCCACACTACCGGGCGTAATTGGGATCCAACAAACAGGCCGGCTGGCGGTGGCCATTGCCAACGCATTCGAGCCCCATCTTCCGAACGCATATGAGAACTCGGGCGCGCGCGTGCATGCCGTGGAAAACATGACCCTGGAAGAAATTTTTGTCGCCAACGTGGAACACAGCCGCGAGGAGGTGAAGGCATGAAAACCAATGTGATGCTGCGCTTAATGTTGAAGGACTGGCGGCTGCAGCGCCAAACGATCGTCTTTACGATTCTTGCCGGGGTGACCGCGCTGGCAGTGCTTTTGATTGGCGGACAGACGCCGGTCGTAATTGGGACTGTCTTCTTTTTTGTTTCGATGGTGTTCTGCGCGGCCCTTCTTCCCATGCAAAACATCGTGAACGAAAGAAAGAAGCAGACGCTTTCATTCGTAATGAGCCTGCCTGTGTCATCGGCGCGATATGGAGCGGCTAAACTCGTTTCGACGGTTGGTATGTTCCTGGCTCTGTGGCTGATCCTGCTCGGTGCAGGGCTCTACATGGTTCTCTGCCGGCATATTCTGCCAAGCGGCGCGATTCCGACGGGGATGATTTTGATGAATTTCCCCCTGATCGGGTTCTGCCTGATTACCTGTACCGCGCTCGTGGCCGAATCGGAAGGATGGGGCACAGCCGCGATGGCCGTGGTTAATTCTTCTTATTGGCTCGGGTGGTACCTGCTTCTCAGCCACGTCCCTTCGCTAACCAAGACATGGGGCGGCCAGGTCATGGTGTGGAGTCCTGCAGTCGTGAAAATTCTTGTCGTGGAGTTCGCAGTAATCTTGCTGACCCTGGGGCTGACTTTGTACCTGCAATCTCGAAAACGCGACTTTATTTAAGGGATCAAAACCAGATTCGACCTGAGGCTCAAAAAGCCTATGCGATACGTGTGTCTTTTCACTCGCCGCCGAAAAAGCCTTTGCAATGTCCGCAAGCGCAGCCTGCGGCGGCTTAGATAAGGAGATGTTATGAACCTGACGCAAACTGTGCCTTCTATTTCTGAACTGAAAGCTACGCCCCGAGAAATCAGTGCACCGGGTGCAGAGTACAACATTTCGATGGGATACTTGCGCGCTTTTGTCACCGTGCTCGTAGTAGCGCATCATGCAGCGCTGGCCTATGCGGTGTTCTCGCCGCCAGTGGCCGCATCTCTTGCCGCACCACCGCGTTGGTGGCAGGCATTCCCCATTGTCGATCCGCAGAAGTGGGCTGGCGCTTCCCCCTTTGTGGGATTCAACGATACCTTCTTTATGTCACTCATGTTCTTCATTTCCGGCCTGTTTGTATGGAAGAGCCTGCAGCGAAAACGAATCGATGGTTTTTTGCGCGATCGCACGCTGCGGCTCGGGATACCATTCATTGCCGCGGCTGCGATTGTCGCGCCAATAGCCTACTATCCGGCTTATCTGCAGATTGGCCAGCATGGCGTGAACGCCTTCGTGCATCAATGGCTTTCTCTCGGCGTTTGGCCCGCAGGCCCGGCGTGGTTTGTATGGCTGTTGCTGGCGTTTGATTTCATTGCCGCTGCGTTGTATTTCCTCAAGCCAAATTGGGCCGAAGTTGCGGGATGCTTCTTCGCACAATTAGCCAAGAAGCCAGTCAGGTTCCTCGGATATTTGGTTGGCATCTCGGCAGCCGTCTATATTCCGCTGGCTATGAAGTTCAATCCGCTCTCATGGACGCAATTCGGCGCGTTTGCTTTTCAAACCAGCAGGCTCCTCCACTATTTCGTTTACTTCTTAATCGGAATCTCGGTCGGCGCTTACGGCATCGAACGTGGAATCCTGGCCTCGGGCGGCAAGCTGGCGCGCCGCTGGCTGCTCTGGGCGCTTGCCGCGATTGTCGTATTTGTGGCATCGAGCGCGCTTTTCATCATGATGCTGACGACGGGGAAACTCGCGTTGGCTCTGTGGCAAGCAGTAGCGGACCTGGTATTTACGATTACCTGTGCGACAACCAGCATGGCCATGCTGGCGGTGTTTGTGCGGTTCGCGAAGAAGTCACGCGCAATCTTCGACAGCCTGCGTAACAACGCATATGGCATATATTTGCTCCACTATGCCTTCGTGAACTGGTTGCAATATGCGCTGCTAAAATCGCATCTGTCAGGATTCACCAAGCTGATAATCGTTTTCTCATTGGCGGTCGTGCTGAGTTGGATCACAACTGCTGCCCTGCGTCGCATCCCGGCGGTTGCTCGTGTTGTTTAGCTTGTTGCGAAACTGTTGGAAGTGAAGGCGCCAGATCCAAAGCTGCGAGTTTCGCCGACGTTGTTGTGCGGCGGGATGGCCAGGACTGGCGGCAGAAAAAACGGATTGAGGGGTTATGGCGGATCGAAGTGACGGGGTCTCACTTTATAACCGTCCCGATGACGGGCAATTCGGAAGCTAAATGAGAAACGCCGGGCTGGTTGGTTCAGTGTAACTGTCGCGGTTTATTTTCGTTCCGTCCCGGCTACCGTGCCCGCTCGCACTGGCCGCACAGCTCGATCCCGTGGAAAGCCCGCGCTACGAATAACAGCAGGGTTTGGCGCTTCCGGGCAACCCTGTGCCGCAGACGCGAATCCCCACTTCTAAGGATTGCCGCTGGCGCAAAGTCCTACCTCTTGAGCAAAGTGCGCACGCCGATGTATTCCAGATTCTGTTGGGTCAATCTTCAGATATACACGAAAGGCAATACGGCAGAAAAAAGCGAGGAGGCTGGGAGCGCGAAAGCGCCTGCCCAAGTAAGCTTTACCAGGAGGTAGTTATGAGCCGCAAGCTCCGCATCGCCGCTGTTGTCGTTGGTGTACTGATCGTTATTGTTCTTATCATTCCGTTCTTGATTCCGATCAACAATTTTCGCCCAACCATCGAAGAGAAAGCCTCGCAAGCTCTGGGACGCAAGGTGCAGGTTGGCGACCTGAGCCTGTCGCTGCTGAGCGGCTCGCTCACTGCCCAAAGCCTGTCGGTCGGCGACGATCCCAGGTTCAGCCAGGCGCCGTTCCTTAGCGCAAAATCCGTCAAGGTCGGAGTTGAGCTCATACCGCTGATCTTCTCGAAGTCGCTCAATATCACCGGCGTGACGATCGAGAATCCCGAAGTAACTCTTCTCCGCAATCCAGCCGGGCAATGGAACTACTCTTCGTTGGGTGGATCGTCCGCCAGGCACGAGGGCCAACCGGCAAGCAAGCCCTCCGGTTCATCGTCTGAAGCGTTGTCGATCCAGAAGTTCGCTCTCGAGGATGGACGCATCATAGTCGGTTCCACGAATTCACAGAAACGCAGCACCTATGATCATGTGAACGTTGACGCGTCGGATGTCTCGATGACCTCCAGGTTTCCGTTCACCATCACGGCGGACCTGCCTGCGGGAGGTAAATTCAAGCTCACCGGCAATGCCGGCCCCGTGGACTCGACAGATACCTCCCTGACTCCCCTTGACGCCAAACTCGAGATCAATGGCTTAAACCTCGCCTCCACTGGGTTCCTCGATCCCTCCGCCGGGCTAGGCGGGCTCCTCGATATGGACGCCAATCTCAGTTCGCAGAACGGCTCGGCTGAAACCAAAGGAACTGCGAAGCTCTCCAAGGCGTTGCTCGTAGCCGGCGGATCGCCCGCCTCTGTGCCCGTTACAGTCGATTTCAGTACGAAGTACGATCTGCGCAAGAATGCCGGTGTTCTGAATCCATCCACGGTGAAAATTGGCAACGCGGCAGCTCATCTAGGCGGCACCTATAATTCCGCCGGTGAAGCCACAATGGTGAATTTGAAGTTAGACGCAAAAGGTATGCCGGCCCAGGACCTTGAGGCTTTCCTCCCCGCGCTGGGCATCAATTTGCCGAAAGGAGCTTCCCTTCAGACGGGTACTCTTGACGCGAATCTCAACCTTACAGGCCCTGCTAACAGACTGGTCACCGCCGGAAATGTCGGTCTCTTCAACGCCAAGGTGGCGGGGTTCGACCTGGGATCGAAAATGTCGGCTATTTCCGCACTTGGCGGTATGAAGACGGGTAACGATCTCCAAATCGAGAAGTTGACCACCAATCTTCACATGACGCCGGAAGGCTTGAATGCCGACGATTTTCTCGCTGTCGTTCCATCTGTCGGAAACCTCGCGGGCGCTGGAACGGTCAATTCGAAGAACCAGCTCGATTTTAAAATGGCTGCCACTCTTGCCAACGCCGCGGGAGGCGCCGCAAGTCCGGTTTCAAGCGTCGCGGGGATCCTCGGCAAGGTCACCGGTGGAGGGAGCTGTAAAAGCGGCGCTTCCGTGCCCTTTCTGATTGAGGGCACGACCGCCGAGCCGAAATTTGTTCCCGACGTGCAGGGACTTGCGGCTGGAATGCTTAAGTCCCAGCTTGGCTGCGCCGGCAAAACATCTTCCGCAGCGAAACAGCAAAACCCGGTGGGCGGCGTTCTCGGTGGCTTGATTAACAAAAATTAGCGAACTCATTTTTTGCGAAGCTGTAACGCCTAAGTCGCACCTCCGCATCCCCCTTGCGGCATGTGCCTCGGTCCGGGCATGGTATTTATGCCATACTTGGGCATGTTGCTTCGGTTGGCTGAACCAGAAGATGCAATCGCTGTGGCCCGTGTGCACGTCCGGTCATGGCAAGCGGCCTACCGAACGCTTCTTCCCGATGATTATCTCGATCAGCTTCGTCCCGAAGATCGAGCACAAAACTATGATTTCGCGACCCTTGACCCTCTGAAGCCCCGGACAATCGTAGCGGTCGAAGAAGGGCTGATCCAGGGGTTTGCCACCACGGCGCCAGCGCGCGAACCGGATCTGCCGAACTATGGAGAACTGTGGGCCATTTACGTGGATCCCGGACAGTGGGGCCGGGGTCTTGGCATGGCCCTTGTATCGGACGCACGCGCCCGTCTCTTAGAACTCGGATTTCGAAATGCTATGCTGTGGGTTCTAAGGGGCAATGTTCGTGCGGAGCGCTTTTATCAAATCGATCAGTGGGTCCCCGATGGCCTGTGCCGAACAGACTCGATGTGGGGTGCAACGGTCAATGAGGTCCGCTACCGGCGCGGACTTTGAGAATCAAACCAGCCAAATCCTGCGGAACCTGTCTGCTTGAGTTTTTTTGACTATACGGCAACAATACTGAACACGATCATGCAATACTGGAAATTTTGTGGATACGAGTCAAAGCTGTCTTGATGAAGCAATCGAGGGTGATACGTGCTTGAATTCAGACTACTTTATAGTGGGCGTTTGTCAGCAGCATCCACTACCAACACCGAAGTTGACTTGAAACATAAAATGCGCAGGGACTTTCATCCACAACTGCGGCGCTTGTGGATGAGTAAGAGTCCACTGGTGGAAAGATACAACTCCATCACGCGGTTTCAGGTGGCCGGAGGAGGCTGGCAAAGCGTAAGTGGCATCGATGCTTTGGCGAACGAATGGAAGCGTTTTGGCTACAGGTTTATCCCCATTATTACGGAAGAACGCGCATTGCGCTGCAGTTTGGACATTTTATTCCTGCGTCCGGAAACACCAGGGTTCCTGTTTCAGAGTGGCGACCTGGATGCCCGGCTCAAAACTGTCCTCGACGCCTTGCGTATGCCGCACAATATCGCGGAAGCCGGAGGGGCCGGGCCCGGGTCGGACGAAGATCCCTTCTACGTCCTTATGCAGGACGCAGAGCTCATGTCTGAGCTAAGAGTGACCACCGATGAACTTTTCTTGCTGCCCAGACACGCTACGTTAGATGTGAGCGATGTGTTGATGGTCATTCACGTTAAGGTGCACCCAATAAGAAAAATTGAGAAGAATTTGGGATTCTAAAAGCAATTGGAAGGCCGGGGTCCTGACTACATGAGCCTTCCATTCCAAAGCGGTTATAGGGCTTCACAATAAAAAACGCCGGGCTGGTTGGCCCGGCGTAACTGTCACCGTTTATTTTTCGCTCCCCTGTTCTTCGTGAACCAGACCCCCCAGTACTGTTTCACGTCGCCCAGAGTTGCGAAAACCTTTTCTTGCTTTAATTTATTTTTCGCTTCCCGGCCTCGTGAACCAGACCCCCCAGTACTGTTTCACGAAGCTCAAGTTGCGAAAACCTTTTCTTGCTTTAATTTATTTTTCGCTTCCCGGCCCCGTGAACCAGACCCCCCAGTACTGTTTCACGAAGCTCGAGTTGCGAAAACTTTTTCTTGCTTTAATTTATTTTTCGCTTCCCGGCCCCGTGAACCAGACCCCCCAGTACTGTTTCACGAAGCTCGAGTTGCGAAAACTTTTACTTAAACTTGAAATAAGGGCCCTGCAACCCTCCCCCTAAATTCCGTGTTGCCGAGCCCTTGCGAAAAGCTTGCATGGAACCAACCATTCATTCTTTCCGCTAACTTCGTTCCTGAGGGACCGACCTTGCCATCCCTCGCTTGCTTCAGGGTCTTTCAAATCCCGCGGAGCCTGAACCTTCAATCGTGGCTCCGCTTACCTACCCACGGGCGCTAATTGACCAGCGCCAGTCTTTCCAATTCCTCTGCTACGGCTTCGTCGTCACAGTTGGTGGCTTCGAGCCTTCCTACGCTGGCCCGGGCCGCCTGGCGAGAAACTCCGTAACCCCGCGAGCGCAAGAACATTTCGATAATCTCAGCGCACTGCCAGCAGTCGAATTCAGCGGCTTTCTCCTGAAGTGCATTGCGTAACAACGAGATGTCGCCGGCCGAAAACATTTGCTGCGTTTTTTGTTGCGTACCGCGTATGCCGCTCAGTTCCAAATTCTCCGCTATTGTCGACTTGGCTTGCATTTTCATCCCTTTCTTGTCTTGGGTTGCGAAGGGCCCGGAAGTTTTGGGCTTCCGGACCCCTCGGATTCGTCGTCCCAGAGAATCCAATTGTCATGTCTAAATGCAACCGGGGTGCCAAACGGCATATCAAAATCAAACTATTGAAAATAAAAGCCTTATTGTATTGCCGGTTCAGGATTCATGGTTTTTGGACTTGGATAGTCCAATCCATAGACTCTCAATTCCATATTCGAGACGAGAACTGTTTTGGGAATATAAAGTTAGAAGATGGGAATCAGCTCAGAGGGGCGCGGAAGTATCCGACGGGAAAGGGTGCGGCATTAACGCCTGCATGAGGGCGGACAACATGCCGGCGCGAAATGAAGCGACATTGGATAAGAGTCCAGATAGCGAGCCAGCCGTCGGAGTGCCTGATCTTCTTGCCTTCGTCGGCTGTGCGCGGGTTGTAATTGATGGGAACTTCGGCGATCCGCTCCCCCAGGCGGCTCAGCTTGGCGGTCACCTCAGGACAAAACTCAAAGCGGCGGCACTCCAGCTTGATTTGACCCAGCACCGAGCGGCGGAACACCTTGTAACACGTGGCTTCATCGTGAATGCGGCAACGATAGAGGAAATTTGCCAGGTGAGTAAGCAGCTTAGCGCCCAGAAAAAACCGTAAACCGCGCTCGGGGCGGTCCGGACGCACGCCATAAACCACGTTGGTACTGCCGGCCTGCAATGGGGCCAGAAGCGCGGGATAGTCCTGCGGGTTATATTCCAGGTCAGAATCCTGGATCAGGATGTACTCGCCCCGGGCATAGCACAATCCGGACCGGATGGCTGCCCCCTTACCACAGTTCCGCTCATGGAAAACAATGGTGATGTTGCGCGCGGGAGCCAAAGCCAGAAGTTTTTGTCGAGTGCCATCGGTGGAGCCGTCATCAATGAGGATGATCTCTTTGCTGACCGGAGAAGCCTGTATCTGCCGCAACAACTCCTCAACGTGGTCAACTTCGTTGTAGATGGGCACAATCACCGACACGTGCCCCTCTAACTCTGCTGTAAGCCGGTTCATCCCGATTTCTGTGGCAGTGGCCATTTTTCAGTGGTTGTTCGTAGCGCCTGTCAAGGCGGCGCAGCCGCAGAAATCTATCACATTCCCACAGCGTTGCATTCAGGCGATGCTGAACCTCATAGACTACCAAACGATGGTAAAACTCACAAAACTATCAAGAATTTAAGACAGTCGATGTAAAGAAGTTTTAAGAGAGAGTTTCCATCTGGATTATTCATTAGTGTACGAGAGCGATGATGAAATGACACAACAGCCCCAACGGGGTTGTTCGCCTCTCATGTCCCATAAAGTGAGTCGGAAATCGACCGAACCTGGAGCATAGAGAGCGAAACTTTTTTGCTGCGCTACGCTTCGAATCCAGGAAGATTGAAGACATGAAATTTCTGTTTTGCCGAAGACCTTGGCGCAAGCGCGCAACCTTGGAGCCGCTTAAAAACCAAAAGCCGGAGTCGTGACTCCGGCCTTTTAGGTCTGGCAATCGAAACTTCAGTTACATCACCAGCGCGAGCTTCTCCAATTCATTCTGCAGACTCTCGATTGTGCAGCCTGCGCCTTCGACCCGGCTGGCTGCGGTGCGCGCCGCTTCCGGCGATACGCCATAGCCCCGACCCATCAGGAACATCTGCAGTAATTCGGCGGCCTGCCAGTTATCGAGTCCACCCTCCAGGAGCTCGTTCCGCAGGGCCGACATTTCAGCGGTGGAAAATCTCTCTACCATCATATGTCACCTCCGACCCTTGCACCTCTCACAACCTCTACAGCATTAGACACGCAACTACGGAGTTTTGTTGCAGGAAAATTGTAAAACTCTGTTACGAACGTAACGTTTCTTTACAACGCTGTTGCAAATTGTTTTGCGCATGGGCAACCAATTTCATCAATTCCGGGGACTACAGCAAACCTTTGCACGCCTGCTCACCAAAGGCCCACCTGCCCTTTACTACTCAGTACGTATGGATCAGGATATTAGTTTGATGCGCCATCAGCCCAGAAGTTTCCTCCGGCTATTCCGTCATTTTGCTGATGTGCACGTCAAAGCCGGTGTTGGGCAAGAGCGAGGTCAGCTCAAAGGCTTTGTAGCCGTCTCCAATAATCTCCGTGTGACGGTACACACCAGGCTCGCTCTCTGCGATTTCATGGCGGCCCTCCAACTGGTCCAGGTATTCCTGCGCGACCTTAACACCAATGGCTTCGCCGCTCCCACCGGCGTTAATTGCCTCAGAGGCATAGGAACGCACCAGCTTCGGCCAGTATTTTTCCAGCAGGGAAGTGCTGGCGAACAGGTCAGCCCAGATGATTCTGCCGTTTACCGCTACTACGACGCCCACCGCATTACGGTTGCGCAGCTCGCGGATCTCGCTTTCATAGGAGTGCTGAATGGGGGCGGCGACTGCATCCACGCGCTTTTTAACTTCCTCGTTGTTCATGACCTGGGCGTAAGAAGAGGTACTTCCAACTTCGGCCTGAGCGGCTGGCGCGGCCCCTAGCGAGTCATAAGTATAGGACTTGGTCTTATTCACTTCGTCCCACACGGCGTTCTGGTCTTTCTTAGCCATGGCCTGGTTGCGAACGCTGGGCGCGACCATCAGGCTGCCCTTGGCCTCGAAACCGGCTGTGGTTTCTGTCCAGCGCCCGGGCTCGACGCAGAAGACGTCTAAATCAGCTTCGGTCTCTGCTGGAACGATGCGGTCTTTGCCCACAATGCGGTCCTGCTTGCCGCCGGTCACGATCTCGCCTGCCAGTAGCAACAATGGACGCTTGGATTTGTTGATCAGGTACAGCTTGTTGACCTCGGCTCCGTTGCCATGAGTTGGGTAAGTACCCAGACACCTGACCATGCCCGGACACCTGACCATAGGACGAACTCCATCGTGCTCGTTGACCTCAACCTCCCCCGTCCGCAGACCTTCATCCAGGGTCAGGAACTGGGTGGTGTCGTGCGTGGTGGACGCCACCACGGGGAATATGGTCAAGTTGCCGTGAGTGATGGGTGATAACACCTGATAGCGGCTGGCTGGTGGCAGCCCAGCTTCTGCCGGTGTGAGTGGATAGAGCAGGGCTAATGCTGTGAATACCACCATGCACATCGCGGTTGTTATTAAAGCTACAAGTTTGTGTTTGCGTGTCATAAATCCTCCAGAAGTCT
Organism: Terriglobales bacterium; assembly: GCA_035487295.1. Classification (GTDB taxonomy): domain Bacteria; phylum Acidobacteriota; class Terriglobia; order Terriglobales; family Acidobacteriaceae; genus QIAW01. The sequence goes on from DATHMH010000037.1 coordinate 14,708, forward strand.
CGCCGGGGGTCGCTTCTGGGTATAGAACGCCCCTACTGGCGTTTCTTGCATGCCCATGTACACATTCGTTGGACACCGCAGCACAAGGGAAAGAATTTCGGCTCTATGGCTTTGCTGTTTTGCTGCCAGAAGCATCAAAATTGAGATAACATCCAGAAATCCTGATGGTAAGCAAGGCCCAACCTGCGGTATCAGCATGGCAGCGCGCTCTCTTCACTGAACTGTTCAGCCAGAGCGGGGCGGCCAGGTATGGCCTGTCCGCAGAGGCATTTGCCGCATGCCTGGCGGAGGTTGCGGCTAAGTACCTCTCCAGCAAGGCGCGGGAAGGCGAAATCCGGCAATTTTACAGGTGCCTCAAGGTTGAAGAGCTGGCGCTGACCCGCGGCTGCGCCGCCGGAAATGAGGCTGCCTGGACTGAATTCCTGAACCGTTACCGGGCGCCACTCTACCAGGCGGCACGGGCCATAGCCCGCGATGATGTTCAGGGCCGTGAACTGGCGGATTCCCTGTATGCCGACCTTTACGGAATACGCACCCGCGAAAATGATGGCGCTGAGGTGCGTGTTTCCAAGCTCAGTTTCTATATGGGGCGAGGCTCGCTCGAGGGCTGGCTGCGCACGGTGCTGACCCAGGAATATATAAACCGGTACCGCACGCAAAAACGCCTGGTGAGCATTGAAGAAGAAAACGAACAGGGGGTACAGTTTGCGGCGCCCGCGAGCGAACCGGCGGTGAGCGCCGATCCGCGCCTCGATGCCGCCACTGATGCCGCGCTGGCGCAATTAGACGCCGAAGAGCGCTACATTCTGGCCTCGTATTTCCTGGACCAAAGGACCCTGGCGCAGATTGCGCGCTCGCTGGGAGTGCATGAATCCACCATCAGCCGCAAGGTGGAACGCACCGTCAAGGAGCTGCGGAAGAAGATTGTGCAGGCGCTCGTCCACGGCGGCATGAGTTCCCGCGCCGCAGAGGAGGCCCTGGAGTGCGATGTGCGCGACCTGGCCATCAATGTCAGCGAAAAGTTACGCCCGCCGCCTGTGCAAGAAAGGGAGCCTGGATCGTTCCAAAGCTTAGAAGGCGAAGATTAAGAGCATAAGGAGTAAAGTAGTGGTAGTGGCAGGGGGTTCTCCCAATCCGAATATCATTGGCGCACGCTTGCGGGCGGCTGCGATGGCGCCCCCCTCCGCGCATCCGGATGCCGACCTGCTCACCGCCTTTGCCGAACAGTGTTTGAACGATTTAGAGCGGGCAAGAATCCTGGAGCACCTGGCGCAGTGTACGGTTTGCCGCGACGTCGTCTATTTTGCCCAACCCGAGGAGGAAGCAACCCTCAAGCCAGTCCAATCGCCGGTCTCAACTCACTGGTTTGCCGGCAGACGGCTGCAATGGGCAGCTTTGGCAGCTTCTGTCAGCATGATTGCCGCAATTGCAATCTACGTGAAAACTAATCCTGAGCGGATGCCGCAGTACGCACCGGCCATAGCTTCGCCAGCGGCAAATAAAGAAGCCCAGCCGCAGGGGAACGCGCAGAACGAGACCGCTGGCGCTTCATACAGCACCTCGCCCGCGGCACAATCTGCTGAAAAGCCGGATGCAATGAGAAGAGAAAGCAGTCTCAAAGCTGCGGAAGCAGAGCAGAAAGCCATTTCGGGCGGAGCAGGAAGCTTGGGCAAGCTTTCCAGAGATGACGCCGACGAGGCACGCGCCAAGACCTTTTATAAAACGAACGGGACTCTTGACGATAAAGAAGCTGCCAAACAGGCTAGCGCATACAGCTACGGAGATGTAGAGACAGGGAAAAAAGGTGGAACAGCCGGCGAGGTGAATGGACTGGTTGCTGCAAATGGCAGTACCACCAGCGAAAAAGACCGATTGTTTGACCTTCGCCAGCAGAAGGCCCATGGCGGTCCTTATGTCAACAGCAGCAACGCCAACTCTAACCAGATTCAAAATCAGGCTAATCTCGATCTGTACCGCAATGCGAATGGTTATACCGCCGATATACCTGCGGCGCCATCGCCTTCTGCGTCGGCGGCGGCATCACCTTTGGCAAAATCTGATTCTGTAGAGATATCTCAGTCTTCATCCACGCCCGCATCTTCTACATCGGCGTCTATTACATCGGGGACGAGATCGGCGGCGGCCCAGGCGCCGGCTCCGCCCAAGCCGGTTGCGGTGACCCACGGAGTAGTGCCGGCGGAAGAGGCGCGTAAGAAAAAACTGGAGACTATTCCAGCGCAATCAACAGCGCAGGCAACGGAAGAGACGGTCGCAGTAGCCGGACAGGCTCAAGACATAGATCGCGTGGGCGAAATAAAGATCAGCGATCAATCCGCTCGAACATCGAAGGATTTGCCACTCAACGGACGAAGTGCAACAACCCTGGCAACGCTCGCCCCGGGCGCCGCCGGCACGACCGCCATCACCGGCTGGCGCATACACCATGGCCGTGTGCAGGAGCGGCTCTACGGCATATGGCACGACGCGGTTGTGGCTGCTCAGCAAACATCTGTATTCGGGGCCGCAGGTAGGGTAACAGCGGCCCCGTCGCAGCGTTTTGCCGGGATCGCAGCGCTGGGCGCGGATGTGTGGACGGTACAGGCGATTGGCCGGGGCCAATCCTCGCTTGTGCTCTATCACTCTCGCGATGCCGGTGTGAGCTGGCAGCCTTCGATCCTGACAGCGCCTGGTACTGTTAACCCCGGCGCGCAAGTTAGTGTCAAGTTTATAGATTCCCAGCAGGGTGAGGTGACGCTTTCCACCGGCGAAAAATGGCAGACCAGCGACGGCGGTGCACAATGGAAATTTGTGAAATAGATTTTTAGTTTCCAAGGTCGCATTTTTCTTACCCTGCAAATAATTCTCGCGTAGAGACGTAGCTCCCCCAGGTCTCGTCTTTTCCGCCGCTTCTCCGCGTATAATTTCAATACACATGCTTTCTGAAGATTTGCTTGCCATCCTTCGTTGTCCGGAATGCCGCCAGGAGCTTGTTTACAACCAGCAGGCGCAGACCCTTAAATGCGATTCCTGCCGGCGCGTGTATCCCGTCCGCGATGGCTTTCCGGTTTTGTTGAAGGATGAGGCCATCCAGGAAGCTTAGGGATTTATGGTTTTTGTGCTCGACAATTACGATTCCTTCACCTACAACCTGGTGCAATACCTGGGCGAGATGGGCGAGCAGGTTGAGGTGCGCCGCAACGATCAGGTCACGGTGTCTGAGATCGAGCGGCTGCGGCCGAAGCAGATCGTTATCTCTCCCGGCCCATGCACACCACAGGAAGCAGGCATCAGCATCGAACTCATCCGATATTTTGCGGGGAAGGTCCCGATTCTCGGCGTGTGCCTGGGCCATCAGGCCATTGGCGCGGCTTTTGGCGGAAACATTATTCGCGCCAAAAAGCTGATGCACGGCAAAACCAGCCCCATCCTGCATACCGGCAAAGGTGTTTTCCGCGGCCTGGAGTCTCCGCTCACGGCCACGCGCTATCATTCACTGATCATCGAGCGCCAAACCGTTCCCGCCGAACTTGAAATTACCGCCTGCACACGGGAAGAAGACGGCTCAGAGGTCATCATGGGTGTGCGTCATCGCAAGTTTCCGGTGGAGGGCGTGCAATTTCATCCGGAAAGCGTGCTGACCTCGAGCGGAAGACAGATGCTGAAAAATTTCATGGCGGTTTCTGCGTAAGCCTGGATATCACATGATTTCCCGCTTTTATAGCCCGGCAATCCTGCTCGCCTTGGCGCTCGCTTCCGCGCACATGGGAGGACAAAACCAGCAGCCCGGCGAATCGGACGTGGTGGGCGAGGTCTTTGCCTCTGACGCCAGCGTACAGGGTTCGGTGATTCTCGCCTCCGGCGGCACCCGCCTGCTCTCAGGTTCGACGGTTTCTGCCGGCAGCGCGGCCGCCACGGTGCGCCTGAAGCGCGGCGGCGAGGTGCGCGTTTGTCCGGGAAGTGACGTTCAGGTGAATTCGTTAACCAATCCCAACCAGCCGCAGGGACTGGTGCTCAGCCTGGATACCGGCATGCTCGAGGCGCACTACTCCTTGCCGGCGGGCAGCGATTCGGTGGTTACACCTGATTTCAGAATTACATTCACCGGCCCGGGAGATTTCCACGTGGCCATCGGCGCCGATGCGCACGGCAACACCTGCGTGCAGCCGCTGCACGGCAACAATTCCGCCATCATCGTGAGCGAACTGATGGGCGAGGGCAGCTACCAGGTCAAGCCCGATGTGGGAATGTATTTTCTCAGCGGACGCGTGAAGCAGGCAGTCCCGGATGTTCCGGTTTGCGGATGTCCGGTTTCTGCCAAGCCGCGCACCGTGGAAACCGCACAGCAGGCGCCGATCCCGATCCCACTTACACCGGAAAAAACCACCGGCGCGGGCGCAAGCCAGCCACCACTCCAGGTCACAACCCAACCGCCGCTCGAGGTCGCCACAAACCAGCCGGCTCCCGGCAATGTTACACAGCCGCTGCCAACGAGCCAGCCCAATGAAGTGCATGTGCAGGTGGATGCGCCGGTTGTGTTCAACGCCGCCGAGCCTGGCCCAGCGCTCGAAGCCGAACAGTTGGTAAAATTGCCGATAACCCAGTTGCCCTGGTTTTCTCCCGAGCAGGTTGTGCCCCCGACAGTTGTGCAGACAACCGCCGCCCCGCCGCAAGAAAAGCCCAAAGAAAAGAAGAAGGGCTTCTTTGGCCGTTTGCGTGGAATGTTCGCCTCTATTTTTAGAAGTAAATAGCGAGCTGAGAACGCTGAGAGGAAGAAAGTTTGGTAGCGCTAACGGGAATCGAACCCGTGTTTTAAGATTGAGAATCTCACGTCCTAACCCCTAGACGATAGCGCCACTGGGCCGAATCATAAAATTATAGCAGGCGAGTCGAAGTTTATTCGGAGGGGGCTGCACAGTCGGGATGGCACACGACAAGCCGAAGCGGGCTGTGCCGCACAAGATGGGGGCCACAGCCAGGGACGCCCTAGCGCTCGCCGGGGCAGCCTGTGCCACATGCTGCGCTACGGGCGGCGCGACGCAGGCGGCAGATTACCGTTCGTCTTCGCCGGCCCACAGGTCGATGCCCCAAATAGAGGCTCCAGGCTCGACGCATTCGAAGCCCACTTGGCCTTCTTTTTGCTCTTCGCGAGTGCCGACCCAGGCAACGCGGTACATGGCTTTTTCTTTGCCGCGTTGAATGGTCACGATGTCGCCGGGCTTGATTGAGTTGCGGATGCCGCCCAAACGCGCGCCACGGGGGCTGACGTTCAGCGTGCATGCCATTTCGGTTTTCGTTTGCTTGCCTTTGTCCAGGAAAGAGACTTTTACAGGAAGCGCTATTGGAGTGCGTTGTTCACGGCGTTTGCCCATGTTCGATTCGTTCCGTTCCGGGAAATTTTGCGGATTTCAGCGCGCACCGCACCACTACGGCCGCAGAGGGATTTGCTGAAAACCTAAGGAGGAGGAAGTAATCGTAATCCAAAAAGCCCAATCCTGCAAGAACTAAGTTAACGAATATTTCCGTTTATGGTACTTGAAAAGAAGCTTTTAGCTGTTAGCTCTTAGCCTTTAGCTTCCAGTCTATGCCGATCCCCTGGAAAATCGCTGCGGAAGGCAAAGAATTTAGGACACAGCAAGACAGCCTGCCCGCGTGAGCCATGTGCCTGTTCCGATGAGCCGTGGGCGCTAACTGGAGATGAAGTGTGGCACAGCCGGGTCTAAACTCGAAACTGCTTCTTAAGGATCCGCGTTAATCCGCGTCTATCTGCGGCGCAAAGTCTTTGCTTTTGCCCTTGAAACTCGAACCGAATTAATGCCCTTGTGTTTCCAGGAATTTCTCGGCCTCCAGGGCGGCCATGCAGCCGGTGCCGGCGGCGGTGATGGCCTGGCGATAGCGCCGGTCCTGCACGTCGCCACAGGCGTAAACTCCTGGAATTTTCGTGTGAACATAATCCCGCGTCAGCAGGTAGCCATCCTTATCTGTTTCCAGCGCTCCGTTAAATATTTTCGTATTAGGAATGTGGCCAATTCCCAGGAACATGGCGCTGGTGGGCAGCACGCTGGACTCGCCGGAAACGACATTGCGCAGCTTCAATGCCGTCACCTCTTTCTTGTTGACGTCAAGCACGTCTTCCACGATGATGTTGGGCAGGAAAGATATTTTTTCGTGGCTGCGGGCGCGGTCGAGCATGATCTTGGAGGCGCGGAACGTTTCACTGCGATGGATGATTGTCACCTTGGTGGCAAACCGGGTCAGGAACAGCGCCTCTTCCATGGCGGAGTCGCCGCCGCCGATCACGGTGACCTCTTTTCCCGAAAAGAAAAAGCCGTCGCAGGTGGCGCACGAGGTAACGCCGTAGCCAATGAGCGCCTGCTCGCCGGGCAGGCCGAGCCAGCGGGCGCTGGCGCCGCTGGCGATGATCAGTGTGCGCGTCACGATCTCGTCTTTGCCCACCTTCAGCGCAAAAGGCCTCCTGGTCAGGTCTACCGAGACGGCGTGCTTCAATTCGATCTCGGCGCCGAAGCGCTGCGCCTGCTTCTTCATGTTCTCGATCAGCTCAGGTCCATGGATGCCGTCGGGGAAGCCGGGAAAATTCTCTACCAGCGTGGTCAGCGAGAGCTGGCCGCCGGGTTCGTGTCCTTCGAGAACGAGCGGCTTCAGGTTGGCGCGAGCTGTATAAATGGCGGCCGTCAGTCCGGCGCAGCCGGAGCCGAGAATGACCGTGTTACGAATCGAATCAGCCATAAATGTTGGATTCCCGATTTCCTTTAAAGTTTCAGACCAGGATTTTGCAGAATTGTGTAATTGTGTAATCGGGTAATTGTGTAATTGCAGAAATTGCATGATTTGATGGTTTTCCAATTACACAATTACCCGATTCTGCGATTCTACAATTCTTCATTAAATCGTACTTCATAAGTCGTAAATGCTAAGGCTTCTTATCAGCAGGGGGCTGTGCAGGTTTCGTGCTCTTTTCTTTCGCTTCAGGATCTTTCGTTCCGCCCACTCCCAGACGGCGCAAATCGGCAGGCACGGTGGTGCGCACGTTCAGCGCCGCGCGATAACGGCTCAGGATTCCCGAGGCCTGCTGAAACAGCGCATCATACGCATGCTGGTCGGCTCCCTGACAGCGCGCCAGGGCCACCGAAGATTTCCCAAAACGCTCGATGCGGACCCGGTCGACGGGCGTGTCCGATTTCAGGACCTGGGCCGGGTCCCCGGCAGACACCTTATCTTCCATCGAGACCTGGATCACGTCTTTCATCTCGCGTGAGCGGAAGACCAGGGTTTCGACGATGCCGCCGGCATCCACGCTCATGGAGTATTGCACGCTCACGAAGGGCGACTCGGCCGGAAACTCCCGCCTTATGCGCACCCAGTTCGAAGGACCGTTGTCATTATTCACCACTTGCGATCCTCCCAGCACCGACCCCAGCGCCTCCGGCGGTTCGGTCATGGTGGTGCGTCCGCGCGACACTTCAAAATCAGGCGCAAAATGGATCTTCGCCGGCAATCGCCCCAGCGCCGCGCCCAGCTCCTGTTTTTCCGTATCCGATGGCGAGCACACGTTCAGGTAATTGATCTTGATTTGCGCATTCTTGTCGTCCCCAGCCTGCGCCCATCCCACGGCGCCGGTAACCAGAGCGAACAAGAGAGAGAGAAGCAATAGAGATTTCTTGAACACGAACAAGATTGTATTCGTCCGCAGCCCGGCTGGCTAGAAAATTGAGTCACTGAGTCAATTGAGTCATTGATTCATCGGGTCATGGGATCATTGAAAGGCGAAGAATTAAAACATAGAACAGTTTGTAGAATTGCAATTGCCTGATTTTGCAATGACTCAATGACCCGATGAATCAATCTTTCTTTCCCTCTCTCCAGCCAAGGCTGACGCTCGCTCCCGATCCCTCGCCCACTTTGCCGGTATAGGGTCCCTGGGCTTCTTCCCGTTCCAGGCCGGCCATCTCTCGTTTGCGGTTCTGGACCTCGCGCAGGTCGCGCAGAATCCCGGCTTCGAGGGCGACGTATTCTTCTTCGCTGATTTCGCCGCTTTCCAATCGCACCTGCAATTCCAGCAGGCGTTCTTTGATGGGAGCGTCGTCGGTATATTGCTCTTCGGCAATGCGCGCCAGCGTGCGGAACACGAATTTCATGCCGTCAATGGGCATGAGCAGAAGATCGTCGATGAGGAACATAGACTAATTTTGATCCGAGCCAGGCTATTGAGTCATTGATTCATCGGGCCATTGAAGAATTGAGTAATTGCGTAATCGGGTAATTTGGTAATTGAAGATCGTAACTGCCGATATTTCGCAATTCTGCAATTACTTAATTACCCGATTCTACAATGACTCAATTCTTCAATGGCCCGATGACTCAATCATCAATCGTCCTTACGATGATGTGCCTCTTTCCAGCTTCAGCCGGATATTCACGAAGTTATACGGAGGCCAGGGGCCGGTGTATTTAAAATTCAGCCGCTCGCCGAATTTCTTGGCGATTTTATTGACGGCCGCGTCGAAATCGCCCTCACGTGCGCGTTGAATCAGGAAGGCGGCATTCATGATCATTTTATCGCCAATGGGTTTGTTATCGCGCGATGCCACGCATACCGAGCGCAACCCGTCATAAATTTCCCTGACAAAATCCGCCGAGCGCTCGACCATGGCTTTATCGATCATGCGTCCCAGCTGCATGCGGGCAAAATACGTGGATTGCAAGTGTTTTTTGGTCAGCTCCTGGTGGAAGCGGCGGATTTCTTCATCGTCGCGTTTAAGTTCTTCAATGATGCGGTCGCGGTCCCAGGTGACTTTGAGCCCGAACTCCACCTTGCCGGACATCTGCTCGAGCACGTCTTTCAGAGAATCGTAGATGCTCTTGAGCACCTCGCGGATATCGTCATCGGTGCGAAAGACCGTGCCGAAGCTCATGGGGATGATGGTATGGGTCTTCATCACCAATTCGATAACGTGTTCGTGGGCCAGGGCGTTTTCGCGGGTGGGGTCGAAGATGAAGACATTGGTCTTGCTGACCACGGCAGCTATATCGCCGTGATGCACGGTGTAAACCGGCTCGCCAAAGCCGCCAATGCCGGTGCGCCCAAAATTGATGGTTTCTTTCGTGGAGGGAGCCTGGATCACCCCGTAAACGTAGCGCCCGCCGCCCGCCGCGGCCACCTCAGGCGTACTTGCCGCAGACTTGCGCCGGGGCTCCAACAACTCAATGCTGTGGACATCGGCTTCCGCGCCCTTCTCTACCGCCGGCCGCGGGGCCGGGGCCGCCGCGGTTCGCGCCGGTCCGCTGGTGGCAAATGTTACGGGTTTGAGCTTGTCTCCGCCGCTGTCGTTGTTCTGCGCCGCGCCTCTGCCTGCGGCTGCCTTTCCACGCACGGCTGAGCGGGTCTTTCGGCCAGATTTACTGCTAGTTAGCTTTGCCATGATGGTGGTCCTTTAATATGGTCGCAATCGTCGATAGAAACTCTTCAATATCAATCGGCTTAAACAATACTGCGATTCCCTCCCGGTCGGCCCTGTCTACCGCCTCCTTCGAAGCATATCCGGTGAGCAGCACGCAGGGAACGTTCGGAGTGCGCGCCCGCGCCGCGTCGAAAACTTCAAAGCCGGTGCGCTTTTCTTCCAGCGACAGATCGCACAGCAGCAGGTCGAAGTTTTGCCGGTGCACTTCGTTGACTGCCTGCTTGCAGGTTTCGACAGCCGTGGCGGCATAGCCCTGCTGTTCCAGAATCATCCTATAGGTGAACAGAACTGCCGCTTCATCATCCACCACAAGGATCGATGGTTTCTCACTCATAAGGAACACTTGCTTTTAAACTATTACCGCCTTCCCACTTGGGTTTCACCGAGAACTGAGAACTGCTTACCTCACCACCGGAAGGTCAATTTTAAAGACCGTTCCTTTTCCCAGCTTGCTCCTGACGCGCATTTTGCCGCTGTGGTTCTCGATAATGCCTTTCACGATCCACAATCCAAGGCCGGTGCCTTTTTCGCCCTTGGTTGAAACAAAGGGTTCAAAGACAGTCTTGATGATCTCAGGCGGGATTCCGCTGCCCGTGTCGGCAACCGTGAGACGCACCCAGCCATGAATGCCGTCAGCCGCGGGCAGATGGCGGGTACGGATCTTCAGCATGGCAGCGCGCCCGTGAGCATGGCTGTCCACTTCCTCGCTGGGCGAGACCATGCTGTCTTTGGCGTTGATCACCAGGTTCGAGACCACCTGCCGGAACTGGTCGGCGGAGCCCACAACCGGCGGCACATTGGCCAGATCTTTTTCCAGACGGATGCCCGAGCGCTCCAGTTGCCGCGCGAACAGCACCAGCGTATCTTCCACCACGCTGTTCACGTCAATCGTGCTTACCTGTTCCGAATGCCGGTAGAGGCCGAGCATCTGCCGCACAATGCGGGCCACGCGGTCGGTTTCATTTTTCAGGATTTCATAAATCGGCTGCGCTTCCGGCTTCATCACGCCTTGTATCAGGAAGATGGCGTTCTTGATGGCTTCCATGGGGTTGTTGACCTCATGGGCGATCGTGCCCGCCAGCCGGCCGGTGGCGGCAAACTTTTCCATCTCGATCAGGCGCCGTTCCATCTTGAGCTGTTCCAGCTTGCGGAATGCGGAAAGGTCGCGCAGCACGGTAATGGTGTAAGAGACCTGCCCGCGCTTGTCGTAAATTTTCCCCGAACGGGTGTCGTAATCAACCTCGCTTTTGCTCTCCGTCGAGTAAAGGCGCAGGGTGCCGTCCTGGCGGGCGGAAAACGAAAAAGTAAAGGCTTGCAGGTAGGAGTCCAGCTTCACCTGGTTGCTGACAATACGGGGGTCAACCGAATCCAGGCGAATCGGTCCGTTTGTGGTTTCGTGGACACGCCCAAACAATTCCTGCGCCAGCGAGTCGAGCAGTACCGCCCGGGCCGAGCCGTCGGCGACAATAATCGGGTCGCCCACGTTTTCAATCACCATGTGCATCAGGTCGCGGTCCTGGCGCACTACCTCTTGCGCGTCCCGCAGCCGCTCTATGCTGGTGCGGAACTCCTGGTCAGCGCGCCGCAGGTCGGTCACATCGCGCATAACGGTTACCAGGCCGCTGCGCATGCCGTCGCGGCCGAAGCTGGGCGCGGTTACCGCCTCAAACAGCACCTCTTCGCCTTCAATGATGTCTACCAGCGTCAGGTCGCGTGAGGCATCTGAGCTGCCCGAGACCGCCATGGAAGACAGCGCCGCCGAAAACAAAAGATTGTTCAGTTCAACCGCGCGGGCCGCGCCCTCGGTCACTTCTTTTTCCGGCAGCTTGAAAAAGCGCTCGGCTGCCCGGTTCTGCGCGATCACCCGATGCTGCGAATCGGTCAGGATCACCGGATCCGCCATGCTTTGCATCAGGGTTTCCATCTGGGCGATGGTCACGTCGCTGTCGCGCATGCGGTTGTAGTAGTGGTCTACCTTGAAAAGCCGCGACAGGTATCCATTGGCCACATCGATGACCGACCCTAAATCGCCTCTCTGGCGTTCACTGCTGTTGGCCGGCATCTCCACGATGACGGCCCCGGCGTAGGCCCGCATCTCGCAGCTGCGGCAAACCTGCGCCCCAATTTCCAGCCCTCCCGGCTTGTGGAAGTTTTGCACCGCAAGGCAGAATCGGTTGCCGCGCTCCGCCTCCCAGCAGGCGGTGCGGTTCTTGTAAAGCAAAGGATGACAATAAAGAGAGCGCCCGTGGGCGCCGGGTTTGGGAATGATTGCAGGCTTCAGGGTGCGCAGCACTGCGACGACTTGATTTTCTCCCTGCCACAGGGCGGTCTTGAACTTCTGCTGATAATTGGGGGTGCAGTTGATGCCCGCCACCGGCCTGATTTCGCCGCTTTCCAGGTCGAGAGTGACTACCAGGGCGCGGGGAAAGCCGAGCGCGACAATCTCTTCCATCAAGATGGGAAAAATCTCGTCCGAGCGCTCCGCCGAAAGCAGCCGAAAGGCCGCGCGTCCCCTTTCGGGGATCAGCCGGCGTTCAACTTTTTCGACTAATCGCGGAGTATGTGCGCGCATTTCCGGAGTTGCCATGCTTCGGTACCCTTTGGACACAACCCTCCGGCGTTACCTGCGCGTGGCGGTCCGGCGGCGGGTTGTAGTTTCGATGACCTGAGCAGGCGCCGGGCTTTCTTCCGGCAGTTGCGGACGGGAAACCAGTCCCACCAGGCCAACAGCGTCTGCGTACTTCAGGTAGGTATCAATCGAAGCGACCACAACACGCGCCTCTACCGTGATCAGGTCTATGCCGACCAGGGAGATACGCACCCACGCGTCAATGACAATGCCTTTGTCGAGTACGCGATCCAATACGTCAATTAAACTGGATCCGCCTGATACACGTTCAACAGCCATGTTCTCCTCCAGTACTCGGAAATCCCACGTACTCCCCTAACAACGCTCGCTTACAGCTTTCGATTGCTTCAATAAAAATATTTTCAATGACCCCAATGACCCAATATCTTATCGCTTTCTCTTTGCGGTTTTCCCTGCTATTGCCGGTTTTTTTGCTTGCGCAACCCGCCGCACCGCTCCCGGATGCAATCCTATGTGTGAATCTATCGGCTGCGTCAGATTGGGGTCGTGCTTCCACCAGTTCAATCCGATTTGTTCCGCTTTGTCTACCGAACATACCAGCAGGCGAATTCGGATGGTCAGCAGTTCCACGTTGGCCAATGAGATACGCACATCGCCCGCAATCACCAGACCCTTGTCCAGTATGCGATCGAGGATATCGATCAGGTTCGTCGTCGTTCCGGAAAGAGTAGGGGAGCGTTCCATATGTACAGTTGTACAACTTGGGCGTTCTACTTTAATTGATACGAAGTGTTGCCAACCGAGTGGTGGGGGGAGGCCCTTTTTCGGTTGCGCTTTTCTGCCAGTTTCACAAATCCAGATGCCGGCTTGATCATGCTGCAAGCCCACATCTGCGTTAATGAATCCTATCTGGCGCCGATGCCCATGTCAATGCAGGCCGCACCTCTTTCGCAATTATTTTCATTGAAATCGAAAGTTCCTGGGCATATGAGTCAAGGGGGCCCGACAAAAGATATAACTCCGACTATTAAAGCAGTATTTATGGGGTAACTCGCCTTTGGCGCTTCGGAATTGGATTCCCGCAGCTACCCAGGAGTTGTATCCATCCCATACCGCATTGTGGGAATAATGTAGCGGTGTAAATTGAGCCTTTTCCGTAATTGGATCGTCGCAGAGACGCAGGCAAGCTGTGGCTGCTCTAAACCAGCAGCTGGCAACTGAACATTCATTATTTCCCCAAAGGTCCCAATTGCAGGTTCAAATCCTCGGGCTTCAACCCAAAGCTTGCCGCCAATTCGTGGATTTTGACCTCCAGCTTCATGAGCGCCTGGCCCATGGTTTCGATCTGTTCGTCGTTCAGGCTTCCGCCCTCCATCCGCCTTATGGCCTGCCGTTCCAGCAAACGCCGCAATAGCTCAATCAGACCCAGCACCAGTTTGGCCAGTCCTTGTTCTATGGTTTCCGGATTGCACTCCACTCGCTGCAGTGTGCCTTGCGACAAGGCTTCCAGTTGCTGCTTGAGATCGTTGATCTCGGCCTCGATCTCCGCGGGCGATTTGTGCGTTTGGGTCATTCTAAAAATTCCGTACACGGCCATGGGCCGCTGACGGTCACCTGCGTGAACTCCGCTACTGTCATCGATTGTATGTGATCGCGAAAATCTTTTTCCGCTCCTCGACTAATCAGCGCATAACAGCGCACGCTGTCACGCTGATTTCCAGCGCGCGTTCTCCAGCCGGCAAGCAGCGGCTGCAACCGGGCGCGCGCTTGCTCGGCAGTGTCTGCTAACTTTTGCGATATCGCGCGGCGTTCTTCCATGTATCCTCGGCCGGATGCAGGCGGCGCCTGTTCGGTCCCGGCACTCTTCTCAACCGAAATGGAAAGCTCCATCTGGATGGAATCGTGCAATCGCGCCAGCCCTGCCGAGTACTGTGCGCTTTGCTTCTGCAAAAAAGCCCGCAAATCCGGCTCGCCGTTCAGCAGCGTAGGAAAGCGGATGGGAATCACCGCAGTCTGCCGGAAAATCCCGCTGACCACTCTGTGAAACGCCAAGGCGTCTTCTTGGCGGACTGCATCGAGGCTTTCAACGTTGGAATAAAAACAACGCAGCAGGTCTTCATTCAGGCTTTGAATGTTTGTGCCGCGTACTCCCGCCTCCGGCAAATCGCCCCGGAAGCCGGAATCGGTAATGCAATAGGGAAGCAGCAGAGATGTTTGTTCCTTTTGCAGGAGTTGTTTCCGATTTTAGAGCTGTTTTGTTAATTGATCTGGACTGTAAATGACCCGATGACCCCAATCCTCAATTCTTCTCAGTGTCTCTGCGGTGAACCAGGCTTTTCCGCGTGCTTCAGCGCCGTTTCCACCGAGGTCAAAACCACGCTCAATCCCAGATAAATGAGGTCTACCCCGGCCACTGAAATCACCAGGCTTCCCTGTATGACCACGCCTGCGTTAAGCACATGATCGAGGATATCCAGCAGCGAAATATCGGAATCGCCATTGCCATCCAGCATGATTACACCTTTGTTGTCCATGACCTGCACAGCCTACTGGCCACAAATCGGTGTCATTCGCAAAATGAATCGATGACCCGATGACCCAATTCTCCTAAACTCTTACAAACGAATACGGCGGCCACGGCCCGGTAAATTCAATCCGCCTCTGACCCTGCCACAGCCGTGAAAAGCGTTCGATCATCGAAGTGAACTGTTCCTGCCGGTGGCGCGGCAGCAGGATAGAAACCTGCCACTCCAACCCCGGCTGCCCTCCGCTTACCTTTCCCACCGGAGCGGTCTCCAGGGCAATGTGCTCCAATGCTCCCGCCAGCTTTTGTATCTCCGGAGACAGCGATCGCGCGCGTTTGCGTTGCTGTGTCTGGCTGCTCAGGGCAGAGGCCTTGCGCCGCAGGTAGTCTGAGCCTGAACTGGCCGCAATCAGCGCGCTCTGCGGTTGCTGTTCTACGAAGACTTTGATGCCCCATTCGTCGGCCTCGGAAACATGCAGCAGGCTTTTGTGCAGCGCGCGCTTGCGCGCGGCGATATCGCGGTCCAGCGATTCTTCGCCGTGAAAGACCGTGCCGAAGCGCGCCGGAAGAATCGGACCGCGGCGTGACAGTTCGCTCACCACCCGCTGATGGCGCACGCCGGTTGTCGCCAGCCAGTCGAGATTCTCGAGGTTCGCAGCAATCTTCTCGGCGAATCCGGCGCGGCTCACACGGCTGATCCAGCAGGTGAAGCCGGCGCACGCCACAGGCTCAACCCGGGCCGACCCGTCAATCCCTTCCTGCGGGATGGGCTCCACGTGGCGCCGTGGCAGCGTAACCCCGTACAGGTACAGCGAGGTCTCGCTTTTGTCGTCAAAAACGTGCGGGAGTCTGCCGGTAGTCCTTCTGGCTAATGTTTTCTTGTGCCGGCCTTTGACCGGCGCATTCCTTTTACGCTTTTTGGTCTTTGCAGTTGCCATAGCTCATGAGTGAACGATTGTAACCTGCCAGCTCCAGCTACTTCTTCAGGAAAATTTCGCACAATCCAGGGCCGCTCCCCAGAGCCATATCCGAGCCGCTCCTCCAGTTTACCCAGCGTGGCCAGTTGCCACTCCCGCGCCCTCCGGCAACGCAGGCACCCCTTCACGTCGCGCGCGAACAGTACCCGATTCACAAATACCGGCGAGGCGCCGGTTCCCAGTTCCTTCAAGGCAGCCAGAAGCCGCTCGGTCTCCCGGTCGGGAAGCGGTTCGGCCAGCATTACGGGTATTAACAGCGCTTGCCGCTGGTCGCGCAGCATGCGCGCCAGCGCCCGCACCCGTTGCCCCAGGGCCGCGATCTCCACCGCCGCATCCTGCGCCAGCGGCAGGCTGCGATGCTCCGCCAGGGCTTTCAGCAGCAGCCGCGACCATAGCAGCATGCGGTCGGGCATGCGCAGCAGTTCCAGCGCGTGGCCGGTGGGAGCCATATCAATGATGACGATGCAAGCATTCTTGTCGCCAGCCCCGTTTTCCAGCAGGTCGAGAATGCGGAAGATAGCAAAAATCTCATCCACGCCCGGAGGGACAATATCCAGCAGGGCAGAGAAGAGCTGGCGGTCAAAACTCATATCAACATGGATCCCACGCCGCTCTCCGCTGAAAGCCCGCTCAATCGTCTCTTTGATCCGCTCGCTCCAGCGCTGAAATTCCGCCACTGAATCCAGCTCAGCCGCCCGCAGCCACGGGTCGCTCAGCACGGGCGTTACCTGGTCGCCAATCTCCTGCTGAAAAACATCGTCCAGCGATGGCGCGGGATCGGTGGAGCAGATGGTCACAGGCTTTTGCGGTTGCTGCTGCCTCTGCGCAAACGCCAGGGCCGATGAGATGGTCGTTTTTCCCACCCCGCCTTTGCCGATGGTAAGCGCCAATGGGGCCTCGAGAACCGGCCACCCGCAACGCCTGAACCTCTTCTCGATATCTTCAATGTCACCCTTGTACGAAGGCCGGGATTGCGCCGTGAACTTTTTCCCGGTAAATACGTGAGCTCCGTAGCTGGCCAGCTCTTTTGTACCCAGGATAGGAGCGCCCGCATCCTTCCCTCGGAAGACCGCCGCCTGCGGAAAATGTTTTTTGAGGAAGGTTTCGGCCTTCCTCGTCGCTTCCCATGTTCGCGAACATCGGTGGCAGCTTTTAGCGGCTGCCGATGATTGGCCAGGCTTTTCGAGCATCACCCGGTTCAGCACTACGTCAGCAATCTCAAGCCCCGCTTGCCCCAGGGACCTGGCTGCCCGCACCGATTCCTGCAGCGCAAAGCTTTCCGCGGTTGTAACCAGCACCAGCCGCGACCCTGGGGAGCGTAATGCGTTCTGCACGCCTTCCACCATGACCCGCCACTCGTGCAGGAAGGCATGCGAAACCTGGGCTTTACCGCCGAAGCTGGCGGCCAGCGCAGCATCGCGGCCGCCGGAAACATCGAGAAAATCCAGAAAGCGGAGAAAATGTTCCGGCATCTCAAACAGCCGCAGCGTGTGTCCCAGCGGTGCGGTATCAACCACCAGCCGGTCATACTTTTGTGACTGCAGCAGATCGTGAATGGCCATCAGCGCACCCATCTCCGCCATTCCCGGCAGATGGGTGGAAAGCAGCGGCTCAATTTCCCGCCGTGAAAAGATGGTGCCACTTTCCAGGAGCGAGAAAACCGCATCCCGGTGCCTGTCCAGGAATTTTCCAAATAGCTTTTCCGCGTTAAGCTGCCAGCCAAACAGCTTTCCCTTGTTCGTGGGGATACGTCGCGGCGAATCCCCCAAGCCAAGCTGAAAAATGTCTGCGAGGGAATGCGCCGGGTCGGTGGAGATCAGTAGTACTTTCTCCCGCGGATGCCGCAGCGCACTATGAACAGCAAAGGCGGAAGAGACCGTGGTCTTCCCCACGCCCCCTTTGCCGATAAAGAACGAAAGCTGCATCACTACGTCATTTTAGCGAGTAGAAGCTACAAGCTCCTAGCCACTGCGTTGAGAAGCCACTAGCTCCTAGCTGCTAGCTGTGACGAATTCTGGACACTGCCAGCATCTTCCACGCCCAAACACAGCTAGCAGCTAGTAGCTAGTAGCTGTTGTTCTCCCCCGCCGTATAATTTATCGGTTATAGTTTTGCGGCCATGAACCTCTCTCTCGCCAACATCCGGCAAAGGCTCACCGGTTCCGGTCTCATGCCCCGGAGCCGTCTGGCTTACTTCACCCTGCTGATGTTCGGTATTGAGCTGCTTCTCATCCTCATACGCTGGCTGATCCTGCTGTTCACGCGCTCCGGTTCTGGCATGGAACCCACTCAAGCCCCGTTAAGCGGCTGGATTGTATTCCTTACCTTTGTAAATGCCATCCTCCTTAACGCTCTTGCGGTTCCCTGGCTGCGCAATACCCTGATGTGGCGCCTGCGCAACCGGCTGATCGTGACCTATCTCTTCATTGGAGTCATTCCGGTTGGCCTGATCGCAGCCATGGTTCTGCTGGGCGGTTATCTGATCGCGTCCCAGTTTGCCATCTCCCTCGCTTCGTATGACATCCACACGGAGATCGACGGTCTTCAAGAAGCTAATGCGCTACTGGCAGGACGTTTGGCAGACGCCGCCCGGCGCGGCGTGTCTTTAGCGCAGCCCAGTGTTCTGCAAGAGAACCTGACAGCGCTCTACAAGAATTTTCCGGGATTGCAAGTCACAGCGACCTTCAAAGGCCAGACCGAAACCTTCGGTGCGCGGAGTACACGGCCAGGTTCAGCTCCCCCGGCTTGGATCAAAGGCCAGTATGGCGGTTTGGTATTGGAAGACGATCACACTCTGCATCTACGAACCGTGACTCTGGCTCCGGTGGGTAACGATGTTCTTATGGTGCAGGCAAGCGTGCCGGTCGATGCCAGGGAGCTTTCCCGGATCGGCAGGAACCTGGGCGAAATTATCCTGGCCAGAGGCCGAATCGTCACCAACGAGGAGGGCACTCAGAATCAAGCGGTCATCTTCGATATTAATAGTCCAGAAGGAAAGGTGCGTGGTGGAATCGTGCCGGATGCGATTAATTCCCTGGACCTGAAAGTCCCTCTTCCTATTCTCCAATTCCCCAGCCCTATTCCAATAAAAAACTGGCAGACCGGTGAAAACGAAAGTCTCATGATGACGGCAACGACCCGTCTCTCAGTGCTTTATCAGCGTCTATTCTCGACCTCAAGTGACTACGCGTCGCTGATTCGAACTGCGCTGGCTGGAAGCGCGATTGTCCTTGCATTGATCGAATTTGTCGCTCTGATTATCGGCCTGCGCCTCACACGCACCATCACCCGGTCGGTGGCTGCCCTTTATCAAGGCACCGAGCGCGTCAACCAGGGCGACTTTCGGCATCGCATCCAAGTCAAGACGCGTGACCAGTTGGCCGCGCTTGAGACCTCGTTCAATTCCATGATCACGTCCCTGGAGAGCCTGATTGCCGAGCAGAAGGAAAAGCAGCGCCTGGAAAGCGAGTTGGCGATTGCGCAGGAGGTGCAGGGTCAGCTCTTTCCCAGGCTGGACCAGCAAATCGCTTCGTTTGAGGTGCACGGGGTCTGCCGGCCGGCCCGTACGGTCAGCGGAGACTATTATGATTTCCTTCCTCTGGGGGCAGAGCGCATGGGGATTGCGGTGGGCGACATCAGCGGCAAGGGCATTTCGGCTGCGTTGTTGATGGCCACGGTCCACTCCGCCGTGCGGGTCTATGAGTTCGGAGGTGTGCCGGAACGGGCGACCCTGGCGGCCGGTACCGCGGCAATGGCCACAGCCCGGCATGCCAGCGGTCGGGCAGCCGTGGAAGTTGCACCTGCGGTCAATGGCGGAGCGCATTCACCCAGCGAGGTGCTGTGGCTCCTCAACCGCCATCTGTTTCACAGCACGCAACCGGAAAAATATGCAACCCTGTTTCTTGGGATTCTTGACGGCGCCAACCGCCGGCTCACGTATAGCAACGCCGGTCATCTGCCCCCGATGATTCTCAGTGCAAGTGGCGAAGTCCGTCGCCTGGAAGCAGGCGGCACAGTGATTGGGCTATTGGAAAATATGCCTTATGTAGAGAAGTCGGTCGACCTGCATGCCCAGGACTTGTTCGTCGCCTATAGTGATGGCGTTACCGAACCTGAGAACGAATTCGGGGAATTCGGTGAAGCCCGCTTGCTTGAGATCTTGCAGGCGAACCGGCAACTCCCGCTGCCGCGGCTCTCTGAGATGGTGACCTCTGCTGTGCTGGAGTGGATGGGAGGCGCTGAACAGCCCGACGATGTGACCCTGGTGCTGGCTCGCGTACTTTAAATGTGCAATCAGCCCTCTACCTGCCTCTCCAGGATTGGTTTAGAATAGACCCGAAGACGCATGCAAAAACTCACCCGCCGGCTGTTCGCCATCCCACTTTTACTGTGCGCCTGTATGTGGGCGCAAGACAAGACTGCCCAGCCAAAAGATAAATCGCAGAAGCAGAAGCAAAGCCAGAACCAGGCGAAAGACCAAACCGCCAAAGATCAGGCGGCCAAAGACCAGTCCCAAAATGCTACCCAGCCTGCGACCATACTTCCTGAGGAGCAACGCCATCTGCAGGAAGCCGGGACCGTGCTGAAAGAAATCCTGAATGTGCCTGACTATATTCCACAAGCGCTTCTCAACAAGGCGGAGTGCGTGCTCGTGTTTCCTGCGGTCAAGAAGTTCGCTTTTGGCATTGGGGGCAGCTCTGGTCATGGAGCCTTGAGTTGCCGTACGGGAGAAAGGTTTAATGGTCCCTGGAGTCCGCCCTCTCTCTATTCGCTGAAAGCTGGCAGCATTGGGCTGCAATTCGGCGGGGCCTCCACAGATTTTATTCTGCTCATTATGAATCCGCGTGGAGTAGATTCGGTCTTGCGAAGCAAGGTGAAGTTGGGCAGCGATGCTGTTGCGGCTGCCGGTCCTAAAGGCCACGCGGCCTCGGCTTCCAGCGATGCTTCCATGCATGCTGAAATCCTTACCTACTCCCGTTCCCGGGGATTGTTCGCAGGGGTTTCCCTCGAGGGCGCCACCCTGCACCAGGATAATAACGCCAACGAGAAGATTTACGGACGCAAGGTCACCGCCAGTCAAATCGTGCGTGAACACGCCGTCACCGTCACACCGCCAGGGGATCTATTGGTATCTACCCTGAATAAGCTGTCGCCCAGCGGTCTGGCTGAGCCCCAGTAACCTTTCTGGTGCGGGGTATCCCGACTCCTGCTTCCAGGGGGTAAAAGGGGGTCAAATCCGGAAGAAAAGCAAATATTTTGAATGTTTGTTGTAGACAAAAGCCAAATCCGCAATAGAATTCTCTCCATAACATGAATAAGTTGCGTGGGGCATTTGCCCGTAACGCCGATCTATCATTAAGAGAGTTGTATGCCTGTAGACCCAAGTACGGTACTGGTGTTGGTATGCCCCCAGTGCGGCAAGAAATACAAAGGTGACCCCAACAGGCCGGATGCCCGTTATGAGTGTCCGGTTGATCAATCCACGCTGATTCGCCTGGATATGCAAGCGATTGCGGCCGTGCGGCAGGCTCGCCAGTCGGAGGGTGGCGCCGGCGCCCCAGCGCCCGCCTATGCCCCTGCCCCCACGCCTGCCCCAAATAGCGTTTCGCAAGCGGATGCGAACGGCGATGGCGCTTCTCAGGATGAGACCCCCACGCAATCGTATACACAGCCTTATACGCAGCCGGTTGATAATCAGGAGACGCGGCTGCTCGCCAGCACAGACGAGTCACAAGAGACGGTCAAGATTCCTCCTCCCATCGGGGTCCAGGAGAATCCGGCGCGCGAGCTCACGATGTCTTATGCGGAAGCCTCGTCTTATGAAGGACCGGCTCCTGAGGCCGGAATGTCTACAGAGTCTCCAACGCAGGATTTTTCCAGCCTGCCAATTCCGGAGCAAAAATTACAAACCCAGCCTAAGTCGGCCCAATCCAGCGCGACCATCACTGCCGGCAGTTTTATTTCGACAACCTCGCACAGCAGCACCGAACTGCTGAGCGGATTCGAGCAGCGGCGCTCGGTGGTTGCGGCCCTGGAACGCATGGGTGGCACCGATCCTATAACCGGCCAGCCTATCCCTGTCTACAAATACGAGATGAAGGGCAAATTGGGCCAGGGAGGCATGGGAGAGGTCCACAAAGTTCTTGACCGCGACCTGCGGCGCGAGGTCGCTTTGAAGATGCTGCGCCCGCGAGGCGAAAGCGTTGCAGGAGAAGAAGACATGCTGCGCTTCATCAAAGAAGCGCAGGCTACGGGACGCCTGGAGCATCCCAACATTGTTCCCGTGCATGATCTTGGGATTGATGCCGATGGGCGCATCTATTTCACGCTGAAGTACGTGAAGGGAGTCTCTCTCAAGGAAGTGATCCGCGGGCGGCGCGACAACAAGCAACTCGAAGACGGCCGCAAATTCCGCGAGGTATGGAGCCCGCGGCAGATGATCGAAATTCTGATCAGTATCTGCAACGCCATGGCCTATGCCCACAGCAAAGACATTCTTCACCGCGATCTCAAGCCCGACAACATCATGCTGGGTAAGTTCGGCGAAGTGCTGGTCATGGATTGGGGCCTGGCGAAAATTCTCACCAACCGGGTTGCCGCGGTCAAGAGCGACTCCAAAGAGCAGCAGGAAACCTTTCTCGATCTCACCATGCGCGCCAACCTGGATAGCAGCATGACCATGGAAGGCGCGGTCGCTGGCACGCCCGCTTACATGGCGCCCGAGCAGGCTGCCGGCAAGATCAGCGAGCTTGACGAGCGTACAGATGTGTATTCGCTGGGCGCAATGCTCTATGAAATCCTCTCGGGCGAGCCGCCTTATAAAGGCAATACCGCGCTGGAGGTGGTGCGCAAGGTCAACCAGGAGCCGCCGCCCTCGTTACAGACCGGCATGCACGGCTTCAAACCCATTCCGCGCGAACTTAAGGCCATTTGCGAGAAGGCCATGACGCGCGATTCCCGCGAGCGTTACGCCACCGCGCAGGAGATGCGTAACGACCTGCAGGCTTACCTGGAAGATCAGCCGGTTTCCTGCTGTTCGGATACGCCCCTGCAAAAGTCCGTCAAGTGGATCAAACGCAATCGCCACCGGGTAACGGCCAGCGCTACCACCGCGGCCGCCATCCTGGCGGTGGTCCTCTTTGGCTGGTTTGGCTACAAGCAACTACGCGTGCATAAGCTTCTGAGCGATGCCCAGTCTGAGATGAACGACGGCAGAATGCGATATAACGCCTATAAAGATTCCATTTTGAAGTTGAGTCCCGATGATCCTTATCGCCTTACCACGCAGGCCGCGGCGCAAGCCGAGCTCGCCAACACCTATCGTGAGAGCCTGCAACTCGCGGTGAATACCGCCAGCAAGGCGCTTGATGTTTCTCCCGGCAACAACAGCGTGCGCAGCTTTCTGGCGCAGAGTTATATGGAATTGTGGCGCCTGGCGCTGGCGCAAAACAACGATGAGCTGATGAGCGAATACAGCAACCAGGTGTTGCTCTACGCGCCCAATCCCGAAGATTACAGTAAAGAGCTGGAAGGGCTGGGAAACCTGGAGTTAACTGTCGTGCCCGAAGATGCTGAAGTCTATCTCTTCCGCTTCGAGAACCTGCGGGCCAACGACCAGCAGGGCAATCCTTTACCCTCCCGGCTGATTCCTGTGCCCTTCAATTTGCAAACCCTCAAGTCAGACGATGCCTTTCTCCTGGCCGAACAAAACCGGGCCAGGAATGGCGAAGCGGTCATCAGTGGCACGCATTCCATCTTTCGCCTCGATCCTTCGACAGGTTCGCGCCTCGGCTCGGGAAAGATTTCCTTTTCAGGACTTCCCCCCGGCAGCTACATGCTGCTGTTGACCACGTTGGATTACGCTGAGACCCGCGTTCCTTTCAAAATGGACCGCATGGGAACAGTCAATCGCCGCATCGAGATGCCGCTCAGTAAAGACATATTGCCTGGCTTCTTTTACGTGGCTGGCGGCGATGTCTGGGTGGGCGGCGAAAGCGCCAATGCCCTGCCCCGGCAAAAGAAGACCATCGCGCCTTTCCTTATGTATCACGATGAGATCAACATGGGCGACTACGCCCAGTTCCTGAAGGGCGTCGGCAGCGCAGCCAAAACTCATATGCCGCGTGACTTCGGCAAGCCCCTGGCGGTGCTGACTTCCAGCGGGCTGGCTCCAGCCAACGGCGGTGATGCCGATAAATTCGCTCAATCGCCGGTGCGGGGCATTTCTTACAACGACGTCATGGCCTACATTGACTGGCGCTCAAAACGCGACGGGGTCGCTTACCGCTTGCCCACAGAAATCGAGTGGGAGGGAACCTGCCGCGGCACTGACGGACGCAAGTATTCCTGGGGTAACCAGCCTGGCAGGGGATTGGCGATTGTGATGCAAGGCTACGGCGACTCCGGCGCCAATATCAGTTGGAAGTGGGAAGACTATAAAGACGAATCACCGTTTGGGGTACACAACCTGGCAGGAGGAGTGGCCGAGTGGACCAGCTCTCTTTATGACGAAAAGGCCAAACCCACAGACCCGGTCTATGGCCAGCGCGCTATCCGCGGCGACGCCTGGTCGCTGCCGCCCACCGGGCTGCAGTGCGCCTTCCGCACTTCAGGCCAGCCAGATTACTTCCATCCCACCATCGGCTTCAGGCTGGCGACAGATTGGCCGGTCAAACGGACGGGAACGCCCCAGGGCCAGTCCGATGATACGGAAACTCATGAGCATGAGGCCGTGGCTCAGCCAACCACCAAGCCTGCACCTACACCACCGCCCCGCAGCAAGTTAGACGAAGCGCTGCATAAGCTGGGACTGGATAAGTAGATTGAGTCATTGAGTCATCGGGTCATTGAATTGAAGTTTGAAGGCTGATTTACGAATTACGATTTTCGATTTATGAAGAATCTAAAATCGTAAATCACAAATCGTAAATCAAAAATTGAACTTCCGAATTCGTACTTCTTCAAATGATTCAATGACCCGATGACTCAATGAATCAATGACTCAATCAGAGTCTGTGTCCACAATCCCATGTGCCGCTGGCGCTGCCATCCTTGAAGGCGAAAGACCCGCTTTGCAGATCGGGGTTCACGGTGATTGTGCCAAAGCCGGCCAGGGGCTTCCCTTGCGGAGATTTAAGCGCAATCCCAATGTTGGGGTAGGCTCCCGCGCCGTCGTAAGGCTTGTTGTTCTCCTGTCCGGGGGAGAGGCTGTCGCGCAGCGGCCCGATGGTGAATGCCAGAACCCGGTTGGACCGGCTGGGAAACCCGAAACCGACGTTGCCCGCAGAATTTCCCCCGCCGCTATAACACTCTGCTCCAGGCAATTCCTGCTGAAACGGTTTTTCTATATGAATTCCTCCGGCCATCGCTCCGGCCGTTGATTGCACCGCCCCGAGCACGCTTTGATCAGAGGGAGACTGCGCCTTGTTGCAACCAGCCAGGACGATGAGGGTAGCCAGACCAAAAGCGATGGCCGGAATTGAATAGCGCCGCATGATGCCAAACCTCCAATGCGATAAACACCCAATTCTAAAGCGTTTTGAGAATTAATGTGCGTGGAAGCGCGCGGCTTTCAAAACAGTTTCAAGTTTCGAGCTTCCAGTTTCGAGTTATGGCAGTGCACCCCATACATCGAATAGTCTCAACCCCACTTCTTTGCTGAGAACTGAGAACCGAGAACTGGGAACTGAGAACTGCTTCACGCCGTCTGCGGCTCTTTCGTCGACAATTCCGCTGCCAGCTCTTTAATGCGCCGCAAATCCAGTTTGCCCGTACCCAGATAGGGTAGGGCCTCAACATGGAAAAACTGATTGGCGCGTGGCTTCCACAGCGCCGGCAGATCGCAAGCCGCAAATTTTTCCAGGCAATCTTTCAATTGCGCGTCGGTCAGAGTGTGCAGCACGATCAGGCGCTCGCCTTTTTTCTCATCGGGCACAGCTGTGACTGCGAATTTTTGTTCGGTAGCGTCAGCAAGTTCGTGCAGGCGCTCTTCAACTTTGACGTGGGGGACCATCTCGCCGCCGATCTTGCTGAATCGGCTGAGGCGGTCGGCGATGGCGAGGAAGCCGTCTTCATCCAGAATGGCGATGTCGCCGGTGTTGTACCAGCCATCGCGCAGGACTTCCGCCGTCTTCTCCGGACGATTCAGATATCCCTGCATGACATTGGGGCCCTTGACCAGCAGCAGGCCCTGCTGGCCGAGCGGCTGCGGTTCTCCCGTTTCAGGATTGACAATACGCACGCTCATGCCCGGCAGGGGATGGCCAATCTTGCCGCGCTTGGCCCCCACCTGGCGGAAGCCGGCGGCGCGGAAGTCGCGGGTGTTGACCGCCACGACCGGGGAACACTCGGTGCATCCGTAACCTTCGAGTGGACGTATGCCAAATTGGTCCTCAAAGGCCTGCACGATGCGTTCCGGCAGCTTCTCCGCTCCGGCGAGGACAAACTGCACGCTGCCAAAATCTTCAGGCGCGCAGCGGCGAACATAGGTCTGAAGAAAGGTTGGCGTGGCCACCATGAAGGTGATGGCATATTTCTGCGCCAGCGCGCCAATGACCCGCGCATCCAGCGGATTGGGATGGAAGACCACCCCCACTCCCAGAACCGTCGGCAGGCAAATCGTCACCGTGAAACCGAAGGAATGAAAGAAGGGAAGTATGCCCAGGACGCGATCGTGCTTGTCGAGGGCAAACACCTGACCCATCTGCTGAATGTTGGAGGCGATGTTGTAGTGGGTGAGCAGCACCCCTTTGGGATCGCCGGTCGAGCCGCTGGAAAAAATTACGGTAGCAAGATCGTCGATCCGGGCGGTCTTGCCGCCGCTCAGATAGCGTTCAAGCAGAGGCCGTGGCGCCAACCAGGAGAGCGCCAGCGCAATAATTTTTTCGCTGAGGCGCGGGTTGGCGGCGAGTTCCTCCAACAGAATTACTTTCTCGGGAGGATGCACCGGAATCTTTTCCAGGAAGGCCTTGGCTGAAATAATCGTCTTCAGCTCGCATTGCTGCGCGCACGAGGCGACCACAGCGTCTGACGCTGTGTAATTCAAGTTGACCGGAACTTTGCCGGTGAGCAGGGCTGCCTGATTCACCAAGGCGCCGGGCACCGAGGGCGGCAGCAGAATGCCGACCATCTTCTGGTCTTTCCAGACATGACGTAGCCGCCGCGCCAGAAAAATGGTCCGGGTGAGCGCCGAGCCGAAACTGACTTTAGCTGTCTGCCCATCGGCCATGGCAAAGCGCCGGCGATGCTTGCGCGCCACGCGCACAAAGCTGTGGTGCAGCGGCTCGATGCGCTTGCGGCGAAGGTCGTAGGCTTGCGTGTGCAACTCCTGCACGGCGCGGCGCACTTCAAAAGGAGGCGTATCGGGCGGCAGCGGCTTCCCGAAGCTCACGGTGACATGGTAGGGAATCTCGTGCGGAATCTTCCATACAAAACGTCCGCGCTCAAAGCTGAAGATGCTTCCCCAGACTCCATCCAGATGAACGGGGATGATGGGCGCATCCACATTTTTCATGATGCGCTCCATGCCGCGGCGGAAGGGAAGCATCTGCCCAATGCGGGTAATTTGCCCTTCAGCAAAGATGCAGACAATCTGCCCCTGCTGAATGGCTTCGCTGGCGGTGCGCAACGCGCGAATCATCTCGCGCGGGCGAAGTTGCGACGAGATGGGAATTGCGTCGCCCAGCCTGGCCAGCGGCTTGATCATGGGGAGGTCATAAATGTCTTTGAACATGATGAAGCGCACGAAGCGATCGGTGGAAGCCACCAGCAGAAGCGCGTCCATGAATGAGAGGTGGTTGCTGACAAACAGAGCACCGCCTTTGGACGGGACATTTTCCATGCCTTCGACGCGGATACGATACACGGTGCGCGTCACCATCCACAGCAGCAGCCGGACCAGTGCCTGCGGCAGCAGCATCAGCGAATAAACCGTGGCTGCCAGGGTAAGCAAGCCGCCAACCAGGAAAATAGCCGCGGGCGACAGGTGCAGCAGCTTCAAGCCGGTGTGCGGAATCGCCGCTCCGCTGCTGAGCGCGTAGTAGCATCCTGATGCCAGGAAGACACCTACAAAAGAAAGCAGGTTGGCGGCAGCCAGGAGCGAACCCTTGCGCTCCTCGCTCGGCCGGTGCTGCATCACTGCACTCACGGGAACAATAAAGAAGCCGCCGAAGAATCCCAGGGCTGAGAGCAGGGCAACCACTTGGACGAAGGCGAGTCCGTGCAGAAACAGCACAGCAGAAAACACGGTCATCCCGATTGCGCCCAGCGGCACCAGGCCGTATTCGATCTTGTTCCCCGAAAGATATCCTGCGGCGATGCTGCCCAGGCCCATGCCCAGCGCAAGCGCCACCAGCAGGTATCCGATGTGGCTTTCGTCGAGGTGCAGGACGTCGGTTCCCAAAATGAAAATGTTGAGCTGCAGCAAAGTGCCCAGAAAAAAGAAATAAGTGTTGCTCATGATCGCCAGCCAGAGCAGGCGGTCCTGGCGGGCGTACTGGATTTCACGCCACAGATCGGCGACAAAATTAAAGTGGAACTTGCGCGCCGGATTGGCCGCCGGCACGCGCGTGATGCCAAAGCTTGTTCCCAGGCCGGCGAACGCCAACATTACCAGCAATGCCCCCGACCAATACTGCCGGCCATGAAAGTACTGCGCCAAAAGCGGACCGGTGGCGGTGCCCAGGATGATGGCAAGAAATGTGCCCAACTCGATCACGCCATTGCCCCAGGAGAGCTTCTCGCGAGGCAGCAGCTCGGGCAGCAGGCCATATTTGGAAGGGCCGAAGATAGCGCTGTGCACCCCCATCAGGAAAACCGCGGTCAGCAGCAACGCCGGCGCGGAAAAAAACAAGCCAGCCGTGGCCGCCAGCATGATTGCAATCTCAAAGACCTTGATGCTGATGCTGATGGTGCGCTTGCTGAAGCGGTCGGCAAAAAAACCGCCGTACATCGAGAACAGGATAAAGGGCACAGAAAAAATCGCGCCCACTTCCGGCACCAGCCTGTCGCGCATCGCTGGAGGCAGCCCCATGCTGAGCACCAGCACGGTCACCAGATTTTTCAGGGCGTTATCGCTGAATGCGCCCTGGAACTGGGTGACGATCAGGCTCCAGAAGCCGCGTCTCCAGTTTCCAGGAGCAGCCGGAAAACTTGCCGAATGTGTTTGTTCCATAGATTTGGATGAGAGTGGAGATGTTATAGCAAATAAAGCTTTAGGCTGCTAGCTCATACTATAGAACGAAGAAACAACGATTTCTTGCAGCCTCGATGGAGGCGGCTCAATAGCCGCTTGCTTTTCTGACATACCAGATAGCAGCAATCAGCACGAAGGCGAGCGCGGCAAAGACGATCTGCCGGTTGCGGGCTTTGGACTCGGGGTCGCTGGTGAGATAAGGAGCGAGCAGGGCGCCGATCGCGAGTCCCAACACAAGCCCGCCGATGTGTCCGGAGTTATCGATCACAGGAATACCGGCGCCAATCGCCAGGTTTATAACAGCGAATAAGACCAGGCTTTTTAAGGTTGCGTTCAGCCGCTCTTTGGGCACCGGAAGTTTTCCGAAGTACAGCGCGGTGATAAGCGCGCCGGCCACGCCGAAGATTGCTCCTGAAGCCCCGACGCTGACCCACGAGGAATGCAAAGCTACGCTGAGCAGGCTGCCGGAGATTCCCGTAAACAGATAGGTCAGCAGGAAGGTCAGGCGGCCGAAGATGTTTTCCGCCAGCCTGCCCAGGTTCCAAAGACACCACATGTTGGTAGCAATATGAAGTAGCCCCCCATGAACGAATGTTGAAGTGAGCAACCTCCAGGGCTGGGTGGTAAGGGTGAGCGGTCCATAGTCCGCGCCCCAAGGTTTAAGCTGGTCAGCAGTTGGAAGGATGGGAGACACACCGTAGAACGTCATAACAATAAAGACCGCCACATTGATAGCCAGAAGCGTGTTTGTAACGGGAAAGCTTCGGGAAACGGCGCGCGCGGGTTGCGCCTCTACATTCTGTCCCAAAATCTGCTGGCGGCATTGCGGGCAAAGTGGATGTGGTTCTCCAGGGCCGAAGGAGGATAGAGGACGGTTGCAGTTCACGCAATTTGGCATTGAATTGTCAGGATACCTTAAACCAGCATCATAGCTTGTTTAATCCATCCAGCGCCGCGACCTTATAGGCCTCAGCCAGCGTTGGATAATTGAAAACCGTATCGCGGAAGTATTCAATCGTACCGCCAAAGCTCAGCACCGCCTGCCCAATGTGGACGATCTCGGTCGCCTGCTCCCCAATAGCATGTACGCCCAGCAGCTTGAAAGTCTCCGGATCGAACAGCAGCTTGAGCATGCCCTGGTCGTCGCCCAGCATCTGTCCTTTGGCCAGGTCTTCGTAGCGGGCGATGCCAACCTCGTAGGGAACTTTATCGTGGGTCAACTGTTCTTCCGTGGGACCGACCATGGAAATTTCTGGAATTGTATAAATGCCATACGGAAACCGTTCCGTGGATTTATTGAAGGTCTTGCCAAACATGTGGCAGCTCGCCAGCCGGCCCTGCTCCATGGATGTGCTGGCCAGCGAAGGGAAGCCGATTACATCTCCGGCGGCATAGATATGCGGCACGCTCGTCTGGTAATGTTCGTTGACCTCCAGCTTGCCCCGGCCATCCACCGCGAGTCCGGCCGCGCTTATGTTCAACTGGTCGGTATTGGCCTGGCGTCCGATGGCATAGAGCAGCGCTTCGCCGTGAACCGTTTTGCCGCTTTCCAGCTTGGCAAAGACCCGTCCACGGTCCTCTTCCGATCCCACCTGCACGACTTTTTCTCCCAGGCGAAATGTTGTTCCCTGGCGGCGAAGCTGGAAGCACAGGTTATCGAGAATCTCACGGTCCACAAAATCCAGCAGTGTAGGGCGCTGGTCGAGCAGCGTGACTTCAACTCCGAGCGCGGCCAGCATGGAGGAATACTCCAGGCCCACAACACCTGCGCCCACGACAATGGCCTCGCGCGGAACATTCTCAAGACAATGCAGCTGGTCAGAATCGATGATGCGCTTGCCGTCCAGGGGGATACTGTCAGTGTGCGCCGGGCGGGTGCCGCAGGCGATCAACACATTCTGCGCGCGCAGCGCCAGCGGACCCTCTGTGGTTTCGAGTTCAATCGTATGCGGGTCGATAAAGCGCGCGCTGCCTTCGAACACGGTGATGTGATTACGCCGAAGCTGGTCGCGAATCACCTCGGTTTCGCGCATGACCATGCTGTCAACCCGAACCGTAATGTCCTGGATGGAAATCTCGTCTTTCAGCTTGTATCCCCGGCCATAAAAGGCGCGCTGGCGCAACCCGCTCAGGTAAAGGATGGCCTCGCGCATGGTCTTGCTGGGAATGGTGCCGGTGTTGACGCACACCCCGCCCAGCATCTTCTTGCGGTCAATGATGGCAACCTTCCGGCGGAACTTGGCGGCACAGATGGCGCCTTTCTGTCCGGCAGGACCGGAGCCGATTACTACGAGTTCGTATTCCTGGTTCGGCATGTGATTGGGAAGAGACGGAAGTTGAATTGTACCGAAAATTTACCGCAGAGACACAGAGGTACAGAGATTGGAGGATTTACGATTTACGAAGTGCCAACAAACTCCCGTTTCACCGCAAAGTAGTTGATACCATAGAAAATCGTAAATCGTACTTCGTAAATCGTAAATTCCCATACCCCGGCGTTACCACAAAAAACGTAATACAAATGGTTCCCATCCAAAAATTTTCTCGGAAAATTCATATTCCCCTAACACGCCTTCGATGTAATAGGGCTATGCAGGAAGCGTGTTTCGATACCGTCATTCTGTCAGACATTCACCTGGGCTCTGAGACCAGTCGCGCCAGTGACGTGTTGGCCATGCTGAAGAGCATTGCATTTAAAAGGCTGGTGCTGCTGGGCGATATCTTCAACGACCTGAATTTCAGCCGGCTGAAAAAAGAGCACTGGCACCTGCTTTCCTACATCCGCAAGCTTTCCAATCCCAAGCGCAACGTCGAGGTGGTTTGGGTGGAGGGTAATCATGATCAGGGATTGACCGATGTCATGTCGCACCTGGTGGGGGTTGAAGTCTACCAGGAATATACCTGGGACTACCGCGGCAAGCGCTACCTCGCCATCCACGGACATCAGTTTGACCGCTTCCTGATCAATAACCTGCTGCTGAGCGGAATCGGCGTCTTTATCTATACACAGGCGCAGCGCCTGCATTTTTGCGAGCAGAAGCTGGCCCGCTTTCTCGACCGCATGAGCACCTCATGGCTGCGTCTTTCGGATGTAGTCTCTGCCGGGGCCCTGAACCTGGCCCGCCACCGCGGCGCCGACGTGGTCTTTTGCGGGCACACCCACGAAGCCTCAGCCCGCCAGCACCAGGGCATTCATTATTACAATACTGGCTGTTGGACCAACTCTCAGGCCACATACCTCACCGTGAATGAAGATGGCGTCCAGGTGCATGAATATCAACCCGCCCCAAGTGCCACCGATTCCAGCCAGGATTCCGGCTCCAACGAAACGACTGGGACGACTCCCCAGCTCGCAGATTCGCTGCTGGCCGGCGCCTACGCCAGTCTGTAAATTTTCGATTTACGAAGTAGGATTTACGATTGAGCTACTGGCTTCCAGCTTCCAGCTGTTTTTGGACCTCAAACAATGTAAGCGGTCTCAATGCTGAAACGCAGCCAGAGAGACGATATAACATCTAAATTCCACGAAAATCAAAAACAGCTAGAAGCTAGGAGCTAGAAGCTGGTTCATGCAAGCACTCATCATCACCAAACCCGGCGGCCCAGAGGTGCTGGAGGTCCGCGATGTCCCGGCCCCGCAACCCTCTTCGCACGAAGTCTTGGTGCGCGTGCATGCCGCCGGCGTCAACCGCGCCGATATCCTGCAGCGCCAGGGACATTATCCTGCGCCAGCGGATGCGCCCCAGCACATCCCCGGCCTGGAGTTTGCCGGCGAGGTTGCGGCATTAGGCCCCCAGGCAACAGCGTGGCGTCCCGGACAGCGTGTCTTTGGCATCGTTGGCGGCGGAGGCCAGGCGGAATATGTCGTCGCTCATGAGCGCATGCTGGCCGAAATCCCCGCCAATCTTAGCTGGAGCGAAGCCGCCGCGGTTCCAGAGGTGTTTATCACCGCGCACGATGCTTTGTGGAAGCAGGCGAATCTGGCTGCTGGCGAAACCGTGCTCATTCACGCCGTCGGCAGCGGAGTTGGATTGGCGGCAGTGCAACTGGCCCGGGCCAGGGCGGCTGTCCCTTACGGCGCCTCGCGCACGCAAGAGAAAATTGAGCGTGCGCGCGAGTTCGGGCTTCAGAATGGAATCCGGCTGTCCGAAGACTTAGGACCGCTGAAAGAACAGGCACGGCAGTGGACCGCCGGACGCGGCTTCGATGTCGTGCTCGATTTAGTGGGAGGCGTTTACGTGCCCGCGAGCATCGACGCGCTGGGGATAAAAGGCCGGCTGGTACTGCTGGCCAGTATGGGCGGCAGGAAAATAGAGATTGATCTGGGGCAGTTCCTGCACAAGCGGCTGCGCCTTATAGGGTCAACCCTGCGCGCGCGGCCCCTGGAAGAAAAGATCGCCGCCACCGAGGCATTTTCGGCGGAAGTAGTTCCATTGCTGGCGCAGGGCAGAGTGCGTCCGGTGGTGGATAGCGAATTCGATTTTACGGTAAAAGACATCCAGGCGGCTTATAGCCGCCTGGAATCCAATGAAAGTTTTGGGAAGGTAATAATCAAAATCACCGGAAAATGAGAACGCAACTTCCTGTTGCATTCTCATCCGGCCTGAACATCAGAGCGCAGCCATGGCGCCAGCCAGGCTGGCGGGCTGCTGGAGCTGGCAGACGGCGGCAACCTGCTCGCGCAGGTTCTCGTATCCGGCGACCAGATCGCGTGGCTGCAGCTGCATATTGGGGAACATGGCGCGAATATACAGGGTCCCTTCGGCCTGCAGGGCTAAAATCCTTAAACCGAGCGCAGCGGTCTTGAGCTGCATGCCGGCCTGCACCATTTCGGGCTCGGTAGCGGCGCTGGCCAACTCGCCCAGGCGCATCAGCACAGCCGTATTCCAGGCGACACGCTGCACGTACTCCACCGCCGCCAGCATGCGCTTGCGCTGCACGCGGGCAAAGGCCCCGGCGGGAAGATGGCTGCGCAAGAATGTCTCTTCCGCAGGATCGGTAAGGTTCCGGAAGGCGACGAGGTCAACCGGCTTGGTCAGCCGCTCGAGATCTTCGGAGCTGGCAATGCGGACGTTATGCCCGCGCGCCGCTTTGTAGAGCAAAATAGTGCTCAGGGCTGAAAATGTGACTAGCAGAAATAGTAAGTTCATCGCTGTAATAGCTCCCGGAACTTCATTTCACGAAGCTAACGTGAAAGCTGCTCGTGCGCAACGTACACACAAGCTACCAACACTATGGTGCATCATAACCGCCTACAAATAAAGCAAAATGTGGATTGGAAGCGTAGGAGGATTTCTGTTTTGGGACAGGTTCCATTCTGGAATTAAATCTAGTAAAATCAATGATTTAGAGAGGATGATCTATCTTAACAGAGCGGGAAAAGCTGAGCGACAGATTACCGATGTAA
Source organism: Terriglobales bacterium (assembly GCA_035487295.1). Lineage (GTDB taxonomy): Bacteria > Acidobacteriota > Terriglobia > Terriglobales > Acidobacteriaceae > QIAW01. Next base: position 48,874 of record DATHMH010000037.1, read on the forward strand.
CAGCTCCTGCAGTGCGTCATTCCATGCTGCCAACTCAGTTTTGGGTAGGACGCGCAAATCGACCGGGCGCCAAGCTTTGATGACATAAACAGTCCAGATTAGAAGGCCCAAGTCATACGACGCCGGTTTCAAAAATCGGTAAAACGGAACCTGACTGACTCCGGTATAAGCTCGCACCGCCACAACCGTAAGTTCGAAAAAGACGAAAGTAGCAAATCCCAATGCGATACCAAAGAGATAGTTTTTCCAGCTCAATCCAAAAAATCTGGCAAACAAAAAAAGAACCACTAATAATCCGCACTGTACAATTCGCAAGCTACGTTCCAGCGTCAGAAAGCCCTTCGCAAGCCGTTCTACATCCGCTCCCGGAGTGTTGAGCGCGGTCCAGGATGCGATCAGCACCAAAATAATACTGGTCAGCCAAAATAGAATGGTTCCCATCTTTTGCAGGACCGCATATTCCTTTAAAAGATTTGCATAGATCTCATAGATTACGGCCATGCCCAATGCCCAGGTGATTAGCTCTCCAAGTAGATAGGAATATAGGTAAAGTGACGACTTTGGTTCCAAGATTAAATAGAAAATAGTCGTTACCGTAATAACCGTCGTGTAGCTGAAGAAATAAGGCAACTGCCGGTACAACCGGTGCACGAGCATAGTAACGATCAGGATCGTCTGAAGGACGGAAGGCACGTACCAAAAAGCCGTTTCAAAAATATGACGCACCGTCATGGGCTGCCTTTAGAGTAAAGTACTTAATAGGCAGCCCACAACATAATTCTTTCCCTGACTGGTTCCTGTTTTGGCACTAGATGAAGCAATCGTTAGTTAACTGGCAAGGGGGAGCGCCAGGACCGTCATGATTCACGTCAGTAATGGGATTTGCCTTAGGGGAAGCCTGCTTGGTCTGCGCTGCTGCTGAAATAGGGCTTGCAATTCCGGCGGTTAGGGCTAAAGTAAGGGCGATGGCGAACATAATTTTTTTCATGGTGAGTTTCTCCTTGTTGAAACCAATTTCACACTGAAAGCGGAAATCCTGGAAAAAACCTGAAAATACTGACGATTCCGGAATTCGTAAAAAATGCTGAGCCCAACAGAAGACTTTCTTAAGAACACGCTTTCGGTATTCCAGACCATTCTGGAGCGGCTCCAGTACCTGCGCTCCCTGCGCGGAAGCAAGGAGGGCAAGTATGAGCACTGGGGCCTGAGCCGCACCTACGGCCCTGACGTGGTGCAGAAGATGATTTCCGAAGTGCACTCCTACAATTTTCTGGAGGCCCTGCGCACTTCGTTGCTGGTCTTATGGGAAGAGGTTCAGGAGTCGGCCCGCGAACAGAACATGGAGCCCATGCAATACCTGGATGTGCTAGAAAAAGATGGGTCGCTCCTCCCCAAAAACCTGCAAGGCGGATCGGCTAAACACCTGGATTCAGTATTTGCTGCTTTGCGAGAAATTGCTCGAGCTCAACGCTCCCCGAATCCCCCAGGCTCATAGCTACGCCCACCACCTGGCCCAGCACTTCGCCCTCCTGCGGGTGCTTCAAAAGCCGGATCGGCACCGGTGACAGAGGATGCGGTTGCAGAACCAACTGGCTCCCCACCAGCGAGCACCAGGTGCAAACAAATCCCTCGCGCGTCTCTACAAAATAGATCGGGCGCTCATATTCGCTGCGCCAGCCGCCCTCCTGAACTTTGTTTCTGCTCTCATCGATCTGCAGGAAAGAGCCGGGCAAAATCAGCGGATACAGCGTCAAATCGTCGGTCCCCACGTAGCCATAGGTGTAGTGCGTGCGGGCAAATTTAGAAAGAAAATGCAGCGGCACGGTGCCCCACTTTTCCACCATGCGTCCCATGTTGGTGGTTTTACGCATGTCGAAGCCAGGGTCAAAGCGCAACGGCATCTCAACCGTCCGCTTTTCATCGGGGACAGAAAGAATGTGGCTCTTGGGGGGATGAGTCACAGAAATATCTTCCGCCAGGTTGCTGAGCGGTATGCCAAAGACCGATAAAATTTCTTCAACGGTTTTCCGGTAGAGCAGCGCCAGGGAATAAACGCGATAAATGCTGGGCAGCATGCCCTTGGTTTCTATTTCAGAAAGACGGCTGGCAGGGATGGCGTATTCCTGGTTGTTATATTTTTCCGCGATCACGGCGCTGGCAGATTCAACATCTTTGAGCGTCAGGCCCAGAGCTTCTCGTATTGCTCGTAGTTGTTGACCGGGTATCATGGGCGCGCCACGGAACTGCTTTCAAATCTCGGCCCTAATTACGGAAATCGTAACAAGCTTGCGCCCAGGAAGCCAGAAAAGAATGTGAAGTTCGCGGATTCTTAATTCCGGAATTCGTAAATTCGACGTCTCGCATTTCGAGAAACGGAATTCCGGCAATGGGTTTCAGCTTTGAAAAAATATTCGCGCGTCAGACAGCAAAACGGCCTGCTATCCGCATCGCGGACAGCAGGCCGTTCGGTAGACTGTTGGGATTGGCTGAAGACGCTTACCGCGCTCCAAGATCCTAACTACAGGTTGTTCTTACGCTTAAAGCGGGCGCGCCTTAAGCCTCAGCCACCTCACTGTATCTACTACTACTACAATCAGAACTTTTATCCATCGGATCCCCTCCTTTCCCAGTGTTCCCATAGATTAGCGCAGGGTTAGCACTCAGTCAATAGCCGGCACCTGACTAGGAATGAAGGAATGAAACGGAAGAAGCTGCTAGCTTCCAGCTCCCAGCTGTTTCTGATTTTGGAGGTCGTTTGCTAGCTCACAGTCCCGAAAGTCTTTGGTTCTGCGCGTCGCTCAGCGACGCAAGAAAGAACCGGCTGGACGTGAAGATGTTTTACACCATCCAAAAGTAGAAACAGCTAGGAGCTGGCAGCTATCGGCTTCTGCACCGCATCGTATCGGTTGTCCCCCAAGGAGCAAACATGCCTGCCTCTGTCTGGACGGGGTATCTTACCTTTGGCCTCATCTCAATGCCGGTGCGCCTCTTTTCCGGAGCGCGCAGCACCCGCGTAAGCTTTCACATGCTGCACCGCAACGACAATACCCGCGTCAAGCAGCAGCTCTACTGCCCCGCCGACAACCGCGTGGTCGAGCGCAGCGAAATCGTCAAAGGATACGAATACAGCAAAGGGGTTTACGTCGTCATCGAGCCGGATGAGATCAAGAAGATCGAACCCAGGACGGCCAAGGCCATTGAGATCCTGGAATTCGTGAAAGCCGGCGAGATTGATCCGGTTTATTTCGATTCATCGTATTATTTGTTGCCGGAAGAAGCAGGCCGGCGTCCCTACGCCTTGCTGGCCAAGGCGCTGCGCGACTCCGAATACGTTGCCATCGCCAAGCTGGCCATGCACAACCGGGAGTACACCGTCTTCCTTCGGCCCTACGAGAAGGGAATCATGCTGCACACCATGTATTACAAAGAAGAGTTGAGCCGCATTGAGCAACTCGCGCCGCCCAACCTCGAAGTGCCCAACATCGAAGTGAAAGAAGCGGAATTGAAGGTCGCGCAACAACTCATCGCGGCGCTGGAGGCGAAGTTCGAACCCGAAAAATACCACGACACCTTCGAAGAAAACCTGAAAGAACTGATCAAAGCTAAGCTGGAAGGCATGGAAGTAACTGAGGTGGAGAAGCCCTCCAGACCCGCTCCGGTTGCCGACCTGATGGCGGCGCTGAAGCAGAGCCTCGCCGAAATGGAGACGGAAAAGAAACCCGCCCGGCGCATAGCCAAGGCGGAAGAAGAATCCAGGATTCACGTCGTAGGCGCAAAGCCCCAACCCCCCGCGACCAACAAGACAAAGAAGAAACGCGTAGCCTGAACCTTCATAAAAACCCGCTGAGAACTGCTACAATACTAGTTTCCTCAATCCTGCACTTCCAAACAGCGGAGACTAGACCGAAGAATGGGTTATCACATGCGTTTATTTTTTGCCGGGCTGTTGACCAGGCGCCCTGCAGCAATCTTGAGCAAAACAGCAACGGCAGTAATCGTGTTCATTTTTCTGAGCGGTTGCGGCGATACCTTTCGTCCGGTCTCCAACCCTATTCCGCAGCCCGGTGGAGACCCGTCAGGGACCGTGGAAAATGCAATCATTGTCAGCGCCAACGGCGCAAACCCTGGTACAGGCATGCACATTGATGTCTCCGGAGATACGGTAGTCGCGGTTGAGAATGTGGGAGTCAATCCGGTGCACGCCGCGATTATTGGTGGAGAGGTGGTGGTTGCCAATAAAACTGACGGCACTCTCTCCATCTATCCTGCAAGTTCAGGTCCGGGCGCTTCGGTTCAAACCGTTACCCTGCCGACCAAAAATTCTAATTCGCCGCCGGAAGCCCAGCCAGGGTTCGTTGCCAGCACCGACAATACCAATATCTATGTAACCCAACCAGGGCGAACGCCGAGCTCAGTGGGAGTAGTTTCATTGTCTACCTTTTCGGAAACTTTTGAGATCTCTGATGCTTCCGCTTCAATTTCCAATCCGGTTGCCATCGCCCAGTTGCCCAATGGCGGCAAGATTTATGTAGCCAACCAGGGCAGCAACAAGGTAACGGTCATTGATCCCACACTTATTCCGCTTACTACCCAACTGAATCCTTCGGCCGCCATTAAAACCACACTTGCACTTGCAGTGGGCGCAGCGCCCTCGGCAATTGTAGCCAGTGCCGAGGGTAACTGCTTGTATGTAGCCAACAGCGGTAACAATACCGTCAGCGTAATCAATGCAACCAGCGATACCGTTATGCCAACTCCCATTCCAGTGGGCGGTGGGCCCAGCTTCCTGCGCTTTGATCCCAAATTGCAACGCGTTTATGTGGCCAATACCACCGGCGGTTCAATTTCAATTATCAATCATGCTGCCGATTGCAGCGCAAGTACAGCAACTACGGTCGGGGTTGGCACTGCCCCCACATCCATTGCTGCTCTCTCCGATGGGACACGCGCATATATCGCTAATTCGGGCGACAGCACCGTCTCCGTTCTTCTCACCAGCAGCAACACTATAAAAACATTTCCAGCCCCACATAATCCCGTGGCCATACCTGTAGGAGGGGCTCCTGTTTCCATAGGTTCTTCCGCAGATGGCACTCGAGTTGTCGTGGCAAACGGCGGTACAGCAAATATTTCGATAATTCGCACCAGCGACGACACAGTAGTCGCCAACCCGGCTGCAATTCCGGCGGGCGCCTCTCCTCGGTTCGTGCTCATGAACCCGTAGAACTGACGCGAAGGAAATTCGTTTCGCACTTCCATGGTTGTCAGATTTTTTGTCCGATAAGGCAAGAGCGGTGCCGGAACTCACATAAAAAAGGTGCAGTGATACCACAAGATTGATTGCTGGCGAATGATGAGCCATCATGACACGGAAGTGTGTGTGGCATTCCAGAAATGCCGGGGCCAGGGTTATTCGACGGCAGTTTATGTCGCCCAGCTCTTTGTCCTGAACAAAAAAGGTCTTTGAAAATTAGCAGATTTGACTACTCTCTCACTACTCGGTTTCCCGCCACATCTTTTTGATTTTTAAGTGGTTTATCGGTGCAGAGACTACTTGAGTAATGGGGGAGGGGGGTGAACTACTTGCGGGGTATATTCCGCCTCAAATCACCACAGTTCTTTCGGAGCGGCGGCGGCGGTGGTAGCGCATGGAGATATTCATATACACGCGCCCGTTAGGGGTATCGAAGCACATGACCAGGGCTTCGGTGTCTTCGGTGCCATGAACGCCAACTTCGGCGGTATGCAGTTCCGGGGGTGAAACCCGGAAGTGCATGCCCTGGTCGTTGAGCGTGCTGATGGCATTGCCGATCACCTGGTTGGCCAGTTCGCATACGGTGTCGCGAACCATGGCATCGGAAGCGGCCACAGGCTGGCCGGCGAAGCAACTGGCGATTCGGACCGCGGTGGGTGTGTCCAGGTCGAAGATCACGCGGCCCTCGATGTCGCCAACGATATTGATCATGGCGGCGACGCCCTTGCGCCGATAGGCTTCCTCATCCATGCTGACGTCGACGATTTTTGTGGGGGCCTGAAGGGTCTGGCACAACACGGCGTCGGCGGCATTGATGAAAGGCTGAATCAGTTCCATGCGCATAAAAAAAGGTTCTCCTGAGAATTATTGAACGGAGGGGGGCGCCAGGGTTACAGCATCGTCTCCGAGCACGTACTTGAGAATGTCGTACAGTTGCTCGGCTTTGACCGGCTTCTGCACAAAATGCCGCGCGCCTTTTTGCAGAGACGCGACAATGTTCTCCTGGTAACCCACAGACGAAACCATGATGATGCGTGCCTGGGGATGCTGGCGGATAATGCGCTCGGCGGCTTCAATGCCTTCCATCTGCGGCATGGTGATATCCATGAGCACGATGTCGGGCTGCACGCGGTCGTATTCGGTAATGGCCGTGCATCCGTCGCCGGCCTCGGCCGCGACCCTGCCACCAAAAGACTCGATCATCTTCGCCATATTCTTACGGGCGAAGACGGAATCATCGACAATCAGATAACGCACCGGCTGCCGGTCTTTGCTGCGTAACAGCACCGGAAACTGACTCATACCCACGCTCCTATTCTTTTGTGGCCTGCAAGTTGTTGTACGCTCATTGGATGAAACCCGACTCTTCGGCAGACATTTATTTTTTTTCTGCCTGCATTTTTGACTCTTTGCCTTGCTGCATTGGTCCCCCGGGGGAGCAGTACACTTGCAAAGTATTGGCCATAGTCTCCAGGGGGACGACACGTGTCACAAATCCTTTATCGATGGCTGCCTTAGGCATGCCGAACACCACGCACGACTCTTCGCTTTGCGCGATTGTAAGTCCCCCGGCGGCCCGCACTGCGCCCACGCCGTCGGCGCCGTCATCACCCATGCCTGTCATCAGGATGGCAATGGCATTGGGGCCAAACTCCTGCGCCACGGAGCGGAACAATAAATCCACGGAAGGCCGGTGACCATTATGAGGAGGATCGTCGGAGAGTACCACAATATCTCCCAGGGGCATACGCCTTACCCGCATGTGCTTGCTGCCGGGAGCAATCAGAACGCGGCCTGCGAGCAGCAGGTCGCCCGATTGCGCTTCTTTGACCTCAAGCGAGCAACTCTCATCAAGGCGCTTGGCAAACATTTCCGTAAACCCTTCCGGCATATGTTGTACCACAACCATTGCGGCTGAAAAATCCGCAGGCAACTGCGAAAGCAGATATTGCAGGGTATTGGGTCCACCGGTGGAGCTTCCAATCGCTATGATCTTGCTGGGCGAAGCTTTAAGACGCGGCGCCGGCTTGGCGATTGGCTTGTCATTATTATGGTTCGCATTATTCGCTGGAACCCCGCTTTCCCAGCGATGCATGCGTGCTTTGGCCGCTACTTTGATTTTGGCGATGAGTTCGGAGGCAATCTCATCCATGCGGTCCTGGGCGCCGTCGCGCGGCTTGGCGATAAAATCAAACGCGCCCAGCGCCAGCGCCTTGAATGTTGCTGCCGCACCGGCTACGGAATGCGAGCTGACAATGATGACTGGAATTTTGTCGGAGCGCATGATCTGGCGCAGCATTTCGGTGCCATCCATTCGAGGCATCTCCAGATCGAGCGTGATGACGTGCGGGTGGACCTCTTCGATTTTTTTAAGCCCAAAAGCGCCGTCCATTGCCGTCCCTACCACCTCAATCGTTGGGTCGCGCTCCAGAATCTGGGGAATCAGTTTGCGCATGACCGCGGAATCATCAACAACCAGCACTCTGATCTTGTCGCTCATGCCGTGGCCCCTTTTCGGCCTGAGTGCAGCTCCATGCCGCGGTCTCTGCCGGCCTTGGCGATCAGAGCGGCCATGTTCAGGACCAGGACCACAGTTCCATCTCCCAAAATGGAAGCGCCACTGACCAGGTCGGTAGCCACCCATTCATCGTCGAGCGCCTTGATGACAAGTTCCTGCTCGCCCACGAGCTTATCTACGACCAGTCCAAAGCGGTTGTCGTTAAGGCTGACCACAATGACAAACTTTTTCTGCGAGGGCTCAACCGCAGCTTGCGAACCCAGCTTGCCGAGCCGGACCAAAGTAATGATGTGCTCGCGTAATTGCAGCACTTCGCGCCGGTCCACACGATGGAAGTCGCGTTCGTAGGCGCGGGTGATCTCAATCACAGAATTCAGGGGCAATGCGTACAGCCGCTGGCCGGTGCGGAACAACAGCGCCTTGATGATCGCCAGCGTGAGCGGCACCCGGAGGTAGAACGTCGTCCCCAAGCCTGGCTTGGTTTCTATGTGCACGGAGCCTTTTAAACGTTCCAGCACCGTCTTGACCACGTCCATGCCCACGCCGCGGCCGGAGATTGTAGTGACCTCTTCCGCGGTGCTGAGACCGGGATGAAAGATCAGGTCCAGGGCTTCGCTGTCATTGAAGTCGGCGGCCTCTTCCCGGGTCACGATTTTAGATTCGATGGCCCGGGCAACGACCTTGTGACGGTCAATGCCACGCCCATCATCGCTGACCTGAATCACCATCTGATTGCCCTGGTGATATGCCTTGAGACTCACGGTGCCGTATTCCGGCTTGCCCATGGCAACGCGCTCGTTCGGCGGCTCAATTCCGTGGTCCACAGCATTGCGCAGAATATGGGTGAGCGGTTCGGCGATCACGTCGAGGATGCTCTTATCGAGGTCGGTATTTTCACCGCTGATTTCCAGGCGAACCTCGCGGCCGCATGCCTTGGAGACGTCGCGCACCAGGCGAGGAAAGCGGCGGAATAGCTGCTCGACCGGGACCATGCGGATTTTCATTACAGACTTCTGCATCTCACCCAGCACTCGCGCCTGGAAGGTCAGGGTGTCCTGAAAGCGGTTGTACAGAGGATCTTTGCGGAAACGCTGCTCGAACTGGGTCATGGTTTGCTGCAACATCGATTTTCCGATGATGAGTTCGCCGACCAGGTTCATCAAAGAGTCAATGCGCTCTACATCCACGCGCAGAATGGAATCAGTTGCAGTGGCTGAAGGCGCACTCGCCCCCGGCTGGACTGCCGGCTCCCTGGAAGAGCCCGGGGGCGCGGCCGCCGGTTGCTCCCAGGCCTGCTCTGCCTGGCCGCTCACAGGGTCATCTTGCGCGGGCGGAGTAGTAACTTTGGGAAGCGGGTCAGGGGCTGAGGCGGCAGATAATTTTCTTTGAGCTCGCCCCGCATGTGTTCCCGGCGCTTCGTAAGGACGCACCATGATGTCGCTTACCACCGCGGGAATCTGGCATTTGCGGACAAGCCAATCAACCTGCGCATCGGTGGCCACCGCGGCCTCGATGACACTGATGTTTTTGGCGGATGGGTCTTCGGGCTGAATGGCCAGCAGAGTCCCGGCTTCTTCCAGCACATTGCGCACCAGTTGCAGAGCGGCCGCGCGCATGGGGCAGAGATCATCAATGGAAACCGCCACCAGCAGGATCTTTTTCCCCTCAGCCGCCGCGCTGGCAATCACGGTTTGCTGATATTCCGTCCAGGCAAAGCCTTTCAGTTTATCTTTCAGTTCTTTCTTGCCGCCCGAACCGGCCGCTTTCTTCCGGGGTTGGGTTGAGCCCGGGTTCGCGAACCTTTGAATGGCGGCGCGCAAGGCGTTACTGTCAGGCAGGGCGCTGTCATTGCGGTAGGCTGCCAGCATGATCTCAAAAAGATCGGCCGCGTTCAGCACCAGTTCCGCCATACGGGCATTGCCGTTCATGACCTGCTCCGGCGTCAGCACATCTTCCAGTTGGTGGGCCAAATCGCTGATTTCACTGTAGCCGCAGACGGCGGAATCCCCCTTCAAGGTATGCACGGCGCGCCGCAGGCTGCGGATGATTTCTTCGTCTCCCGGAGTTGCTTCCAAACGCAGGCCTTGTTCATTGAGCGTCTGCAGGAGCTCGCGTGCGCCCTCGAAGAATAGTTCCTTCAACTCCGGTCCGTGTTCTTCAGAGAAGCTCAAGCCTTCACCTCGAGTCGCTGATACCCTGTTCCATTATTCTCGTGGAACATCTTGAATTGCTCGGTCAATGACAGCAGGCTTTCCGCGTGCCCGGTGAACAGATAGCCGTCAGGATTCAAACAACGGTAGAACTTGTTCAGCAGGCGCTTTTGCTCCGCCTGGTCGAAATAGATCATCACATTGCGGCAAAAGATCACATCATTGCGCTGTGGCAAAAACTCTGTCTTGAGATTATGGAAGTCAAAATGGACCAGGTCTTTGAGGCCTTTCTTGACCGCATAGCGGTCGCCCACCTTGTCGAAATAGCGCAAGCGATAGGTGAAATCCACCGGCTCCATGTGTTTTTCCGGATAGATGCCTTCCTGGGCAGTGCGCAAAACCGAGTAGCTGATATCTGAGGCCACAATTTCCACTTTCCAGGGAGGCGGAACCATGGGCTTCGGTGAAGGCATCTCAAAAGGAAGCGGATTGCGCAGGTAGTAATAGGTCAGCGCGTCACAAATCTGCATGGCCATTGTATAAGGCTCCTGCCCGGTGGAGCACCCCGCACTCCAGGCGCGCAGGGTAAAGTCGCGGCGCTGCTGCTTGCGATGCAGAATCTCGTCCAGAATCACTTTTCGAAACAACTCAAGCTGCGGCTTGTTGCGAAAAAAACTGGTCTCATTGACGGTAAGATTTTCCACCAGCGCCGCCAGCTCGCTCTTGCCTTCATTGCTGATCAGCAGGCGGTAGTAAGCGTAGAAGGAATCGAGGCCGGTGGTTTTAAGGCGGCGCTGAAGCCGGTCTTGCAGGAAGGTAATGCGGCGTTCGTCGAAAAACATGCCGCATTCCTGGTAGATCAGCGCCTGCAACAGCGTCTGTTCCGCCGCAGAGAGCTGCACCGGAATGACGGATGGGGCCATTTTCATGTCTTGTGGGCCGCTCAATTTCACCTTATCTTCCAACCGGGGCCCCCCGCTGGTTTTTCGGAAGACTTGCTGGAACGCTGTCCTCCGCCTCACGGGATTCCGCGAATTCACCCACGCGCCGTAATTCGCCGCGTTGCAGAAGCTTTGTCAAATCCACCAGGATAATGAGCCGGCCATTCAGCTTGCCCACTCCGGTCACGTAGTTCAGCTCGCCTTCCTCGAAAACATTCGGGGGCTGTTCGATATCAGAGTGGGGGATCTTGAGAACCTCGGATGCCGAGTCGACGATCAAGCCGACCATTTTGCCTTCCACCTCGACCACCAGAACCCGGTTCTTTCTGTGGCTGTGGATTTCTTTTTCGCCAAAGCGTTTGCGCAAATCCACAATGGAAACGATTTTCCCGCGAAGGTTGATGACGCCTTCCACGCAATCGGGCGAATCGGGAACAGCGGTAATTTCGGGCACGCCGACGATCTGGTGCACCCGTTCAATGGGTACGCCAAAACTCTCGCGTCCGATGCTAAAACCGATCAGGTGCAGTGGTTTCGCCATGGCATTTCCTTTTAGGACCTCAAAGCGGCGCTGTAGCGTGCTTCCTCTGCATCGGCGCGGTTGTGGGATCCTGTAGCCCCATTCCCGTTGCCTAAGCTCTCGAGCACGAAACGATCCATCGTTTCCAGCAGATTGCGCGACATCTTGGACATCTGTTCCGCCGATGCCGCCAATTCCGTCGAGCCTGAGGTGGTCTGGGCAATCAGCTCGCGCATCTTTTCCATGGCTCGCACCACGGCTTGCGCTCCCGTGGCCTGTTCCTCGACCGAAGAGTTGATCTCGTGCGTAATTTCGTTGAGCCGGGTAGTGGCTTTTGCAATCTGGGTCGAGCCGTGTGACTGCTCGCTGGTAGCGGCCCCGATCTCCTGGGCGAACTTGTACACTTCGGTCACGACGTTAGAGATCTTCCTGAGCGCGGCCTGCAGATCGTTGCCCAGGGCGAGTCCCTCGTTGACGATGTTTGTGCTCTTTTCCATCTTGTCCACGGCCTGGCGCGATTCGTTCTGGATGCTGGCAATCAGGTCAGAAATTTCTTTGGCTGACGCCGCCGATTTTTCCGCCAGCTTGCGGACTTCGTCGGCCACCACCGCGAATCCGGAACCATGCTCCCCGGCGCGGGCGGCCTCAATGGCCGCGTTCAGGGCCAGCAGGTTGGTTTGCTCGGCCAGGTCGTCAATGACTTCCACAATATTGCCAATGCTGTCGGCGCGCTTGCCGAGGGCGTCGATGATTTGTCCGGCGGCCTGTATGGCTCCGTTGATGCGGCTCAGTCCATCGGTAGTCTTATCCATGGTGGTGATGCCCTGATGCACTTCTTCACGGGACCGCTGCGAAATATCCAGGAGCACCTTGGAGGTATCTGCCACGCGCTGGATCGACGCCACCATCTCGTCAATGGAAGCAGAGGTTTCGCTGACGCTGATGGCCTGGGTTTGGGTGTTCTTCACCATGTTCTGCACGTTGACGCTCATTTCGTGCATGGTGCTGGTGACCTCATCAATGGCTGAAGAGGCTTGCACGCTCACCTTGGCGGCATTGTCTGAGGCATCTGCCACCTGGTTCGATCCGCCCGCGACCTGGGTAGCGCTGTCACGCACAGTCCTGACCATGGAGCGCAGGCTGTCGGTCATACGGGCAAAGGCCAGCATGAGCGTGTCATTCTTCGATCGCGGCTTGATGGCGACCGACAAATCGCCGCCGGCCACGGCTTCAGAAATGGAAGCCATGTCCTTGAGGGAAATGATCATGCTTTTGAAGGTCGCAGCCAACTGGCCTATTTCATCTTGGCGGTCAACGATGAAAGATTGTTCGAGATCGCCAGATTCGGTGATCTCCCGCGTAACTGTCATAAGTTGGGCCAGCGGGTGGGTAATGGTCTTGGCGGTGAAACTGGCAATGATGGTTCCGAGAACACAAATCAGCAGCGTTCCCGCAACTGCAATCAGGGTGTTCTTGCGAGTTGTAAAATCGTTTTGGGCGTCCAATTCCTGTTGATTGTCAACTTCGGCCTCGTTCAAGTGGGTGCTGATTTTCTTCAGCCAGGATGTCGGATCTTCGCTTATATAAAACGCATTGAAATCATCGATACGTCGAGTCGCGTTTTTGCGTTTCGCAATAACAGGCTGGGCGAAGTTGGCATACCATTCCTTCTCTGCATCCGCAACATTCTGCAAGGCATTCCGTTGCCGATCAGTGGCGGAACTGTCTCCCGATACTTGTTGTGTCAGCGTGTCGAATAACTTCCGGCCGTTCTCAAACGTCTCTAAATCACGTGGACTGCCAGTGAACAGGTAATTGTCGAAGTCCAGGCGGTTCTGCATCATCTGGAAGCGGAGCCTCTCGATGTTCTTCGATGACTGAATCGCGCGGCCCATGCTTTCCCGCGTAAGTGCCTGGTTCCATGACGACAATGCGTTGATGAAAACTACCAGGACCAGCAGTGATGCGAATGCGAGATAAAGTTTGTTTCTGATTGTCATTGCTGCTTCCTCCAAGCTATCGGAGCATATCCAGAACCGCAGCGTTCTTTCCGATTGCTTTTACCGACCACACGAACTACCCAGGAAGGGTTATCCACATCCACCCCCAAAATCAACACCCAAACACACCTATTCCTAGCTACAGGGACTCGTAGATTAATGCACGGGTAATGCCAGTGGGAGAAGAAAATCAGCCGTTAAGTTCTCAAGTGTGTAACCCCAAGTAAATCAATTACTTGGATCATTAACTGATGGGTTACCTCATTTTAGTCCTAAGCAGATTGCTGTCTCAAAAGTCTGGTTTCCGGAATCGTTATCTCAGGTTGAGACAAATTTAGGACAGGGCAGGGCTTTAGCTAGTCACCTCAAAGGGTTAATTTAACTTGACTCAAAGTGAGATTAGGGATTAAGGTTCGCATTAAGCCCTCCCCCAGAGAAAGTCATTTTGAGACCGACAGCACCAGTACCAACCAATGCAGACCCGAAAGAAGTCCGATTCGCCTATCAGGAGACCTGGCAAAAAGGCCAAGCGTAGCTATGGCGGGCGAGACCCATTTCAGCGGGTTTTGCTCAAAATGTTGTCTGCAGCCAGCCCAAACGGCGAATTGCGCTTATTGCTTTCCACTTTTTGCCGCGAGAGCCGCAAATTTCTGAAAGCTGGCACCGTCGCTTATTGGGAACTGCAGGAAGCGGATTGCTTATTCAAGCCGCTTGAAGCCGATGGTGATTTTGCCGAGGTTTTCGGGCAAACGCTGCCTTCTTTGGAAGAGTCGAGGTTGGTTGTGAAGGTAATACGCGAACGCCGGGCCTTTCAAATCAACTTTCCGGAGCGCAGCCGCCCCTCGGGCGGGGGGCAGCGCAACTCGAAAACCAATCAAGAAATTTTCTTCGGAGCCCGGTCGCTGCTGCTGGCGCCGGTCATGGTGTTCGGGCGGACGATTGGGGTCGCTGCTTTCATGCACCACAAGAAGCCGCGCTTTTTCAGGAAGGATGCCGCCGATCAGATCGTCGTATTGCTGGAACAGTTGGGCAGCCTGGTGGAGCTGTTCCGGCTCAAGAACACAGCTGACCAGCACCGCAAACGCTCACAGGACCTGATTGAACTGGCGCTCGATCTGGGGTCTTCTTTGCGCCTTCCGGATTTCGTCAAGAGTTTTACCGCGCGCATTACAGAGATGCTGAGAGCGCGCGTGGGAGTGCTGGCGCTTGCCCGCGGGACTTTGCTGGAGATTGTTGCCCTGCACGATGCCACCGGCGAGCCCGACCGTGCGCATATCCGGTCTTTGAACCTGCGCCTGACCGAATTGGTGCAGGAAGGCACGCAACTTACGGCCATTATGCCGGCCGAGGCGCTTCTGGGAAAAGAACTGGCGGAACGGCTGGGGTGGAAAGACCTGACTCTGGCGCGTTTGACCGGAGGCCAGGGTGACATGCTGGGCTTGCTGTGCCTGGCCAATCGCGGACTTGCCCCCGACGAGGCCGATGAACATCTTCTTCATGCGGTCGTAGGACAGGCATCGGTGGCCTTGGATAATTGCCGGCTCTTTTCACGCATTTATCAGGCAAACCGGCACTGGCTTGAAATTTTCGATTCCATCGAGGACCTGATCGTGGTGCATGACGAGAGCAATCGCGTCCTGCGCGTCAACCGTTCCCTGGCCGAATCCATTGGGGCGCGGCCTCAGGAACTTATCGGCATCAGTATGCGGGCGCTGTTCGCATTTGCCCGCGATCACGGCCATGGATGCCCGTTTTGCCGCCGCGGCCCCGACCGCACCGATGACTACATTCATCCCGTGCAGGAGCGCAGTTATCTGGTCTCTACATCCCGTATTCACGGCGCCCTGGAAGAAGGCATGCAGACCATTCATGTGCTGAAAGATATCAGCGAACGCCGTGAGGTGGAGCGCCGCTACCGTGAGTTGTTTGACAACATCCACGAAGGCCTTTTCTTCTCCACTCCCGAAGGTCGCTTCGTTGAGGTGAATGACGCGCTTGTTCGCATGCTGGGATATAGCAGCCGCGAAGAGTTGTTGCAGGTGGATATTAACCAGGAAATTTATCCATCGCCCGGGTTGCGCTCGCGTTTCCGCGAAACCATTGAGCGCGAAGGAGTGTTGCGTAACTTTGAAGAGCCTTTGCGCCGCCGGGATGGCACGTTGATCCAGACCCTGCAGAACACATTTGCTGTGCGCGATGGACAGGGCAAGGTGCTGCAATATCGCGGTCTGATTCTCGACATCAGCGAGTTGAAAAAAATCCAGACGCAACTGCAGCGCGAGCGCGATTTTAACGGCAAGATCCTGAACAACACGCAGAGCATGATCCTGGTGGCGGATATGGCCGGCCTGGTGACCTTTGCCAATCGCCGTTGCTACGAAGCCGGCTCTTATAAAGTAGGGGAAATTCTGGGGCGCCACGTGCGTGAATGGGTGCATCCCTCGGCGCGTGAGTCGCTGGAGAAAGCATTGGCCGCCACTTTGCTGGGGCAGCAGGTGGATAACCTGGAGCTCGCAATCACCCGCGGCGATGGCGTAGTGGGCCAGTTTTCCGTGAACCTGAGCCCCATGCGGGATGAGCAGGGGAATGTGAGCAGCCTGGTCTTTGTGATGACCGACATTACCGACGCCGTCATGCTGCACGCCAAGCTGGTGCAGGCTGAAAAGATGGCCGCCATCGGGCAGCTCGTCTCCGGCGTGGCCCATGAGGTCAACAATCCGCTCACCGCCATCCTCGGTTTTGCCGATCTGCTGGCCGATAGTCCTGAGATTCCCGCCTCCGCTAAAAAAGACCTGGCGATGATTTTGCAAGAGGCCCAGCGGACCAAACTGATTGTGCAAAACCTGCTCAGCTTCGCCCGCAAGATGCCGCCGCAACGCCAATTGGTGCAATTGAATTCTGTGGTTCGCCGCACCGTGCAATTGCGCGCCTACGATTTTGCCAATCACGGCGTTGAGGTCCTGGAGAAATTGCAGGAATCGCTGGCTCCGGTTATGGGAGATCCCAATCAGTTACAGCAGGTGCTGCTCAACATTCTGAACAATGCTTACGATGCCGTGCTCGAAACCAGCCGCACCGGCCGCATCGAGATTTCTACCGAGCAGCGCGACGGCTTCAGCCAGATTATTATCCGCGACAACGGGCCCGGCATCATGCATCCGGAGCGCATTTTCGATCCTTTCTTCACCACCAAGAAGGTGGGCAAAGGCACAGGACTCGGCCTGAGCATCTGCTATGGGATTGTGCGCGACCACCGCGGTGAAGTGTTGTGTCAGAACAATGAAAACGGCCCGGGAGCGACCTTCGTAGTCCGCTTGCCGGCGGTGCGGGAAAAAGCTGTGGCCGGAATGGCTGCTGCCAGCGTCATGACGGCATCGGCGGGGCAAGCATGAGGTTAAATTCCAATTCGTGGCGCGAGGCAATTGCGCCGGTGCTGGTCATCGAAGATGAACCTTCGGTGCTGGCGTTCATCTGTTCCGCATTGGAGCGCAACGGTTATCGCGTGGTGCAGGCGGCCACAGGATCTGAAGGTTTACGCCTGCTCCGCGAGCAGGAGTTCAGCGGCGTAATTTCAGACATGCGCACGCCCGGGGGTATTAACGGCGCCGACGTGCATGCCTGGATCACGGCAAACCGTCCTGAAATGGTTTCCCGGCTTTTGTTTACCACCGGCGATACCGCCAGCGAAGAGACCGCCGCCATTCTGGTAAAAACAGGCACCCCCTGCCTGGAAAAACCCTTTCGCGTGCAGCAACTGGTTGCCGCCGTGGAAAAAATTGTAAGCCAAAGGCATTGAGACAGCAGGCATGACCGACGATTTAAGAGTGCGCTTCCTGATCGTGGATGATGAGCAGAGCATCCGCAAACTATGCATGACGATTGGCGCGTCCCTGGGTTTTGTGTGTTCTGAAGCCGAGTCGGCTGAGGCAGCCATGGCCGTGCTGGAAGCCCAGGCGCCTGACATTGTTCTGACTGACCTCATGCTGCCCAGCATGACCGGAGTCGATCTGTTACAGCGCATCAAAGCGTTGCAGCCGCGAACTGAAGTGGCCATTATGACCGGCCACGGTTCCATTGAGAGCGCCGTGCAAACCATGAAGTTGGGCGCCTATGATTATGTGACCAAGCCTTTCCGCGTGGAAGAGCTCAAACTCATCTTGCAGCGCATGGCCGAAAAAGTCCGGCTTGTAATCGAGAACCAGTTCCTGCGCGCCCACGTGAACAACGAGATGCAGCTCAACGCTATGGTTGGCTCCTCGCCTCAAATTCAGGAAGTGTTGCGCCTGATAGGGCGACTGAAAGATTCGCGCAGTCCGGTGCTGGTCATGGGCGAGAGCGGCACGGGAAAAGAGCTGGTGGCGCGCGCTATCCACTTCCGCGGGGCCTTTGCCAGCCGGCCATTCGTTGCGGTAGATTGCGGCTCCCTGGTTCCCACGCTCATCGAAGCCGAACTCTTTGGGTATGAGAAGGGCGCTTTTACCGGCGCCGTGAGGGCCAGCAAAGGGCTGTTCCAGGCGGCCGACGGAGGCACCATCTTTCTGGATGAAATTGGCGAGCTGCCTCTGGAAATGCAGACCAAGCTGTTGCGCGTCCTGCAGGAAAAAGAAGTACGCCGCGTGGGCAGCAACGAGCGGGTGAAAACAGATGTGCGCGTGATCGCCGCCAGCAATCGCGACCTCGAGGCCGCTTATCGCGATGGCACCTTCCGCAAAGACCTGTTTTTCCGGCTCAATGTCATCAGCGTGCACCTGCCCCCGTTGCGTGAGCGCGAATCAGACATTCGCGCCCTGGTGAAATACTTCCTCGACAAATTTTGCTCCGAAAAAATGGTGCGTGTGAGCAATGCCGCCTTGAGATGCCTGGAACAGTATGACTGGCCGGGCAATATCCGCGAACTGGAGAATTGCATTCAGCGCGCCGTAACCTTGCGCAATCAGGATGTAATTGATGTCTACGATCTGCCGCCGGCCATACGTTCTCCACGTGCAATCGCGAAAATTACAGAGCCTTTGGCGTCGGACGCCAAGGGATCTAATTTCAATTCGGCTTCAATCCCAGAGGGTAGGATTCCCGACACCAGCACCTCTGATCTGGAAGATTTGGAGCGCATCACGATTCAACGGGTCTTTGAAGAAGTCAACGGAGATAAGACTCTCGCCGGCAAGATACTGGGCATCAGCCGGGCCACACTTTACCGAAAACTAAAGCGCTACAATCTGCTCAAATCGGCGGCCCATGCCTGAGCCGGCGCGTCCCACAGAATGGGATGGGTTGAGACGGGTGTTTCATCCTGAGACAGAGAGACGTGTAATAGGCAATAATTTTCACATTCTAAGTGGGACAAATCAAAAGATTTATATACAATTCCCCTGCCAGCTGATTTGGCCCCGTTCGTGCTGTTACCTGACTGAGGTTAGCTTCACTTACTCGCAACATTTCTGCGGATGGCTTGCAGTTATGGTGAGTGGAGCCAACGCATGCAATCACGGCTTTGCCCAACAATCGATAACGTGATTGGTATGTCTGAATCATTTTGAGACGCTGGAGAGTTGAGGTAACAGTGCCCAACCAAGTTGCAGTTGATTGGAAATTTCAGCCCAGGTCGCGGGCTGACGCGGCCAATGCCGGCGTAACAGAATCACCTGTTACCAAGCTGGCGCAGTTTTTCCCAGGCGTGACCCCGATGCGCATACCGGTGCGTGTCACCGCGTTGAATGCCCAGGGTATCGAACCGGCCGAGCACGTGCTGACCGAGAACACGATCATCGAATTCGGCACTTCGCAGGAGGTTTTGTTTATCTCCTCCCTGCCGTTGGAATTCGATGGCAAAGTGCGGCTGGAGAATGCCGACGGATCGCTCCGCATTGAGGCCTCGGTGGTTGCCGTGCAATATCACAGCGGAAAGACAGTAGTGGGCGCGCGCTTTACGCGGGAGATTGGCAACTGGATTATCAAAGCATGACGACAACAGCCAAGCCAACGACAGAGGTTGCCGCTTACTGGCGCGAGGCCCGCAAGCTCTACACCGTTTACAGCTCCCTGCTGGAGCGGTTCTCATTAGGTTTGCTTCCTTGCCGGGAGCTGGAATCGCCAATCGATCGCAGCGAGCCTGACAGCGTGCAAAATATTCAACGCTGGTTCGAGCAGATGGATGATCGCGTTCATGTGCACCAGCTCCGCCAGCTTTTGCAGACATCGCGGTTGGGGACGGAAGACAATCTGCGCTCCCTGGTCAACCACCATCTGCAGAAGGATACGAAGAGCGAATCCGATCGCGACAAAGTTGATTTTCTCCTGGTGCAGTATCTCTCTTCCTGCGCCCCTCCCGGTTTTTACGACCGCGACGTTGAATTCGAAGAAGTAGCGCAAGTGCTTGAGCCCATCCTCGGAGAGGTGGGTTTGCACCCGCCGAAATGGATGGAGCCGCTCAACGAGGCGGCCAAGAGCCTCGATAGCCTCCACAGTCTTCGCGACCTGCTGAATGACGGCATGCTTGATCAGATGCGCCAGCTCAAGACGAGCGCCGGTGAAATGTATTTCGGTCCAACCGCCCTGGTGGGCATTGCGCGAATCAATTTTCTCGTGCGGCGCACATTTGTCCGCTTGATCGCGGCTGACCTACACGCGATTCGCTTCACCATCAATGAATTGGAGCAGCGTGGGGTGCGTACCGTGAATTGCGTGCGCGCCGGCTTGGGTCCGCAGGAGACGTTAGAGAATCTCCGTCAGATTTGCCAGGAATGGAAGAAGCCCTTCCGCGCCGCCTATGCCGCCGGGCAGAATTTTAAGGAGCTTATCGAAATTCGCGGCGCCGTCGAAGAAGCCAGGACAATGGCTCCGGAAAAGTCTTCCAGTGCAGTTCCACCCGCGGCTGATTTCCCGCAAGACGCTATGAAGGCCGTCTCTGAGCCCCTTGGCAATGGCATTCCGAAAGCTCCCGTCGCTGACCCCACCCCGCCCGCGTCGCCGGTGAGTGCGGCGATTGCTTCCGTGGCAGGACCATCGGCTCCTGTGCAGCCTGCTCCGCCACCGCGGATTTCTGTGCCCACTCCCGCGCCTACACCCGCTCCTGCTTTTTCGCCCGCGATTAAGGAGACGATTGCAGCAAAGCCGCCGGAAAAACCCTCGGTGGTAAGCGTGCCGGAAAAAACGGAAAAGCCGGCGGTGCCTCAAAGAACAGTGTTTACGCCAGAGAGGCCAATTCCCGCGCCCACTCCGACGCCCATTGTTACTACTCCGACTCCGATTGCGATTGCAGATTTGCAGGCCATTCAGCAGCAGATTCCGAAAGAATTGGGTGGCGCCAATGTCAAGACCGGCACGGTGGCCAATGTCACCGTGGGCAACATAAAGATCATGCTCTCTTCCTGGGAGGTGACTGCCTACCTGAAAGGCGGAGACGAAACTTCAGAGACGCTGCAACGTTCGGTGGCGGCCCGCGTATTTCTGGGAGCGCAAATCGAGGTGCGCAAGCGCGGGGGCTCGGCAACCGATTTGCGCTCTGCAATTCACGTGGCCAAGTATGAATCTGCCAAGATTCAGGCCCGGGTCTCGGTGGCCAAGCAGAATAATGACATTGATAACGCTGTGAACCTGGCAGCTACCAGCAAGCGCCTGCTCATGATCGTTGAGGAAGCCGAGAAGCATGCCAAGTGAGGCCTTGAAGAGAGACTGCTTGACCGACGATCCAAAACGGATGTTATGAACCAGAAACGAGTCGCGCCCGAACCCGCCAGCATTCAACCTTCCCATAACGGGCACCATGATGCCCGGGAAGACAGGCCGGAGCAGGCCGACGGTTTCTCCAATGAGGGCGTGCTGATCATTGCCGATGAAGCCGAATTTGCACGCAGCGTGGTTGGCCGCTGGCAGATGGAGCGTACCGTTCCGGCTTTCACATTGATGAGCAGCGACTTGTGCCAGACGGCTAATCTTTCCATCCATGGAATTGCCATTCTTGGTCCGCGCCCCAGCCGCCAGGCGGTAGTTCTGAGCGCCCTGGAAAATGCCGGTATCCCGATTGTTATCGTGGCAGCCGACGGCGATGCCGGCCAAATCCGCAGCCTGCATCCCCGCGCCCTGGTCGTGCGGCAGGCCGATGGTTGGCTCGATGTCCTGATTCAAATGGCTGGCGAGATATTGCGCCGGGCCGAAGTCCAGCGTTATTTGTCGCGGGCCGAGCAGTTGGTGGCGGCTAGCCAGCGTCATGCAACTCTAGGCCGCTACATGCTTGAAATGCGCCACGGTCTAAACAACTGCCTGACCTCTGTTCTTGGCAATGCCGAGCTTCTGTTGCTCGAACCCGGCATGCTTAGTGCGGAAGCCCGCGATCAAGTTCATACCATCCATTCCATGGCTATGCGTATGCATGAAGTTATGCAGCGCTTCTCTTCGCTTGAGACCGAGATGCAGTTCGCCGAAAAAGGGTCTCATTCTGAGACAGAACGGGTGTCTCAGGTATCAATCCCGGATGCCTAATTTCGTCTAAAGTTGCGGTAAATATCTGATTTACTTGCAATTGAAAATATCGTTAATCATTCAGTTACGTTGTGAGATAGTGTGGCTGGCCAATTGCACATCTCATTTGGATAACCTGAAATGGAAGCCCTTAGGGGCGTCTTCTGTTCGCAATTTCGGACAAAGTGAGCACAAGCAGCGTTGTCGAATAAATAGTTGAGGCGCTTGCTTTTTTGAACGTGATAGAAAAAAAACAACTCGAAGCGACAGCCCATGCCACGTCTTCGCAACAGGCGCCAAGCGCCGCAGTAGAGAGTGCGGATGGACCGGCTGAGACAAGTCTGCAGCAAACCTCTTTTGAGCGCCAGTATTGTGTCTTTCGCGCCGGCAGGGAGCGGTTTTGCCTTTCTGTGCTGCAGATGGAAGAGGTGGTCGAATGGCCTGCGGTTACGCAGGTGCCGCTGTCGCCGGCATTCCTGATGGGGGTTTTCAACCTGCGCGGTGCGATTGTGCCGGTCATTGACATCGCCTTTGCCGAGGGCCGCAGGCCAGACCTGAAGCCGCGGCATGTGGTCGTGGCAGCGCTGCAGCAAGAGCCGGGGCATGACGTAATGCGATTAGGCATCGCCGCTGATGAAGTGATTGGGACCTTTGCCGCCACTGAGCCTCTGCAGGTAGTAAACGATGCGCCGCGCGAGCTGAGCCACTGCTGTGGAATGCTGCGGCACGAAACCGATCGCCTGGCCCTCGCGCTAGACCTGAAACGTCTGGCGGAAGCATTTTCGGTGGGAGTGATTTGAAAAGCAGTACTCAGTATTCAGTTGCCAGTACTCAACTAAGGCTGAGCAGCGAAAAGTAGGAGCTGAGTACTAGGTTTTTGGTGGGAGGCAGTTTTATGAAAGGCCAGTTAAGCAAACTTGTTTGGATTATTGTGGGAGCGAATCTCTTGGTTCTCCTGCTGGTCCTTATTTTCGGTTATCAGGCGGGAAAGAGCGCGGGAGGATTAGCCTTGGTAGACGCCTTCTCGCAATCCACAGGCACAGGTTCCTTCCTGGTGTTCGGCATATTTTTCTGCCTGGCGCTTCCCGGTCTTTTGCTTTATCTTCTCGATGTCCGCATAATCCGTCCGGTGCAAGAGCTCACCGACTTTTGCGAGAAACTGGAAAATAACGATTACCGCTCCCGCATTCAGATTGATTCTCACGATGATTTCGGCCTGATTGCCGACAATCTGAATCACACGATGGAAAAAGTGCTGCTCCAGCAGGCGCAGGAGGAACTGCAAAAGAGCGTCGCCGATTTTCTCACTATTACCAGCCAGATCGCCCGTGGCGACCTGACGCTGCGCGGCACGGTCACCGACGATGCCTTGGGAAACGTTGTGGATTCGGTGAACGATATGCTCGACAACTTTACCCGGCTGCTCGAGCGCGTGCGCAAAGCGGCAATTGATGTCTCCAGCAGCGCGAACGAAATTCTGGCCTCCTCAGAGCAAATGGCCGAAGGCGCGACCCAGCAAGATCAGGAGATTGGCAACACGACAACTGCCGTAGAAGAGCTTACTCGTTCCATGAAGCAAGTCTCGAACAATGCTGAAGCCAGCACTGAGGCCGCCCGCCGCGCCCTCGATGCGGCGGAGCAGGGCAACCGCGCCGTACGCGACACGCTGGAAGGCATGCAGCGCATACGCGCTTCGGTGCAGGCCTCTGCCCGGAAGATCAAATCGCTGGGCGACCGCTCGCTGCAAATTTCTGAGATTGTGAACGTTATCAACGACATTACCGAGCAGACCAATTTATTGGCATTGAACGCCGCCATTGAAGCCGCCCGGGCCGGCGAGGCTGGCCGCGGCTTCGCCGTGGTTGCCGATGAAATCCGCAAGCTGGCCGAGCACTCGCGTGCAGCCACGAAAGACATCGTTGCTCTCATCAAGGCAATCCAGGCGGAGACCAACGAAGCCATGGTGGTAATGGAAGACGGCACCAAAGAAGCGGAGGTAGGCGCGCGGCTTGCCGACCAGGCGGGCAGGGCGCTGGAAGCTATTTCCCTTGTCGTTCGCCAATCGGCCGAGCTGGTACAGCAGATTTCCCTGGCCTCGAAGCAGCAAGTGCGCGGTACGGAGGGTGTGGCCCAGGCCATGCAGATTATCAGCAACATTACACGGCAAACTTCGCAGGGTGCGCGCCAGACGGCGCGCACGGTAGAGAACATGGTCAAGCTGTCGGAACAGTTGAACGAAGCCCTGTCGCAGTTTCGCACCAGTGCGCCGGCTGCCAGCACAGGAAATGTAGTGGAAATGATGGCCGCTTCCCAGAGATAATGTCACTCTGGCCCTGAACTATGCGATTTGCTTTTGGCGCTCATTTTGAGTGGCCCGACTTAAGTGAACGACCAACCAAAACTGGGACCCGATCAGGGATGGCGGAAAAGAACCAATCTGCGAATATGGCCGTAGCCGGGCCTGAGCTTTCCCAGCTTCGCGCCTTGATTGAAGAGCGTTCCGGCATTTCTTTTGACGATTCACCGGAGCACGATTTCGCCGCCCGGGTTCGCGGACACATGGCCGTCAAGAAGATGGTCCATGCTTCCGGCCTCCTGCGCCTGGTTCGCGGCTCCAATCTGGAATACGATGAACTGCTGGAGTGCCTGCTCGCCCACCCCACATGGTTCTTGCGTTCTTCTTCCCCCTTTGCCGTGTTGGAAAAGAAAGTCCTGAGCGAAATGCACCAGAGAAAATTCTGGGAGAACCCGCGCAGCCTGCGTATCTGGAGCGCGGGATGCGCTACTGGCGAGGAACCCTACTCCATTGCCATGACCATCTGCGACTCGCTGGAATTTGCCAGCGCATGGAACATTCATATTCTCGCTACCGATATTAACCATGCTGCCCTGCAGCAGGCCGAACGCGGGCTTTATCCCCCGCACGCGCTGGGCGCGCTGACCGCCCGGCAAAAAGAAACCTATTTCACGCTGGTGAATGACCAGTATCTGGTTCGGCCTACGATCCGCAACATGGTATCGTTCGCGCAAATGAACCTGGCACAGACGGTGTACATGGGCCGCTTCGACGTCATCTTCTGCATCAACGTGCTGATTTATTTCGATGAGGCGCGCCGTGCCGCGCTCGTCCATCGCTTCCACGAATATCTGGAATCCGGGGGATACTTGTTTCTCGGCAGCGGAGAAGCGGTGGGCCGCGCAGCCGCCGGTAAGTTTGAGGTCTCGTCCCACGGCGATTGCATTCTGTACAAGAAACCGATTGCGCCAAAGCCCGATAAAACACCTCACGGAATCGGCAGCAGAAATGGAAAGACCGAACGGGAGAAAAAAGCATGAACCCCCCCCCTTCCCCAACTCATGCCGAGCCGGCTGAGACTTTTCTCCATCATGCCTCGAAGCATTTGCAGTTCCTGCGCGAGTATTCCGGATTGCTGCAGGACCCCTATCCCGTGCCCGAAGACATCGAACGCCTTTTCGTCTCGGCGCAAACCCTGAAAGAAAACTCGGCGCGCGGCGGCTATCCGCTGTTTTCTGAAATCGGCGGCAAGCTGGCGCAGATTTTCCACTACGCCATGAACACCTCGATCAGTGCCGATGTCTCCGGGCCTCTGGTGGAGTTTATCTCTGAGGCTGTTGCCCTGCTCGAATCCGATCTGCAGATGATCGGCGCCGGCAGAGCCGAGGGTACGGAAGACATCAATGCCTTCCGCCAGAAATATCCGTTCGCTTTTGCACAACAGCCGGGCGCGCCTTCAATGTCGCTTTCCAAAGGAAGCCCAGTGCCGGCCACGTGGCAGCAGATCGTAGCAACGGCCTTTTCCGCGCCGGTCACGCAGGTCCAGTTCGCAATTCCCGATTTGCCGCCCGATGGCGAAATACCGCAGGAAGTCCTCGAGTTCTTTATTCCTGAGGCGGAAGAGCATCTCCAGGTCGTGACCGAGTGCCTGCTTTCGCTCGAAGCCAATCCGCAGGCCAACGAAGACATTCATCGCCTCTTCCGCGCAATTCACACTGTGAAGGGCGCGGCCGCCCAGGTAGGATGGCGGCGCATTGCCCACGTGGCCCATCGCGCCGAAGACCTGGTGGGCCGTGTGCGTGACGGCTTGCTGCGCCCCAGCGTCGAGATCGTGGATATCTGCCTGGAGTCGGTTGACGTTCTCAAGAAGATTCTCTACAAGCAGTGGCCGGACGAAACCACGCTGCAACTCTCCGTCAAATTGCTGCTGCTGCGCATTGCAAACCTGGCGCCGGAACAACCTGAAGAAGTCGAAACGCAAGCTGCAACCCCGGCGAAAATCAGGACTGCGGCGCCACAGGGCAAGGCCGAGCCGGCGAAGAAATCGGCAACTGCATCTGCTAAAACCGCGCCCGCCAAAGCCGTTGCTGGGCCCAGAATAGTTTCACCGCCTCTGGCTCTTCCCGCGCCGTTGGCGAGGCCTGTTATCGCATCCGCTGCAAAGAAAGAAGATGACGCAGAGATGCGCATCCTACCGGCCGACCATCACAGCGAACCCACGGCGCTGCCGCAATCCAAATCGGTGCGCATCTCGCTGGAGCGGCTCGACCAGATGCTGAACGCAGTAGGCGAATTGGTGATCAACCGAACGCGCATGCGCGGACGCCTGGCCGAACTGGAGCAATTGTCAGCGGCGCTCAACTTCAGCCGGGAGCGTATTTCTGAAAAAATCTCTGAACTACACGAGAAATATGAGTTCGGGAAGCCGGCGTTGCCGCTCATGAGCCAACCGGCCGGCGGCAGTTTGACTCACGCCGGCACGGAGAGGGCGGCGGCCTGGAAGACCGGCATCAGCGATGCCATCGGGCTCAAGGAACCCTTTCTGCACTCGCGCGCTCCCGAATTCAGCGAGCTGGAGCGCGGCGATGAGTTGAGCGTTTTTTCCCACTCGCTGAGCGAGATTTCCTCCGACATCGCCGAGGTGCTGACCCAGGTAGATCGCCTGGCGCGGCGCATGGATACCGATGTGGACGACTTCACCAAGCTGACCCGCCGCCTGCAGGACGAGATTACGCGGGCACGCATGGTGCCCATCGGCAACCTCTATACGCGCCTTTCGCGCGCCGCGCGCGACGCCGCCAAGGCCAGCGGCAAACAGGTTGAGCTTTCCCTTTTCGGGGCTGAGACCGAGCTCGATAACAACATTATCCAGCAGATTTCCGATCCGCTCATTCACCTGGTGCGCAACGCGGTGGCCCACGGCATCGAGCGCGGAGAAGACCGCTACCACGCCGGCAAAAGCGAAGTCGGCAAGGTGGCGGTGCGCGCCTATCCCCGCGGCAACCACATCTTTATCGAGGTTGAAGATGACGGCCACGGCATTGACTTTGAGCGCGTGCGCAGCACCGCGGTCCAGGCCGCCCTGGTGAGCGCCGAAGAGGCAGACAAGCTGGGCGAGCGCGAGTTGCTGGAGCTGCTCTTTGCTCCGGGCTTCTCCACCGCCTCCCAGCAAACCGAGCTGGCTGGGCGCGGCGTTGGCTTAGATGTAGTGCGCACCAACCTGAACGCGCTCAACGCCGAGGTTGAGATCGATACGCAAAAGCTGCTGGGCACGCGCTTCACCCTCAAAGTACCGCTGACGCTTATCATCTCGCAGGCGCTGTTCGTGCGCTGCAGCGGCTCTACGTTCGCTTTTCCCCTGGCCCTTGTGGAAGAGATACGCCGCCTGAAGACCAGCGAACTGGAAGAGGCCGAGGGCAGGCTGTTTACCCAGGTTCGCGACCTCGCGGTCGAAGTGGTACGGCTCGATGCGCTGCTGCAGCTCGAACCCGTTGAGCCGGTCAACGGCTACTACCGCCTGGTGATGGTGAATGTAAGCGGACGCCAGGTGGGGGTGATCGTAGAAGATGTTATCCGCCAGGATGAGATCGTGGTCAAAAACCTGGGCGATTATCTGCGCAACGTCAGGCTGTTTCCCGGCGCCACCATTGCTCCCGACGGAACTTTGATCTTGCTGGTCGATCTGAACCGCCTGCTTATGGGCGAATCTTTTGCCCGCCGTCCGCTGATGGCCCACACCCATCCTAATGAGACCCGCATCTTCGCGCCTGAGGTCGCCGCCGCGGCCCAGAGTTCGATTCCGGCGGCGGCCATTGACGCGGTGCCTGAAGAAAAGGTCATCGTGCTTGCTGACGATTCCATCAGTGTGCGCAAATTTGTGGGCCGCATGCTGGAAAAGGCCGGCTACCGCGTGAAGTTTGCCTCCGATGGGCTGGAAGCGCTGGAGATCGTGAACCGCAGCATCTGCGACCTGCTGATTACCGATCTCGAAATGCCCCGCACCAACGGATATGAGCTGCTGGCCCTGCTCCGCGAGCAGCCGGAAATCCATCGCGTTCCGGTCGTGGTGGTGACCTCGCGCGCCGGGGCACGGTTCCGCGAACAGGCCCTCAAGGAAGGCGCATCCGCGTTCCTGCTGAAACCCGTACAGGAAGAACAATTGCTCGCGGTCGTCAATGAGTTGATCGGCGCAAAGGCGGATAAGAGCAAAGCAGCAGCCGCGGGAACAGGCGTGAACATTGCGCATGTCGTGAATCAGTTGGCAAAAAATTTGGTGAATGAGCGCAGCCCGCAGAATCCAGCCACCAACGGCTGAAAGATTTGTATCAGGGAACGAGTGATCTCGACTCAGTTTGAAGCCCAGCCATAACTTTCTGCTAGCTCTGCCATACGTACAGGTATTCGGCATCGGCGGCGGTGGCCACTGCGATCTTGCGTTTTTTGCTTTCCCGGCTTAGGGCGGCGCGCACATTCTCTTTGGTGTCTTGCAGCGCCTTGAGCGGGATCTTCAGGGCGGTGCCGGGGGCCAGGTCTTCCATATCCTCCAAAATAGCGCCTACGATCTTGCGATGTTTGCCATTGCGGCTCTGCGGAACATCGCTTTGCTCCATGATTTCGAAAGTGCGCTTACGAACTATGGCTGCCGGTTTCCTCACAGGGCTCCTTCCTCTATTCCTACACTAACGTATAGTAAACGTAACGTAAGAAATATAAGAGACAGTATTCTATGAACAGCATAAAAATGTCAATAGTGTTTTGGAGCAAGCATGTGTAAGCCATGCGGCGGTTAAATTGCGCAAGCTAAGCAGCGGTTAAATTCAAGCCAGTCAGCGCTTAATTGAGGTAGCCCATGCCCGCTCCTCCCTTAAAGATTTTCCCCGTATTAGGACAAAAGGCCTACTGTGAGAAGTGAGAAAGAAGGTTGGTGTATGCAAGCGCGAAAACCGAAATTCGAGGTAGTTCCACTGGCGGCGATCGCTCCGCTGCTTAGAAGCGCGGCCGAAAGCGAAAAAATAAAGCGGCCGCAGTCACCAAAGATATTGTCTATCGCGAAAGACGCCAGCCTGGCGACAACCCGCTACCTGCTCTTTTCCAATGCGGGATTCCAGGTTACGACGGCGTTAACGACTCCAGATGCCATCCAGCATTGCAGGTCGGGCGAGTTTAACCTGGTGGTGATCGGCCACAGTATTCCTTCCCTGGAGAAGAAAGTTCTGCTGGAATCAATCCAAAAGCGATGCGAAACTCCTGTGCTCGCGCTTTACCGCCGTGGCGAGGGCAAATTGGAGGGTGCAGATTACGTTCTCGATTCGTCTGAGGGCCCGGCAGCGCTATTAGAAAGAGTGACAGATATCTTGAAAGGTGAGCCCCAGGTCACTTAGGGCGCGAAAGAAATGAAACCAAAATCCTTCACCACCGGGCTCGAAATTCCAGCCACCGGCATTTATCGGATAAAACATGGCTCCCATGAATTACCCACTGAGGTGGTTCTGCATCAGGGACAACAGTTCCCGGGTTGCTCAAAATGCAACGACGCCATTTTGTTCGAACTTATCCACGCAGCGCCCCACGCCTTTTCAGATCCGGATTTCATAGTGGCGCTTCCTGAACCGCTGGAGCTGCCCGCGCTAACAGGGCCGGCAGACAAGAGAAGACAAGCGGTTTAGGTTCAACTATCCATTGCAAGATTTTCTACCGGGCGTGCGATGCCGCTTCTTCGATCAGGGCTGCAACTTCCTTCGGCCGGGAGACGTAGACCGCATGACTGGCACCTGAGACTTCAACCTTGTGGCTGTTGGCCCGGGTGGCATACCAGCGTTCGAGTTCGGGGCTGATGGCCCTGTCTTTTGTCGCTACCAGCACCCAACTCGGTTTGCTCCTCCACGCAGGGGTCGTGATCACTGCCTTGAAATTGTCGGCTGCGTTGAATACCTGCGAATGCGCCATGAAAGCAGCCTGCTCAGCGGAGAGATCGGCTGCGAAGTACGCATGAAATTGCGCGGGGTCAAGGTAAGTGAAACCGTCAGCCGTCTTCTTGATCGCAGTAGACTTGCTGAGATCGCTTGGGAAGCGCTTGCCGTCGTCAGCCTCATTCTCCCCGGCATCGGGCATATGGGCCGCGATGTACACCAACCCGGCAACCGATGGGTCCGCTCCCGCTTCGGTAATTACCGCTCCCCCGTAGCTGTGGGCGACAAGAATGCACGGTCCATCTTGCAGAGCAAGAATGCGCCTGGTGGCAGCCACATCTTCTTTAAAAGAGGTCTCCGGCTCCTGAACGATGCTGACGTTGTAGCCATCTTTGACAAGAATGACGTAGACGCCTTTCCATCCGGAACCATCTGCCCAGGCTCCGTGAACCAGAACAATATTTTGAATGCGATGCTTTTCGTTCTGCGCCGAGAGGGCGCAGCAGATCCACAGCAATAATACGATGCAGAGGGACCGAGGCATGCAACACCTCCATTACAAAATGCTAGCTGGCAAACACAGCCGGTAACAATTCCTCGTAAGGATTAAGTTGTGGTTGGCACGAAGGCCCGGCGGTGGACCTGATCCAACAGCCAGGATGCTCCTGCAACCTTGGCGCTAATTCTGCCTCATACTACGTGGGATGTTGGAGAAAAAACACCTGAGATTACACCACGTTAAAGGGTTTAATTCTCCAGGTGTTTCTTCTCTGACTGCGGTTACCAGGTAGTGAGATTCACATTGTCCACCCAGACCGACACGCTACCGCCTGAGGCGTTCAGGTCAGCCTGGAAAGCTACGTTCATGTTCTCGCCGCCTTCAGCGTAGGAATTGGAGCTGGCATTCACCCACTGGCGGTTACCATTCAGCGTGACCGCCACAAATACAGCCTGCCCGTTGTTGCGCTGAAGTTCCCAGGTGAGGTGGTTCCATTGCCCGGCAGCGGGCCGGCCGCAGTAGATGCCGGTCGAAACCCACCTGTGCGAATCTGAATTCCATGTGCGCCACGTCTGAGTGTCGCCAAAATCGCATTCCGTGCCGTAAATGTAGCGGTTGCCGCCGGTATCCTGATTTACATCGAACTCCAGCGCCTGGGCCTGGTCCGGGCGGTCCACATAAAAATCGAGATCATATTTAAAGTTGCTGACCGTGGTATCGCCTTGCAGGTCTTTCCACCACAAAGCTGCGCCCCAGGGCGTGCCATCAACCGTGAAGCGGGCGGCCGCGCCACTGAGTGAAGGGGAACCGACGCCCTCTTCCATCCAATGATCGGTGGTTGGCCCGCTGCCGCCATGGCCAGCGCAAACCGAGCAATCGGTCCAATTTGGGATTCTTTGGATCTGGGAAAATGTCGGATTGCCCCCGCCCGGACCTGACACAGTGACATTAAGTGAGCTCTTGTAAATCTGGCCGTTTTGGTCCCAGGCCTGCACCGTGAGCGAATGCGGCCCCCCGCCTGCGTTCAGAGCCGTATCGATTTTCCCGGATTTCGATTGATAAGCAAGATTGTTGTCGATGTAGACCTGCATCGTTGCAATCGGGCTGGAAGCATTCGCCGAGGCAGTAACCTGGACCGGTGAAGTGACAGTCGCTCCATCGGCAGGCGCGGTAACGCTAACCGATCCTGATGGTGCGGGGGGCGGAGTTGGCCCAGGAGTGGGGGGTGGGGTAGGCGTAGGCGTGGGAGCGGCTGCGCCCGGATTGCCTTGATCCCCAGGACCCGGCGCCGGCGGCGGGCCTGGAGGTGGAGGCGCGGGTGGAGAGCCTGGAGTCGGAGAGCCAGGCGCATTCGCATTCAGTGCGATCGCTTGCGATTCCTTGGCGCTCTGTGTTGCACTACCACAGCCCGCTATCAGAAATGGCAACAACAATGACAGAAATGAAAACAACACTGACCAGGAACAGCGGACTTTCAGTCGCATCAAAGTTCTCCTTAATAATTATTCAGTTGTGTGAGTCTTCCGCACTCGGGATGGGCGTTGGCGCGGAAAAAGAAGACTACGGAAGCATCTACTCTCCGTCTAGGAGAAAACACTCTTAATTCCAAAAATTTTGGCTTAACTCGAATGTACTAAGGTGATTGGGGATCAGCGAGCAAGAGAAATTCAGACAGCAATTTTGACAACAGCACGGATTGTAATAGCGCCGGAGGACATCGCGCAGCAGCAGATATGCGTTTGAAACTCGAAACTTGAAACCTGAAACTCGAAACTATCTTTACAATGAAGTCTTCGAGGCCGTCGATTTCCCGGGGGGTGCGGGATGCCCGCAAAGCTCCGAGATTACAACCCCGAACACGATCAAATAGATCAGGTTGTTTCTTTCATGCGCGTTGTGGACCGCCAGGCTGCGCAGCGGTTCGAACAGAAACAACGCAAAAATCGCGGCGGCCATTATAGTGCCTAACATTCCCGCCAGAGCTCCGAAGCGAAACGCCACAAGCGACACAATTACCAGAAAGTAGATTGGCGCCGACGCTTTAGCCGGGCTTTTTTCCAGGAAGAGGCACAGGGTAGACGCCGCCGCTGTGCACAATCCGATGCCGAGGACCAGATCGAGAGATTGAAATCGTTGGGAACCCATCGTGCGACTCCTTACGAGGTAGACGGTATGTCACTTTGGGAGTGACCTTACGGTGGCGGCTGAATTTATTAGATGCCAATGAATCATCAAGCAGAGCTGGATTTAAGGAAGTGGCGCATGAAGGGCGATAACTCAGATGGCGTAACTTGGCGCGGTTGCCCGCCCGAAACTGGCAACTGGCAACTGGAAGCTGCAACTATCAGATAAAGCCAACCAGCCGCTGCTTCACGCCAGGCCACTCAGCCGCCACGATTGAATAGCGCACCGAGTCGCGGGCGATGTAGTCGGCGGCCATGCGGTGGGCCCGGAGAATTCCTTCGAACTTCCCGCCAATGCGTTCGAGGGCGGCGCGTGAGCGCTGGTTGCGCGCATCCGTGTGGAAGCAGACGCGGAGCACCTGCCATACTTCGAAGGCGTGAGTGAGCATGAGCAGTTTGGCCTCGGTGTTGGCCGCAGTTCGGATCGCCGCGCGGGTCAGCCAGGTGTAGCCGATCTCACAAACGTCTGGCGTGCTGCGTCCGTGCAGCGGATGCCCTTGCGGCCACGACCATCGTTCCATGTTCCAGAAGCGCGTGGAACCGATGACCGCATTGTCCTTGAGGCGAATGGTTGCAAACGGCGCTGCCGTGCCGGCATCTCTCCAGGCCAGGGCAGTGTCAACGTAGCTGGCGGCCTCGCGCTCGCCCTGCGGAATGGGACTCCACCGGTAAAGCGAAGGATCAGTCGCCGCCGCAGTCACCAATCCATCAACGTGCCGATGCTCAAGTGGTTCGAGACGAACATACCTGCCTTGCAACACAAAACCTTTCGCGCTCATTGCGTCCATGGCAACAGTGTAGCCTGCCGTCGTCAGGATTTCATTTGGATACAGAATTGTGCCGCTTGCGCCGCACGGGTGGGAGCCCCGGCTTTTAATCCGGGGTAAAACTCATAATGATCTGGCTTTAGCCCCGGCCCTTTGTGGGTAGGAGATTATTTACAAAGACATCAATAGCCCCGAGGTCGCTTCCAATCATCGCCATAAAATGTTGAAACACACCCTGAGAAATCTGCGTTAATCTGCGTCCATCTGCGGCAAAAGTTTTTTACTCGCCGCCATAACCCGCCCCAACAGGGCCGGGGACTTCATTTCCCGGCAATGTTCCTCAAAGTTCGGGCGCGGCCCCTTCCAGCGAAGGTCTTCGACGGTTTCAAAAACGGGAACATCCAGCCGCAGGGTTGCCAGGGTGCGAAACAACAGGGCGTCGTTCCATGCACTGAATAAAGACTCGGATAACGCGCGCGCCTTCTTGATGGAGGGATGCCACTCGCGCCATTCTTTCGGAATGTCTTCAAGGTGGGGATA
Source organism: Terriglobales bacterium (assembly GCA_035487295.1). GTDB lineage: Bacteria > Acidobacteriota > Terriglobia > Terriglobales > Acidobacteriaceae > QIAW01. The sequence continues at coordinate 82,908 of DATHMH010000037.1, forward strand.
CCGGGACAAGGTAAGGGACGCGGCCTTTAAGCCCCATCCCGGCACGCCGGGAAAGCCATCCGCACTGTCGCCGACCACGGCCAGGTAGTCGGGAATGGATTGCGGCTTCACCCCGAACTTGGCCACCACGCCGGCTTCATCGCGCAAGATCTCGCGCCTGCGGTCCAGTTGGACTACCCGCGTGCCCACAACGCACTGGCTCAGGTCTTTATCCGGAGTGCAAATGAACACCCGCCGTACGCGCTCATCGCTTGCCGCTTGAGCGGCGGCGGAGGCCAGCGCATCATCGGCCTCGTAGTAGACCATGGGCCATACCACCACTCCCATGGCTTGCAACGCTTGTTCCAGAATGGGAAACTGCGAAAGCAACTCCGGAGGCACGCCTTCGCTGGTCTTGTATCCCGGATACAGCTCGTTGCGAAAAGACTCCACCACCTGGTCGGTGGCGACCCCAATGTGGGTTGCGCCGTCCTCAATCATCGACCAAACCGAGCCCAGAACGCCACGCACGGCGCCGACTTCCCGGCCATTCGTATCTTTGGCGGAGGGCACGGCGAAAAAATACCGGAACAATTCATAGGTCCCGTCAATCAGGTGCACATCCATGCGGCTCCCATCAGCTTTCTGCAAGTGATGTTATACGATCCCGCATCGTGATTTTAGGAGATTCAGGCAGCTGCACCATCCTTTGTGCCCTCTGTGTCCTTTGTGGTTCAATTTTTTGCTCTCACTGGCAACGGGCAACTTGTAGCTGGCAACTACCAGCCCCGGCTTCTTTGCGATAAACAGCTTTACAAAGGGATAAGATAACTTCCGCGCAAATCTGCGTCCATCCGCGGCGAAAGTTTTGCTTTTGGTTTTCTCCGCGTCTCTGCGCCTCAGCGGTAAAAAACACAAGCGATCTTCAGGTGAAGAGAAACTCTTTCGTCCGCAAATCCCTGATGCTATCACGAAGCTTGGCGGCTTTTTCGAACTCGAAGCGCTTGGCGGCCTCGCGCATATCGCTTTCCAGTTTGGCGACGTAGGTGTCGAGCTCTTCCTGTGATTTGAAATCTGGGATGCCGTCGGCGGCTTCGCTGAAGTCGGTATAGTCGGCCTGCACGATCTGGGCCAGCGACATGTTCCAGGGGCGAACGATGCTTTCCGGAGTAATATCGTGCTCCCGGTTGTAAGCTTCCTGCAGGGAGCGGCGGCGGTCGGTTTCGTCCATGGCTTTTTTCATGGAATCGGTAATCCTGTCGGCGTAAAGAATCGCTCTTCCCTTGATATGGCGGGCGCAGCGGCCCATGGTCTGGATCAGCGACCCCGCCGAACGCAGGAAGCCTTCTTTATCGGCGTCGAGAATGGCGACGAGCGAGACCTCGGGCAGGTCCAGGCCTTCGCGCAGCAGATTGATTCCGATGAGCACATCGTATTCGCCGCGGCGCAGGTCGCGCAGAATCTTCACGCGCTCCAGCGTCTCGATCTCCGAGTGCATGTAGCGGCAGCGCACCCCGACCTCACTGTAATATTCGGCCAGGTCTTCGGCCATGCGCTTGGTGAGCGTGGTCACCAAAACGCGCTCGCCATTGGCCGCGCGGTCGCGGATCTCATGCAGCAGGTCGTCAATCTGTCCTTTGACCGGGCGGACTTCGACCTGAGGATCAACCAACCCTGTCGGGCGGATGATCTGCTCCACCACCACGCCGGCAGACTTGGTGAGCTCATACGGCCCCGGCGTGGCGGAGACGTAAACCGCCTGGTTCACGCGGTGCTCGAACTCTTCAAACGAAAGCGGGCGGTTATCCAGCGCCGAGGGCAGGCGGAAGCCGTATTCAATGAGCACCTGCTTGCGCGAGCGGTCGCCGTGCCACATGGCGTGAAGTTGCGGGATGGTCTGGTGCGATTCATCAATGAAAAGCAGGTAATCGCGCGGGACATAATCGAGCAGCGTGGGCGGGGCTTCGCCCGGCATGCGTCCGGTGAAGTGGCGGGAGTAGTTCTCGATGCCATGGCAGTAGCCGACCGATTGCATCATCTCCAGGTCAAAGCGCACACGCTGGTGCAGCCGCTGCGCTTCGACAATGCGTCCCTGCTTTTCCAGTTCCTTCTCCCACGTTCCCAGCTCTTCCAGAATTGAAACTATGGCCCGCTTCTTGGTTTCTGGTTTCATCACATAATGCGTCTTAGGATAGATGGGCAGCCGCGCATACTTCTGCTTCACCGTACCGAAGAGCGGATCGATCTGCGCCAGCGACGCAACCTCATCGCCGAACAGCTCGATGCGGTAGGCCATGTCGTCGTAAGGAGGTTGGACTTCAATTACGTCGCCGCGCACGCGAAATGTTCCGCGCCGGAAGTCGCCCTCGCTGCGCTCGTACAGAATCTCCACCAGCTTGCGCATGATGTCTTCGCGCTTGATCTTCTGTCCTTTTTCCAGGAACAGCAACATGCCGTAGTAAGCTTCGGGCGAGCCCAGTCCGTAGATGCAGCTTACGGACGCAACGATGATGCAATCGCGGCGCTCAAAAAGGGAACGCGTGGATGAAAGCCGCAGCTTATCCAGTTCATCATTGATCGTGGCTTCCTTCTCGATATAAACATCGCCCGCCGGGATATAAGCCTCAGGCTGGTAATAGTCGTAATAGGAAACAAAATATTCCACCGCATTTTGCGGGAAGAAGCACTTGAATTCATGATAAAGCTGCGCCGCCAGCGTCTTATTATGCGCCAGCACCACCGCCGGGCGCCTCGCCTGCTCGATGATCTTGGCCATGGTGTAGGTCTTGCCCGAGCCGGTCACCCCCAGCAGCACCTGGTGCTTCTCCGCATCAAAGATGCCGCGAGTAAGCTGCTCGATGGCGTGTCCCTGGTCGCCCTGGGGTTTGTAGTCGCTGTGAAGTTTGAAGTCCATGAAATCGGCCTGGCGCTCCCTGGGTGCAATTTCGAGCAGGGAGAATCTTTTTATTATATCGAGAATAGAACAACCGCGGAGGCAGAGACGCGGAGAAAGGGAATAATCTCACCACGGAGAGGCACGGAGACACGGAGTAGAGCAAATGCTCAGTTTCAATTGTTCGATAGTCAACTGAAAGTGAGTTTTCAAAGCTGTTCGTCGCGAAATGTTATTTTCTTGCTTTTCTCCGTGCCTCCGTGTCTCCGTGGTGGAAAATCTCTCTGGGTTGCAAGACTGAGAACCGAGAACTGAGAACCGAGAACCGAGAACTAACGACTGAGCAGCGCTTTCGCGACTCTACAGTAAAGCTCCACTGCATCCAACAAATCCTGCTTGGCGACAAACTCGCGTTCGGTGTGCGCTACGTGGATCGAACCCGGGCCCAGCAGCACCGGCTCGCCCCAGTTGGTGAGGGCTGGAATGTCGGTGGTAAAAGAGGCGGTCATGGTGGGAATGCCGTCCACAGTCCGCAGTTTCAAAAAGGGAATCTCTAAAGGGAACTCCACCTGTGCCTGGTCGCCCACGGCGGCGGCGATTTGCTTTCTCAGCTCGTCTGATGGCCCGACGAGGCGATAGAGCAATTGCGCGCGGGCCTTATCTGCGATCACGTTGGGCGCGTGTCCGCCTTCAATCACGCCGATGTTCATGGTGCAGGGACCGACCTCAGGATTTTCTGGAAGCGGCACACGGCGCAGGCGCTCCAGCGCGGTCAGCAGTTTTTCGATGGCGGAGTCGCCCAGGTGCGGATATGCCGAGTGCGCCAGCTTTCCCTGCGCGGTCACCTCAACGCGCAGCCCGCCTTTGGAGGCGATGGCGATCCGGTTATCCGTAGGTTCGCCATTGATGAGAAACTTGCAGCTTCCGCCATGCAGTTCATGGGCTTTTGCGTTAGCTACGAATGCGCCCACGCTGCTGCGCTCTTCGCCCACGACGAAAAGCAACCCGATGGGAAGATTCTCTGTGCGCAGGCGCTCAGCGGCGCCGATCTGTGCGGCGATGATGCCTTTGGCGTCGCACGAGCCGCGTCCGTAGATGTTGTGTTCGTCTTCCGAAGATGGCAGCCAGGGCGGAACAACATCCATGTGCGTAGAAAAGACGAGCACGGGTTTTGGACTTCCGCTGGGAACGGCAAAGATGTTGAAGCGATTGTCTTCCACCGGCACCCTTTGGGTGTCATAGTCGAGCAGGTTCAAACTGCGGTCCAGCAATTCGCCGACTGCGGCCTCGTTGCCGGTGATGGATTCAATATCCACCAGTTGACGGGTTAGAGCGAACAGGTCCACGCTAAAGAGGATAAACTGAAGGTCCTAATAATGAAACTGACTCGCAGCCCGGGTGTCACATATTTCTGGATGGCCCTTGCCATCACGATTGTGGCTGCACTGTTCGCGCGCTGGGAGTGGTTCAACCGCCACGGACATCAACGCCTGTGGTGGCTGCTGCTGATCGCCTTCCTGGTGGCGGATTATCTGTTCCTCATCACTCCTATTCGCGACAGCAAATCCATTCGCCGCCTGAGCGCGATCGGCAAAATCTGGGCGGCGTTGGCCTGGATCTGCTGCGTGGTTTACCTCGCCGTGATAGCCCGCGAGATCAAGCCCGTGCTTTCCAACCAGGGCATGATCATCAAATTGGGTTCGCTGGGCTTGCTGCTGCTAGTGATATTAGTTTTCTCCGTCTATCGCCTGAGTCATGAATGGATACGCGAATCCCTGCGCTCCGTCGTGGCCCGCGCGGGCGGCGGATTTCTGGTGCGCTTTGCCGCCGATCCAGCCGGCGATTCGGAAATTGTAGACAGCCTGCAGGCCATTCCTGGTGCGCAGCATCTGCAGGCCGCTAATGAATGGAGTGTTCCTGCTGATCCCGTTGCGGCTGCGGCACTTCTGCAATTTGCCAGGAAACACGATTTTGATTTCGTTCCCAATAAGACCAATCTTAAGGAAGAGCTGATTCGTGGCCAGTGAGATCAAGAGCCTTTTTCTTCCTGGACCGTCGGGCAAGCTGGAAGCATTGCTGAATACCGGTTCGCTCGGCGCGACTCATGCGGCCTTGGTGGCGCATCCTCATCCCCTCTACGGCGGGACCATGCACAACAAAGTCGTGTTCAGCGCCATGAAGGCGCTCAACAATCTGGGACTCCCGGCACTGCGCTTCAATTTTCGCGGCGCGGGGCTGAGCGAAGGAACCCACGATCACGGACGCGGCGAGACAGAAGATGTTCGGGCTGCACTCGACTGGCTCAACCGCGAATTTCATCTGCCAATAATTTTTGCGGGATTCTCATTTGGCGCCGCCGCCGGCCTGCGTGTCTGCTGTCCTGATAAGCGGGTCGTGGGCGTCATCTCTCTGGGAACTCCGGTCGAGGCGGAAGGGCGATTCTACACTTACAGCTTCCTGCGCGAATGTGCCAAGCCCAAGCTCTTTATCAGCGGCTCACATGACCAATACGGACCGTTGCCGGAATTGCAGCAGGTGATTGACTCGGTGCCCGAGCCGAAACAATTTTTCGTCGTCGAAGGCGTCGGCCACTTCTTTGAAGGCAAGCTCGACCAGGTGCGCAGCTTGATTGAACAATGGGTCACGAATAAGCTCTTGGCCGCAAAACCAATCAAATAAAAAGCGGACAGCTTTTCCAGCGTGCGTGCAGTAGAATTCCGAAGATGTTGACCGGCGCAGCTTTGGGTTTTCGCGCGCACTCCGGATGGGCAGCCGTGGTTGCGCTTGCCGGTCTGGTGCGTTCACCGGCTGTGGTTGAGCGCACGCGCATCGAGCTTGTCGATCCGGCAAATCCGCATGCTAAACAGCCCTACCACGCTGCCGCCGAATTAGAATTGAAGCAGGCCGAAAAGCTCATCGCGCAGTGTATTAAAGAAACAAAGCAAATGGCGCGGCAAGGTTTGCGCATCCTCATCAAAGACCTCAGGAAAAAAGGATACACAGTGAACGGCTGCGGCGTCCTTCAGGGGGCGGGCCGCGCTTTGCCGGCGCTGGGAAAAATTCTGGCTTCTCACCCGCTTCTCCACACCGCCGAAGGCATACTTTTCCGCGATGTGCTCTCGCACGCAAGCCAGCACTGCAAGCTTGCCGTCACAGCCGTGCGCGAGCGCGAACTCTTTGTGCAAGGCACAGCCAAACTGCGTATTCCCGCCGATGAGCTGCAGCGCCGGCTTACGGAAATGGGAAAGCCCTTCGGCCCCCCCTGGGGCCAGGATGAAAAATTCGCCGCCCTTGCGGCCTGGCTTGCTCTCGCCGGCATGTCTTAAAGCCGGGAACTCTGCGACGGCCACAGGTGTCAAATTCTCAGGAGATGACACATGGCCTTCAGTCCCGGTGGGAAGAACACCGCCGAAATCAACGTGACGCCATTGATTGATGTGCTTCTGGTGTTGCTGGTTACATTCCTGCTGATCGTGCCCGTAACCCCCAAAGGCGAAGAGGCGCGCATCCCGCAGGATTCCAAGCAACCGGCAACCGATCAGGAGAGTGCCGTCGTTCTTCAGCTCACGGCAACCGCGAGTGCAGACGTAATCCAGCTCGCCATCAACAAACAGAAGCTGGAGTGGAGCACCCTGGAAGGCACATTGCGGCAAATCTTCAAGTCACGCGGCAACAAGACCTTCTTTGTTGCGGGTGACCGGGAAATTGACTTTAGTTCCATCGCGAGGGCGATCGATATGGCCCACGCAGCCGGGGTGGAAAACGTCGGCCTGATGAAGTCGCGCGAGGATTGAGAAATCAATTCCGCTCGTAGCTCGGGACATGTCGGGGCATGGGTCTTGCAATAGAATCAATGCAACCATGCTTGAAGCTGCACACGACAGTGACATGCGCGAAGTGGCGCGCCAGATATTTCTTTCGGCGCTGGCCGAGGCCAGCGTGGAAAAATCGTTTGAAAAGCATGTGGAAGTAAGCCGCCGGTTATTACGCGTAGGCGAAGACCTCTATGATTTGAATTCGTTTTCGCGCATCTTTGCCGTCGCCATGGGCAAAGCTGCATATCCCATGACGCAAGCGCTCAAACGGCAGCTTGGGGTGATGGTCAGTGGAATTCTGGTCGCGCCACAAACGTCATCTTCCGAGCAGCAGCCCATGCTTGAAGGTTTACGGCACTTCGCTGGCGGGCATCCACTACCGAATGCTGAGTCGGTGCGGGCGGCAAATGCCATCCTGAATTCCTTGCGCTCCCTTTCCGCTCCGGCGCTGGTGATTTATCTGATCAGCGGTGGGGCCTCAAGCATGGTAGAAAGGCCCGTGGATGACGAGATTACCCTCGACGACCTCATCGCAACCTACCGCGCCCTGGTAAACTGCGGAGCGCCCATTGTCGAGATCAACGCCATTCGCAAGCATCTCTCCGCGGTGAAGGGAGGACGCATGGCGCTCGCGGCCAATTCTTCCGCTGGTGTGGAGAACGTGCAGCAGGTTTCGATTCTGGTATCTGACGTTCCCGAATCGGCACTGGATGCGCTCGCCTCCGGCCCAACCATGCCTGACCCTGCCACCACGGCGCAATGCTACGAGATCGCACAGAAGTGGCAGTTGCTGGGCGTCTTCCCCGCGTCGGTGCGCGAGCTTTTTGAAAAGAAACTGCTGGAGGAGACTCCGAAATACGACGACGGGTTTTTTCATCACTCACGCTGGTGGCCCATTCTTTCAAGTGCGGTTTTACAGAAAGCGGCGGCGGCCAAGGCCGCGCTTGCGGGCTTTGCTGTGGAAATCGATAACACCTGCGACGATTGGGAGTATGACAAAGCCGCGGATTATCTGCTCGCGCGCCTGCGCAAATTACGCCAGGGCGCCAGCAAGGTGTGCGTGATTTCAGGCGGGGAAGTTACAGTACGTGTGCCCCAGAACGCCGGCGGAGTTGGCGGACGCAACCAGCAATTTGCGCTCTATTGCGCGACAAAGATTGCGGGCGAGAACCTGACCGTGCTCAGTGCTGGCAGCGATGGAGTGGATGGCGTCAGCCCGGCCGCGGGCGCAGTCGTGGATGGAGCAACAATCACGCGGGCGCGATCGGATGGTTTGACGGCAGAGGCTGCTCTTGCCGGCTTCAACGCTTATCCATTTTTTGAGGCTCTGGGGGATTCCGTAACGACCGGACCCACGGGCAACAACGTTCGCGATCTAAGAATTCTGCTGGGGTACTAAGCTGGGAGTGCTCGATGGGCCCGATTTTTTGAACTTGATATTGGGCTGGTCGGCCAGGCTGAAAATCCGCGTCTTGCCTTCTTCCAAAATCAGGACTTTATCCTGTACTCCCGCTGCTTTGGCTTCGCTGGCCAGAAGCTGTGGCGGCTCTTCAATGGGCTCGTGCGACAGCCGGAAGGTACCGTAGTGCATGGGGATCATCCAGTGGGCATTCAAATCGGTAAATGCCTGCACCGCGTCCCCCGGACTGGTATGCACATTACGAAATGAAGGCGGAGAGTATGCGCCGATAGGCAACAGGGCAATCTGAGGCTCCAGCCGCCGTCCGATTTCGCGGAAGCCGTTAAAGTAGGCGGTGTCGCCGGCGTGGTAAATCGAGTAGCGGCCGTCGCTGATCACATAACCGCCGTATCCGCGGTGATAGTCGCGCAGCATGCGCGCGCCCCAATGCTGTGCCGGCGTGTGGGTCACAATAAGGTTCGCGTCTGTGTGGTTTTCCCACCAGCTCAGCTCAGTAATCTCACGATAGCCCAGACCGCTCACCACATCGCCCACATCGTCAGGTATCACGATTGCGGGCACACTCCCAAACCGGCGGCGGTTCAGGCGCGCGATGGCGCGCAGCGAAGGGCGATGCAGGTGATCGAAGTGGGCGTGCGTTACCAGCACCAGGTCAATGCGCGGCAAATCTTTAGTGCGGATGCCGGGATGGCGAAGACGTTTGAGAACAAACAGCCAGCGGGCAAAGTTAGGGTCCACCAGAACATTTTTCCCGCCGATCTGGATCAGAAAGCCTGAGTGTCCGATGAATGTGATTCCCAGCTCATTGTGCGCGACCGGCAGGGGTTTATGGCTTTGGCCGCGGCGCGGGGTCAGTGCCGAGTGCTTTACAATACGCCCGAACTGGCGGGCCTTTCTTCTCAGAGTGACGTTCAGCATGAATCTATTCAATTAGACGTACAAAAATAATGGAACGATGCAACTTTGTGGCACATTTATCTGCGCGTGTTTGCCTATCTTAATATGAAATCCATTGAATGCAGTGTTGTGTTTTGTAAATTTTTTCTCTTAAATCCGGCGCGGAGGGTTACTTAAGTCACTTAGGGTTTGGGAGATCGTAGCGCGTCATTTCCAGTGAAGCTGGATGAGAACCAAGAAGGTATGGTTGATTCTCTCGCGAAGCTCATTTCTAATATCCCTTCGGGAAGCGAGGAGCTATGCGCGTAGCATTTTTAGGATTAGGAATCATGGGCCGTGCCATGGCCGCCAATCTGGCGAAAGCAGGCCATGAAGTTGCGGTGTGGAACCGGACCGCCGGCCGGCCTGTGGAGGGAGCGCACTCGGCTACCTCGCCCGCCGATGCGGCCAAAGAAGCCGAAGTGGTGTGGATGTGTGTTGCCGATACAGCAGCTGTCGAGCGCCTGCTCTTTGCCGCTGATGGGGTTGAATCTCAGCTTCGCGAAGGCATGGTGGTGGTTGATTCCAGCACCATCGCTCCCGATGCCACCCGGCAATTCGCCGAGCGCGTGCGCCAACGCGGAGCCGACTACGTGGATGCTCCCATGACCGGCTCCAAGATCGCGGCCGAAGGGGCGCAGATCGTCTTTATGGCGGGTGGCAGGGAAGAGACCCTGGAAAAAATCCAGCCTCTTTTTCAAGCCATGGGCAAGACCGTGGTGCGCATGGGCGAGACCGGCATGGGACAATCCACCAAGATTGCCATGAACCTCATGATTGCCCTGATCTACGAAGGCTTCGCCGAAGCGCTTGTGCTCTCAGGAAAGCTGGGAGTCGATCCGCAGGCGCTGGTTTCCCTCATCCAGGCCACCATGGTGCGCTCGGGAGTGGTGGATTATAAGGCGCCGTTCGTGCTGCGCCGCGACTTCACGCCTAACTTTCCCATGCGTCTTATGTATAAGGACATCCTCCTCATGCTGGACGCATCTAAACAAGCAAGGGTCAAGATTCCCGCTTTGGAAACAGTGAAAGAGATTTATGAGCTGGCGATTGAGGAAGGACAGCAGGACCTTGATTATGCCGCCACAGTAACTTTGCTTGAAAAGTGGGCGGGCCTCCAGCCGGGAGCAGCAAAGGGCGCGGTACGAAAGTAACCAGAGTTGATACGAAATGCAGTGCGATTTTTAACCCGCTATTCTGCTTTCAGATATACTACGTGATGGTTTCGTAAATCTTCACCCCCCAAGTTTCGAGGTTTCATGACAAGATCAAGGTGGCAGTCGGTAGAATCTTCCGATCGCGATAAATTCAATATTACCCGGGTTCTCTTCTTTGCTGCTTTGCATCTTGGCGTGCTGGCTGTGATCTGGCAGACCACCTGGAAGGCAATCGGCATAGCCGTGTTGCTGCACATGATTTGCGGCGGTTTCGGGGTCTGTGTTGGCTATCACCGCCTGTTGACCCACCGCTCCTTCAAGTGTCCCAAATTTCTGGAATATGCCTTCGCTCTGGCCGGGTCGCTTTCCCTGCAGGGAGGCGCGCTGGAGTGGGTAGCGCTGCACCGCAAGCATCATCAGCATTCCGATAAAGACGGCGATCCGCACAGCGCCACCGAGGGTTTCTGGTGGAGCCACATGCTGTGGGTGCTGCACACTCCGACCAGCGAAAGCTGGCGTGAAATCCGCAGACGCTACACACCGGATCTGGAAAAACAGCTCTTTTACCGCGTGCTCGAGCGCACCCACTACCTGGGATCAATCCTGCTGGGCGTTGGCCTCTATTTTCTCGGCGGATGGCCCTTCGTGGTGTGGGGCCTTTGTGTTCGCCTGGTCGCGACCTATCACATTACGTGGTTCGTCAACTCGGCTTCGCACATGTGGGGCTATCGGAGCTTTGTGAGCGACGATCAATCCACCAATAACTGGTGGGTGGCGCTGCTCAGCTACGGAGAAGGCTGGCACAACAATCATCACGCATTTCCCACGTCCGCCCGCCATGGACTCAGGCCCTGGGAGATTGATTTCTCTTACTACTTCATCCGCTCTCTGAAGGCCGTTGGGTTAGCGTGGGACCTCTATGTCCCCTCGCCAGAACGCATGAAAGAAAAGCTGGTCTTAAGGGCCGACGAGTTCGCCGAAAAATTCTCGGAAACTGCGGAAGAGCTGAAAGAAAAGTTCTCAGAGACAGCCGACGAGTTGGCAGTAAAATTTTCAGAGACGGCAGACGAACTGAAAGAGAAATTCTCGGAAACGGCGGATGAGTTGGCGGAGAAGCTCTCACCTCCGAGAGCAGAAGAGCCAGCGTAGACCCAATAGCCTTAAGGTTTGGAAGAAGAAGCAAATTCGAAAATCGGCTCGGGCGATTAGCTGTCTTTCCCTATATTTGAGTTCTGAAGAATCCGGCTCTTCTACATCATATCTGCTTTATATCTGCTTTGCGTCAAAGCCGCAGAGCAACGCTGTCTCTCGCAGCTTCTGGTCAGCGGTCAGAAAAATATGGCCGTTGGGATTGTCGGCGCACCACTCTAATGCTGCCCCCAACGGCAATGCGTCTGCCGCTCTTAAGTCATAACGCTCCACGAGCTGAGTCGCCTTCATGCGCACCGCATCCGACGGCTGAATGATCGACCAAGAATCAGCGAGATCCTTGGCTAGCTTGTGAGCTCTAGCATAGTCTCCGGAATTAATCTGTTTCATTCGCACCAGGCGAGCAAACGCACTGGCAATTTCAACAGACGTAGCCCACCAGACAACCACATCGTGATTGTTATACAAAACAATTGCTTGAGGCGTGATGCTCTGGCGTACGCAGAGAGGAATCAATGCGCTCGTATCCCAAAAAGCTGAAACCCGGGTTACCGGTTTTCCCGTTCGTCCCGCCATATACGGTTCATGACTTCATCAGAAACATTTCCCGGTGGCTCAGGCCATGACGCTGATGCAGGGCGCTTTTTCAAAGGAGGCGTAAGTACACCGCGAGCAACCAGACGCTTTTCCTGTTCGGAGAGATCTTCTAATCGAATAGGCACAATGCGTGCCACAGGCAAATTGCGGTCACACACGAGCACCTCTTCTCCATCGCGCACGCGCTGGATATGAGCGCTGAGCTGCGCCTTCAGGTCGCTGATGTTCACGGTTTTCACAGTACAATTATAGAGCAACCTGACCATATTGGTCATATTTGATTTATGTGAACCGGCCTTACATTCCCTTATAAATCCCGCCATCCACCAGAACCGTCTGGCCGGTAATGTAAGAAGCTCTCTCTGAAGCCAGCCACACGATGGCGTCAGCAATCTCTTCCGGCTTACCCAGTCTTCGTGCCGGGATCTCCGCCGCCCAGCGATTCTTGATTTCGTCTTCCAGCACGCCCGCAGCTAATGCGCGAACTTTCATCAGCTCAGAAAGCCTATCTGTTTCGGTGTAGCCCGGAGCTACATTATTGACCAAAATTCCATCTTTACCGAATTCGCCTGCGAGGCTCTTGACCAGTCCCACGACAGCTGGACGCACGGCGTTCGAGAGCACGAGATCGGGAATTGCCTGGCGGACCGAGGTGGAAGTTATGGTAATAAAGCGGCCCCACCGCTTGCGCTGCATATGCGGAATGACTTCGCGGGCAAGATGAACTGCGCTCAGAAAGTTGGTAGCAATCGCCTTTTGCCAGTCTTCGAGCGATATGGAAAGAAAATTCTTTGCCGGCGGCCCGCCTGCATTGGCTACGCAAATATCCACGCCACCCAGACGCGCAGCCACAGCAGCTACAAACTTGTTGACCGCGCTGGAATCGGTCACATCAACCGCCTGAGCGAAGACCTCGGCTTGATAGCGGCGTTTTATTTCATCCGCGGCTGCTAAGAGCGTTTTTTCCGTACGCGCGCACATAGCGATCCTGGCGCCTTCGGCTGCCAGGGCGGCGGCAGTGGCGCGCCCTATCCCGCTGCTGGAGCCAGTCACAATAGCTACTCGGTCTTTCAATCCTGTTTGCATGAGTACGTTCCTTGCTTTCGCTGCCTAAAGATTTCGCAATGCCTTAGACCACAGAGCATTATGAATTTTCCTGCCCGGTTGTTCTCTGGTCAGGATTAAATACATACACCTTGGCTGGCCCCGCAGCCTTGATGTTGTTCTTCTCGAATGTCTCTTTGATGCGCCGTCGCAGCTCGCGGCTTACCGCATACTGCGCAGCGCCGGGCAGGGTTTTGACCTGCATCAGGTAATCGACTTCGCTTCCCACCACGCGCTCAATGCCCGGAACTTCGGGTTCGGCGACAATCATGCCGGCAAAGTTCGGATCATTTTTCACTTCGCTGCCTACTTCGTGCAGCAACTGGATGATGCGGTCGCTGTTTTCATCGTAAGCCGCCGCAACGTGCAGCAGCACGCGCGCCCAATCGCGGGTCTTATTGGAAACAATCTTGATCTCGCTGTTGGGAACGATATGCATGGTGCCATCGGCGTCGCGCAGCACCGTGCGGCGCAGGGTCATGTCTTCGACCACGCCGCTCACCCCAGCTACTTGGACGACATCGCCTACGTTGTACTGGTTTTCCACCAGGATAAAAAAGCCATTGAGCATGTCTTTCACCAGCGTTTGTGCGCCGAAGCCGATGGCCAGTCCCGCCACGCCGGCGCTGGCCAGCAGGGGTTTGATGTCCATGCAGAAAACCGGGAGGGTCCACATCGCCGCCATGAACACGACGACGAAAATCCCTATGCTGTTGAGCACACCCGCCAGGGTCCGCAGTTGCAACGCGCGCCTGCCGGCGATCAGCTCCTGGGATTGGCTTAATTTGACCAGACGCCGGGTGCCAACCTTCAGCAAGTGGATCAGGACCACTGTGACGACCAAGATCAGGACAACTTCTTCAGCAGCACCCTGCAGCCAGGTAAAGTCGTCGAAGTCCGGCTTCTGTATATTGCAATATGCCTGCGGAAATAAGTTGAAGGCCCTTATCGCCAGCATGGCGTGAAGCGGCATTGCGGTCCAGAGAGCGGAGAAGATTACGTGCACAATGCGCGAATTATAACAATTGGCAACCCCTCGCGCAGTCGAGTCGTGCCGATGCTGAGGTGCCATAATCTCCGGCGGGCATCTATAATCAAGAGGTTCTGTCTTCTTACATTCTTGTGAGGTGTACCTTGCTTCGCTCAATGCTCTTCTTGTTTTCTTTTTCGCTTCTGCTCACTTGGCCTGCGCTAGCCCAAAACACGCCGTGCGATGAGCAGCAGCATCAGCAGCGGTCTATCTACGATTCGCGCCCGCGCGATCCCGAACAGTCGCATTTTCCCGACATTCCCGCCGACATGCAACGCAAGCAGGCAAAAGAGATGAACCAGGAACGGCAGGCCACGCTCAAGAAAGATACGGACAAGCTTTTACAGATCGCCACCGAGCTCAAACAGCAGGTTGATAAAAGCAACGAAAACCAGCTTTCGCTTGAGGTGATCCGCAAAACCGAAGAAGTGGAGAAGCTGGCGAAATCAATCCGCGACAAAATGAAAAATGGCGGATACTGCGACCTCGTGGTCCAGCAATGAAGTTCAGAAGCGAAAGCTTAAGAATATCTTCGCTACTTCAAATCAAACCGTCGCAAAAATGCGGATAAAAGAAGCGCTACATTCCCATTACTGGAAACTTCTGCTTTGCTCAGGGGCCATCGGAGCGCTTCTATGGGGCAATTTTGCCTTGCACGCCCGCCAGGACCAACCGTTGCTGGGCCCCACGGACTACCAGATTTCGGGTTCCTTTGTCCCCAACGGCGTTCCTGCGGATACGCGATGGCTTCACAAAGAAGATACGCAGTTCTCTCTCGGTTCCCAGTCTGAAGATGATCTCCAGAGAGGGACTTTTATTTCCCATGCCTTTGCCGCTCCGGCAACGCTTAGTTTCTTTGTTTCGGGATATCCAAGCGCGGCGGGGAATCGCCTGTATCTCGAGGCGGTTCCAGAAGCGGAGAAGCTGAACCTTGGAATTGTGAACGAGCCCGGGTCTGAGTGGCGACATTACTACTGGAAGCTGCCGAAACCATGGAGGGGACGCACAGTCCGGCTGGTTGCGGAAAATCAAGCGACCGCGTCCCCCGGCTGGTTGGGGTTGACCCTTCCTCACGCAGGCACGGCTGCCGATGAGTTCAAGACCTCTCTGTCGCGAGTTGCCTTCGTGGTCTCCAGCATTCTGCTTGAGGCCGCG
>DATHMH010000038.1:0-113866 GCA_035487295.1 Terriglobales bacterium
TTGATTGCCTCGTGCCTCTCTTGCCTCTGCCCCAGATGCTCCGCCAGTTGCCGCCCCGCCTCGGTTAACGCACTCTCCGTCTTCGCCGACAGCACCAGCAACTCCCACTCCCGCTCTTGCTCCCGTTCTGATAACTCACTCTCTCCCCGCTCCGGCGCTTCTTCTACCACCACGTGCGCGTTCGTCCCTCCGATCCCGAACGAACTCACCCCCGCTCGCCGCGGCCCGCTGCCTTCCTTCCGCTCCCACTCCCGCAACTCCCTGTTCACGTAAAACGGACTATTCGCAAAATCGATCTCCCCGTTCCCTTCCTCATAGTGCAGACTCGGCGCCAGCTTCTTCTCCCTCAGCTGCAGCACCGTCTTGATCAGCCCCGTCACCCCCGCCGCCGCATCCAGGTGCCCCAGATTCGTCTTGATCGACCCCAATCCGCAGTATTGTTGCTTATTAGTCTCCCGCCGGTAGGCCTGGGTCAGTGCCGCCACCTCGATCGGATCTCCCAGCCGCGTCCCCGTCCCGTGCGCCTCCACATAACTGATCGTCTCCGCCCCCACCCCCGCCGCGGCCAACGCCTGCCCGATCACTTCCGCCTGTCCCGCCACGCTCGGCGCCGTATACCCCACCTTCGCCGCTCCGTCATTGTTGATCGCCGATCCCTTGATCACCGCCAGAATGTTGTCCCCATCCTCCAGCGCTTCCTCGAGCCGCTTCAGCACCACGATCCCCGCTCCCTGCCCCGCCACCGTCCCCGTCGCCTGCGCATCGAACGCCCGGCAGTGCCCGTCCCGCGACCCGATCCCTTCCTCCATGTACATGTATCCCGCCGGCTGCGGAAACTGCAGCGACACCCCGCCCGCCAGCGCCATCTCGCACGCCCCTTCCCGCAACGCCTGGCACGCCAGATGCACCGCCACCAGCGACGTCGAACACGCCGTCTGCACATTCACCGCCGGCCCCTTCAGGTTCAGCTTGTACGCCACCCGGCTGGGCACAAAATCCTTGTCATTCCCTATCACCTTCTGCAACACCGGCAGCTCTTGCAATAACTCTTTATTGCTCTCCACGTTCTTCAGCAGGTAACTGCTCAGCGTCGATCCCGCATACACCCCGATCCGCCCCTCATACCGCTGCGCGTCATAACCTGCCACCTCTAACGCCTGATAGGCGCATTCCAGGAACAGCCGGTGCTGCGGATCGGTCAACGCTGCCTCCCGCGGATTGAAGCCAAAAAACTGGGCATCGAATAAATCCGCTCCCTCCAATACCGTCCCCGCCTTCACGTAATCCGGATGCCGCAGCAGCTCCGCCTCGACCCCCGCCGCCAGCAGCTCTTCCTCGGTGAACTCCCGGATCGATTCCTCCCCCGCCGCCAGCTTCCCCCACAGCTCCTCCACGTCCCGCGCTCCCGCAAACCGTCCCGCCATCCCGATGATCGCGATCTCCTCTTGCCCCTCTCCCCGGCTTTCTTTGGTTCTTCTCCTTCTTTGATCTCTCTGGCCTCTCTTCTCTTCCGCTCCTCCTCCAAGATGCCGCGCCAGCGACCGCACCGTCGGATACTGGAACAGCTCCACCATCCCCAGCTCCCGCCCCAGTTCCAACTCCTTCTGCAGCCGGCTGTGCACCTGCATCATGCGCAGCGAGTGCCCCCCCAGATCGAAGAAATTCTCCTCCACTCCCACTTGCTCTCGCCCCAACACCTCCCGCCACACCTGCGCGATCTTTTCCTCCAGCCCGCTCCCCACGGTTGAGTCGCTTCGGCTCCTGCCTTCCGCGCCCTCTTCTCTTCTTGATACTCTGGGCTGCGGCAGCCGCTCCCGGTCCACCTTCCCATTCGCCGTCAGCGGCAACTCCTTCAGCACGACCATCTCCCCCGGAACCATGTACTCCGGCAACTTCTGCCTCACCTGCTCCCGTACCGCACTGGCTTCCAGCTCCGGCCCGCTCCCCACCACATAGCCCACCAGCCGCTTCTCCCCGCCTTCGCTTCGCGCCACCACCACCGCCTGCTCCACTCCTGCAACTTCCCGCAGCGCCGCCTCGATCTCGCCCAGCTCGATGCGATACCCTCGCACCTTCACCTGCTGGTCTTTGCGCCCCAGGAACTCAATGACTCCATCCTCCCGCCACCGCCCCATGTCTCCCGTCCGGTACAAGCGCTCGCCCGCTCGGAACGGATGCTCCACGAACCTCTCCTTCGTCAGCTCCGCCCGCTTCCAGTACCCCTGCGCCAACCCGTCTCCTCCGGCATAGATCTCCCCCGCCACTCCCACCGGCGCCGCCTGTCTGTGCTCATCCAAAACGTACACCTGCGTGTTCGCGATCCCACGCCCGATCGGCAGCGTGTTAGCCAGCTCCTGGCTTCGATCCACTGCGAAGCAACATGTAAACGTCGTGTTTTCGGTTGGACCGTATCCGTTGATCACATGGCACTGCGGAAGTTCTCGAGTTATCTTCTTTACCGCCTGGACGCTCAGCACATCGCCACCGGCCAGAAGCTGTTTCACTCCGCGCAGGTCCTCGATTCGCTCTTCCACCATCAGGTGGAACAGCCCCGCGGTTAGCCACAATGTCGTTACTCCGTGCCGCTTGAGCGCGCGTCCCAACTCCACCAGCGATCCAGACCCCGCTTCCATCACTGCCAACCGCCCACCATTCAGCAGCGCTCCCCAGATCTCAAAGGTCGCTGCATCGAACGAGACAGGCGCATACTGCAGCAGCACTTCATCCGGCCCGAGCGTTACATAATCTGTCCCTCGAACCAGCCGCACCACGGCGCGTTGCGGAATGCATACCCCCTTGGGCCGCCCTGTTGAGCCCGACGTGTACATCACATATGCCAGATCTTCCGCCTGGCCGCGTTCTCTGGGATTCTCTCCGCTCTCTTTGCCGATGGCGTCATTCTCCGGCCCATCCAGAAAAATAATCTCGGTCCCCTCTGCAGGTGGCAGCTTCTCCGCCAATTGTTTTTCGCTCACGATCAAGCGCAGCTCGGTCTCTGCCTGCATGTATCGCAACCGCTCCAGGGGATATTCGGCATCCAGCGGCACATACGCGCCTCCCGCCTTCACGATTCCCAGCAAACCAACGATCATCTCCGGTGACCGTCTCAGGCTCAATCCAACCAACTCTTGCCGCTTCACCCCGCGTCCGCGAAGATAGTGCGCCAACTGGTTTGCACGCCGGTTCAGCTCCCCATAGGTCAGGCTCTGGTTGCCATAAACCACCGCGACCTGCCCTGGCCCCCGCTTTACCTGCTCTTCGAACAACTCCGCGAGCGTTTTGTCTCTTGGGTACTCGCGCTGGGTTCGGTTCCACTCCTCCGTCACGCGTATACGCTCTTCATCATTCATGAGCGGGAGGGCCCATAGCGGAGTCTCCGCATTCTTCACGATCCCGCGCAGCAGGTTCTCGTAGTGCCCCAGCATTCGCCGCGCCGACCTCGCTTCCCACAAATTCGTGTTGTATTGCAGCAATGCGGAGAGCGAAGTCCCTTCTTCGAAGATGATGAGGATCAGGTCGTGAGGAGCGCCCGACTGCCGCGCATAAAAAGGCTGGAGCTTCAACTGATGCTGTTCTTCGGCGCCCGAATTGTTGCGCCGGTGCGATTTGTCCCAACTGAAGAACACGTCGGTCAACGGGGAGCGCGCCGGGTCACGCTTCACATCCAGGCGCTCCACCAATAAGGGAAACGGGTAGGCCTGATGATCGAGCGCTTCCAGAACTTTTTCCTGCACCTGGCTGAGGAATTCCCGGAAGGACAGGCCGCCCCCGCAACGCGCACGCAAAACCACGGGATTCACAAAGTAACCGATCAGGTTCTCCACTTCGCTGCGGTCGCGCCCTGCCGTGGTTGTGCCTACAATAATCTCTGCCTGCCCCGTATAACGAAACAGCAGAACGTAGTAGGCACTCAACATCAACGTAAAAAGAGTTGTACCCAGGCGTTTGGCGAGCTCTCTTAATTCTCCTGTGAGCTCATCACTGATCTTGAATTCGCATGCCGCGCCGTCAAAACTTTGCACTGAAGGCCGCGGACGATCGGTGGGAAGATCCAGTACCGGAACGTCTCCTGCCAGCTCTTGTTGCCAGTAGCTCCACAAGCGGTCGCCGCTTCTGCCCGCCAGCGTCTCCTGTTGCCAGCGAACGTAGTCGGCATAGTTGTAAGAGAGCTGCGGCAATGCCGGTCCCCTGCGCGCACACAGTGCGGAATACAATTCCGCGACTTCGTCGGCCATGATAACCAGAGACCAGTAATCGCAGGCAATATGGTGGATAACAATCAGCAGCGTGTGCTCCAGCTCGCATTTGGAAAATAACGTCACCCGCAGGAGGGGCCCCGACTCGAGACGGAAGCGGGTTTGTGCCGCTTCCGTGATTTGCGACTGCAATTGATCATGGTTCAGCGTGGAGGCGTCTTTCACCTCAAACGGAACCTCCATACACGGGTGGATCGTCTGATAAGGCGCGTCGCCCTGGCTGTGATAGGTGGTGCGTAAAACAGGATGCCGGGCCACCAGTTGCTCAAACGCTTTTCGTAACGCATCCAGATCAAGCCGGGTGGACAATTTCACGGTAAACAGAGCGTTGTAGGCGGGACTGTCTGGCGCCAGCCGATTCAGATAAAGCAGGGAGCGCTGCCCATAAGAAAGGGGCGCTTTGGAATTCTCAGCCTCGGCCTTTCGCCGCAGCAGTTCGGTGAGCCGTTTGCGTTTCGCTTCTGCTGAGAGCGCAGCCGGCGCTTCGCGCATGCTCATTCTGTCACCTCGTGCTCTTCCATTTCTCTCAACAGAGCGTCTACATCGGCGTCGGTAAGCTGGCCCACGGAAGCGAGCAGTGTCGTGGTGTGGGAGTGCTCGATCGCGCTGCTTCCTGGGAAATTAGGATCGAGACGCGAAATGCTTCCCTGATTTGTAATCAACGCAGCCAGATCGCCGGCCGTGGAGATTTGAAACAAATTACGCAGCGATAAATGGATGTTGAAGGTTTCTCGCAAGCGGTTGACCAGGCGTATGGCCAGCAGTGAGTCTCCACCCAACTCAAAAAAGCGGTCTTCCATACTGACGCGCGGCAGGTTGAGCAATTCCTGCCAGATTGCCGCGACTTGTCTTTCAATGTCGGTCTGGGGCTCGCGGACCTGGGCTTGCGCAAGGGAGCGGGGATTCCGCAGCTTAGACAGTTGCTCGTGGTCAATTTCTCCGGCGGCGGTGCGCGGCAGCTCTTTCATGAGAACCAATTCGCAGTCAATGCGATTGCCGAGCTGATCTCGAACGTCCAAGTTTGCGGAATTGGCTTGAGGGTGAACTGGGGCTGCCACGTAGGCCCTCAGGGTTTGTAAAGCGTGAGCACTTCCGGTTGTGTGCTTTTGAATATGCGGACTTGCGGCATCCAGGCCCACGATGAGCTGCGCCTCGTTGCGCGCCAAACCTGCAACCATGGAGCACAACCCCTGTTCGGTTGAGAGAATGTGGTATCCGACGGTTCGCGCGGCATTGCGTGAGCCTTCGGGATTGTCACGGCTCATGCCCACGTTATCCCACATTGACCAGTTGAAACAGCACGCATGCGGATGAGAACGATGGCGGTACAGCAGTGTGCAGGCGTCCAGAAAGCTATTGGCAGCCGAGTAGGCGCTGAATGTTGCGCCACCGAAGATGCTGTTGACCGAAGAAAAGCCTGCAAACAGGACTTCGGGCCGATCGGCAACCAGTTGAAACAGAGCCCACGTTCCGTAGACTTTAGAGTGGAACATCGAGTCAAAAATGTTGATGGTTGCCGCCGTAATTCCACGCTCATCTACTGCCTTCCAGTGATCCGACAGATTTCCCTCCCCCGCGAGGTGAAAAATCCCCGCCAGGGGCTGTTTCCAATGCGCCTCTGCTTCCGCTACTCCGTCCCGCAAGGCAGGCAGGTCAGCAACGTCAATCGCCCGATAAATGCACTCTGCGCCGGCACTTTGAATCGCGCGGTAGTTCTGGATTCGCTCCGCAAGTTTTCCGCCATTCTGCACAGTCTGGCGCCACTCGGATTCCGCGGGCAATTTGGTCCGCCCGACTAACAGCACCTTCGCCTCATACTCCCGCATCAGGAACGTCGCCAACTGCGCGCCGATTCCGCCTAAGCCTCCAGTGATGAGATACAAACCGTCGCGCTGAATCGGCGATGAATGCGGTCTTTCTTTCGTTAGATCTACAGGCGAAAGTCCGGAAATAAATCTTCGGTGCTTGCGATACGCAACTTCATTCGCACTCTTCAGCGAACTGAGTTCCGCAAGCAGACAGCGGGCGCCGCTTTTCAGATCGCTCGTATGATTGCTGCTTATATCCAGATCAATATGATGGCAGTCAACTGCGGGCATCTCCGCCCTTACCGTTGCTAAAAAACCGGCAAGGGTAGAGGCGCCCAGCGACAGCTTGTCCTGCTCCTGGCCGTTGGCATCTTGTTTTTGAGGTGTGACAAAAACCGAGTGATTCGAGACCACGAACAGGCGTATGGTGTGCTCTAAGCCTTGTATTCTTTCATGAGCCTGAATAAGGTATAGCAAACTGTAAACGCCGTGAACTTGTGAATCTTTGATCGTTTCCAAATCTTCGGACCGGTCTAAGGCTCGGCAGCTCCAAAGATGAAGCACATGGTCAACTCGGCGGTCTTCTGCGTTCAATTCCTGTAGGAGGAGCGAATAGTGGCCGGGATCGGAAGCACAAATCTGAAACGAAGCAGGGCCGAGTCGAGCAAACGTGTTACCACTTTGAACTCGAATACACGCAATGCCCTCTTGTGCTAATGCCTTCACCACCAGGTCTGCAAGACCCAACTGGTCGGCAAAAATCAGGTACGTTCCCCTGGCAAGCCCATCCGTGCCCGGCGTAAGCTGCCTGGAATGCCATGTTTTTCGGTAAAACCAGTCAGGCAATGTGTTGGCATTGCCTTTGTGAATATCAATTTCTTTGCGTACCGCATCGAACTCGCCCGCTTCAAAAGCCTCTCGCAACTGCGAACGCTGGATTTTGCCGATTGAGGTCTTGGGGATTCTTGATTTTTCGACCGGAATGAGAAAGTCGGGATTCACGCCCGCTTCGCGCACCATGCGCTCGCGAATATCGTGCATCAGGCTTAACAGCTGCTCCCATAGCCCGGCATGAGGTGTACTGAAGAAGACGGCCATCTGGTCGGTATTGCTGCCCGGCGCTCGGACGGCGCAGGCCGCGGCAAAGGAAACCTCGACTCCCGCCACTTTTTCCACGACCGCCTCAATTTCACTGCTGTAATAATTCAGGCCGTTGATGATGATCACATCTTTGGAGCGGCCGGCGATGGTCAGCCGGCCATCTCTTAGATACGCTAAATCGCCCGTATTAAACCAGCCATCCTGGGAAAACGATTCGTGATTCAATTCCGGGTTGTTGTAATAACCCGAGGTCACCGAAACCCCTTGAATCTGCAGCCGGCCGATCTTACCCTCTTCCACCACTTGATCTTGAGAGTCGACAATCCGCAAAGATGTTCCCGCCGTCGGCGCTCCCACCTCCACGAACGGATCGTCGTCAGAGGTTGTTTCCAGCCGAAAGTTTCCGGAAAAAGTTACGCCCGAGCAGGTTTCAGACATCCCCCAGGCAGGGTGCATGGCCCTTGGCGGCAGACCGCAGGGAATCAGCAGTTGTAGGAAGCGGCGCGCGGTCCTGGCCACAATTGCCTCGCCGCCGTTGAGAATGAAGCGCAAAGAGGAAAGATTCCAGTCGCGGGCGCGTACTTTTTCTTCGCAATCGTTGATCAAAGCAAAGGCGAAATTCGGCGCCCACGTGCTGGTGGCCCGATATTTTTCTACAAGCTCAAGCCAACGGAGAGGGTTTTCCAGAATGATTTCGGTGGGCGCCTGCACCTGCTTTGCGCCCAGGAACACATCGAGAGTGTGGTACATCACAATGCCGCCCACGTGGTCGAGGGGAAACCAGTTCACTGAAATATCGTCGCTGGTGAAAGCATTCATCTGCACCGTTGCTGCCGACCGTCGCAGCAGGTTTGCGTGGCTCTGCATCACGCCCTTGGGCATTCCGGTGCTTCCCGAGGTCAGCAGCATCAATGCCATGTCATCGGGAGTGGCTTGATGCCAGACCTGGTCAGGAGCATTGACCCGCAGCTCATCGATCGGCGCAATGTGGAATGCCTTCACTCCCAGCATCTGCGCGGCTGACTGCAATTGCCCTGTCAGATTCGCGCCGGCAAGAACCGTCGGACGCCCCAGCATCTCCCAGCTATTTTGCAGCTTCTTCAGTGTGCTGTTGGGTTCTCTGTAACTCGGAGCTATGGAAATGGGAACGGGAACAAATCCGCCCAGCATGCATGCCCAGTAAGCGGGAATAAAATCCTCATTACGATTCAGTTGAAAAATCAGTTTGTCCTGCGGCTGAAGGCCAAGCTTGCGCAGACCCGCGAGGATTCGCTCCGCATCTTCCACCAACTCCGGATACGTTTGAAACACTTCACCGCCATCGGCCTGGCAGTAAATCACTCCGTGTTCAGGATGCTCTTTCGCGGCGCGCGCCAGGACCTCTGCCATGGTGCCGGGAACCGGTACATGCAGCGGTTCGCCATGGCTGATGGCCGGCCTGCCGCTGCCCGCTTGCTGCCGGTTGTCACCCTCCCTCCTTGTTGCCGTTACCGCAGTTGGTGGCGTGCGGGTAAACCGCCAATCCGGCAGCAGGTCAGAAAGGTGCAGCGGAAGCCGCTTCGACTCAAATTCCTCCAGGGCAACGGCAACTGCGGAGGTTCCTAATGCCGAGCGCAAGCTGGCTTCACACTGCTGAACCAGCGCGCTGGTAAATAATGGCAATCTCGCAAGACGCTCTTCATCAATCTGCCCCTCTGAATCGAGCGGCAGGGAAGACACCCACACATAAGCAAGCTCCGGTGTTTCCGGCGGCAGCAGGCTTTGCAATCGCTTCTGCAGTTGGCCGGCAGAAAATGGCAGCGAAGGCACAAGGTAAGCCACCCACAAGCGCGCGCCCCTCTCCAGCACGCGTCTTCTCACGGCGCAGTCACGCACCTGGGCATCGCGAGAGAGCAGGTTTTCAATACTCCTGAGTTTTGTGTCCGCCAATTCCATGGTTAGACTTTCATCTTCGGGCAAACAATTTCTTTCACTCTGTTTCAATTCTTCCCTGGGTGACCGCTGACCAGTTGGAACGCACGATGCCGCGGCTTTGCAGCCGCATGAGCAAATATCCCCAGCGAATTTTGAAGCCGAGCTCATTGAGTGACGGATAATAGATTCCGATTCTGGGAATTTCGAAGTTCTCAGCGTTCCCAATCTTGCTGGTCACGCTGAAAGCGCTGCTGAATCCGGCGACCCGGCATTGTTCTATGACAAGCTCGTTGTAATCTCCCGCGGGATAAGCAAACACCCTGCACTCGGCCCCGCAGGTCTCCAGCCATTGTTTGTTGTTGGCAATCTGCAGCGCCGCCTCATGCGGCTCGCACTGCGTGAGAAAGGGATGGTCGACCGTATGCCCGCCGATCGTAAACAACGGATCGTGCGCAAGCTCGCTCACTTGTTCCGCCGTCATTCCAGAGGCGCAGTTTCTCAGATCTTCCTCTGAGTTGAAGTCTTCCAGGCGCGGCAGTTCCCGCTCAATGGCGCCATACATGGCTGCCGGATGAGGTTTCATTTCCAGGAGAGAGGCCCTCAACCTTGTCATGGTCGTGCGCCGTCGCGCGGGAGACATTTCCATGAATTCACCACGAAACTTGAAACCATTGCCACAGAACGATGTCTCAAGCAATCGCAGATAGCTGAACCAGAGATATTTTCCCGGCTCCGCATGACGTGACGACACAAAGAAAACCGCCGGCGCCTGATAGCGCCGCAGAATCGGGGCGACAATTTCTGCGTTGTTGCGAAAGCCGTCATCGAACGTGAGCACGACCTGGATGCGGCTTGTGCGCTGCCTCTGGGCCGACAACTGCTGCCAGGAAACCAAGTCAAAGTTTTGCTTGAGGAACAATAGTTGGCGCTCGAAGACTTCTGCCGTGACTGCCGCTCCCGATTTGGGCACACCGTGGTAGACCAAAATTACCGGCTGGCGGGGTGAAAGCGATCTGGCCGCCGGCAATTTCCATCCGGCGGCGGCTGTCAACGATCGCAAACTGTTTTTGATATCGGACATTGGGGATCAACAGACAACAGGGACCGGGTCATTGGTTCAGTTGAACGCCGCGGCTGACTTCCAAAGAAGTTATCGTCTTGCAGCCGGCCAACTGCGACTCGCGAATCAACTCACTCAGAATCCGCCGGATTTCGTCTTCTTCACCGAGGTCGCATATTGCCGCCAAGCGCCGTATTGCCTCCGTGAGCTCGCCATTGAGCGTTCCGGCAATCTTGCCGATAAAGATCCGGGGATGCCTCGTCTTGGACATGAGCTCTTCCGAGAGTTGCAATTCCTCGAAGAGCTTCTCTCCCGGCCGCATGCCTGTGAAGATAATCTCGATATCCTCCATAGGCTTGAGGCCCGTCAGGGTGATCACTTCTTTTGCCAGGTCGAGAATGCGGACCGGCTCGCCCATATCGAGCACAAAAATCTCGCCTCCCTGTCCCATGGCTGCGGCTTCAAGCACAAGCTGGGCAGCCTCTGGAATGGTCATAAAATAGCGCGTCATCTCCGGATGGGTAACCGTCACCGGGCCGCCGTTGCGAATCTGCTCCTGGAAAATTGGGATCACCGACCCGGTTGAGCCAATCACATTGCCGAAGCGCACGGCCACGTAGCGCGTTGCAGAGTGCTGGTCGAAATGCTGGACCACAAGTTCGGCGATGCGTTTTGTGGCGCCCATCACCGAGGTGGGATTCACCGCTTTGTCGGTAGAAATGAGTACGAAAGCTTCGACACCATGCCGGGCCGATAATTGGGCCAGCGAGTAGGTGGCCAACACGTTGTTCATGACGGCTTCAGCCACGTTTTCTTCCATCATGGGCACATGCTTGTGGGCAGCCGCATGAATCACCACCTGGGGCCGATAGGTCCTAAAAATTTGCCGCATGCGTTTTTCACTGCCCACATCGGCGACCAGCGTCACCACTTCCAATTGCTCCCAATTTTTCCGCACCTCCTGATCAATCTGGAAGAGGGCAAACTCCGCGCGCTCCACCAGCAACAGTTGCCGGGGATTGTGGCGTGCCACCTGCCGCACCAACTCCGACCCGATGGAGCCGCCCGCTCCGGTAACCATGACAACCTTGCCGGCGATGAAGTGCTCCGTCTCCATACGTTCCAGGCACACCGGTTCCCTTCCCAGCAGGTCTTCGATCTGCACGTCGCGGATGCGCGATATCTTCAGCTTGCCGTGAAGCACTTCCCACAGGTTTGGGATCACGCGAACACGCACCGGAATCGCTTCGCAGATGCCAAGAATGCGCTGGAAGTCGCTGCGCGAGGCCCGCGCGATGGTGATGATCACGTGATCGATGTCCAGCTCGCGCACCAGACGGGGTAGGTCGCTGCTGGTCCCCAGAACTCTTACGCCTTCGATCACCGAGTCCTGCTTTTCCGAGTGATCGTCCACGAAGCCCCTGATATCAAGCTCGCTGAATGGCCCATTCTGAATTTCGCCGGCCGCCCAGCGCCCGGCCCTGCCGGCGCCGATCAGCAGCACAGGTTTGCGCGCGCTGTCGGTCCTTACATGAGAGGGATGCAGCCGCAAAGACCTCTCGTAGAAAACTCTGCGCAGCACTCGCGCGCCCAAGACCACGAGAAAGACGAGAACGGCGTCCGCAAAGATTACCGACAGCGGCACTCGCCAGAACTTCAAGCTGTCAGGAAGCAGCCCTCGCAGGACCAGAACAGGAAGAGAAGAATACAGCGTAGCCGTGACAAATGACCGCGCTTCTCGCAAACCGGTATAACGCCACAAGAAGTTATAGATACCGCTTAGCAGCAAAGCCACAAACTGCAGGGTGACTACATAAGGCAATTGCCGCAGATATGCGGAGACTTCCCGGGCAGGTATGGCGAAATCAAAACGCAGCAGATATGAAATCGTGAATGCCGCCGTCAATGACGCCAGATCAATGAGTACGTGGTACCGCTTGGTCCAGAGCAGCTTTAAACCTCGCATGGTTTTTCGCTTACGTCCTTTGTTGAAACTGATTGAGCCCCTGGTTTTGTCGCGTAGCAAGCAGCAGGCACTGCGCCTTCGCGCTCCACCGAGGCAGGGTTGGGATCGGCTGGCGTTGATCCGCAAATTTCTTCGACGCTGGGTGGCGGGCTCACGCGAGGCATGATCACTGCCACGACTGTCTGCCAGAGCACGGCCAGGTCGCTTCGCCAACTGCATCTTTCCAGGTAGGCGATGTATCCCCTGAGCTTGTAAGGCTGCAGGTATTGCAGGTAGAACTTTTCAGGTTCGGCGACCGACGAGAGCAGAAGGCCCTCATTGCGCAGCAGCAGAGTCGTCGGATCGGTAAGGCCGGGGCGCGCCTCCAGCACTTGTCTCCAGAGATCGTTCTTCAAATCCACGTAAGCCGGAACTTCAGGCCGCGGGCCAACCAGCGCCATATCGCCTTTGACAACGTTCCATAGTTCGGGCGCTTCATCGAGTTTGCTGTGGCGCAGGATCCTGCCAGCCGCTGTAATGCGGCAGTCGCCATTCGACGTAACCTGAGGACCGCTATGAATCAGGCACATGGTTCGCAGCTTGTAGAGCGTGAACAGCTGTCCGTTACGGCCCATCCGTTGCTGCCGGAACAGAATCGGACCCGGCGAAGTCACCGCAATAGCTAAAGCGGCAATCAGCAGAACAGGCGATATGGCGATCAGCCCCACAAGAGCGATGACAACTTCAAGGGCGCGAGGCAGACCTTTGCTGGAACTCGGAATATTCATGAAATTTGTACGCGGGCGTTAGCGGCGGTTCTCTTCGCAGATTTCTCGTACCGTGCTGGCGACGCATTCCATCTCGCTCTCAGTCATTGCCGGGAAAATGGGCAGGCTGATAAGCCGCTCCCATAGGGCGGTTGCAACCGGAAACTGTTCCGGACGCCATCCGAACGTCTCCGCATAATAAGGATGAAGATGCAGAGGTCTCCAATGTACAGAAAAACCAATGCCGGCCAGCTGAAGCTTCTCAATAAATTGGTTCCGGTCAATCGCCAGGCGCTCCAGCCGCAGCTTGATGGGAAACAGGTGCCACGAGTGAATACGATCTGCATCCCTTGGCGGCAATTCGATTGCCTCCACGTCGGCGAGAGTTTCAAGATAGAATTTCGCAATCCGTTCGCGTGCCAGCCGCATCTGTTCCGCTCGGCCCAACTGATGGAGCCCGATGGAAGCCGCCAAATCGGTTAGGTTATATTTGAACCCCGGGGCCATGATGCGGTAGTCCCATTTACCGCTGCCGGAGTATCGTCCCCAGGCGTCATGTGAAAGCCCATGCAGTGACAGCATGCGCATGCGCTCAGCGAGGTCGCTGTCGCCAGTGGCAGCCATGCCTCCTTCTCCCGTGGTGATTGTCTTATTGGCATAAAACGAAAAGCATGTCACCGCGGCAGTTCCCTCTCCACAACGTTGCCACTCGGACTCTCCCTGGGGCCGCCACGCAGCCGGGAAAGCGTGGGCAGCGTCTTCCACTACCCAAAAGTCACGCCGCCTGGCGAACTTGTGGATGGCATCCATATCCATCATCAAGCCACCAACGTGGACTGGAATCATGCCCACCACCTTCGGCCGCTTCGGCGGCGACTGCACACACGTGGGAAGCCCGCTTTCGAGTTTGCAAGCAGCGTCTGCCAGGCTCATGTTTGCGGTCTGTGAGTCGCAATCAACCAGCAGAGGAACTCCGCCCTTGTAGCGAATCACCTCCGCTGTAGCGGCAAAGGTCATGGTGGGAACCAGGACTGCCTGTCCGGGCTGAACACCCAAAGCCTCCACCGCAAGATGCAAAGCCGCGGTGCAGGAATTCAAGGCAACACAGTGCGCTGCTCCAACGGCAGCCGCAAATTCCTCTTCGAACCGGCGAACCTTCGCTCCGGTCGTCAGCCAGCCGGAGCGCAGTGTTGCCACGACCTCTTCGATCTCTTCCTCTCCCAGCATCGGCCTGAAAAAAGGCACTCGGGTGCGAGTAGGTGTTTCTATTGCAGTTTGTACTGCTGATTGAGTGGGAACCATAAAATTAGAAAAATTAGAGCGATTTAGCCAAAGACGATGAATCGGAAGAAGCAATTTGCGGAAGGGCAGGCCTTATATCCTGCAAACTCGGAACAAGATGTGGCGTGGCCCAGCGATCCCAGAACCTGACAAGCCCCCGAAGAAATCCAAATCCGTAGGAGAGATGCAGAATCGCAAATACCACCATCAGCGACGGCAGAAGCCGCCGGTTGCCTCCGCGGCTGGCGATCATCGAAGCCGCTGAATTGGAGATGAGATACGGGCCCAGCACGAGAGCCCAAAACAGCAAGGCAATACGCCAGAATGGAGCAAGCGCCGTGAGGGCGACTAAGGCGAGTACAAATATTGGCGGCACAAACTGGCGCAGCTGCATCTGCCCTGGGTGTTTTTGCAGCACGCGTACCTTCCACTCGCCGTATTGCTGATACTGAGACCACAGCGACGCTGGGGTTGCGCGGTTGTAGTAAACGGATTTTATGGAGGGGCAAAGCAAAATCTTTCCACCCTGTTCTCGCAGGCGATAGTTAAATTCGTCATCCTGATTGCGCACCTGCTCTTCGTCGAACAACCCCGTTTTTTCAAACACGGAGCGTCGCCAGCATCCCAGATACACCGTATCCACCCATTCTTCTTTTTGCGAGTAATGGAAGCGTCCGCCGCCAACGCCAAAGGGCGACGTGGTGGCCAGAGCCACGGCTTTCCCGAAGCGGGTCTCACCCACAGGATCCATGCGCCCGCCAACGTTATCGGCGCCGGTGCGCTGCAGTGCCGCCACGCACTGGCGCACATAATCGGCGGCGATAATGGTGTGGCCATCGATCCGCACAATGATTTCGCCTCGGGCCCTTGCAATAGCGTGGTTGAGTCCGGGGCTTACGATGAATTTTGGATTGTCCAGTACCTCGACCGGAATGTCAGATCCGGATGCAATCGTAGCGATGGCTTCGTTCGTGTGGTCCGTGGACATTCCATCGGCGATCACCACTTCCATGCGATGGTGGGGATAGTCTTGTTCCAGGATCGCGCGCAGGCAGGGTTCGATGCGCAAATGCTCATTCCGTACGGCCATAATCAGGCTGACCAATGGCAGTTTCTCTTCCCGGGTTTGATGGATGCGGGGTTCTGCCCCGTGCGCAGGCATTCTGATCAATCCAAATCGCAGAGTATGAAACTAGTTTTAAGAAGTAATAAGGAAACCAGTGTTGGTGACTACCGTTGCGGCTGCAGAGTCACGTTGCCATATTTTCCGCGCTCAACCGTCATGCTTTGAACCTTGTCGCCGGCAACATTGAACTGAATATAGAAGTCTCCCGGGGCGCCGAGCATGCGGAAGCGCGTGGCTGAGACCGGCTGCAGCGCGTATTCGGGTTGTCCCGGTTCCTGCGCCATAATTGCCTTCAAATTGGCGCCATCGGAGGTAATCACAATTCGTGCTCGCGGATTGCTGGAGGTGTATGTACCTGCCAGCTTCGCCGCTGCCCCGGCGCCCGTTGAGGGTGGTAACTTCTGTCCACCGGAAGGCGGTTCTGCCGGAGGAAGCTCCTGCGAGCGAGGCGAACGAACCAGGAAGACGTTGAAATCAGGGCCTGACGGCGGCGACACCACCGACGCTCCGATGGCCCTGGTGACGGTTGCCGCTCCCAGCGGCAATGTGACGGCGCGGCCATCATAATTGCCCGAGATCACAGGATTCCCAAAAAGGTCCTGCACATTGCGGATTTCGTAAGGCGTGCCCCTGGTCAGCGCGGATGCCAGGTCGACATCAACCGACCTCTGATGACTCCAGTTGTAAACAATGATGAGGGCGCGTCCGCCCTCATACTGATTTGGTCTCACCACCACTTTGACGCCACTGGGATATGCGGGCTCATAGTGGCTGCTCTTGTCCACTCCCGAGGCCTGCTGCCACGCATTAAAGTTCAGGATTTTTCCATTCAGGCTGAACAATGTCTCCCGGCTTTGGCCATAGCCAAAGCCGTAGTATTGGTTACCGTTCCAGTTGTATTGCTGCGGCGTCACGCCTTGGGGCGTGCTGAGCGCCAGCATCCCCAACTGGCCGATCAAGGTGTTCCCGGTAAACGTCACCGTATGCCAGCCGCGCACGTATGCCAGCGGAGCGCCGCCCGCAAGATAATTGTCGCGCACGGCCACATCCTCGTGATCTTGCGGATCCGAACAGCCCAAACACAGGTTGGCATCGCTGAAATTGTTGGTGCTTTTTTGTTCCGGCGATTCGTAGGTGTAGTTGTTGGCCACCACGATTCTGGCTCCGTGATAGGGAGCATAGCCACTGACCAGGATGGCGTTGTAGCGCGTAGCCCGGTCGTTCAAAACCCCGGTGTTGAAGATGACATTGCCTTCAATATCGAATCCCTGCATGTCGCCGGGATTAGGATAAGCGTGGATTCCCCAGCCATATGTATTAAAGATGACGTTGTCTCGAATCTGCTTGGTGCCGGTATTGTTTTGGGTGTACACCCCATGTCCGTGATGCTTGCTCATGCTCAGGTTCTTCGAGCCAATATTGAAGATCAGGTTGCCGTAAAGTTCCGAGTCAACTGCCTCTTTCCAGAAACCGAACCCGTGACCGGTATCGTGAATCACCAGATTGATGAACCTGGTGTGCGGCGCCTGCACTTCAAACGCCATGGGACGAAAGCAGCCGTTGGGCATGCACTTCCAGTCATAACCGCGGTCAGAATTGGTGTCGGTGACTTCAAAATCCTGGTACGTTGTCCATTCACCATGAATATTTAATGTGGCGCCGTTGGCCCGGGCGCGATTGTCTTCAACGATGGCGCGTTCGCCGGGATATTGACGCACTTTGATAGGCGCGTCGCGCGTGCCCGCAAGGTTACTGGTAAACACGCCCTGGTATGTTCCGCCGCGCAGCCAGATCGTGGTCCCCGGAGCGATGCCGCGGCCGCTGAGCGCCGTGGCAAGATCGATAGGACTGGAAATGCTTCCCGAGTTCTGCGGTCCTCCGGAAGGTGAAACGTAAATATTTTTTCCCGAAGAGCCTTGCGCAACCGCCTGGGGCAGCTCGCAGGCGGCCAGCAGTATTGCGCCTGACAGCGCAGCCAGCACAAAACGTCTCTCAAACAGGCTTCGTAATTTCATCTTTAATTTTCACTTTCATGAATTGATAGCATGCTGGGTGCGAGCGTAACGGTAGCGGTCGAGCCCAATTCGCAAAGACATCCGCAGCCGCCGCACGATGGGGCGGCTGGTGCTCATCCAGCGCTGGCCGCAGTTGCGAAATTCATCGTCATCGGCCATTATGCCGATTGCCTGCGCGAGCACTCCGTTGACGCGATGATAAAAAGGAGAAGCCAGAAATGGCGAACCAAGGCAACGGTTGAGGCTATAAAGCGACCAACCGTCATGTTTGAATTCCGGCAAAAGACGGCGCAAGCCCCGGAAGCCATCATGGAAATCCTGCTCGGCATCTTTAAGCAAACCAGATTGCCACGCCTCCCACAACCCAATCAGCGCATGGCACATGCCGTTAAATACACAGTCCAGTTCCGGCCTCGGGTACTCTTCATAAATAACGCCCTGATCCAGCTTCCGGTAATAACCTCCCTGCTCTACGGGCACTCGAAACCCCCGCCACGCCTGTTTCGCCAGCTCCGACCACGGCCCTGCGCTGTCCAGCTGATGTGCTCGAACCAGCAGGGAAAGAGCGAAGCCATGCACGATGGCTGAGAACCACGGCGCCTTGAGGCCCCAGACTGCAATATCGTATTGATTGGCCCAGCCCGCACCTTGGCCCAGAGGCACGCAATGTTTTTCCAGCCAGCGTGCGCTGCAAAAGAGTTGCTGCCGATAGCGTTCGTCTCGCGTTGCCAGGAACCGGTCATGGCTTCCTAACCCATACAGCGTAACTTCCACGGGGGCCGGGCGAGCATTGCCGCCAGGCACGGGAACTCCTTCCTCGTTCAATGTTCCGGGATAGTCGCCCTTCAGGTCCATCGTCATCGGATATCGCCCGATCTTCCCAGACTGAAAATCTGTCTGCAGCTCTATTCTTGGATGCCAATAATCGGGAATCCCCAGCCCCGCGCGCAACAAATAACCGAACCCGCCTTTCATGCCGGCTTACCTCGCACCCAGGCCCGAACTCATGCTGGCGCCCAGCCGGATACGGCGCGCAGGAACGAAAACGCTACCAGCCAGAGTTTGCGGCTCACGCGGCTGCCGTGAACCAGCCACGGTTAGCCTTCCACAACGCAATATCATACGCATGCTGGCAAAGCTGATAACAAGAGCGGGAATGAGCAGGCACTCCAGCACGACTCCTTTGTAAGCTTCCGGCCCATCGCGGACTAGCATAGGCAGAAAAGCGGTAAATGTAGAGAAACTTAATGCCTGAAAAACTTCACTCAGCAGCGACCGGGGCGCCGGGGCGGCGAGCGAGCGGTTGAATAGAGTTGCCCAGATCCAACCCAGCAAACAACCTCCCGCAATGATTCCGGCAACGCCGAAGTTAAGATACCATCCCGTCGCGTGATGAATCGTGTATCCCTGGCCTTCGATGGCGCCCACGCCTTGCAGATAGAGATCGTACGTGGCCGCGGGCCGCTCCGGCAAAACCGCGCGTGGAATGACTGAGCTCACCAGCCACTGCAGGCTTGCGCCATAGCTGATGGGCACATCGTGATGCAAAGTGCCGTACATCGAAAGATGTGCCGCCACCGACTCGGTTTGCGAACCCAGATCGCTGACAAAATACATGGCAGCATCGAATCCGCTCTTGCTCCCGAGCTCGGCCCTCTTATAACCGTCGCGCAAAACCCCCACGGCAGAAACCCCGAGCAGCGCTAACACCCCACCGCCTATCAGAAGCAGCTTGCGCGGACGCAAACTATTGGCAAAATAAAACAGCCCCATGGCCAATACCCCGAACATGAGCGTGTTGCGCGCGCCAATCATGAGGTTGAAGATAAACACTCCTGCCAGCAGCGCAAAATATCCCAGGGTAAGGGACCAGCTTCGCGCATCGCCTCCGATGTATTTTGCCTTTTTCCCCGACAGATATACCGCAAAGCCCACAAATAAAGGCGCTACCGCGGCCCGGTTTAGGAATTGGTGCAAGGTGTAGAAAGGCGCCTCTTCGGGATTGATGAAGTGCATCGAGGTATCCATGTCTGCGGCGGCCGAAAGCAAATTACGCACCAGCAGATAACTCACCAGCGCCGCTACTGCCGAGAACAGCAGGATGCGGGCATGAGAAATGTAAATCCGCGTTGGCTGCAGCCTCTGTGTCGCCTGGGCTTTTTTGACGATGCAAAGTACCGTGATTTGAATGCTTACCAGGAACACGGAATAAAGAATCAATGCCCAGAAGTAATCTTCATCCAGGTACACGGGAAACATCTTGTAATAGAGATAGTCGTAAGGCTTGGCCACTCCCGAATCCAGCCGCTCAGCCACAATGGACCAAGCCCCAAACAGGGTCCAGTAATAGAGCAGTCCGAACCCTAATGGGAAAGCGACGTTCTTTGTTTTGCGCCATATCGCCAGGGTAAGAAGACTGGTGACGACGGTAGCGATGGCGAGCACAACGTAGAATTTCATGAAACTATTTGCGTCCAGAGCCGTTTCCAAGTAATTGCTCATAGATGGCTACAATCTTGCCGGCTTCCCGCTCTTGCGAAAACTGCTGAATGTGCTCCCATCCGTTCGAGCGCTGCTGCAGCCTCAGGATCTCGGTCACGGCTCTTCCCAGTTCTTCAGCATCGCGTGATGAAACGATGCGCGATGGAGCAACCGGCTCCAGTTGCTGCCGGATATCGCCGGCATCCACGCTCACCACCGGTAGATTGCATGCAATCGCCTCTTTGACGATGTAGGGAGAGCCTTCATAGTCGCTGGTTACCAACAGGCAATCGGCCGCATTCATGTACAGCGGAACGCGATCAGGACTTATGTCGCCACGCATCACCTCAAAACGAAACTCGCCATACATTTTTCTCGCCGCCTCAACCGCACGTTCGGCCAAATCAAGCCGTTTTATCTGCGGCTCTTTGCCGGCATTGAAGAGCACCACCGCCTGCCGCAGCGGCCACCCCAGGAGGGTGCGCGTGTTTTCCCTGGAACGGGGATAAAACAATTTCAGGTTCACACCTCCGGAAAGCACGCTGGCACGCCCGCGTCCCCACCACAGCCGTTGTTGCATCTGCGGAGTCACGCAGATAAGGTGAGAAGCGCGCAATGCCGCCAACTGTGAAAACATATGTCCGAGCATTGCCCTGACCGGATGAATGCTGGGAATGGGGTTCAGGTCGCTTCCGCGAAACGTCACCACCAAAGGCAGATTGCATGCCATGCCGCACAGAGCCGCAGTGACCGTGCCATATTGGGAATGAAGAATTGCCGGCGCAAATGCCCGCACTTTTTTGCGTAATCGCGCCCACTCTTTAAAGACGGCAACCGGCGAAGTCCGCGATTTCAGGAAAAATGTCTCGATTCCCACTCCGGCGTTCTGCAGCGACTCTACCTGTCGACGGGCAAAGATAAAATTGTTGGGGCTGTCTTCCCCCGGAATCACGTGCAGCACGCGGACCGTTTTTGCCGCCGGCTGTATCTCAGCCAGCTTTACCGATGTAGCAGCCATAACTCTTGAGCGATTTAGTTCTTTTCTGAGTACTGAGGACTGAGGACCGGGCATTCGCCGCATTCCTGCTCGAATGACGCAGAAGCTGGAACCGGTTCAGCCATGGCGGATTCACCCTGCTTGATGAGTCCCGAAACTCGTTTGGCAATAAGATATGCCAGCATGATGCAGGAAAGCATGGCCCACAGGGTCACCGAGAGCGCCATGCCCTTGATGCCGCCGAAATACCATCCCAGCGCTTTCATCCCCAGGCCAATCGTAAAAGCAACCGCGCCGATTTTTGTGGGCGTGCCCGTGTCCCCCTGCGCATAGTATGTATTGGCCAGCGCATTGGCCACCGCCGCACACGGCAGCATCCCTGCCATATAGACCAGCAGCATCCATATTCTTGCCAGATCAGCGGAGTTCATCCTCCCGACGACGGGTCGCACTGGATAGGGATGAAACACTTGTTGTGAGACAAATGCGGCCACCATGATTCCGACAACCATCACGCAGGTGATTCCCAGGATGGCCCAGCACTGGCGGCGGTACAGGCTGCGAAATTCACGCCAGTCTTTCTTATGTGCCAGACGCGCCAGTTGCGGCAAGAACGGCGTCAGAACGCCTTGTGTCACCACACGCAGCACCGCGTCATAG
The DNA here is from genome assembly GCA_035487295.1 of Terriglobales bacterium. Lineage (GTDB taxonomy): Bacteria > Acidobacteriota > Terriglobia > Terriglobales > Acidobacteriaceae > QIAW01. Next base: position 21,412 of record DATHMH010000038.1, read on the forward strand.
AAGCGGCCGGCGAGGGTGAAAATGACGATGCTGCCCGGGGGCAGAAACGAAGTAAGGATGCGGTCCAGGGGCGCAGCGCTCATATAGTACGCTTTGCCCAGGATCATCGGCCGCATCTTACCCCAGGTTTCACTCACTAACCTGAGCCGCCATTGCATGCGTGGCGACTTGCCCAAAACGGGCAAGAGCAGGATGACCGGCAGGGTAAACGCCAGCACCTGCATCCACGCTGCGAGTTTGATGCCCCAGTGCGGCAATTGCCAAATAAGAATTGCCGAACTGGCGATACCCGAGAGCAAAACGCTGAGCGCCGGCCAAATGAACTTATGCCGTACCTGGTACAGGGTTGAAAGCACGGCAATGGCGGCATTTCCAATGAGGCCAAAGGCCTGGATTTGTCCGAGCGTAATCGACAGCGCCTTCGCGGTTGGAGAAAGCCCGGGAACGATCAACGGAATGAGCAGAGGCGAAGCCAGCGACAATCCCAGGGCGACGAAGACAAAAGTGCTGGTAATCACCACAAACAACAGCCACCCATTGCGCCGCAGCTCGTCTTCCGAATCGGCGGCCAGCAATGGAACCAGGACCGAGATGAGCGTATCGACGAGCAGAATTTTCAACATCAAAGGAAACGTGCCGCCGGTATAGAACGCATCTGCCTCCCGGGCTGCGCCGAACCATGCCACCACGTACCACTGCATGGCAAACGAGACCAGGATCTGCAAGGCCGTGATGGCAGAAAGATACAGTCCCAGTCTTCTGGAGTCGGGAATTGTCTTCACAGCTTCAGGGTGAGGCATGAATTTTTATAGTTTCGACGCCAATCGGCAGGTTGACTACGATGCTATTTTTTTTCTGAAGCGTAGGCGGCGGAGTAGCCATTCATGGCCTGATAGGCGCCGACCTCAACGTTGTTCAGCACGACTCCCAGGAGCTTGGCGTCTACGCTTCGCAGCGTCTCCTGTGCCTGCATCACAAGGTCACGTGAGCTCTTGCCTCCGCGGACCACCATTAAAACCCCGTCCACGTTCCTTGAGAGAATCAGCGCATCGCTGCAGGACTCCACCGAAGGCGAGTCGACGAGAATATGCGTGAAGTGCGGCTCAAGCAGCGCGAAGAGCTTCTCGATTTTTGCCACCAGCAATTCGCCTGGATTGTCCAGGACCGGGCCGGCGGTGAGCGCCTGAATACCGGTTGAATGCTGCTGGATGCTCTCCATGGTTGCGCGTTCATCCAGTTCGCCTTCCAGGTACGTGCTCAACCCTCTCTGATTTTCCAGTCCCAGAAGAGTGTGGACTGCCGGACGATGCATATCAGCATCAACGATCAGGACCTTGCTTCCAATCTGCGCCAGGCTGATCGCCAGATTGATCGTCGTGGTCGTCTTGCCCTCTTCCGCTACGCTGGAGGTTACCAGGATCTTTTTCCATCCAGGTTCGGGCTTTGAAAGCAGTCTGATCCGCAGCCGCCGGTAACCCTCCGTCAATATCTGCGGAGTGCTGCCGTTGATCATGAGTTCAGGCTGATGTTGTTTCTCGGTCTCCGCTGCAGGCGACTTCCAGGCCCGTGCAGCCAGGGGAAGAAGCTGCCGCAGTTTGTAACCGCCGCTGACGCACGGGATCACGGTCAGCGCCGGGAGCTGCAATGCGTCATGCACGTCTTCCACCGAGCGCACCGTATTGTTCATAAACTCAAGGAACAAGGCGGCCGCGCAAGCCACGAAGAGCGAAAGGAAGAAAGCAAGAGTAATGTAGAGCAGGCGCCACGGTCCATTGGGTTTGCTGGGGTCGGGCAGAATAGCGTGATCGATGACGCTGACGTTGTTCGCCGTGCTTGCCTGTGCAATATCGTTCTCACGAATGCGTTTGAGCAGGTTATCCAGCAGGCTGCGGTTCGTATCAATCTCCTGTTGGATCAGCCGATAATTGACCGCGGCTTCGTTTTGCTCCATGGTCACCATCCGCTGCTTGTCGAAAGAAGATTGCAGGGCCTGTTCTCGGGCCAGTGTCTGCCGGTATTTGGTCTGCAGGTTGGTCAACACGTTCGTGACTGCCTGATTGCGCATGGTCGTAATCTGATTTTGCAATGTGGTAATTTGCTGGTCTACTTCCTGCACCGGCGGCCATTTTTCCGTGTTGGTCACCAGCAACTGCGCCCTTTTCTCCTGCAGCGCGTTCAGCCTCATCTGCGCCTCGGCAATCTGCTTGGTTTGATCTTCCGCCAGGGCCTTGGCCGCATCCGGGGCCAGTGCGGTCCGGTAGTTGGCCTCGGCCGCTTCGCGGTCGCTCTCGGCTTCCACCAGTTGCCGGTTCAGGTTTTCCAGCCGGTCCACCGCCGTGTTCTGCGCCGGGTCCAGGGAGAGGATCTGGTGGCTGCGCCCATATTTCAGCAGCCTCTCCTCACCCTCCCGAATCTGGATTTGCAAATCTACCATCCGCTGCGTCAGGTATTTGTTGCTGTCCATTCCCGATTCGGTCTGCTTTTCTTTGTTGATCAGGACCAGCGCATCGGCGATGGCATTCACAATCTTGGCGGCAAGCTGCGAATTTTGATGGCGGAATGTGATCTCAACCAGGCGCGTATCGCGGACCATTCGCCGGTTCTCCCGCACCGGCTCTACCGTCAATCTTCCCTGCAGGTCGGCGATAATCGGGGCCAGGCGCTTGGCTTCCTGCAGGCCCTCGGGCGTGATGGAAGGCGACAGTGCCTCGGTCAGCGGAGCCTCATCGCTGCCCGCGCGCGCGTCGCTCCGGCCGAGATAGAACAATTGGAACAGCCGGCGGATCATGCGTCCGCCGCGGGAAACGTGCCGCATGTAAATCGGGTTATGTTCCAGGTCGAGCGTTTTGGCAACCCGTGTCAGCAGGTTGGCGCTGTTGATGATTTGCAGCTGGGTGTTGTAGTAGCTGGGATCGGAGTTGAGATAAATGGCGTTCGGGCTTCCCAATGTGGGGTCGACATTTTCCAGGTCAATTTCCACCTCTGCTTTTGCGTCGTAGTAATCGGGCTGCAGAAGCATCATCATCGTGACCAGGCAGGTCACGGCTGCGGTAATTCCGATAATCAGCCGGGCATGACGCCGAAGGATGATGAAATAGTCCCGCAGGGTCATGTTCCGCTCTCTCGACCATTCTTCGCCCGCGGCCGGGACCTCGATCCAAGCCGGACCTCGGGTCAGCGCGCGGCCATCCGGTTGGCTGGCAGAGTTGTTAGCGGATTCTGTTGATTCCTTCACATGCGGCTCCGTTGACCGAACAATAATAGAGGAGAAACTGCTTGCTTGGCCCTGAATAAATTTGAGTGTGGACGAAAATCTATCGAATCGCCGTTAACGGGTAGTAACTGGCGGTCGTCGTAACCACGGATGCGAAGAAAGTCTTCGCGAACATCTTCATGAATGATGTTGGTACGTCCACAATATCGCCCGCTTGCAGCACCAGGTCTTCTCCATGGCCTTTTTCAATGGCGCGCAAATCAACCAGCAGCTCCCGGTTGCCTGGCCGGCCTGAAAGCTGCCGAATGATCCGCACTTTGCTCAGCGTGCTGTTGGTGAGCGAGCCTCCCGCCATTGCAACCGCGCGCGACACCGTCAATTGGCCTTTCAAAGCGAATGGACCGGGTTTAGCCACATTGCCTACTACATAGACCTGCGTCGCTTCCGGAATGTTGACAAGATCTCCCGGCCGCAAGAATGGATTCACATTGTCCGTTCCGCGCAAGAGATTCGTCATGTTGATCACCACCACGCCCGAATTTGCGCCGGCTGCATTGTCGGTCGCGCAGAGTTGGGCGCTCTCATCAGGAATGATCTGCACAACGTCACCAGCCAGGACCGTCGGCCCGCCTACAATACCCAGCAACTCGCGCAACCGCACACGGCGCTGCAACTGGAAATTGCCCGGTTTGCTGATGGCACCGACCACGAGAACCGGTGCGGAGCTGAACTCCTTGACCGATACGTCTACTTGAGGATTTTTTAGATATTCCTGGTAACGTCTTGCCAGCTCATCGGAAAACTCTGCCGTCGTCTTACACGCCGCTTTGATTTCTCCGATGAAGGGCATGCGAACCATTCCCGCTCCATCTACCCGCACGCCCTCCCGCGTCAGCTCCGGACGGTCAAACAGGCGGATATCCAGCACGTCGTCCGGCCCAATCCGGTAGCGGTCATCGATAGGCACCGTTTGCGTCCGCGCGATCAATGCCGGAGAGTACGCATCCGTAGTATCGCCCTGTGCTGCTGCTCCTGAGGGCTTGTCTGCCGCCTTAATGGATGGATTGTCAGCGGCAGCAACTGCAGGTGTTCCGGCCGGCGAGAGCCCGGCCCGCGTGGCGGCGGAACTCGACTCCTGCGCCACCGGATCTTGGGCTTTGGGCGGCAAACTTGCGGATTGCTCCGGTAGCGAGTTTTGCTGTTGTCCAAACCCGCTGGCCAAAAGCAAAGTCAGGAGAGCTGCTGCAATGCAAACGAATCTTCGACGCGCCGGCTTATACGCCCTGCTATTTCCGAAAATTGGTCTTGGGGGTGTCATTTTTGTACCTCAAATTGTACTCGCCCGTGGCTTTGAACAAGTCCCCGGCCTTGATCGTACCTTCCTGATCGGCGTCCTATACGATACGCCGGTTATTCACAGGTTCAACCTCAGAAACGTCAATCTCGAGCACAAATGCCGAGGCAATCAGTTCGAGAGACAGCACCACGCGAAAACTCCCCTTCCGTCTCGAAAGAATGCCTTGCAACCCTTCAAAAGGACCGGTCTTGATGCGCACTTTAGTGCCTACTTTGAGATAGGGATGCGGGCGTACGACGAGGTTGATCTCCGCCGCTTTCCGCAAGGCTTCAATCTCGTGATCCGGCAACGGCACTGGCCTGCCGCCGGTTCCCACAAAATTCACGACCCCCGGCACCTGCAATACTTGCAGCCGGTCTCGTAGCGGCAGATGGGCAAAGAGGTAACTGGGAAAAAGCGGCACCTGCAATTTTGCGGTTCGGTCTTTCCAGCGGTGCACCGTGGTGTAGACCGGCAGGAACGTCTCTACTCTCTTGGCCATGAGTTGCTCCCGCACACGCTTTTCATGATGGGGCGCAGTGTAAACCGCATACCAGCGCGGCATGACCCATTCTGGGAAAACGTGCGATGCGGAAGAAGACGTAGCAGAAGAGGTAGAACCGGGTTGCAATATCGCTTGCTGTGTTTCTGCCATACTAAACACACCTCCGTCCTGTCTCTTACATGAAGAGAATTGAGTAAGTGCTTTCAATCCAGAGACCTGGAACAGAAATCGTTCTTGCGGCTCCTGGATTTCCCAAAAACCAAGTGGATAAAAATAGAAACTTGCAACCAACTTAGGAGACAACCTGGGCCGGCACTTGAACAGCTGCCGAACTGTAGAAAACTTGAGAGACAGCTCAGACCTTGTCAAGTGGTTCAAAGGGTCGGCCGGATGTGACTCCCAGGAAAAAACATTATTGCCGCATTTATTTCGCGGCCGTTTCAAAATCTCGTTAAATTACCTTGAATTGCATCGTTCACTTACAGGGCTTACCGACTTGGCAAATAAGGCTCTTGTTTCCCGCAACATATGCGATAGTGGCGCTCGGTTGAAAACCGTTTCATGAATGAAAATGGTTTCATTCGAGTCGAGGGGGGGAACTCGTGTTCGAATTTGAGATACAACATAACACCAGATCGCTCGGGATTTTTCCCGTTGCGGCACTCCGTTTCAAAATAGACCCCACGCGGCATCCACGTTAGGGCTTGCGTTCCTTGAGAATCAGCAGTTTGTCCTGGTCGGAAAGAGATGACCTAACGAAAATAAACTATAAATTAAAAAAGTCAAATCAATTTTTCTTCACGGTATTTTCGTCACTGTCTCACTTGGTGAAACGACTTGCACAGGCATGGAAGTTTGCGGTGGGCGGGCGCTCGGAAGCCATATCCGCCCCGAGATGGCCCGGAGATATGTTGCAAAATTCTGCACACTTGAACCGAACGATTTCAAACTCCAAAACAACGGCTGCGAGCGCTACCTCTCCCCCATGGCAGCATGGTCGCTGTCGTGATCGTCACGGCCATGATCGTGATCGCGGTCAAATTCCAGAGTAAACGCCTGGTTTGTCAGCCATCCTTTCAACAGGTTGATGGAATTTGGGCTGCCAATGATGCCGCTGACTCCGCCCGGCAGACTTGTTACTGCCTTCACTCCCTCAGGCAACGCTTCACTGACAAAGCGGTTTGCCGGTCCGCTGTCGAACATGAAGTCATCAACCGACTGAGCCCTGCCATCATGGGTTGCGGCGTCCACTGTGCCAAAGCCTCCATCCCTGGGAATTCCCTCCAGCCCCGGGAGCGGTGCTGTGAATGCGCCGAAAGCTGGCGGTATATTGAAGTCTCCGCCGATGGCATGTTTGAAAACAATGCGATGCAGCTTGCCCCAGCGATAATCATTTTGATTGGAAGAGTTGTGGAAAGCCGCGGCGAAAGGCTGGCCGGCAAGCCGCTGCAGCGCGCTGAACAGGCTGAATAAGACCACGATATCGCGCCTGTCGGATGCGTTCGTGACACCGGGCACATTGAAAAAGCCGATGCCTGAAGTGCCGGCTCCCTGCTGGGTTGAAAAATTCTCCAGCGCATGCCGCAAAGCCGTAAGGGCCTGCTGGTCGGGGGGAGTGGGCACGTTCAGCAGTTGCAGTGGAACATCAATCGAGTTGCGAATAAATTGCCCGCGCCAAACGCTGTAAATCGTGGCGGCCACGCTGGTTGCGATCTCCTGGTCCGATGGCGGCGCGAGCGGCGGCCGTTTCTTCCCCTTGAAAGCTGCGTCATAGCCCTCCTCGATCCCCACCGGGGTTGTAAAATCCCAGCTCTGCAAGCGGGCCACGGCGTTGCTCACGCCTGGGTCAGACGCCAGCGCCATCAGCAGTGGATTGGCGTTGGGGAGCTTGGCGTTTTGCGACGCCTGCAGGATATAAGGCACGAAGAATTCCGCATCCTTCAACGTTGTGTCGGCCTGGATGCGCCGCATTGTCTGCACCGAGATCTTTCCGCCATGGGAGATAGCTCTCCGGATCATCTCCGTGATTCTGGCGGCGCGCAGGCCGAGGTCATAGCCTGGATTCAGGTAGTAGATTCCGCCGCCTGGACGAAGCTGGTTGAGTGGATTGTTGTCCAGAGTAGTGCCCACCGGATCATTGTTCGCATTCACGAACCACCCTGCCGGAGGATTGATAATGTGCGGCATCTCGGCAAACGGCAGGATCTCATAGGAGACCGCTTGCCCAGGCTGGGCGTGCATGACCGGAAGCCACTCATTGCCTCCGGTCCCGCTGCGAATGAAGAACGGCGGCAACCCGTTCACGGTGCCCGCCTGCAGGTCTTCGCGGATCGGCATATCGCCCACGGTGAAATACGCGATGTTCCCGTCTACATCGGAATATGCGATGTTGAACGAGCCCACGTCCATGAACTTCAATGCGTCCATAAATTCATGCATGTTGTGGGCCGCGTCCCAGCCCAGAATTGCATCTGGCTCTCGTGTGCCGCTAAAGCCCGTGTACTCAATGCTGAGCCCCAGTCCTGCGCCGGAACCCAAAAGGGGACCATTGTTGCGCCGTGGCACAATCAGCGTGGCTGCTGGAACTCCGTTGCCTGGCGGAACCACCGTCAGGTCATTGAGAATTCCGTCGCCGGTGTTATTGATCTTGTAGGTTTCGGGAATCGAAATTACATGCTCCAACTGGTTGCGATAGACCGTGCTGAGTCCGCTGGGAGAGGTGGGATCGGGCACAACCACTTCGAAGTAGTAATCCGTCACATCCATCGGGTCGAGTGTTGCTCCCCATGATGCATTTTTATTGTGGCCGGTTACTATGCCAGGGGCCCCGGCAAAGCTGGCGCCCGCCACATCCAGGCGCGGCGAATGCAACTCCAACGGATAGAACGTCGAGGGCGTGAGCAGCGGCAAGTGCGGATCGTTGGCCAGCAAAGGAGCGCCGCTGGTGCTGTGTGTGCCGCTGACCGCCCACTCGTTCGACCCTCCCCGCCGGTTGCGATCGAGCAGGCGCTGCAACTCTGGAATTTTTTTCACCGCATCCAGGAATTGCTGTCCCACGCTCATGGCCTGGTTGAGCTGCGATTCAGGTACCGCCGCTCCGTAACCCGGAGCGCTTGCGGGCGCCTTACTCCTCAGGGGGCTGACGGGAAGATCACCTTCCATGATCATCGAAGCCGGTGGCATGGAGGCATCCGGAATCGTGGATGCGTTCTCAAACGGCGCCGAGCGGAACACATCGTTAAAAAGATTATCCCCGTTAAATCCCACTACGCCGCCCGTGAGCCGGTAACTGATCAGCGCAACCGTAAGCTCGACATCGAGAAAATCAAACGATTCCGAAAATGAAACAAACTTGGAGACGGACATCGAGTCGATCGGCGTCCAGGGCTGAAATTTTGAAAGCTCCAGCGCCTTATATTCCGGGGGCAACGGATGGCTGGCCACATAAGCATTCACCCCTTCCGCATAAGCTTGCAGTGCGGCCTGCGTACGTCTCGACAACAGTGGCAGCGATCGCACCGCGGCACGCCGCAGCCCCAGTTGCCGAAACATGACGTCGCTTCCCAGCGACCCGGGGCCGAGCAATTCGGCGAGCGTACCACTGGCGGTTCGCCGGGTTACGTCCATCTGGAACAATCGGTCCTGCGCGTGCACAAATCCTTGCGCAAAGAAGAGGTCGTGGTCGTTTTCCGCCTGGATGTGTGCGATACCTTCTTTATCGCGTGTGATCTCGGCCCTTACTCTTCGGCCGGAGAAATGCGCGCCGCGGAACAGGAATGCTGAAGACTGGGCTAAAACGGTGGATGCAAACAACACCAATCCGGCAGGAACAAGCAATAACTTCTTGTGCATACGACCTCCACCAACAGATATTTACTCGTTGGACCGCAATGGGAAACCTGACGTGCCCTGTTTCCTTGCGCGTGAACTAAATATATGCACGCGACTACCTTATGGGAATGCCGGGCAGGGTACCAGAAATGTGTGACGATGTAAAGCCGAAGTGCCGATGGGTGTCAAAGCTTATTAGATAATGTCCCCATGCTTAGCCGGTACGTTGGATCGTAGCTGTAATTCACAGTCCGGCCCGTGAGTTCTACAACTTTTAACCGATGGCCGACTGCATCCTGAGTATAGGTGTAGCCGGCTATATTACTGCGCCCAGAATTCAGCGCCGCCCACCCCAAACGATGTTTCTGCATCTCAGACTTTGTGATTCGGAGCTGCTGGCCAGCCGTTCTCCCTGACTGCTAAAGCTCCAGGTAAAAAGGGCCCCTCATGCGAATACCCAGGATTGCACCATACGTTGCTGTTGTATTTCAGGTTTTCTTAAGTCTTATTTTGGCTGGAATTTCTGTTCCATCTCTTTCAGGACAGGCCCAGACGCAAGGCCAGTGGCAAACCCAGGCTTACCAGCTTCCAATTAACCCGGTCCATGTAGCGCTTATGCATAATGGAAAGATTCTGGTGGTCGCGGGGTCAGGAAACAATGCCAACAATCTTGGATCGGGAAATCTGAAATCCGGGGTTTTGGACCCCCAGAGCGGCGTGATAGCCGTGCAGCAGCAAGGTTGGGACATGTTCTGCGAGGGCATGACGATTTTGCCCGATGGACGCGTTTTTGTCGCCGGCGGCACCTTGGCTTATTCGCCATTCCTTGGGGAAAAGCGCAGCGCGATTTTCGATCCTGTGTCAGGACAATTCGCCGACGTTCAGCCGATGCACCATGGGCGCTGGTATCCCACAACCACCACCCTCAGTGATGGGCGAGTCTTCGTTTTTGGCGGAACCAGCGAGACAGATACTTCCAATAACGCGGTCGAGTTGTATACCGTCGGCTCCGGCTGGAGTCAGGAATTTGTAGCGCCCTTTACGCCGCCGCTTTATCCGCGCATGCACGTGCTGCCCGACGGCACCCTTTTTGATTCTGGCCCAGCGCCTGACTCGAACATCTTTGATCCTTCCTCGCAAAGCTGGACTCTGAATACAGCGCATACGAATTATGGCAATATCAGGGTTTACGGCAGTTCGGTGCTGCTTCCCCTGACCCCGGCCAACAATTACACGCCGCGAATCATGATTCTGGGAGGCGGCGACCGCAGCACCACGACGACGGCCAGCACCGAAATCATCGACCTTTCTCTTCACGGCGCAACCTGGGTTACCAAAGCCCCCATGTCGGCTCCTCGTATTGAGATGAATGCGGTCATACTGCCCACCGGAAAGGTCCTGGCCCTGGGCGGTTCTTCCACAGACGAAGATGGAACCACCGCCAGCTTAAAAGCTGATTTATACGATCCGGCAACCGATACATTCTCGCCGGCAGGCACAGCGGTTTTTCCGCGCCTTTATCACTCGGTGGCTTTGCTGCTGCCGGATGCGACGGTTTGGGTGGCGGGCAGCAATCCGCCGGGCAATCACTTCCCCGGAGGATTCGAACCCCACGTAGAGATCTACACTCCGGCTTACCTGTTTGACCCTACGGGCGCGCCTGCAGCGCGGCCGAATATTACCAGCGCTCCCGACAAAATAGGTTACGGGAGCATGTTTACCGTACAGACAAACGCTACTGACATCATCCAGTCCGTCGCTCTGATACGCGCAGGCTCCGATACCCATGCCTTTGATTTCGATCAGAGGATGATTGGGCTCACCTTCACCAGCGCGGCTGGAACGCTCACCATCAATGCGCCTTCCGGCAGCAATCTTGCTCCTCCGGGTTACTACATGCTGTTTCTGGTGAATCAGGCGGGTACGCCCTCGATGGCGCGCTTCGTCCAACTTTCATCCAACCCCACTGACCAGCCTCCCAAGGCGGTCATCACGAATCCAGCCAACGATCTTACGATTCGGGTCGGCGACACTGTGACTTTTTCGGGCACTGCCACCGACGCCGATGGCACGGTCGCCAGCACCCAGTGGATTTTCCCCGGGGCCAAACCGAACCAGAGCAACGTGCTGAATCCCGGCCCGGTTACCTTCAACACGGTCGGAAGCTCCGTGGTCTCATTGACCACCGTGGATAATCTCGGCGTAAACGATCCCAGCCCTCCTACCCGAACCATTCTTGTCTCGCCCAATTTCGGATTTACGGTCACTTTTGTACCCCAATCCGGTTCGGAAACGAACAACGGCGTGAAGGCCGGCGACACCTTCAAAGGAACTGTGATCGTCACTCCTCAAGCTGGATATACCGGGACCGTGAACCTGAGCTGCTCAATACCGCAATGCACTATCTCTCCGGCCAGCGTCGCGGTGGGTGCGTCCGCTGTAAACGCAAATCTTGCTGTGACCACCACGATAAACGATGTTGGCGACCATAAGTTGACCGTCACCGGCGTCGACAGCGGCGATAGTTTTCTCCAAAGCAGCGCAGATGTGCTTTATACAGTTATCAATCCAGTTACCAGTTTCAACCTGAGCGCAGCTCCCGGCACTGTGCAGGTCAATGCCGGACAATCCACAAACGTAACCGTGACGGCAACGGTAAATGCATCAGGATCAAATCCGGCATCCATTTTATTCTCATGTTCGGGGCTGCCGGCGCTGGCGAGTTGCTCCTTCTCGCCCACAACTTTGACGCTAGGCAATGGTTCGGCGGCTACAACTCTATCAATTGCTACCACCGCAAGTACCGTAACATCGGCGGCTCTTTCTCTGCCTGCCGGCGCTGCTGGTTCGAGCAAAAGTTATCGTCCTCTTTACGCATCTTTAACGGCGCCCTTTGGCATGTTGTTGTTGTTGAGTGGATTTTGGCGAACGCCGGGCCGCCGCAAACTGGTGCGTAGCGGCCTGATCATGCTGGCGCTCGCAACCTTGATGTTTATCTTCGGCTGCCGGGGAATGACATCAGGGTCATCGACTACACACACGACTTCAACCTCGCGGCCGGGGACGCCGCCGGGAACGTATACGGTTGTGGTTACCGGCGCCGCTGGCCCGGTTCAGCAATCCACAAATGTTACGTTGAACGTGAAGTGAAATTAAATTCTCACGGAGGCCCAGGTAAGGACTCTTATGACTCTGTCACGCAGAAATCTCATGCAGGCTCTCGGTCTGGGAGTTGCCGCGAACGCTCTTCCATCATGGTCTTTCGCGGCAGGCGCTGCCGCATCCGTTTCTGGAAATCGAAGTGAACCTGTGGGTGGAGCGCAACCCGGTGGCCCAATTCTGTTGAACAGCAATGAGAATGCCTATGGCCCTTCAGAAAAGGTCATTGCCGCCCTGCAAAACGCCCTTCCCGCCGCCAATCGCTATGCCCACGACGAATATGAAAATCTGGCGGAGCAGATCGCAAGCCTGCATCGGGTCCGGCGCGACCAGGTGCTGCTGGGATGCGGGTCGAGCGAGATTTTTCATATGGCCGCGGGCGCTTTTCTGGGAGCCGGGAAAAAACTGGTGATCGCAGCGCCGGCTTTTGAAGTCATCGCGCACTATGCGGAATCAAGCGGAGCCGAAGTTGTTCGCGTGCCGCTCAACCGGCTGTACAGCTATGACCTCGATGCCATGCGGACCCGCGCCAATTCGCCGGGGCTGGTTTATGTTTGCAACCCCAACAATCCTACCGGCACATTAACCGCGCGCAAGGAGCTGGAAACCTTCATCGGCAAACTCCCGGCAAATGTTTATGTGCTGGTAGATGAGGCCTATCATCATTATGCGGGCGCATCACCGGCTTACGCTTCTTTCATCGATCACCCTTTGGACGATCCGCGCGTCATTGTGACCCGCACATTTTCTAAAATCTATGGAATGGCAGGCATGCGTTTGGGATATGGCATCGCGGCCGCGCAGACCATTGGGCAGATGAAGCCCTATCAGTTGCAGCTCAACGTTAATACCATAGTTGCACGGGCGGCAATGGCGGCGCTCACCGATACCGAGGGCGTGCAGGCCGCCGCCCAGCGCAACACCAATGACCGCCAGGATTTTATTAATCGCGCCCAAACCCGCAACTTCAATCCCATCCCTTCTCATACGAATTTCATGATCATGAATACCGACCATCCCGCCGAAGGGGTCGTCGAGCACTTCAGGAAAAATAACATCCTGGTGGGCGGTCCTTTTCCTCCCATGAATACTTTCATCCGTATTTCGCTGGGGACCCCTCCCCAGATGGATGAGTTCTGGCGCGTCTGGGACCTGATGCACATCGAAGGGCACCATCACTAGAACGGTTTGGTTTCTCCACTGCTATCTTTACCGTTCCTTATTGGAGCGGTAGACATGCGCAATGAAAACAACAGCAACACCAAAGGAAATTACAGCCGGAATCACTGTATGTGAGGCTCCGAATTTCGAGATCGCAGGAGCTTTCGCAACCAGGATGGCGGCAGCAGCCCACACCACCAGCACCAGGAATGGAGCGTAGTGACAAAGGATTGCGAAATCACGGCCCAGGTACAAACCGGCTAGGATCCAAACCACCAGCAACAGCCGCAGCACAGGATGAGGCCAGCAAAGCAGAAAGCCGGTAAAAACGCTGGCTAAAAGCAGCGGGAGATGCGCCATCATGCCCGGGAAGCGATATGGAGAGAATCCCTGGGCCGAAGGAAAAGGAGCGCGGAAATAGGTGAATACCGGCATACGTGAGTTAGCCATCTCGTCCCAATTACCAGTTGGGATACTTTGCGCGAATCTGCTCATAGAGTGGAGACGTGGTCTTGTGCTTCTTGTGATATCCCAGCACCTGACGCTCGCGTGTTGTCGGCCCGGTGCGCGCCGACTCGGCCTGTTGAGGTAGTGCTTGCTCTACTTCGCGCAGATTCTGGATCCGGTCGCGCGAGAGCGAGATTCTCAGTCCGGTAGGAGCTACACACACAACAATGTGATTTTTCTTACGTTGAAGAGACCTGGCATCGACCGTAAAAATCTTTTGTTCGCCTTGAAAATTGTTGTAGCGAATTGGAATCGGTTTCGTTGGCGAGTAATCAGAATACCTTTTGCGGAAGCTGCTGGCCCAGCCCTGCCCCAGAGTCGAGTCGAAATACTGACATGAAGGGTTCGGGCAACGAATTGGAACATCCGACGCCCGTGCTCCTTTGGTTCCACAAGTCGGGCAGATGTTTTTGCTCTTGCCGAACAGAAAATCAAGGAATCCCATATCAATCTCCTTATGATGCGGGGCCGGAGCATTCAGGGGGACGGTTGGTAAAAACGACCGAAGCGCTTCAGCGGCTTCGTTATTCCATAACCCCCATCTACAGGCAGCCACCCTCTCTCACGGGCACTTGCCGGCTGCTGCTTCTGGGACAGAAGAGAAAGCTGTTTCGCTTTTTGAGCGGCACAGCCTGGCAACCGTCCCCCTGAATGCTCTTATAGTCTTTTCTTTCTGCCAAACAAAAAACGGACTCTTAATGCACCCCCGGCAAATCAAGCGGCGCCGGTGCAACAGCGAAGGCAGCCCCATGGCGCGAAGCTGCTCAAAGCTGATGCGCCGGAAGTGGCCTTTCTTATGTCCTCCGAAAACAAGGCTGAGTATCTCTTCAGCCAGCCACCGGTCCAGAATGCGCAGTTGTTGCTCGTCATCCACATGCTTGAGGTAGTAGTCGAGAATGGCGACATTGCGAACGCCTTTTTCGATGGTCTCTGCTGCCAGGGTTGCCAGAACCTGCGCTCTTGCCTTCTTATCGGTGATCTTCTTCCAGCGCCGCCGGCCTCTGCGAAAAGCAAAACGAAACAGGTTTTGGATTTTACGCAGCTTGTCGCGCGAAAGCGCCACTCCTCCCCCGGCGCGGAACAACAATCCCAAGTGCCGGAAATCGCGCACCGTGGCGAAGTGAAAATCGGGTATGGGCGTGCCGGTCAATAACAGGTCGGCGCTGTGGCTCGCCTTCATTCTTAATTTGAGCCCAGCCAGCGTCAGCTCCAGCCGTTGTGCTGCTTGCGTTGCTGTCTCGCGGCACGGCGAAAGCAGAAGGATGTCATCCGCGTAACGAAAATAATCAACCTGAGGAATGCCTTCCATGTGGCGATCTAAATCTGTAAGGTAGATATTGGCCAGCAGGCAGGCAATCGCTGTGCCGAAGGGGATACCAACCGTCGCTCTTTGCGTGCCTCCCTCCTCTTGATAAAGAAAGTGAACACGCTGCACCAGGAGATGAAACAGGTAATCGGCAGGATCCGCGAGTTCGTCCAACTTCTTGAGCAAAAGTTCATGATTGACGGTGGCAAAGTAGTCGGCAATATCGCGCTTGACGACATAAAGAGGGCCTGTTGCCGAACGAAGTACAGTTGCAATTCGAGTCTGGCAAGTATCCAGGCCATAGCTGCGGTCGCGATAGGCATAGGAATTTGCTGAGAACCATCCGTGAAGTCTGCGATTTAGAATGCGGAAGAGCAGCAGATCAACCATGCGCTCTTCCCATGGCGCAATGTAAAGAGTGCGATGTTTTCCGTTGAAGTTGTAGCGCAGCGCCACCGCCGGACGAAACTCAAAAGCTTCTCGCCGCAGCGAGCGATGGATGGCATCCAAATGGCGCAACCCATGCGCCGCAAAGTCATAAAGCGTCTTGCCATCTGTGGAAGCGCACAGGGCCTTGCGCCACTGGAACACCGGCTTGGTATAGACGCGAACCGCCGCCTTGTAAAGTTCGGCTTCGCTGTAAATTTCCTTCCAGCGCAAAGGGGGCATCGTTTGTGTCATTCGGATTCCCGGTAGAAAGCTGCGCGTTATTATAATCAACGCACGGCCATGCGCTATCAAGAGTTATTAGCAGTTTCAAATAGACATATCCTCCGCGGCCCGGACTTTTTCGGGCGCTCGGCCGCTGGCCAGGGAATTTCGCCCGAGTTTTCCTCAGATATTTCAATTACATGGCCTAATTTCGCTTGCTATTTCCCTTTAAGATTCCCCATAATACGCACAGAGGATTAGAGATACACGAGCATCGTGAACTATCATCGTTCTGACGTTCTGCGTATTCTTCGCATCTCAGGGCGCCAACTGGCGGGGTGGCAGCGGGCCGGTCTGGTGACTGAAGTCCCTGAGTATTCGTTTTTTGATCTCCTGCAACTGAAAAAAGTCCGTGACCTGCGCGCCAAGCGGGTGCGTCCGGCAGTGATCCGCCAATCGCTCCAGGCCATGCAAAAGCAGGTAGCAGGCATGGAAAACCCCTTACTTGAGGCGAGTTCATATTCCAGCGGCTCGCGCGTGGTCTTTCGCCATCAGGGCAAATCCCTTGAACCTATCGCCGGCCAGTTTGTCATGGATTTCGATCCCTCGCGGGTGCTGCAGCCGGTGAAGGTGCGGGCTATCCGCTCTGAGGAAAGCGCAGCCGAGCTGTTTGCCAAAGGCATAAGCCTTGAGGAAGACCCGGCCAGCCAGGAAGAAGCCATTGCCGCTTACAAGAAAACCGTGGAGCTTGACCCTGAGCACGCCGCCGCCCACATCAATTTAGGAACGCTGTATTACAACCGCCGCGACTACGCTGGCGCCGAACGCCACTATCGTAAGGCCATCGAGGTTGATGCGCGCTATGCCCTGGCTTATTTCGATCTGGGCAACGTTCTCGACGAAACCGGGCGCCTGCCCGAAGCCGTAAAGTCTTATTGCGCAGCCATCACCCTGGCGCCCACCTACGCCGATGCCCACTACAATCTTGCCCTGGCCTACGAAAAACTCAAGCAATCGCGCAGCGCTCTGCGTCATTGGCGCGCTTACGTGAGACTCGATAGCGTCGGCCCTTGGGCTATCCACGCGCGCAACCAGATCCAGAAAATCCTACAAGGCGACAAGTTGCGCGTTGTCTACCGCAGAGGCCGCAATTCGGATTGAAGCATCGGGTCATTGAGTCATCGGGTCATTTAAAACCAGAAACTACCCAATCCATCACTGCATTTTCTCTCGGGCGCCGCAGGCCGCCACTCATGTTTCAATCCCCAGAGCAATTGCAAGCTGCTGACTCAATGATCCGACGACTCGATGATTCAATGACCCAATTCCCAGAAAATCAGCCGATCTGGAATCTTTAGGCTGGATTTATCGTCTAATACAGTATGGGCAACACATTGAAAACGGCATTTCTGCTCACCTTCATGACTTTGTTTCTCATGTTCGTGGGCCAGATTCTCTGCGGACAAAATGGCATGATCTGGGCGCTGGTCATCGCCACTATCATGAACTTTGTCTCCTACTTTTTCTCCGACAAGATTGCGCTGGCCATGTACCGCGCCCAGCCGGTCACCCGCGACCAGCTTCCGCGTGTTTATAACGTGGTGGAGCGCCTGACGCAGCGCATCGGCCTGCCTATGCCGAAAATTTACCTGATCCCCAGTCCTTCGCCTAATGCCTTTGCCACTGGACGGAATCCGAAACATGCGTCGGTAGCTGTGACCCAGGGAATCCTGGAATTGCTCGACGATGAAGAGTTGGAAGGCGTGCTGGCGCATGAGCTCGGACATGTGCGCAACCGCGACATCCTGATTTCAAGCATCGCCGCGACACTGGCGGGGGCTGTTACCCTGCTTGCCCGCTCTGCCTATTGGGTTTCCCTGTTCGGCGGATCCGGCGGCAGCCGCGATGACCGCGACCGCGGCAGCAACCCTATTGTCATGCTATTGACGTTGATCCTGGCGCCAATTGCGGCCATGCTGATCCAGCTTGCGGTTTCGCGTTCGCGTGAGTATGCCGCCGACGAGACCGGCGCAAAATTCACCGGTAATCCTTATGCCCTGGCCCGGGCGCTGCAAAAGCTGGACGCTTATTCCAAGCGCATGCCACTGGCCGCCTCGCCCTCCACAGCTCATCTTTTCATTGTGAAGCCCTACGTTGGAGATCTGTTCGCAAACCTGTTCTCCACGCATCCTCCCATCCCCAAGCGGATCGAGAAGCTGACCGGCCGGCCAACGTACTACTGAGAATTTACGATTTAAGATTGACGATTTACGATTTAGGAAGTAAGAAGGACGAAGGAAGAAGTACGATTAGTTAATTCTCACTTCCTACTTCGTTACTTCCTACTTCCTACTTCATTCTTCCCAAAATCGTCAATCGTAAATCATAAATTCTTTACTGCCCAAATTCTCGTTCCCGGAATCTAAACGGCTATATACTTATAAGTTAAAATCCATATTTCATGTCTCTGGAAATTACAACGGCTGCGTCAACACTTTCTCAGAACGCAACCCGGCTGGAAGCTGCGCTGCGCAACGTAATCCGCGGCAACGATGAAGTGGTGCGCATGGCGCTGGTTGCCGTCTTTGCCCGCGGACACCTTTTGATTGAAGGCGTCCCCGGCGTGGGCAAGACCACGCTCGCCCATGGGCTGGCGCGCAGTCTGGATTGCAACTTTCAGCGCATCCAGTTCACCAGCGACATGCTGCCCAGCGATGTGCTGGGCATTTCCATCTACTCCGCCATCGAGCAGAAATTTGAATTCAAACCCGGACCAGTCTTCGCCAATGTGCTGCTGGCCGATGAGATCAACCGCACCACTCCCAAAACCCAGTCGGCCCTGCTCGAGGCGATGAACGAACGCCAGGTCACCGTGGACCGGGTTTCGTATCCGCTGCCGGAGCCGTTCCTGGTCATCGCCACCCAGAACCCGGTGGAGCATCATGGGACGTATCCGCTGCCCGAGTCGCAGATGGATCGCTTCCTGCTGCGGGTCGCGATGGGATATCCCGAGGCCGGCAGCGAGCGCGCCATCATCCGCTCCGAAGTCGGGGCCGCGCGCCTGGACGACGCCCGCCCCGTGCTCAACGCCGCTGACGTGGTAGCCATGCAAAACGAAGTCACGCGCGTGCGCGTGGATGATGCGCTCGCCGAGTATGCACTGGCCATCGTCCGCAAGACGCGCAACTCTGAGCATCTGGCGCTGGGGGTCTCTCCCCGCGGCTCGCAGATGCTCTACCGCGCCGCCCAGGCCATGGCGTTCATGGAAGGCCGCAACTTCACCACCCCGGAAGATTTCAAGCGCCTCGCAGTGCTCTGCTTCTCGCATCGCGTGGTGGTCAACGCCCGCTATTCGTCCATGCTCAAAAAATCGCAGCAGGCGGAAGAAATTCTGCGCGAGATCGTGGAAAAAATGGCGGTGCCGGTGTAGAGAAGCAGTTCTCGGTTCTCAGTTCTCGGTTCTCGGATATAACCTGTTGAGTTCATTTTCAAAACTGTCATCCTGAGCGAGGGCGAATGCCCGAGTCGAAGGACCCCGAGGATGCGTAAGATTCCCATGCTGCATCAAGGCACTTTCTGAAGAGACTTGAGCGGCAATTGATAACGATGTGACAAAAGCCATGATCTTTCTCAAATTTCTAATGCTGCTCGCGCTCTCCCTTTGGTTGGGTGGAATTATTTTCTTCACCGCCGTGGAAGCGCCGGCAATCTTGAACCACGTGCCTGACCGGATGCTGGACGGAGCCATCATCAACCAGTCTCTGGAGAAACTGCACTGGCTGGGGATTGTCTGCGGGCTAGTGTTCCTGCTGGCATCGCTGCTGCGCTCCTACGCCGCCTCGCACGAGACCAGGCTGCTCACGCTTCCGCATCTCACGGTAATCATAATGCTGGCCTGCACCGCCATCTCACAACGCTTTATTTTGCCTGCAATTGCCCAACTGCGCGCCGCACAATCGAAGCCCGCCGTCGCGGTCCAGTTTCGGCACTTGCACAATTGGTCCGTCGGCCTCGAAGGCGCCGTGCTCCTGCTCGGACTGCTGCTTCTGTACTCTCAATCGCGCGACTCAGAGTTTCGGCGGTAGAAAAGACGGCTTGTTCAGTTTTGGGCAGCCTGGCGCGCTTCGCTGCCAGCTGAAGATCCCCGGAAAACGCAGATCTGATATCACATCCTTGATCTTTGCAGCAATCGCAGCCATGATCTCGACGAGGGAAATGTTTTATCTTTCCCTGCAGGCATTCAAGAATGCCGCGTTCTAGCCCATCAGGTCTTTGAAAATTAACTTAGCTCACGAGGACTTCCCTGCTCTCCTGGGGCCTCCCTGTTTGCGTCTGGCACAAGCCAGCTAGTGCTGTGACCGTAAGAAAAGCAAACAATTGTGTCATGGGAATCCACGTTTCTTCGCTGCGCCCGGGCAAGTTGGTATCAAATCCTTGCTTTTTATCAAATTGCTGGTATGATCGATGCAAGGCTCTGTGCCCCACGGTCTTTGAAAACATCAAGCGGCGCCTCTCGCGGCTCCCAGAGTCAAAGGGAGACGCCCGCCCAAGCCAAAAAGGTTACTTAGTAACCCCCACCCCCCTCCCAAACAGCCCCGAGAACAATTTTCAGCTCTCCCTGCCATTTCAGCGCACGCCCATCTGCGTTCATCCTGCGGCCAAGGTTGTCCTGGTTTATCCTGATGCGGACCGCCCCTTTCACCCGGTCGCGACAGCTAGTGATCCGCCTGAGATCCATTTTCGCCAGCAATGACGAGGGCCAAATGCCCTTTTCAGCCAATGCCGCCACTAGCTGGCTAGTACCCCATCCCCACCGCCTGGACCAATGGGACGCACGGGCGGCTGACATGAACGCGGGTGTTTGCGCCTTCCTTCCGCGGTCTTTATTATCTTTAATGGATCGAACGAATCACCAGATCGCACAATCCTTGAATCCCACCATGAAGATAATCACACAATGAAGACCGGAATCATCGGCCTGCCGCAGGTAGGCAAAACGTCGCTGTTTAAGATTCTCACCAAGGCCAAATTGGAAGCCGGGGGCTACTCTAACCCGCGCGAGGCCCACATTGGCGTTGCCAAAGTTCCCGATGAGCGCCTCGACAAGCTGGCCGCGCTCTACAACCCCAAGAAGCTGGTGCATGCCGCCGTCGAATATGTAGACGTGGCCGCCATCGGCGCAGAAGCCTTGAAAGAAACCGCCTTCACCGCCAGCTTGCGCGAAGTGGACGCGCTTGCCCACGTGATCCGCGCCTTCGACGATCCTGCGATTCCGCACGTGGGCCCTATTGAGCCGCTGCGCGATATCAGAAACGTTGACTTCGATCTCATGGTCAGCGACCTCGGCCAGGTGGAAAAGCGCCTGGAGCGTCTGGAAAAAGACCTGAAGAAGCAGAAGACGGCGGAAATCGAAAAAGAATTCGACCTGATCACGCGCGCCAAAGCGCATCTCGAGACGGAAAAACCGCTGCGCGAGATGCCGATGTCGCCTGAAGACAAGAAGCGCGTGCGCGGTTTCATGTTCCTGAGCGAGAAACCCATTCTCTACGTGCTCAATGTGAATGAAAGCAGCGAATTGGGAAGCGATCTCGAGAATGCCGTGCAGAAGTTTGGATTGACCGAGATTGCCTCGCGCCCTAACGCCGGCGCCACCGCCATCTGCGGCAAGGTAGAAGCTGAACTGGCGGAGATGAGCGACGCCGAAGCGGCCGAATTCCTCTCCAGCTATGGATTAAAGGAAAGCGGTCTGGCGCGCCTGATTCGCAAGACTTATGAACTGCTGGGAATGATCTCTTTCTTCACCGTGGGTGAAGACGAATGCCGCGCCTGGACGGTGGAGCGCAACTCGCGCGCCCAGAATGCCGCCGGCGCCATTCACTCCGACCTGGAAAAACACTTCATCCGCGCCGAAACCATCCATTGGGATACGCTGCTCGAAGCCGGCTCCGAAGCCAACGCTAAATCCCGCGGCATCCTGCGGCTCGAAGGCAAGGATTACATCGTAAAGGATGGGGATGTGATGCACATTCGACATTCTGGATAATGCATGCTTGTTGGTATAGTTCTCGGTTCTCAGAATTAAGCTGTTGAAGATTCGGGGTCTCGCAGAGTGCTTTATTTTTCGAAATGATAGGAGGCATTGTGGCGAAATCATATCGTGATTTGATTGCCTGGCAAAAGGCGATCCAACTCGTGACCGACATTTACAAGACCACCCGGCAATTCCCTAAAGAAGAAATCTACGGACTTACAAGTCAAATCAGACGAGCTGCAGTTTCAGTTCCCAGCAATATCGCAGAAGGACAGGCACGTCTTTCCAGACTGGAATTCAAGAATTTTCTGAGCCATGCAAGAAGTTCGCTCGTGGGGGTTGAGACTCAACTTTTAATCGCTCGAAACCTTGGGTACCTGAGTGAGCCTGCTGCCAACCAACTCTTAAAACAAACCACGGAGGTCGCCCGCATATTGAATGGCCTGCTCAATACTGTTCGCACAACCACTGAGAACCGAGAACTGAGAACCGAGAACTGATTAGTGAACCTTCTCACTCTCACGCTCCTTCTCGGCGCAACAGCGGCAGCCGCCAACGCCTTCGGCGGCGCGATCATCGTTCACCGCGATTGGGAGCGGCGTTATCTGCGTTACTTCGTGGCCCTGGGCTCAGGCTTCATGCTGGCTGTGGCTTTGGTTGAGATGGCCCCTGAGAGCTGGCGGCGCAATCCGGAGCATGCGCCTCTGTATATTCTAGCGGGATATTTCCTGGTGCATTTCTTCGAGCACACTCTTGCCCCCCACTTCCATTTTGGAGAAGAGACCCATGAGCATGAGTTCGCCCACTCGCATCGCACCTACTCCGTGCTGCTGGGCCTGATGATTCATACTTTCTTCGACGGTATTGCCATCGCCTCCGGATTCATCGTCTCGGCGCGCCTGGGCTGGCTGATTTTCTTTGCCGTTGTCCTGCACAAAATTCCCGAGGGGTTCACCGTAGCTTCGGTAATGCTGGCCGCGGGGCGCAGCCGCGCCGCCGCCTGGGGCGCCTCTGCGCTATTGGGCGCAGCCACCTTCACCGGCGTCGTCGCCATGGTTCTTCTGCAAGGTTCGGTCAATGTGGGCCTTCCGCTGGCTGCCGGTGTGACCCTCTACGTGGCCGCCTCGGATCTGATTCCGGAAGTAAACCAGGAACCTGGCATGAAGATGGCGTTGCTGGTATTTGTGGGCGTGGCAGTGTTTCTACTGCTGGATCATTTCTTTCAGGTTTAAAGAAAACACTCAGCAATCAGCCAAACACGCTTCACGGCAGAGAAGGGGATCCGGTCATCAGGTCATCGTGCAATTTGGTCATTGATTAATTCAATGGTGCAATGATTCAATGACCCAATCACTCAATTCCTTGGCTGAATGCTGAGTGCTGACTGCTGACTGCTCTTCATTCAACTTCATGCTTCGCGATATATCCCTCGCGCGAAATGATGTTGTACTTGGCCGGCTTGCCGTTCACATTCAGCCTGATGGGTCCCCCGGAAGCATCCACGAGTTCCACTTTGATCTTGCGGTAGCTTCCGTCTTCTTTCGGATTGGTGGAGTGATATGAAAGCAGGTACTCATTGCGTATGGAGTAGCTGATGTCGCTCATCACCTCGGGAAACTGTCCCTCGAAGCGCGGGAAGTACGATTTGCCGCCGGTAAGCTCGGCATAGGTCTTCATTTCGTTGTCGGCCTGCAGGTAGTCCATCAGGTCCTGCGTTCCCGGCATGGTGTTTCCGGGTTCAATCGCTCCATGGGCATCGAGGTATTCGCGCAGCAGCCAGCCGGTGCTGACGGTGTAGATGGTTACGTTGCGCGTGGCTTTGACCTTCTTCAGAATCTTGTCGTAGTTGAGCTTGCTGAAGGTATCGACCCCGCTGGAAATCAGGATGATGTATTTGTGCCCATCAATACGGTCAACCCGGTCCAGGGTATCGTAGAGAGCGTCGAACAGATTGGTCTCGCTGAAGCCGGGGATGCGAAGGTGGCCGAGTGCCTGCATGACCTTCATCTTGTCCTGGGTAAAGTCCTGCTGGATTTCGGGCCGCATATCATAGGAGATCACTGACACCCAATCCCTCGGCTTCAAGGTACCGGCAAAGGTATAAGCGTTTTCCAGCATGTCATTGATGAAGGCGTAGTGATTGGCCGCAAATTCAAGCAACATCACCACCGTAACCGGCTTTTCAGCCTGCGAGAAATTCGTGATCTGTTGGGGAACGCCGTCTTCCATAATCTTGAAGTTTTCTTTCTTGAGCCCGGGAATAAACTCTCCGTTCTTGGTGGTAACGATCACGTCTACATCTACCAACGGAACATTGACATGCAAGGTGTAATCGGCCATACCCTCCGGGTTCTTCACGGTGCGCTTGGGCGGCTCGGGAGGGGCCTCGGTTTTCTTGGGCAGCGCCAGCGGGCTAACTTCGCCCTGAGGACCGCCGGCTTCGGGCGGGGCCTCTTGTGAAGGCGGCGGCTGTTGTTGAGATCCGGCCTGCGAGCTGTTCGACGAGGAGCCCGTCTGTCCAAGAACGAGGGAACTGGGCAATAGGAATAAGGCAGCCATCAGCAGAGAAAGAGCAAACCGGCCCTTTGCGGGCACCGGCGAACACCTTAAACATTTTGAAAAATTTTCTGAATGTGTAGAAATTCCAGAAAGAAACATACAATTCCTCCGCTTTATTGAACCCCAAAAAGGAGTAGCTGATGCTAATATAGATGCACCAAAGCCATTCTTTGGATAATTCTTTGTGCTGCTTTTGTCACAGGTGGCGCAGGGAAAATGTGTGGTTTTCATGAGACACTTCGTTGTTGCTTGTCGCTGTATCCTGCTCCTGTTGCTCTCAATCTGTTGTCTTGCCCAAACTCCGGCTTCTGACCCGGGATCGAAATCCGGTGCCGCCACGAAATCCGGACCGCATACATCTATTATGCCTCTGTCTGAGGTCCGTGCGGGAATGCATGCCGTTGCCTATACGGTTTTTGAAGGCGTGAAGCCCGAACCTATGGACGTGGAAATCCTGGGGGTGCTCAAGAATTTCAACGGCCCCCGGACCGACCTCATTCTTGTGCGCCTGCTGGGCTCCAAGCCCGAGTATACCGGCGT
Source organism: Terriglobales bacterium (assembly GCA_035487295.1). Classification (GTDB taxonomy): domain Bacteria; phylum Acidobacteriota; class Terriglobia; order Terriglobales; family Acidobacteriaceae; genus QIAW01. The sequence continues at coordinate 46,212 of DATHMH010000038.1, forward strand.
GGTCGCCGGCATGAGCGGCAGCCCGGTTTATGTAGACGGCAAACTGGTGGGTGCGCTCTCCTACCGCATCGGGGCTTTTTCTAAAGACCCGATCGGCGGTGTCACTCCCATCGAGCAGATGATGGAGATCAATGAGTTTGATCGCAGCCAGCCGGCCAAGAGCGTGGCTCCCTCTGCCGCCGTCCAGCCCGCTGCCACCACTACTTCGGCTCCCGGTTCGGCGGATTCCACTTTAGGTGGCAATGACATTACCCAGATCCTGAAGCCTATTGATGCGCCGCTGGTTTTCAGTGGATTTTCCGAGGAGGCGGTCCGCCAATTTGCTCCTCAGTTTGCAGCTTTAGGCATGACTCCGGTCATGGGTGCAGGTTCTGTCACTGATGAAAAGCAGCCTGAGCCCATTGAGCCCGGCTCTTCCGTCAGCATGGTGCTGGTCCGCGGTGACCTGGATATCGCCGCTACCTGCACGGTCACCTACGCCGATGAAGACAAGCTTCTGGCCTGCGGACATCCTGTGCTGCAATTCGGCGCCATCGATATTCCCATGAACAAAGCCCGCGTGGTCACCACCCTGGCCTCGCCGCTGAATTCTTTCAAGATCATCAATACCACCGAGCCCGTGGGAGCTTTTGTGCAGGACCGCCACACCGGCATCCTGGGACGCTTCGGCCAAACCCCGGAGATGATCCCGGTCACCCTCTCCGTACATGGCACTCCGCAACCTCGCGAATATCACTACGAGGTCCTGAATAATCCCCAGCTCACGCCCCTCGCCATGATGGCGACGCTTTTCAGCGCGCTGCAGAACGCCAACGATTATGGATCAGAAGTCACCTACCACATCAACGGCAAGATTCAGGTGGATGGATATCCCGATATTTCTTTGCAAAACATGTTTGCTCCCGCCGATGGCGGATCACCCGCGGCTTTAGGGGCGGCGTTGCTGCTGGGCGACCGTTTTAACCGGATTTTTGACAATCCCTTTTCGCGGCCCAAGGTTGATGGCGTAAACCTGGAATTCGACGTGGTCCCCGACCGCCGCACCGCGCAACTTGAAGTGGCCCGCACCGATGTCACCGAGGCGCGCCCAGGGGATGAGATTGTCGTAGAAGCCGTGCTGCGTCCCTATCGAGGCGAGCGCATCATACGCCACATTCCAATCAAGATTCCTACTTCGGCTCCCCAGGGCAATCTACGCATTCTGGTCAGCGACAGCGATGGCCTCGACCGCATGCGGCGCGTTGTCTCCAGCTTCTCGCAGCGTCTCGACCTGGGCTCCACCATTGCTCTGCTGAACAAAGAGCATGCCAACAACCGTTTGTACGTTTCCATCCTCGAACCCAACCCGCAGGCCATGATCGAAGATAAAGTCATGCCCACCCTGCCGCTTTCGGTGATGAACGTCATGGAGGGCTTGCGCGGCACGCAGGACATGGTCGTGACCGGAGAGTCGGCGGTCAGCGAAGCTTCCACGCCGCTGGATTATGTGGTCTCAGGTTCGCAGGTCATCAGCGTGGCAATTAAGTAAGTAGCGCCGGCGTCTCGTCGGCTGTCGCGTGGGCATCTTGCCCGCGCTTTCCTGTGCAGGATATTCCAAACTTTACCACTGCCTAATTTTCCGCCGACGGGAATCATTTCTTAATTTGTCGTACACTAGACTTTTAGTCCAATCTTCTACACATGAAACTCTATATCCCCTGCTTTCTTCTTCTCTCAGCTGTCTGCGCCTTTGCCGAAGGCACGCAAACCTGGGAGCAATCTAAATTCGAGGAATTTGAAAAAGGTACGACCCACGGCGTCGCCATCCGCAGCGAAGGCGATCTGGAGATGGCGCCTCAATTCAAGGCGCTCTATACTTCGCCTTCCACCTATCTGTGGGCCATTACTACCGATGCTGCTGGCAACGTATACGTGGCCGCGGGATCGCCGGCGCGCGTCTATCGCGTCACGCCCGATGGCAAATCCGAGATTGTCTTTGAACCCAAAGAGCTGCAGGTGCAGGCGTTGGCCGAGCATGATGGCGTGCTCTACGCCGCCACTTCGCCTGACGGCAAGGTGTATAAGATCGAGCTCACCCCCGCGGCCGAGTCTAAAGAAGTAAAGCCGAAAGAGGCGAAGTGGAAAGAAACAAAGAAGAATGCTCCTGCCGCAGTGAAGGAATCTGAGGCAACGGAGAAAGCATCTTCCGATAACGGCAATGCCCAGGTATTCTTCGATCCGCAAACCAAGTACATTTGGGATTTGGCTGTGGATAAGAGCGGCCAGCTTTACGTCGCCACCGGCGACAATGGCCAAATTTTCAAGGTAAGCCCGGCCGGCGAAGGCTCGGTATTTTTCAAGAGCGACGAAGCCCACATCCGCGTGCTCGCCTTTGATCGCCAGGGCAACCTGCTGGCCGGCTCCGACGGCAGCGGGCTCATCTATCGCATCTCGCCCTCGGGGGAAGCCTTTGTTCTCTACAGCGCCTCTAAAAAAGAAATCACCACCCTGGCAGTGGATGAAGACAACAACATCTATGCCGCCGGCATTGGAGAAAAGCGCGCTCCCGCGCCGGCTCCCTTGCCTGGAGCTGCGCCTCCTTCCAACCCTCCAACCATCAGTGGGGGGACCATCGTCATCACCCCTGGTGGTCCGTCGGGGTCATCCACGGCTTCGGTTTCTTCGATCTTAGGTTCCGCTTCAAGCAGTGGCGGTTCTGAAGTTTATAAGATTGCCGCTGACGGTTCGCCCACCCAGCTTTGGAGCTCGCGCGACGAACTGGTGTATGCCCTGGCCTTTGAGCGCATCGCCGGAAAACAATTGCTGGTAGCGGGTACCGGGAACAAAGGTCGCATCTTTGCTATTCGCGACAGCAGCGAATACACAGACCTGGTCAAGGCGAGCGCCAACCAGGTAACGGCGATGACGAGCGGAACCAGCGGCGTGCTCTATGCCGCCACCAGTAATTTGGGGAAAGTTTTTGTTCTGGGCCCATCGCTGGAAGCGGAAGGAAGCTACGAGAGCGATGTGTTTGATGCCCATCTGTTCTCCCAGTGGGGGCGGATGGAAGCGCGCGGTCAAGGCAACTTTGAACTACAGGCGCGCAGCGGAAATGTGGATAATCCCGACCGCAATTGGAGTCCGTGGGAGAAGATCAATTTCAGCTCTCCCGAGGGCCCGGTAATCAAGGCGCCGCCGGCGCGTTTTATCCAGTGGAAGGCGGTCCTGCATAGTGGCCAGAAAAAACCGGACATTGAGAGCGTGGTGCTGAATTACCGCTCCAAAAATGCCGCTCCCGTGATTGACGACGTGATTGTGCAGGTGGGCGCGCGCTTCCCGCCCAGCATCAAGCCTTCCGGAGATAGCACTCCCATCATTCTTGGCGGCGAGGGCAATCAGCAACAGTCGAAACAACGCCCGGAAAGTTTTGCCACCGCCATGCGCGACAAAGATTCCATCGCCGTGCGCTGGTCGGCACACGATGATAACAACGACGATCTGGTCTATTCCCTCTACTATCGCGGCGATGGCGAGACGCAGTGGAAGCCCCTGACAAGAGACAAGCTCATAGACAAGCTCTATTCCTTCGACGCCGACTTGCTGCCCGACGGCGGGTACACCATCAAGGTGGTGGCCTCTGATGCACCCTCACACTCGCCCGAAGACGCTTTGACGGCTGAAAAAGAAGGTTCGCGCTTTGAGGTGGATAACACTCCTCCCCGTATCGAAGACCTGAATGCGGCTCTTTCCCCGGATAACGGCGGGGAAATCCATGTCACCTTCCGCGCCAGCGACAGCTTCTCTCCTATCCGCCGGGCGGAATATTCCTTCGACGCCGGCGATTGGCAGTTTGTGGAGCCCGTAGGTAAGCTCTCCGATTCCAAAACCGAAAACTACGACTTTAATATCCCGCTGGCGGCCGCTTCGGCTGGAACCGAGCATGTAGTCGTGGTGCGCGCCTACGACCAGTACGACAACGTCGGTAGTTCGAAAGCCATCGTTCGGAAGTAAGAAGGACGGGTTACGATTGACGATGTAAGATTTGCGAATTTAAGAAGTATGATCTCGTGAAGTACGACCTAAAAGCCGCCGTTCTTCTGGTTGCTTGGCTCATAGGCATCGTCTACTCTACAATTCCTTTCTTTTGGTTCATGGTTCATCCCTTCGCAGATTTTTGGCGGCGGCAGAGGTCCACATTCCGCATTCTTCTGCCGCTATGGATATTGCTTTGGATCGTCATCGGAGTCGTCACCTGGCCGTGGCACGCAACCCAGCTATATTTGGCTCCGTGGTCATGGATTGTGGCCGCAGCATTCTTCCTGGCCGGCTTTTCTGTCTACCGACGCATTCGCTCGAATCTTGGAACGGACATTCTTTTAGGATTAGCTGAACTTCGACCGCAGGAGCATGAGCAGAAACTAGTCACAACCGGCATGTACGCTCGCACTCGCCACCCAATCTACCTGGCGCACTTTTGCATGCTGCTGGCCTGGACTGTAGGCAGCGGACTGGTGGTTAATTATTGTCTAATGGTCTCGACAGTCATTACTGGCACAGTGATGATCATTTTGGAAGAACGTGAACTGGAAAAACGCTTTGGCCAACAATTTCTTGAATACAGAAAAAACACTCATTTGATTTAAGATTTACGATTTATGATTTACGAATTAAGAAATTCGGTTTGGAGTAGGCTTCATCGGCTGCGCGAGGTTTTTCTCGCCGCTACGAAAATAGAAGTGAGCTGATTGGCTTCATCAGTGATGGCCTCCATACGGCTGGATGGGAGTAAGCCTGCATCAACAATCAATTCAAGCCAGAACAGCGTTTCGTCAATTTCTTCGACTACGATCCCGAGCTTTGCAATGAAGTCTGCCCTTGAACGCGCGCGGCAGACCGCACGGTAATTGGCTGCGACCGACGTCCCGGATCGAAGCACTTGTTTCGCAATGACATAGCCAGCCTGTGACTTTGGCATGGATTCGGAAAGTTTGATAATTCGGAGCGCAAAAGCCTTTGTTCTTTGACGTAGCTCCTCCGACGTAACCATGAGGGAAGATTTAACCACACCAGCGATCATCTCCTCAAACTGCATCATGTAAATCGTACATGTAAAATCATGTAGACTGTCGCGTTCGATTTGTTTTCTAAATCGTAATTCGTAAATCGTAATTCTTAAATCATGATGTTTGAATTCTTCATCGCCTCTCGCTACCTTCGCGCCAAGCGCCGTCAGGCTGTCATTGGCGTGATCACGGTTATTTCGATCATCGGGGTAGCGGCGGGCGTGGCTTCGCTGATCGTTGCCCTGGCCATTACCAATGGATTCAGCCAGGACCTGCAAGACCGTTTGACGGCGTCGATCGCACACGTACAGCTCATGCGCGTGGCCAGTGACGGCATCCGTAACTGGCGCGATCTCCTGGCGCGCCTGGAAAAGCAGCCTCACGTAGTGGCGGCCTCTCCCGTGCTTTATGAAGAGGTGCTGATCTCGCGGGGGTCGCGCGCCGCCGGAGGCATCCTCAAAGGCGTGCAGCCGGAGCGTGAAAACAGGGTGAGCGGGTTGCTCAAGACGGTGGATCTGGGCTCGGCCGCCCCACTGGAAGCCAGTCAGACCCGCGGCGAAGGCGAACTGGCGCCCATTGTGCTCGGCAAAGAAATGGCCGACGACCTGGGCGCCACCCCGGGATCAACTGTGATGGTCGTCAGCCCCCAGGGCGAGCTCACCCCTTTTGGCCTTGTGCCCAAGTACGTGCGCTTCAAAGTGGCCGGCATCTTTCACTCCGGATTTTATGAGTACGACAAGTCTTGGGCTTTCATCCGTCTCGACGATGCGCAACAGTTATTTGGCCTGGGGGACACGATTTCGGTGATCGAATTCAAAATCGATGATCTTTATAGCGCCGCCGGCGTCGGCCAGCAATTGGAGCAAACCGCCGGCGCCGGCTTCATGTCGTCCAATTGGATGGAGGAAAACAAAGCTCTGTTCCGCGCCCTGCGCCTGGAGCACGTGGTCACGTTTATCACGATCGGCTTGATCGTCCTGGTTGCCGCGCTCAACATCCTGATCTCGCTCATCATGATGGTGATGGAAAAGACCCGCGATATCGCTGTGCTGCGCTCCATGGGCGCGCGCAAGGCGCAAATCCGCGGCATTTTTATCATGCAGGGAGTCTTGATCGGCGTGATTGGCACTCTGCTGGGCCTGGTGCTGGGCTACACTCTCTCCTGGGCCGGCGGACACTATCACTTTATTTCGCTCTCCGCCGAGGTTTATTCCATTGACTATGTTCCCTTCGCTCCCAAGGCGTCTGATGGCTTTCTGGTAGCCGGCATGGCCCTGGTAGTCTCCCTGATTGCCACCATTTATCCCTCATGGTCAGCCTCGCGTATTTCCCCGGCGGAGGCCCTGCGCTACGAGTAGCGGTTGGCGGTTGCCGGTTCCCAGTTGCCAGTTTCACTGCGCAATTCAATTATGCAATTACACAATTACCCGATTACTCAATTACCCCATGACCCAATCCTCCCTGATCTCTCAAAAAATCTTTACAAGCATGTAAACCAGGATAGCTTCCTCTCGTCCTATCATATGAACGGATATGGAAGAGACCTTCTATAAGGGTGCAACCTTCGCCGCCCCAGCGCAGGAGCGCAGCTCCGAAGGCATCAGCCACGAAGAGTTTGAAGAGATTGTCCGTCTGAACCAGCGGCGCATTTATGGCGTGCTGCTGGGCATGATGCGTGACGGCGACTTGGCTGACACCCTCACCCAGGAGTGCTTCCTGAGGGCCTACAAGCACCGCAGCCGCTTTCGCGGCGAGGCCAAAGTGGGCACATGGCTCTTCCGCATCGCCATCAACCTGGCGCGCGACCACCTGCGCAACCGGCGGCTGGCCTTCTGGAAGAAATTTTCGGGCAGCGAGGAATCTGCGCTAAGCATGGCTGAGGCGGTGCCCGATGAGCGCGCCACCCCCGAGCGCCGGCTGCTGGCCCAGGAGCAGTTAGGCAAGGTCTGGCATGCTCTCGATGAGCTTCCCGCCCGGCAGCGCGAGGTCTTTCTCCTGCGCTTCATGGAAGAGATGAGCGTTGAAGAAATTGCCGGGGCAACAGAATTAAGACCGGGCACGGTAAAAGCTCACCTGTTCCGCGCCATGAGCACCATCCGCCGGCGAGTGAAGGAGCAGTACGAAGAAGGAACTGTATGAAAACCACGCAACATTGTGACCAAGACGCCATTACCGCCTACCTGCTGGGCACAGCCGACCGAAAAGACGCCAATCATGTTGACGCCTGTGTGGATTGTTATGCGCGGGTGGAGCGGGCGCGTATCCAGATGAAGGAACTGCGTCTCGCGGTCGGCGAGCTGACCTCGCGTCCTGAACACTTTTGGACCCGGCAGCGGGCCGCCATCATGGACCGCGTATCCGACCACAAGCCCGCAATTGGCCGCCGCTGGGTGTGGGCGTCAGGAGCCGCTCTCGCCATGCTGGTCCTTGGCCTGGTTCTGCTTTTGTGGCCTCGGCAGAGTCATCAGCAACCTCCGCAAGTGGCGCAGGTGGCGCAAGACACACAGGATGACGAGTTGCTGACCCAGATCGAAAACGATGTGCAGCGGCCGGTGCCCCGGGCGCTGGAGCCTGCTACTTTGCTGGTTCGCGCCCGTAACGATATGGCTCAATCAAGTCAACACCATACCTCACGAGGAGTACAACAATGAAATCCAGAATTTTCATAGTGGGTCTTGCGGCCTTATTGCTTTGCGCAGTCAGCTACGGGCAAGCTCCACAAACACAACCACCCTCTGATCAGTCGTCAACACCGGGGCACGGGGACGAAATGGGCGACCACGCCAGAGCACATCGTATCCACCATATGGAGATGATGGGACCGCCCATGGGAATGCCGATGAACGGAATGCCTCCGGGCAAATGGTGGAAAAATGCGGAGATCGTGCAGCAATTGCAGCTCAGCGACGAGCAATTGCAGCGGCTCGAAAAGATCTTTCAGGATCACCGGCTGCGGCTGATCGATTTGCATGCCTCTCTGGAAAAGGAAGAAGCAATGCTCGAGCCTCTTACCGAAGCCGACAATCCCGATGAATCCCAGGTCGATTCGCAGATTGATAAAGTGGCCATGGCGCGGGCGGAGCTGGAAAAAGCCAACACCCGTATGCTGCTCGATCTCCGCAAGGCGCTCACTCCCGACCAGTGGAAGAAATTGCAGTCCATGCCGCCGCACTTTGGGCCCATGCCAATGCACGGTCAGAAGCAATTTGAGCTGCCGGCCCCGCCACCGCCGCCGGGAAAACCCCAATCGTAGTTCTCTTTACCTCCAAGCTAAGTACACTCTCAAGGGCCAGCCGTTTTGGCCCTTTTTTTATTTTCCAGAAATTTCCAAAAAGCAAGCCCAATCCAAAAAAACAATATTAAGTAAAACTTTAGTAACGCCAAAGATTGGGAACCCGCAAAGCGACCTCGTGTTCTAATACTATATAAACACTGGCAAGGCGAGGCACGGCTGAAGGCTCTTGCGGGGCGGGTTGTATGGCCTGAAAGAGCGAAAGTCGAGCGAAAAAAGAGACTTTGGAGATGCTGATTGCATCAAACTGAAGAGATGGAGATCCTGCGGGTGGAAGGCCTGAAGAAGTCTTTTCGCTCCGGAAGCTCCGAGCTTGTGGTCTTTGAAAATTTGTCCTTCCAGGTGAGGAAGGGAGAGATGTTGGCTATTGTGGGCGAGTCGGGGGCGGGAAAGAGCACCTTGCTGCACATCCTGGGCGCTCTTGATACTGCTTCCGAAGGTGACGTATACTGCGCCAAGATGCGTCTCCGAGCGCTTTCCAACGATGCAGCAGCGGAATTTCGCAACCGCGAGGTTGGGTTCGTCTGGCAGTTTCACTATCTACTGCCGGAATTCACCGCAGCCGAGAATGTAGCTATGCCGCTTTCGTTGCGCGGCGCTCCCCACCGGCAGACGCGAGAGCAGGCATTGCAGTGGTTGCAAGAAGTGGGCCTGCTCGAACGTGCCGAGCACCGCGCTGGTGAGCTCTCTGGCGGAGAGCAGCAGCGTGTGGCACTGGCACGGGCCTTGATTACCCGGCCGAAGATTCTGATGGCGGATGAGCCAACCGGCGATCTGGATGCTCATACCGCTGAAACGGTTTTTGAGCTGATTGCACGTTTACATCGGGAATATCAGCTTACCTCCCTCATCGTCACTCACAACCTGGGGTTTGCTAAGCGTTGTGGACGCGTATTGCGGCTTCAGCGTGGGAGGGCGGAAGAAGTTCCGCCGGCGGCATTGCCGGCATAGCCGAGTTTGCCGGTTATTTTATCCGGCTTGAGGGTTTTACCTGAATGACAACGGCCCGAAAAAGCCGCAAGGTTCAGGTAAAGGGTGGGAGGTCCAGTGACGGACAATTGAGTCCGTACTGAGATTCCCGATTGAGGGAACATGTTCGAACGGTACACGGAAAAAGCGAGGCGCGTAATTTTCTTTGCGCGCTACGAAGCGAGCCAGTTTGGCTCGCCCTATATTGAAACGGAACACCTGTTGCTAGGTCTTCTGCGGGAAGATAAAGCCCTGACCAACCGTTTCCTGCGTTCGCACGCCTCCGTGGAATCGATCCGCAAGCAGATCGAGGGCCACACTACCATCCGCGAGAAGGTCTCTACTTCCGTGGATCTGCCTCTCAGCAACGAGTGCAAGCGCGTGCTTGCTTATGCCGCCGAAGAGGCGGAACGGCTTTCTCACAAACACATTGGCACTGAACATCTTCTGTTGGGTCTGCTGCGCGAAGAGAAGTGCTTTGCCGCCGAAATTCTGCACGAGCGCGGCCTCAGGCTTTCCAGCATTCGCGAGGAACTGGCCCGCACGACCCAGGAAAAAGCCCAACCGCAGCGGCAGCGCGAGTCTTCCCTGCTCTCGGAATTCTCCCGTGACCTGACCCAGGCAGCCATGGATACCCAGCTTGACCCGCTCGTTGGGCGTGAATCTGAACTGGAGCGCGTCGTGCAAATCCTGTGCCGCCGCACCAAGAACAATCCGGTGTTGATCGGTGAACCCGGGGTGGGCAAGACCGCTATCGTGGAAGGCCTGGCGCAGCGTATTGCCGATGGCGAAGTACCGTCATTCCTTTCGGAAAAGCGCATCCTGGCGCTCGATCTCTCTTTGATCGTCGCCGGCACCAAATACCGCGGGCAGTTCGAAGAGCGCCTGAAGACCATCATGAAGGAATTGATGGACAATCAAAACGCCATCATCTTTATTGATGAGCTGCATACCCTGGTTGGGGCCGGCTCGGCGGAAGGCTCGCTCGATGCCGCTAATATCCTCAAGCCCGCGCTGTCACGCGGAGAAATCCAGTGCATCGGCGCAACCACACCCGGCGAGTATCGCAAATCCATCGAGAAAGATCGCTCTCTCGAACGGCGTTTCCAATCGGTCAAGGTTCCGCCGCCGAATGAAGTCGAGGCAGTCAAGGTAATCCAGGGAATTAAGGATCGCTACGAGAAGTTCCACGCCGTGACTTACACCCCGGAGGCGGTGGAGTTTGCCGTCTCGCACTCGCACCGCTACATTCCCGACCGCTTCCTGCCTGATAAGGCCATTGATCTCATCGACGAGGCTGGCGCTCGCGTGAAGCTGCGCCAGACCACGCTTCCCGAAGAGATCACCGAAGTCCAGAAGCGGATCAAATTCATCGTGCATCGCATGGAAAATGCCATCGCCAACCATGAATTCGAAAAGGCCCGCTTCTATTCCGACGAAGAGCGCAAAGAGCGCGAGAACCTGCGCGCTTTGCGCGAGAAATATCATCTGGATGATTCCTCCACAGGCGTCGTCGGCCGCGAAGACATCGAAGACGTAGTTTCGCGCTGGACCGGCGTGCCCATCACTTCCATCAAGGAAGAAGAGTCGCAAAAGCTCCTGCGCATCGAAGAAGAGCTGCACAAGCGCGTCATCTCGCAGGACCGCGCCATTCTCGCCCTGGCCCGGGCTATCCGCCGCTCACGCGCCGGATTGAAATCCCCGGCCCGGCCCATTGGTTCGTTCCTGTTCCTGGGCCCCACGGGCGTAGGCAAAACCGAGGTTGCGCGCACCTTGGCGCAGTTCCTGTTCGGCAGCGAGAAATCGCTCATCCGCTTCGATATGTCTGAGTTCATGGAAAAGCATTCGGTTTCCAAGCTCATCGGCTCGCCTCCGGGATACGTCGGCTACGAAGAGGGCGGCCAGCTCACCGAGCGGGTGAAACGCGCGCCTTATTCCGTGGTTCTGCTCGACGAAATCGAAAAGGCGCACCCCGATGTCTTCAATATCCTCTTGCAGGTATTTGAAGATGGCCAGCTTACCGATGGCTTGGGCAACACCGTGGATTTCAAGAACGCGATTCTGATCATGACCTCTAACATCGGCGCCCGCCACCTGCAGAAGCGCACCGGCATGGGCTTCCAGTCCAGTGAGGAAGAGTCCATCTCCAACAAGGTCGAGGACATGGTGAAGAACGAGGTGAAGCGCACCTTCAACCCCGAGTTCCTCAACCGTCTGGATGAAATCATCATCTTCAACGCCTTGACCGAAGCCGACCTCATCCAGATCGTGGAGTTGATGGTGCAGCAGTTGAACCTTAACCTGGCGCAGCGGCACATCACCATCACCGTGACCGAAGAGGCCAAAAAATGGATCCTGGAAAAGACGGTCGGCGACCGCAATTACGGAGCGCGTCCGCTGCGCCGCGCTTTGCAGCGCTACATTGAAGATCCGCTCTCGGAGGCGCTCATCCAGGGCACCATCCAGACACGGCCTGCGTTCATCGAGGTCTTCCTCGACGGCGATAAGCTCTTCTATCGCCCCGTGGATACCAACACGCAGCAGGATGGTGTTCTGCTCTACAGCAACTGAGAGGCCGCTTCATTACGTCTCTCCAACAGGTATGAAAAAACCGCCAGCCTGAAACTGGCGGTTTTTAATGTAATCGACAAGGAGTTGTAATCCTTCGAATTTCACTATGGAACTTATCGTCTACTCATCCTCATGGTGCCGCGACTGCCACGAAGCCAAGAGGTTTTTGGCCAAGCACAACATCCCCTACAAAGAAATCGACATTGAATCTGTCCCCGGCGCCGCCCAGGAAGTGATTGCGCGCACCGGAAAGCGCGCTATCCCGCAGTTTGTCATTGACGGCAAATGGGTCCAACCTTATACCCCGGAAGAAGGTTTTCTCTACGAAGAGATGAGCGAGTTGCTTGGGATTGAGTAACGCAATTACCCGATATTCCTGCTCCTCAACCCCAGCGAAAAGATTCTGATCGGCAGTATGCGTTCGCGCTTGCGCTCGGCTTCCAAGTTCAGCACACGGGCTTTGAGCAGGTCGTTTAAGGAAACCATCCCCACTAACTTATTCACACCAGCATTTGTATCGCTCGCTTGTTTCGCTCCATGAGAGTGGTTCGCGCGCTGAATGACTGGCAGGCGCGTCAATCCACTCTCAGCCATGCGATAGACCACGGCACGCAGAGGTTCATCAGGATATGCCACGACCGGCTTAGGGTTCTTTGTGACAACGTCAGCGAGTTCAAGGTTCTGCGGGGCCTTGCCGGAGTCGTCTCCATCCTGGCTGACCAGGTTTTGCAGCTCCTTGCGCGTAATCACTCCCAAAAGGGTTTGATCGCTTTCCACGACCGGATAGAGCCATTGTCCGGTGCGCCCGCGTTCTGCACGCAGAGACTGCGTCAATTCCTGGATCGAAATCTTTCCTGGCAGGGCAATGATATTGGTGCGCATCACCACATGGACAAGCACATTTTCCAGCGGATCCGTAGAGTACTCCCGGCTGAGATGATATCCGCGCCGGCTGAGTTTTTCTGTGACAATGGAACGCGGTAAAGTCAACGCGATGAAGGCATGCGAAAAGGTCACTGCTATCAGCAGTGGTAAGAGCATGTTGACATCATGGGTCAGCTCCACAGCAAAGACCATTGCGGTTAGCGGAGACCCGATCGCGCCAGTCAGGACAGCAGCCATCCCCAGTAAAGGCCAGAAGCCCGCACCTTGATAGGGCAGAAACCACGCCAGCGCCGCGCCCAACCCTCCACCCATCATCAGCAAGGGGGCCAGAATGCCTCCGGAATTCCCCGAACCCAGCGAGATCACCCACATGCTGGATTTCACCAGCAAAATGCCAATAATCACGTAGCGCGCCGCATCTCCGCGCAGCAGGCTGGCAATCACGTCATAACCGACGCCCAGGGCCGGCGGAAAAATATAACCGCCAACACCAATGGCCACTGCGCCGATGGCCGGCCACCACATCCAGTGCACGCGCAAGCGGGGAAACCAGTCTTCGACAGCGTAGAGAGACTTGCTCAGCACCGCCACCATTGCCGCGCCCAATAACCCCACCAGGGCGCAGCCTGCCAGGGCCTTGGCGCCAAGGAAGGCATCGTGCGGCGCCAAGGGAAAAATGGGCCCTGTGCCAAGCAATCCCCGCCGGGCAGCGGCGGCAATTGCGCTGGCCAACGCAACTGGAATCAGGCTGCGTGGCTTCCACTCGAAAAGAAGCAACTCCACCGCCAGCAGTACCGCCGCAACCGGTGACGCAAATATTGCAGACATGCCGGCAGCAGCGCCGGCGACCATGAGCGTCTTGCGTTCGGTATCGGTGAGATGAAAGAACTGTGCAATGAGCGATCCTACTGCGCCCCCGGTCATGATGATGGGGCCTTCGGCGCCGAACGGGCCGCCGGATCCGATGGCAATGGCGGCGGAAACGGGTTTGAACAGTGCCACCTTCGGCTCCACGCGTGCGCCTTTCAGCAAGATGGCCTCAATCGCCTCTGGAATTCCGTGTCCGCGGATACGCTCTGATCCATAGCGTCCCATGAGCCCGACAATCAGGCCGCCCATGATAGCAACCAGCAGAACCCATGGGCCTAAATGATTACCGGCGGGAGAAACCATGGTCGTGTCCCAACGCTGATAAAAGAAAATATTGGTAAACAGGCCAATCAACTTGAGCAACCCCACGGCCACATAGGCGCACGCGATGCCGATCCCCACGGCCAGCAGTGAAATCGGGATTACTCGGGTCGTCGTGGTGAAATCAGCCAGCCGGCCGGAGTTTTCTTTTTGCTGGAAGCCGGAAAGAAAATTCATGAAGGGCTGAAAGTTACCTGCAGAAGACTTGGTCATTTTGCTTGCTTTCCACCGGTCTTTTCGGTTTTCGCCAAGACCTGCAACGCTTTCACCATGTAGGGCGTGACAGACTTTATTTCGACGCGGTGCCGATGGGCAAGTTTCTTCAACAGGGTTTCACCGCTGGACGTAAGATGCACGATGACCTGGCGGCGGTCGTTGTGATCGCCGGCGCGCATCACCAACCCCCGGCGCTCGGCACGATTGATCAACTCGACCGCGCTGTGGTGCTCAAGCTGCAGGCGCTCTGCCAGGTTGCCGATCCTGGCTTCCTGCCCACGCGGCAAACCGCGAATCGCCAGCAACAACTGGTACTGCTGCGGGTGGATGCCGGCCCGCCGCGCCGTCTCTTCGCTGAAGTGGAGGAAGCGGCGAATCTGATACCGAAATTCCGCCTGCGCGATGAATTTCCTATCAGCCGATGTCAGTGTTCTTTGCTTATATCGTGACACGATATAATTGTAACTGCCCGATTCGCCTTCGTCAAAGGCCGCCCTTTCGACGGCACGGGGCAGGCCTCCAGTCGGCAGATTCTGCGGCTTTGAAGCACAACGTTGCAGCACTCCGTGCCGCCCAAAGGAACTCATATTTCTGGCTTAAGCAATCATTCCCATTTACAATCTCAAGTTTGTGCGAGTGCCGGTCTGGCGAAGGAGAAGGTTGTGATCTCACGCTATACGCGCCCCGAGATGGGACGCATCTGGAGCGACGAAAACAAGTTCCGCATGTGGCTGAGGGTGGAAGTTGCCGCCAGCCTGGCGCTGGCCGAAGCCGGCATTGTGCCGCCCGAAGCTGCTGCCGCCATCCGCGACAAAGGCGACTTTCATGTGGAGCGCATTCAGGCCATCGAAGCCGAGGTGCGGCATGACGTGATTGCCTTTACCACCGCGGTCGCGGAAAAAATCGGCCCTCACTCCCGTTGGCTGCATTACGGTCTCACCTCCAACGATGTAGTGGATACCGCCCAGGCCTTGCAGGTCCGTGACGCCTCTGCCCTCATTCTCGCCGATCTGGAGCTGCTGGCCGGCGTTCTGAAGCGCCGCGCCCATGAGTTCCAGCACACGCCCATGATCGGACGCACTCATGGCATCCATGCCGAGCCCATCACCTTCGGCCTCAAGCTGGCCAACTGGTACTCGGAGACGCAGCGTAACATCGAGCGCATGAAGTCTGCCGCCGAGCAGATGCGCGTTGGCAAGCTCTCGGGCGCCGTAGGCACCTTCGCCCATCTCGACCCGGAGATGGAAGAAAAAATCTGCCACAGCCTGGGCCTCGAGCCCGCTCCTATTTCTTCCCAGGTCATCCAGCGCGACCGCCATGCTTACTACATAACCACGCTGGCCGTCATTGCTTCTACCCTGGATAAGATTGCCACCGAGATCCGCCACTTGCAGCGCACCGAGGTGCGCGAGGCCGAAGAATATTTCAGCGAAAAGCAAAAAGGATCGTCAGCCATGCCGCATAAGCGCAACCCCATCACCGGCGAGCAGATCAGCGGCTTGGCGCGCGTGGTGCGCGGATATGCCCAGGCAGCCCTGGAAAATGTCGCCCTATGGCACGAGCGCGATATTTCGCACTCTTCCGTAGAGCGCGTGATCATGCCCGATTCCACCATCCTGGTGGATTATCTGCTCAACAAGACCACCAACCTGCTCGAGAAGATGTTTGTCTATCCCGAACGCATGCAGAAAAACCTGGAGAGTACCGGCGGCCTGGTCTTCAGCGGCCAGCTTCTGCTCGACCTGGCGGAAAGCGGCCTGCAGCGGGAAGACGCCTATCGCATCGTGCAGAAACTCGCCATGCGCGCCTGGCAGCAGGGATTGAACTTCCGCGCCCTGGTGCGCAAAGACAAGCAGATCACCTCGCGCCTCACTCGCAAACAGCTTGACCACGCCTTCGACCTGAATCGGCAACTGCGCAATGTGGATAAAATCTTCGAGCGCGTCTTCAGCCCCAAACAGAAGAAAATAACCACAAAGGACACAAAGGAACACAAAGAAGCGCGTCAAAGCTAGGTTGGCTTTATCTTAAATTCTTCCTCTGTGCCCTTCGTGGTTAGACCTTAGTGTCCTTTGTGGTTAAACATTTTTCTTCCCCACCATTCAAATACTCCCGATAACTGTCGTACTTTTCAAAAAGGCTGGCGGTAAACACGCAAAACACACCATTGCAAATCCGCACCGCCGGTTTGCTGCCGTCAGAATCCACGGCCAACTGCCAATACAGCGCATCGCAATTTTGCAGAATGGTCACGATCTTGTCTTTCGGACGGCGGGCCCGAACCAGCGCCGGCAGATGGCCGGGAGCAAGGTGAGACTCGCCAAAAAGCGCCAGCACGGTCGTACGCGGATGATCGGCGCGAATTTCCGCAATTCTGGTAGCGGCATGGCGGTCGCGTTTGCGGATTGCCCGCAGGTTTGAGCGCGGCCCGCAATCAAGGCCACAGACAGGAAATTCGTGGCGGCGGGCGGCCTGCAGCAACTCACGGACAGGTTCCCATGCGTATCCCCAATTGTTATCGAAGCGCAGCAACAGGCGGAGCTGCTGGTCGCTGATCTCACGCCGCTGCCATGCATCCAGCACAGGCTGATAGTCGGCAAAGATGGCTTCTAATCCCAGGCAGCAGAACTTGCCGTTCCGCGCCATCAGCTCCAGAACTCGCGCCGCGTACTGTTGTGACGCCGGCAGCGTGTGGTAGTCGCCCAGCAGCACAACATCGGCCGCCAACAGCTCGCCTTCGACTTGCTCCCGGCTCACTGTGCATTGGTAGGACTGGAATGCGCCATAGAAATCGCGCAGGTATTTGCTTTGCGCCAACGGATCAAGCGCGTGGATCTGCTGTGTAATTCCGGTGACGGCGCGCTGCTCCCAGCCGCGGCTTGACGCATGGCGTCGGAGAGGATTTCTGCCCATGCTTCCCATACAATCCCATTTCGGAGCGTACAAGTTTGATATTCTCTGTCTCTACGCTCATTCTTCTCCCAGGGGGCTATGGGATTAGATGCTGGAAATCGCATGAAAAATTCGGCTCTCGAAAATTTGACCATTGCCGTTACCGGCGCCAGTGGTGTGATCTTCGCGCGTCATCTTCTAAGGATCGCTGAAGCCGACCTGCGGGTGAAGACCATTAACTTTATCGCCTCAGAAAATGCTTTGCGAGTGATGGCAGAAGAAGCTGGGATCAGCGGACGCAGCAACCTGGTGGAGCAATTGCTGAGGAAGAAGTCGCGGAAAATCCAGCAACAGAACAACGACGATATTGGGGCCAACGTGGCCAGCGGCTCTTATCCTACCGACGCGATGGTGGTGATCCCATGCAGCATGGGCACGCTGGCGCGCATCGCCAACGGGCTCGCCATCAAACTGATCGAGCGCGCCGCTGACGTTTGCCTGAAAGAGCAGCGGCCGCTGTTGTTGTGCGTGCGCGAAACCCCACTCAACAAGATCCACATCCGAAACATGTACCGCGCCGCCGACGCCGGCGCCGTAATTTTCCCCCTGATTCCTACTTTCTACAATAAACCGGCCTCGCAAGACGACATGGCCCGCCAGTTCGCCAGCCGTGTGCTGGCCCACATTGGCCTGGAGCAGCCGGATGCATTCAGATGGAAGGGATAAACAGCTGTTAGCTGTTAGCAAAAGCTTTTGCGATGACCTTACACGCCGAATCGGAAACTTTGAGCTCTGCCAATTGATCGCGCCTCACCCAGCGCGCCTCCAGCGCGTCGCCGCCGGCGCGCAACTCGCCTGATTTGGTGTGGCAGAGAAAATCAATGATCACGTAGTGATATTGGGCTTTGCCCGCGTTGAGTTCGGCGCCGGGAACAATGCTCTCGAAGACTTCCAGCACTTCCGCGGCTTCAACTTCAAGCCCGGTTTCCTCCAGGGCTTCGCGGGCCGCTGCCTGGCGCAGGCTCTCGCCCACTTCCACCACCCCGCCGGGGATGGACCACTGCCCGAGCAACGGCTCCCGTCCGCGGCGCACCAGCACAACCTGTCCGTCCGCGACAATTACCGCTCCTACGCCGACGATGGGACGCTCAGGATACTCACGTTTCATAGTGGGAAGAATCAGTACTCAAAAAAGAAGTGCTCAGGATCCATGGCCACGATGCGCCACGGGTTCCCATGCGCGGAAGCAACTCTCTCCACCTCCAGGCGCATGCGGGCGTGCTGGCGATGAGTGGCCTGCTCGATCTGCTGGGGGCGCGACTCCAGGTCGAAATCCGCTATGATGGTTCCCTTGGGCTCTCCCTCGCCGCTGAGCTGAATGATCTTGTAATAGAGATGAAAGCTGTCGTAGTAATTGAATGCCGCTTCCATGTGCTGCTCGAAGTTAGGTTCGAGGCGCTCGGCCAAAAACATGGATTTCGTCTGCGGCAAATTGTGGCCTTGCATTCCATGTACCAGGCGGCGCAACAGCGCATCTGCCACGGCCTGGCTGAAGGTGGCCTGCTGTAGCGCCGATTCGTCTCCCATATTGGGACGCGGGATCTTTGGGGTGCTTGCCTTCTCCGCCGGCTTTGCATCCTGCGGCGCGGGAGCCGCGGCATCGGAAGCAGGGTTGCTTTGCGCAACCAGCGCCGAAGCCGCGAGCAGAACAATGCAAACCAACATGGAAAAATATTTCTTCATGATTCCATCCCTTTCAAATTGGGACTAATAATCAATTTCGCTTCCGTGGCCCGCTGCACATCTTCGGCTTTAAGGCCGGGGGCAACCTCTTCCAGCACCAGCCCCTGCGGCATCACGTGAATGTAAGCCATCTCTGTAACGATGGTATCCACGACCTTTACTCCGGTCAGCGGCAGCGCGCATTTCTTCAAAATCTTAGGAGCGCCCTCGCGCGTGGTGTGCTCCATGGCCACGATCACGCGGCGTGCGCCGGCAACCAGGTCCATGGCCCCGCCCATGCCTTTAACCATCTTTCCCGGGATCATCCAATTGGCCAGGTTGCCTTGCTCATCCACTTCCATGGCGCCCAGCACGCTCAAGTCAATGTGCCCGCCGCGGATCATGGCAAACGAATCGGCGCTGGAAAAATACGCCGTGCCGGCGATTTCCGTGATTGTCTCTTTACCCGCGTTGATCAGGTCGGGGTCTTCCTTTCCCGCGATTGGATACGGTCCCACTCCCAGCATTCCATTTTCACTCTGCAAGATAACATGCATGCCCGCCGGCACGCAGTTGGCCACCAGGGTCGGCAACCCAATACCCAGATTGACGTAGAATCCATCGCGCAGCTCGCTGGCGATGCGCTTGACGATGCGCTCCCGTTTTTCCACGTCTTTTTGTTTATCGGCTTTGGGTAAAGTTGCCATGATCTCTAGGCGGCGTTTATGCCTGCCTGACGGTGCGCCTCTCGATCCTCTTCTCGTAATTTTGGCCCCGGAAGATGCGTTTCACGTAGACGCTCGGCGTGATGATCTGGTCTCCGTCGAGCTCGCCTACCTCTACCAGCTCTTCCACTTCAGCGATGGTAACGCGCGCCGCCGTGGCCATCATAGGATTAAAATTGCGCGCCGTCTTGCGGTAAATGAGGTTGCCCCATTTGTCGCCCTTCCACGCTTTGACCAGGGCAAAATCGGCCTTGAGGGCATGCTCCAGAATATGGGGGCGCCCATTGAATTCCCTCAATTCTTTTTTTTCGCCGATGATGGTGCCGTAGCCGGTGGGAGTAAAGAAAGCTGGGATCCCGGCCCCGCCGGCGCGGATACGCTCGGCAAATGTCCCTTGCGGATTGAGTTCCAGATCAATCTCGCCCTTCAGCACCATCTCTTCCAGCAGCTTGTTTTCGCCGACGTAGGTCCCAATGTGCTTTTTGATCTGTCGGTTGGCAAGCAGAAGGCCAAGGCCGAAGCCGTCAATGCCTGCATTGTTGGAGATGGTGGTCAGGTTCCTGACGTTCTTGCGCATCAGCGCCTGAATCAGGTTCTCAGGGATGCCGCACAACCCGAAGCCGCCAAGCATGATGGAAGCTCCGTCGGGAATGTCTTTGACGGCTTCGTCGGCATTGGCGACTACTTTGTTCACCGTTTCAATTTAACCACAAAGTACGGTCAGCGCCCGAGTTTGATAAAACAAAAGCTTACCGTGGATTTCACGGGTTACGCGGATTTTTTCGAATAACTGTTGCGGCGAAGCCTTGACGGAACTCCTCGATGAATCACTGTGGCACGAACCGCAGGGTCATACCAAAAGTCTGCGTCCGTTGATCCACAATCGGGAGAAGAGAATACGCCTGATTTCCGTATTTGCCGGCGTGGTGGTGGACCACGTAGCCTCCGACCAGGAAGCCTAACGTGCTGCCCACCAGCGCGTCCGTAGGAAAGTGATGGAGCCCGGTTACACGGCTGACGCTGACCGCTGTAGCCACTGCATAAATTCCCAGATCCAGAAACTTGTTGGGATACTCCGATGCCACCACCCGGGCGAACGCCCAGGTGGCGATGGCATGTCCTGAGGGGAAAGAGCCGTTGAAGGTGTAGCTTCGCGTACCGTGCGGCCAGAATCCGCCACTGCCGGGCCCTGTATCAGGCCTCTGGCGGTTGGTGGCAAGCTTCACTCCTTCGCCCAGAATCGACGCGTCAATGACCGCCTCGAGCCCCAGCCGGCCAGTTTCTGTGAGGTGCTCATCGTGCGTGAACGAGCCGATGAGATATAACCCTGCCCCTTCCCCGGCGAGAGTGTAGCCTGAACCAAGATCAGAAACTTTGTTGCTGATATTGATGCGATTCTTGTCCCTCCCGAGGGTTTGCAGGGCTTGATTGTCGTAATACAAGGAAACCCCGGTGGCGGCGGCAAAGGGCACGAGCCATACGGAGTCTTGCGGATGCAGCCGCAAAGGGCTAGTCCAGATTCCGGCCTGATCATGGGCAAGGTCAATAACACAGCGATCCAGATGGCCGAGGCTGCAGATTGGCGCTTCCCCGGACTTTGACTGCGCTGTCGTGCTGGAATCAGAGGCCGAATCGGGGCCTCCCTGCGGAAAGGACGGATCTTGAGCAGAGGCTATTTGCGAGATAAGGACCACCGCCAAGGTTACGTGTAAAAGCGGCAAAACCGAGGATAAACGACGCATGTTAGATTTTTGGATGCGTACTTACATCGGGGAGTGTTCCGGGATATCTCAGTTCCAAGCTGCAAGCATAAGAAAAGGCACTTTTTCGCCACGGATGGACACGGATTCGGGAACAGCTCTCAATCCAGAACCACCCTCACAGCTTCGGGCCGCGCACGACTTGGTAAAGGACTAAAACGAGAATAAATGTAAGGACTGCAAGCATTACGCCAAGCCGCACGCCCTTCCATCCCCGCTTTTTGTAACAAGTTCGGAGAAACAAAAACAGGATGCACAGAAGAGCCACCGGCACCATGATCACGATCGCCAGGATGGCCCAATTGAGTTGTTCCGTCATGGGCATTAACCCATTCCGTCGTTTTGCTTCTTCGACGCGTTAAATCTATTGGCGCGCTCAAACTCATCGCGCAGGCCGGGGGTTTTCAGGTTCTCGCGGATATACGCCAGCCGCTGCTCCAGTTGCAGCAGCGCCTCCTGGATATTTTCCGTGTTGGTATGGGCGATATCGCGCCACATGGAATAAGGGCTGGAAGAGATGCGCGTCATCTCCCGCAGGGCGCGGCCGCCGATGCCCTGTAACTCAGGATCGTCGCCAAACTCTTCTTCGAGCGTCCCCGCCAGGGCGGTCGCGATCATCTGCGGCAGGTGGCTGATCCAGGCGCACAAACGGTCGTGGCGTTCCGAAGCCATGCGCACCGGACGCGCGCCCACCATCTTCACCAGTTCGCAAAGCTCCTGCGCCCTGCCGGTAAGCGGGCCGGCCTGGTCGCCTTCAGAAACCAGGAACCAAACCGCGTTCTCGAACAGGGTGGGGTCGGCAAACTCTACTCCGCTGTTCTCTTTGCCGGCCATGGGATGTCCACCAAGAAAGCGCTGCGTGATCTGATTCCCAAAAACGGATTTGGCCCGCGCCATGATCTCGGCTTTGGTGCTGCCCGTATCGGAGAGTAGAGCGCCCGGAGGAAGCAGCGGCCCCAGCCGCTCAATCAGGTCTACGATCGCGCCCACGGGCGAGGCGAGCAGCACGAGATCGCTGCCTGAAATCGCCTCTTCAGCGCGTGACACAGCCCGATCCACCACGCCCCTGGCCAGGGCGGGTTCCAGAACGGGATCGCGGTCGCTGCCGATAATGGTCCCCTGGTAGCCGTGCTTCTTCAGGGCCAGGGCAAAGGAGCCGCCAATCAGTCCCACGCCGATGATGGTGATCTGCCGGATCATGAAATATTTACGATTTATGATTTACGATTTATGAATTAAAAGCAGAAAAATGACAGTGGGTATCTTCCGGCTTCTTACAAAATCACAAATCGTAAATCATCAATCGTAAATTCTACGCGATGCTGCGGCCCACGGCGGGCGCGATCATGCGCAACTCCTGCATGAGCTTGGTAAACTGCTCGGGATAGAGTGATTGCGCTCCGTCTGACAGCGCCTTGTCGGGGTTGTGATGCACTTCAATCAGCAGCGCATCGGCGCCCGCAGCCACAGCGGCGCGTCCCATAGGTGGCACCTTGTCGCGGCGTCCGGTGCCATGCGAAGGATCGGCGGTCATTGGCAGATGAGAAAGTTTCTTGATGATGGGGATGGCGGAGATGTCCATCGTATTGCGCGTGTAAGTCTCGAAGGTGCGGATGCCGCGCTCGCACAGGATCACCTCATAATTCCCGCCCGCCATGATGTATTCCGCCGAAAGCAGCAGCTCTTCAAAGGTGGCCGCGATGCCGCGCTTCAGCAGCACCGGCTTGCGCACTTTGCCCAACTCGCGCAGCAGGTTAAAGTTCTGCATGTTGCGCGCCCCCACCTGGAAAATATCAATGTAGGGCATCATGAGCTGGATCTGCGAAATCTCCATGACCTCGCTGATGACCAGAAGCTTGAATTTATCGCCGGCTTCGCGCAGGATCTCCAACCCCTGCTTGCCCATGCCCTGGAAAGAATAAGGAGACGATCGCGGCTTGAAGGCCCCGCCGCGCAGCACGCGCGCGCCTGCCGTGGCCACCTGCTCGGCCACGGTAAGAAGCTGCTCGCGCGATTCCACCGAGCACGGCCCCGCCATGATGACAATCTGGTTGCCGCCGACCGCCACACCGTTGGGAAACTTGACGATGGTGCCGTCAGGCTTGAAGCTTCGACCCGCGAGCTTGTAGGGCGCGCTGATGCGGTGCACCTCGCCCACGCCGGTGAGCACCTCGATGTCGCGGATATCGAAATCGCTTTGCGCCCCCACCGCCCCCAGCACCGTCTGCCGCGCCCCCGTGCTGCGGTGGACTTCAAACCCCATCTCCACCAGGCGGGCGATCACCTGCTGAATCTGTTCTTCGCTTGCGGCTTCCTGCATGGCAACAATCATAAGTAAAGTTCTCGGTTCTCAGTGCGCAGTACTCAGCACTCAGCTTTTATTCCGCTTTGGGAAACTGAAGTCATCTTTAAAAACCAAACGATTCCATTACACAATTACCCGATTACGCACTTACCCAATGATTCAATGACCCGATGAATCAATGACTCAATAACCCGATGACCCAATTCCTTAATCGTTCACTTCAATATCGAACTCGGTCTCACCTTTGGGCTCGGCTGCCTTGGGCTTGATCTCTTCTTTCTGCAGCGCGCGCATAACGTCAATGATGCGTTCAAAAATGTGCTGCAGCTCATGGTTGGGCAGCGGCCCGCGATTGAGGGCGCGCACGTTCTCGAAAACTTTTTTCTCCCGGTCCGGTTCATAGATCGGCATCTGTGTGTTGCGTTTCAGGCGGCCAATCTCCTGCGCTGCCTGCGCGCGCGCGTTCAGCAGCTCGACCATCTGGCGGTCAAGCTCGTCAATTTTCTTTCGCCAGTCTGCAATGTCCATGAGTGTCATCCGAAAAGCAGCGAGCTGGAGAATGGGATAAAGACCCCTTCCCGGTCCTCAGCATGCAATGAACACAAAGTATTTATTGTAAGCTGAAACCTTTCCCCGTGCACTTTGCTCTTACTCTTTTACATCTGTCATTCTGAGCGCCCGCTTTTGGCGCGAAGAATCCCGATGATGTCCCTTGCCATGCCGTTATCAGGCTTTTTCTCGAAGCTCTAATGCCGAGTGCTGACGGCTGAATGCTAGTATCTTCACTATGCCAACTTCCCGCAAGAAAACCGTAAAGCCCAGGGTCATCTCATCCAAGGGCGCCTTCCAGGGACCGATATTCAGGGTTGTAACCGAGCAGGTCCGCGAGCCCGGAGGATACGTAGCTCGGCGCGACATCGTGCGCCATCCTGGGTCAGTCGTCATCCTGGCAATCGAGAGCACCGGGGCCGGCCCACGCGTCCTGTTGGAGCGCCAGTATCGTCACGCCGCCGGAAGCAGTCTTTGGGAACTGCCCGCGGGCAAGATTGATCCCGGCGAGGCGGCGCTGGCTGCCGCCAAGCGCGAACTGCGCGAAGAAACCGGATATACCGCCACCCGCTGGAGCCTGGCGCTGCACTTCTATGTGAGTCCGGGGTTTTTGGACGAGACCATGACGGTTTTCATGGCGCGCGACATCCGCAGGGGCGAGGCTGCTCCCGAGGAAGACGAGTTCATTAAGGTGCGCCTGCTCCCGCTGCGCCAAGCTGTACAAATGGCCATGAACAGGACCATTCAAGACGCCAAGACCATCGCCTCTATCTTGTGGCTGGCCCGCAAGTTAAGCGTCTGAATCCAAGGGGCTTCCTCGCAATGAAGGGGCCTCGCCTGCATCCAAAAAAGCGTGGTCCTGATCTAAAGTTGAGATTGCGTTTAGAGCCATCTCGCGATACGATACTTTCGCTCCTACCCCCCGGAGCAGGTATCCGGGGAACGCCTCCGGATAGTTACTAACTTGACAATAGCGGGACACCCGCTAAAATTAGGTTATAGACAGAAATGCCAGCAAACAGGTCTTTAGTTTTATTGCCGGCAAACCAGCCCGATCGGTTGCCCTCCCCCCAGCGAAGCGAAAAACCTGCTTGAAGGAACATCGTCAGGAAAGAAACTCGTGTGTTCATCTGCACCAGCGGCTGGGCCCGAGGTACGGAGGAAGAGTAAGTGTCTCAAATGCAAATGAAAGGCAAAGTTAAGTGGTTCAATAACGCTAAAGGATTTGGATTTATTGGACGCGACGAAGGGCCGGATGTTTTCGTCCACTACAGCGCCATCGTTTCCGAGGGCTACAAGAGCCTGCAGGAAGGTGACGAGGTGGAGTTCGAAATTGTCCAGGGACAAAAAGGCCCTCAGGCCGATAAAGTCCAAAAGACCCAAAACTAAACAACAACCCCGTTCACCTCCCTTTTTTGAAACCCAGGTCCTCGGAAGACCTGGGTTTTGTTTTTTTGGACGGATCATTCCGGGTTACCGGACCTGCTGGCGCAGAGTTGAAACGGGAATGCACGCGAGAGATAGTAGAGAAATCGCGTTTAGAAATTCCGCTCATAAGCTTAAAAATCACACTTCACAAATCGAACTTCTGACTTCCCTAAGCCTCTGCACTCCTCCGCGCACTCTGCGGTTTAATTTGTAATTCTGCATAAGGGTGCTTCAGTGGGTACATGCCCTCTGGAGCCATGCGCAAAAGACAGGCCCGGCGTATACTTTGCACGATGAACGAAACTATCTACCGGGAACCGGAGCGCATCCAGGGTAAAGGGACGCGTGAACTCAGGCCGGCAGGTCCAAATGGGTGGGCGATAGCCGCCATAGTGATCTTTGTGGGGGCCGCCTTGTGGATCGCTTGGCAGATTCTGCACTCCAACGCGCCGCCGCCTGCGCCCTCCATTACCGGCTCCTCCTCCCGCTCGCTGGCCATCTCGACGGATGGGAAGTTGCTGGCCGTAGGCGGGCTGGACGGAACCCTGCGGGTCTTTTCCACCTCCGATGGGCGTATGCTGGCCAGCGACCTGCTGCCCGGCGCGGTGATGGCCGTAAGTTTCGGTCCGGGCGATGCCATTTTGGCACTCGCCCAGAATGACTCCAGCCTGCATATCTTTTCCCGCGATCTTACGGTGCATAACGAACGCGAGGTGCAGCCCCATCCCCATGATGTCGCCTGGTCTGAGACCCTGGATGGAGCGGTTGTAATCAGCGGCGGGCCCGACGAAGTGCATCCCAGGCTCGAGCTGTTTCCTGCCCATCCCATGGGCATCGCCTTATCTACCGTGAAGCTTTTCGATCTGCGCGCCTGGAGCCAGCCGCGTAGCGTAGCGGTCAGCGGCGATGGAACGCGGGTAGCTATCGCGCTCTCCACCGCGGACCGCAACAATATTCTTTTCTACGACCCCAAGGCCCGCCACATCGCCGCCGTCTTTGGCGTAGATGGAGTCCCGCAAGGCATGCTCTTCTCGCAATCACAGGAGCAGCGCCTGTGGGTGACCTCTCCTTCGGCCGAGGTCCTCACCGAGATCGCCCCCCATCTGCTAAAAGCGACGGCCTATCCCAAAGCCGCTTCCACCTCGCCTCCGGTGATGATCGCCGTCAACGAAGCCGCCCGTCGCGCCTATACCAGCGGCTCGCTTACCTTCCCCGAAGTAGACCTGGACCAAAACAAGATTGTCAGGACATTGGAACTTCCCTTCCGCTCTGCCTCCATCGCCCTCTCTCCCGACGGCAAAACCGCCTACCTCAGCTCCGACGACCAAAACCGCATCGCCGTAGTGGACGTGCAGAATATGAAGTACCTGCGCGACATAACCTGGAAGCCCCCGCAAAAGTAGCGCCCTATTAGCCATCAAAATCAGCCCAAACGAATTGATTCACCACAGAGACACGGAGGCACAGAGAAAACAAAATCAAAAATCGTACTTCTCAAATCGTAAATCCCCAACTCTTCTCCGTGCCTCCGTGGTGCAAAAATTCGCATGCGTGCCAGAGTCTGGATTTTCTCCGTCTTCACTGGCAACTGGTAGCTGGCAACTGGGCTGGCGACTCCCCCTTGTAGCTTGTAACTTGTAGCTGATAACTTAAATATTCGTGCACGCTGAAATCATCGCCGTCGGCTCCGAGCTGCTCAGCCCCTTTCGCCAGGACACCAACTCCCTTTTTTTGACCGAAAGGCTCAACCTGCTGGGCATTGACGTCGGCTTCAAGTCCGTCGTGGGAGACAACCAGGCGCAGCTGGTCTCGGTGGCTCGCATTGCCCTCGACCGTTCTGACCTGGTGATCTTTATGGGCGGGCTGGGGCCGACCGAAGACGACCTCACGCGCGAGGCCGTGGCCCAGGCGCTGAACCTTCCCTTGCGGCGCGATCCTGATCTTGTGGCCAAACTCTATGCCCGCTTTGCCAACCGGCGCATCAAGATGTCGGAAAACAACCTCAAGCAGGGTGATGTAATCGCCGGCGCCGTTCCCCTGGAAAACCCTAACGGCAGCGCCCCCGGGCAATGGCTGGAGGGTTCGGTGGGACACCTCAACAAAGTGGTCATCCTTCTTCCCGGCCCTCCCCAGGAACTTAAGCCGCTGTTTGATGCGCAGTGCATGGAGCGCCTGCGCGTGCGCTACAAAAACAGCCAGCAGTTTATTGCCAGTCGCGAGCTGAAAGTCGCGCTCATGGGAGAATCGGAGTGCGATTCGCGCATTGCCCCCATTTACAAAAAGCATCCGGAGGTCGAGACCACGATCCTGGCGCGTCCGGGCGAGGTTCAGGTCCACCTGCGCGCCACCGCGGCATCGCAGGAAGCGGCGGAAAAAATGATCTCTGACCTTTCGGAAAAGATCGAAGACGAGCTCGACGATTTTGTCTTTTCGCGCGCCGGCGAGTCGCTGGAACAGATTGTCGAGTATTACCTGGAGATGCGCGGCGCCACCATTGCTGTCGCCGAGTCCTGCACCGGGGGGATGATCGGTGAGCGTCTGACCTCGCTGAGTGGTAGCTCGCGCTCGTTTCTAGGTGGAGCGATTGTTTATTCCGACGATCTCAAGACCCTCTTCAGCAACGTACCGCCACTGCTTATCGCCGAGCATGGCGCGGTAAGTCGCGAGGTAGCCGCTGCCATGGCAGAGGGAATCCGCAGGCAGTGCAAGTCTACCTATGGCCTGGCCGTCACCGGCATCGCTGGCCCCAAGGGCGGAACAGAAGAAAAACCCGTGGGCCTGGTGTACCACGCCCTTTCCGACGGCAAAAAAACAGATGTGGTAAAGAGACTCTTCCCCGGCGACCGCGAACGAATCCGCTGGGCCGCCAGCCAGCAGG
Organism: Terriglobales bacterium; assembly: GCA_035487295.1. Lineage (GTDB taxonomy): Bacteria > Acidobacteriota > Terriglobia > Terriglobales > Acidobacteriaceae > QIAW01. The sequence continues at coordinate 74,637 of DATHMH010000038.1, forward strand.
CGCTGGACATGGTGAGGCGAAGATTGATGTAAAGATGCAAGCAGCGAGCAGAGCTTCTAGCCACTAGCTTCTAGCTGTTTTTGAACGTGAACAGTGTAAGCATCTTCCACGTACAAACACCGCTAGAAGCTAGGGGCTAGTAGCTCTAATCGCTGACTGCCAAAACATGCGCCTATTTGCAGCCATCGATCTCGACGACCCCATCCGCCAGCGCATTTTGCGTTTCATGGAAGGGGTGCGCGGCTTCGCGCCCGAGGTGCGCTGGGTCTCCCCTGCATCGCTGCATATCACGCTCAAATTTATTGGTGAAAGTAATCAGCTCGAAGCCATCAGGGAAAAGCTGAGCAACATCCAGGCTCCACCTACGCAAATCAGCTTTCGCGGCGCCGGCTTTTTCCCCACAGCCAGGTCGCCCCGCGTCTTCTGGGTTGGAGTAGAAGCAGACAAGCATCTCGCAGAGCTCGCCCAGAAGGTCGAAAAAGCCCTGCTTCCCCTGGGCGTCGAAAAAGAGGAGCGCGCCTTTACCCCGCATCTCACGCTCGCTCGCAGCGGCTCAGGCGCCCCGAGCCGGCAAAGCTCAGATGGGCAGAACAAGAAGTTTCAACACCTGCAGGAGCAACTTGCCAAAATACCGCCGCCCGACTTCGGTACAATGACGGCGCACCAGTTCTTCCTGTATCAGAGCAAGACCGCACCCGCAGGAGCTGTATACACCAAGCTTACCGGGTTTGAGTTGCAATAACTTTAACGCTTTTTGATTATGCGGATGGACTACATCATCGCGTCTGCGGCCGCCTATCTGATCGGGTCAATCCCGTTTGGTTACATCCTCGTCCGCCTGTTCATGAAGCAGGATATTCGCACCACCGGCAGCGGCAACATCGGCGCAACCAACGTGGCCCGCACCGCTCCCGGTTTGGGGATAGCGACGTTGATTCTGGATGCGCTCAAGGGATTCCTTCCGGTCTGGTTCATCTGCCGGTACATCAGCGGTGGAACGATGCTGGTTTCATTGGCCGCCCTGTTTGCGGTACTAGGACATATGTTCCCGGCATGGCTTGGGTTTCGCGGCGGCAAAGGGGTCGCAACCGCTGCCGGGGTATTTCTCGCTCTTTCACCAAAGGCCATCGGTTTATCTTTGCTGGTTTTCCTGGTGGTTTTTGCGGTCACACGCTACGTGTCTTTGGCTTCAATCCTGGCGACAGCGTGCTTTCCGGCTTTTATGTACGGTTTCTTGAAATCGGCTGACTTGGACGCAATGCCGTTGCTGGCGGCCTCAATCCTGATCTCGCTGCTGATCATCGTGAAACACCACGAAAACATCCGCCGACTGTTAAGCGGGACAGAGAACAAATTCGGCAAAAAGAAAGTTGAAGCCGTTACCGCTGAAGATTAAGCGGCAATGGCTGGAAAACAGATGTCAGACATAGCAATCATCGGCGCTGGCGCATGGGGAACGGCGCTCTCCATCGTATTAGGCCGCAGAGGCACGCACCGTCTCTGCCTCTGGGCGCGGGAGAAGGAAGTCTGCGATTCTATCCAGTCCCACCGAACGAATGATTTCTTTCTTCCTAAAGAGAAGATTCCGGAATCGGTCAGCATCACCAATGATCTGGTTCGCGCCCTGCAGCAGGCGGAGATCGTAGTCAGCGTTGTGCCATCGCACCACGCAAGGCACGTCTTCGAGCAAATGGCTCCCCACTTGAAGCGCGAAATGACCTTTGTGAGCGCCACGAAAGGGGTCGAAGAAGGTTCGCTTCTGCGGATGAGTGAAGTCATTGCCCAGGTCGTCTCCGGCTCTGCGGGTTTCACTCCGGCAATCGCTGCTTTGAGCGGTCCTACGTTTGCCCAGGAGGTTGCCCGAGGCGACCCGACCGCCATCACAGTTGCCTCCCCTGATTCTTCTCTCGCCGCGCGCGTTCAGAGCGAGTTCAGCGATCCCGCCTTCCGCGTGTATACCAGCGAAGACGTGGTTGGCGTGGAGCTGGGCGGCTCGCTCAAAAATGTGATTGCCATCGCCGCCGGCATCTGCGATGGGCTGGACCTGGGACACAATACCGTCGCAGCCCTGGTCACCCGCGGATTAGCCGAGATCACACGCCTGGCGGTGGCCTGCGGGGCAAAACGCGAGACCCTGGCAGGTTTGGCGGGCATGGGCGACCTGGTGCTCACCTGCACCGGCGGCCTCTCGCGCAACCGCACCGTCGGCGTGGAATTGGGCAAAGGACGCAAGCTGCCTGAGATCATTGCCGGCATGCACGGCATGGTGGCTGAAGGCGTGCTGACCACCAATGCAGCCATGGGGCTGGCGCAAAAGTTCGGCGTGGAGATGCCCATAACCCAGCAGATGTATGCCATCTTGCACGAGGGTAAGGCCCCCCGTGACGCCATCCGCGAACTGATGACCCGTCCGGGCAAGGTAGAGTAACGGTGGAAGAATGTACTTTCGTACCGCCGAAAGTTCCCACTTTGGGGCAATTCCGCGATAGAATTCGCACAATCCCCCGAATGGTCCCATGCCCAAGCGCATACCGATTCTTTATCTCATTTTCGGCGTACTGATCCTGGTGAGCGTTGGCCCGCTGCTGTGGTATGGCAACACGGTTGTGGGCGATGAGAGCGAACGCCTGCAGACCAATGAGAAGCTTCTGCAAAACACGATTACCAGCTCGGTCAGCGAAGAATTAGGACACCGGCAAAGCGACCTGCTCACCATGATGACCAATCTGGCTTCGGCCATTAAGGTCGCCAGCCGCGGCGAACTCAAAGGCGAGCACCTGGATACGCCTGAACTGCGGGCCCTGCTTGAGAAATTTGTCTCGTCCTCCGACAATATCTCCTACGCCACGCTCGTCAACTCCGAATCCAAAGGCATCACCGCGGGCAAGATTCAGCTTGATGATTTCATGCGCCGCGAGCTGGAACACGCCTACGCCGCGACCAATGAGGGAAGATACTATAACGGGCCTGTGATGCAGATGGGCGCCGGCAAACAGAGCCAGACGGTGATGCTGGTCAGCTCGCCGATCATGGTAAACGATCATTTCATCGGGATGATCGGGGTCATTGTTGATCAACAGCCGTTGCTGAACCGCCTGCGCGCCGATTCCAAAGGCGGCTTGAGCATTTATGTCGTAGACCAGCAGGGACGATTGGTTGCAGGCGCAGATCCCACGTATGTAACAGGCGAGGACATGACGAACTTCAGAATCGTCAAGGATTTTGTCCAGCAAGGCAGCAAGGCGAGTGTTACGAATACGACCGAATTTACCGTCATCCAGAACAACACAAGAGTAGACATGCTCGGGACCTCCAGCCGCATCCCCTCACTGGAGTGGGCCGTGATCGCCCAGAAGACGCAGCGCGACGCTTACCGGAGCATTCATGACATGCAGACTAAGTCCCGCCAGTTGGCTGCTTTGGCTGCATTCGTCGTTGTTCTGATCAGCATGGTGGCCGCCCGCCAAATCAGCTACCCAGTCAAGACGTTGACCGAATCCAGCCGCGCCATTGCCAAGGGAGATTTTTCCAAACGCGTCCGCCTGCAGAGCCGCACGGAAATCGGAGAGCTTGCCGCCACCTTCAATACCATGAGCGCCGACCTGGAGCGGCTGGTCTTCGACCTCAAGCGCGCCGCCCAGGAAAATCGCGCTCTGTTTATGAGCTCCATCCAGATGCTGGCCGGTGCGGTCGACGAAAAAGATCCCTACACCAAAGGCCACTCTGATCGGGTTACACGCTACTCCGTGGTCCTGGCAACCGAGCTGGGCCTTACCAAGGAAGAAATTGAGAAGATTCGCATCTCCGCGCAACTGCACGACGTAGGCAAGATCGGCATTGAAGATCGCATCCTGAAAAAACCCGGCGCGCTGACCCCCGATGAATTCGAGGTCATGAAGACCCACACCGTCAAGGGCGCCAGCATTCTGCGGCCTGTAGAAGCGCTGCGTGAGATGATTCCCGGAATCGAAGGACACCACGAATCGCTCGACGGCCGCGGCTATCCCCACGGATTAAAGGGAGACCAGCTTGCCCTGATGCCCCGCATCATCATGGTGGGCGACACCTTTGATGCCATGACCACCAATCGCCCTTACCAGGCGGCGATGGATCCCGAATACGTAATACGCATCATCAACTCGCTGGCTGCGGCAAAATTCGATCCTCGCGTAGTGGCCGCGCTGACCGCTGTCTTTGAACGGGGAACCCTGCGCCTGTATCGCGCCGCCACCGTAACCGGCGAAGAGGTCGCCGCTGCTGCTGCCGGTGAAACCGCCGGAGCGGTCGCCGGCAATACCTCTGCTCCCACTCCTCCTGTTGTCGGAGATTGATCCGAATTTTGGTTGGGCTTCTAACACCGACACCTCAAAAATCCCGCTGATTCGCGCCGTTCACGAAGCGCCCCTGCCAGCACCGTATAATGGAATTTTCGGCGGAGATGCATGGTTCTCTCATTATTCGGCAAGAAGAAAGAAAAAGAAGAAGAACAGGCAGCTAAGCCCGGCTTCTTTGAACGAATGAAGCAGGCGGTCACGCGCACCCGCGAAAGCCTGAGCGAGCGCATTGATGACATTGTTTCGTTCCGCAAAGAGATTGACCGCGAGACCCTCGATGATCTCGAAGCCACCCTTATTGCCGCCGATCTGGGAACCACAACTACGCACGAAGTGCTGGAGAAGCTGCGCGCCCAGGTAGACCGCAAGCAAATTGGCGACGTGGCCGAGCTCAAGCGGCTGCTCAAGCAGGAGCTGCTGGCCATCCTCAATACGGCGGTGGCGCCGGTAACCGACGCCGAGCCTCCAGAAGTAATTCTGGTCGTAGGTGTGAATGGCACCGGCAAAACCACAACGATCGGCAAGCTGGCAAACTTGCTGGGGAGTCAGGGCAAATCGGTGCTGCTGTGCGCGGCAGATACTTTCCGCGCCGCCGCCATCGAGCAACTGGAAATTTGGGGGGAACGCACCCGTACTGAGGTGATCAAGACCAAACCCGGGGGCGATCCTTCGGCTGTGCTCTTTGACGCGCTGCAATCGGCCAAGGCGCGCAACACTGACTTCGTGATCGTGGACACCGCCGGCCGCTTGCACACCAAATCAAATCTTATGGCGGAACTGGAGAAGATGAAGCGCACCGCCGAGCGCATCGTCCCAGGAGCGCCGCACGAAGTACTGTTGGTGATGGACGCCACCACCGGACAAAACGGCCTGCAGCAAGCCCGGCAATTCACCCAATCGGCAGGCGTGACCGGCATTGTGCTTACCAAGCTCGACGGCACCGCTAAGGGCGGCGTGGTCGTCGCCATCACCCGCGAGCTGAAACTGCCGGTGCGTTATGTAGGCGTGGGAGAGAAGCAAGGCGACTTGCTGCCGTTTGATGCCGAGGCATTTGTGAATTCACTCTTTGAGTAGTTCGATGGAAATATGGCTGGCCATCTTTGCCTTTGTCATTGTTGCGTTGGGCTTATATGTGCTGGCCCGGCGCAGGCGCTCTACTTCGCCGGACGATCCTGATACGGATAGTCCGGATGCGGGAGTGCCGGTCAAGGTGAAGACCGGTCCACGAGGCAAAAGCGGGGCAACAGCGTTGAAAGAACCTGACGAGGAAGAAACGATCTGAACTCGAACTTGGAAGAGAGACATAACGACTTTATGGGCCAGGCGCTTAAGCTGGCCCGCCAGGGAATAGGGCTGGCAACGCCCAATCCCTACGTAGGCGCCGTAATCGTGGATGATTCAGGAAATATTCTGGGCAGCGGCTTTCATACTTACGAAGGGCTTAAACACGCCGAGGTCATCGCCATCGAGCAGGCGCAGAGCAAAGGGATATCTCTCCGCCAGGCCACTCTCTATCTGAATCTTGAGCCCTGCTGTCATCAGGGACGCACCGGCCCCTGCACGCAAGCGGTTATCTCTTCCGGCATCAAACGTGTGGTCGCGGCCATGCGCGACCCTAATCCCCTGGTCGAGGGAAAAGGCATCGAGCAACTGCGCGCCGCGGGTATCGAAGTACTGGAGGGCGTTCTGGAAGATGAGGCCCGCAAACTCAACGAAGCATTCACCAAATATATTCGCTGGCATGAGCCGCTGGTCACACTGAAAGCCGGGATGACGCTGGATGGCAAGATCGCGCCTCCCCCGGCTGAATCGGGCGGCCCCACATCTTCAGGATCAGGCGGAGCCACCGGTGGATGGATCACCAGCGAGACAGCCCGCGCTCATGTGCAGGAGCTGCGCCACTCGAGCGATGCCCTTATGGTAGGCGTAGGCACGATCATTGCCGATGATCCCCTGCTCACCGATCGCACCGGACTGCCGCGGCGGCGTCCACTGCTGCGCGTGATCGTGGATTCGCGCCTGCGGCTCCCGCTGGAGTCGCGCGTAGTCAAGACCGCACAGGATGACGTTCTGATCTTGTGCTCCTTTGCCGAGGAAAAAAAGAAAAGCGAGTTCGAGGCGCGCGGCATCCGGGTGGAGCAGGTAGCTGTTGCCCATAATGCCTCGTCGGCGGCTGAGCGCTCGGAAAAAGTCACACGCATGCCGTCGCGCCGGCGCACGGGCACAGGGGCTCCGGTCGTTCCCGAAACGGCAACGGGCTCGGCCGACGGTCGGCCAGATATGCGCAGCATGATGGCGCGCCTGGCCCAGATGCAGATCACGAGTCTGCTGATCGAGGGAGGCGCACTAATCAATTGGGCGGCGCTGGCAGCGGGAGTCGTGGACAAAGTTTTTCTTTACTACGCGCCCAAAATCCTGGCGGGCACCGGCTCGGTTCCTTTCGCGCGCGGCGCGGGCTTCCGCCACATGGGCGAAGCAGCCCACGTGCGGCATGTGACCATCCACCATTTTGGCGAAGATTTCGCGGTTGAGGGATACATACGTGATCCCTACGATTTTGGAACCCTAAAACTGGAATAATCGAAACTAACTGATGTTTACCGGACTCATTGAAGAGATAGGACAGATCGCTGAGATGACAGCGAACGGTGACGCCGGGCGCCTCACGGTAACAGCCGCAGACGCGACGCGCGACCTGAAGCTGGGTGATAGCATCTCCGTAAGCGGCGTCTGCCTGACCGCGGTAAAGATCGTTCCCGGCAGATCTTTCAGCGCCGATCTTGCCCCTGAAACTCTTTCCCGCACTTCATTAGGCCGTCTTTCCCAAGGAGCTCAAGTGAACCTGGAACTGCCCATGAAAGCCGGCGCCCGCCTCGGCGGACACATTGTGCAAGGTCATGTGGATGGCACCGGAAAACTTTTGTCTTTGAACAAAATCAAAAGCAGCGACGACTACTGGCTGCAGATAAGCGTTCCGCTAGAGCTTACGCGCTACATCGTAGAAAAAGGTTCGATCACCATCGAGGGCATCAGCCTCACGGTTGCCAAGGTAGACAAAACTGAAGTTTCAATTGCCATTATTCCCCATACTTACAAAGCAACGAACTTACCTTCGCTTCAACCGGCAGCGCAGCTTAATATCGAAGTGGATGTGCTGGCCAAGTACGCCGAAAAGATGGCTCTGCAGAAACCGGCTTCATCTTCTATCACAATGGAGCGGTTGATAGAAGAGGGCTTCTAGTTCTGATCCTCACCGATGATTGACATTCGTGCTGATGACCGCGTATTCATCCTCACCGGCGCCGGCCTGAGCGCCGAGAGCGGCATTCCCACCTTCCGTGGCTCAGATGGCTTGTGGCGCAACTTTCGCATCGAGGAGGTGGCTTCGCCGGTGGCGTGGAGAAACGATCCCCAGCTCGTGTGGGAGTTTTACTCCTGGCGGCGCGAGGTCGCTGTGCAGTGCAAGCCGAATCCGGCGCACTTTGCTCTGGCGCAATTGGAACAGACTTTAGGAGAGCGGCTCTTCCACTGCACCCAGAATGTCGATTCGCTCCTGGAGCAAGCCGGCTGCAAAAGCATTTGGCACATGCACGGAAGGCTGATGCAGAGCCGGTGCGAGCGCGCCGGCTGCCAACGGCCTCCGTTCGATGACAGAAATTCCTATCCCACTTTGGAGTCAGTTCCGCGATGCGAGTGCAGCGGGCGCATTCGCCCCCATATCTGCTGGTTCGGCGAAGTTCCGTATTATCTGGAAGAAATTGCGGCGGCGCTCGATCGCTGCGCAATTTTTATCTGCATCGGCAGCTCCGGCGTAGTGCATCCCGCGGCCGGCTTTGCGGCGCAGATGAAAAGCAAGCCGGGAACGCGCAGTTACTACATCGGCCCGGAAGAGCCCGCCAATAGCCGCTACTTCGATGAGAGCTTTTGGGGCAAGGCAGGAGAAGTGCTGCCGAATATCCTGGCAATAAGAAATTAAACCGCAGAGGACGCTGAGGAGCGCAGAGGTTTTTGATAATTATTTACAACCCTTCGGACTCCGTTTCTTAAATTGCGTACGTTGAAATTGATAAGGAGTCCGACCTGTTTGCCACTCATTTTGAGATAAGAAAGCAGTTGAGCTTGGTGAATGGAATTTAGGGATTCAACCGCTTTTACCTCAACAATGACACAATCTTCAACCAGCAAGTCGAGGCGATACCCGGCATCAAGTTCAAGCCCTTCGTACTTGATCGGCAGCACAAGTTGCGAGAGCACTTTTAGTCCTCGGCTGCGAAGCTCGTGAGTCAGGCAAGCTTCATAGGCGCTTTCCAACAATCCCGGCCCAAGAACTGTATGCACCTTCATAGCTGCATCAACAATCGCACCGCTTACCTCGTCTATGTTCATATCCCAATTGCCTCCGCGCTCCTCTGCGTCCTCTGCGGTTAGGTTTTCTCCGGCTTCCAGCGCAGAATCGGCCTACGAGCAGCAGTCACCTCATCGAGCCGCGAGACCCGCGTAGTATGCGGCGCTTTCAGAATTGTCTCCGGCTCGTTTTGTGCCTCTTCGGCAATGGCTCGCATGGCCTCGATGAACAGATCCATCTCTTCCTTGGATTCGCTTTCCGTGGGCTCAATCATCATGGCCCCATGATCGGCAACGATGAGCGGAAACGCGGTGGTGTAGGGATGAAAGCCGTAGTCAATGAGCCGCTTGGCGATGTCCCCGGTCTTGACTCCCTGCCGCGCCTGCCGGTGATGGCTGAGGATGACCTCGTGCATGGAAGGCGTTTTATAAGGCACTTCGTACACATCTTCCAGTTTTTTGCGGATGTAGTTTGCGTTGAGCACGGCGTCTTCCGTGGTCAGGCGCAGGCCATCGTAGCCATTGGCCATGATGTAAGCCAGGGCGCGCACATGCATGCCAAAGTTGCCATAGAACATGCGCACCCGGCCGATGGCTTTGGGGCGATCATAGTTAAAGCCCAGGCTGCCATCGGGCTTGGTAATCACGACGGGAACCGGCAAGAAAGGTTCCAGATGTTTTTTACAGGCCACCGGGCCCGATCCCGGTCCGCCACCGCCGTGCGGGGTAGAAAACGTCTTGTGCAGGTTAAGGTGCATCACGTCCACGCCAAAGTCGCCCGGGCGCGTTTTGCCGACCAGGGCATTCATGTTGGCGCCATCCATGTAGAGCAGCCCACCTTTTTCGTGCAGGATGTCGGCAATTTTGTGGATCTCTTCTTCAAAAATGCCCAGCGTGTTGGGATTGGTGAGCATGATGCCGGCCACATCTTCGTTCATCTGCGCCGCCAGTGCGCTCACATCAACCATGCCTGCCGAATTTGATTTGAGATTCTCGACTGTGTAACCGCAGATAGCGGCTGTGGCAGGATTGGTGCCATGCGCCGAATCGGGAATCAGGATTTTCTTGCGTGGATTCCCCTTCGACTCCAGATACGCCCGGATGAGCAGGATGCCGGTCATCTCGCCGTGCGCGCCGGCGGCAGGCTGCAGCGTGATGGCTTCCATGCCCGTGATTTCCAATAGATAGTCGGAAAGCAGCTTGAGAATGCGCAGAGCGCCCTGCGACATCTTCTCCGGCTGGTAGGGATGCGCATTGGCCAGGCCGGCGATGCGGGCCACAGCTTCATTCACGCGCGCGTTGTACTTCATGGTGCACGAGCCCAGCGGATACATTCCCAGATCAATGGCATAGTTCCAAGTCGAAAGCCGCGTAAAGTGGCGAATGATCTCAAACTCGCTGACCTCGGGCATGTTTCCCAGGTCTTGGCGCTGGGCAGAGCCCAGAAGTTTGGCGGCATCCACCTGAGGCACATCGAGGGGAGGAAGTTTGTAGGCCTTCTTCCCGGGCGACGATTTTTCGAAGATCAAACCTTCGCTCTGGCTGGGATGCGGCCGGACTTTCTTGATCTGTTTGTCGCTCATTGGGCCACCGCCTGGGCGGCAGCATCAATCTGTTCACGTGTAATCATCTCGGTACAACACCATACGGCCGCGTTGCCCAATTCGGGATAGAACTTCTGCAACGGAAACCCGCCGATAATATTTTTCGCCAGCAGCCGGTTATTAATGACATGCGGATCTTCCGAGCTTTGCACCACAAACTCATTAAATCGCGGCGCGCCCTCGAACAGCACTTTGGCTTTTTTCCCAAATTGCTGCGCTGCGTAGTGGGCTTTGGCAAGATTGTGCTCGGCCAGTTCTTTGAATCCTTCACGTCCGTAGATGGTCATAAAGATCGTCGCCATGGTTGCCACCAGGGCCTGGTTGGTGCAGATGTTGGAGGTCGCCTTCTCACGCTTGATGTGCTGCTCGCGCGTGGCCAGCGTGAGCACGAAACCGCGATGGCCCTGCTGGTCAACGGTTTGTCCAACCAGCCGTCCGGGAATCTGGCGCACGAACTTCTCGCGGGTGGCGATAACGCCCGCATAGGGTCCGCCGAATCCGAGAGGCACGCCAAACGATTGCGCCTCCATGGCGACAATATCGGCCTCGGCAGGCGGCTTGACGATCCCCAGCGAAATTGCCTCCGCGATCGAGACCACCAGCAGCGCGCCTTTCTTGTGGACCAAATCAGCCACAGCGACCACATCTTCAATGGTCCCAAAAAAATTCGGCGATTGAATGACAGCGCAGGCGGTCTGGTTGCTGATTGCCTGATCCAAAGCGTTTAAGTCCACGCGGCCATTAGCCAGAAAAGGAACCGTCGCCACCGGAATTCCCTGATACTTCGAATATGTGCCCAGCACCTCGCGATACTCAGGATGCAGGCTGCGTGCCACCACCGCACCTGAGCGTCCGGTAATGCGCATGGCCATCATGACCGCTTCGGGAACCGCAGTCGAGCCGTCGTACATGGAAGCATTGGCGACCTCCATGCCGGTAAGTTCGCAGATCATGCTCTGAAATTCAAAGATGGCCTGCAGCGTTCCCTGCGCGATCTCGGCCTGGTAGGGTGTGTAGGCGGTAAAGAACTCGCCGCGCGAGATCAGCGAATCGACCACCACCGGACGATAGTGGTTATACGCTCCCGCGCCCAGGAAGTTGGCATATCCGGCGGCGCACTCGGCGGCGCGCTGCTGGAAGTAATCCACAATCTCCGATTCGGCCAACTGGCGCGTGACCTTGAGGTCGCGGTTCAGCCGGTATTCGTCGGGGATATGGGAAAAAAGTTCGTCAATCGAGGCCGCGCCAATTTCGCGCAGCATCTGTTCGCGGTCTTGAGGAGATTTAGGAAGATAACGCATGAATGAATTGGGTCATTGAGTCATTGAATCATTGCATCATTGAAACAAAAATAAACGATAGAAAATAATAATGAATCAATGATCCGATGCCCCAATGACTCAATTCCCACTATTTTCCTTGTTCTTCGGCGATGAATTTTTCGTAATCGGCGGCGGAAAGCAGCCCGTTCAGCTCCGCGGGGTCTTTCACTTCAATGCGGATCATCCACGAACCGTGGGCGTCGTTATTGATCTTTTCCGGCGCAGTGGCCAGCGCTTCATTGATGGCGGCAACTTTGCCCGTAACCGGCGCGAAGATCTCTGATACTGACTTCACCGATTCCACTGTGCCAAAACTGGTGCCTTTGCTGACCTCGGCTCCTACTTTGGGAAGCTCGACGAACACGATGTCGCCAAGCTGTTCCTGGGCATAGTTGGTAATACCTACGGTGGCGGTCTTGCCGTCGGCTTTCACCCACTCATGTTCGCGGGTGTACTTCAACTCATTGGGATATCCCATGATCTCCTCTTCATCACTGCTTTTTGGGTTTCTTATAAAACGGTGTAGGCACGACCTGGCACTTCACCTTCTGTCCTCGGATCTCGACATTCACGGTAGAGCCGATCGCCGAAAATGCCGGAGGCACATAGGCCAGGGCGATGTTCTTCTTCAGGAATGGAGCATACGAACCGCTGGTGACATAACCAATTTCGCTGCCCGCGCCGTCTAGAACTTTATAGCCGTCGCGCGGGATGCCGCGATCCACCGACTCCAGGCCCACCAGCACGCGCTTCACGTCTTCGGCTTTTTGTCTCTCCAGCGCGGCTTTGCCGACGAAATCGCTTTTCTCGAATTTGCAATAACGCTCCAGGCCGGCCTCGAGCACGGTGATGGTGTCGGAGATCTCATGCCCGTAGAGCGCCATCTTCGATTCCAGGCGCAGGGTGTTGCGCGCGCCCAGCCCGCAGGGGAGGACGCTGAATTCCCTGCCCGCCTCCAGAACTTTGTTCCAAACCTCGGCGCTGGTCTTTTCGTCGGAGGGAACGTAAATTTCAAAGCCGTCTTCACCGGTATAGCCGGTGCGGGCAATGAGAGTGTTCTTCAACCCGCAAACGGTTCCATGGATAAACCAATAATTTTTAATGGAGGCCAGATTCACATCGGTGAGCTTGCTGAGAAGATCAATCGCTTTGGGGCCTTGAATGGCAATCTGCGTATAGTTGTCGCCGATGTCTTCCGCCCTGCAGTCGAATCCCTTCACGTTGTCGCGCACCCAGTTGTAATCTTTCTCGCGGGTGCCGGCATTAATGACTAATAGATATTCGCTCTCGCCCAGCCGGTGCACGATGATGTCATCCACGAACGTCCCTTGGGGGTACAGCAGCGCGGAATAATGTGCCTGGCCAATGGCGAGGCGCGAGGCGTCGTTCATGGAAATATGCTGCACCGCAGCCAGCGCTTCTGCGCCGGTGATACGAATATCGCCCATGTGGCTGACATCAAAGACGCCAACTCCGTTGCGCACCGCCAGGTGCTCTTTCATCAGCCCCCCTGGACCGAGGGGCGAGTTGCAATATTCGATAGGCATATCCCAGCCGCCAAAATCCACCATCTTTGCGCCCATCTGGCGGTGGATGGCATTCAGCGCGGTCTTGCGTAGCGCGGCGGTGGTGGCCTCAACCGTTTGGGACAAAGTCAATTCCTCGTGCGGCAGATTGCAACAGAACTGGGTGCCGAACCTTTCAAGTTAACAGTTCCCAGCTTCAAGTTGCAAGCGTCAAGGTGGGAGAGAATTTTTTGAGGAGAATCAAGCTTTCTTCAAATCGCAACCCTATTTCAATCTGGCCAAAAACGCGATACATTCTTGGCCATGGCCGATTATTTCATTTGTCTGCAGTGTGGTTCGAAGGAAGAGGTTTGCCGTTGCGAGCGTTACTGTTCCATCTGCCAAAACGATCTCAATGTCCGCCTTTGTATTGACGGAAACTACTACTGCCTCGATTGCCGCGAAGCCTGCCAGTATGAGGCGCAGAAAACCATATAGTGTTGGGATTGCCGGCCTTCCGCTAAATGACCACGGTTTCCTGGTGCTCGCCGAAGACTCGACGCAGGGCATCGGAAATTTCGCCAACCGTAGCGTGGTTTTCCACGGCATGAATGATGTGTGGCATCAGGTTGTCGGTTGAGCGGGCGGCATCTTCTACGCGCTGAATGGCCGCCTTCCAGGCAGCAGCGTCGCGTCGCATCCGCAATGCCTGCAGGCGCTCGACCTGCTTGCGTTCCAAGGATTCGTCCACGCGCTGGATGGGTGGGCTCTTTTCTTCTTCCACCTGAAACTGATTCACCCCAACGATGACTGCCTTATGAGAGTCAACGGACTGCTGAAAATCATAGGCGGCATTCTGGATTTCCTGCTGGACGTAGCCGGTTTCAATGGCCTTCAGCATGCCGCCGAGCGCATCAATTTTTTCCAGATAACCCTGGGAGCGTTTTTCGATTTCATCGGTCAGGTACTCGATATAGTACGAACCGGCAACAGGATCAACGCTCTGCGCCGCACCCGACTCATAGGCAATGATCTGTTGGGTGCGCAGCGCGATGCGCGCGGCCTCTTCCGTGGGCAGGGCAAGCGCCTCGTCAAAGCTATTGGTATGCAGCGATTGCGTACCGCCCAGCACCGCCGCCAGGGCCTGCAAAGCGGTGCGGACGATGTTAATTTCAGGCTGTTGCGCCTGTAAGGTTGAGCCTGCCGTCTGGGTATGAAAGCGCAACATAAGCGAGCGCGGATTTTTCGCTCCCACTCTTTCCTGCATCAACCGCGCCCACATACGCCGCGCGGCGCGAAACTTGGCGATCTCTTCCAAAAAGTTGTTGTGGCAGTTGAAGAAAAAAGAGATGCGTGGAGCGAATTCATCTACGCTCAATCCCGCCTGCACCGCCGCCTGCACGTAGGTCAGGCCGTTGGCCAGAGTGAATGCGACCTCTTGAACCGCGGTGCATCCCGCCTCGCGCATGTGGTAACCGGAGATGGAGATGGTATTCCACTCCGGCACGTTGCGATTGGCGTAGGCAAACAGGTCGGTAATGATGCGCATGGCCTGGCGCGGCGGATAGATGTATGTCCCGCGAGCGATGTATTCCTTCAGGATGTCGTTCTGCACCGTGCCGGTCAGCTTGCGCAGGTCGCGTCCGGTACGCCGGGCCACGCCAATGTAGAGCGCCAGCAGGATCGAGGCAGTGGCATTGATGGTCATCGAAGTGGATATCTTCTCCAGGTCAATGCCGGCGAAGAGGCGCTCCATGTCTTCGATGGAATCAATGGCGACGCCCACTTTGCCTACTTCGCCCAGGGCCATAGGGTGATCTGAATCCATGCCGATCTGTGTGGGCAGGTCGAAAGCTACAGAAAGACCGGTCGTGCCATGGGCCAGCAGATACTTGTAACGTTTATTGGACTCTTCCGCGTCGCCCATGCCGGCATACTGGCGCATGGTCCAGAGGCGTCCGCGGTACATGGTGGGCTGGATGCCCCGCGTGAACGGAGGCTGGCCGGGATAGCCCACCTGTGACTCAGGGCCGTGCTGCTGCTTTTCCAGATCGGCGGGTATATAAACAGGCTGCACTTCAATGTTGGAAGATGTCTTCGTGGGTACTCCGGGCGCGGCTGGCGGGTTGGCGGGTTTCCGAGGCCCAGCCATGCGTTATTTCTTTCCTTTGGTCTTTTCCCTGCTTCGCGCGCGCCAGAATGAACTGATGCTGAAATAGAAAAACAGTGAAGCGAACGCCCCGGCGGCAATCAAATGCGCAACACTGGGATGCGGTATCTGCACTGAATATTTACGGTATTCGCGGTAGACCGCCAGGACGCCAACCAGGGAAAAAACAAAGAAGAATACTCCCATCACCTCGTGCCATAAGCGGTGGAGCACATTGCCAAAAGATCGGGCAATTGCAGAAAGCGCATTGCGCGCGGCTGAAACCGTGCGGCTCCTGCCGGCATAACGGCCGGCGACCCGGCTGGCAGCAACGAATTTGCGGCTATTGGAAACCTCGGCCACATCTGCATTTTAGCAGCCTGTTGCAATAACCGCAGCGAACGCCTTGGGGGCGGAACTTTGCGGGAACGGCGTGGCGGCCAAGGCCAGAATGCTGCTCTGGAGGTTGTATATCTGAAGTGCGGGCCGCCTTGCAAATTTTACAGTCCACAGCGCTGCTTTTAGTTAAACTTTAGGCTGCGATCAAGCATCCAATGGAGTTGAAAGCAATGTTTCCCCTTGGATGGAAGCGTTTTAGCGGGTTTCTTCGCAAGCTCGGGAAATTCCGCAGGCGCGCCAAAAATACGGATGCCGAGCTTATCCCGGTAACGGGGGATGTTATAGTGTCTTCTCCGAAGTTGGAGGAAGCGGAGGGTTTCGGGAGAATTGAAAACTTGGACGAAAATCTCAAAAAACGAATTAAGCATTTAGGGGACGCGATCAACCAATCGCTTTCCGAGTCCGAGCCGATCGCAGATGCGATTGCAGATATCAAGGCCGCCGGGTACGACATTTTTCTGGTTCTGGAAGCCACCATCGGATTCTCCCAGCAAGGCGAGGAGAGCAGCAAGCCCGCCATGGTCACCGCGTCCATGAATGCCTGTGAGCCTGAATTCCGCGTTACCGCACAGGATATGAAGTTCCTGAAGTCCCTGCGCATCCGGCTCGACGAGTAGTGGCCCGGCCAATCATAGAAATACATCGGTAGAATTGGCTCGTAACACGCTTGCGCTCGCGGCGTGTTACGCTAAAGAGGCATGCCGGGGGGCCATGGGCATTGAGCCGGTTGTCTGTTACCATCCTTTTCTGGCAGATCAAGCAGTCGAGATAACCTAAAGATGAAAGATACGCTGGGAGTTCTGCTGGCCGGAGGCGCGGGAGAGCGTTTATATCCGCTGACCCGCGACCGCGCGAAACCCGCCGTTACCTTTGGCGGCATCTACCGCATTATTGACGTTACCCTCTCCAACTGCATCAACTCAGACCTGCGCAAGGTCCATATCCTCACCCAGTACAAGGCGCTCTCGCTGAATCGCCATATCCGCGAAGGCTGGAGCAATCTGGTCTCGCGCCACCTGGGAGAGTTCATCGAGATCCTGCCGCCCATGAAGCGGGTCAGCGATAACTGGTACCTGGGCACAGCCGATGCCGTCTATCAGAATATCTACTCCATCGGCAGCGAGCAGCCCCGGCGCGTGCTGGTGCTGAGCGGCGACCACATCTACAAGATGAACTATGAGCTGATGCTGCAGCAGCATGTGGATGCCGGCGCCGATGTGACCCTGGCCACCATTCTGGTTGATCCCAGCGAAACCTCGCGCTTTGGTGTGGTCGAAATTGACCGCGAAGGACGCATCGTCGGCTTCCAGGAAAAACCCAAGCAGACCGACACTCGCTCCCCATACAATCCGCGCATGGTTTCCGGCTCCATGGGTGTTTATCTGTTTAATACAGACGTCTTGTTGCCCATCCTGTTGAAAGATGCAGAGGACCCCAATTCCTCGCATGACTTCGGGCACGACATTCTGCCGCGCATCGTGGATGAGTACCGCGTGTATTCCTTCAACTTCGTGGATGAAAACAAGAAAGAGGCGCTCTATTGGCGCGACGTGGGAACCCTGGAGGCCTACTACGAGGCCAACATGGACGTGGTCTCGGTCTCGCCGGTTTTCAACTTATACGACAAGGAATGGCCCATCCGCACGCATCAGCGCCAATATCCGCCGGCCAAGTTTGTCTTCGCCGAGCCCGGACGCCGGGGCGAGGCCGTGGATTCCATTGTCTCCATGGGGTGCATCGTCTCCGGCGGCGCAGTCAAGAGCAGCCTTCTCTCCCCCGATGTGCGCGTCAACTCCTATGCCGAAGTGGATTCCAGTATTATTTTTTCGCACGTCAATATCGGCCGCCATTGCCGCATCCGCCGCGCTATCGTTGACCGCGATGTGCATATCCCCGAAGGCACAGTGATCGGATTTGACCCACAGGCCGACAAACAGAATTATTTTGTGACTGAGACCGGCATCACCGTGGTCACCCGTGACTATTCGCTGTTTGAAAGCCCCGTGCCGGTGGATTACTTTACGTCGGAGTGAGTAGCTTTTAGCTTGAAACTCGAAACTGCTTTCATTTGTTTTCCGCGGTCTGGTCGCCCTTGCGGATATCGATGTCGGCGTGCTCGGTGGAGAGTTGGATCTTTCTGCCTCCGGCGCCGATAGTTCCACTGGCCACCGGGTTTTCTTCAGAACTCTTATCGATTTTGATCTCGCCGAAGTCAGAGTGGATTTCGCCTCCGTGAGCCTTGGCTTCCACCTGGAAGGCGCTCTGGGCGGGCAGCGCGATTTCAATTCCTCCGTCTTTGTTGCTGATCTGGATATTGCCCGCCGGCGCCTTGCTGGCGCGCAGCTCCACACTGGCATTCTTGTTGTTCACTTCAATATCCCCGGTCACATCTTCCAGGTGCATATCCTTGGAGCGGGTGCTCACTTTGAAGCCGCCGCTTATGTTGCTGGCGCGCAGGCTGTCTCCATCAAAGCGCAGCTCACCCTGAATTTTTCCCGTCTCAAGATCGGTGCGTGAAGAGTTGAAGCGGAAGCCCTGTCCCAGGTTCTGTACATTGGTTTCACCCATGTAGTCGCCGCTCATGGCCACCAGGCCGCTGACGTTGGAGATATTGCTTTCGTTGGCGTGGCCCTGAACCGTAACGTTTCCTTTGACGTCGCGCACGGTCAAGTCGCCTCCCTGCATTCCGCCATGCATGGTGATGGTGGCATTGCCGGTCAGGTCATCTATGGTCACATCCCCGTGGACGGCAGTCAGCTTCACATCGGCCTGCCGGCTGCGCACTTCAATATCGCCGTGCTGTGTGCTCAATTCCAGCGGCAGAGTCGGCGGAACGTGCAATTCGACGTCGGATTCGGCAGCGTTGCTGGAGGAAGACCCAAGGTTTACGCGGATAACCTCTTCGCGCGCGCGCGCGGCCTCGGCCCGCGCCTTGGCAGCTTCAGCACGGGCACGGTCTATTTCGGCGCGAATTTTGTCCCTTTCCGCTGAAGAGAGACCGGGGACATCAGGCAAATTGGACATCGAAGCCGTGGGAATGTCGTCGGTCTTGATCTCTGGCTGGGTGGCCTGATCGATGCGGTCGGCCTCTTCCTTGGAAAAAGCCCTGATGGTCTTGCGCACCGATACATGCACCTTCTCATCGGTCGAAGGCAGCACCGTGATCGAGCCGTGTTGCAGGGCCAACGTAAAAACGCCGCGTGAGGCCACGGCTTGATCGATCTGGTTGGAATACTCGTATTTGTTGCCGACAGGGAAATTGATACCCATCTCATCGAGCGCCTTATGAAACCCGGTCCAATCTACCCCCACAATCTCGGTAGCCACGAGGCCGCCGACGATGATAAAGAGGACCAGGAACACTCCTCCGGCTCCTATTCCGGAAGGCTGGAAGCCCTGGCGGCGGGCCCATGTGTATTCCACGAGCTTGATCGCTCCCCAGAGAATCAGCAGCAGCGGCCAGTAACGGGAATACCACCAACCCAGGCCGGACCAGGTGATGATATGCATGTTTCCCAGGAGAAAAATCACACCCACGATGATAAGAATTACGGGGCCGGCAAAGCTGCGGCGCCGCGGAAGAGCGTTGGGAACAGGAGTGCTAGCCATGGCTCACCTCGTTTTGCGAAGAGGACGCAGCTGGCGTGCCGGGCGCGGGCGCAGGCGGCGGAGCGCCCGGCCCGATGTGTCCCTCGCGCGAACCGGTGGTCTGGAGAAACTTCAGTACTCCAATCACGATCAAAATGAGCGGCCAGCTCTCTCCCCAGCGGACGGGAGTGAATTCGTCCAGCAACCCCATAATACCAATCGTAACCAGAATGACTGGCCCCATGAGGCTAATGGCTGTGCAGGCCACGCAGCGGCAGAGCATCCTTTGAGATCGCTGGTAAATCAGCCATCCGCCGATTCCTACCAGAATCAAAGGCCAAAGCTTTGCCAGGTGAAAGAAATGAGGGATCAATCCCATCGTATGCAACAGAAATAGAACCCCCAATGCAATCAGCACGATGGGACCTACCGGCAAATTTTGGCTTCGCTTTGGGTCAATCAATGGAGGAGCCGCTGGAGTCGAGATATTGGGAACGGCAGTCGAAGCGGCGGTCGATCCAAATCCAAAGTTCGATGATGCAAACCCGAAAATGTCCTGTACCGGCCTGCCTTCCTGCTTGGCTTTGGCGATCTGGTAAGAATCGAAGAGCATATAGAACCACCAGAAGCCAATCATCGGGCCAAACATCCAGTGGACCTCACTGGTAGCGACGATCAGCATGGCGAAGACCGCAACGTGAATAAACGCCCTCATGAACTCGCCGCAATACATGGCTCCCACGCCTGGGATCATGCCCAACACCAGGGCAACGCCGGGATTGGGCGCGTGTGGGTTTGCCGGGGCAACTCCGGCAGGCGCTTCTTGCACGCGCGTGGCGAGGCAATCTTCGCAGTAAATGATGCCGCGCACCTCGCGCTTGCAGCTTTCGCACAGCGGCTTGCCGCAGGTCCGGCAGTAAGCTACTGCCTCTGTTTGTTGATGGGTGGCGCAATTCATGCGGTCCTCCGGTTTTGTGCGATGACGAAATAGGGGGGACCAAATTCGTGAAGCGCATAGGATGCCAGCAGAGGGCTATTGCCCTGCTGGGCGTAATTTTCTTGTTTTTGTTCAGGGTCGGTTTCGGGTTGCACACTGATGTCCTTATTGTTCTTTTCTTTCTTTTCCTCGCGTTGCTGTTGCTGCGGCTGTTGCGTGGTGTCTTCCGGCAGCATGCTCTTGATCTCGCGCATGCGCGCCTGCAATTCATAGACAAAGCGCATGCTGTCGTAATATCTCACCACTCGAGTCCGGTTTGTGTAATAGGCGCGCGCCACTTCGCTTCGCAGGGCGCCGGGACGCCAATCAACCTGGAGCGGGTTAAAACCGACCAAATTGAGCATCAGGGTAACTGAGAAAAATGCCATGGCGAAGGTGGCGGCAAAGCGCGGCTGACGCAGGGGGGCGAACAGTGGCCGCAACCATGCCCCAAGCTGCTGGCCCCGCGATTGTGGCACGCGAACCTGGGCAGGCGTAGATGCCGGGATAACGCCGGTAGTGGCTGCCAGGATGTTATGGGCCAGGTAAACCGGGGCCTCCACCGGCTCGAGCGACCGCAACCATTGATAGCCGGCCAGGGCTTCGGCGAATAAAGCCGCGCACGCCGGGCATGAGGTTGCGTGCCCCCGGAAGTTCTGCATCTGCTCTTCAGCGAGCGAGCTTTCTACGGCCTCGGTCAGAAGGGTCTCGAATTCCGAGCACTGCATGCCGTATTGCTGGGTCTGGTTCATCCTACACCTGCCTATAGGTACGTTGTAAAAGGCGCGCTAGTTCCGTACGCCCGCGATTGATTCTCGATTTCACGGTGCCCTCAGGCACCCTTAAAATAGCCGCAATTTCCCGGTAATCAAGCTCTTGCAGGTCGCGCAAAATCACCGCCTCGCGAAGATCGGGCGAAAGCCTGGCCAAAGCCGCCTGCACCTGCTTCTGCGTGTCCTTTCGCTGCATGTGCGATTCCGGGCTGGGGGCCGCATCCGGCAGCCGGTCGCCCAGGGTGAGCGCATCCTCGTTGCCCGCGGGCGCGGCTTCCAGCGAATCGGTGAGCCGGTCATTCTTGCGCGCGCGGTAATGATCTACCAGCAGGTTGCGGGTCACGGTGGTAATCCAGGTGGTAAACGCTCCCCGGCTTCCGTCGTAGGTCTTCAGGGTACGGTAAATCTTGATGAAGACCTCTTGCGCCAGGTCCTGAGCGTCTTCCGGTGAGCCGGTGAAACGATAACAGATGTTATAGATTCTGCGGCTATGGAGTTGTACGACCTCAGCCCAGGCGGCAGCATCGCCACTGACACAGCGGCGCAGAAGGGCAGCGGATTGCTGCTGCTCACTGTGCCCCTCCGCACTCGCACTCGAAGATTGACTCGGTACAGCCAGCCTCGTCTCCTGCGCCTCAGCGTTCAACCGAACCATGGGCGCTCGCATTACCCGGATTGGCGCGAAACTAGCCACCCAAACCGGTTATACGAAGAATCACCCTCGGTAGTTCCTGATTTTACAGGGAGTTGTCGGTTCTCTAGAACGTGAAGTAGGTCGGGAGTAGTCCGCGCCGACGTAAGTAGTTGGCCTAATCTCGCCATATCACTCGCAGCCTTTCCTCGCGCCTCCTCCGGAAAAAGATTCGCGGAACCTCAGCTGGGTCGAAAACGTATAAGCCACTAGGAGGAAGTCCTATGCCCCAAAGGTTTACATGGTTTCTGGTGCTCGCGGCGGCAGTGTCACCGAGTGTGACCTTCGCGCAAGACGAGAAAGCGAACTCAACCGAGAAGCATACGATTGTAGTGGAGACCGACACTGGCCGTTATGGTGCCGGTGCCGAGAGGCTCGATCCCAGGCAGCTCGGCGTGGCAATTTATCCCGGCGCGAGGGTGTCAGAAAGCAAGGATAACGAAACCAAGGACAATGGTGCGAACCTGTTCCTGGACTTGGGTAACGACAGCACGCATCTTTACGCGCAGAAGTACATTAGTTCCGACTCTGCTGAGAAGGTTGTGGCTTTCTATCATAAGCAATTGGCGAGATACGGGGCGGTGCTGGAGTGCCGGAATGGCAAGCCCGTCAATGCAGATGATGCCAAAGCCAAATGCGACAGCGGCGACGATGATAAGGACATCGAGTTAAAAGCGGGCACTCAGACGAAACAGCACATCGTGGGCATAACGCCGACTGCCGGTGGCACAGAGTTTGCAATCGTGTATCTTGATCAAACAAAAAGTAAACAGTAATGCAGCTGTAGCGCAAGAGAGCGGCTCCGGGAAGCGGTAGACGAGCTTGGAAGGGGAGTTGTGGACCGTACGGATAGCTTTGCCCAAAAATCATTCGTGAAAAGGATTCGCGCGAAATATTAAGAGAACGTGATAGCAGGCATGGCATAAGGTACAGCCCCGAATGGGGCGGCAGAATGTAGCCCAGGGCGTAAGCCCTGGGAAAGCAAGGGAAACAAATCATTCCTCTCTGCCGAAGGCAAACACGCATCCCGCAAAGCGGGAGAAGTGTTCAGAAAAATAGTAGGTTTTGAACGACAAGAACCACAATTACGTTGCGGTTTGTCCAAACCCGATTTTTGGGCAAAGCTACTGATTGACCGTGGCGGAAACACGCAGCTTTTCTGCGATGATGCGGTCAACCTGCTCGATCACCTGCTCGATGGTGAGATTTGTGGAATCTATAACCACGGCGTCGGGCGCCGGGGCCAGGGGGGAGTTGGCGCGGGAGCGATCACGCTCGTCCCTTTCGCGCATCTCGGCGGCCACTGCGGCGGCCTTCTTTCGATCGGCTTCGGAGACGGCCACAGGGACGACCAGGGGCGCTTGCTGGCGAAAACGCCGTTCGCCACGGACCTCGGGGGCGGCATCCAGAAAAACCTTGACGTCGGCGTCGGGGAAGACCTTGGTGCCGATATCGCGGCCTTCCATCACCACGCCGCCGGCCAGGCCCATCTGGCGCTGTCGGGAGACCATCCACTGGCGCACTCCGGGATGAACCGAGACCTGCGAGGCCGCCTCGGTGACATCGCGCTCGCGTATTCGCCGGGTGACATCCTGGCCATCGAGGATAACGCGATTGCCGTCGATCGTCGGCTCCAGATTGATGTGCGATCCGTGAGCGAGCGAGACCAGGGCCTGCTCCTCTTCGAAGCCAACGTCAGACTCGATGGCCTTCAAAGCCAGGGCGCGGTACATGGCGCCGGTTTCAATATTCACATATCCCAACCGGCGCGCCAACTTCGAGGCAATCGTGCTCTTGCCCGCCCCGGCGGGGCCATCAATCGCGATGATGAGTTTTTTGACGCTCATGAAAAGATTGCACTCTAGTTTAACGGGTACGGGCAAAATTGCGCTGCCTGGGCTCGACCGGAGGCGTATTTTGAATCAAGGTTCTTCCGCCGGCCTGCACAAAACTGAATTGCCGGGCGGCCAGCAGGGCATGGATGGCCTCGCGCACGCGCGAGCGGGCCGCCATAGGCTGGAAGAATGCTTCAATTTCGCCCTGCTCGGCGGCAACGACCGCTTCGAGGTACTTGGAAAGCAGCGCGGAGAGTCCTTCGCCCACCGAAAGCCCTATGCCTTCCTTCACAGCGCCCGGCGACCAGCGATAGAGCACGTCCCACAAAACGCCTTCCTGCGGGCGGTAATCCACGCGGGTAATGCGCAGGTGCGACCACAGCTCCGTAAGAGAGCGATCCAGAGCTGCCTCCGATGGCGCGCCTCCCAGCACCTCTGCCAGGCGGCGATTGGAGATCGGCCCCTCTCGCTGGATGACGGCGAAAGCATCCTGGGTCAGGGGAGAGATTTTTCTTCCGGCAACGTCGCTGCGCAGGTCCTTCTTAGGATTGCGGTCTCCTACCAGCGCATAAAAATATGGGAAGGTCTGCGGTGAGAGCAGAAAAGTTCCTTCCCCCTCAATGTTGGCTTCGTAGGCCAGGCGTTGGCGCAGCAGACGCACCATAAGCTCGCGTGCCTCTGCCACACGCGGATCGAGATATGCCTGTTGCGCCGTCGGCAAATCGTGGTCGCTGCCGGTGTAGGCCCCCAAAAACGTAGGAGCCAGCAGCGGGGGATTCACCGGATGCACAAGGCACATTCCCACCGATTCCAGAAATTCGGAGGCCTCTTCCAGAGTGCGGGCCGGGCGCCCGATGCGCCACTTGCTTCGGCGTTGCTCTTGTATTTCAACTTCTGTCATTAGTAATTAGTTCTCGGTTCTCAGCATTTATCGATCGAGTACGCTCATCGTGAGCAACGGACCTGCCTGGGCAGGTTGAAACAGTAGCGAAGAAGAGCTTAAAGAGAATTTTGTGCTTTACAAATCGCTCTTCGTAATCGACTTTCTGACTTCCTCAGCCTCTGCGTTCCTCGCGTCCTCTGCGGTTTCGTTGTTCTTTCTTGTGAAGTCAGATTCTCTTGAACGCCTTTTGAATG
Source organism: Terriglobales bacterium (assembly GCA_035487295.1). GTDB lineage: Bacteria > Acidobacteriota > Terriglobia > Terriglobales > Acidobacteriaceae > QIAW01. The sequence goes on from DATHMH010000038.1 coordinate 99,294, forward strand.
TCCCTTACAGAATACCGCAGCAGCACTGGACGGCCGTGCGGACAGGACATCGGGCATTGCGTCTTGCTCAATTCCGCCAGCAGCCACTCCATCTTGGAGTGCTCCAGCGGCATGTTTACTTTGATGGCGGCATGGCAGGCGATGGAGGCGGCGATCTCGCCGCGCAGCTTTTCCAGGTTGATGGCCTGCTCCTCTTTTTCAAAATGATCGAGCAGCTCGTGGAGCAGGCGCTCAACATCGATCGGGTCGATTCCGCCGGGCGCGGCCTTAACGGCGATTGTCCCGGCGCCAAAGGGCTCCACTTCAAAGCCGTTGCGCCGCAGCTCGTCGCTGATCTCGGCAAACACAGCCTGCTGGCCGGCGGTCAGCTCAACGATCAGAGGCATAAGCATGCGCTGGCTCTCAACTTGCCGCGCGTCCCGCTGCCGCAGGATGCGCTCAAAGAGTACGCGCTCGTGGGCGACATGCTGGTCTATGATCCACAGACCACTGGGATCGGCGGCGATGATGAACGAATCGCGAACCTGGCCCAAAGGCTTGAGATCGGCAAGAACCACGGGCGCATCGCTGCCTTGTGGCGCGGCTTCCTGCTGCGTGCTTAGAATTCCGCTGCAAAATGAGCCGTTGCGCTGCAAAACCGGCGCTGCCGGCAGCGGCGCCAGAAGGGCGGTGGCCGCGTTGGCATCAATCGGAATTCCCTCCTGGAATGAAAACCTCTCATTGTGCGGCGGCAGCGCAGGCGGTTGCAGCGAGAAATCGTCACCCGATACAGAGACCGTGAAATTAGCATTGGGGGCGAATGCCTGACGCGCGGTCGGCTGGGCGTGGATCTCACGCGTGAACTGCGGCACCGGCCGGGCCTGCATCAGGGCCGCGCGCAGGGAGTCGCGCACAAAATCGTGGACCGTTGAACTCTGCCGGAAGCGGACTTCGGTCTTGGAAGGATGCACATTCACATCCACCTCTTCCCCGGGCATCTCCAGAAAGAGCAGTACCACGGGATAAACCGTAGGCGGAATAATGTTGCGGTAAGCCTCGATGATGGCGTGCTGCACCACGCGGTCGCGAATCAGCCGGCGGTTTACGAAGACGAAAATAGAGTTGCGGTTGAGCTTCTGGACCTCAGGCTTGCTCACAAAACCATGGAAGCGCAACTCGCCCGGGGCGGCCGGTTGGTAATCTTCATCGCGCTTCCAGGGCGGAGGCTCAGGCAGTCCCGCATGCTCCAGCGGCAACTCTGCCGAAACCGGGATGAGTTGATCGAGCGTTTCTTTTCCAAAGACCTGAAACACGCGTTCCGAGTGTCCGGCAACCGGCGGCGCCACCAGCATGGCGTTGCTCATGGAATGCAGTTCGAAGTGCATCTCGGGATGCGCCAGGGCATAGTGCGTGACCAGCGAGGCAATGTGCGAGAGCTCGGTTGATTCCGCGCGCAGAAACTTTCTGCGCGCCGGAACATTGAAGAACAGATCGCGCACCGTGATGGAAGTGCCCGGCGGCAAGCCGGCGTCTTCCACGCGCTGCATCTTGCCACCATTGATTTCAATCAAGGTTCCGCTGCTCTCATCGGCGGCGCGGGTTTCAAGCAGCAACCGCGAGACCGAGGCAATGGAAGGCAGCGCCTCGCCACGAAACCCCAGGGTGGCAATATTCAGCAGATCGTCCGCGTTCTTGATTTTGGAGGTCGCATGGCGCTCGAAGGCGAGCAAGGCATCGTCGCGCACCATGCCGCAGCCATCGTCGGTGATCTGGATCAGCTTCCTGCCGCCAGCCTCAACCTGCAGCTTGATGCGGCGCGCGCCGGCGTCGAGCGAGTTCTCCAGCAGCTCTTTGACCACCGAAGCGGGGCGCTCCACCACTTCGCCGGCCGCAATCTTGTTGGCTACGTGCTCAGGGAGGACATGAATGCGCGCCATCTTGTGATTGATTGTAACCGCTGCGGAATCAAACCGTCGTCATTGTTTCAGGCGGTGCGCCGGGAAACTTCGCGGTACTGGAAATTGGGCTTGATGCGGAAATTGATGAACGCTCCCATGGAATCGGCTTCGCAGAATTCCTGGTAGGTTTCGGGCGACACGCCGTAGTAATCGTAAACACTGCCATTGGCATATTCGATTTCAAGGACCAGCGACTTGGTATCGTAACCGATCGAGCGTACGGCGCTGGAATCTACCGGAAGACGTTTCATGCTGAGTTGGATGCGCCAACTGGGGAAACGGTATCAAGAAATCTGGAGAAATGGCAAATTTAAGGCTGCCGGTTGGATTTGTCATTCTGTGTATGACAAGACGTAAGCAGAGTTCTTGATTATCGAAATCCCGGCAGTTCTAGCGGAGAAACAGTATCCCCAAAAAAGCGCTAGCCAAATCCGCGCTATCCGTGTAATCCGCGCTCAGCTTTTGGTTTTGATTCCCAGCTCGCGCAACTGCGCCTCGCTGACCGGGGTGGGGGCGTCTACCATCATGTCCACCGCTTTCGCCGTCTTGGGGAATGGGATGACCTCGCGCAGGCTCTCGGCGCCGGCGAGAATCATGACGATGCGGTCCAAGCCCAGGGCAATGCCGCCATGCGGAGGCGTGCCGTATTCCAATGCTTCCAGGAAAAAGCCGAAGCGCGATTTCGCGTCTTCTTCGGTCATGCCCAGCGCGCTGAAGATTTGCTTTTGCACATCCTGGCGGTGAATACGGATCGACCCTGAGCCCAGCTCGGTGCCGTTCATGACCACGTCATAGGCAAGCGCGCGCACCGAGCCCAGATCTTTGTGCGCCAGAACTTTTTCCATATCGCGCTCATGCGGCGAGGTGAAGGGATGATGCGCCGGAACCCAACTCTGGCTCTCTTCCTCCCACTCGAACATGGGGAAATCTGTTACCCACAGCAAGTGATACGACTTAGGATCTTTGAGGTCGCCGGCAAAGGCCTTGTGGCGGTCGGCATATTCCTCGCCCAGGCGCAGGCGGTAGGCTCCGGCCGCTTTTGACACACCTCCGGAACTCAGCTCGTTCATCATGGACTTTCTGCCGGCAACCACAACTACAAGATCGCCTGAAGAGCTTTGCGTCGCCGTGCGCAACTTTTCTTCAATGCCGGCAAAAGATTTATCGAGCCGCTTCAGATCGTCAAACAGATGCAGGTTCGGATGCCCGGCCCAAAGTTTTTCGCGCGCCGTCTCGCGCTCCTTCCGTGAAAGCTCGCCCACCGATGGAATGCGAATGGCGACCACAGGCATTTCACTGGCGATATCGAGCGCCTGCATCATCTCCGGCGTGAAACAGGGTTTTACGTCGATCATGGCCGGCAGGCGCATGTCTGGCTTGTCAATGCCGTAGAGGCGAATGGCGTCGTCGTAGGTCATGCGCTGGAAAGGCGTGGGGAGGTCAATGCCCGCGGCTTTAAAAGCGGCCTTCAGGAAGCCTTCTACTACTTCGAAGACGCGTTCCTGCTGCGGGAATGTCATCTCCAGGTCAATCTGGGTGAACTCGGGCTGGCGGTCGGCGCGCAGGTCTTCATCGCGGAAGCAGCGCACAATCTGGAAATATTTGTCGAATCCCGAGATCATCAGGATCTGCTTGAACAACTGCGGTGACTGCGGCAGCGCATAAAACGATCCGGGATATACCCTGCTTGGCACCAGATAATCGCGCGCGCCCTCCGGCGTGGAGCGCGTCATAAACGGCGTTTCGATTTCGTAGAAACCTTGCCCGGCCAGGTGATTGCGGATGGCCAGCGCGATCTTGTGCCGCATCTCGATGTTCGCCTGCATGGCGGGGCGGCGCAGATCGAGATAACGATACTTCAGGCGGACCTCTTCGTTGGGCAACTGCGTAGAATCGGGCTCGCCGGGAAGAAACGGCAGCACCTTCGATTCGTTCAGCAGCCGCAGCTCACGCGCCACCACTTCGACTTCGCCGGTGGGGATATTTTTGTTGAAGGTGCTGGGATCGCGCTGCTTTACCTTGCCCAGAACGGCGATCACGTATTCCGAGCGCAACTCAGACGCCTTCTCGTGCAGCGCGGCATTGGATTCATGGTTGAAGACCACCTGGCTGACGCCGCTGCGGTCGCGGATATCAATGAAGATCAGGTTGCCCAGGTCGCGGCGCCGGTTCACCCAGCCCATGAGCACAACTTCCTTGTCGGCATCGGCGGCGCGCAATGCCCCGCAGGTGTGTGTGCGTTGAAGGTCGCCTAAGAAATCGAGTTGCAAGCGTTTGTCCTTACAGGAGATGTCTGTCGTCATAAAGCTGAATTAGAGATTATATAAGGTCGCTCACGCCCGCAGGGCAGCCGGCAAGGCACAAGCCCCCTAACGGCACACAGCCGAGGAGGGCTGTGCTACACCAGTCTCGCGCTCTAAACTCTACAAACGCGAGACTGCTTTTTCTGCCAGGAAAAGCTCTGCCTTTTCGTCGCGCTGGTATTTGATGACGCCGTAAATCTGCATGTAGATATTGCCCTTGCGCACCCAGACACCAAACTGGCCTGCATTGATGGCATCGTCGCCAAGACCGGGGATCGGGGTGCTTTTATCCTGGATGTAGGTCTTTTTCAACGCCTCCCAATCCTGCGGGGTGGTGTCATGCAGAACAATCGTGATGTGGTCCATGTCGCCTCCGTGGACGGGAACCAGAGTGCATTCCTCAATTCCGGTGCGCGGATTAGCTGCGTCCGTCATGGTGGCATGCTTGCCCAGAGCTGACTCCACCTCATCCTGGGTAATGAGAGAACAGGGCTTGGGCAGATTCACAGGCGCTGTGCTCTTGGCGCTCGCGGGCGCGGAATTAGAGCCCGATTTGGAGCATCCAGGTAAGGACAGAATCAGAGCGAACAGAACAAGTACCAATAACGAACTTAGCCATCTTCGAAATAGACACATACATCCTCCTGAGAGTCGTAAGCGGGAACCATAGCGCCGTGTTGGGTGCAAGAATCTTACCTCTTATGCTCTATCCATGCGAGGATTGGATTCGCGTGGCCAGCTCGGCCCGTGGAACTGTAACCTGCTCGCCGCTCGCAAGATTCTTAAGCGCAAACTCGTTGGACTTGATCTCGTTCTCGCCCACGATCAACGCAAAGCGGGCGCCGATCTTGCTGGCCGTTTCCAGCGATTTCTTCAGCCGAAAGCCCTCGTTGCCCAGCTCGACGATGACATCATGACGGCGCAGCTCGCGCGCCAGCCTGGCGGCCTCGCGGTCCATGCCGGCGCCCAAGGGAGCGATATAAACATCGGCCTTGGAAGACACCGCTTCCGCCGACTCCTGTATTGCCATCACAAAGCGGTCTTCGCCGATGGCAAAACCGATGCCCGGCGCGGGCGGGCCGCCCAGGTTTTCCGAGAGTCCGTCATAACGGCCGCCGCCAAGAATTGCGTTCTGCGCTCCCAAAGCGCCGTGGGTAAACTCAAACGCGGTGCGGGTGTAGTAATCCAATCCGCGCACCAGACGGCTATTGAGCACAAACGGGACTTCGAGAGAGCGCAGGATATCCTGCACGGCCTGGAAGTGCGCGCGGCAGCTTTCGTCCAGGTAATCGCTCATGCGCGGCAGGGTTTCGATGATGGGCTGATCTTCAGGCACTTTGCAGTCGAAGACGCGCAGCAGATTAGTCTCGGCACGGCGCTGGCAATCGGTGCACATATTTTTTACCACGCCCTTGAGAGCTTCCTGCAGCGCGGCAAAATACTTGGGCCGGCAATTGGCGTCGCCCACGGAGTTGAGTTGCAGCTCCCATCCGCTGATGCCCACGCGGTCGAGCAACGTGGCCAGCATTTCCAGGACTTCAGCATCTACCGCGGGCGACTCGCTGCCGGCGGCGGAAGGCCCGATGACTTCAGCGCCGATCTGGTAGAACTGGCGGTATCTTCCCTTCTGCGGGCGCTCGCGGCGAAACTGCGGGCCGATATAAAACAGCTTCTGCAGGCCCGGCCGCTCCCATAGCTTGTGCTCGATGTAAGCCCGCACCACGCCGGCGGTATTTTCCGGACGCAGCGCCAGCCACTGTCCCTTTTCGCTTTCGGCGCGGGCGCGGTCTTCCCAGGCAAACATCTCTTTGGAAACAATGTCGGTCTCTTCCCCTACTGAACGTTTGAAGAGTTGCAGGTCTTCGAGAATGGGCGTGCGAATCTCGTGGAAGTTATAAACGCGGAAGACGTCGCGCGCGGCGGCCTCGACGAAGTTCCACACCGCCGTCTCTGGCGGCAACAGGTCGCGGGTTCCACGGACTGATTTAATCATGCACTCACACTCATACGTCAGTCCTTGCGCTCCCAGTACTGCGTTCCTTCAGGTATTGCTCTTTGTAATCCAGATAATTTTTAGCGTAGCGCAAAATGCCCTCTCGCTCGGCCTGGTCCAGTAACTTCCTGAACTTGCCGGGAACGCCCATCCACAGCGAATGGGGTTCGACCACTGTATTCTCGGGTATCACCGTGCCGGCGGCGATGATGCTGCCTTCGCCGATCTTGGCATTATTCAGGATCACCGATCCCATGCCGATGAGGCAACGATCGCCGACGGTGCATCCGTGCAGCGTGACCGAGTGGCCGATGGTGACCCAGTCGCCCACGATGACCGAATATTTATGGCGCATGCCATGCAGCACGCTACAATCCTGCACGTTGGAGTTGGCCCCAATGCGGATGGCGTGCACGTCGCCGCGCAGCACGGCGTTCATCCACACGCTGGCGTTTTCCGCCAAAATCACGTCGCCAATGATCTGCGCCGACTCATCCACGTAGCACGAGGCGTGAATCTGGGGGGCGATTCCCTGGTAGGTTCTGATCATTGGCGTGTTTTGATCCTTCCAGACTGGTCTGATCGGCGTCAGGAGCTGAACCTATGAAAATAACATGCGGGAGCGGCGGATCGTCAAAAAAGCTTCTTCAATTATTCTTTGGAGCTTGGAAGCTTGCCGGTAGTAGCAGAGGCAGTTTTGTAAAAAATGTGGACTACGCGGAAGAACCAACCTCGACCACGGTTCCAGGTTGAATAGATCGTAAAGCCTCGCGACAGGCCGGGAAATGCGGTTGAAGATCCACCAGACGATTGGAGCGGGCGCGCAGGATCACCAAGGCAATTTTGCGCTTGGTCACGTTCTGCTGAAAGCGGATGTTCTGATCCACTGTGACCAACACGTCAAACCTAGCCATCCGCCAAGGCCAGCAGTTCGCCATTTTCTTTCCCCGACCATCCTGCTTCCTGCGCCGTCATGCAATCATATCCGCTGGCTACCAACTCCGCCTTTAGCGCTTTGGGTGCACACTTATCGATCAAGACTTTCATCCCAGATGCGCCACCAGGCTACACCGGGCTTCTTCCAGCGCGGCCACAGCCGCCTCGCGCGTGACGGAGGGATACTGCTCCAGAAAGTCATCCAGGGTCTCGCCACCTTCCAGATAATCAATCAGGGCCTTAAATGGAACCCGCGTTCCACGAAATACCGGCTCACCGCTGAGTACAGCAGGGTTTTTAACGATTACATATCCCATAATCTACTCCGTCTTCCTGCTATGGTAGCGCACTTCGGACAGCCAAAGGCACCCTACCCCTCTTAATTCTCTCCCACTGCAACAGGGGCAGGGTTATGGGGGAGAATGCTACCTTTTCCCAGTTCTCACCTGCTGATTCTGCTTGACTTATGGCTCCAAGATTGCAATAACTTAGATTGTCCTACTGGGTAAGTTTGGGGGTGTATTTCGTTTGGCAGAAGTTCGATTGCAAGAGGGCGAATCTTTGGAGAATGCCCTCCGCCGTTTCAAGCGCAAGGTGCAGACCGAAGACATCATTAAAGAGGTCAAGCGCCACTCCTTCTATTTGAAGCCGGGTGAAAAAAAGCGCCTGAAACAAGCATTGGCCCGCAAACGGAGCCGTAAAAAGGCCCGTAAAGAGCAGGAATAAAACCAAAGGGGAGGTCCGCCGCATACAAGCGGCCTCCCCTGTTTCGCAAGGGCAGGAACGATTCATAGGCAGTCACGCAGAATTAGGTTTTAGCAGCAAGCGCCGATCTCAAAAACAGAAGTGAAAACAGGGAGCGGCGTTGGGCCGAATCTGGGAGCAGTAAAACCGGTGCTTTTTCATGAGGAAAGGGCCGGGCGAACACGGGGGAGGTCGGTCTTTCATGGAATTCCAGGACAAGACTCTCAAATGCGTTGACTGCGGGGCTGATTTCGTCTTTACCGCTGGAGAACAACTTTTCTTTCACGACAAACACTTCAAAAATGAACCCAAGCGCTGCAAAGACTGCAAGAACAAGCGCATGTCGCATGTGGGTCGGGGGCGGGCCTCAAGCCCGGGTTCAGATCAGCACGCGGGCGGCTACCAGAAGGTAGAAACCAAGGCGACGTGCTCGGGATGCGGCAAAGAAACTACCGTTCCCTTCAGGCCGACCCAGGGCCGGCCTGTCTTCTGCCGCGAGTGCTTCCAGCAACGGCGGACGGCAGCGGCAACCGCGTAAAGTCTCTTTTTCACCAACACTCCCTGCACCAGCCACGAAGGCGGTTGTGTGGAATGAACATTGGCCTGCGATTCTTTACCAGCCGTTCTATCCAGCCCTACGGATAAACGATGCTTTCCCCGATTTTTCCTGGACTGCGGCTGCGGCCTTCACCGGAGCCTTGACCACTTTGTGTTTGGCATCCTCATGCTGCACCAGGAGGGATTCGATCTGGCGCAGCAGGTCCTCTGTTCCTACCGGCTTGACCAGGAGAGATTGCGCGCCTTCATGCTTCCAGTCGCTGCCCAGGGAAGGAAAGGCGGTGAGAATGGCGGTCGCAGGATTATACGTTTGCTTGCGGGCCAGGCGGATGACTTCGTAACCGGCAGTTTCGGTCTCCATCCGCATATCGGTGATGACCATGTGGAATTCGTGGGCGAGCAGTTTGCCGGCAGCTTCTTTCGCTGAGGCGGCGGTTTCCACCTCAAACCCGTTCATTTCCAGGATTGCTTTCAACGTCAGCAGGATTGCCAACTCGTCGTCAACTAAGAGAATACGTCGTTTCATGGGAAGCTCCAATGAGGTGAAATTCATGCCTTGACGTGCATGGGATGCAGGAACTTCAACTCTGGTTGTGGGACTAATAACTTAAGTAAACAGCAGCAGAAAAACTACAGTTTCTAAATCATACTCGCTTGCATGGGCGTTTTCATCAGAATTTGAATAAAAAAAATTATTGCGAAGTATTTATGTTTGTTGATCTACACGCCTTCATCTGAATCATCGGCATTGCACCCGTCTATCTGGTGGGTTGACGCGTCTAAAAGGACGAACCAATTCTGAAAATGCCTTGGTTTCCTTATAATCAACAGTAATGCCGGTGAAGTTCTTTGTTCAAAATTTCGGGTGCCGGGCCACGCAGGCCGATGGCGCCGCCATTGAGCGCAGCCTCGCCCAGCGCGGCTTGCTGGCGGCGACCTCAGCCAATGAAGCAGAGCTGGTTGTGCTCAATACCTGCACCGTCACCGCCGCGGCCGATGCCGATGCCCGCGCGGCCATTCGCCGCATCCATCGCGAAAACCCTGGTTGCCGCATCCTAGTCACCGGATGCTACGCCCAGCGTGCTCCCGAGGAAATTGCTTCTCTTGAAGGCGTGAGCGGGGTGATCGGCAACTCACATAAACATCAAATAGCCAACATGGCCGTTCCTGCGGGCAAAGACTTCTTCCCATTACTGGCTCTCACGCCTCAGGCCGCATCCGGCGCGGAGGCTCTACATTCTCCGGTGCTGGTGGGCGATATCTTCGCCCACACCGACTTACTCGCAGCTCCTGTCTTTGAAGCAACTGCTGAAGTAGCCGTCGCCACGGGCTCAACCCGAACCCGGCCCAATCTCAAGGTGCAGGATGGCTGCGACAATCGCTGCTCTTTCTGCATTATCCCCTCCGTGCGCGGTCACAGCCGCTCTTTGCCGCTGGCCGATGTTTTGCACGAAGTGGAGGGGTTGGTCCGCGCGGGATACCGCGAGATGGTGATCTCTGGCATTAACCTGGGCCGCTGGGGACATGACCTTACTCCGCAGCGCCGCTTCGAAGAATTGCTGCACACCATTTTGGAATGCACCGCCATTGAAAAGATCCGCATCAGTTCGGTTGAACCCATGGATTGGAGCAGCGAGCTGATTGACCTGGTAACTTCGCATCCTCGAATTGCGCGCCACGCCCATGTGCCGTTGCAGTCGGGCAGCGACCACGTTCTGCGCATAATGCACCGCAAGTACCGTCCCTGGCACTATGCCGAACGCGTGAGCAAGGTTCGCGAGCGGTCTCAGGTGGCCGCGATTGGCGCCGACGTGATGGTGGGTTTCCCTGGAGAGACCGACGAACTCTTCGAAGAAAACCGGCAGTTCATCGCCGCCCTTCCCTTCACCTACCTGCACATTTTCACCTTTTCGGCGCGCCCCGGAACCCCGGCGGCGACCATGCCCGACCAAGTCCCTCCACAAGTCGCACGCGAACGCCACAAGATTTTGCGCGACCTGATTGCGGAGAAGAACCACGCCTTCCGCCAATCGTTTATTGGAACCCGTCTGAATGCAATTACGCTGTCAACCCCGAGCGAAGTTGAAAATAGTACCGAGGCACTAACCGACAATTTCCTCAAATTGCAATTGGAGGGGAAACATCTCTCCAATAAATGGATTGAGGCAAAAATTACCACACTTACTGAGGATGGATTGCGGGGAGCGATCCAGTCTCCTATTTTCGACTAAACCCACCTTTACCGACTTCAGAGCGTAGTTGCTGCAGATCAGCGACGCCCGTAAAACTCCATCCACCCCAGATATATTTCGCATTATTTTGGTTCGCAATATCGAAGACATCAACTTGATAAGAATGCCCCCTGCCGCCTCGTTCGTAATAAATAAAGCACTCATTATGACCTATGCCTGCAAAGATCAATCTACGAAATGGGCCTCCGCCGACATCCGTCTCTCCATATCTTTGGCCCGGCTCTGCCATTTCAAATTGTGCCTCCTTAGTGGTGATTACGAAGGCCGATTTGCACCTCATAGGAACAGCATCCGTAGTCTCAATGATGGTGAAATCCCCGTCGAACAGATGCGCCGGTTCTGATGGCACGACCGTCGCTTGAGACCCCTGTACAGGGTGGGTTGCAACAGCTTGCACTGGCGATTGGGATTGCTTAGAACATCCGAATAGCTCGAACATTAAAATCACAAGTAATACTGAACAGATTTGCTTCATCCTCACCTCATTATTGAGCTATAGGCAAACCAAGAATCACACATTCCTGCAACTAGGAATGACTGGATTAACAAATCTTGCAACGAATTCCGTGTGTCCGCTCGTTCCGGCTTTTCTCCGTGTCTCCGTGCCTCCGTGGTGGTATTCCACCAGCCTTTGTTATAATCAAAACTCCAGTTTCAAGTTTTCTGGAGGCGTGCATCGATAAGCGATTTATCCGGATGAATGAGCGTATACGCGCGCGTGAAGTGCGCGTGATTGACGACGAGAGCGGCCAGCTCGGAATCATGCCGCCCTTTGAGGCGCTCAAGAAGGCGCGTGAGCGCGGTCTCGACCTGGTTGAGATTTCTCCTACAGCCACCCCGCCGGTCTGCAAGATCATGGACTACGGCAAGTTCCTCTACGAGCAGGAAAAGAAGGAACGGGCGGCCAAGAAGAAGCAAAAGGTCATTACTGTCAAGGAAGTCAAATTCAGCATCAATGTTGACGACCACGACTATGAGACCAAAAAGAACCACGTGCTGCGCTTTTTGGGCGAGGGCGACAAGGTCAAGGCCAGCCTGCGCTTCCGCGGGCGCGAAATGGCGCACCGCAATCTGGGCCGCGACATGATTGACCGGCTGATCCGCGATGTCAGCGAAAAAGCCGTCGTGGAATTCGCGCCGCGCATGGAAGGCAACACCATGCACGCTATTTTGGCCCCCAAGAAGGCCGAGGCCCCGGTGAAGCACCCCAAGCCGCAGGCGCCACAGCAGCCGCAGCAGTAGGAAGCCGCAAGGACTCCGAAAAAATTCCGGTTGCAGCAGCATGCTGTTGCAAGCTCGCCTTGCGGCGCGCGATTGCACGCGAGGCGAAACAGATTTTGAGATTTTTTGAAGGAAAGTAAAATGCCGAAACTTAAAACTCACAAAGGCGCCGCCAAGCGCTTCAAGAAGACGGGCACAGGAAAGGTAATGCGCGCGCACGCCATGGCGCGTCACATCCTGACCTCGAAGCCAACCAAGCGCAAGCGCCAGAATGACAAGAACAAACTCGTGGATCCCGCCGATGCACCAAAGATCAAGCGGATGATTCCGTATTAGAAAAGCAGCATTTGGCAACTAGCACTTAAGCATTTAGCCAACCCGCGTTTCTTCGTAGATCTGTGCTGGCTCAATGCCAAGTGCTAATTGCTAAATGCTCTTTATGCGTGTGAAGAGGCACACCTTGCCTCCAGCCGCGAAAAACTGAAAGACGAAAAAGGAGAAACACATGCCCCGCGTAAAACGTGGAACCAAGCGCCGCGCGCGCCGCAAAAAGATACTGGAGCGCGCCAGCGGATATTACCTCACAAAATCAAAACTCTACCGCTCGGCAAAAGAGTCGGTGGAACGCGCCCTCAAATTTGCCTACTCCGGGCGCAAGCAGAAGAAGCGCCAGTTCCGCTCCATCTGGATCGTGCGCATCGGCGCCGCCGCCAAGCAGCACGGCCTCAGCTACAGCCGATTTATCAGCGGCCTGAAAAAGAGCGGGGTCGAACTGGACCGCAAGATCCTGGCCGAGCTGGCCGTAAAAGACCCGGCGGGCTTTAAGGGCCTGGCCGAGCAGGCCAAGAGCGCGCTGGGCACTTCGGCCGCCTGATTCCTGGAGCCAGCAAAGCACAGCCGGGGATCCCGCAGGGCGGGATGCCACACTAGCTTTGCCGTCCGAAGTGCTTCGTTAATTCTAAATCGCATTGCAGAGACGTAGCTTTGCTACGTCTCTGTTTGATGCGCCTCTGATTTATGGGCCACACCAAACAGAGAGACGTAGCAAAGCTACGTCTCTACGAAAATGATGTGTCAGGGCACGGCTTCAGCCGTGCCGATAAGTTGTCTTAATTGAATGCGGCTTTAGCCGCTGGGGTAAGCTACGTACACCGTTCCTAAACTCGATGACTACTCAACTACAGCGCTTTCTGCTGCGGCTGAAAACGTGCGGCTCGTACTCGATGAAGAAATTGGCCAAATTCAAACCGATGCCGAATTCAAAATCTTCCGAGATCGCTGGCTGGCTCGCAAGAATGGAATTCTAACCCAGATCAATGAACTCTGGCTCAAAGCTGCACCTGTTTCTGCCAAACGCGATGTTGGACAACGGGTAAATGAAATTCGGCAATTCGTAGAAGATAGAATTTACAATTTCAAGTCAGACGTAAATACGTTTGCGTCGCAACTCCAGTCTACCTCTCAAAAACTCGACGTTACCCTTCCCGGCACCCGCCGTCCTCTTGGCGCCGAGCACTTAATCATCAAGACGATGAATGACGTCGTCAACGTCTTCCGTGCCATGGGATATTCCGTCGGCGCCGGGCCCGAGATCGAGACCGACTACTACAACTTTGAGTCGCTGAACTTTCCGCCGAACCATCCCGCGCGCGACACGCAAGACACGTTGTTCATCGCCGGCCAGGAATCCAAGCCCCAGCGCGAGCGCCTGCTGCTGCGCACGCATACTTCGCCTGTCCAGATTCGCACCATGGAACGCCAGCCGCCCCCGGTGCGCGTAGTGATTCCCGGCAAAGTTCATCGCAGCGATACGGCCGATGCCACCCACTCGCCTGTCTTCCACCAGGTAGAAGGCCTGGCGGTGGATAGCGACATCACGTTCTGTGACCTCAAGGGCACGCTCGACCATGCCATGAAGGCGCTGTTCGGCTCGGGCGTGAAGACGCGCTTTTTCCCATCGTTCTTCCCTTTCACCGAACCCAGCGCCGATGTTGCCGTGAGCTGCTTCAAGTGTGGCGGCAAGGGCTGCCGCATCTGCAAACAAGGTGGCTGGATCGAGTTGCTGGGCTGCGGCATGGTTGATCCCAACGTCTTCGAGTTCGTAAAAAGCAACGGCTACGACCCGGCCAAAATCAGCGGCTTCGCCTTCGGCATGGGCGTAGAGCGCATTGCCATGGTCATGTATGAGATTGACGACATCCAGTTGTTTTATCAGGGTGACGTGCGCTTCCTGGAGCAGTTCGCATGAGGATTGCTCCCGCATGGCTGCGCGAATTCGTGGATATAAAAACCGATGACCGCACTCTGGCCAATGAACTGACGCACGCCGGCATTGCGGTGGAATCGGTGCATGGCGAAGGCGCAAACACCATCTTCGAGATGGACCTCACCACCAACCGCGTGGACGCCATGAACCACTACGGTGTGGCCCGTGAGTGCTCGGCCTTATACAACGCAGATCTGAAGCCGATACATCCCAAATTGCCGGCCGCCAAAGGCGACGCGCAATTCGCCATCAAGATTGAAGACGCACCCGGCTGCGCCCGTTACACTGCTCGCGTTATTCGCGGGATAAAGATCGCGCCTTCGCCGCAGAAAATTCAGGAGCGGCTGGAGCTATTGGATGCCG
>DATHMH010000039.1:0-13874 GCA_035487295.1 Terriglobales bacterium
CCACCACCACGCATTCCCGGATTCCTTCCGCCTGCCGCAGCACCGACTCGATCTCCCCCAGCTCAATCCGGTACCCTCTCACCTTTACCTGCTGGTCTCGCCGGCCCAGGTATTCCATCCGCCCATCCCTACGCCACCGCGCCATGTCCCCCGTCCGGTACATGCGCTCTCCGGCGATGAACGGGTTGGCCACGAACTTCTCCCCACTCAACTCCGGCCGCCGCCAATACCCCCGCGCTACTCCCCTGCCTCCAATGCACAGCTCCCCCTGCACTCCAATCGGCGCTACTTCCCCCCGCTCATCCAGCACGTATACCTGCGTGTTCCCGATCGGCTTCCCGATCAGCACCGGCCCGGCTTCCTGGTTCGCCTCTTTCTTTGTTTCCTTGGTTTCCTTGCCCAGCTCCTCCACCATCGACCAGATCGTCGTCTCCGTCGGCCCGTACAGGTTCCACACCCGCCCCGCACGCTGCTGCAGCTCGTTGGCCAGCTCCCGCGTCAGCGCTTCTCCGCCACACAGCACCTTCAACCCCTTCGCCTCGGTTCCTCTCCACCCGCTCTCCACCAGCAGCCGCCACGTCGCCGGCGTCGCCTGCATCACCGTCACCTCGCCTGACTCCAGCCTCGCTCTCAGCCGCTCTCCGTCCCGCGCCTCTTCCCGGCTTACCACCTCCACCTCCGCCCCTACCGCCAGCGGCAAGTACAGCTCCAGCCCCGCGATATCAAACGAAATCGTCGTCACCGCCAGCCACCGGTCGGTCTCCCCGATCTCCAGCTCCCGCCTCATCGCCTCCAGAAAGTTCACCACCGCTCCCTGCTCGATCATCACTCCCTTCGGCTTCCCCGTTGACCCTGACGTGTACATCACATACGCCAGATCGTGGGTTTGGGCTTTCCCGGCTGTGTATTCTTCGGCTTTGCTTTCCTCGCCTTCTTTGTCTTCCGCTCTCAGCCTCTCCCACTCCTCATCCAGGTAGAAGACCGCTCCCTGATAGCCCCGCACCACCTCTTCCCCCACTCCCGCTTCCGTGATCACTACCTTCGCCTCGGCGTCCTCCAGCATGTAGCGCAGCCGCTCCGCCGGAAAGCTCGGATCCAGCGGCACATACGCTGCCCCTGCTTTCATGATCCCCAGCAGCCCTACCACCATCCGCACCGAACGCTCCACGCAGATCCCCACCAACTGCTCCCGCCCTACTCCCAGCTTGCGCAGCCGGCGCGCCAACCGGTTCGAGCGCTGCTCCAACTCCTGGTAGCTCAGCACTTCCTCCCCACAGCGCACCGCCACCGCCTGCGGCCTTCTCTTCGCCTGCTCCCCCACCAGATCGGGGATGCTGGCTTGCTCGTCGTACTCCATCCCGGTCGTGTTCCACTCTTCCACCACTTGCCGCCGCTCTTCGGCGCCCAGCAGCGGCAAAGTCGCAGGAGTCCGATCTGGCGTTCGCAACAATTCTTCCAGCAGGTTTTGGTAGTGCCGCAACATTCTCGCAATGGCAGTGCTGTCGAAGCGCGAGGAATCATAATCCATAAGGATGGAAACTTCGGTCCCGAAGCAGACCATTACGGTAAGCGGATAATTGGTGCGCTCAAACGAGGTAACCTCGCTTATGCTGAGTTGTTGATCTTGCGACTGAATGGAGCCGGCAACCGGATAATTCTCGAAGACCATGATGCTTTCAAACAGCGGCTGGCTTCGGGGAATTTCGCTCCATCCGTGGACCTCAACCAACGGGCTGTATTCGTACTCACGCGCCTCGGCTTGCTCGCCCTGCAGTTTCTGCAACCAGTCGACCAGGCAACCTTCGTAAGCGAGCGAGACGCGCACCGGCAAGGTGTTAATCAGCACGCCCACCATGGAATCGACCCCGGCAATTTCCGGAGGGCGTCCTGAAACTGTGGCCCCAAAAAGCACTTCACTCTCACCACTGTAACGGCCAAGCAAAAGCGCCCAGGCGCCTTGCATTACGGTGTTCAGGGTCAATCCATTTTGTTGAGCCCATGCCCGCAACTGCGAGGTCATGCGGCTGGAAAGCGTGCCGCGCAGCTCTTCGTACTTTCTCTGCCCTACTGAAACAGTTGTGTCAACGCCAAGCGGAGTAGGGGACGCAATCCCCTTCAGGTAATTCCGCCAGTATTTCTCTGCTTTGGAGAGGTCCTGCTGCTGCAACCACAGGATGTACTCGCGGTAAGGCGCCGGCTGTTGCAGACGAATTGCCGTGCCGTGCCAATAGGCATCGTACCAGGCAAAAACTTCTCCCATGAGCCGCGAGGCGCTCCACCCATCGAGCACAAGGTGGTGAAAGCTCCAGACGAATATGTGCTTGCGAGCACCTGATTGCATCAGGGCACAGCGCATCAAAGGCGCCTGGGTCAACGTAAAGCCCTTTTTTTGGTCTTCTTCCAGAAATGATTGCAGGCTTTGCCGCTGTTCGACTTCGGACCTATCTCTCCAATCCAATATCTGCCAGGCGCCAGGGACATTGCGCTGCACCACCTGAACCGGATCGGCATTTTCAGGCCAGAAGAAAGCAGACCGCAGGATGGAATGCCGGTCTATCACCTTTTGCCAGGCTGCCTGCAATGCGTTGACATCTACATCGCCGTCGATGACAAACGACACCTGTCGGAAGTATTCGGAAAGCTCAGGCGCATACAGGGTATGAAACAACATGCCTTGCTGCATGGGCGAGAGCGGATAAAAGCACTCGACATTGACAATGCTGCCAGGCTGCTGCTGTACGGCGGAGAGGATAAGATCGGACTGTGGCGTATCCCAGGAAAAGTCACCCACGGCTATATCGGCCAAGCCTTGCTGTGCAGCCCGGCAGTGAGCGACGAGGAGACTGAGCCCTTGCGCGAAATCCTGCGCCAGTTTTTCAATAGTCTCGCGCCGATACAGGTTCTCGCTGTAGGTCCAGTCGAAGCGCAGGCATCCATCTTTCACCAGGCCGTTGATGATCATGCGGTGGCTCAGCGCAGCGCGGGGCGACATATCTGGCCCGGAGGACTCCTGCGCCGGCAGGAACAAAGCATTTTGCGCAAAGAAATTATCCACCTGCCCCTGATAGAGAAAACATATTTCAGGATGAGGCGCCTCTCGCAATTGTGCGCTGATTTCTGGATCGCCGCCGCTTAAGTAGCGCAAAGCTCCGTAACCGATTCCGCCATTGGGGATTCTGCGCAGTTGTTTTTGGACGGAAGACAACACATCCGTCGGTTTCCATTCACCTTCGAACTCGAGCAGCACGGGATAAACGCTGGTGAACCAGCCGACAGTCCGCGAGAGGTCAATGTCTTCGGAAATCGGCTCACGGCCAAGCCCTTCGAGATCGATCAGCAGCCGTGGCTCTCCCGTCCAGCGCCGAAATGCACGCAGCAACGCGCTGAGTAACGCATCGTTGATCTTCGCGCTGAACACCTGGGGCAATTGCTGGAGCAGCGTCTTTGTCTCCTCCGCATCTATTTGCACCGTGCAGGTGCGAGCGGATGCTTGCACGGTAAACGCTTCTCCCTGGGGATCGTCGACCGGAAGCGGCGACACTTTCTTTCTGGATTCCTCCAGCCAGTAGGAACGTTCCTCCAGAAAACTCCCAGACCGGCTCTTCTCAGCCAGTTTTTGCGACCAATACCTGAAGGATGTTGTTTTGCCAGGCAACTGCACAGAAAGACCACGATGCAGTTGCTGGTAGACAGTCTGCAGATCTTCGAGCAGGATGCGCCAGGAGACCAGATCAACGACGAGGTGATGAATCACAAGCAGCAGGCGTGAGGGCCGCTCGGGGCCACAATCCCAGTGTGTAACGCCAAATATTGGACCATCGGAAAAATTCAGGGCCTTCTGCTGCCGCGCCGCTTCCTCCTCGATAAACCTTTTTAAGGTCTCGTCACCTGAACTCGTCAGGTCGTGAGAGGTAAAGACAAACCGCGAAGCAACATCCATCTCGGCCTGAAGCCATCGGCCTTCTTTGCGAATGAAGCGCGTGCGCAGCGCGTCGTGGTGTTCAACCAGATGGCCGACGGCCTTTTGCAGCAAGACAGGATCAACAGGCTGGGTCAACTGCAACAGGACAGCCTGATTGAAATGATGAGAATCTGCAATGTTCTGCTCAAAAAACCATTCCTGAATTGGAGTCAGGGGAACAGGCCCTTCAACTCCTTGAATTCCTGCGATGGCCCGAGACGAAGACGCTCCCGCCACCGCGGCCAGAGCTGCAACCGTGGGATGCGTGAACATCTGTTTGACCGTGAGCCGAATTCCAGCCTGATTCGCCTGGGCGATAATCTGGATACTGATGACCGAGTCTCCTCCCAGTTCGAAGAAGTTGTCATTCACTCCAATCCGGTCAACGCCCAGCAGCCGCGCCCAGATTTCTGCCAACACTTCCTCCGATTTGTTGCGCGGAGCCAGATACGAGGTCTTCAATTCAGGACGAGGATGGGCGGCGGAAACCCGCTTGACTTGTTCGTAGTGGCCGAGGATTTGTGCGGTGTTCAGCGCTTTGTGTTCGGCGATCCGAAACTCAAGATCCTGCGTAGATACGATCACAACCGGGAGCCCACTGTGCAGGACCCGCTCGAATACTTCCACGCCTTCTTCGTTTCGCATGGCAGCCTGGACCGCGCCTTCGAAAATCTCACCAACGCCCGGCTCGGCCTGGTTCAGGACAGCCATTCCCACTTCTTTCCAGCTGTCCCAGACAATCGAGGTTGTGAATGTGTCGGAGCCCGATTTGGCGGCCACAAAGGCATCGAGAAAGGCATTCGCAGCGCAATATTCCGCTCTGCCGGGCGCTCCCAGAATGGAACGCTGAGAAGAACAAAGCACCATGAAATCGAGATCTTCATCGCGCAAGAGGCGGTCGAGAAGCTGGGTCCCTGCGATCTTGGCCGCCAGCACTGGATCTGCTAACTCGCGGGTCTGGCGTTGTATTAACCCGCCGCCGGCGACACCGGCTGCGTGAATTACCCCATGGATTGCTCCAAAATGATTGCGAGCGAGCGCCAAACCTACGCGCAATTCAGCTTCGCTCGCGACATCGGCGCGAACGATAAGCACTTCTGCCCCGAGGCGCTCAATGGCTTGCAGCTTTTGGATCTTGCGGCTTGTACTTTCGTCGGAAGGATGGGTGGCTAACCAATGTGCCCAATTTTCCCGCGCTGGGAATTCTGACCGCCCCACCAGGATTAACCTGGCGTGTGCCGCTCGCGCGAGATATCCGGCAATTTCAAGGCCAACGCCGCCGAGACCTCCGGTAATCAGGTAAACCCCGCTCTCCCTGAGTTTTGGCTTGGTTACCGCAGCGGCTTCGAGCTGCACCGGTTCATAGGAACGCACGTATCTCAGCCGCCCTCGATAGGCAATGATGGCATCGGCGCTTTCGTATGAGAGTTCGGCACTGAGTTGATCGAGCAGACGATTTTGCATGCGATGCGTGGCGGCGTAGCTGAGGTCGATGCTGCGGCAGGCAATATTGGCGTGCTCCTGAGGAATTACCAGGCAACATCCCAGCAGCGCTGCCTTTGCCGGGCAAACTTGTTCTCCATCGGTCACGGCCTGCATATTGTTCGACACGACGGCCAACCCGACCTGTTGGGAAATTTCTGCTTTCGCGAGAGCCTGGGTCAGGTAGATCAGGCTGTAGAAAGAATGCGTCAGGCATCGTTCTGTAGAATCCAGGGTTGAGGAAGCGCCTTCAGGTTCGGTAAAGCTCCAGAGATGCACGATTGTTTGAGGCATCTTGCCCCGGATTTGCAATTCCTGAAAAAGAAAATCGTAATCGCCGGCCCGGTCTGGATCAATCGTGAAGCCGTCGCCGGCGGAGAATTTTTTGCCCGGGCTCACGGTCAGCACTTCTTGCCCTTGCCGGCGAAGACGATTGACGAATGCAAGTCCAAATCCGCAGTCATCCAGGAAGACGAGCCAGCAATGATTCTGTGCGCTGGGCTGAACGGTTTCGGCCCGCCGTGGTGGAACAGAAAGCTTCCATGATGGAACGTAGAACCAGTCGTTCAGAGGTTTTCGCTTTGACGAAGGAGCACAGGATTGAAGCGCGGTCGCGTCCCCCCGCCTGGGCTCGATGAAAAACGACCGCCGCTCGAAGGGATACGTTGGCAGGCGAAGACGGCGGCGCTTCTGACCAGCGTGAACCTCGGTCCAGTTGATTTCAATTCCCGAGACCCAAAGCCGTCCCACGGCCCCGAGCACGGCTGACAGATCTGAAGTCGACTGGCGCACATGGCGCATCGAAGGAACAACAACGTGACTTCCATCTCTGCCGGTTTGCTGTTTTACCAGCTCGCTAAGAGTTTGCCCCGGACCGGCCTCCAACAGAACCCTCTTGTCGTCATCGAGAAGCCGGGTCACGCCTTCTGCAAACCGGACTGTGCGCCGCAAGTGCTCTACCCAGTAATGGGGGCTCGTGGCATCGGCCGCGTCGATCCAGGAGCCAGTGAGATTGGAAATATATGGAATCGATGACGGCTTGAGCCGCATTTTCTTAAGCTGCGCGGCGAAGGGTTCCAATATGGGATCCATCATGCCGGAGTGAAAGGCATGCGAAGTATGCAGCCGCCGGCACTCCACGCCTTTGGCGTTCATTTCACTTTCGAAATGCTCAATTGCCGGGCTGGCGCCGGAAACTACGCAAAGCGACGGAGCATTGACCGCCGCCAGCGATAATTCTCCGTTCAGCAAGGGCTTCAATTCGTATTCCGAGATCGGGGCCACAACCATCGCGCCGGCTTCCACGCTTTGCATCAGACGGCCGCGAGCGGCTACCGTCGCCAGCGCATCTTCCAGCGAGAAGACTCCAGCCAGGCAAGCCGCCACGTACTCGCCAATGCTGTGGCCAATCATGGCGTCGGGACACACGCCCCAACTCATCCACAACTTGGCGAGCGCGTATTCGATCGTAAATAATGCGGGCTGTGTAATTGCTGTCTGTTGCAGCTGTTGCGCCGCTTGGTTTTCCTGCCCGGGCTCGGGATAGAGAATCCTTCTTAGATCTGCTCCCAACTCCGGCTGAAGCAACTCTGCACACCGGTCCACCTCCTGTCGAAAACGTGGCTCGGACTGATAAAGATCTTTCCCCATGTTGACGTGCTGCGCCCCTTGACCGGGGAACATAAAGACAAGAGTGCGGTTGGGTTGCTCCGGGGAGGAGGTGAACACATTGGGGAGGGCTGAGCCTTCGAGCGTGCGTTCCCCGAGAGTATGCTGAGCATCGCCGGCGTTCTGACAAACTACAGCAATCCGATGCGGATGAGCGGTACGGCCAACGTGCAGTGTGTAAGCGATATCGGCCAGATTTTCCTCGGCGTGCCCGGCCAGATAATTTGCCAAATCCTGGGAGGCTTGCTGGGCAGCGGCCGGTGTCTTGGCGGAGAGCGTCAGTAGCTCCCATCCATTGGATGGATCGCTCTGCGCTTGCTCAGGCGCTTCCTCAACGATCAAGTGGGCGTTCGTGCCACCCATGCCAAAAGAGCTGACCCCTGCGCGCCTTTTGCCATTCGAGACCCATGGTTTCAACTCGCGATTCACTACGAACGGAGTATTCGGAAAATCGATCTTGGGATTGGGTTCCTGAAAGTGCAGGCTCGGCGCCAGTTCCCTGTTCTTCAACTGAAGCACAGTCTTGATCAATCCTGTTACTCCGGCGGCGGCGTCCAGGTGGCCGAGATTTGTTTTCACCGAGCCGATCGCGCAGAAGCTGGTGGCTGGGGTATTTCTGCGAAACGCCTGCGTGAGCGCCTCAATTTCTATGGGATCGCCCAAAGGAGTGGCGGTTCCGTGTGCTTCGATGTAGCTGATGTCACCGGCGTCAACTCCAGCCAGCTCTTGCGCGGCGGCAATGACTTGTGCCTGTCCTTCCACACTGGGGGCGGTGTAACCGATTTTCTGCGATCCATCGTTGTTGACGGCAGAGCCCAGGATGATCGCTTCCACGGTGTCGCCATCGGCAATCGCTTGCGACAGGCGTTTCAGCACGACGATGCCGGCGCCGCTGCCGGCTATTGTGCCCCGGGCCTTGGCATCAAAGCTGCGGCAGTGCCCATCGGGTGAGAGAATACCGTCTTCCTCATATTTGTAGCCCGCGGTCTGGGGAAAGCGCACCGATACACCGCCAGCCAAAGCGATATCGCAAGCTCCTTCCAGCAGCGCCCGGCACGCCAGATGAACGGCAACCAAAGAAGTTGAGCATGCCGTCTGGATGTTGATGCTCGGCCCCCTGAGGTTCAACTTGTAGGAGACCCGTGTTGGCATGAAATCTTTGTCATTGCCTACGAGCACCTGGAACGTGCCGGCAGTGCCGGCTAAAAGCGGATTGCCATACAAATTATTGGCCAGGTAGGAGCTTATGGTCGCGCCGGCATAAACTCCGATGCGCCCGGAATAGCTCCTGGCATCGTAACCTGCGGTTTCCAGCGCCTGATGCGCGCATTCAAGAAAAACGCGGTGCTGCGGGTCGGTTATCTCAGCTTCGCGCGCATTGAAATCGAAGAAGCGCGCATCGAAGCGGTCGGCCCCATCGAGTATGGCGCCCGCCCGCACATAGGAAGCATCGCTCAACAGCGCGTCATCGACGCCCGCCGACTTCAGTTCCTCATCCGTAAATCTCCGGATGCATTCTTTGCCGCTTCTCAGGTTCTGCCACAACTCGTCGACATTCTGCGCGCCAGGGAAGCGGCCCACCATTGCAATCACAGCAATAGGTTCGTTTTGCGCTGGAGTCGCCGGCGCTTTTTTCGGTTCCACAAGGGAAGGCTCGCGATCATAATCGTTCACGTATTTTGCCAGCGCGCTGACGGTCGGATACTTGAACAGATCAATGATGGAAAGCTTGCCTTCGAACATGTTCCGCAGGCGGCCATACACCTGGGTCACCAGCAAGGAATCTCCGCCCAGGTCGAAGAAGTTATCGTGCAGCCCCACTTTTTCTACCTGCAGCGCCTCCTGCCAGATCGTCGCGATGGTTTTCTCGGCATCATTCCCGGGCGCAATGTACTGTGTTTCCAAATCGGGACGAGCTGCATCAGGCGAGGGCAAAGCTTTCCGATCTACCTTGCCATTGGGCGTAAGTGGCAGCTTTTCCAGAAACACAAAAGCTGCCGGCACCATATATTCCGGAAGCTTTTCTTTCAAATAATTGCGGATGTCGCCGATTGTGGGCCAGGGCTGCCGGGCGGGAACCAGATATGCTATGAGCCGAGTCTTCCCCGGTGTGCCGTCATACACCACCACCGCTTCTCTTACATTCCCCTGCGCGCTGAGAACAGCCTCGATTTCACCTAGCTCGATGCGGAAGCCCCTGATTTTGACCTGATGATCAATGCGTCCCACGAACTCGATGCTTCCATCGTCGCGATACCTGCCCAAGTCTCCAGTTCTGTAGAGCTTCGCTTCTTTCTCTTCCCGGAAGGGATGAGCGACAAACTTTTCTGCGGTCAACTCTTCTCGCCGCAGGTAACCCCGCGCTACTCCGTCTCCACCGATGTAGATCTCTCCGGCGACGCCCACCGGCACCGGATGGCGGTCGGCATCCAATATATAAATGTCAGTGTTGGCAAGCGGCCTTCCGATTGGGACTGTGACTGCTTCTTCTTCAACGGCTTTCACCTCGTACCAGCTTGCATAGGTGGTCGTTTCGGTTGGCCCATAAACATGCAGCAGATGCTGTGGCTTGCCGTTGCACACCACAGCTGCGACCCAGCGTGGATCTACGGCCTCTCCGCCAAACAGCAGCACTCGCAGGTTTTTGAACGCATCCGGCGCCTCGCGCGCGAGTTGATTGAAGAGCGCCGTGGTCAGAAACAATACGCTGATTTTTTCGCGGAGCAGGGTGGCGGCAAATTCCTGGGGCGACAGCATGACATTCTTTCTTATCCCCACCAGAGTCGCCCCATGGAGCAGCGCTCCCCAGATTTCAAATGTCGCGGCATCAAAAGAGACGTTGGAGGCCTGCGCTATACGGTCGCTCTCATTGAGTTCGACGTAATTCGTATTCAGCACCAGCCGGTTCACCGCCCGGTGCGGAATGCAAATCCCCTTTGGCTGCCCGGTTGAACCCGATGTATACATCACATAGATCAGGTTCTCCGGCTTGGCTCCGCTTTCCACATCCTGGTCGCTCTGCTCAGCGATGACCGCACTGTCGAGATCGAGACATACAATCTCAGTTCCATGCGCCGCCAGTTTGTCTCTCAAGCTTTGCTGCGTCACCAGCACTCGCACGCCTGCATCTTGCAACATGAATGCCAGCCGCTCCGGGGGATATTCCGCATCCAGGGGCACGTAGGCGCCACCGGCCTTCACGATGCCAACAAGCCCAACGATAAGCTCCACGGACCACTCCAGACATACCCCAACCAACACCTCCGGCCCTACGCCTTTTTTCCGAAGATAGTGCGCTACCTGGTTGGCGCGCCGATTTAACTCACCGTAGCTCAACTGCCTGCCGGCGTAATCTACGGCAACCGCATCGGGCATTAGCCTTGCCTGCTGCTCAAATACTTCATGCGCACAAAGTTGCCGTGGATAATCCGTTTCTGTGCGGTTCCACTCCACCACGATTTGCTTCCGCTCACTCTCGGTCAGCATGGGCAATTCTGCCAGCGTGCGATGAGCATCGTTGGCAATCGCGTTGAGCAGGGTCTCCAGGTGCGCCAGCATTCGCCCGACCACCTCACCCTCGAAGCGCCCGCCATCATAGAGAATCGAGACTGCAAGGCTCGGGCCGGGCACAACCTTCACGCTGAGCGGATAATTTGTCGCCTCCAATACGCGGGCGCTCCCGATAGCCAGATTTTCTGCCGGCCGGGCGAGTGATGCATCTGTAAGAATGTTTTCAAAGGCAACAATCGTGTCGAAGAGTGGAACATCACGCGGGGCATCGCTCCACCGGCGCACGTCGACCAGGGAACTGTATTCGTACTCTCGCAGGTCTACCGAGGCGGCCTGCAGCTTGTTCGCCCACTCCAGCAATGGCATTTCGGGAATGATCTGCGCCCGCATGGGCAACGTATTGATAAAAAGTCCGATGATGGATTCCGAATCGGGAAGTGCAGCCGGCCGTCCCGAGACCACCGCGCCCCAGGCTACGTCGTTCTGGTGGCAATAACGGCTCAACAAGATCGCCCATGCCGCCTGAAACAAAGTATTCATGGTCAGTTGGCGCCGCCGTGACAGATCGCGCAGCGCGGTGGTGGCCTCGGCAGACAATTGCAACGTTTGTATCTGGTTCCTCTCCTGGCTGGCGGCGGCGATTGGTCTGCCGCAGGCGAGAGACAATTGCACAGGGGTGGTGAAGCCACGAAGCGCCTCCCGCCAGTACGATTCAGCCTTGGACTGATCCTGCTTCTGCGACCACACGATGTAATCACGGTAGGGATGCACCGCATCGAATGCGGGCTCCTGGCCGTCACAGGATGCCCGGTATGCGGCGAAGACCTCCTGCAGCAGCAAGGTTACCGACCATCCATCCAGCAACAAATGATGAAAGCTCCATACAAACTCGTGTTTTTTCTCACCCAAGTCAAAGAGCGCGACGCGCATTAAGGGAGCGTCGGAGAAAACGAATTGACGTTTTCTGTCTTCCTGAATAAAGGCCGCCAACTTCTGTTGCTGCTCAGAGGCGGAATACGCGGAGCAATCAAGGTTTTCCCAGGGAAGAACAACCTCGCGGTAGACCACCTGGTAGGGTTTTTCCAGGTCTTCCCAGAAGAACGCGGAGCGTAAAACAGGATGCCTTGCCAGCACGAACTCCCAGGCCCGGCGAAAGCACTCCAGATTAAGATCGCCACTGAACGTCAGGTGGAACTGCTCCAGGTAGAAAGCCGAATCGGGAGATTGCAGACAGTGAAACAGCATCCCCCGCTGCAAAGGGGACAACTCGTAAACGTCTTCCAGGTTTTCTACTTTCATTTCGACAAGCTCCCGGTCGGTTGGCCAATTTTTGCGAGTAAGCTTTCAAAGTCCTTCCGGCTCATCTTTGCGGCTTGAAAATCAGAGGCTGCGAGTTCGCCCTGCTCGGGTAACGGCTTCTGTTCGTTGACGGCGTGGTCTTGCGGTGCTGCATCGGAAGATTTTGAAGTGGAGGATACATCCGCCACGGCGGCAAGTTCGTGGATCGTTTGGTTCTGAAAGAGCTGTTTGGCGGTAATTTGCAGGCCAGCCCGGAGGGCCCGGGAGATAATCTGGATGCTTAAAATCGAATCTCCTCCCAGCTCAAAGAAGTTGTCGTGAATTCCTACTTTTTCAGCTCCGAGGACCTCTGACCAGATTTGAACCAGTATCTGTTCGGTCGCCGTGCCCGGTTCAGTGAAGGTGTCGCCCGCTTCCATGCGTTCCTGACGGGGCTTGGGAAGCGCGTTGCGATCGAGCTT
The DNA here is from genome assembly GCA_035487295.1 of Terriglobales bacterium. Classification (GTDB taxonomy): domain Bacteria; phylum Acidobacteriota; class Terriglobia; order Terriglobales; family Acidobacteriaceae; genus QIAW01. Next base: position 12,382 of record DATHMH010000039.1, read on the forward strand.
GCCGTTCGAGGTCAACGGCATTTCTTTCAGCGCCATGATGACCGCCGGAACCATGTAATCAGGCAGCTTCTGCCTTAAATGATCGCGCACTTTCGCCGGATCAGGTTCTTGCTCGCCGTCTCCGCTGACGTAGCCCACCAGGCGTCTGTCGCCGGGCACATCTTCCTGCACGAGTACGATCGCCTCACGCACACCTTCATGCGTCAGCAGCGCCGCCTCGATCTCGCCCAGCTCGATGCGATACCCTCGCACCTTCACCTGCTGGTCTTTGCGCCCCAGGAACTCGATGACCCCATCCTCCCGCCACCGCCCCATGTCTCCCGTCCGGTACAAACGCTCCCCCGCTCGGAACGGATGCTCCACGAACCTCTCCTTCGTCAGCTCCGCCCGCTTCCAGTACCCCTGCGCCAACCCGTCTCCTCCCGCATAAATCTCCCCCGCCACTCCCACCGGCGCCGCCTGGCCGTGCTCATCCAAAACGTACACCTGCGTGTTCGCGATCCCACGCCCGATCGCCACCGTCGTCGCCTCCTCGGCCACCTCTTCCACCTCATACCAGGTCGTGAAGGTCGTCACCTCCGTCGGTCCATACACATGCAGCAGCCGCTGCGGCTTTCGCCCCTTCAGCACCTCCCGCACCCGCCGCGGGTCCACCGCCTCGCCCCCAAACAACACCTCGCGCAACGATCCGAAGACGTCCGGATTTTCCGCCACCAACTGGTTGAACAGCGCCGTCGTCAGGAACAAGCTCGTAATCTTCTCCCTCTCCAGCTCCCGCTGCAGCTCCCGCGGGCTCAGCATCACATTCTTGCCTACCCCCACCAGCGTCGCCCCGTTCAGCAGCGCTCCCCAGATCTCAAACGTCGCCGCATCGAACGATACATTCGAAGCCTGCGCTATCCGGTCTCCTGGCCCCAGATTGACGTAATCGGTCTGCCGCACCAGCCGCATCACCCCGCGCTGCCCTATGCATACCCCCTTGGGCTGCCCTGTCGACCCCGACGTGTACATCACATAAATCAAATCACTGGCCACGGTCACGATTGCAGGATTTTCCCCACTCTCGCCCGCGATCATCGCTCCATCCCGGTCCACACACACCACCGCGCAATTTTCCATTGCAAGACGATTCCCGACAGCTTCCCGGGTCACCAGCACCGGCGCTTCCGTATCCTGCAGCATGAACCGCAGCCGCTCCTCCGGATACTCCCCATCCAGCGGCACATACGCTCCCCCCGCCTTCACGATTCCCAGCAAGCCCACCATCAGATCCACCCCGCGCTCCAGGCAGATGCCTACCAGCGTTCCCCGCCCTACCCCTTGCGCGCGCAGATAGCGCGCTAACTGGTTCGCCCGCCGGTTCAACTCCCCGTAGCTGATCTTCTCTTCTCCGTACACCACTGCTTCGGCTTCCGGGCTGCGCGCCACTTGCTCTTCGAACAACGCCTGCACCGTCTGCTCGCGTCCATAGTCGCTCCCGTTCCGGTTCCACC
>DATHMH010000040.1:0-22780 GCA_035487295.1 Terriglobales bacterium
TCGCCGCACAAGCTCACCGCTAGCTTCCCTTGGCCTGAGAACTGAGAACCGAGAACTGAGAACTGCATTTCAAGAACTACTCCCCCATAACTCCGCCATTTTCCTATCTGATTGATTGTGAATCGCTTACCACTGCATCGACTACTCCAAGTAGTACCCCCCCACCCCCAAACCTATCCAACCCGGTGATTCGCTCCCGTCCCGCGCACATTCCCCTGGGGGGAAGCCGTGACCCATGTTACCGCCCGTGAAGGACGACCCTGAGGGCCTACAGACGGCTAAGTAAGTGTTTTTGGCATCAATTATCAACGAGCTCTGGCCCTGGAGCGCGAAAATTCTCGGGCCGAAGACAGAGAAAGTAGCCAAGCTTTCATTTGGGTTGATCTAAACAATTGCGACGTTGAGTTAACAGTCTGTAAGCAACTGAAAACAAATTATTTACCTGGATATCGGGTCGCACGGTGCTCTGCTTTGCCATTGATGTGTGTGTTAACTCAACTGTTTAGTCGAGCAAATCTAACTGCATGAAACTTGATTACCAAAAAGTGAATAACTATGATGCCCCACGCATTTGAAGCACGCTAGTGAACACTCACCTGTACCTAAGAGCGCGCCGGGTTGTTTAAGGCCTGAGGTCATCTCTCAAGACCTTCCCAATTCGTCGCACCCTTGCAGCATTTATCTTTAGACGGCGTATTCAGCAAGCCCGTCATGAAGCTGAAGACATAGCAAAATTAAGCACAAAACAACGGAGGAACGACTTATGCAAACTAAGTTTCAGCCAGAAACACGAACAGGCGCACGGACTAGATGGTTTGTGAGCTTGGCCTGTTTGCTGGCAATGATGTGTTTTTTACCAACATTTGCACCAATGGCCGCTGCGCAAAACTGGACGCTGGTGTGGAGTGATGAATTCAATGGCCCGGCAGGCTCTGCTCCCAGCGGCGCCGACTGGAACTTTATGCACGGCAAGAACCCCGCCAACGGTGAACTCGAGTTCTATTGTCCACCGGGAGACAATGGCGCGCCCTGCAGCGCCGCCAACCCTAATGTTTTCGAAGACGGCAACGGCAACTTGGTCATCCGCGCCATCAGGACTCCCAGCGGAACATGGACCTCGGGCCGTATGAACACGCAAGGAAAACACCAATTTCAGTATGGAAGAATAGAAGCAAGGATGAAGCTTGTTCCAGGGGCTGGCTTTTGGCCGGCATTCTGGATGTTGGGCACCAACATTGGCAGCGTTGGCTGGCCGACTTGCGGTGAACAGGACATCATGGAGTGGGTTCCGAAATATACGCCGACGACCACATCTTCTACGGACCACGGTCCCGGATATTCCGGAGGGAACGGCATCGGCATGCGATTTACCTTCCCCAACGGCGGCAGGATTGACGATGCCGGCTATCACACCTACGGCGTCATCTGGTCGCAAAACCAGCTGGAGTATTATCGGGACGACCCGACGAAACCATTCTTCATCAATACACCGGCCCGTATCCCGGCTGGCACGCAATGGGTATACAACCATCCTTTCTTTATATTGATGAATTTCGCCGTCGGTGGCGGCTTCCCTGGAGCTCCGAATGCCTCAAGCCCGAGCCCAGCAGACGTATTGGTGGATTACGTTCGTGTGTATGTGCCGGGTAGCGGCGGCCCACCAACGGCGCCGACGCTGGCAACGCCAACTGCGGGTAACAATCAGGTAAGTCTCTCCTGGTCGTCCTCGGCGGGCGCCAGCACCTACAACGTAAAACGCACCTTGACCAGCGGCATGAACTATGCGCTTGTAGCATCGGGCTTGACTGCAACCAGCTTCACCGATACGACCGTGACCAATGGCACGACGTACTTTTACGTGGTTTCAGCACAGAACACAGCTGGCGAAAGCCCTAACTCTAACCAGGTCTCGGCTACGCCAACGAGTGGACCACCACCACCGACCGGGGTTGCCATCAATGCCGGAGGAGCGGCGGTAGGCACATTCACGGCCGATAAGGACTTCACTGGCGGCACGACCATCAATCACGCCAACACGATCGACATCAGCAAGGTGACAAACCCGGCCCCGGCGGCTGTCTATCAGACGGCGCGCATCGGCAACTTCAGCTACACGATTCCGGGATTTGTCGCCGGATCGAGCCATACCGTACGGCTGCACTTTGCCGAAACCTTCTTCGGCACGGCTGGCTCGCGTACGTTCAATGTCAAGATCAACGGCACGCAGGTCTTGACCGGCTTTGACATCTTCAAGGCGGCTGGCGGAAAGAACATCGCGAATATCCAGCAATTTACGGGAAGCGCGAATGCGAGCGGCCAGATCGTGATTACATTTACGTCCGTCGTCAACAACTCGCTCATCAGCGGAATTGAGGTTCAGTAGCAATCCGCGGATCCGTCTATTCGTATCCAGCCGCTCGAGATCTGACTCGGGCGGCTGGGCATGAATCAGCTGTCCATTCGGCATGACATCAAGTCTCAACCTTCATACAAACGTCAGGCTGCAAAATTGTTTTTTTGCTGGCTTTAGATAAGGATTGAAAAACAAGTCGAGAGTAATCATCAAGGAGCTTAAAACTATAATGAAGAAGAGTCATCTGACTGTTGTGAGCACCTGCATTATTTTGCTTCTGCTCATTCCTGCGACAAGTTCAGCGCAAACAGGTTGCGCCGCACCCTGGAACTCCACTGCGGTTTATACCGGTGGCATGACAGCCAATGTAAATGGAATCAACTACAGGGCGAATTGGTGGACTCAAGGCCAGAATCCGGCCACCAATAACGGCCCTGCGGGCAGCGGGCAGCCTTGGACTTCGCTCGGACCATGCAGTACTTGCAAGACGCTTCCTTCCGTGCCCACCGGACTGTCGGCTTCCGGCACCACCGGCTTCAGTACAAACTTGAACTGGAATGCTTCAACCGCAGCCTCCAATTGTGCTATCACGGGTTACACAGTGTTCCAGAACGGAACTGCAGTCGGGACCGCAAGCGGCACCAGCTTCTCTGTCTTCGGATTGTCGTCGCTGACGAAATATACCTTTGCGGTTGCAGCCGATGATCCGGCCGGCAAGTCAGGCCTAAGCGCTGCCATTAGTGTGACCACCGGCGGTGGTGGTGGCGGCGGCAGGACGTTTGCTCCCTACGATGACATCAGCCTCGCCGCAGGCTCACAAGTCGTGAGCAAGGCGCAGCAAGCCGGCTTAAGAGCTATTAGTCTGGCATTTATGGAGGATGGCGGCTGCACTCCGGTTTGGGGAGGAATCGGCGGCGGCATCAACGCCAACTTCCCGAATGGGACATCGGTTCAAAGCGCAATCAACCAGTTAGAAGCGAATGGCGTGGCCGTCTACATCTCCTTCGGCGGCGCCAATGGCTCGGTTCTTAGCTCATGCGGCAGTGTAGGCGGAGCGCAATCGATGTTCCAGGCAGTGGTCAACGCCTATCATCCGGCTGGAATCGATCTGGATATCGAAGGCGGTGTCAATGCTCCTGTACTCATGTCGGCGCTGGCTGGCCTGAAGAGAGCGAATCCGCATTTGGTCATCTCTCTAACCTTGCCTGTGCTTCCCACGGGTCTGGTCACAGCCGGCACCAATCTGCTGGCTGCTGCGCATGCGGCGGGATTCAATCCTGACGTGGTGAACGTGATGGCCATGGATTACGGCTCAGGGGTCGACGGGCTCAACAGTGGCCAGACCATGGGATCGGATGCGACGATGGCCGCTCAAAACACCCTCAGGCAGGTACATGCTGCGGGATTGAGCTCTAGCATCGGAGTCACACCCATGATCGGAGTGAACGATACCAACACCGAAGTGTTCCGCTTCGGCGACGCCAACACGGTGGTGGGCTTTGCCCTCGGCAACAGCTTCATCACGCGTCTGGCGTTCTGGTCGCTGGGGCGCGATAACGGCAGTTGCGCATCGCAGAATTTCGCCTCGCCCATCTGCAGCGGTGTCGCGCAAGGCAACTTCCAGTACTCGCAAACCTTTGAAGCCTTCCACTAAACTCCAACGAGCGGAAAGGTCCTAAAGGGACCTTTCCGCTCCCTGACTCTCCGGAGATATGGCCAGTATCAGCCATCGCTTTTTTTAGTATTGAGAATGTGCGAGAAGTCGTACAAGCTCGTGTGGCAAAGCCGTCCCCGGCTGTGCCGCAGGGCGGCTGGATTTAACTTGTCCGGCGACCATAAAGCTTCTCTCATGATCAGATTCTCCACGAGCAAGGCGTTGTGAAGCCGCAGGTGGAGGGCCTTCGGAAAAGGATACCGATGGAACTACTTATTCTCTTCAGTGACCTCGATGGCGCTGATCAGGGCATAATTTTTGGCGGGAACAAATGTAAGGTTCAGTTTGCCCTGGGCGGAGGCAGCAATATTGTGGAAAACCTTGATCACGGCGCGGTTATCCTTTCCACCGCTTTCTTTGAGAATGTCGAAATCTTTCAGCAATGTCCGGCCGTTGCAATAGACGTCAAAGACGCGGCTGCCGATGCCTCCAAGCGAGTCAGGGGAACCAAACCAGGTCTCGGCAAAATGCAGTGTGACTGTGTATCGCCTTCCTTCGACAACAGGAATGGAATAGGTAAAGTTGCCGAAGCGATGCGTCTTATACAACGCTGGATCTGCTGTGCCTTCGACAGTCGACTTTCCCGAGGACCTGCGGCCGCTGAGAAAGTATTGGTCCGGCATCCACATTTGGCCGAGGTGGTCGCGATAGAAAGTTTCCTGCGTACTGAGCCGAATCGGGAGCATCTTGCCCGCCGTTCCCGGCAATATCTCCAGGGCATTGAAAAAGCCGCTGGGACCAGCGCCTTGAAAAGATAGATGCAGGAGGCCGTCTTTGGCCGGTGAAATATCCTTGAATATCTTCTCTGTTGCCGTATTCACTCCACCGGCATCGGAAGCAACGTCCAGAGTGGAAACCGGCAACCCGTTAATGGAAAGAGTGACAGTGCGCAGACCCTCGCCGTTCACCAGGGTTTCAGCAAAGTAGAGGTGAAGTTCGTAGGTGCCGGACTTGAGCGGGATTTCATAAGCGAACTCCCCCTCCCGGCCGCTTCGAAAAATGTCTGGGTCCTCTGTGCGCGCTATCTCATGCGAGCCATGCTTGAAGGTCGTGCCACCCTTGAAGTAACGGTCGGAGAGCCAAACACGGCCCGCCTTGTCGACATAATTTTCGTTGCGCTCGCCTGCGACAATGCGTATGTCTTCAGATTCTGAGGACACAGGAGCGGGAGGAACGGCTGTGTTTCGAGATGCATCCGCCGTTTGGGAAGTAGTGGCGGCTATCGTTCCGTTTTGAACTTTGTTTTCAACTTTGGCGGGGTGCTGCCAAGGCCGAACAATCGCCATCAACAGCAGACCAGCCGCGACAGCGGCAGCCAATGCCAAATTGAGCCAGCGCCAACCGGGCATGCGGATTGGCGGCTGTTCCGGCTTGCGCTCCGCTGCTGCCGTCAGCAAGAATTGCGGTATGTATTGTCCCTTCGGAAGAACAATCTGGATTCTATGATCGCGTGCTTCCTTGGCGTAGTACTCCTTGAGCTTTTTTCTCAGATAGTGAGTATCCACACGGACTGCGGCATCCAACTGCGGATCAAATTCGGAATCGCGGCCAAGTACTTCCACCGCGATGCTATATTCTTTGAGCTCGTCCCCTTCGCCGGTAAAATATTTATCGCAAAGATAACTCAATAGACGGGAGAGCTTCGGAGACCGTTGGAAAGTCTCTGCGGCAAGCACTGCCGCAAGTTCGGCCCTTTCTTCCTGGTTCGTTGGCCGATCCAAAACCTCGGTATTTAAGGGGGTCGCCTCATCTTCGCCGGAAGTTGTCTTGTTCTTTGTCAAAGGATGGACAATCGCTGCAGGAGGGCGATCAGGTTTGCGGGCCACGCTCATGTGCGAGCTTAGCTGCTCACTCTTGTGGCCCTGGGAAGCCTCTTCCAGGTTATTGCTTGTGCCGCTGCTATCCTTATACATAGCTGTTCCGCAACTGCGTGACAGAGCACATCACGCTCACATTTCTGCATTAAAGCCGCATACTCCCAGGTCGGTCGTACAGAACACCATGGGAAATCAACAAGCCTGGATGACAAGATGCGACGTCCGAAACTTCCCAAAAATAGGCTTCTGCCATTCAAATTGCCGAATCATGAAATGGGCAGTTTAGTGATTCCCATCGGCGAACGCGCAAACGGCAACGTCCACCACTCAGGCACGAGCATGCGAGCACTAAGCTTGAAGCACGAACTGAAAGATATCGTGATTCACATTGTGCATTGCCAACCGGGGTCGCTGTCTCTTCAAGATTGTTGCACGGGTGTCTTGATAACGATAACACTCTGGCGCTCGCCTGGGGGGTCCAGAACCTGACCGCGAATTGTTGCGTTGGTGTTTTCGTCTAGGTCACGCCAGCGCAGGTGAACCCAGCCAGCAGAATGAACCATCTGGCCGGGATGGCTGTTGCCTTCTATTGGCGCAAAATGCCTTGACTTGATAGAATGCCCTGATTTTTTTGTAAAAATCAAGGGTAAAACCCTCCCCTACAATCTAGAGCTGTAGCGTTTACAATCCCGCCACAGCGTGTGAAAACTCTAGTTCCGAAAACCATACATGTCAAGTAAAATCATAGACAAACGATTGTCTAAGCGACATGACGCACGTTATCGGAAAAACCAAAAATGTATTCCCATGCTGGGAACAAGGCTTCCAATGAAAGGTTCCTCTTGGCGCCGCCCTGCTCCGCTCGTAGGGATCTTGCTGCCCGCACTCGGCAACGGATATCACGCCCAGCTGATGGGCAGTGTCGGCGATCACCTGACCGAACTGGGATGCTGCTACCTCACTGCACAGCATCGGCATCGCAAGGACCTGATCGAGCAATATAGTCAGTGGCTCGTCAGCCGCGGGGCGAAGGCCCTGGTTGCCATTGATACAGCGCTGGAAACTCCGCCTGCGGTGCCGGTAGTTGCGGTTACTGGAAAAGGGCCCCTGGGCGGAGTTACAAATCTAGTTCTGGATCATCGGCTGGCGGCGGAACAGGCGCTGATGCACCTCCACTCTTTGGGCCATCGGCGTATCGTATTTATACGCGGCCAGCCGTTCAGCTCCGATTCCGATGACGGATGGCCTAGCATCAGGCAGGTGGCGCGGGAGCTGAACATTCCCATCGACCCGAAGCTCGTCATCTACCTCAAACACGACATTTACTCTCCTGATTCGGGTTGCCGTGCCATGAACGATCTCCTCGTTGCCCGTCCTTTGTTTACGGCGGTGGCCGCCTTTAACGATATATCTGCTATTGGTGCGATACGGGCACTTCAGGATCATGGACTGCGCGTACCGGCCGATGTCTCCGTGATTGGGTTCGACGATATCAACGCCGCTACCTTTACCAATCCGAGGCTGACCACGATCCGCCAACCCTTGGCACAGATGGGAAGGATCGTGGCACAATGCATCCTGAAGCAGCTTCACGCGGAGGAGGAATTCCGGAAACAGATCATCATCAAACCCGTGTTGATCGTACGGGAATCCACATATCCAGCCAGGCCTCTGGAACCTTTGGAGGCGCATAAGACGCGAAGGAGGATTCGCGGCGCTGGTGGCACAATCGGCGATGCAGCGCGAACGTAAAGCTCGCGTGCAGCCAGTCACATGGCTGCGCGCCGGCTTTGCTCTCACCGGCGCCGGAACTACATTGTTTGGCTGTATTCTTCCCGCTCTTAACCTGAATTGGCATCTCGACGACCGGCATGCCGGCATTCTCTTCGCAGCTCAATTCACGGGCGCCGCATTGGGCGCTCTTCTCGTACGGAATGATTTCTTTCGCAGTCTTGTGAGCGGATATCTGGCGCTGATCGTCAGTGCCGCGCTGATCACGTTCTTTCCCCGTAATGCCGAGGTGCTGCTGTTCCTCGCTTTCGGCGTAAGTCTCGGCCTGACGATGACGGCCACCAGCATGTTGGTTGGCAGCACATATCCAAACAATCGCGGTGCCGCGCTCTCTGTGTTGAATGCGTTTTGGGGGCTCGGGGCCGCTTTGTCTCCGGCAATCGCATCGCTTTGGGTCAGGCTCTGGCCGCCTGCTTATCTGTTTCTCGTCCTGGCTGCAGCGTTGATGGTGACATTCCTTCTTATCACCACGAACCGTACAGCATTGACTCGCAAACAAGGTGGTGCAGGGCAAGGCTCAAGCGGGCGGAGATCGCTGAAACTCGTCTCAATTTTTGCGGTCATCGCTTTTCTGTATGTGGGAACGGAGGTCTCTGTCAGCGGGTGGATGATGAGCTACGTCAGCCGCCTGCCGATTTCCAGCAAAGCATGGGCTCCGATTGCCGCCTCCTGCTTCTGGGTCGCACTGGTCTGCGGCCGGATGCTTGTACCAGGAATCGCAAGATGGCTTTCGGAGGCGCAGCTTCTCACATCATCGCTTACCATTGCGTTCATCGGCGTTATGTTGCTGCTGGCCAGCCGTCTGCCGCTTGCAGTCGTTTTCAGCGCCGCTTTGTCGGGGTTGATGATTGGGCCGATTTTTCCTCTTTGTGTAGCCAACGTTCTCTCGCTCACGCGCGATTCGGCAGAATCAAAGTGGATCTTTGCCATCTCGGGACTGGGCGGGGCCGTTCTTCCGTGGATGACCGGAGAATTTTCGGCCCACAGCAGCTCGCTGCGTTTTGGCTTGCTGGTCCCTGTATTCGCGCTTGGCGCGATGATGCTTCTCAACCTCCTCGCCGGTCTCTCGCGAGTTTCGGAGGAAGAAAAAATTTGAGGTCCAACAGACTCTATAGATAATCGTTTGTTTAAGATGCTATTATCGGTTCGACGATCCCCAATTCTGTTTCAAAAGGTGAAACCATGAGCGAAACGACCCGCCGCGATTTTCTCAGGATTATTTCTGCTGCTGCAACTGCTGCCCTCATTGCACCCAGGAGTTCTGGAGCTGCGACCGCCTTGGAATCCGGGATACGTGGCTGGGTAACCTCCGGGGACAGAAGGTTCGCGCCGATCGAAGCGCCACAATGGCGAGCAGCATCCGGCAATTTGTCGTCCGTCATCCAGGTAGACCCGACGCACCGCTACCAGGAAATACTGGGCTTTGGAGGGGCGTTTACGGATGCATCTTGTTATCTTTTCAACAAGCTAACCGGGGCGGAGCGCGTGGCACTGTTCTCGGAGTTGTTCGGCCCTGAGGGGTTGCGGCTCTCCGTCGGTCGCACGTGCATCGGCTCAAGCGACTATTCGACAAAGCTCTACAGCTTTGATGACGGCGATGAGCCCGATCTCGATTTGCACCGATTCAGCATCGAACACGATCGCGAGTACATCTTGCCTATGTTGCGCATGGCCCGCAACGCGAATCCTGATTTATTTCTTTTCTCATCTGCGTGGAGCCCTCCAGCTTGGATGAAGTCAGGAAAGTCCATGCTGGGTGGGTCTATGCAGAAGAAATATTTCCCCGCATATAGCGACTACCTTGTGAAATTCCTGCAAGGCTACGCCGCCGCCGGGGTGAAGATCGATGCGGTTACTGTCCAGAATGAAGTTGATACCGACCAGGACGGCAAAATGCCGGCGGCGTTGTGGGGACAGGAATACGAGATCGGATTTGTAGCAACACACCTTGGGCCCGCATTCGAGCGTGCCCATCTCGATACAAAGATCTGGATCCTCGATCATAACTATGATCTGTGGGGGCGAGCCCTCGATGAACTCGGCAATCCGAATGTATACAAGTACGTGGATGGTGTAGCGTGGCATGGCTACAATGGAACCCCCGATGCCATGACGCGCGTTCATGAAGCTTTTCCAGAGAAGCACGGTTACTGGACCGAAGGCGGGCCCGAAATTGACAGCCCGGACTACACAACCGATTGGTGCAGATGGTGCGGCGACTTCGCCAAAATCCTGCGCAACTGGGCGCGCTGTATTGTCGGATGGAACCTTGCTTTGGACGAAAAAGGCACGCCCAACATCGGCCCATACAAGTGTGGAGGCATGGTCACAATTGATTCCGGCACCCATAAAATTACCCGAAGCGGACAATACTGGGCCTTGGCGCACTATTCCAGGGCAATTCAAAGAGGTGCGCGTGTCGTCGCTTCTCATGGGACCCTGGACCGCATGGATCACGTAGCCTTCGAGAACCCCGATGGCAGCCATGTGCTGATTGTCACTAACGCTGGAGAAAAGCGGGATGTTCAGTGTGAAATGGGAGACCGGGTATTTGATATGACCCTCGAGCACGATTCGATTGCAACATTAGTGTGGTAGTTTTCTCAACCATTGATCTTGCAAGCTGCAGTTTCCGATGTGCCTTGCGGCCATTGTATTCAATGAAAACGTCTTTACCTGCTGTACGATAGGATTAACGACGAGAGCATCGCATGCAACGGAAGCCACCTGCTACACCTGAGCCAACCAGTTTGAAGAAACTGGCGGACTATCTGGGAGTGTCTCCTGCGACGGTTTCCGTAGTGCTGCGCGATGTTCCTGGACGAACCATCCCCCAGACGACACGCGACCGCATTAAAGCTGCCGCTAAGAAATTCAATTATCGGCCCAGCCTTCTGGCACGTTCCCTGCGCTGCAAACAAACTTCGACGATCGGAGTCCTGGTGCCCGAACTTGGCGATGGGTATCACACCCAGATGATGAGCGGAATCGGGAACCAGCTGATGAACGCCGGATATTTTTATTTCACGGCGCATCATCGTCATCGAAAGGACCTGATCGAGGAGTACAGTCAAATGCTCCTGGGACGCGGCGCCGAGGCGCTCATCGCTATCGATTCCGCACTGGAACATCCCTTTCCGGTGCCGGCTGTGGCTGTCGCCGGGCACCGGCCGATCGAAGGTGTAACCAACATCGTGCTCAACCACCGGCGTGCCGCCGAACTGACGTTATCGCATCTCTATTCTCTGGGACACAGGAACATTGCATTCATGCGCGGTCAAACCTTCAGTTCAGACTCGGATGACCGATGGCGTTATCTGGTGCAAGTAGCGCGCGAAATCGGCATTGCCGTCAAATCTGACCTGATCGTGCAGCTCAATCTCGATTCACAATCTCCGGAGTTGGGGTACCCAGTAGTACAACACCTTCTCTGCAACAAAAAGAAGTTCACGGCCCTGGTTTCCTTCAACGACATCGCAGCCATCGGCGCGGTTCGTGCGTTTCGGGACTTTGGGTTGCGCGTACCTGAAGACATCTCCGTCATCGGGTTCGACGACATTAACGCGGCGGCATTCAGCACGCCCAGGCTTACCACCATTCGCCAGCCGCTGGCAGAGATGGGGAGACTGGCGGCGCAATCTGTCTTGAACCGAATTCGCGGTTTGGAGAAGTTTCAGGTTGAGATCGTTGTCGAGCCTGAACTGGTTGTGCGTGAATCTACCAGCGCCGCGAAACGGAAACCGCTATCGAGCGAGAGCAGTCTAATTTCCACTCACACGGCAAATTGACCTGGGTCATGCTGAACGAAGGGTCAAGAAAAACGCTCTCCTGCTCGTATGCTACGGCTTTCCCGGCCAGCGAAAAGTTGCGCTGGTGTTGACCGGGAGCGTGTAGTGAAACACCTGTGAATGCCAGCGCACCTTGAAGGACTGCGGCTGGTTCGTGTTGTTATAGGCAATGAGCACCAGCGAGCTATCCGGGTTCTTGAAGGCGGCATTCAACACGTTATCGCTGGCAGTCGAATCGATGAGCGATGCGCCAACGGGCACAAACTTCGTGTAGTGTCCCATGGTGTAGTACTCGATGCCGTAGTCTACCTTACCCGGCTTGTCTTTGGTATGCACCGTAATCAGTCCCGTGCAGGTGGCGCAGCCGCCAAGATGAGGGCCCTGGTTTTCATCGGCGGCGATTGGCCACTTTACAAACGTGCGTCCCCAGTTGCGGAAGATACCGATCATCAGCTTCATGTCTCTACTATGCTGGACGTCCGGGCTGTTCTTGATGGAGCCTGTCCTCTCGGTAAAGAAAGCTTCAGCCTCGAAGGCGTTGTGGTTCTCAGTCTGCACAGCCGGAGTGCCGCAGTAGCCGTGGTATGCCACACCGGCAACAAAGGGCGAGGTGCGAATGGCGCTTTCCTGAAGCAGTGGTGTAACCAGATCGTTCTTGCACCAATTAAAATCGAGCAGGAAGATCCTGGTCTGGATGTGGTTCTTCTCCCAGGCCGGGAACCAATAATCCTTCAGAATCGTGATTTGCTCTTCGGATGGCAGATTGGCCGAGGGGTAGTTGATCTCGGGGCAGCACATGGGCTCATTATTGAGCGCGACATAGTCAATGTGTATCCCTTGGGCTTCGTACGCCTGCATTGTCTTTAGAAAGTAGTTGGTTAAGTGAGGATAGAACTTGGGCAGGATGTCGCCATGCACGAGACTGTTGTTGTCTTTCATCCATGCGGGCGGACTCCAGGGAACCATCATCAGCTGCAGGCTACGATTGATCTGCCGCGCGGTTTTCGTCAGCGGCAGGATGTCTACAAGATCGTGGGCAATGCTGAAGTGGGGTAAAGCAGGATCTGCCTGGTCGCTGGCGTCGTCGTCATAGGTGTACTCGGTGCGGGTGAGGTCAGATGCGCCCATCGGATTTCGCAGAAAGCTCAGGCCGATGCCGGCCTTCGGGTCGAAGAGCTTCCGCATAACCTGCTTGCGGCTTGCCGGTGAGAGCTTCTCGTTCACCAACCAGGCAGCGCTGTCTGTAAAAGAGGCCCCGCCACCTTCCATTTTCTGGAAGACCTTGGCCTCGTCGACATCAATGGCAGTAATGCTATCATTGGCATCGGCTGTGAATCGCAAGTCGTGTTGACGCTGCAAACCGAGGACAACCCCCGTCGTATTAGAGGTTGTAACCCAAAGCTGAACGGGAACCTTTTGAGCCCATACCACAGTTCCATAAGCGGCACTAAGAACGACAGACAGGGCAACTGACGAAAGCACCTTGCAGAGTCTGCTCAGCTGTTTCATTTCCCCTAACGTCCCTTCCTGTTGTCGTGTGTGCCTCAGCAGAACTTTGGAGATCTGCCTGGCCACAGAATCAGCGTAGGAGTCTCTGCCGCTTCCTAAGTGGAGTCAAGTTTCATGCGGTTAAATTAGGTCCTCAGACGTTAACTTAACAAGCAATTAGACCCGCTACCATACCAACACGTTCCCGCCTGGAAAAAGTGTTGCTGCTGGGTTGTGTGTAAATGTTCCTTTAAGGTGAGTCAAGTTTATTGAAGTTAAGTTAACCGTCAAATTTGGCAGATTTAACCTGTCGAAACTTGACCCAGAAAGATTCAACCCCTATGATTCCGGTGCTTCAAATTTGAATATTTATTTAAAGGAGCACGAAATATGACTTGGCAAAAACCAGTATTCCAGGAAATTCTACTGAATTGCGAAATTAACTCGTACGCCCCCGCCCAGATGTAAGATCGCTATCTTGGTCGGTTCACAATTATTGTGCCAAGCGGCTTAGACTCAACGGTCAAATCCTGGGAGCAAAGACGCTTCTCGAAATTGGCGAAATGAAATGTGGGCGATCAAAATGCCTTACGATAGCCCGTGGCTTTGTGCTCACAGTGTCTTCCCTTGTTTGATCGCAGTGCAGAATCCACTACTGGATTCACTGAGATGAAAAAACACAGGGCTCTCCTACCCCACTAATAAGGGCGGCTACCCAGCCGCCCCCTTTTTTCTCGGCGGCCAACAGCTACAGGATATTCAGCCAAAAATAAAGACCGGGCGGGCAGAAAAGAGCAACAAAACCCTCCATAGAAAAGCCGCATTCAATTAATTTTCTGCGAAAAGGAAATGCTGGACTGCGCGGCGGCAATTCATGCCGTAACAACGGCACGCGATTCTATCCTTCTCTCGTTTGAAGAGTTGCACGGGGTTTGCGTAAAGTTGGCGAAGAACGATATCACCACCGCCGGCCACACAGCATGCTGGTCAGAGATCAATGTAGAGGTTCGGAACTGCTCGTGCTGGGTTTCATTTGTCCTGGGAATCTGGTGCGGATTGCGTACAAAGCTGTGCGGGCTGGAATAAACAAGGTTCTCCCATCCTTGCCCCCGAAGATCACCTGCAAAGGCCGTTCTGGAACATCAATCTCATCGATCAGTTTACCCGCTGGACTGTAGACAAAGACCTGTCCAGCCGCAATGTAAACATTTCCGTGCGAATCGCTGGTAACGGCTTCGCCTCCCTGATTCACGAAAATTTTCATGTCGGCCAGGCTTCCGTCCGGTTGAACTGTTCCGACCCAGGTGTTGATTTCAGATTCGTCTGTGACGTAGAAAGGCTTTCCCGGAACGGCCGGCGCTAGCCCGAAGGCGCGCAACAAAAAGCTGCTCTTTATGTTCCAGGCAACCGCTCCGCTGATAAAATCTTTGTCCACCGCCAGGAACGCTGCGCCGTCAGGCAAGAGATATTGTCGATATGTTTGCTGAAACCTGCTTGGATCGATATGCCAACCGCCGGTAGGTAAGATCACGGCCAGATTTGGTCTGGCGGCAACCGACGTGGGTTTCAAGAACGTAACTTCGTCTTCCGATTTTCCTGGCTTGAAAGAATACACAGTCCCGTTTCCCGCATTGGAGACGACGATCAGGTTTCCAGCGTTGTCGAAGGCAAGATTTACTGGATCGAGCGGACTGTTTCGTATCAGAGAAACCTGCTGTTTGTTCACATCCCAACGGTAAATGCGCTGCATATGGGCATCAACGAAGTAAAAATCGCCAGACGGTGCTGTCGCGCCGCCCGAGATGTTGTAAAACCCGCCGCACAGTTTTTTGATTTTCGCATCTTGCGCCAAGACAAACGAAGGACGCCGAGGAACGGGCGGTGGCGGCTCACTCGATAAATCGAGCCTTGCGAACTCCCGCTGCCGGATTTCAATATGGTGTGTCTCATCATAGACGGTATTGTCGAAGGCCACTTTGCTATTGCTGTAACAATGAACATTGCGCAACCTGATGTTCGTCGAATTGGAAACCTTGATTGCCCATGGGAACGGCTGGTAACTGCTGATGACGCGATAGATGTGGGAATTAGCGATCGTAATATTGCTGGAGCCGTCGATTTCGAGCGGTAAGGCGGCGCCGCTTTCGCCACGCTCCTCTTCGGTCTGGAGCGCATAAATCTGCCAATTTGCCACGTTGTGCAATTCCACTTCGTTGCGGACGTGATGCTCGCTGGACATCTCATAGACGCGGCCTTCGGTGGAGGTATCGGAGACGAGCATGCCCGCCTGGGCAAAAGTACTGGGCGTCCAGATGTCAAAAAATGTGCCCCCGCCTCCGTGGGTAACCCAGAGGCTGGGATACTGGCTATCCCAGCGCCGGTTCAAGTCGGGATCGGCGGTGTGTGTATTGTTATATGGATTCTCGCGGATGCCATCGGGCGTGTAAGTCCCGTGTCCTCCAAGGAATCGAACATCGTTGATCATCGAATCTTTGCCGGCCATCCATTTCGCGGCCACCGCCCGGGAATTGATTGCATTCGTGTAAAGTCCGATGCCAGTGACGATGTTCGTTCCACCGGGCGGAGCTTCGATCAGCGGCTTGGGTGAGCCAGGACCTTGAAACGCAGGCGTGGAATCAAGAAGATCGATCTGAGTAGTGCTGGGATGAAGACCTATCAGTACGGTATCTGGTTTCAGAATGATCGAATCGCTTACCACATATCGGCCTGCAGGAAAATAAATCGTGCGATAGTTTGCAATGGCATTCCGAAGGATTTCAGTATCATCGGATGCTCCGTCGCCTTTTGCCCCAAGAGAGCGGATGTTCATCCATGTATCTCGCGACGGCAAATCAGGAAGATCAGATTTTACGGGAGCAGGCAGAGCATTCAGGACCGCGGTCTCCGTTATGTCCTTGATTTCAGGAATCGCCGCCAAACTGGCGAAGTTCAGGCCGTGCGAGAATACCTTCATCGCATAGATTGTTCCTGGTCCGGCAACCTTCCGTCCGCTCTCGCGAAACAGGGCAAAGACGGGTACCTGTTTGCAGACTGTATTCTCCATGTTGATTTCGGTACGTGCGCTATCTTCCTGACTGATGATGACAGCGGGACTGGAAATATTTTCGAGCAAGGCATCTTTCATCCAAAGATCGTCATGCGAGTGAGGCTCGATTTCGATGGCGGTTGGAAGATTCCTGAACTGCGGCCGAATCAAGGTAAGCCCGGCGGCGTGCTCCCGAATCGCGGCGTCCCGTTGTCCCTCAAAAGTGGCATCGACTACGGTAAACTGCCAGCCTGGCGAGGGCGTGCCTGTCCAGATTGCATATTTCCCGCCATAAAAATGCACATCTTCGGCGACATTGCCGGCTTCATGAACGCCCGCGAGCCCGGAACCGATTTGGAAATTCATGTGGGCTAAAAAACAGTGCTGTGCGTAGTGAGACCTGATGCCCACCGCTCCGGGATTGCCTTCTCCGATTTCGAGGTCTATGTTGCTTAGCGCTGAATAAAACGTTCCCGGATTCGCGTCAGGCGGCTGATCGTTGTTTGGATCACGCGGTCTCTGTAGATCGCGAGGGCCATATCCGGGCCGCCCACCGGCAAAAAATATCATTAATCTTTCGTGTTCTTCGTCCTGGTAACCGGGCGTGTTTGCCGCCAGTAACAGCACGGGCCGAGTGGCCCCGTAACCGATAACCCGGATTCCGGGCCAGATGTAGATTGTCTTCGTGATCCGGTATCGCCCTTCAGGAAGAAAAACAATTCCCTGCCCGGCAGTCTCCTGAACTTTGTTGATGGCCTGCTGAATCCCCTCTGAATCATCCAGGACCCCGTCTCCGTGGACGGGGGAATTGTCCCGCAGAACATATACGGCCTTTGGATCGTCCAGACGAAGAGGGTAGTAAGATGCGCCGGCCAACGGCAGCACTTGGGCGATTACGAAGATCAAAAGAAGCAGCGAATGCTTGACGATTGCCATGAACTGTATTGCTCCCCCGAATCTTTCCGGCTGTCACAAATCATGTTGGTTGCTGCCGCGGTACCGGGCATCCATTGCACCACCCATGGCAATCAGGGCAGCTTGCCTGCCGGAAGATTTCACCACGTCGAACGGCGAGTCACAAAAACACATGACACTGCCGATTGATATTACATGAAACAAACGTTTGTTTATACCGTGAGTCGAGGTTTCGCATGCTGGCCCGAAAGCCCGGGAACGAGGATTGAAAGCAAACAGCTGCTATTTACCTCTTGGAGCTAATACTTCAAGCGAAGGATAAGAACTCGGTGTCGTCAATGTCTGCCCGCTTGGTGATATGTTGCTCTGCAGGGCCTTGATGAGCATTTCAATGGCGAGCCCGGTGTTTGGGGGAGACACAACCGTTGCGGTCAACAGACCCTCACGCACCCATTTTTGCCCGCCTTGGGGAAGACCATCGACGCCTGTGTAGGGCAGGCTCAGCCATCGTAGTGTCTGTTCTGTCTTAGGTAATTCTTCAAATGCCTTCCGCACGCCCAGCGCCATAACATCGTTCTGGGAACCTATCAAATCGATCTGAGTCTGGGTCGACGTAGAGAGGCGTAACCACGTCTGGACCGCGCGCTGGGCACTCTCGAGCGTAAAATCGCCTCGCAAAATCCTGACCTGAATATTGGCTGCTTTGGTTTCGTACATGCCGGCGGCCCGTTGCGGCACTCCCGAGTTGGTAGATGGACCTTCGATGTAAAGCACCGAACCGCCGTTGGGTAGCAGGGCATTAAATTGTCTTCCCTGAATTCGGCCAATCTCTTCATGATTGGACGTTATGGAGAAGACCGGGACATTACGAATATGGCGAATCTCTGCGGCGTAGTTCATTTCGCGATTGAGCACAACCCAGCCCATTCCGGCCTCCGCAGCAGCACG
Organism: Terriglobales bacterium; assembly: GCA_035487295.1. Taxonomy (GTDB): domain Bacteria; phylum Acidobacteriota; class Terriglobia; order Terriglobales; family Acidobacteriaceae; genus QIAW01. The sequence goes on from DATHMH010000040.1 coordinate 17,861, forward strand.
GGCCACAACGGGCAGAGTGGTTCCCCCGAGTGGCTCCACGATAATGGCATCAGGGCGTCGTGTTGTTGATTGAATGGATTGCAGCAACTGCTGGCCTTGGGCGATAGGATCATTGTTTGCATCGATGATCTCTACGTCGGCGCCAAGCCGGCGTGCCGTCTCCTGGGCTGTCACCTCTTGTGCCAGCTGATAGTCGTTGTTTCGCGTAGTAAGCGCCACCAGAAACTTGAACTTTTTCATGATTGTTTACTTCGATTTGAAAGTTTGTTAGTGATGAGTCTCACCGATCTCGATCCTTTGAGTTCTGAGAAGTCGACTACCTTGTGGTCAGTAAGCGCAAAGTCACCACCTTGCCGCAGACATACAATATGAGTTGAGCCAACGCACCCTTCCATACCTTCTTCTCTTTCGAAAAGATGTAGACAGCCAGTTTGGTCAATTATACTGTCCGAAGCAATATCGGTGAATAAGTTCATTGGCAAGCAGTTCGCCATCACCAATTGCCTCTGTACTGGATCCGTGTAAACCAGGTTCCTTGATAGTGAAACAATGTTGGCGCAATTTGCTTGCCGGTCACTCGACCAGCAATTCCACTTCTGGTCTGTCGCGTTCTGGATAACGTGACCACCGAGCCATGCGGTCATCAAAAAACTTTAAGCAAGTCCGTTTCAATACCCTGGCAGCTTCCCTTTCATCAGTGGACCTGTTTGAACTCGAAATAAGCCAGATTCATATTTCCGCCCGTCAATATGTGTACGGTGAGAACGGTTTTCCCTTTGCTGAGGGGGATTTTGAAAAGTTGGGCAGCCAGATTCCAATGGTGCCACTGACGCCAGGCCACCGGTTCTGCGGGGTCCTTTGTAGACGTAATCTGCAGAGGTCCTGTTGCGTCCTCTCCATTCACATCGACTGATATTGTTCCGCCACGATTCGATGTGTAAAGAAAATCGGCCGCGTATGTTCCCGAGTGTTTCACATTGACTGTAATGTTGAACCACTCTCCAGGTTCAGTCCAGCCAATATAGAGCAGGTCTCGAGGAGGAACAACCTTGTCGAATGGGTTGTCGTCAATTGGATTTGGCTTCCGGTCAAACTTCGTATATGAAGTATCCACTCCCTCATGGATACGAAACTCATTGAGGTAGGTTCCATCAGCCTTATTCAACTCTCCGCTGCCGTGATTCTGTGGATCGCTGTCGTGATACGCCACTCCTTCGCCGCCCAGGTCATAGTAAGCGCACAATATCCGTCCCGGTATTTTTTGTGGACCGCCGCGATAGTGGCTGTCGTGATAAGGCAAGCCTTTATATTGACTCAAAAATGATTGGGAAAACGCAGTTGTCGGTAATATCGATGCCGCCATGAAGCATAAAGAAAGGACTGTTCGGCTCATTCTCCAACTCCCCTCGGCACCGATCGGTGCCGTGCATGATAATCGCTTTATCCAGTTAGACAAACGATTGACTTCACCGTGTACAGAAAATATACTACATCGCTGAGTTCGCTTCTCAGTCAAATCGCTATTTTCATTTGCGATGACTTGGAGTAATGGACATGAAACCAAACGACACACTTCAGGATGCCGGTAACCGGAACCGCCGGGACTTCCTTAAGTCAGGGGCAGCATCGATAGCAGCCGGTCTGTCTGCCGGGGCGATTGCTTCGCGCGCGTCCGCCGAGGTGATGTCAGAAGACAAGACTCCAGCCGCCGCGACAATTGCCGTCAAGGACACGATGCCAACGCGGAATCTGGGCAAGACAGGATATCGGGTCGGCATTTTTGGCCTCGGTGGCCAAGCAGCAATCGACAAAGCCAAAAACGAAACCTTGGCCCCGCAGATGATCCACCGCGCGCTCGAGTTGGGAGTGAATTATTTCGATACATCCGCCATCTACGGGGGGCATGACAGGTGGAGTGAACGTCATCTGGGGCAGGCTCTTAAGGGCAATCGGGATCAGGTTGTTATTGCAACCAAGACCAAAGAACGAACCCGCGATGCCGCGCTTAAAGATATCGAGGTTTCTCTCAAGCTGCTGGATACCGATCACATCGATATTTGGCAACTGCATGATGTTGGAATTCAGGAAGACGTTGACCAGATATTTGGCAAAGGCGGCGCCATAGAAGCCCTGGTTCAAGCGCGTGACCAGAAACTCGTGCGCCATCTTGGCGTGACAGGCCGCTTCCGCCCCGAAGCACTCATCGAATCCATACGCCGCTTTCCCTTCGATACAATCCTGATGGCTGTCAATGCGGCCGACAAATATTATTACAGTTTTGAAAAAGAACTTCTTCCGCTGGCGGTCGAGAAACAGATGGGGATTATCGGAATGAAGGTGATGGCGCGCGGCCGTATTCTTTCCAGTTGGACGCCGCCGCCCGTGGACCAACAAAAGCATTCCTGGGAAGGCAGCGGCGCAATCACCACGGTTCCAGGTACGCTGACCAAGCAGGAAACGTTCTTCTACAACCTATCGTTACCCATCAGCACGGCAATCATCGGGTGTGACTCCGTCGAGCAGGTCGAGGAATGCGCCGCACTCGCCCGTTCCTTTACGCCGTTAAATCAGGCTCAGATGACCGCCCTGGAAGCAAAAGTAGAGCCGGTTGCAAAGCAGGCCCTCTTTTTCCGGCTCATGCCTCGCTGAGGTCGGCTCACTGAGAGAACCTGCGTTTACGTGCATGACGTTCTTAGTGGGAATACGGCGGCCGATAGAAGTAAACTAACCTGTTTGCGGCCCAAAGCACGGGCCGGTTACTGAGAACTCCTCAAACACACGAAATTCGAAATCAAGCAGGCGCTCGTATGCTGGTCGGGTTCCATAATTTCCGGCTAATCTTCGTAGTCCCGAAAAAGGAAACTCAGGAGTCCTGTACATCCCAGTCTTTTCCAGTGATTCTAAGGTGCGATGTCAAAGACCAAGCACTTCCCCTGATCAGATCGCAGAGATGTGCTCGCAAAGACAGGGTGAAAGCGTTTGTGCCACTAAGTCTGACCAACCTGCTGCCGAAAAAAGCCGGGCTAGGACCGGAGGGTGTTCTGAGACTTATTGCCCAATAGGCCAGTATTGGTATCTGGTCTAAGGTTCTTCTATTTAATGCAGACAGATGTGGACAAACGTTTATCTATGGTGATATCTTCTCTCCCCGGAATATGATCGGCCTTTTCACTGTTAGGCGTAGCCGAGGCCCGGGAATCGAAATGGGTGGGAGTTTTTCCGCCTTCGTTCGCAGTTTAAAGCTTTCTTTTCAACCGCTCATTTGTTTTGGCAACCGGTTCAATCTCTCGTCCACTCCATCGACCATCCGGTTATCAAAAGGGAGAGCGTGAAGGAATTTGCAGCGTCAGCCTCTGTCTAATACTTCCCATTTAAAGGAGTCACCATGCCGCAAGGGTTGAAATCGCGCACCGAATCTGCTTCGGGAGTCGCAAGCATCCTGTATCGTGCATCAAACATGACCGCGCGTTCGATTTACATTTTGTGTATGGTCACTCAGCTCTTATTTCTAAACAATGCCGCCTCTGGTGTGGGAGCCAAGACGCCTTTTGTAAGTTATGAAGCCGAAGCTGGAACGGTTGGTGGGGGAGCTGCAATTGTCTCCCTTTCGGCGCCTCCCACGACGCAATTTTCAAGTCCGGCGCTCGAGGCGTCGGGGCATGCCTACGTGCAGCTTACGAACACCGGCCAGTTTGTGCAGTGGACGAACAATACCGGGCGGCCTATCACGTTTATCAATGTGCGTGAGTCGATTCCCGATTCTCCAACAGGAGGCGGAATCACAGCTACGCTCGATTTGTACGTGAATGGCGTCTTCCGGCAGGCAATCAACCTTAACTCCAAACAGACCTGGATTTACGAGGGCAACAACAACTATCAGGGAAATGACCAAAACCCGGCCGACGGAAATCCCCATGTTTTTTTCGATGAGGCGCATACGTTCATTACAGGAGCCGCGATTGCTCCCGGCAGCACCTTCGCGCTGAAGAAGGACGCCTCAAACACGGCGGCTTTCTACTACATCGATGTGGTTGACGTCGAGAATCCCCCGCCGCCTCTGACCCAGCCCGCCAACTCAATTTCGATTACCAGTTGCGGAGCTGTAGGCGATTCCAATCCAACGAACGGTTCGGCCAATCCCGGCGCCCTGGACAGCACGGCGGCGATACAAAACTGCATCAATCAGGCCGAAGCGCAAGGAAAGGTCCTATGGATACCTCAAGGAACGTTCTATCTGCTGGGGGCAACAGGGCTTCACGCGCAAGGAATCACGATCGAAGGAGCGGGAATGTGGTACAGCACGATTTATCGGAATGTTCCGCTCCCCAATAGCCTGGGTTTAGCGGCGGTATTCTCTGTCACCTCGTGCACAGTCAAAAACTTCCATATCGATTCAAATGCTCGAAGCCGAGGAACAAACGACGGCGACGGCGGCGCGATGGACACCACCGGCACGAATTGGCTGGCGGATGGGATGTGGAATCAGCATATAGAATCGGGCTTTTGGGCATCGGGAACAGGGGGAACGATTCAGAATAGCCGGTTGACGCAGGAGTGGGCAGACGGAATCAACATCAACAATGTCTCGCTGACCGGCACCGTAGGCAACAATCTGACTGTAACCAATAACTTTATTCGCGGCACAGGCGATGATGCCCTGGCGATCAACTCGGTGAACTTCAACAACACGCCGAGCGGCAAGGTGTTTTACACGCCGATGTCGAATGCAACGGTCACAAACAACACCTCCGTAGCGCCATGGCAGGGCAAGGGCCTGGCAATTTACGGAGGCAGCGGTCACCTCGTGCAAAACAACTATGTTGCCGATACGGGAAGATACCTGGGGTTAGGCATCGGCAAATTTGGGGTGAATGGCAGCGACCTCTTATCTGCAACCGTCACGGGAAACGTAATCGTAAG